>CAMRUG010000001.1 GCA_947053925.1 uncultured Clostridia bacterium
TTACAGCATAACACAGAAATTGAGATTGTCAAAAAATTGTCTCATTTGTTTTTTTTTCTTAATGTTTAAAAGTAAGACGAATAAGATTGTTTTTTACGAGTTGATTGCAAAGATAACAATGCATTTTTACTGATATTTTGCTTATGGAAACGAATAATAAAATATAAAAATTAACAAACAAAAAGCGGAGCGTTTTATAGTTAACGCTCCGCAGTTGAAACAATACTAAAATTTTATCAGTTTACAGTCATCGATGGACAGCACATAACAAGTTACGTCCGTTATTCCGCAAATGCGTTCTACCGCCAACTTGTAACTGTTTAACTGTGCAGTGTAGTTATCCTTTACCTTACCGCTGTTTGAAGTATACTTGTAGTCCACCACCGTGGCTTTATTGCCGTTAATCGCAAGCAAGTCAATAATGCCCTGCAACATTACGTCATCCGTAAACTTGCCGCTTTTTGCCACCTGATTATACGGCACATACAGCATAAAGGGAATTTCGCGGTATATTTGCGAGCCGTCAAGCAACTTTACAAGTTGGGAATTGTGCAATGCCTTGTGTATTTTTTCTACCGACAGTTTATTTTCAAACTGCTTGTCTATTTGGTTGTTTTCTACAAGCGCGGTAATTGTTTTGCGTATTTCATCTTGACTTGCAAGATTGGGCGCATATTGCAATACCTTGTGATAAGCCGTACCTATCAAGTTGCGGTGGGCGTTTTCGTGAAGCGGCTTTATGTAACGCGTTGTGCGTTCGTCATCGCTGTCGCCGTCTAGGTATTCCTTGTCCAATGCCGAACTGACAATTTTTTGCGGCATTTCCGTTTGGGCTTGATACCCGTATTTTTTGCTGATACGCGACAATACGTTTTCTCTATCGGTGCGTTGTTCGCACAGCAGATGACTTACTGTCGGCGTTTTAGTAAGCAAAGGTTCTGTTACAACGTTGATTTCGACGCTGTTGGCAATTTGACAGTCTTCGTCGGCGTAACGCTGTTTTACAGCCAAAAGTATCCAATCGAGATGCGACATTGCTTTTGCAGGCAGTTTAGGCAGAGCGTTCAGTTGTTTTTCGCTTGCCGTTCCCACAATGTTAAGCGCGTATTTTGCGCGCGTCATAGCAACGTACAACAGGCGCATTTCTTCTTCGCGCTGTTTAATTTTGTTAAACATACCGCAAGCGGCAACGCCCAAAGTGTTTGATACTTTCATATTGTCGAAATTGTAGTACTTTACCGCAAGACCCATATCTACGTTTGTTTCGACAGGCTGGTAATCGAAACGGAATTGCGTTTCTATCCCTGCAATAATGACTACGGGAAACTCTAACCCCTTAGACGCGTGCATTGTCATAAGCCTTACCGCATTTGTTTCGCTTGGCGCTTCTTCGGCGCGGTTGTCGACGGATTCGTCCAGATAGGACAAAAATTTGTCTACGCTGTCGGCATAGGACGCGCCCCGTACCCTATCGATAAAGCCGTACAGTTTGCGCAATCTCAAACTGCCGTTGGGCAAGCCCTGCACATACATATCGTAGTGTTTGTCCTTTATTACTTTTAGAGCAATTTCGCAAACGGTTGCACTGCGCGAATAAAAACGCATACCGTCTACAAAACGTAAAAATTCCGTGATTTTTTGTTTGATATTTTCGTCATTGCCCGTTTCAAGATAATTTATTAAACGCGAGTAGTACGGAACACGCCCTTCGGTATCTAAACGGATAATGCCCAGTTCGTTTTCGGTAAATTTGCCGAACGGCGACAAACACGCGCCCACAACGTAGATATCGTTATAGGGGTTGTCTATTACTCTGAGCAAATTGACAAAATCTTTAATTTCACGCGTGGCAGTTTCGTCGGCGCGGAAGTTGGCAACGACAGGAATGCCGTTATTGACAAGCGCGTTGTAAATATCCGTTGCCTTAGCGGTTAGCGAACGCATAAGTATTACTATGTCGCCGTAGTTTATACGTTTGGTATTATCGCCGTCCTTATACGCCATACCGACATACTGTTTGATATTGCGAGCAATTAGTTCGCCCTGATTTACATAACTGCTTTCGTCCGCCGCCGCGGTAATATCGTAAACCGAATCGTACTCTGTTTCTTCCTTTTCTACCTGCACTACAAAATCTATTTTTGTAGAAACGGTTTTTAATACGGGCGGTTTTACTCCGTGGAGCCTTGCCGTATTTGCGTAATCGACTTTGCCGAATTCCGTCGTCATAATGCAATCGAACACGTCGTTTACAAATTCGATAATTTTGACGTTACTGCGGAAGTTGTCGTTCAATTCTTCTACATAGCCGCAAGTATTTTGCTTGTAAACATTGTACTTATTGACAAATATGGACGGTTCGCAACCGCGGAAACCGTAAATGGACTGTTTGACGTCGCCCACCATAAACAAGTTGCCGTTGCCGCTCAAAGCGGATACTATTGCTTCCTGTATGGGGTTGGTATCTTGATACTCATCAACAAAAACGTAGCGGTAACGCTCGTGAATTTGCGAATTCGCTTCGTCATCGTTTAAAATACGCAAAGTCAGGTGTTCTAGGTCGTTAAAGTCCAAACCCCCGCGCTGTTTTTTCATTTCAAAGAAAATCGAATCGAATTTGGTAATTATTTCGACAAGTTTATCGGTATAAGTAACGGCAAATTTAGTTTCCTCCCACATTTCGGAAACTGTCCGTCCGCGGCTGAGCGATGCGTACCCGTCGGCGAACTTTTTAAAATCGGCTACAAGCCCCTTATAGTCGGCGCGTATGCTGTCCTCGATATCGGTGCTTATTTTTTTGTTATGACGCGGCAAAGAAAGCAAATTTATCTTCCACAAGTCGCTTAATGCATTTTGTAAACTGTCCAGACGGACGCGTTTAAACTGTTCGGCATTACTGCGCACCGTTTGTTCAAAGGGCAGTCCTTCCTCTTGGCACCTATCCGCAATTGCCGACATATTACTGCTATAATAACCTATACTTTGCGCAATATCTTGCAGTAGCGTAGTTATTATGGGATTATCTTCGCTGAAATCAACAAAGTTCTGACGCGTTTTGGCGTACCATTCTTCAAAATTTTGAATACGTCTTGAAAATTCGTACAATTTTAAAACCGTTGATTTAAAATTTTCTTCCTTACGCGCGGTGGAAAAAATTTTGTATGTTTTACGGAACACTTGGTCGTCCTGCTCAAAAAAGTATTTAAACGTATCGTCCAAAGCGTTAGAGCGTAGAGTGGCAACGGTTGAACTGTCCAGTATCGTAAATGCAGGGTCGATATCTACGACATAAAAGTAATTGCGCAGTAACTCACTGCAAAAAGAGTGTAATGTACAAATACTAGCAGTGTCTAATTTTTCGATATGCTCTAATATTTTAGGGTTGCCGCTCTTTTCGGTCAGTTTAGCCGCCAGACGGTTTTTCATCTCCGATGCGGCAAGATTTGTAAAAGTAACTACAACAAATTGAGATACGTCCGCACCTTCCTCTATTAGCGCAGCTATCCGCTCTATCATTACCGTTGTTTTACCCGTACCGGCAGAAGCCGACACAAGCATATTGCTTCCGCGGTAATTTATGACGTTTTGTTGGGATTGTGTATACCGTTTATCGCTCATTCGTTCACCGTTTTATCTATCGTTTCTTTAAGTTTGCGAGATTTTACTTCGCGCGCGTTGTGCGTGTAAATATCTCCGAAATGGCAAATATCCTTGTAGTCGCAGTAATCGCAAGTGCCTTTGTACGGGTTGACGGAAGCATACCCTTTTTGCATAAGATTGCCTGCGTTTTGGATAAGTTTAAACGCATAGGATATTTGATTGTCAAATTGCCCGGCGGTAAGCAGTTTGCCGCCCGTTTTGTTAAGACTGCCGTCGACATTGAGTTTTAATCCAAGTTTTTCGCTCTTGCCCGATTTTAATTCGGAATCCATTTTTATCGCCACGTCAACGTCGTCTAACGTTCTGCCGTTGTAAACATACACGCTGTCCGCGTCTATGTCGGTAAAATTATTGTGCATATTAAAGTAATAAAAGCCTGCGGGCTGTAGTTTATAATTGTCCGCAACTGCTTTGACGTACACAAGCAACTGCATTTTGTGCCCGACAAACAAATCTTTTTCGGAAAAATGCGCCGCGCTTGCACCGCTTTTGTAGTCGATAACGATAAATTTATCTTCGCAAACGTCTACCCTGTCTATTTTTCCGACCAGAGAAAATTTACCTCCGTCAAACGGCACTTCTACCGCAGGCAAATCCGACTTGCCTCCAAATGACAATTCTGCCGCCATATTTTTAAATTTGGAATTTGACAGTTGTTTTTTTACAACTTGACACATACGGCGAGACTCGGCGCGCAGCATATCGAGCGTACCTGCCATTTGTCGGTCGTCTTTCATACCTTTGTAAAAATCGTCGTTTAATGCGTAATCGAACCATTTATCGGCTTTGTTTTGCGTTACTTCGTCCGTTTCGGTTTCGTCCATATCTTTGACGTACTGTTCTAAAACGGCGTGAAGAATATTACCCAAATCCGCGCTTTTAAGTTCCGACACGGAACGCGGCTTGACGTTTAAGCCGTACTGAATGTAAAAACAATACGGACACTTGAAAAAGTCTGTAAGTTGACTTACGCTTGTTGCGGCATTTTTCAGATACAGTTCCGCGCCGCGGCTGACGGAGACATTGCTGTCTTTATCGAACGAGTATTTCAAAACTTCTTGAGCATACTCTTGTTTAAGAATTTCAAATGACGGCATATTGACCGCTTGACCGTCCTGAAGCCGTCTGTTGTTAAGCACGACTTTGGCTATTGCCTGTGCTTCGCTGTACGCTTCCTCGTCGGCTTGTTCTGTTTCAGTTAAATTTGCACCTTTGTGTACAAATATGCGTTTCAACTCGTTTACAAAGGGAGACGGGGTTAGCCTGTCGCTTCCGTCAGCCGCCGCATACGAAACATAAAGTTTGTCCGTAGGCTCTTGTAGCAACTGGAACAGACTGAACCGCTCGCGGCGGTTTTCCGTAAAAATCTGCGGTTCAAAGTTGATACCCGATTGTATCAAATCTTTTATATTATTGTCGGATAACAACTTACAGTCGCGTTTAACAATGGGCATTGCGCCGTAATTTGCGCCCAGCAAAACCAAATACTTGACGTCGTGTTTGCGGGCTTTTGCCATATTGGCAAACATTACGCAATCGTTATATTCCGGTATGACGGATATTTTTACCGACGATACGCCTGCGGTTAAAGTTTTGATAAACTCGTCCAACGAAACGTATCTTTCGCCGATGACGTTTTCGGCATTTACCAATACCGATTCAAACTTGTCGCACACTTGACTTGTTACGTTGGCTTCGTAATTAAGATTTGCCGTTTTTTGCTGTTCGGCAAACAATCCGTTTTTATTTTTTAAGTCGGCCACCTCTATCAGCCGTCTGATAATTTGAATATATTCGCAGACTTTAGCAGAAGACGGAACCGTTATTTGCTTGTACAATTTGTTAAATTTGCCGCGGAATACGTTTGCCTGTTCAAAATAAGGTTCTGTGCGTCCCAAAGAAAAACCGTCGTAACGGTAAGAAACGTTGTATTTAAGACAATAGTTTTCAAACATAAAAACGTCGTCCGAGCAGTCCGTATCAAAACCGCAAAACAAATAGTTTTTAACAAAGGGCAATACAAAAGACAGTTTGCCGTTATTTTTGCACAAGGCAAGATAATCTAATATATATCTCGCATACGGATGTCCCGAAAGTTCAAACTGTTTATCGCAAAAATACGGAATTTCAAATTGCGGAAATATTGTATTGATTGCATTGGAATACGCCGCCACATCGCTTGTAACGACATAAATATCCTTGTACCTTCCGCCGTTTTGCGTATACTTTTTTACGCGGCACGCCAAAGCATAAACTTCCTGCACACGCGTTGAACCTTGAAAAATTTCTACAAAGTTATCGCTTTCAACAGGCGTACCGTGTTCGTATCTGTATAAATTTTCTCCTATATTTTTGACGTATTTGTTACATTCTCCTACGGCGACTCCGCTTTCGGGAATTTCGACGGGAGTTATGCCGCAACGCTTACACATATCCAGTATTCCGGTGTAAATATCGTTTAGATACAAATATCTGTCTTTAGGCTTATCGCCTACACAGCAAGCAATAGTAACCCCGCTAGCGTGTTTGGTCAACTGTTCTATTATTGAAAGTTCCTGCGCGGACAAATTGTCAAAGTCATACAAATAAAAATAACCGTTTTTAACTACGGACGAAGACGGCAACGCTTCCGAGAGCAAATCCAACTTGTCTGCCGAATCGATAAATCTACCGTTCGTAAAATCCAAGTATGCTTGATACAAAAGAGCGATATCTTTGGCTTTGCCCGAAACGCTCCGCGATAACTCACCCGTTAAAAGTTCGCTCGGCGAGATTTTACAGTATTTCATCATACTTATTGTATCATACATATCCTCTACAAAACCGACTGTTTCAACCCCTTTTGTAAAACAAACGAGTTTATCGCGGTTATCGCGTATAATTCCGCTCAGAGCCATAATTCCTGCTTGCTTAGACAAATAATTGTACTTAGGCAAAATGTCCGCCGCAAGCCTGCGGAAAGTTTTTACCTGAATGTTAAAACTACCGCCGACGGTTTTTAAAAGCTGACGTTCCGCTTCAAACGACGCCCTGTCGGGAACGATTATCGTATGCGTAAAAGACAGCGCTTTTGGGTCGACAGTTTTAAGCCTGTTCATAACGTATTCCGACGCGTCTTTCATCGTTTTGGTTTTGTAGATAGTAATCATTCGTTTCCTTTTTAAAAATGCTTTAATTTGTAATTTGATATATAATAACTCTGTTGCGCCGTATAAAACAGTTTTTATTGTTTAAACAAATTTAGTTTTAAGTCATTATCAGTATACCATTTTTTAATACAAGCCGCAATAACTCTTGATAAAATATTTAAACGGACAAGTGTGCAAGCGCGTTTTTACCTATTAAAAACGCGTCAGAACTTAACAGTCCTGACGCGTCGGTTTTTATTAAATTAAGCCGCAGGTAATGTAACGGACACTTCCTTAGTATCGGTTACCGTTCCGCTTGTAAACGTTGCAATTAGCGTTATTGTTTTCTTTTCTGTCGGCAACGAACTTACCACTAAGGTTTTACCGTCGCGGATACTTACAAATTCGCTTTCTTCTTTGAGCGCCCAAGTTACGTTTACGTTTTTGTGCATAGCGCCGTTGGTAATCAACGCAATTTCTTCCGCCTTAGTAACGGTTATCGTTACTGAATTGGCTTTTTCGTCAGAAACGCTTAATGCGTCAATCCATTCCGTTTTGTGTTCTTTTAATTCGTAAGCGCGGATACCTACACGGAAACGTACCGTTGTATACTTACTGTTGCCGTTTACTAAATCGGTTTTGTAAGTAGCGAGTTTATCGGATAAATTTTCTTGTATCATAAACGCTTGATTGGTTATTTGTACACCTGCTTTTTTGCCGGAGAGAGTAACTCCCACTACGTTTAAACTCGTAAGAAAATCTGAGCCGCCGTTATTGAGAACGACCTTTTGTTCTCTCATTATTCCGAAGCTTGCGGTATACACGGTGTTGTCTTGCGCATTGTATACGGAAATTGAAGGATTGCTTGCAAAATCGTTTGCAGACTTGCTCAAACTGCGGACATACAGCAACAACATATTAGAATCGATACAATATCCGCCTTTGGCGATACCGAGTTTATTTTCCTTTTCAACCTTAACGGGGTTTTCGCCTTTGGCGTCTTTCTTTACCGTTGTAACTTTCGCAGTACGCCCTTCAAAATTGTATTCGGTAGAAATTTCATATCTGGAAACGCCCTGATACAACTTGCCGATATAAAATCCGTCTTCAACTTTCTTGGAACTTACGGGAACAATATAAATATCGTTTATCGCTTCGTTCTTGAATACAACTTCCGTTGTCGTTTCGGAATACAAAGTTGTAAAACCGCTATCTCCGAAAGGATCTTCTTCCGCTATCATATTTTGTAAATCGCTGTAATTGGCGGAATTTTGTAAATCTTCCGTGCTGTATTGCGCATACATTTTTTGAACCGTAACGAATTTGCGGTTTGTGGAATTGTCTACCTTGCTTATTTTATATACCAACTCGCCCGTAAGCTTATTCGGGCGGATTTCGTCCGATGTTAAAAGAGCGGCATTTTCCGCAGTGGAAATGACCATATCACGGTAATAATCGTTGTTTTCTCCGTAAGTATTAAAAATTCCTTTTTTATCTTCATCAAAGTCTGCCAAAGAAATACCGAAAACGTATTCTTCTTCGTCTTCCCAACGGGGGAACACTTTTGTAACCGCAACGTTATTGCAGGCAGTTAAAGCAAATGTCAGTACAAATATTGTTACCAGTAGTATTGCTGCCAGTATTTTTTTCATTTTAATCTCCATTTATTACGCGGTATCGCGAAATAGTCTGCTATAATTTTTTCTCAAACGGTTGTTTGAAATTTATTATTGTATGAGTTTATTATCAATTTAACGCATAATGCGCGAAGTCGTTTATAAGTTAAAAACGCTTTTAGATGTGGTTCGTTGTTTTATTATACCATACTTTTTGTGTTGTGCCAACAATTATCCCGACTTTGTATTAACCTGAATAATGATTGAAACCGTACAAATTGACACTACGACTGATTTTCCGTTTTTAATCACCGATTGAAAAGATTTTGTATAATAGTTAATATCCACAAAAACACCGAACTAGTATTTTTTGTTTACGCAAAAGACGCGGGTTGATAGCCCGCGTCAATAAAATATAGTAGGTATTATTCCTTTTTATCGGAATCGGTTTTCTTTTCCTTTGTCTTTTCTTTTCCTGTTACCGTCGGCGTTTCTTCGTCTTTTAAAGTCGGCTCTATAGCAACAGCCGGTTGCTCGATAGGAGGTTCGTGCGATTCCATATATGCAATTACTTCTTCTACCGTTTTACCTTGCATCAGCATATTAACTTCTTCGGTGTGGATAGTTTCTTTTTCGATAAGAATACGCGCCATATTGTGAAGAACGTCTATTTTTTTCGTTAAAATTTCCGTTGCGCGTTTATGGCAACTTTCAACTATATCACGCACTTCTTCGTCAATCATATTTGCTATTTCGTCAGAATAGCCTTTTTCCTGCTGATAACTTCTGCCGACAAAAATTTCGCCGTCGCTTCCGTAGAACAAAGGTCCTAAACGGTCGCTCATACCCCATTCCGTTACCATTTGATGCGCCGTTTGAGTAAGCGACTTGATGTCTCCGCTTGCTCCGCTGCTTATGTTTTTGATAATCAACTCTTCTGCAACGCGGCCGCCCAAAGTCATTGTAATTTGGTCTAACAATTGTTGTTTCGTAACGTGATTGTTGTCGTTTTCGGGACGGGTCATAGTATATCCCGCCGCCATACCGCGCGGTATAATCGTTACTTCATGAACGGGGTCGCAGTATTTAAGGTCGCAAGCGAGAATTGCGTGTCCCGATTCGTGATAAGCGGTAATCCGTTTATCGGGTTCGGTAACAAGACGCGATTTTTTAGAAGGACCCATAACTACCTTATTTATACCTTCGTTTACGTCAGCCATCGTTATCAAACGTCTGCCTTCGCGCACGGCAAGAATTGCCGCTTCGTTTAAAAGGTTTTCAAGATCTGCGCCCGTAAAACCTGCCGTAATACGTGCAACGGTACGGAAATTAACATCCGGTCCGATAGGCTTTTTGCGTGCGTGAACTTTCAAAATAGCCTCTCTGCCGCGAACGTCAGGGCGGTTAACATAAATTTGTCTGTCAAAACGTCCGGGGCGCAACAACGCGGGATCAAGAATATCCGCACGGTTGGTCGCCGCCATTACTATAATGTTGGTGCTTGTTTCAAAACCGTCCATTTCTACAAGCAACTGGTTAAGCGTTTGCTCTCTTTCGTCATGACCGCCGCCGAGTCCTGCTCCGCGCTGACGGCCTACCGCGTCAATTTCGTCAATAAAGATTATGCAAGGCATATTCTTTTTTGCCTGGTCAAACAAGTCTCTTACTCTGCTTGCGCCTACGCCGACAAACATTTCTACAAAGTCCGAACCGCTCATCGAGAAGAACGGAACTCCCGCCTCGCCTGCTACTGCCTTTGCAAACAAGGTTTTACCTGTTCCCGGAGGGCCCACAAGCAACACGCCCTTGGGAATACGCGCGCCCATATCGGAAAACTTTTTGGGGTCTTTTAAGAAATCGATAATTTCCTGCAATTCCTCTTTTTCTTCTTCCGCACCGGCAACGTCGCTGAAACGTATTTTTATATTCTGCACCGCTTTTGCGCGCGAACGACCGAAATCTATATTTTGGTTATTCTGCTTAGCAATTTGACGGTACAAAAATACTACCAACAAGATAGTAACGAGAATACCGCCTACGGGCATAATAAAGTCCGTCCATCTTACAGCATTGGGATCGGCAACGTAATAATTAGGATTGCCCCGCTTGTCGCTTTCCTTCAACTTCGGGTTAACGCCGTTTTCCTCATCCCATTTTTCTTGAATAAAATCGTTTAACGCCGCTCTGTCCAATGTTACAAAGGTATACTTATTACCTTTTCCGTCAATACAAGTTACACTGTAAATATTTATTGATATCTTTTCGTATTGAGCAATATTATCTCTAAATACGGGCTCGCTTATCTTAGTGATGCTGTTTCCCAACAACTGCCACCCGAGTATAACCGCGCCGATAAGAATTACCACCGCTAATACAGAGAATAAAATGCCTCTCGTTTTTTGATTCAAACCGCCACTCCTTTCATTATGTCAAACCTATCCACATAATGTTCAAATGTATTCTTTGGTAATACATATTGTTTGTCTATTTTAGCATAACAAAAAATTTGTGTCAATTTTTAGTTACTAAAACATACTGCATTAGTATAAGTATTTAACCATAACTTTATTGATTAAATATGTCGAATAATTTAAAAAAACATTTTATTACAGTATATTTGTAACCTTATTATATATACGTTCGCTTGAACAATGCTTAAAAAATATATTGTCGCACTGTTACAAATTTGATTTTTTAGAGTTTTTACTCAAAATATGCTTTGAATGACGATTTTTACGCCGTTTCTTCGGAAGCGGATACTATTGCCTGCGCGATAAAAGCGGCAACCTCATTAACAAACTTGTCTTTTGACGAATTGAGAGTATAAAAATCCGCCATACCTTTTTCTGCAACAATGCCCACTATGCTAACGTCGCCCATCATCGGCAGGTTTTTGTTAGTTGCCGCACCGGGGACTATGCCGCCGTCGGTTAATTGAATTTTACCCAGTTGCTCGTTTGCGCCGACGCCTGCGTCTATTACGACTATTTGACTTTCCGGATGCATTGCTTTTATAAAACTGTAACTGTGGCACAAGTTTTCGGCAGTGATATTTTGATTACATAAACCATAGACAAAAACAGGCTTATTCATCATTTCATTAAGCATACTTCCTACCCTTGGACCAAGACTGTCCGAAAAAACCTTTTCCGTGCCTATACACATATAAATTGGCGACGTTATTTTTTCTTTTAATGCGTTTGACAAAAGTTGCACATCCGTTTGGTTATAAATACTTACTTCTAGCATAATTTTTCTCCTTAAATATTTAATTTAAGTGTTGGCAAAAATGACCTGTTTAACGCTGATTTTCGGCTAAAAATTATTTAAATTTCTGCATTTTTTGTCGAAAATTTTCGATTTATTTGACCGTTTTTGTATGCAAATTTTTAAAATACTTTATTTTTAACAATAATTATGCTATAATTTGTTATTAGACAACAAGTTTTGCAACACTGAAATGTAATATGCGAATACTGTGCTTATAAATAATCGATTATCTTAGTAATATTTACCGATACCGTTATAAATGCATAGTATAATAATGGGCGGACAATTCTGCCAGATGAATCTTTACAGAATATTGTTTAAAGTGTTTTACCGGACGAGCTTTTAAAGCAACATCGTCAGCGATAGGATTCGAGATAAGAAAATTTTAAAACAAGATTGCGTAAAATTCTATTTTAAAGTTTAATATAATTCTATTCGAATGCAACAACCGGAATTGTCTATATTGTAATAACTTAACGAACTTTAATAGACTTCTATGGTAAATATGCCATTTGTTGTGGGGTTATTAAAGAATAAATAACTTACAACAATTTGCAATTTAATTATGCTTTCGGGAGTAACCGTTGCGCTTGATTTTACAAAAATCCCTTATATTGCAAACTGCCGATGTTTCTAATGATAACTTATCGTTTTTTTGTAGTTCTCGACGACATTGGTTTAGTAAAATAATTTGGCGCACAACTTGTTAAGCATTAAATTAATGAAAAAACAAATCAATAACGAGTTTGTTTTTTCTTAATTGCGGTAATACATTAAAGGACTGACAACTCGTTTGTCTATCTACAGTAATTGTTAAAAAATTGACGAATTACAATAATGAACGTGGTTCATTATTAAACGGAGGTGAGAGATTTGGGACTTTATGCAGATATAGCCGTTTGCGCTATTATACTAATTGCAATTATAGTAGGGCTGGTTAAAGGTTTTTCAAAACAATTTTCTAGCGGACTTTGCAGTCTGATAGCTTTTTTAGGCTCAATAGTATTAACATTTGTTTTGCTTCCGTATATAAAGAAAATGGCGCTGTTTTCCAGTTTCGCCGGCACTGCAGGCGGTTGGTTTAAAGGCGACGCATTTACCGTAACAATTAACAGCTTAGAAGAACTTAATGCCGTATTACAGGAATCAATATTAAGAATTTTATCAAAATTGTCCGAACGAATATTTAACACTATGCAAGAACTAAGTTTAAATACGCTCGGAGCCTATATGGGACACGTTGTAGCAGGATTGATTGTCGGTATAGTGTTATGGATAATATTATTTGTTATTTTGATATATATCTTACGCGGCATCAAAGCACTACTGGGAAAAATGTCCAAATTGCCTGTATTAAAAACCTTCGACCGCATATTCGGGTTAATTTGGTCAATAGCAGTTACTTACCTTTTTGTAATAGGCATAGCGCTTACCGCAATAGAGATTATAATTATCAAATTGATACCCGCAGGACAAGAACCGCTTATTCAAATAATAGAAGAGTCGCACATATTCTCTTTCTTGCACTCCACCAATATTATAGGGGAAAACATAGCAAAACTTTTTAATATTGACTTACTCAGTTTAACAGGCGTATAAATTATATCAAACTCTATTATAAACAGAGCCGCAATTTTGCGGCTCTGTTTTTTTGCAATTTAACAAACATAATTGCTTTTATTATCATTTTCAAGGTTTTAGAGGGCAAAATGCCGCCTTTTTCCTTGTTTTATATCCTATTTATGTGTTTTTTTGTTTCACGTGGAACATTTAACGCGACCATTTTATAACAAACATAACGAATACAATTTGTTTCACGTGAAACAGCCGTTTAATATAAATCGCAATATTTTATGGCATAAATGCGCCAGCAAAGCAATTATCGAATGTTCCACGTGAAACAATAAACAAAAAGCTAGTGTTTTATCCCGGTAAGTAAAAACTTAACCCGATTTTTTAAATAAAACCACAAAAAGCTCGGATTAACTGATTGCCAATCAAATAAATTGTATAATAAACAAAAAAAACTAGTTCGCATTGATTTTGAAATTTACCGTCAATATATTCCCCTTTATTGTCGCAAACGAAATAAAACCCAACAAAAACAACAAATATTGCTCTATTCTTATGATAATTACTGATTGTTTGCAAAGTGCTCCCGGTACATTTTGGATGGCGTTTACCTTTCATTTCGGCAAATTATCTTACAAAACACACAAATTCTGTTTGTATTTTTTTTAAAAAATTGTAATTATAGCTTTATAACAGTATTCTAAATAGCGCCGACACAAAAACACTTCATTTTTTGTTCTCCGAGTGTATATTTAGAATAGAATAAGCCACCACCAAAAAAATTCAGCCGATATGAATTCTGAAATTTTAATAGCCTATAATTTTAAAATTTACTTTAGCAATAAATATGGTTTAAAATAGCATAAGCAGCGACAGCAGAGCTGCATTTTGCTTTGTCATATTATTCAATTCGTTGCAATTGTGCTCTTTTTTTATAAATGAACACGGTTTATTTATATTTTTGTTTGCCACTATATAAATGAACAACGGCAGCGGAAATCTTATTTTTAAACGCAGAATGGGGTTAAAAATTTCCCGCAATTTTAAAAACTTGTGTTAAAAATTCTGTTAAAACGGCTCTAATAACCAACTTTTATAACATAATTATCCACGATTTTTAGCAATAAACTAGGCTTTTTATTAAAATATTATAGCCAAAACTTTTAACTCAAAAACCACCGAACTATTTTTTGTAAAGATACAAACACTTTTTGATGTAACAAATTAAAACATTATAATTATAAATCAACTTTCTTCATTTTGACAGCAATGGATTTTTTTCGCAAAATATAATACCCAATAATTTTGCCGAAACCATTCGGACAATATAAAAGGCATTGATTTTTCTCAATGCCCAAAATAATCACAAATTATTTCTATTCTTCTTCCTTACGGAATTTGTCGCTCATCCAATCTTCGACCATATTACAAATTCTGTCCAAATCGTCGGAAGTGTAGTAATCGATATAAATTCTTCCCTTATGTCCGTTTCCTAAAGCAGATACCTTCGTCGCAAAAGCACGTTGCATATTTCCGACAAGGCTGACAAGCTCTTTGCTTTCCTCCATAACGGGTTTTTGCTTTTCGGGTTTAGGATTTAAAAACTCACGGACCATTTTTTCCATTTCGCGGACAGTCAATTGATTGTCGCAGCCCTTCAAAGCCAACTTATACTGTTCTTGTCTGGGAATTACAACCAAAGTACGCGCATGACCGGCGGATAAACGTCCTTGTTCTATCAAACCGATAACTTCATCGCTCAAAGTAAGTAAACGCAACGTATTTGCTACAGCAGAGCGGCTTTTGCCAATTCTATCTGCCGCAACTTCTTGCGTCATATTAAATTCGGTCATCAAAGTTCTGATAGCGCGCGCCGCTTCGATGGGCGATAAATCTTCGCGCTGTAAATTTTCTATTAAACTAATCTCTTTGATCTGCTGGGGAGTGTAATTGCGGATAATAGCAGGGATATCAGACTTGCCCGCCATTTTGCTAGCGCGAAAACGACGTTCACCTGCAATAATCATATAACGCTTGCCGATAGGCGTTACAACAATGGGCTGAATAACACCGTGCAGTCTAATACTGTCCGCTAACTCAGCCAACGCGTCTTCATCAAAATTCTTGCGCGGCTGTTCGTAATTAGGATCAATATCTAACAAAGAAATGTTAACTACATTATCCGCAGAAACAGCAACGTCTTGCTGCTGTTCTTGTTTAACTGCAGTCGGTTGAGTCAATTCGTCTATATCGTTCATTCCCATTAAAGAGGCAAAACCTCTTCCTAATCCTTTGTTAGCCATTATTTATTTCCTTCTCTTTCTAAAAATTGTTTTGCAAGCGTCTCGTATGCCAACGCTCCGCTAGAATGGGGCGCGTGCATAACAATCGGTACGCCGAAACTGGGAGATTCCACCAATTTGATATTGCGCGGCACCGGAACAGTATAAATTTTATCTCCGAAATACTTATAAATTTCTTCCGTTACCTGCTTGGACATAGTTGTTCTAATATCATACATCGTAAGGATTACGCCGTTAATATAAATATCGGGATTAAGCCGTTGCTTTACTATTTTTATAGTATTCATCAACTGACTCAAACCTTCCAATGCAAAAAACTCACTTTGAATAGGAATTATTACCGCATCGCTAGCGACCAAAGCATTAAGAGTAATCAACCCCAAGCTCGGCGGACAATCAATAAAAATATAATCGTATTCGTTACGAACCGATGCTATCGCTCTCTTTAAAACACTTTCTCTAAACGGCACAGAAACAAGGTCAACCTCCGCCGCTGCAAGGTCAATATTACTGGGAGCAATAAACAAATTTTCTATAACGGTAGGCTTTATTACATCTGCAATATTGCAAGATTCCATCAACATATCATAGCACGAACTTTCAAGCTGATTTTTTTCTATTCCGAACCCGCTCGTTGCATTACCCTGCGGATCAAAATCGATAAGCAAAACTTTTTTGTTAAGCCGCGCCACATAAGTAGCCAAGTTTATTGCAGTTGTAGTCTTTCCGACCCCGCCCTTTTGATTAGAAAAGGCAAAAACTTTTCCCATAAATTACTCCTAAAAAGTAAATATACATTTATATGATAACATAAAACACAAACTTTTTCAACAATAAATATTACTTTGTCGAAAATTATTATTAAACAGATTTTGCAAAAATATTTTTAAATTACGAAAGCATAAACAAATCACTTTTACGTTCCGTCTTGCAATCTTGATAATAGGACGAAAATAAAATGCTTCATGTGAAATTGATATGATTTTAGAGACAAAATTAAGGACAATATTCGATATAGTAAAATTTAATATTATGTTTGTAATAGAACGGCTTAAATATCTTTAATGTACAAGTTACGCGTTTTAAAATAAAAATTTGCAACTAATTGCAAACAGCATAACGTTATTACAAATACAAAACAATTAACAACTCAATAATAAAAATTTATTTTAATTAAATAATAAAACTGACGTAGTGTTACTGTTTCAAACAATAAAACTTCTCTGTTGACTAGATAATAGCAGTTTGATATAATTAAGAAAAGGAAAATAATATGATATACAATTGCTTTTGGGAACATAATAACGATGATACATTACTGTACTCTCTGGATTATCCAGGGGCTTACACACGCGGCAAATCGCTTAAAGAAGCAATGCAAAAAATGCCCGACGAAATACGCTCCTTTATCTTATGGAGCGGACATACTTGTTTAGACGAACAAATTTCAATACAAGTAATCGAGGAAAAGAATTCGACGCTAAATATAGGCGATGCGGACAGCGACGCTATATTCCAATGCGAAACATCACCTTTGAAACCGGAAGAATATTCGGTTCTCAAACGCTTAGCATTAAAATCTGCCGAGGATTTTTTCAGTCTCTACAACTCAATACCGAATAAAGATATCGGTTGTTTGCCAAACAGAGAAACTTTTTACGGTTCGGTTCCGCGCACGGCAACGGAAATGTATGAACACACAAAAAACGTCAACAATTATTATTTTGGAGAAATCGGTATAAAATGCGACAACGACGGAGATATAGTTGCTTGCCGCAAGCGCGGATTTGATTTGTTAGAAAAGACGTCCGATTTTCTAAATAATACTCCAACACTAGGAAGTTACGATGAAACGTGGTCGTTAAAAAAATGCTTTAGGCGCTTTATTTGGCACGACAGAATACACGCAAAAGCAATGTACCGAATGGCAATAAAATTATTCGGCAGCGACATACCTGATGTTTTTCATTTTAAAATATAACGCACTTTAAATTAAAAACATAATTGATTAGCGAGATTTAAAGATAGCATAACTTTTCACGTTATAAATAGCGCAGTCAAACTCGCGATTGCGCAAATATATTTTACAACAAGTTGTCGTTTTTAGTATAAAGTGATACAATTATACTGTTGAAACTGACGTGTTCAAAATTATCAAACCTTATTTTCGATATATCAGTTACATACACAAACAAGCGTTAAAATCCGCATTATTTTAAATGTTTAAAAACACAAAAATGTACCGTGGGTTATGAAACATTAAAAATTCTGTATAAAAGCCTGATTTAACCATTTAGATTATCCTATAAAATAGTAGAAATTAAACACACTCGGAGAGAATATGAACACAACAATAGTAGCATTATCCACAGCGCGCGGACGTTCGGCGATAGCCGTTGTTCGTATGAGCGGCGACGATGCTATAAATATAGCAAAAAAATTTTTTGAGCCGTTTCCTAAAAACCCCAATATGCTGAAAGTAGGAGTGCTTCACACCGAACGATTTGACGAACACGCAATGTGCGTGTATTTTTCCGCACCGCATTCGTATACAGGCGAAAATACAGTGGAGTTTCATTGTCATGGCGGTACGGCAGTTTGTCAAGCGGTAATCGAGCAATGTATCAAAAACGGCGCGGTACCTGCGCAAAACGGAGAATTCAGCAAACGCGCTTTTATTAACGGCAAACAAAATTTAACCAATGCCGAAGGAATCATAGAAATGATTGACGCCGAAACGGCTTCCGCCGCAAAAGCAGGCGCAAACTTGTTGGAAAATAAATTAGGAAAGAAAGTTATAGATTTGCAGAATGTTCTTTTGGACACGCTGTCTGCCTGCGAAGCCGCGCTGGATTATCCCGAAGAAGATCTAGAGTTACCTACCGTTGCCGGAACCCAAATAAAATTAAAAGAAGTTGAGAAAGAAATACAAAATTTAATTTCAACTGCAACATTAGGCAAAGTTGCAAAATACGGCATAAACGTTGCGATAGTCGGCGCGCCCAACGTCGGCAAATCGAGTCTTTTAAATGCGCTTCTAGGAACAGAGCGCGCTATTGTATCAGATATTCAAGGCACAACGCGCGACACTCTGTCAGAATCGGTAAATTACAAAGATATAAAATTCAATTTTATCGATACGGCAGGAATACGCGAATCGTCAGACGTGGTAGAGCAAGAGGGCGTTCGCCGCGCTCAAAAAGCCGCCGACAGCGCAGACGTTGTATTGCACATTACAGACAATCCGACTGACCGTTCGGTTTATCCGACTGTGCGTCCGCAAATAAGAGTATTTAACAAAAGCGATTTATTTGTCGAGCCGCCTTGTTGCGCAGACAGTTTGATAGTGTCTGCAAAAAGCGGCAATGTCGATATCATCAAATCAACAATATACGAAATGTTCAGCGCAGGCGAAATCGAGAATTCCGATTTGTTGATAACTAACGAACGCCATTTATCCTGTCTTAATCAAGCTAAAAATCAAATAGAGCAAGCCATAGCAAGTTGCAGTAACTCGACGCTGGATATTGTTTCAAGCGCCATAAAACAAGTTTGGGAAACGTTAGGCGAAATCACGGGTTCCACTGCACAAGAAGATATTATTGACAGAATTTACAGTAAATTTTGTTTAGGCAAATAGTTGTTTTTATCTTAGCAACTAAGCTTGCGTCCGCGTAAAATATTAGTAAAACAACAATTATGCGCATATTAAAGCGTTTAAAGCCGTTACTTGTACACAATTTTAATTGTTTGTAAATTTTTAAGTTTAGCAAACAATACAGTAAATAAGCATGAACAAAAATGCGTTTTAACAGATTAAACTAAGCGAAATTAGCTTTTTGCTAATGACTGTATGAAAAACAACCAAGCGGTTAAAGCAATACCGAGTTTTTAAAAGACTAAATTATTAAAGGAAAATTCAAATTGAAAGATTTTGACGTAATCGTTATAGGCGCAGGACACGCGGGTTGCGAAGCCGCATTGGCTTCGGCAAGGCTAGGGTGTTCTACTTTGCTACTTGCAACCAATCTTGATACGGTTGCTTTTTTGGCGTGCAATCCCAGTATAGGCGGAACTGCCAAAGGGCAAATTGTTAAAGAAATCGATGCACTGGGCGGAGAAATGGCAATAAATGCCGACAAAAGCATATTACAGATGAGAATGTTAAACCGCGGAAAAGGACCTGCCGTTTACTCTCCTAGAGCGCAAGTGGACAAGAATGTTTACCACTCTGTAATGAAACAAACGATAGAAAATACGCCCAACCTTTACCTTAGACAAGGCGAAGCGGTAAACATTGATATCAAACAAAACGGCGAATTCTCCGTTACAACCGCCGTTAATCTACAATATTCTGCCAAAGCCGTTGTGCTTTGTTGCGGAGTTTATCTGCGTTCTAAAACTATCGTCGGCAAATGCATAAGAGAAAGCGGTCCGAACGGATTTGCAAATGCACAGTATTTGTCTGACAGTTTACAAAAACTCGGTTTTACTTTAAGGCGTTTTAAAACAGGCACGCCTGCGCGCGTGCGGATGAAATCCATAGATTTGCAAAAGACGTCAGAACAATGCGGAGAAGCAGATGTCAGACCGTTTTCCTACGTTACAAAAAGTATCCCTGCAACAAAGCGCAGTTGTTACCTTACTTATTCTACAGAAAAAACAAAGGAAATAATCTTACAAAACAAGCATCTTGCGCCGATTTACAACGGATCAATTAACGGGACCGGTCCGCGTTACTGTCCGAGTATCGAAGATAAGGTGGTACGGTTTGCCGACAAAGAACGTCATCAAATATTTTTAGAACCGGAATCGGAAGATACTTGCGAATTTTATGTTCAAGGCGCATCCTCTTCAATGCCGGCAGAAGTACAGGAACAAATATACCACAGTATAGAAGGACTTGAAAACGTCGAAATTATGCGCGACGCGTATGCCATCGAGTACGATTGTATAGACGCAACCGAACTCGATGCAACGTTAATGTCCAAGAAAATAAAGGGAATGTTTTTTGCCGGTCAAATAAACGGCACAAGCGGCTACGAAGAAGCCGCAGGTCAAGGCATAGTAGCAGGGATAAACGCCGAACGGTTCGTACACAAAAAATCCCCGTTCACTCTGCGGCGCGATAACAGTTATATCGGCGTACTTATAGACGACATTACCACAAAGGAAACTGTCGAACCGTACAGAATGATGACAAGCCGCGCCGAATACCGTCTTGTATTACGGCAAGATAATGCCGATATGCGACTGACTGAACTGGGCAGAGAAATCGGCTTGGTTGATGATACAAGATACGAAAAATTTCTTTATAAAAAACAGCAAATCGAAACCGCTACTAAAGAACTGTTCACTGTTGTCTCTCCCAAAATATATTCGCCGCTGTTCGACAGAAAAAACGAAGTCGTAAACAACGCAGGGCTCACTTTGGACGAAATGCTACGCCGTCCGAACATTACGGCAAAAGATATTCAAACATTGGGTTATCTTAAAAATGTAACCGACGAAGTGTTGGAAGAAATAGAAATAGAAAGCAAATACCGCGGCTATATCGAAAAAGAAAAAGCGGTAATTGCACAGGCAGCAAAACTGGAAAACAAAGCGCTGCCCGCTAAAATAGACTATATGTCAATAGACGGTCTGCGGATAGAAGCACGTCAAAAATTGAACAAAATTCGTCCCGCAAACTTAGGACAAGCAGGCAGAATATCGGGCGTTTCTCCCGCCGACATACAAATTCTTATTGTGTATCTTGCCCAACGCGGAAGTAAATAACGGATATTTTGTGTACAAGTTAAACGTTTTAAAGCGTTTACTTGTACATTAAGTAAAAAACTCGCAAACAAATGGTATTTAAACAGCGCTCTGCTATATGACTGTATAAGTGTAAATAAATTATGCAAGTTGCCGCTTAGGCGTTTAATAATAACGGCAGTGTTTGTTTCGTTTGACAACGAAACTTTGGACTCTTTCTTAGTTGCGCTGTATGTTTATGCGGATAACGTCAAACAATATTTGTACAATTCCAGAATGTCAGGTTAATTTTAACGGTATTCGATTTTATACTACTTCTTTTAATTTACTTTTTTTAAAACAAAAACACAAGCCAAAACAATTTGAGCAGGACGACGCAAATGAACATTTTATTAAACAACTTAGATAAGCTGCATACTACCGAATTAGGCGTAATGCGCATCAAAAGAAATCTGTCGTTAAATACGGATAACGCTGTCGACTGGTGCAAAGACAAAATAAATTCGTCCAATGCCAAAATTGTGAGAGGCGGAAAAAACTGGTATATAAACATTGACGACATTACCATTACTGTAAATGCCTACAGTTATACCATTATTACGGCGCATATAAATAATAAACAAAAAATTATTAAAAACCACTATGATTAAAGATTACATACAACAACAAACAAACATTATACTAACCGAAAAAATGCAACGTCAATTATCGGTTTATTGCGACTTTTTACGCGAAGAAAACGAAAAATACAACCTTACCGCCATTACGGAGCCGAACGATATTTTCGTAAAACACTTTGCGGACAGTATTATCGGAAGCGTAGCAATAAAACAAAATGCCGCCGTGTGCGATATCGGCAGCGGTGCAGGTTTTCCGTCTATTCCTCTCAAAATTGCCCGTCCCGATATTTCCGTTACCCTTGTTGATAGTCTAGAAAAGCGCATTAACTTTACCAAAAATCTTTGCGCTAAACTTGAAATCACCGCCGCCTTTCAACACTCGCGCGCAGAAGACTTTGCAAAAAACCACTCGGAATGTTTTGACGTTGCAACTGCACGCGCAGTAGCGCCGCTGCCTGTTTTATTGGAGTACACTGCGCAAATAGTAAAATTAAACGGTATAGTATTGGCGTATAAAACCGATATGACAGAAATATCCAACACGGAAATCGCCTGTAAAATTTTGGGACTTAAGTTTGAAACTTCACATTCCTTTATTTTGCCCGACGGCAGTAACCGATGCTTGCTGGTGTTCCGCAAAATCAAATCAACTCCGTCTAAATATCCACGCGGCCAAAATAAACCGCGCAAACAGCCGCTATAATATTTACCGCGCAAGGCAAAACCGTATTGCAAAAATTTGTTATTCGTTAAAATCTTGTTCAACGATACCAACATAGACTGTTTATAAATATTCAATTTTTAAAATATATTTAAAGTTGAACTGTTATTGTAAATTGCAACGGTTGATTAAGTGCGCTTTCTTATATACATTTAAGTGTATAAATGACACACGGTTCATTGAACGTCAAAAATTCTGTTAAAACGGCTGTTTCAGACAGGTAAGTGAAGCGCTTTACAAAACACTAAAAAAGACGTTGAACTTCTTGCTTGGGTTTGCACCCGGTTTTACAACGTCTTTTTGTGCGTTTATTTACTAACCGCATTTTACAAACTCGATACTGCGGTTTCTTATTTTGATAAATACACTTTAATAAACCTTACTAAACCACCGGATTATAGTTTTTAAAAGTGTACTTTTAATTCTTCCTTATTATGCGCTTTTCTTCACGCAATTATTTACTACAGCCTTAGGGATTGTAATTATCTATATTATCTTGTAACGTTTTAAGTTTATTCTTAATATAAGTAGCAAACGGTACATTACCCGTATTACTGTCGTCAAAAGACAAACCGTTACTCTTTATAGCGCTCTTAACGAATTGCTCATACTTGTTTCTAAACTTGTTCTTGTAATTTTCAAAAGCAGTAGCAGTCAGTTCGTTCAAAGAAGAGAAATTTATGAGATTTTGTCTGTATTGCATTAACGTCGATCCGCTTGCAGTAGACGCCCCTTTATCTATCAAGTTTATATACAGCGGGTTGTTTTGTCCCGCACCCGTAGCCGCCACGGTTCGTGTGTACGGCGCAACATACATATTTGCGCTACCCGTCGGATTCCAGTCTTTAGTTATTCCCAAGCATCTGTCATAATCGTAAGGAATAATTATCGCTTTGCCGTCCGCGCGGAAGTACAAGTAATAATTATTGTAATTATTACGGATACAGTCGGGGTTGCCGAGAATATAATTGATTGCTTCAAATTTTGCAAAATATTCCGCATCAATGAGATTTGTAAAATCTGCATTGTCTCCGTTTATTGCCGCTATAAAGTTTTTAATAGAAGAGAAATCTCTTAATCCTGTAACTTTATCTTTCTTTTTGTTGGTTTTTTTGTCATAACTGTAAAACTCGTTCTTTAACTCGTCTTCAACTCCGACACGGTTTTCCAAATCGTAATTGGTTAAATCCGCAGGTCCTTTTGCAGAATAAGTACACTTCCAAAGGTCGCCTATTTTTTCTTCGCCTAAATTTTTGACAATAAAATTTTCGTCTATCGGTTCGTGAATTCTGTATACTCCGAGATTTTTACGGGTTTCGTTCTTTTCCAGCGCAGTTAAAGCGCACAAAGTAACGTGGGGCGCATAAATACCGTTATCACGGAACAGTTTCATTGCATAAAGTTCGCGGATATAACTTTCGTCAGAAGTAGAATTGTATTTCAAATCAATCTTGTCCATTCCGCCGAATAATCTGTCCTTGCGCGCTTCGCGCTTGTCATTATCCGTCCATTCTTTCAATTCTTCCTGTTTATATCCGTCGTCTATATCATCGAAAGTCTGTTTAAAAGACAGTTTCATATGGATATTATCGGTAAACCCGTCGTTACCGTAAAAGACGTGGCGCGAGGTGTTGCCTTTCATACGCACGCCGACTTCTTCGTAATAATAATACAAAAAGCCGTTACCGTCGTCGATACCTATAATAACGCTGTCTGCCATTCGGTAAATAGGCGACTTGCCTCCCATTGCGCTAAAATCCAGATAGTCCTGATTTAATTTTTTCCATTCGGCGTCAGACATATTGATATCCACGGTAACAATAGTGTTTTCGTCAAATAAAGATTCATATACTTTATCATCCGCACCTGACGCATATTTTGCAGTAAATGTCGTATCAGACGTATACTTTGCTTCCGCATCAAATTTTTTATCTCCGTTATAAAACCCTACAAAAGCGCTTCCGTCCAAACGCGGTAGTTTTGTAAACGCAACTTTTCCGTTTGCGTCGGTTTTTACCTCTGCCGTCGTTGATCCGTCTTCAAACGCGCCCAGACCTGTTACAAACGTCAAATTAACGGTTTTATCGTCTATCAGCGTACAAGCCGCAAGCGACGAAAATAATAATATCAATAAAACAACTAATGCTATCTTTTTCATTAAGCACTTCTCCTTTTCAACACAACATAATCTTTTTTGCAATTTAAATCTTTGGGCATAAATATAAATTGCCGTCGATTTACAGCAATTCGGCAATTTTTGTTGCAAATGCCGAAAATAAAACCCGCTATACTTTTAAGATAGCGGGCAAATTATCTTTGGTTCAAAATGTTATTTTCTTCTTTTCTTTTCGCTACGGTAAACAAAATTGAGCGTTTTTCTCGGACCGTTAGGCACGTTTAAAATATCGTTTTGCTCTATCGGGCTTACTACAACGTGTCTCGCCGCGCCCTGTCCTTCGCTTTGGGTTGTAACATATTTGCTACCTTGCAAAGAAGTGTGGATAATACGTCTTTCGTAAGGATTCATAGGTTCTAATTTTACCGCACGTCCGGTACGTTTTACTTTCAACTCGAGATTAGACGCCAACCGCTGAAGAATTTTTTCACGTTTTTCGCGGTAGTTTTCTGCATTCAAAGTTACGCGTTTAAAAGTGCTTTCTTTGGTATTTAAAAGTAAATTGCACAAATATTGCAATGCGTCCAACGTTTCTCCGCGATGACCTATAACAGCGGCGGCATTTTCGCCCACAACATTCAAATAAATAACGTCGCCGTCCTGATTAGCTTCGACTTCGCAACCGTCTATATTCATTTTAATCAAGACGTTTTGCAAAAACTCTTTTATCTTAACCGTTTCGCTGTCGCTTGGCTCAACCGCCGAAACAACGTTTTCTTCCGTAACGTCCACACTAACTTCGTCGTTACTCTTACTTGTCTTTCTCATATTTTACCTCATATAACTTGCTTTAGAGTTTTTATCCTTTTTATCACCCTTGGCAAGATTCTTTTCTACTAATTTTTCTACAGGAACTCGTAATGCAACAGTAGTAACGATGCTGAGCATATAGTTGACAACCATATAAATAGCGAACGCTCCGGTGTATATAAAACCGAAGTATGCCATCATAAGCGGCATCATAATCATCATCATTTTATTAGTCATAGCCTGCTGTTGATTAACAGTAGTTTCCGTTCCCGCCTTTTTACGGTTTCTGTTTTCAAGAAATTGCGAAAGCCACATTGACAAAAATGACAAACCTATGGACATAATCGGCAATATCATAAGACCGTTCCAAGTGCCGTTTTTACCGTAACTTCCCGTTTCAAGAACAGCACTGCGGATAATTTCGTAAGTATTCTCGCCGCCGCTCTTATCGGGATAGCCTTCCATATTTACCTGTTGCTTAAAACTGTTAAATCTGTCATCGTAAGTCGGCATTACAGATACCCAAGTATCGGGTTGCCAAACGTTATGTATCCACAGCCAACTTTCTTTTATGTCGTTTTCGTATGTTGTCTTGATCGATTCCACCGCAAGCGCTTTGATTTGAGCACCGTATTCGGTATCGATTATAGCGGTAGTGCCGCCGATCTTACCTGCAAGTACGGCTTGCTCATCCGAAGCGTCGGGGTTATCTTTTTTAAGTTCTGCCAGTTTTTCGGCATATCTTTCGTCATAGACAGCTTTATATGTCTTGTAAATATCGTCTTCTTTGTCCAGTTCCAATACCTTTTCGTTAAAAGTATCGTAATATTTGTTAGACAATACGCGGAACATTTCTATTGAACTGTATGTAGAATAATGACGCAAACCTGCGAACATTACAAAGAATACCGCCATAGAAATAATCATAGGCAAACAAGACGATAATGCAGAATACCCCTGTTTTTTGTACAATTTTTGTTTTTCTTCGTTGGCACGTTGAGTATTTGCTCCGTAACGCTTGTCTATTCCTTCTATAAGCGGCTGTATTTTCTGCATTTTAGCAGAACTCTTGCGTGCGGAATAACGTTGCCAAAAATCGAGCGGCAACATAATAAGTTTAAGAAATACGGTAAATACTACTACCGTCCAACCGTAATTGCCTATCCAACTGCGCATCCAATATATCAATTGACCGACAGGTCCCATATCTTTTTTTGTATAGTCAAAATAAGATACTCTGTCGTTAGAACACGCGGCAAGCAGTAAGCAACACATTACTACAAGCATAATGCCTATAAGTATAGAACGAGTTTTTTTGTTCATTGTTTCTCCTGATACTTTACACGTGCCACTTCATATGACCTTTTAAATTGCAAGGCACGGGATCGAATCCTCCCTTGCCCCAAGGCGCGCAACGTGTAAGTCTTTTAACCGTCAACCAACTGCCCTTAACAAAACCGAATTTATCATACGCTTCCATTGAGTACACCGAACAACTGGGCGTAAAAATACATTTTTTGCCACCTTTCCATTTGGACAAAGTGGCTTTGTACAATTTAAGCAATGCAATCGCTAGATATTTCATTGTAGAAGTCCCGATTTTACAAGCAAATTTTTAACGCTGTTTTCTATTTCGGAAAAAACATAAGGTTCGGCTTTGCGCGGAATAAATATGAAATTATATCCGTCCGATATATTTGGGATAACCGCCGATACCGCCGCTTTTAATTGCCTGCGGATTCTATTCCGCTTAACGGCATTACCGTATTTTTTACTAACCGAAAAACCGACTTTGGATTGTTTGTTATTGCTTGAACAGAATAACAAAACAAAATTTTTATCGGCAACGCTTTTGGCGTGCTTATAAACGTAGTTGTATTGATAGTTTTTTTTAAGTCTATATTTAGACTTCAATGCTAGTTACCTCTACTTATGCAGAAAGAGAATGACGTCCCTTATTTCTTCTTCTTGCAAGCGTTCTGCGTCCGCCGGTGGTCTTCATTCTTGCGCGGAATCCGTGCACTTTGCTTCTTTGTCTTTTTTTAGGTTGGTAAGTTCTTTTCATTTTATCTTCTCCTTATGATAGCGCATTTATTCGCGCATAATAATTTAATTTGTAACGTCCTTGTCCTAACGGATACAATTCCACGATACATACTTTATTATTTTAACAAAATAGTATAGTAAAGTCAAGTGTTTGCAATTATCCCCTTCTTTCAGTTATCATTCGATTTTATACTGAATACACTACTCAATAAACATTTGCAAAATAATAATTTTCAATATTGACAATAAATACTTCAACCTTTATAATTAGTCATAGATAAACAAACGCGCGTAACCTTACAACCCGTTTTGCGCTTGATTATCAACAATAACCTACATTAAAGGAGATTTATTATGGCAATTCCCACCCCGCATATATCCGCTAAAAAAGGCGACTTTGCAAAAACCGTTTTAATGCCCGGAGACCCTCTTAGAGCAAAGTTTATTGCCGAACACTATCTGGAAAATCCGGTACTTGTAAATAACGTTAGAGGCGTTCAAGGTTATACCGGCACATACAAAGGCAAAAAAGTTTCTGTAATGGCAAGCGGAATGGGTATTCCTTCCATAGGAATTTACAGTTACGAACTTTACAATTTTTACGGTGTTGAAAACATTATCCGCATCGGCTCTGCCGGCGCAATACATCCCGACCTTAAAGTACGCAACCTTGTGTTCGGTCAAGGCGCTTGTACAAACAGCAATTATGCGCACCAATTCGGAATGCCGGGTACAATCGCTCCGATTGCCAGTTACGAATTATTAGAAAAAGCGGTAGAAGTGGCAAAGAAAATGGGTCTGACTTACAAAGTGGGCAACATACTTTCAAGCGATACGTTTTACGACGACGGAGCAGGCTCTGCAGTTTGGGGCAAGATGGGCGTTTTGGCAGTAGAAATGGAATCTGCGGCATTGTATCTTAACGCAGCACGCGCAGGCAAAAAGGCTCTGTGTATCTGTACGATATCCGACCACTTGATAACAGGCGAAGCACTGTCGTCCGAAGACCGTCAAAATTCATTCCACGAAATGATGGAGTTAGCGTTAGAAATTGCGTAGGCATTTAAAATTTGATTGACAAAAATAAAAATTGCTTGCACTTTGAACGGCTCGGAAATTTTTGTTACAAAAACAAACAATAAAAAACCTTGACTTCGATTGGTCAAGGTTTTTATGATTTTGGGTTAAAATTTATTACTCTGTTTTTTATTGAAACGACAATGTCAAGTAAACACAATATAAACATTGTTGCACAAGTTAAGCATTTAAAAGCCGTTTCTTGCGCAAATTATTTATTTGCCTACAATCAATTAACGCTAACGTTATCTAATTTCGACGGTTGCGCCCACTTTACGGAGAGCATCGGCAAGAACTTTTGCCTCGTCTTTGAGCATTCTTTCCGCAATTGTTACGGGCACATTTTCAGCAAGTTTTTTTGCTTGAAACAATTCCAGATTCAGCGCCTCGCGCAACACTTTTATTACCGCTATTTTGTCCGTTCCCGAATTTACAAGCACGATGTCCACTTCTATCTTTTGCGGCAATTCGTCTGTTGTTATGTCTGCGGTTTTTCCGCTTTTCATTTCGTAAACGTTTTTCATATTGATATTGACGCTTTCTGCAGATGCGTTTTCGAGGTTTTTCGTTTCGTCTGTTTGCGTCTTCTGTGCGACGGCATTAGTGTCGATTGCCTTACGGAATACCACAAAGGTTTGCCACAGGTATTCTAAAACGAAGTTGATTATCATTACCGTAATTTGCGCAATTACAAAACCCCATTCGCCTATGTTTGCAAGAGATTTTTCTACTGCAGCTATATACCAAGTCTGAAACGGATAAAACGGCACATAAAACACAAATGCCAACAACATTGCAACCGGCACGTTATTTGCCGCCTTAAACGTAAACTTTCTGTTAAAAGTAAAATTCCAAATGATTGATAGTGCAAGACCTACAGTTTCGGCAATAAACGTCTCTAGCGGCTGTTCGATAATAAAATGTATCGTTTTGTCTGCAGGAATGATTCTGTCTAATATAAGCAGTTTAAGCAAGAAAGACGAAATGATTTGTATAACGCCTGCCGATACCGAAAACAAGGTAAACTTTACTGCCCGTAAAAACTCTTTCTTGTTTATTTTCTTATTTGTGTTCATACACAAAATTATAGTACCGTATTGTAGATTTGTCAAATACCGAACCTTGAGAAATTTATGTTCATTTTATCATTACATAAAATACTTTCGTGATTCGTGGATTTTTTATTCAAGTGTAATATTGCCGTTACAGCTGTCGTTATATTCCACAATAATATTTCGTAATTTATTGCAATCTTCTGCAGAAATACTGCACGCAAATGTTTTTGCTCCCTTGTTCCATCCTTTTGTTGCAAAAGTTTCTTTACAATAAATTAGTGTAGTTAAACTTCCTATAGTAACCTTTACAATGTTCGAATACGGTATTTCAACTTTTACTTTACCTTTAAACTTTTCAATAAGTTTGCATTGCGTTAAAATAATGTATGTATTGTTATATTGTACAAATACTGTTATATCTGCGACAACGACTATGCAGACAAAGAGCGAAATACTTACTAAAGCAACAACCCTGCCCAATGTTTCTTCATTATTTTCCGACACCGACATATCGGCTATAATAATTCCTCCGCCTATCAAACAAGGAATGATTATTATGGCGCTAAACACGGTTATCAATATGATAATACGCCTCGAACATTTTAAAACTTGTTCTTCCATTTTAACCTCGCTCTTGATTAAAAAACCGAGCCATAAAGAGCTCAGTTTTAAAGTATGATTTAGATGTTATTAAATGCGCAGGTAACATTTGATTATTCTGATTTTTATTGTCCCTTATCGCGACAATTAAAAAATGGACAATATTCCGTTGAACTGAGTTTTTTCTGTTACAAAGTCTATTTCAAGCTAATTGCGCAGTTAAATAAGTTTTTTAATACGACGCGTTAACGAAGCACCGCCATTGCTTTGTCAAGTCGTCTTAACGTTTCGTCTTTGCCGATAATTTCCGCAATTTCGCTTGCTCCGCCCGGTGTTGCGGCAAGTCCTGTAAGCGCTATACGCGCTATCCACAAAACCGCGCCTTTTTTACAATCCAATTCTGTAGACAACTCAACTAACGCATTAAACAAACTTTGATTGTTCCATTCGGTAACGTGCAATAACTTTTCTTTTACCGCAGGCAAAATCTTCCGCGCCAGTTCAGCATCGGCTTTTTGTTTTTGGTTTACATACAATTCGCTGTCAAAACTTGTGTATTCCACAAGAAAACGTAACTTGTCCTCAATTTCGCCAAACGTTTCAATGCGGCTTTGGATAAGTTTGCAAACTAAACTTTTGTCAAAATTTTTCAAGTAACAGTTGCTTATCCACGGCGTTGCGTATTCGGCAAACGCTTCTAATGGCATTTCCTTTATATACAGCGAGTTAAGCCAAGCAAGTTTCATAGGGTCGAATATTGACGGACTTTTGTTGATACCCGAAACGTCGAACTTTTGCTGCAATTCTTCAAAGCTCATTTTTTCGCTGTCGTCTTTAGGCGACCAACCCAGCAGTGCAATATAATTTATTATCGCATCTTTTAAATATCCTTTTTTTACAAGGTCTTCGTAACTGGCGTCTCCGTTGCGTTTAGAAAGTTTGTGCTGAGCGTCTTTCATTATGGGAGGCATGTGAATATACATCGGACGTTCCCAACCGAACGCATCGTACAGCAAATTGTACTTGGGAGTACTCGAAAGATATTCCATTCCGCGCATTACGCAGTTTATATCCATAAGATGGTCGTCGATTACGTTTGCAAAGTTATATGTAGGCATTCCGTCGGATTTAATCAAGATTTGATCTTCCAACTCGCTGTTTTCAATGGTAATATCTCCGTAAACAACGTCGTGGTAAGTAGTGCTACCCGTTGTAGGCATATTTTGTCGGATAACGTATTTTTCTCCGCTAGCTATACGCCTTTCGACTTCTTCTTTTGTTAAACTCAAACAATGCTTGTCATATCTGCGCGCGCCGTTTACGTCAGGCAAAGACGCCAAACGTTCTTCCGTACAAAAACAATAGTAAGCGTGTCCGCTTTCTACAAGTTTCTTTGCGTAATATAAATACTCGTTTTTGCGTTCGCTTTGAATATACGGTCCGTAATTGCCTCCTACATCAGGTCCTTCGTCATAATTCAGTCCCGTCTCGTGTAATGTACGGTAAATAAGTTCTACCGCGCCCTCAACGTATCTTTCCTGATCGGTATCCTCTATACGCAAGATAAACTTACCGTTCATTTTCTTTGCGTATAAATAGGAATAAAGCGCAGAGCGCAACCCGCCTATATGTAAATATCCTGTCGGACTCGGAGCAAACCGCGTTCTTAACTGTGTCATAGTGTTCTCCTGTATCTATTGTAATGTTTTGTTATATTTTTCCGTTGCTTTTAGCAAATCGCCCGATCGGTAAAAACTGTAGTATTCTCCCGAAGCGTTAAAGATGATATGTTCCAATATCACAACGTTTAAGCTTGCCAAAGCAAATAAAAGTTTTTCTGTAAACTGTATGTCAGTTGCGCTAGGCTCGCATTTACCTTTGACGTGGCAATGGAACAGAATAATTCCGCTGGCATTAAGTCTTACCGCAGTTGCAATTATTTTCTTGGTGTCCAACTGTACCGAGTTCGTTTTGTCCGAAGTAAACTGTTCGCTGTACAAATAGTCTGTGCCTTCGTCAACGTAAACCACAACCAACTTTTCAACGTAACTTTCGGCAATAATAACCTGACTGTAACGTATTATCGAAGCCATACCGCCGAGATTTATCTTTTTTGTTTCGGCCGTTTTACAGCGCGCCCATACTTCTTTAATCAAAGCGATATTGCACGCAGTTACTTGCGAAACGCCCTTTACAGTCATTAACTGTTCGGGCGAAGCGTTAAGTACATTTTGCAAACTGCCGAATTGCGCTAGCAACGTATGCGCTAACTTATTCGTATCCTTGCGCGGAATGGATTGAAACAGCAGCATTTCCAATACCTCATGGTCGCAAAAACCGCTAAGACCTTCTCTCATCATCCGTTCGCGCAGTCTTTCTCTATGTCCGTCGTTGACTCCTGCCATATACTGCCTTTTTGCTTTTTTAGTACAAATATAATAGCACAATATTGAAAATTTGTGTATACTATATATACAAAAAGTTTAATTTAGGAGAGAATAATGGACGACTCAAAAAAAATTCTGTCTCAGCAGTTTGACGACCTGACAAAAACATTACAAAAAGTCATAACTTTTAATACAGAAAAAGGGCAGCCTTCCGACGGCGCGCCGTTTGGAAAAGAAATAAGAAATTGCCTTGATTATGTGCTTAATCTTGCTAAAAGTTTCGGCTTCGATACATATAACGACGACGGTTACGCAGGACACGTCGATTTTAAGGGAACAGGCGACAAGGTTGTAGGAATACTCGGACACTTGGACGTAGTACCGTCTACCCCGTCCGAATGGAAATATCCGCCTTATGCCGCAGAGATACACGACGGCAAACTTTACGGCAGAGGAACAATGGACGATAAAGGTCCGATGATAGCCTGCTTATATGCAGTAAAGGCGTTGAAAGACGCGGGCTTTGTTCCGTCAAAAACAATACGTCTGATTTTCGGTTGCGACGAAGAAACCGATATGGGTTGCGTTTTGCATTACTTTAAATCTATGCCGTATCCCGATGTTGCATTTTCGCCCGACGGAGATTTCCCTGTCATCAACAGAGAAAAGGGCATTTATCACTTCAATATTACATTAGGTAAATTACCGACAGGTTGCGTTATAAGCGCAGGCGATAGGGCAAACGTGGTACCATCGCTGTGCGTTGCGCGCATTCCGTCCGATGTCGGTATAAATATTGACGGATACGATTCTGTAACCGCAACGTCTCAAAACGGCGTTACTACTGTAACGTCAACGGGCCTTGCCGCTCACGCCAGCACCCCGAAGGAAGGTATCAACGCAATTCATCCCGTTTTAAAAATTCTTGCTCAGGCTTATCCCGATAACGCTTCTATTAACTTCCTTGCAAATTCGCTTTGCGACAGCACGGGCGCCGACTACGGAATTAAACTGCACGACGAGCAAAGCGGAGACTTGACTCTCAACTTAGGCGTTTTAAAAACACTTGACGACGGTACGCTTGTGGCCACGGTAGATATCCGTTTCCCGATTTCCTACAATTGCGAATATATGTACACACTGCTCAAACAAAACACTCCCAAGGAATTCAAAGTTCAGCCGTGGCACGTCAGCGACCCGCTGTATGTTCCTGCAGACAGCGAACTTGTTACCACCCTTATGAAAGTGTACAATACGGAAATGAACGTTAACGTCGAACCCATTGCAATAGGCGGCGGAACATACAGCCGTTGCCTGAAGAACTGCGTTGCTTTCGGACCGTTGTTCCCCAACGAAGAGCAAACAATACATATGCCAAACGAATGTATCGATTTGGATAACTTAAAGCGTATGACTGAGATTTATATGGAAGCAATTTACCAACTCGCAAAATAAACACATTAAATGAAGTTTAACTTACCGCACCTAACGCAGTTTAATGCGCTAACTTGTACACAACTAAAAATACTGTCTGCTTTACGCGACAGTATTTTTAGTTATAAATTCAGTGTTGAGTTTCTTATGATATGGTCAAGTATTGAGAATTTCCGTCAATAAGAATTTGCAAGTTTTAGTACCGTCTAAAAAGATGCTCTTTATTACTCCGCAAATTCTGCGTGGCAGTTTTCATATACAACGTTTTTAATTACGTCAAAAATTTTTATGTTATCTTTATATCCTTTGGGATTTAGTGGGCTCGGATGATATATGGGTATTAATTTGTATTGTTTATTTCCGATTTGCCGATCAAAAATCTTTCCGACATAATCGCCGAATTTTTTTATTCTATTATTAAGAAGCGTTTGAGTAGGATGGGACCCCATGGTTATAATTATAGAACAAGGCAGAGAGTTTAGTTGCTTTTCAAGTATCGGCAAACAATTAGAAGAACATTTGCTTAGCAATTTTCTGTCTTCTATTATACATTTGCACAACTCTGTAAAATATATATCGTCTATTGATATGCCAATATTGTTCAATAATTTTTCAAGGATTCTTCCGCTTGCTTGTAATTTCCCCTGATAATTATAAAAGGCTTTTTTTGAAACAATCCATCCGTCTTTAGCAGGACTTTCTCCGATTACAATAAACGGAGTATTACCGATTTGCAATGAATTGTCTTCCAATTTTAAAAGATTTCCGCATAAATGACAATCGTTAATTAATTTTTGAATATGTTCCATATTAAGCCTCGTTATAACTTTTGTACTACTGAATGCACTTGAAAATTTTATCTAAAAACAGTTTATCGTTTACCGCGTCTTTTTGCCAGTACCAATAAGCAATTTCATATTTAATGCGCGTTAACGTTTTGGATAATTTTCCCGCTTCACTTTGCAAAACGTTGAATAAATATTCCGAAATGTCTTTGTTTAAATATATTTGTAAGACTGTCTTAAGATAATATTTTTTGCCGTTTTGACGAAAAGCAAACTCCAAAGTATCCGCAAGATAAGAGTTAACTATTCTTATTTTTTTTTATCGGAAGAAATACTGTCAAAATCCGTTAAAAGCAATTCTCTGACGTTTTCGCAAATTTCTTCTGTAACTTGACAGTATTTGGGGTAAGCAATATCTATATCTGTTTTGATAGTTTCCAGCGCCTGAATTATTTCGTTCATAATTTATAAATAATTTCTTAAAGAAAATTTGCCATAGCTTAACGGTAGCGCAAAGTTTGGAGGACTTAAAAATAATGCATTATCGCTTGTTCCTGCGCTCGCAATACTCGACCAGTATTTTACAATTTTTGCTACAAACTCGACAGTAAACAGGGCAAAGAATATACTTTCTCTGCCCTTGCATTTTGTACTTATTTTTGTTTTAAAACTTCCAACATTTCTTCCAATAACTGCGCTTCCGTTTTAGGAGCGTTCTTTGCCGCTTCTTCATCGGCCAGGCGTTTTTCTTCGTCTAAAGCGGCTTGCTTTTCTTTTGCAATAGCTAAAATTTCCTTAGATTTTTTTCCTTCTTTACGGTAAGTAATTATTTCGTCTTTAGTTAACGGGTCATATTTATGCACGCCTTTTTTCACTCCGTCGTTAGCGGCGTTAATTGCCTTTACTATACAGAACAGTACAAAAGCAATTAGCAAGAAGTTGATAATTGCGCTTATAAATGCGCCCCAGTCGATATAAATAGAACTTGCGTAATCGATAACGGCTTTTGTCTCATCGGTGTATGCAGGCACAAGCATTGTATAAACGCTGTCCAAAGAATCGGTGCCGAGTATCAACGACAACAACGCATTGATTAACGGTCTTAAAATGTTATTGCTTAACGCATTGACTATTGCGGTAAACGCTCCGCCGACTATAACGCCGACAGCCATATCGAGAACGTTTCCGCGGGTTATGAACTTTTTAAATTCGCCAAAAAATTTTCTCATAATTTTCTCCTAAATTTTATTACAACAAAATTATAAAATATAATTTTTACTTTTGCAACATATTGCAGCAAATAAGAAAACTATTTTATCGTTTAAATATTTTAAAAGTAAAGTTTTATTAAATACGCCTACTTTACATTTTTTTACCTCAAAGCAAAAACGCCCGATTAAAAATGTTTTAATAAGTAATACAAAAAAATGATTTTTTATAGAATTTGAAATTTAATAAACTCTGTAAAACGGGCAGAACTGCTTTGCGTAATCGTTCGGTATTTTGGGGCGCTAAACCAACTACAAACATAATCGATTTAGCAAAAAGCATAAATGTGTTTTTATTCTATTGTTTTATAATTTGGATATACAATCAATAACTATATAACCGTTGCTATGTGTATAAATGTACTTTACTGTACAAATACTTAATTTTTACTGCCGAATTTGTACAGTTTAAATTGTATTGAATATTTACCGATTATTAATTTAAACGGACAGTAATTCATTTTAGAATAAAAATTCTGTTTAAACGCCCCTTTTAACCAGTTTTTTAATTATTGCCCGCTTTACTTGAATAAATTAGATTTAGCAAAACTGTTGCATATTTAGCAAAAGTTTAGTATAATATCAAGGCACAAGATTTTCGAGGTGTAGCGCAGTTGGGAATTTGCGTAAAGCAAATCAACACAGTGCGTTGTTTGCAGTAAATTCCGCAAGAACTGCGTTCGCAGCGCGGAAGCGCCTAGGGCGCTACCAACTGCCGTTTTATAAATTTGTTAGATTAAATAGTATATATCATATATCGAGGTGTAGCGCAGTTGGTAGCGCGCTTGGTTCGGGACCAAGAGGCCATGGGTTCGAATCCCGTCACTTCGACCAAAATTACGGCAACTTGCTTTTGTCGCAACAGAAAAGACACTGGACTACTCAGTGTCTTTTCTATTGCTTTCTTTTGCTGCGTTGTCTTTACTTGTCCTTATTCCGCCAATTTCTTATCCACGCTCACTTCGTTCGCTCGGCGTTCGCAACTGCGTTGCTCGGCTCGTCATCTATTACAATAATTGTTAACTCTTTTTCTCCTTTTTTGTCTGCAACGTTGACTGTTTTCGTGGCTGGACAGTTCGAAATAATGTAGCTCTCCACTCTGTTACGCTTACCCTCGCTGTTGCTCGGGACGAATGCCGTTTTTCTTTTTTTTCAACTACGGTACGAATTGTGCGAACAAAACCGTCTTGATAGTTAGCTTTGCCAACGGAAGAACCCTTTTTTCTCCGTTAATTCTACGCAATATTACAAGTCCTGTGTGTTTTTATTTTATCAACCGCTAATAATAAATCTACGTTTCCGTTTTAAAGTTTATATAAAATTAACCTTTATGTGGTATGTTTATCTTGATTTTAACTGAAAAAACTTGTATAATATAAAGTTGTAGACTTTTTATTTAAAAGTTTATATAACTGATGCGACGTTTACACAAACTATCACGGGAGAAAACAAATGAAAATTGCTCTTACCGGCGTAACAGGCAATATGGGTATGCAAGCATTAAACGAATGTCTTAAAATACCTAATACCGAGTACAAACTGCTCGTTTTGCCAAACGACAAACGCTACAAAAAAATAAAACGTCAACATAAAAAAGATTTAAAACGAATCGAATTTGTATTCGGCAACGTTGCAGACAAAAGTATTTGCGAACGTTTGATTAAAGACGTAGATTACGTTGTCAATATGGCGGCGGTAATTCCTCCCCATTCCGACCAACACCCCGAACTTGCAATAGAATGCAATGAAGTTGGCGTTGGCGTGCTGGTTGACGTTATAGAACACGCAAATCCGCAACCCAAGTTTATTCACATTTCCACAATGGCTCTCTACGGCAACCGCAACGAAAAGCACTTGTGGGGCAGAGTAGGCGACCCTTTGCTTATAAGTCCGTTTGACCTTTATTCGCTTACAAAAATGCGCGGCGAATTTAAAGTGTTGGAAAGCGACATCAAAACAAAAGCGGTAATACGCCAAACGGCAATGCTTCACAGCAATATGCTAAGCGACAATATGAGCGACGGGCTTATGTTCCATACTTGCTTTAACGCTCCCTTGGAATGGGCAACTGCGGAAGATTCGGGGCTGCTTATTGCAAACATTTTAAAGCAGGATATACAAAAAGATTTGGGTACTCAATTCTGGGGCAAAGTGTATAATCTCGGCGGAGGTCTAGTCAACTGCGTTACAGGTTACGATGTCTTGGACGACGGTTTCCAAATCATCGGCGGTTCAACCAAAAACTTTTTTGAGCCTAACTTTAACGCTACGCGCAATTTTCACGGACTGTGGTTTTACGACAGCAACGTACTTGACGATATGTTCCATTACCAACGTCAAAGTACCGCAGATTTTTGGGCACAATTCAAAAAGACTCACGGTTATATGAAAGCCGGCAAGGCTGTACCCAAAAGTTGGATAAAGCGTTTGGCAATTATGAAATTGTTTAAAAGTCCAAACAGCGTAAAATACTGGTATAAGCACAAAGACGAAGCTAAAATGATAGCATATTTCGGTAGCGTTTCCGAATACGAAAAGTTAGAACGTAAATGGGATAACTTTCCGTTGCTCAAATACAACGAAAATTCAAACGGCGAATTTGTGGACTACAACAAACTGAAAAAACGCGAAAACGCCGTGTTGCCTAATATCGGTTACAGATATAACGAAGAAATTACATTTGATACTTTAAAAACTATCGCACAACTGCACGGCGGCAAACTGCTTTCCGATTCGGGAGACATAACAGACCGTCTCGAATGGGAAAATTCCGACGGCGAACGTTTTTCGGCAAAAGGTTCTACCGTCCTTGCCGGACACTGGCTAAACCCAAGTTACCGCGATTACTGCTGGGATTTTGACAGACTTGCAAAAAAAGACAAAATTTACGCCGACATATGGTACGACAGCCACGACTTAGACGAAGACTATTTCTATTATTACGATGAAAAATTCAACGCTAAATACAATAAGATAAAGGGTTAACGATGAAAATACTTATCTGTTATTTTTCCGGTACGGGCAATACTAAAAAAGTAGTAGACTGCTTTGCCGAAACGTTTAAAACAGAATACAACGAAGATGTTACCGTTGCAAGAATGGAGGACAGTTTTACTCAGGATATCAACGATTACGATTTGATCGGAATCGGTTATCCCGTACACGCTTTTAACGCGCCGTCCATCGTGTTGGATTTTTGCAAAAATCTTCCCGTTGCAAAAAAAGAAATCCGCGCATTTATAGTAAATACTTCCGGCGAGCCGCTAAAACTCAACAACATTTCTTCTTTACGTACAACTAAACTGCTTAAACAGCGTAACTTGCGCGTTACAAACGAATATCACTACTGTATGCCGTACAATATGATTTTCCGTCATACAGACGCAATGGCATACCGTATGTGGAGCACGGCTCAGTTGCTTATTCCGTTAGACGTAAAAGAAATCGAGCAAGGGCAAGAACATTATCTCGACCCTGTGTTTATGGGAGATTTTATCGCTTGGATTATGCGGTGCGAACACTGGGGCGGCAGACTTAACGGAACACAATATAAAGTAGACGACAAGTGCGTTCATTGCAACAAGTGCGTCAATATCTGTCCTACTCACAATATTACTGTAGAAAACGGAAAATTTAAGTTCGGCAATAACTGTATTATGTGTATGCGCTGCGCGCATTTGTGCGGTCGCGACGCTATCAAGACGGGCTGGTTTAACAGTTGGAAAGTAAACGGACCGTATTCGTTTGAAAAACCGACAGAAGAAGAAAAACAGCGTTACAACAAGATGCTTACTGCCGCTTACGAAAAATACTTTGAAGAATGCGATATGCGTATTGCCACAAACTATCCTACGGTAATAGTGCGCGAGGCCGCGGCTACAACAAGCTTCGGATATGACGTTGCGGCTGAAACCGAGGAAGAAAAAACAATGGTAAAAATTTAGTAATTTAGGTATACTAAACCTGCTTTTTAAATTATTCAATATTTAACGTTATAACAGTAAAATGACGCATTGTCGAAAAAACAATGCGTCATTTCTGCTTTTTTACAAATTCTTAAATTTTTCCGCCTCTCTTAATGTTGCGCGCGGTTTTGATAATTTCGAATATGCAGCCTGCAATGCAGAACAATACGGTAAGCGCTAAATCCGTATAGAAAGAAGCAGAAAACTCTTTATCTGCCATAAGCACTTTGAATGCTTCAATGGTGCCGTAACCGTACTCTGCGCCTGACGCGCCGGCAATATACAAATAAATTCCGACGATTGAGCCTATCATACAAACAAAAGTAGTAGCAGTAACGATTACTATCATTATCTTGTTGGGTTTACCGCCGAATTTTCTGTAAAGAAGTACCCCTAAGAAGAAAGCCACAAACGAAGATATAGCCGAAATAAATCCTACAACCGCCAAAATAACGGCTACGACAACACCGCACAAACCTCCGATAATCGCTCCCAAAAATCCTTTGAGATAGTTGTTCGGAGCTGCCTCAAACTCACGGTTTTCTCTCTCGATAAGCTCGTTAAGTTTACTTACGCAGTCGTCATCAAGAGCAACCGTCATGCCGTCGACATTTCTTCTTTCAACGTTTTCGGAAAGGTTCGTCCCGCAAATCGGGCAATATCCGCTCCCGAGAGCATTATTGCCTGTGAGTATTTCGCTCACCTTGTTTACGATTTCTTCTAATTTGTTTGCAATTTTTCCCGCTGTCCAATCGGTAATTTTAAACATTACTCCGAATTTGTTAAAAGAGTAGTGAACGAATTTTGTAGAAAGGATTTTAATTTCGTTTTCGATAACTCGTCTGTTTTCCTCTGTGGCATAAAACGCTATGTGTAATTTGACGCCGCCTTGACCGTCATTCAAATCGGCATACGGCATTACCGAAGAGAAATTCACGTCGTATCCGTTCACCGAACCGTACGCTTTTTCGCCGCTTACCGCTAAGCCGTTCCTCTCGCAGTACTCCTTATATTTCTTGTGCATACCGTAATCTCCTTATAAATAGATATAATTAGTATAGCACTATACCCCCCCCCGTTGTCAATATGCTTATCCTAAAAAAACTTATATTTGTAAGGTTATTTCAAGTATCCGATTTGACACCAAAATATTTCGTTATTTGTCGCAGTTTTTAAGTACTAGGTTTAACTTTATCAATACCGACCGTTTTTCAAAACACGGTAAGAAAAAGCCTACGGTAACAAATTCATATACTAAACGTTTTTATCCGCAAATCGAAGCCAAACTATTATTAACAAAATAATGCACAAGTATGTTTTTTAAATTTCATTACTTGTACATTATTTACTTGCAATTATGAATTAACTCAATGCAATTAGAATACTTTTTTAGCAAATTAAAAAGCGTGTATGTTTCGGTATATTTTAGTTTCAAAACCGTATGCAGTAAAAAAACGAGCCCGCTGTTAAGTAAGACTCGTTTTAATACGTTATATACTGTTTTTGACTTAAGATATTTTTACGGACTTTTGACACCCGTATGAAACTGTTTGTGTACGGTTCAATTGCAGTTTATCTATTGTATATTCTGTCTCTTATGTCCTTGACGTGCGAAGCGGTTATGTCGTTGTTTTTACATTCTTCGCTGATTTTATCACGCGCGTGCATAACGGTAGTGTGGTCTCTGCCGCCAAAGTATTCTCCGATAGAAACAAGCGGTACGCTTTGACCCAATATATCGCATATCAAATATATGCAAATCTGGCGCGGTACTACAATTTCCTTATTCTTCTTTTTACCTATCAAGTCCTCGCGCTTTACGCGGAAGTGTTCGCAGGTCGCGGTAACAACGTGGTCAATAGTTATTATATCGTTGCTTGCGTCGGCGTAATCGCGCAATGCGTCGTTTACGATAGACATATCGTTGGGATTTCCGCCTACAAGCGTAGAATAACTTATAATGCGGTTTAGCATTCCTTCCATTTCTCTTATGTTATTGGTAATCTTTTCCGCAATTAAACTGAGTACCTTTATATTTAAGCTGTATCCCTTAGCGTTGCACTTTTTCTGCAAAATGGCTATTCTCGTTTCTAAGTCGGGCGGCTGAATATCTGCAATAACGCCGGTTGCAAAACGCGTTTTAAGACGTTCTTCTATTTTTATTTCCTTAGGCGGACGGTCGCTGCTTAAAATAATTTGCTTGTTTGCCAAATACAATTCGTTAAACGTGTGGAACATCTCTTCCTGCGTACCTTCCTTGTTGGCAAGAAACTGCACGTCGTCCATCATAAGAACGTCTAACTTTCTGTACTTATTACGGAAGTTCTTCATTGCATTTGCGTTTGTCGTATCGTGCAACGATTCTATAAACTCGTTTACAAACTGGTCGCAGGTAACGTACATTATTTTCTTTTCGGGGTAGTTACGCTGTAAACTGTTGCCTATTGCGTGCATTAAGTGAGTTTTACCGAGTCCTACTCCTCCCCACAAAAACACGGGGTTATACTTAGTTCCGGGGTTTTCCGCAACCGCTCTTGCAACGGCTTCGGCATATTCGTTACTTTTACCGACTACAAAGTTATCAAACGTGTATTGAGATACAAAAACCGCTTTGTCTTCTACTATCGCAACATAACTGCTGCTTACGGGAATTTCCACTTCCTTTTCCACTTTGCCGACGTTTGGTAAATCGTCTTCTGTTATAACTTCAACGTCGAGTATGGACGGAAATACAACGTTAGTGCATTTCTTTATAACTTCTTTGTAGTTCTTTTCTACAATGTTTTTCAATGCGCGCGTCTCTGCAAGTAAAATCAATCTGTCGCGGTAAATACCCACAGGTTGCAAAGAATTTATATACAAGTCGTAAGCGAGAGTAGATACTTTTGCTTCCGTTTCAAGTAATATGTTGTTCCATATCTGATTTATCTTTAACATAGCGTTTATATTATACACTCAATTTGTCATTTTTGCAACCGTAGCGCGTTAATGACGGTCATACTTTTTACAGGTTTAAAACAGCGTATTTTGCCAGTAACGTTAATTCCGTTTCTCCATTGTCAAATAATTGCCTTTCGTACAGATATCCGTGTTTATCCAGTGCAAGTTCGAGAATATACAAAAAGATTCCCATATCGAATCCGTTAAAATATTTCGATAACGCGCGTGTTAAAACATTGTCGGTTTTTTGTCTCAGGTAAACCGAAATTTCTTTGCCGTCGCTTTTCACTTTCCACGGCTGACTGTTACACGCGCTGGGCGCTAATCTGACCGCATTTGCAATATTATCGTTTTTTAAGCCCTGCCAAATATCTTCAACCTTCTTCCTGTCAAATTCGTTTTCGTCCTTTCTGAAATCGTTACTTGTACTTTTACCGAAGCAGAACATAATAGCGTAAAGTTTGCCGTTTAATTCTTGCTCTTTGGTTTTGCCCAGCCCGTACCAACAACTACCTATATTTACCGTTGCTAAATACAAATCCAACTGTTCTAGCATATAGCCGATGTTTTCTTTCCACAGCGGTTTGTCTTGCGTATATGCCAGTATGCAGTATTCTGCGTTTATTCTACAGTTTGTTTCCCGTCTCGGCTTTATTACAAATTCCACTTCGGTCTCAGGAGTCAGCTTTTTTAACGACTTTAACTTTGACTGAATTAAATTCATTTCTTCATCGCTTATTTTAAGTTTTTCGTCAAACTTGCGCATTGATTTGCGTTTAAATACCGCTTCGTATAATTCCATATTGTTTCTCCTTTATACTATTTTAATTGCAATGCAAATTTTTAGCAACGTTTTTGCTTTTCTTGAGTAAATCATTGTTTTTTCGACATTTATTCTGTTTAAATAAATTAAAACCACGTTTAAAACATTTTTATTAAGTGAACATTTAGCATATCAAAAAAAACGTTATAAGGAGATTAACGATGCAACTGATAGACAGTCAAACTTATGTAAATTTAGCTAAAGCGTATTCCGGAGAAACACAAGCGCGTACCCGTTACGAATTTGTAGAATACGGTATGCGTAACGAAGGATATACGACAATGGCGGAGATAGTCGATACCATTGCGTATCAGGAGTTTAACCATGCGCGTATGTACTATACCTACCTGCAAAAAGCGTCAAATAAACCTATAAAAAATATAGAATACAGCGCAGGATTCCCCTTTAAAGAAAAGTGGAATATTTTAGACAATCTCAAATTCTCTGCAGAAGACGAACATAACGAAGCTAAAATTTATCTTTCGTTTGCTAAAACAGCAAAAAAAGAGGGCTTTGACGATATCGCTCTTTTGTTTGAACAGACTGCCCAAGTCGAAAAAGTACACGAAAGTATTTTTCTCGAATTGTACGAGCAAATGAAAGAAGGTACACTGTACAAACGCGATGATCCAACAACGTGGGTTTGCTCTTCTTGCGGATACCAAGCAACAGGAACAGAAGGCTGGACAGAGTGTCCCTTATGCAAAGCAAAACAAGGCGCAATACTGTTAAAACTCAAAAGTATGGGTACGGACTCCTATATTCCCGTTGTTCCCAAACTTACTCTTCAAAACAGCACTTCTTCACGAGCGTAAGTATTTAACTCAAATGCGGCTTCCGATAAAACAAAATTATTGCAAACTGCAAGCGTATAACTTACGCCATTAACGCATTCTGTATATACACTTAACGTATTTGTTTAAAGCGGTCGTGCAACTAAAGGCATTACCGCTTTTCTGTATACAAAAAACGCTCTACCGTTCAAGATAGAGCGTTTTATTCTTCAATATTATTATACTATTTGTTTTACGGGAAGAATGAAGTACAGAACTTCATCGCTATCGTAAATAGTTATAACGCAACTGTTATGCTGTGCAAATTCCATTCTGATAGATTCTGCATTTATTACTTTCAAGCAATCGTTAATATAACGTGAATTATATGCGCATCTTACGTCTTTGCCCGAGAGCGAAATTGTTACGTTTTCTTTTGCCGTTCCGTATTGGCTGGTTGAAGAAATGTTCATATTGTATTCTTCTATGTTAAGAAGCACAAGATTGTTCTTTTCGCTGCGCGACATAATAGACGCAGTATTTAAAGCCTTTTCAAATGTTTCCTTGTTTACAACCAATGTAGACATAAATTCTTTGGGAACGATATTGTCGTATTTGATATATTGTCCGCCGAGAAGTCGGGTGTAGAGTTTTGTGCTTTCCATAGAAACCATCAAGTAGTTGTTTTCTATAAACACGCGCAAAATGTTTTCGCTGTCAGTTAAAAGTTTTGCAAGTTCCGCCATACTTCTCGAAGGAATGGTAGCGGAGATTTCGTCAACCTTTTCTTCCAAAACTTTTTTGCTCATAGCAAAACGGTATCCGTCTGTGGCTACGGCAGAGAGAGTGTAATCTTTTGCTTCAAAGTGTACGCCTTTAAGCATCGGGCGGCTGTCGTCCGTAGCTACTGCAAAATTGACGTTGTTTATTATCTCTTTAAGATTGCTTTCTTGTATAGCAAAATAATTTTCTCCGTTTATTGTCTCAACTTCGGGATAATCCATTACGTCGAGCGTACCTATAGTACATTCGCTGTTTGCAGAACTGATATTCAGACGGTTGTCTTCTGCTATTTCCAGAGAAATATCGCTTCCGTTATCCGCAATGTTGCGGATATAGTCGCCGAATATTCTTCCGGGTACAAGTGTTGCGCCTCCGACAATAACGTTGGCTTCGATAGTTTTTTCTATCGCAAGGTCTTTATCGGTAGCGTACAACGTAAGCATATCGTTTTCTGCAGTGATTTTTATACATTCCAGTATAGGAGCAACATCTCTATTAGGCAACGCTTTAGAAACTTTACCTACCGCATCGTTAAGATCCAGACTGTTTACTATGATTTTCATTTTAAGCACTCCTCAAATTTTTTCTGTATTTGTTGTATGTCCGCGCAGACAAATATTACCCTTTCTTTTGATAGTGGTATTATTAGGCGCTGTGTAATTGTTGGTAAAGTCGCAAATTCCGTTTAACGAAACAATATATTGATTAGTAAAACCGATTACAAACAATATATTGTGTTATGACACAAATAGGCATTGTGGATAACTTTCGAACAATTTCCACAATAAATGTGGACAAGATGTGTGTAATTGCAAATAAGCCGTTTTTCATTATAGGCAACAACACGAAAAGTATATAAATATTATACAATAAGGATAAAAAAAAAGCAATACATACATTGATAAAATTTGGTCAAAGTAAGTAATTTAGAACAGTAATTCCTGTTTCTGAAAAACAGACAAAACAACGCAAAATCGTTTTGAAAGATAACATATTTGTGATTATTTCCACAAAACACTCAATTCTAGAGTAAAAAAGCGAAAAACTGGTGTGTAAAACGCAGTATTTGCAAATAAAGGGCTTGAAAAAGGTATTCATTATATGGTAAAATAAAAGACAAGAGTTTTTAAATGAAGTCGGTTAATAAAAACGCTAAGCGCAACCGACTGTAATGACTACCGAAAAATACGTTAAAAAGTAGTTGAGGTATTCTGCATCCGACGCAGACTTACGATTACCTGTCAACAATACGCTTACGCTAAATAAAGTCTTGTTGTAAAGAAAGGTAAAAAGCAAATTTAAAAACGGTGGACTATGATGTCAATTTCCAAAAGGCGGATGCTTTTTAGGTAAACATCATTGCAAATCATAGTAGTCATTTCTGTAATTTAAAAATAAAGGAGAAAAATTAAATGAGCGTACTTATTATCGATGCCGACGGCGAATTGTGGTACACAAGACAAGAAGAACTTAACGTAGACTATATCAAAATGCCCTTTTCTTACGGCGGCGAAGAGTATTACTACGACTTGGGAAAGAATACGGATTTCAAAAAGTTTTACAGCGCAGTAAGAAGCGGCGAAATTCCCAAAACCATGGCTTTAAATCCCGATGAGTATATTGAAATTATCGAGCCGTATTTTAAAAAGGGAGAAGACATACTCTACGTCAGTTTTTCTCACGCGATGAGCGGAACATTTGGACATCTCGAAACGGCGTTAAATACTTTAAAAGAAAAATACCCCGATCGTAAATGCGTTGTATTCGATACAAAGTCGATAAGTCTGGGTGCGGGTATTCAAATGGAGTACGCGGCAGAACTCAAAAACAGCGGCGCAAGCGATGAAGAAATTTTGGAAAAACTCACCGAATTTACAAACAGGGTCGCAATTTATTTTGTCGTAGACGATTTGATGCACTTAAAACGCGGCGGAAGACTTTCGGGAGTTGCGGCGTTTGCAGGCACTTTACTTTCTTTAAAGCCTATGCTAACTACTGACGAACGCGGCAGTTTGAAGGTATACGAAAAGATTTCCGGTAAGCGCAAGGCTTTACGCAGACTTGCGGAAAAAGTTGCCGAAGAGTTGACGGGAACGGAATACACCGTTTACGTTATCGATGCCGACTGTCCCGAAGAGGGCGACAGTGTGGCGGCAATGATAAAAGAAAAACGTCCCGAAGCCAAGATCGTCCGTCAATTAGTAGGACCTGTAATAGGAGCGCATTGCGGACCGGGAACGGTAGGAGTAATCTTTATTGCCGACAAACGTCCGATAGAAGTTGCATAATAATTAGAAGCGTGCTAGGTTTTTTGTTGAATAATCAAAATTTAACAGCATAAATAAACAGTTGAGATAAGAACTTAAATATTTTACGAAATAAGCGGATTGCAAAAAGCAGTCCGTTTTTTGTACGGAAAAGCACCAGAAAGTTATCAGATGATTTATAGAAAACAATAGAGGCGGTAGGTATAGCTTTGTTCCGAAACGAAATCTAAAGATATACACGTCTGAAAAAATTGAAATGAGTTGCTACGGACAATATATAAAAACGGCACAGTAAATAAAATTTATAAACAAATAAAATTTATATATCGTTCCAATATATATAAATACTTGACGGGGGGGGGTATTATTAGGTAAAATATCAAAGGTTTTAGTATAGGCTATAACCTAAAAAAATAAAAGGAGAAAAAAAAGACATGAAAAAACAAGCAAAACTTATGGTAATTGTGCTTGTAATTGTTATGGCATTGTCTGTAATTGCATTAACGGCTTGCGGTAACAAACAAACGCAAGTAGCATACGGTCTTGTGCACAGAGAAGGTTATGTCGGTATCGCAACTGTAGAAGTTGTTTCCGGCGTTTTGGTATCTGCGAAATTGGATGAAGCGTGCTTCCCCACACAAGTAACAGCAACCGCTAACGACGGTGCTGATTATACCGTAGCTATTACAAAAGGAGAAACAACGACCTATTACTGGAAGACGGTAAAATACGGCAATGTAACTATGGTTTACGATGAAACCGACGGTTACAAAGTGGGAACGCAAACTATTAAAGATTACTTTAGAGCAAGCGAAGAAAACTGCAAGGCGTATGCCGAAGCCGTTCAAAACAACAAGGTTTCTGTTGTTACCGCTAACGGAGACAAAACCGATATTATGACGGCTGCAAAGTTGCTCAAAACACAAAACGGTTACTGGTCAGGCACTGGTATTAAGGAAGGACAACTCGGCTGGAAGAAAAACGCCGAAGCAACCTGCGCTTATGTTGTAGAATACGGATTTGACGGCGTTACAGTAAAAGAAGACCTTACGCAACCGGGTAAAACAGACGACAACGTAACAGGCGATATGAAAGACGAATTCGTTGATAAAAACAGCATTAAAACAGGCGCTACTTGGACGGATATGTGGGATTATGTAAATCTTCTTCACAACGCTTTCAATAAAGCAAGCGCAAAATAATTTAAAAATTTTCTTCTTCAAAAATTGCGGCTTACCTAACTTAGGTAAGCCCTTTTTGTATACAAAAACCCCAGTTCGGAAGCCGTAAAGGTTAACCGAAGAAAAGAAGTAAACTGAAACAAGAAAATAACCCGATGTGTCAATTCCCCTTTGTGTTAAAGGGTAGGGGAACCGCAAGCGACAGGGGAATAGACAGCAAATAATGTATTGGATTAGACAATAATTTGTGTAATATATAAATTGGTGCACGATCTTGTATTTTGCAGGAAAAGGAATTTCTCCGTTGAAAAACAACAGGCTATGCCGGTTGTTCATTTATTCGTAAGGACGGCAATAAATAAACGCAACGTAGTAAATAAAACTACGGTGCGCTTACTTTATGTAATGTCGTTTAATAGAATAAATTATATAAGCGGTAATTTGTTATTTGAGTTTTGTTACAAACTCCGTTTGGGCGGCACTATCTACAAAAGGATTGAATACTAACACTTTTTCGTTGTGCGAGTTCCAGTAAATATGAGTCTGCGTTTGAGTAATAAAGTCTGCGCTTGTGCCCAAACCGATATGCTCGCGCGAATTCAGCGCGCTTATGCTATCCGTTTGCGTATTGCCGCGGCGACCGCATATAAATCCGTTAAAATCGTAATCCGTAACGTGTCCGCCGTAAGTTTTGTTTTGTTTAAATTGCGGATTGTAGGTAAGTTTTCCTTTGCCGTTATTTTGTGTTTTTGAGTTATCCAGTTCGTCTAACAAAAACGGATACAAGTCGTGTTGGTGTCCGGACACAACAAGGTCTGGTTTTATTTGGTTTAACAGTGCCGTCCAGTCGGCTTTAACTTGGATATTATTGTTGCGTGAATTTACGAACTGAACGGGAATATGACAGCAGACCAAATTGTATTCGCTGTTTTGGTACTTGTCTTTTTTGTTATCGACTATATTTTGAAGGAATTTTGTCTGGTCGTTGCGGTATTGGGAGAATACGTCCGTTCCGTAGTATTCCCACCAACCGTCATCGTCGTTTGCTCCCGCCGTGTGGTCTTCGCCTAAGTCTAATGTTATACCGTAAACTTTACCGTCGGCAAGTTCAAAGTCGTAGTAATAATTTTGGTTTAACGAGCCGACATACTTGTACAGGTCTTCGGCGTATCTGCCCTTTATTTCGTGATTGCCTCTTGCGTAAATTACGGGAATCTCTCCCTTTGTCGCGTCGTTTGCAATCAGGTTAGAAAACTGCGCGTCAAATTCGCTGTCTATCATCGAATACGAGTCGCCCAAAATTACTAAAAAGTCAACGTCTCTGCCTTGCGCCTTAACGCTGTTTTCAAAGGCTTGGTAAGCCTTTAACGCGCCTTTTCTCGCTCCGTGAACATCTGTCATAGAATAGTAATCAAGTCCGTTGTCGACGTTTACAGGGCGGAAGTTTATTTCTTTTGTCATAATTTTACTGCCCTTGTATCCGCCGAAAGGTCCGCGGTAAATCATTGTTTGCGCGCATACGGTATATTTTTTAGCGTTGTCAAGGTCTTTTTGCGGAACGGTTACTTTGTGTACAAGGTCTTTGGACTTCATACTTCCTGCATATAAATCGTAGTATTTGTTACCGTCGATTTCTACCCACGCAATGCTTTCGTCATTAGTCGAAAATACTATTTGATAGTCGTCTTCTACCGCGTATACTACGGGGTCGTAAGTAAAATAGTTGGCTTTGACGTCGAAAGCTATCAGCACCGTGCCTAGTATTGCAACCGACAAAGTAACGCATTTTAACGTTGTACACAATTTACCTTTATCCGTTGCGGGAAAGAACAGAAGCAGTGCAAATGCGGCAAGGCACAGACATATAAGCAGTGATTCGCCGAACAGCGGTAAAATAAACTGCATATAGTCGATAGAACCCATAATAACGACCACAATGCAAATAATAGCAAACACGCCGCTTATTGTAAGCGATACGATAAACGGGGCTTTTTTACGTCCGCCCCAAATAAATGCGGCTACAACCGAATAGATAAACGCCAGCCACAAAAAGACGCAAATCAACAGCGGTGTGTGCATTACGAAAAATGCGTCGCTTTTGTCTCCGCCCAATACTTTGGATATGCCTGCCCAGTTAACTCTCAAAGCAAGCCAAAACAGCGCAACAAGCAAACTTAGCGTAACGGAAAGTATTGCCAGCCAGTTCTTTTTAATTTTTTGAATAAGCATAGTATTTTCTCCTATTGACAGTTTTTATAGTTAAAAAAAAGTGAAGTGCCGTGTTCAATTTATGTTACAAATATATAGTATTTGTAAAGAATGATCGATACGGAACAATAATCGGCTAACAGCAGTTAGGTCCAATTTAAAGTTGATATCTGTTAGTAAATATAATTATACCATATTAACAATATCAAAACAATAGCGAGACGCATAAAAAAGAAAAAAGTATTCCGTGTCGGTTATAGACGGTTTGATGCTTTCGGATAGTAGTTATCCGTATAAACCGCCCAAAATACAGCATAAAAATAATGTTTGCAAATTTTAAAAAAAGGGGTTATACTCAATCGAGAAACAGCAATTGCTGAAACGCGGAGAAAATCAAATGAGTAAATACGCGCCGTTATGGAAATATTTAAAAGATAATGACAGAGATATGTACAAACTGTCTTTTGATGAAATAAAGAGTATTTTGGGTTTTGATATCGACCATTCTTTTTTAACGTACAAAAAGGAAGCAGTAGACTACGGATACGAAGTCGGAAAAATATCAATGAAAGACAAAAGCGTCATTTTTAACAAAGTGTTTTAATGCTTAGCAAAAAATTACCATAGTAAACATTGCACGGCACAAACGTGTTCGCGGCTATGACTTAGCTATCAATATTTCGTATGTAGTATACGTTGATATTTTGTTGTAAAAGCTTGTTTTTTTTCTTGTTTTAATAAACAGCGTTTATGTAACGCAAAACTCATTTATAGCGTTTGTTCAACTGCTGTTGTTTTATCCATATTTTCATTACCAGTTTTGTAGGAACAATGCGCGCCAGCCGCGCTTGACTGCGCGCAATAAATCCGTAAATAGACACTTCTTTGCCCTTTAAAATATCGTTATACGCTTTTTCTACTACGCGCTCGGGTTCGTACATAACAATATAGTTTATAACTACGTTTTTATTGTCGCGCTCTGCTCTTTCAAAGAAATGCGTTTTTGTCCAAAACGGACATACGGCGCACACCGTTATATGACGGGATTGCAATTCGGCGTTTAAAGCGCGCGAGTAATTGTAAACAAACGCTTTTGTCGCCGAGTATACGTTAACGTAAGGGGTGGGCTGAAAAGCGGCTACAGAACTGAACTCGGCGATTTTTGCGCCGCTCGACATATACGGCAGGCAGTATTCCGTCAACGCGACCAACGTTTCGCAGTTAAGTTTTATCATATTGATACTTTGTCCAATAGGTATTTCGTCGTACCGTCCGAACTTGCCAAACCCTGCGGCGTTGACAAGCCAAACAATATTCGGCTGTTCCGTTTTTACGGCGTTTTTTAGAATATCGATTCCGTTATCGGTCAAATCTACCGCAAAAGTACGAAACGGAGTTTTTGTTAATTTTGCAACTTTGGCAAGACCGTCTTTATCCAAAGCCACTCCCCAAATTTCGTCCAGTCCAAGTTTATCTAATTTTAGCGCGAACGCCTTGCCCAGTCCGCTAGAAGCGCCCGTAACGATAGCAATTTTCATAATATACCTCTACGGTTATTATTTGCGCTTTAAGTATTAGTATACATTGCTGTTTGACGGTCAAATAGAGTAGTATAGCAAGCAAAATAACAGATTTAAAAATCACAAATTGTATTTAGCAATAAAATTGCAACAATCTGTATCAAAGCCATTTTGCACGCGATATTTCTTTTTTCGCCGCGCGGTCCAGTCTTTCGTCCGATGACGGCAGAGATATCTTCATCGAATCTATATCTACTAAAACAAATTTAGGGTTGTTGTTTTTAAATATTACAACACAGCCGTTTTCTTCCGCCTGACGTACCACCTTAGAAAAGTTTTGGTTTGCTTCCGACATCGACACGATTTGATTGCTGTCTATTAACATAATTTTCTCCTAAAAATAATTTTACTTTGTATTGTCATTTTATCACAAAGGTCCTTTAAACGCAATAAAATATCCTAGAATTTATCCTATATTTAATAAAATGAACACAATTTTTTATTATCGATTTGTCTTGACAGGACTGCGGAAGGACAGTTATAATAATTTGTAGAAGCAAAACAGAGGTTTAGCGTAAAAAAAGTCTATGCGCTTTTTACAGTTTTCGATATTCGCAAAACCGCTGTTTGTAATAACTTTACCTAAGAAAATGCAAAGGAGAAAATATGGCAAGCGTACAATTAAATCACGTTTATAAAGTATTCCCTAACGGGGTAAAGGCTGTAAACGACTTTACTATGGATATAGCCGACAAGGAGTTTATTGTTTTTGTAGGACCGTCCGGCTGCGGCAAATCGACCACGCTCCGAATGATAGCAGGGCTTGAAGAAGTTTCCGCAGGAGAAATAAGTATAGGCGATACGGTTGTTAACGACGTTGAGCCCAAGGACCGCGACATAGCGATGGTGTTCCAGAACTATGCGCTGTATCCGCATATGACCGTTTACGAAAATATGGCTTTCGGACTTAGAATCCGCAAAATGAAAAAGGAAGAAATCGACGCCCGAGTACAGGAAGCGGCGCGTATTCTCGGCATTACGGAGTATCTTGACAGAAAGCCCAAGGCAATGTCGGGCGGACAGCGTCAGCGCGTTGCGTTAGGGCGTGCAATCGTCCGCGAGCCGAAAGTGTTTTTGTTAGACGAACCGCTCTCTAACCTAGACGCAAAATTGCGCACAACTATGCGCGCGGAAATTTCCAAATTGCACCACAAACTTCAAACTACTTTTATTTACGTTACCCACGACCAAACGGAAGCGATGACTATGGGTACGCGCATTGTAGTTATGAAGGACGGTTTTGTTCAGCAAATAGATTCTCCGCGCAATCTGTACCGTTATCCCGCAAACAAATTCGTAGCAGGGTTTATCGGAACTCCGCAAATGAACTTCTTTGAGAGCAAACTCAAACTCAACAAAGATAAGGTTACGGTTACGCTCGATAACACTCCCGTTTCTCTCGAAGTACCGTCAAGTTATTTCAATAAAACCGACCGCGCATATTTGGACGGCGAAAAATCCGTTATTTTGGGCTTGCGCGCCGAACACATATCTGTAGACGCAAACCAATATCCTTTCAAAGCTAAGTGCCGTGTTTCTCATACGGAAGAATTAGGAACGGATTGTCAAGTTTATGCCGATTTCAATATCGACGGAGAAGAAACTGTGGGCGAAAGCGAAACGCGTGTTATCGTCAAAGCGCCTGCAGGAAGTTATTACGAAGTTGACGAATTGATAGAAGTGTCGTTAGATTTATCCCATATTCACGTCTTTGACGCCGAAACGGAAGAAACAATCGCTCCGCGTATTCCTGCGCAGGTTATAGCGGACGGAACTGTAAAGGGCGGTGTTTTAAGTACGCTTGGCGCAAAAATTAAACTGCCGTCGGCAATAGTTGCAGATGACGGCAAATACCGAGTTGCAATACCCACAAGCGCGGTAAATTTCGACGGCGATATAGCGGCAGACGTCATAACGGAGGAAAACGTGAACGGTCAGAGTCTAGTACATTTGCAGGTCGGGAAAGACGTACTGTTTGCGTTAGCCGATACTAACAGCCAAATAGGTCAACAGGTAAAAATCGGCTTGGATTTAAAACAAATTACGCTGTTTAAGGACGGAGAAGCGGTAGTACTGCCTCTTGCTGCAGAAAACGTTATTACGGGTAAACTTGCCAAACACAAGATTACGGTAGAAAAGGAAATAAAGGGCAAATTAAAGAAAGTCGGCGAACTTGCATTTACTCTCGAAGCGGCTGACGCAAGTTTTTCTTATCCGCAAACGCTTGCAATGCGTTTGATAAACGGCGGCGGACAAGATATATTCAACAAAAGTTTAGAATTGCGTTTTGCGCCTAATCAGGTAAAAATAAGCGATGACGGTATAACCGCGCAAGTCGAAAGAGTTTTAGATTACGGCACCGAATGTTATGCCGTGTGTAAAGTCGGCGATAAAACCGTAAATGTACGAGTCGAACAAGGCTTTGACAAAACGGAAGTCAAACTGGCTCTCGAAGCAGAATCTCTTGCAATAAGCGAACCGACCCGCGCTATCCGTTTAGTGTAATATAAAAAACTAATTTAAAATGCGTATCTCGTCAGGCAATTTTGTCGTGGTACGCATTTTTATTGTCTGACTTTACAGAAAAAATTTCTGAGTTACTGCAAAGCAAAATCAATTTCTGTTAAAGTTAAAAGTCAACGGCAATTGGGTATTAACCCGAAATACATTGAAAATATCTGTTACCGCATTGTCGGTTAAAAACTTAAAATCAAAAAGTTTGTGCGTAATCAAAAATAAAACCTTACGGTAAATACAACTTGTATGCCGCAATAATGATGTTTTATATTTGGATAAAAGTAAAAAAAGATTTTTATCGAAGTTAAAAAACACAAGTTTTATATCACGGTATAAAATGCTATTCGGCAAAAGTAACACCGTTTTGTAACCGCCTTAGTATAAATAATTTGCAGAAATTTGTTTACATATCGGTATAAACGTGTTATCTTGTTTTAGAGGTATCAAAATGGAAGACAAAAAACTGAACGCAACGCCGCAAAGCGAGTACAAACAACAGGATAACGGTATCAGTATGTGTAACGGCGGTTGCTTTACGCAAAGCGGTTATAAACTATACCTCGACGATGCGTATACGGTAATAGACGAACTTATCAAAAACAATGTTACGGTCAACCATATAATAACCGATCCGCCTTACAATATATCGCGCGAAAATAACTTCAGTACGCTAAAACACCCGCGCAAGGGAATAAATTTCGGCGAATGGGACGGCAATTTCGATTTGCTTTCTTGGATACCGATGTATGCAAAAATACTGGACAAAAACGGCTCGGTAATAATATTCTGCTCTTACCGCTATATCAGTTTTATTATCGAAACAATGGAACAAAGCAATCTCGAAGTAAAAGATATATTAGTTTGGCGCAAAACCAACCCTATGCCGCGCAATATCAACCGCCGATACGTTCAGGATATGGAGTTTGCAGTGTGGGGCGTAAAAAAAGGTGCAAAGTGGGTATTTAATAAATCTGCCGACAAGCCCTATATGCGCAGTATGTTCGAAACGGCGCTTGTTCCGCCAAGCGAACGCACGGGGCACCCTACGCAAAAAAGTCTGCAGCTTATGCAAGATATACTTAAAGTTCATACTAACGAAGACGACGTAATTATCGACCCGTTTATGGGAAGCGGAACAACGGGGCTTGCGTGTTTAAATCTGAACCGTAAATTTGTCGGAATAGAACTCGACGAAAATTATTACGATATAGCCGTTCAACGGTTAGCAAATGCAAAAAAAGGCTGAGAACTTTGTTTAAAAGTTCTCGGCTTTTTAAATTATCTAATTTTTATTCAAATTTCATATCTGAACATTCTATTCCCAGCAAAAGACCGGTTTTAAATCCGCGTATGTATTTTTGTTCTATCGAAACATTTGTACGCAAACAAAGCAGATCGATAAATTCATTTAGCATTTGCGCCTGTTCTGCAGACAAACTTTCTATCAATTTAAGATAAAGTCCAAACTCTTTTTCGCTAAGTTCATTTTCTTTGCCGGCACTTACGTTTTCTGTTTCGTTAATATAGCCGTTATAAATTTTTTCAATTATACTAAGCATAATTCTCCCTATTTATTTCAATACTATCCATATTGTAATTTAGCAGTACTAAATTGTCAACACAAACAAGTTAAGTAATGCTAAATTACTTAAAAAAAGGAAATGTGCTGAAATGAATTTTCAAAAGAGATTTTGCGAAGCGTTGTTGCAAACAGAATTGCAGCAAAAAGAAATTGCCGAAAAATGCGGAATAAATCCCAGTTGTATAACACAGTATAAAACGGGCGAAAGCGAACCGACTTTAAACACGCTGTATAATTTGTGCCGCGTTATGGGAGTTTCTGCCGATTACTTATTGGGCTTATCGGAAATTTAGGTTATGAATAAATTTAGTATAAGGCTCAATAGGCTATTACAAGAAAACGGCATTTCTAAATATCAGTTAGCGAAAGATAGCGGAATAAGTAAAAGCGTTTTGAGCGATTATTGTAACGGAAAAGTACAGCCAACGGCGGAAGCAATAGTAATTATTGCAAAATACTTCGATGTTTCTGCCGATTATTTGTTGGGATTGTCGGATATATAGTAAAACGTAGCAAAATATATTCGGTTGCGTTTTGCCGTATTGTTATGTTTGCAAGCGTATTTTTACTTACACAAATATCAATCAAATACAGCGTAAGCGTATAACAATTTTAATAATACTTTACAAAAAGACGTTGAAAAAACAAAGTTCAACGTCTTTTTGCATATAACGGTAATAACAAGTCAAGCGCGGCAATATTTTACAGGCAAAAAACGCGCGCTTTCGGTTGTTTGTTGACAGTTTTGTGATTTCTGTATGAAAAAAATACGTTAGGCATATTACGTATTGAAATATTCGCAAAAATCAGACAGCAAACGTAACAACTTGTAAAGTACAAGGACGGCGGCGCATTTTATAAGGTAAATATCATGTCGATATTGACATTGGCTCGCGTAACATTTATACTTAGTGTAAGGCGTGTGCCGATGTCGGTTGAGAATAATAATTTTACTTACAAAGGAGAATCATTATGCTACAATCGAAGAAAAAATTGTTTTGCTGAGTTATCGCCGTATTAGTTTTGTGGGCAGTTATTTTAGTTGCCGTTCCGCAATTTGCTTTTGCCGAAGCCGAACCCGATTTTTCGGGATATTTCAGCGGCGGAGACGGCAGTGCGGACAACCCGTTTTTAATTGCTGACGAAGTACAACTCAGACATATTGAGTACACAAAAATATTGGATAAGGACGATGAGTTTTACTATATCGATTATTCGTTTAAATTGGTCAACGATATTGTACTAACAAATCAGTGGTTGCCTATTACAAGTTATTTTAGAGGAATTTTTGACGGTAACAATAAGACAATTTTTAATATGTCTTTTTATGCAACTAATTACGGAGAATATTACGGCTTTTTCAGTAATATTAATCAAAACGGAATTGTCAAAAACATTAATTTTAGCGGCGCTAAAATAGAGAGCCGTTTGCAAGATAATAGTACAGTTGTCTTTGCAGGAATTATAGCAGGAAAAAACAACGGCAAGATACAGGATTGTACTGTTACAAACTCTTACATTGTTATCGACTCATACGTCAGTAGTGCGGGCGGCATTGCGGGTGTGTTATACAGCGGTATAATAGTCAACTGTTCCTCCTATGTTGACGTTACGGGAACGGGAAAAATAGGAGGTATTGTTGGTACTGCAACTGTTTATGCTACAATCAACGATTGCCGCAACAGCGGTACGATAACGTATAAGTACGACACGGTAAACGGTTGCGCAGGCGGCATTGCCGGTGAACTTATATTGTTTGCCAATATTACCGATTGCATAAATTACGGTAAAATCGTGTACGGCAGCGCTAAAAACGTAAGTTCAAAAATCAAACCTTATATGGCGCAAATAGTCGGATTGTGTAATAAGTCAAGCGTAATTAATTGTGATGTCAAAGGTTCAACCGATTATACAAAACTATGTAGCATTGTACCCAAACAAACAACTTACTGTTCCGTTGGAGCAATCGGTCTTGAAATAAAAGGCGAATAAGGAGTCAAAACAATGATTAAATTTTGCGACGTAGGCAAAACGTACATTTCCAAATCGAAAAACCGAGTCGAAGCGTTAAAAAACGTCAATTTTCAGTTGGGCGAAAGCGGTATGGTGTTTATTTTGGGCAAAAGCGGCAGCGGCAAGTCTACGTTGCTTAATTTGCTTGGCGGATTGGATAAACCTACCGTCGGAAATATCGAAGTAGACGGCGTTTCGATGAACGCATTTAAACAGTCCGATTTCGAAAGTTACCGTAATTCTTACGTCGGATTTGTCTTTCAGGAATACAACTTGCTGGACGACTTTAACGTAAAGGATAATATTGCTTTGGCTTTGCAATTGACAAAAGATGCCAACATCGAACAAAAAGTAATCGACGCACTCAAACAAGTTGAGCTTGGCGAACAATATCTTACCCGCCGCGTGGGAGAATTGTCCGGAGGCGAAAAACAGCGCGTTGCCATTGCCCGTGCTATCGTCAAGGACAGTAAAATCATTTTGGCGGACGAACCTACGGGCAATCTCGACTCCGAAACGGGCGAAAGTATATGGACGATACTCAAAACGCTTTCAGAAACGCGTCCCGTAATAGTCGTTTCTCACGACCGTGAAAGCGCGGAAAAGTATTCCGACCGTACAATCGAAATTGCCGACGGCAAGGTTATTGCCGATAACGGCGTTGTAAAGGAAGAAGACAAGACCGTCCAACAGAATAAATTTGTCCCTGTTAAAAACCGTTTATCATTTGCAATGTGTTTAAAAATGGGCTTTAACAGTTTGGTAAAGCACAAAGCAAGAACCGTAAGTCTTGTCCTTGTGTCGGTATTTACATTATGCGCAATGCTTATTTCTCAACTAGTATTGACGTTTATACCTGAGCGTGCATTTATCAAGCATATAAACAAGCATAACCCCGAGTTTATTACCGTAACGCAAGGATACGAAACGGAAGAGGCATTTCACAGAGTAGAAGACACGCCAAATCTTTCTACATTGCAATATCTTAAAGAAAATTCACAAACACAGGAATGGGGCTATGCCGAGAATAAGCAGCAGTTGTTGGATTTCGGTTTTGAGTTCATTGGCGATGCGCAGGAATTGGATTTGCAGTCTTTCTACATAAGCGAAAACGCATTAAACAGTATATACGAAGCTAGCGAACAATACCCTATGTATACCAGTGATGCGGTTTTGATTGACGGAAAAGAAGAATTGATATTTAGTGATACGTTCCCTGCTGAAAAACTGATAGGCAAAAAAGTGCGTTTATCTTTGAGCGGATTGCAAAGCAACAAATTCTTTACTTTGGCAGGAGTAATAAAAAGTGTTAACATTACCTTACCGTCGTTTTTTGCAATGGAACAGTTTGAAGGACGTACAAATGAATTTTTAATGCCCGCTATTTTAAATATTGACGGTGTAAACAAAAAACTGCATCAACTTTCTCAGAGGATTCCGACTTATTACAAAATGATAACAGAAGACGGCGAAATAGACCCCAGCACGCAGCAAATAGTTTTGGCTGAAAACGAAATAGTAATCGATTGGAGTACTGTTACAGAGTTTACCGGATTGAATGAAGTTACAACTGAAAGTATTCACAATATACTTGGCAAATCTTTTGCAATCAAGTATATCGACAGCAGCGGTCAAACAAGAATAGATTTAGGACAATGCAAAATAAAAGGAGTAATTAAAAGCACAGATAGAGATGATTCCATTTATTTAAACGAAATCGTTCTCCGTAAATTAGTGCGTGCGTACAACCGCAAAATAATCGTAAGAACGGACAGTGTAAAAAACATTTCGCAGTTTGTCCTTACTTTGCGTTATGACCACGGAGGTTTTATACAAGACGTGGGAAGCGTACAAGATGAAAAGGGAAATGATATGTCGATTGTTGACAGTATAGTTAATTTTGACGCGATAAAAGAATTCGCAGTGATTCTTCTTATTATATGTATTGTGTTAGTTGCGGTAATAATACTTTTGACAATAAATCTGATTTCATTCAGCATAACCAACCGCAGAAAGGAAATAGGCATTTTGTCGGCAATCGGCGCGTCTTCGTGGGATATAACCAAAATTTTTATATTAGAAACGCTGATTCTTTCCGTTATAATCGCAGTTATTGCTTTGTCGTTGACCTTTGCGTCGATAGCAATAATTAACACTGTATATAGCCACGGAGCTTTAAAATTAGTACAAAATCTAACGTTCTGCACATTTGACCCGTATGCCATACTTACGCTTTTAGGAGTATGCTTTGTGTTGTTGCCGCTATTTGCATTGATACCGACAATCCGCATTGCAAAACTTAAACCTATCGACGCAATAAGGGTTTTGTAAACGGCGTTTTGCAACAGATACTTTTTGCGCAATCAGAGTTTTGTTTTATGTCAGAACACACGCATTTAACTGAGTGTCGAAATTTAAGTAACCAGCGTACAAAATTTAAGTTTTGTTTGACCGGTATATAAGAACAAAAGTGTACAAACATAAAAGAATATTAAAAAATAAAACCAACCGCTTGAATTAGAAAACGCTCGATTCGAGCGGTTGTTTTTGTCTGTTTCTGAACAAAAATTGTTAAGGCGCCGTAAGCAAAGACATTTTTTTCTAACAGGTCAACACAGTCTGTGTATAACGTTATAAGCAAAGAAAATATTTATTTTGAAATACGTTAGTATATTAGCAAAACGGCGTAAATATAGCGACAGTGTAAAAAAGCGTTACTTATATACGGTTTAAATACTGTATCAGGCTGTTACAGTATAATCAGCGACACAATAAGCGGAATAATAAGGTAGACCGCAAACCAAATCCAGCTTTTAGTTTTTACGGCGCGCATTACCATATAGACGGATACAAGCCCCGACAAAAACGCCGCGACTATACCTATCACAATGCAGTACCAAGGCGTAGTGATAGCGGTAGTAAGCGCCTCGTAACCTTCTACAACCGCGCTTGCCACAATAACGGGAACGGATAGCAAAAAGGAAAATTCTGCCGCGTCGCTTGCGTTTATGCCGAACAGTTTCATTGTGGAAATTGTACTGCCGCTGCGCGACAATCCGGGGAAGACGGCTATGCCTTGCGTAACGCCCGTTATAATTACGGGGAGCCAACCCGATTCGTCCATACGCAGACGCGGACGGGAAAGCCTGTCGGACAAGACAATCAGTACGATTGTGAGCGCAAAGCCGAAAGGCAATGTGTATTGCAAAAACTTCTCCGGCACAAACAGTTTAACAAGCAGGGCAATTACAAATGTGGGAATACTTGCAACTACCAAGTAAACAAAGCGTCTGTCTTTTACGGGGTGGCGTATTGTCTGCCACAGCGTGTGCCTCATCGAAATTATAACGGCAAACAACGTGCCGATATGCAGCATTACGTCAAAAAACAATCCGCCTTGTATATCGAACAGTTTTTCCGCAAGCAAAAGGTGTCCGCTGCTGGAAACAGGCAGAAATTCGGTAAACCCTTGTAATAATCCTAAAAAAATGCTTTGCAGTACAGTCATAATAGTTACCTGTTTAAGTCGGTTATTTTTTGTTTTGCGTTGCCGTTAATACAAGAAAAGTCTTTCAAGCGTCATTAGTGAATTTTTATCGATGCCGTATTTTCGTTTGAGATACATAACGCCGCAAAACACAGAGAGCCTTTTAGTTTGAAAACGTTACTGTGTAAGTAGGCTTTTTTTTCGTTCGATTTGTTTTATCTTTGTGTACAAATTTTCAGTGCTGAAATTAAATTATATTATCTCGTTGCGGCATTCAAATAAAAACCGTTTTTCTTTACAATCGTTTGATAATATAGTATAATTATCTATTATTACCGTTTGTCGGCTTTTACTATACAAGTGTACGCCAAAACAACGTATTTTAGACTTGTATAATGTTTCAACAAGCCGAACGGAACGGTTAGGGGGAACGAATATGAAACTTGGAGTTGTCGGATTGCCCAACGTAGGCAAAAGCACTCTGTTTAACGCAATAACGCAAGCGGGGGCGGAAATCGCCAATTATCCGTTTTGCACAATTGAGCCCAATGTCGGAGTAGTGGCTGTACCTGACGAACGTCTAGACAAACTTGCCGCGCTGTACGACAGCAAAAAAATCACGCCGACATATCTTAAATTCGTAGACATAGCAGGGCTTGTAAAAGGCGCCTCGCGCGGGGAAGGTTTAGGCAACAAGTTTTTGTCTCACATACGCGAAGTTGACGCTATCGTCCACGTTGTGCGCTGTTTTGTCGATTCTAACGTAACTCACGTTTCGGACAGTATCGACCCCGTATCGGATATGACGACAATCAATCTCGAATTAGTTTTGGCAGATATCGAAACGGTAAACGCGCGCCTTAGTAAAGCAATAAATATGCAAAAAACGGGCGACAAAAAATACAAGACCGAAGCGGAATTGTTAAAGCGTATTCTTGCTTGGCTGGAAAGCGAAAATCCTGTCCGTACAATGGAATTTGACGAGGACGAGCAGGCAATGGTAGACGAAATGTTCTTGCTTACCTCTAAACCTGTGATTTATGCCGCAAATATTGCGGAGGACGATTTGGGTAAAACCGAAAACGAACTCGTCAAAAAAGTTATAGATTATGCCGCTAAAGAAAATGCCGAAACACTTGTTATCTGCGCTAAGGTAGAAGAAGAACTGTCGCGTTTGCCCGCAGACGAGAAAGCAATGTTTTTAGAAAGTTACGGCATAGAGGAGAGCGGACTTAACCGTCTTGTAAAAAAGTGTTATAAACTTCTTCATTTGGTAAGTTACCTTACCGCAGGAGAAAAGGAAACGCGCGCGTGGACGGTTACCGAAGGCACGAAAGCGCCGCAAGCCGCAGGCAAAATACACAGTGATTTTGAAAAAGGTTTTATCCGCGCGGAAATAGTACCGTATGACGTAATGCTGGATATGGGCGGATACAATCAAGCCAAAGAGCGCGGTAAAGTGCGCAGCGAAGGCAAGGATTACGTTATAAAAGACGGCGACGTAGTGTTGTTTAGGTTTAACGTTTAGTATAATTAAATTTATGGACAGCAATTTAAATTTTATAATTACCGCGCCTACAGAGGACGAGGCGCAAGAAATTGACGGTAATTTGCTTGAAGAGATACAAAAGGTTAAACCTTTTACGTTAAAAGAAGCGTTTGTTCCCGTAAACGTCTGCGCAAAACAGGACGGCAAAATAATCGGCGGCGTTTTAGCGTATGCCGTTATGTGGGATATCTTGTATATCGACACCGTGTGGACGCGTAAGGAGTACCGCGGCAAGGGCATTGCGAGCGCGTTAGTGGGCGAAACGGAAAAACGTGCGGTTGAAACGGGCTGTAAAATTGCCCGCTTAAGTACATACGATTTTCAAGCGCCCAAATTTTACGAAAGACTTTCGTATAAAAAATTCGGAGAAATAGACTACGGACATACAAAAGAAATTTTTTATTACAAAAAACTTTCGGAGGTCTAATGAAAAAGGTTGCTAAAAAAGATTTAAACCCCGACAGAGTTAAACTCGGTAATAAAATTGCTTTTGCGTGCGGGGACATTTTCGGCGGCGGAAGTTTTAATATAATAAACTTTTTATTCACGCCGTTTTTAACGTTGGTCGTAGGTATACCTATGATACACTTGACGTGGATGCTGCTGCTTACAAAGATATGGGACGGAATTATAGATCCGTTTATAGGCAAGATTACCGACGGCAAACAACCGGGAAAATACGGTAAACGCCGTTACTATATGCTTATTGCCGCGCCTATGGTGCTTGTCGGACTTATTTTGTTGTTTTTTCCGTGGAATTTAATCACGCAAAGCATACCGTTAAAATGCGTCTTTGTTGTAATAGTGTATATGCTGTACGCAACGGCGCAGAGTTTTGTGCTTATACCTTACTATTCGCACGCAAGCGAAATGACGGACGATTTTAACGAACGCAATAACGTAAATGCCGTACGGCTTGCTTTCAGTATAGGTTCAAGTATAGTCTGCGTTGCAGTGCCGGGGCTGATTGCCGACCCGACAAAAGGCGACAATGGTATATGCTATATAATTATGGCAAGTATTTTCGGCGCAATATTTACGGTGTCCGTACTTATTACCGCGCTGTTTTCGCGCGAGAAAATCGTTACGCCGTCGGTAAAAACAAAGTTAAGTATAAAAGAATTTGTCCGTCCGTTAAAGTTAAAAACTTACCGACAGTATCTCGGTATGCAAATGTGTACTTCGATGGCAATGGCGGTAATGTCAAGTTTCTTTTTCACGTTTTGCGACTTTTATGTAAGACGGCTGAGTTACAGTGAAATTACCGTAAACGGCGGCAACCGTTTTCCTATAGCAACGGTTGCTGCGGCAATGATGTTTGTTGCGCAAATTTTTGCGTTGCCGTTTTATTTAAAACTGATAAAATTAAAATCCAAACGGTTTGCCTACATTACGGGCGCGCTTATTTGGATAGGTATAGTTGCGTGTATGCTGGCTTTACCTGCCGAGAGTGAAATTGCGGTTTCGGCAGATAAAGCAATTAAAACCGTAAAAGGCGCGCCAAACTGGCTGATTATTGTGTTCGGTTTGTTTACCGGTTTCGGCATAGGCGGTACTGTTTTTGTTCCGCACAGCAGTTTCGGCGACGTATGCGACGTGGGAGAATTGTATTTCGGCGAACGTACCGAAGGCGCATTTTCGGGATTGACAAACTTTTTAAACACAACAGCGCAGGCAATAGGGTTGGCTATTCCGCCTCTTGTAATAGGGCTTGCAGGATATGTGCAGACCGAATATATGCAAAAAGCCGACTTTGTTCGACAATACGGCGACATGCCGAATTTATCAACGGTTACTTTTAAAGATATTTTGTGCAAGATAACGTACGGTAACGATACCGTTCAGTTGTTACCCGTACAACAGACGGAATCGGCTCAGTTAGCAATAAGGCTTACGTTTACATTGTTACCTATTGTTATTATGGTAATAGGCATTATAATAGCCTCCCGCTACAAGTTGACAAAAGACATTCAGCAAAAAATAGTACAGGCAAACGCAATTGAAAATAAAGACAGCGACGAATTTAAACATACGCGCGAAGAGCTGTTAAAACAATTATAGACTAGAAAATAGGACAACTATATGATAAAAATAACCCCGTTGTTTTCGGGAAGTAAAGGAAACTGTACGCTTATCCAAACGGATAAAACAAATGTGTTGTTGGATATCGGTTTTGCATTTAAACAAACTATGTCCGAGTTGACATATCTCGGTTTAACCCAAAAGGATATTGACGCGATAATTATAACTCACGAACATACCGACCATATCGGCGCGTTGCCGATGTGGACCAAAGGCTGTCCTACCGCCGTGTATTCTCCTAAAAATATCTCCGACTACATTTGTCAGCGGACGTATTGCAGCGACATTACCGAGGTTGACGGGGATTTTGTTATAGGCGATTTGGCAATTCAAACGTATACTTGTTTTCACGACGCGCAAGAGTGTTTGGGATACCGCTTTTCTGACGGGCATACAAACGTGGCTTGCGTTACCGATACGGGAACGGTTGAAGATAAGCTGATAGAGTTTCTTCTGCCGTGTCAAACAATACTAATCGAAAGCAATCACGACTTAAATATGTTAAAAAACGGACCGTACCGTTATTCCTTAAAACAACGTATTTTGTCCGATTACGGGCATCTTTCAAATGAGCAAACGGCAGAGTTGCTGGATAAAATAGTAGACGGCAAATTAAAGAATATAATATTGGCGCATTTATCCGAGCAAAACAATTCTAAGGAAATAGCATTTTCGACAGCGCTTAAAGTTTTAAACAAACACGGTATAACCGAAGGCAAGGACGTAAACATTTACGTTGCCGACCAATACAAAAACAGGAGGACGGTATGTTAAGACCACGCTATAATAAAAACGATTTGGGCTTTAGTCTTGCGTTGGTAGTTCTGATATATTTATTCGTCGCATTGATAGGTTCTACCGTCTTGCAACTTGTTCTTTGTAAAGTAAACGGAATTTCCTTTAAAGATTTTGCCGCAAACAATATAGATATAAAGACGTTGAGAGGATACGATATCGGAAATATCGTTTTAATGGCAGTGTCGGGTATTTCAATAGGCGCGTCGGCATTTATTTATGCGGCTATTACTAAAACCAACGTTGTCAAGGCAACGACGATGGGAGTTAAACCGCCTATTGCGCATATCGGTTGGGGCGTGCTTGCAACATTATTTTTGATTACGATGATGGTACCGCTAAACAACTGGATAATGGAATGTATCGAAAAACTCGGATTTAAAAAGCCGTCGGTAGATATCGATATGGATATTGTTTCGATGATTATAATAGCGTGCGTATTGCCGGCGTTTACGGAAGAAATGATTTTCCGCGGAACAATTGCTCAATCCGTTGTAGGAAACAAAAACAAACTCGCCTCTTTAGCAACAGTAGGCGCGCTGTTTGCGCTTTTCCATATGAATCCGGCGCAAACCGTGCATCAGTTTGTTTTGGGCGCGTTTATGGCATTGGTGGTATTCCGCAGCGGAAGTATATGGACGAGCGTAATAATTCATTTGGTAAACAATTTGACGGCAGTTATTTTGTCTGCCGTTGGAGGAGACGCGTTTTTTGAAGCAAATGCAATATGGCTGTTTTTTGTAGGACTTGTAGGTTTTGCCGGTTGCGTTGTCGGATATTTGTTTACGACAAAAAGCAAATGGATTGTTGACGAAGAACAGACTGTCGGCACAACGGCGTCGAAGGTATGCTTGGGCGTATCAATAGGTATTTGCGCCATATTGTGGGTTGTGTCATTGTTGGTGGGGTAATGAAAATTAAAATTGTGGCTGTAGGTAAGATAAAAGACGGATTTTACAAAGAAGCGGTAGCCGAGTATGTAAAGCGTATTTCGCGTTTTGCCGCAATAGAAATAGTCGAAGTGTCAGAGTGCTTTTTCAACGGCGAGCCTAGCGCAAAAGAGAAAGACAAAATTATCAAAACCGAAGGACAGAGCATATTGTCAAAGCTAGAGGGATTTGTTGCTGTAACCGACATAAAAGGACAGGAATTGTCAAGCGTAGACTTGTCTATGAAAATATCTTCGATAAAACAAACAAATTCTACAATCACGTTTGTTATCGGCGGCAGTTACGGATTGTCGCAGGAATTGAAAGACAGAGCAGACTTGAGGCTGTCGTTCGGAAAGATAACGTTGCCGCATCAGCTGTTCAGGGTAGTATTGTGCGAACAGCTGTATCGCGCGTGCTGTATAGAAAACAACGTTCCCTATCACAAATAATTGGCGGCATTTGACAAATATAATTATTGTGATAAAATAAGACAAACAGCGTTAAATAAAAGGCAAAGTATGGATATATTAACGGCGGAAATGCTGTGGGAAAACTATGACCCGACGGCAGAACAACTGGAAGTAAACGTATTCAAGACGGTCGAACACGACGGGCTTGTTACAAAACAATTGTATTTTACGGGCAGAACGTTTGAAGACGGAGCAAAGACCCGTGTTTTTGCGACGGTTTGTTACAAGAATACTAAGTCGGTAAAGCCGGCGGTTTTACTTGTCGAAAACTATAAGCATCCTATAAATATAAGAGACGCGGAAGAACTTGCAAAGCACGGTTTCGTAACAATGTCGATAGACTTTGCAGGCAGAACAGACAAGGGGTTGCATACGATATATGCGCCTCAAACTGAGTTTTGTAATGCCGACGTTGCGGAAGATTTGTTTTATGTGGGAGAAACTGCACGCGATACCAAATTGTTTGAATACGCTTTAAACTGTCGGCGCGCTATAACTTATCTTACTAAAGAAGAAAAAGTTAAAAGCGTTTCGCTGGTTACCGTAGGCAAGGGCGTATATGTAGGTGTTATGACGTTGGGCGTAGACAAGCGGCTTACCAACGGGGCTGTTTTGTTCGGAAATATTACAAGACAGTTTCCTGAACCGAGTGAAGAAGTAAACGACGGCGATGCCGAGAGCTTAAACCGTCATTTAGAATACGACAGACAGCGTCAGGCGTGGACTTTGGGACTTGCACCGCAGACTTATGCTATACAAATAAATGTGCCGTTGTACATAGTCAATTCTGCAAACAGTCATTATGTCGATTTAAATACCGCCAATAAAATGGCAAGCCGTTTAAACCATCATTGTAGATATCTGATATTGCCAAATGCCTTGGATTATTTTTCCGACAGGTATTTTGAAAGTTTGGTCAAGTGGCTTAAAGGCGCGCAAGTGCCGGTTGTTTCGCAGTTGAATTCTTTTACGGATTCTAACGGCGACTATTGTTTAAAAGTGCAAACGTCGAGTTCTATCAACAAGACTTCGGTATATTATTGCACCAATCCGCGCAATCGTGCAAGGTATTGGCGTAAAGCCAAGCTGGTTAAAGACGGCTCATATTACGTTGCAAAACCGGATTTGTACGAAAAGCAAAACGAAATTGTCGCATACGCTTTGTTTGACAGAGAAGTTGCGATTTCCACATTGCTATTTAAAGACTCGGTTACGGTCGCACGTCCGAAGATAGTAAACAAAAATATATTTAGCGGTAACGGCGAGCAAAAATTGATACGTTTGGATATATCCGACAGATGGCTGAATGTGCCGTTAGAACAGCAGCTTACCGAAGGATATTTGGAAATAGTTGGGGCGCAAGGCAAAAAATTCGCCACATTTGCAATAGCCGACAGCAGTCTTAGTAGCAACGGTGCGTTTACTCTCGGTTTTGATATTTGCAGTAATGTCCGTCAAAAAATGGAAGTTTACGGAATTTGCGATTTCGGCGGAAAAGACCTTAAGTACCATCAAATTGTAGATCTTATGGGCGACGGTAAATGGCAACGCGTAACTGTAGACAAGGATAATTTCCGTAGAGTAGACGACGACAAGCAAATATCGGAAGAAGAAATACTGGATTTGATAGTTATTTCTGCCGATGAAGAAATAATAATCAATAATATGTTTTTAGTATGATTTCCTATTCTGTTGGACAAACTGTAAAAACGAGAAAACCTCACGCGTGCGGCTCTTACGAGTGGGAGATTACGCGCGTAGGCGCAGATTACAAATTGAAGTGTATCAAATGCGGTCGCATAGTGATGCTAAACAGCGATAAATTTCACAAGGCGGTTATTGAAAGTGGAAAACCAAGATAACGTACAACAAGACGTTGCCGAGCAAGTTTCGGTAATAGTTGACGATATTACAAAGAAGAAAAAGACTAAAAAAGAATTGATAATCAATATTTTTTTGATTATAGCCGTTGTTATACTGTTGCTTACGCTTGTATTGAAGCTTTTCGTCATAACAAGCGTGGGTATAGAAGGCGATTCTATGCTGCCGACTTTTTACGACGGCAATATGATTTTTGTCAACAAGACTGTTCAGCCTGAGCGCGGCGACGTTGTGGTATTTTACAAAAGAAACATTGACAGTAAGTTTAAGGCGCTTTTTGCAAGCAAAAAGAACCGCGGTAAAGACGGCAAATACGCAATGTTAATTAAGCGCGTCGTGGCTTTGGGCGGAGATAAAATTTGGGTAGAAGAAGTCCAAAACAATCTGTATAAAGTGTTTATAGAAACTCCGACAGGCGAACAGCTTACCGAAAATTACTACACTAAAAAAGGAGTATTGTTAGAAGAAAACTTTTTTTTGATTATTAACTCCGGCGATATTGCAAGCAGTAAACTCGGTAATCTAAAAGCACACACCAAAGACAATCCGTTAACCGTTACCGAAGGCAATATGTACGTTATGGGAGACAACCGCGCAAACAGTGCGGATTCCCGCGGAGAACTAGGAGAAGTACCGTTAGACAGGTTGTTTGGCGTAATGATTGATAAATAACCGTAAAAATTTTATAAGAATATATTTTTCAAAACGCAACGGAAAACCGTTGCGTTTTTGTAGTTTTATAGCAAATTCAATTACGGCCGTTTAACTTTCAATGTAGTTTTTTGAATCAAGAAACTTGTTACTATTGAGAAAATTGAAATTAAATAAATTATGCGTGATTTTTATATTATTCAGTTTACTGAAACACGCAAAAAACATCAGCCGATAAAAATGTTTAGCAATCGGACAAGGTTTAATTTTAAACGTTGTAAAAAGAACAAATTTTCGTGCGATCGAATCATTTTTTAATTGCAGTTAAAACCGTTGTTTATCAACTAAGATTTCGGTTTGCGTTTTTGATTGTCGTTGATTTTAATTGCAAAACAGTTCAACCGTAAAGTTGATATTTGTAAGTTGAAAGAAAAAATATATTTTAAAGAATTGTATGTATAAATCAACTTGTTTTACGCAAAAATTTAGGATATGAAAGAAAACAATTTACAAAAATTTCTCGCAATATATTCGGGAGACGACGACGTACGTATCAGGGAAGTTTCGTGCGGAATCGAACTGACCGTTGTTTGTCTGGATACTATGTGCGATGACAAAAAGGTAAGCAGTTACGTTTTGCAGCCGTTAGTGTATGCCGAAGGAGCAACGGATATAAGCGCGGTAAAAACAACGCTTATGGCGGGCGCCGTGGTTAGCAAAACCGTCAATTTACAATCTGCTATCGAAGATTTTGTTAACGGCTATACGCTTGTTTGGGACAGTAAGGGCAACTGCTTGTCGGTTGATACGCGTACGACGATAGGCAGGGCGGTGGCAGAACCGCCTACGTCTATGGTATTGCGCGGTCCGCGCGAAGGTTTTGTGGAAGATTTAAAAGTCAACATTACCTTACTTCGCAAACGGTTAAAAACGACAAGTTTCAAAGCAATCAATATAAACGTCGGTAAGTACACTAATACGGCAGTGTCTATTTGCTATATAGACGGAATTGCCGATCAAACAATAGTGGAAAAAATAACACAGCAACTGCAGGCGATAGATACCGACGCTATTTTGGATAGCAGTTATCTTGCGCGTTATTTGGATACAAACAAAACGATTTTGTTTAGACGCGTAGGTATAACCGAAAAACCCGACATTGCCGTTGCCAAAATGATAGAGGGGCGCGTTGCGATAGTTGTGGACGGTTCTCCTATGGTGTTGACTTTACCGTATCTGTTCGTGGAGGATATGCAGAGTCCGGGAGACTATTACGAAAATTCTTCTATTACCGTATTCGGACGTATACTGCGTTTTGTAAGTGTATTAGCGTCCGTTTTACTGCCGTCGCTATACGTTTGCTTACAGGTGTACAATTATCAGATAATTCCGCTCAAATTTTTAATTACGATAATGAACGCGTCTGAGGCAATACCGTTTTCTCCTCTTGCCGAGATGCTGTTAGTATTGATTATTTTTGATATTTTACGCGAAGCAAATTTGCGTATGCCGTCGGCAGTAGGTATCTCTTTGTCGCTTGTCGGCGCAATAGTACTGGGAGACGCCGCAGTAAAAGCGGGGCTATTGGGCGCTCCTGCCGTTATGATAGGCGCGCTTTCGGGTATCGGTTTGTTTACTTTGCCCGACAATACTCTCGTAATGTCGCTTATGCGGTTAATCGTAACTTTTTTAGGCGGAGTTATGGGTCTTTTGGGAGTAACGCTTGCAACAATCGTAACGTTGTTGTACCTTGCTTCGTTACAAAACAACAAAACCCCGTTTTTGGCGCCATTTGCACCTAATATACCTAACGACAGACAAGACGCTATAGGACAAAAGCCCGTGCCCGATATGGATAAACGTCCCGAGTCTATACCTAACGAAAACAAAACCAGGAGGGGCTAATGGAAAAAAATAAAGTCGGTATTAACCAACTTGCCCTTATGTATTTGTTAGCTATTGCCGGCGGAAAGTTTCTCAACTTGCCGAGTATTTTGGCAAAAGACGTCGGGCATGACAGTTGGTTAACTCTTTTGTTCGGATTTGTGTTTGACGCAGTATGTCTAACGTTTTTGTTGTGGGCAATTAAACTCAATCAAAAAAAACAACTCGATTTGTCGACTATCCTTGACAAAACCGTAAGTAAAGTTGTAAGCAAAATAATAATGGTGCTGTTTTTTGTGATTTTTATAATACGCACAAATATACTGCTTGCTTCGTGCTATAAACTATTTGCGGTTACATTCGACGTCAGCACGAATTGGATAGTTTATGCTTTACCTATTGCCGCGATCGGTTTTTTGGCGGTGCAGTTGGGATTTAATTCGATTGCGCGTACTAGTCAACTGCTGTTTGGTATAATTTTTTTGGCAGTACTGGTATTGATATTATCGCCCGTTACGCAAGTGGAATTTACTTCGTTACTGCCTATCGGAGAAGCAGGTTTCGGTAAAATTGTAGGAACGTTCTTTAAGCGCAGTTTTTGGTTTTCCGATTACTTGTTTATATATTTTGTGTTTGACAGTATAAAAGTCAAAAACAACAGAGTGTTCCTGCCTATTTTATCTGCGTTTGCAGTAGGCGCAGTGATGACGATTGCAATGAACGCAATTTTCGTATCTTTATACGGCAGTCTTTCGCAAGATATCGAATTGGCTTTAAGCAAAATCGGAGTATACTTTGTGTCTAATTCTTCAAACGGCAGATGGGACTGGATTACGTTATCCGTATGGTTAATATCGGTGTTTTTAAAAATAATGGTATTTATTTACTGCGCGTATAAATGTTTAGAAAAACTGTTTGAGTTCAAATCTGCAAAGTTAAACGTTTACGCCGTAATTTTTATTACACTAACACTTATGTTGCCTATGTTCGTATCTACCGATATGCTTTTGTCAACGGTCGTGGCGTGGGGTATGATACCGTTTTGCATCGTTCAATATTTACTTCCTATATCAATGCCGTTTCTTACAAAACTTGCAAACAGTAAATTGGAGAAGAGCGTATGAGTAATATAAAACGTATAGCAGTGTTTGTCGTAATAATTCTTTTTGTCGTTTTGGTTGCGTCGAGTTTTGTCGGAAGCGAAATTTTAGACCGTGCGATTATTATAGGTTTGGGCGTGGACAAGGCGGAAAACGGAGTTAAAATAACGGCGGAAGTCGTAAGTCCCGGAAACGGATCGGAACAAATAGGAACATACAGCAAAACCGTTACCGCAGTAGGCGACAGTGTAGGACAGGCGCTAAACCGCATAGCGGAATTGACGGGAAAAGAAGCGTCTCTCGGAAGGTGTTTGCTGATAGTGTTGGGACAGGATTTGTACGAGAATGTAGATTTTAGCGACGTTATCGAGTACTTTATCAGGTCGGATAGTTTTAAAGAAAGTTCGGCTATTTGCTGTTCGCAAGGTTCGGCAGAAGATATTATGAACAAAGGTTCTGCGCTTTCGCAAAGCGTTTCGTTGGCATTGACTGCGCTTATACAGGACCAATCGGAAAAAGTCGCAATAGTAACAAATAACTTGTTAGATTATACTTTGAGTCAAAGAGAGTTGTTTAAAACGGGCTTTTTAAATAAAGTGAGTTTTGTGTCGTCGCAAAACACCGATTCTAACAATCCCGATAAAGATCAGGGATATTTCGTTTTGGACGAAACGGTAGTTTTTAAAAGCAACCGGTATTTATATTCGATGGATAAGGAAGAAACCAAAGCATACGCTTTGTTTGACGACAAGGTTTTGGGAGACACGTTCTCTTCCGACGCTTCTGGCAAGTTGCTTACTTTAAACGTCAACAGTAAAAAAGTAGACAAGAAAATAAACGGAAATCAGGTGGAAATAAATATTAAACTGTATGCGAAACTTGCCCGTACAGACAGCGCGGATGTTGAAGGAATATTCGTCTCAAAGGATAAAACGGAAATTCCCAAAGAGACGATAGACGACATAACAAATTACGCGACAACCATTGCCGAAACGCTTATTAACAAACAAATCGAGTACAATTTCGACATTCTCGACATTCACGAATTGTTCAGACAAAAGCAAGGAACAAGCGAGGAACTCTCCAACAAACCCATGAGTGAACTGCCTGTAAAACTGAAAGTGGAAATCGTAGAAAAATAACAAATTTTCTATTGTTTTTTTATCTCTTTTTTTACTTCTACGTTTGACGGCGCAAATGATTTGTGCTATCATTTTTTAGTAATTATTATAGCGTATCTATCCGTTATTTTATATGGGCGCTAAAATAATACAGAGGTAAAAAAATGGAACTGTTAAATTTTCTTAATACAAGCTATACAGCGTATCACACAACTGATAATGTGTGTAAATATTTGTTAAAACAAGGCTTTAAAAAGCTTGTTATGGGAGAGTTCTGGAAACTTGAAACGGGCGGCAAATACTTTGTTTCACGCAACGGCAGTTCGGTAATAGCGTTTAAAATAGGCAAAAAGCATTCGTTTAACATTTGCGAAAGTCATACGGACAGTCCTTCTTTAAAGATTAAGGGAGACAAACTCGTAAGCGGAGATATTATACGTTTAAACACCGAAACTTACGGCGGCGGCTTGCTGTATACTTATTTGGACAGACCGCTTAAAATTGCCGGCAGAGTCGTCGTTCAAACGGCAAACGGCGTAGAACAGCGTCTTGTAACAAGCAAGTACAATGTAGTTATACCCAGTTTAGCAATTCATCACAATCCGTCGGCTAACGACTCGTTGTCTTTGAACATTCAGCGCGATATGCTTCCGTTATTTGCGCAGACAGATACGGAGCTGTACAAAACTCTGTCGGACGGAAATGTATTGGACGCCGATTTGTATGTCGTTCCCGCTACGGAAGCGTTTTACAGCGGTGCAAACGGAGAATTCCTCAGTTCGGCAAGATTGGACAATCTTACAAGCGTTTATTCGAGTGTTCGCGCACTTGCCGAAAGCAAAGAAAAATGTATATCCGTTGCGGCGTGTTTGGATAACGAAGAAATCGGTAGCGGCACGCGTCAGGGAGCGCCGTCATTTATAGAACAGGTTATCGAATCTATCGCTCAGGCGTTAAATATGACGGAAATAGATATTATCAACGCAAAAGAAAACGGAATGGTGTTATCGGTGGATAACGGTCATGCCGCTCATCCGTCGCATTTAGAAAAAGCAGATATAGTTAATAAAACTCTGCTCAATTGCGGCATTGTAATAAAACACCACGTCAATTATGCGACAGACGGATTGAGTTCTGCAATTTTCAAAAAACTTTTGTCAAATTTCGGCATATTATATCAAGACTACTATAACCGTAGCGACGTAAGATGCGGAAGTACCTTGGGGTTGGCAACTTCCCGACAGTTGGGAATGAAAACCTGCGATATAGGAATAGCAGAACTCGCAATGCACTCTGCGTGCGAAACTTGCGGCGCAAAAGATATTGACATAATGACGGCAGGGCTCAAAGCCTTTTTGTCGGCAGATATTGACGGAACGGAGAGCGAAGTAGTAATAAAATAACGGGGCGTTAAATGAAAGATTACACTAAGGAATACAAAGTCTGGCAGGAAAAAGTAACAGATTCGGCGGTATTGAAAAGTTTGGCAGAAATGGACGAAGAAGAAATCTGCAACGCTTTTTCTAAAAATTTAGAATTCGGCACGGGCGGACTTCGCGGCATAATGAGTGCTGGCACGGACAGAATGAACGTTTACACGGTTTACAGAGCAACCGAGGGTTTGGCAAAGTATATGCAAAGTCATTCTTTTAATACTTGTGCCGTTACATACGATTCACGCTTGAACAGCGAAGCGTTTGGAAAAATCGTTGCCGCGACACTGGCGTCAAACAATATAACCGTCTACTTGACCAAGGAGTGTATGCCGACGCCGTTTCTGTCTTTTATGGTAAGGCATCTCCGTTGCGATATGGGCGTAAATATTACTGCAAGTCATAATCCGTCGGAGTATAACGGTTACAAAGCGTATGACAGTAACGGCTGTCAATTGACAGATTCCGCGGCGATGGAAGTTACGTCTTATATTAACGCGGTAGAACTTTTTAAAAGTCCGTTACCTAATTTTGACTTTTATTTAAACGATAAAATCATTTATTGCGACGAACTGGTAGAACAGGAATATATCGCAAATGTTTTAAACGAAAGTTTAGGCAGTGCCGACGGTCTTTGCGCGGTATATACGCCGTTAAACGGAGTAGGACACCGAATTGTCCCCGAAGTGCTGAAAAAAGCAGGACTAACGGAATTGCACATTGTGCCCGAACAGTCTATGCCTGACGGACATTTTGCAACCTGTCCGTATCCTAATCCGGAGAAAGCCGAAGCGTTAACATTGGCAGTACAACTGGCACAGAAAAATAATGCTGATATTGTTCTTGCTACCGACCCCGATAGCGACAGATTAGGCGTCGTAGTAAATACGGGCAAGGGTTTTGTTCAACTTAACGGCAACGAAGTGGGAGTACTTTTGTTAGATTACGTTTTGTCTAAACTTAAAGAAACGGGCAAACTTCCCGACAATCCCGTTGTAGTCAAAACGATTGTTACTTCTAAAATGGCAGACGTTGTTGCGCATAAGTACGGCGCAACGGTTACAAATGTACTGACGGGATTTAAATATATCGGCGACGTGATAAACAAACTGCAGAAAAAAGGGCAGGAAAAAAGATATGTCTTCGGTTTTGAAGAAAGTTGCGGATATTTAAAAGGAACGTATGTGCGCGATAAGGACGGAATAGTCGCGGCAATGTTGGTTGCAGAGTGCGCCGCAATGTGTAAAAAACAGGGCAAAACTCTTTACGAGCATATTCAAGAACTCTATGCGCAATTCGGCAATTACTGCCTTAAAACAATCAGTTACCGTTTTGAAGGGATGAAAGGTTTCGAAATCAAAAACAAATTGCTTACAGAACTTCGTACGCATCCGTTTTTAACTCTCGGCGACAGCAGTGTAATCAATACTGTCGATTATTTAACCCAAACAAAGTTAGATTTGCCAAAATCGAACGTTATGCAGTTTAACAGCGAAGACGGCAGTCAACTTATTATACGCCCAAGCGGAACAGAGCCTTTGATTAAATGTTATATCACAACGACAGGCGATAAAGCGGAAACAAAAAGACGTTATAATGCAATTAAAGCGCAAACAGACAAACGGTTTTCAATTGATTAAATATCATATAAACTACAGTTCAATAAAAAAGGACAACTATTTTCTGACAGTTGTCCTTTTGTTCTTTTTTGTAATTACTTCAAATCGGCTTTTTCAAACGTAAAGTAACCGCTTACGATAAACACGCCCGAGAATATCGCGTAATACAACAATATTTTGCCGACAAGCGCGCCGTTTACTGCCGCCGCATTGAATAAACTTGCATTGACAAACGGCATCCAACTGATAAACGCTTCCGACAGCGTATTGCCCTGAAACGCTTCGCCGACAGTAATAATACTTACTATTATACTGAATAGAGCAGGAACAAACCGCGTAATCAATATGGGGAACAAAACCGTAGCCCATTGTTTGCGCACAGAGAATAAAAACATTATTACGCAAGTTTGGACAAACACAACCGCGCATATTCCCAATGCTAAACTGCATAAAAAGCCCGTAGCCGCATCTCCTGCAGGTAAATCGTTAAACCCGAATATGGGTAATACGAAAATCAGCGTAGAAATAAAATAAGTAAGCAAATATGCAATACCTATAAAGATTGCAACAATCAAGTATGCAAAGAACAGTTGTTTGCGGCTTTTGTTTGCAAGAATTGCGTTGCGCATCGTTCCGTCGGTAAATTCCTTGCTTAGTATGACGCTTGAAGAAATCAACGACAGTAAAAATATATTGCCGGATACGTTTGGTAACTCCGAAAGGGTTAACGGCGTTACGCCTATTGTATGCAGTAAATACGATATGTTGTTGGAATCTGTGCCGCCTATCGCATCGATAAGACTGACGAGCCCTACAAGTGCAAGAGAAAGCAATATGGGCGCGGCAAAACAAATTGCCAGCATTATCCAAAACAGTTTACTTTTAATAAGACGGAAAAACTCTACTCGTAAAATATTTATCATAAAGAAGTTCCTCCTTTATTGTTTCTCGATTCGCGTACTATATTTATGTAGTAGTCTTCGAGAGAGTCTCCCAGTTGTACAACGTTTGTAACCGTTATGCCTGCTTGCGCTAACGAAAGCATTGCCTGCGTTATGGGAGTTTCGGAATAAAGTTCTAATTCGTTAGCGGAAACGGCTTCCGTTTTGCCGTATTGAGACAAGGTTTCTTTTGCCGCTTCCAAATTGTCCACTTTAAAGCGAATGCGTTTTCCGTTGGCATTTTGCAGTTCGTCGGCGGTTACACGCGTCAAAACAGAGCCTCTGTCCATAATATAAAATTCGGTGGCAAATTTGCTCAATTCGGATAATATATGGCTGGATACGAGCAGAGTAGTACCTAGTTCTTTGTTGAGTTTTACAAAAATCTCGCGCATATCGAAGATGCCTTGCGGATCGAGCCCGTTAGTAGGTTCGTCAAGCAACAGCAATTGCGGTTTACCTACAAGGGTCATTGCTATTGCTAAACGCTGTTTCATTCCGAGAGAATAATTTTTTACTTTCTTGTTGGATTCGGGATCGAGTCCTACAAGTCTTACGGTAGATTTAAGGTATTCTTTGTCAACTACTATTCCGAGCAGTTTGCTTTGTATCGTCAAATTGTCCATTGCCGACATATTTGTGTATATCGACGGTCTTTCAACGATTGCGGCAACGTCGTTATCGCGGCGTTCTTGACTAGGTAACAATGAGAAAGTTCCCGAAGTGGGCTTAACAAGTCCCGTAAGCAAGCGGATTAAAGTCGTTTTTCCTGCGCCGTTTTGACCTACAAGTCCGACTATCGCGCCGCGTTCAATCTCTATACTCACATTGTTAACAACGGTTTTGCCGTTGTAAGTTTTACAGAGATTTTTGGTTGAAATCATTATGTCCGCCATATATTCCTCCTAAAATGAAGTTTGCTTGACAAAAAATACTCGCAATTAAAATAAGTATACACTAAATTATTTTGATTGACAAGTCTTGCGAATATTTTGCTTTGCGGTTATAGAAGTCGGCTTTACAGTCTATGTTTTAATTTTTTTATTGCAAAACATTGACAAGCCGCAGTAAAAAGTGGTATGCTTTTAACATATTTTTTGACAGGATAAAAAATAAAATGACAAAACGCAACAACTTTTACTTTGCATATCGCTTTTTTTACTACTTTGCAGATTGTGTAATGTAGCGGTTGCTGACGGAGAAAAGTTGTTAATTTAAAATTGTACATTTAGATTACTCAAGACTCTTTCGACAATCGGAAGAGTTTTTTGTTTTATTTAAGGAGAAAAATTATGAAAAAACTTTTGACAATCGTTATTACGGCAGTTCTTTTGATAACCTGTATTTTAACGCTTATATCGTGCGACTCGGCAGATTATACCGTAGGTATATGTCAACTTGTTACTCACGATGCTCTGGATGCCGCAACGCAGGGTTTTATGGACGCGTTGCAAGAGGAAATGGATAAGGCGGGTAAAACGGTAAAATTCGATTTGCAAAACGCGCAAAACGACGCAAGTATTTGTACAACGATAGTCAACAAGTTTAATGCTCAGCAAGTTGACTTGATTTTGGCAAATGCTACCCCCGCTTTAGACGCGGCACGCAGCGTTACCAAAACAATTCCGATTCTCGGAACGTCTATTACGGAATACGGTGTAGCTTTGGGGCGCGACGATATAACAAACGGTATTATAGGCGGCAATATCAGCGGTACAAGCGATTTGGCTCCTCTTGACAGACAGGCGCAAATGATTGTCGACTTGGTGCCGTCTGCGCAAAAAGTCGGTTTGCTGTACTGTTCGGCAGAACCCAATTCGTCTTTTCAGGCTAACGAAATAAAAAAGTATCTTGAAGCGGCAGGTAAAACTTGCGCGGTTTATACCTTTACCGATACCACGGATATTTCCGCCATAGCCGAAAGCGCCGCGCAAAACAGCGATGTGATTTATGTTCCTACTGACAATACTGTCGCCCACAACACTTCAACTATAGATACCGCTTGCAAAAAGTACAATGTTCCCGTAATAGCGGGAGAAGAAGGCATTTGCAAAGGATGCGGCATAGCGACGCTTTCTATCAGTTATTATAATTTGGGCGTTGCAACGGGAAAGATGGCGGCGCAAATACTGCTTAACGGTGCAGATATTTCCACGATGAAAATTGCCTATGACGAAGAGCCTGTATATAAATACGACAAAGAACGTTGTGAATTATACGGCATTACGGTTCCCGATAATTATGTTGAACTTGTAAAATAAAATATTATAAATATAAAGGAAAAATAAAATGTTATTTTTACGGACAATCCCCGGCGCAATATCTTTGGGACTGATATGGGGAGTAATGGCAATAGGTCTTTACATATCATACAAAATTCTCGATTTTGCCGATCTTACGGTAGACGGTTCTATATGCACAGGCGCAGTGGTTTGCGCTACGTTGATGAATGTCGGCGTGCCTATGCCTGTTGCTTTGCTGATAGCGGTTTTGGCAGGGTGCGTATGCGGACTGATTACGGGTATGTTCCATACTCTTATGGGAATTCCTCCCATTCTGTCGGGGATTCTTACCCAACTTGCATTGTGGTCGGTAAATCTCAAAATTTTGGGCAAGGCTCACGAATCGTTAAACGGCGACAAAGTGTTTTTGTTGGTACAGCAGATGAATCAGTGGCAGACAATACTGATAATGCTCGGCATTGTCGCCGTTTTAACAGGCTTGTTGTACTGGTTTTTCGGAACAAAAATCGGAAGCGCAATCCGCGCAACGGGTTGCAACGAACGAATGGCGCGTGCACAAGGCATAAATACCAAAGCCGCAAAGGTGTTGGGACTTGCGGTTTCTAACGGCGTTGTGGCATTGTCGGGGGCGTTATTGTGTCAGTATTTAAGTTCTGCGGATATAAATATGGGACGCGGGGCGATTGTTACGGGGCTTGCCGCGGTAATTATCGGGCTTGCCGTCGTCAGCAGAATTTCATCTAATTTTGCCGTACGGCTCATAGGAGTAGTGGTCGGGGCAATAATTTATTTTACGGTATATCAGTTTATCGTTAATTTAGGCTTTGATACGGATTTGCTAAAACTGTTATCCGCATTGCTCGTTGCGCTGTTTTTGGCAATACCTTATTGGAAGAATAAGTATTACAGAAAAAGACCGCGCTGTAAAGAAAAAACCGCGCAAGGAGGAGACTCAAATGTCGGACAAAACTAAAAAAACTTGCGCACAGTCTACGGAAAACACGCAATCGATGGCTGGAAACATTCCTATGTTGTCTATAGAAAATGTTACAAAAATTTTCCACCGCGGTACGGTTAACGAGAAAGTTGCGCTCAACGGCATAGCTATGACTCTTGACGAAGGCGACTTTGTAACGGTAATAGGCGGTAACGGAGCAGGTAAATCCACATTGCTCAACGCTGTTGCCGGAGTGTTTGCAATTGACAGCGGTAAAGTAATAATTGACGGCATAGATGTAACTAAAATGCCTGAACACAAGCGCGCAAGCGTTGTCGCGCGCGTATTTCAGGATCCGATGATAGGCACGGCGGCGTCTATGAATATAGAAGAAAACCTTGCTCTTGCCGGTATGAGAGGAAAACGGCGTACTTTAAGTTGGAACGTGAACAAAAAGGACAAAGCAACTTATCGCGAACTTGTGGCATCTTTGGAGTTGGGATTGGAATCCCGTATGAATGCAAAAGTGGAATTGTTATCGGGCGGACAGCGTCAGGCTTTGACTTTACTTATGGCAACGCTTAATAAGCCGAAACTGTTGCTTTTAGACGAACACACTGCCGCATTAGACCCTAAAACAGCGGCAAAAGTTTTGGCGTTAACCGAGCAAATAACAGCCGCAAACAATCAAACAACAATTATGATTACCCACAATATGAAAGACGCTCTCACATACGGCAACAAAATTGTTATGATGAACGAGGGCGAAGTAATATTTACCGCGCAAGGCGAAGAAAAACAAAAATTAACCGTTAGCGATCTTCTTACCAAATTCCACGAATTGGGCGACGAAAACGACAGAATTTTGCTGTCGTAAACAATATATTTTAAATGCGGCAGCGGGATGTATTAAACCGAAGATATTTTTGCAAGTAAATTAAAGGCGGTGATAGACCGATGTTAAGCAGGCAAAATAATGTTTTTTAAATATTATTTGCGTTTGCGAACGAGATTTCTTTAAACCGTTGTTGATATGTATGTTATAACTTAAAGCAACAAATCGACTGTCAAGCAACGGGCATTTGTTGACCGTATCGGTAGGTTGTGCTACAATTGTCTTAAACAAGGAGAAAACCGATGATTCTTTATAAAAACGGGCAGGCGTTAATAGACGGCAAACTTATCAAGACAGATATAGTTGCAAATCACGGACGGATTATAGCAATCGAAACAGACGTTGTGCCTGACGAACAAACAGAAGTAATTGACTGTGCGGGCAAATACATTTTGCCTGCGTTAATAGACACGCATACTCACGGTGCAAACGGATATGATTTCAATTCGGCGGATATTGACGGAATGAAAAAGATAATGGAGTTTTACATTTCGCACGGGGTCGGAACTGTTTTCCCTACTGTAATGACCGATTCTGATGAAACAATGTGCCGTCAATTATCGTTAATTGCCGAGCTTGCAAAAGACTATCCCGAAGTCAAAGGAATTCATTTGGAAGGACCTTTTTTGTCGGAAAAGTTTTGCGGTGCAATGCCTGTACGGTATTTGCAAAAGCCGTCGTTCGATAAGTTTTTAGAATACCAATCGGCGGCGCAGGGATTGATAAAAATTATCACTGTCGCGCCCGAGTTGCCTAATGCAATAGAGTTCATTACCGAAGCGGTAACAGCGCGCGTAAAGGTATCTATCGGACATAGCGGCGCGGACGGCGACACGGTAGAAAAGGCTTTGAAAGCGGGAGCAACTTCGTTTACGCACTGGGGAAATGCTATGGCTCCGCTTGACAGGCACAACCTTAATGTTGCGGGAGCAGGAATGTTAAGCAATGCGTATTGCGAAGTTATATGCGACGGCAAGCACGTTGATAAAGATGTATTGAGACTTCTAATTAAAACCAAAGGAATAGACAAAGTTGTAGGGATAACGGACAGTATAATGGCAACGGGGCTTCCTGACGGCAAGTATAAGTTGGGCGTAAACGACGTTACGGTAATTAAAGGAGACGCTAAAATTACAGGCACGGATATACGCGCAGGCAGTACGTTGGACGCTTATTCGGGACTTGCGAACGTAGTAAGCTTTACTGGTTTGCCTCTTGCCGAAGCTATCAAACTTTGGACGGTAAATCCTGCTAAGCGCATAGGAATGTTTGACCGTTTAGGAACAATCGAGGTTGGTAAGGACGCCGATTTTATTTTGTTCGGTTAATTACGGTATAGTCAACGTTGCAATTTACACGTTTGTGTTTTTTTTTGTAAAATAGTTCCGTTTTGGGCATTTTATATTTTTAATCAAACAATTATAAATTGTGCTTTATGCTATCCTAAAACCGATTTTATAGTAAACCGTATTTACAGTTATTGACAAGTATTTAAAAATTTGCTACAATAATAATGCAAGGCGGAAGTACCGCTTGCGTAAATATGAGGGAGTAATCGGTGTGTATACACTGCTCAAACCGTCAGCACAGCTTACTTAAAGTAAGTTCGGTAGAGATTAAAGTATAAGACTCATACGGAGTTTTCCGTGTGGGCTTTTTGTTTTTAAACATAATACGGAAAACTCGTATAGCCGCTACGTCTTGTAAATAATATTATACAAATGCGGAAGTGTTTTTCAGCACTCCGCGAAGGAGTTATTATGTTAGGAACAATTATAGCAATTATTTTAGTTTTAATTACAGCGGGCAGTATTGCAGGCGCGGTCGTTTTCAATACAAAAAAACGCCGTAACAAAAAGTTGTTTGTATCGTGCATATCGGTAGCGGCGGCTTGTTTTGCGCTGTTTATGTTTGTGCCTTTTAGCATACACACTGTTCAGCCAGGTCAAGTTGCCGTAGTTAAGGTGTGGGGTAAGGCAGAATATACCCGTACTGCAGGCACATATTTTGATTTTTGGATTAGCAATCAGTACGATTATTACGATGCTACCGTCCAACAAAAAGAAATCGAAACAATGTGCTACTCGTCCGACGCGCAGGCAATGGATGTTGAAGTCGTAGTGCAGTATCAAATTCAATCGGACAGAGCAGTAGAAATAGCCAACAAGTATCGCGGGTTGGATAATTTGAGCAGGCTTATAAGTAACGTTGCAATCGACAAAGCCAAAACCGTTTTGTCGCAAAAATCGGCAATGACAATAATCGAAACCCGCGCAACGGTTAGTCCTGCAATCGAAGAAGAAATTAAAAATGTCGTAACGGAAGGCTACTGCGTGGATATCGTGGCTGTTGTTATTACCAATATCGATTTCTCGGATGCTTTTGAAGCAACCGTTGAAGACAAGATGATAGCAGAACAGCAACAGTTAAAGGCCAAGTACGAAAAAGAAAAAGCCATTATCGAAGCGGAAAAGGAACTAGAAGTTGCCAAACTTGCCGCTCAAGCCAACATTGCCAAGGCAGAAGGTGATGCGGAAGCCGTGAGAGTCAAAGCGCAAGCGGAAGCAAACGCTATCAAGCTTAAATCTATCGAAGTGGCGCGTATGCTAGGCTTTCCCATTACCGAAACGGAGTCCGACGACGGCACGGTTTACGACATTGACTTTACGGGCAAAACCGAAGCGGAAATAAAGGTAATAAGCGATTACCTTAGATATATCGAGTACCTTGAAGTTTGGGACGGCAAGTTACCTACCGTTATGGGCGGCGATAACGCCAACGTGTTTATTCCCGTCAATCCCCAAGCGTAAGGCATACCTGTTCTTAATAAAAAAACGCTTGACACTTTGTTTCTTGCAAGTTATAATACAATAGCACGATTAGGAGACCGCTCCTAAAATTTAAAAGGCGAGGTAATGCAAAATGAAACAAGGTATACATCCGAATTATCACGAAGCGACTGTTGTATGTGCTTGTGGCGCAACCTTTAAGACCGGTACGACAAAAGATACCGATACTATCAAGGTGGAAATCTGCAATAAATGCCATCCTTACTTTACAGGTAAGCAAAAGTTGGTAGACGCAGGCGGACGCGTAGACAAGTTCAAGAAGAAGTACGGACTTCAATAACAGTAATTTTAACGGACAACTGGAAAACAGTTGTCCGTTGTTTTTTTTGCAGAAATTAAATACGCAACGCAAGGCACGGACTCTTGCAGTGCTTGCCTTTGCTTACGCAAGCAAGCCTTGCAATCATCTGTGCCTTTACGCTAACGCTAGTTTGACTTTCCGTCAAACGTTGCGTATTTTGAATAGTAAACCGTATGTTAATTGAGAAAGATAGGACTTGTGTTTTGTATATGATTTAAAAAATTGTACAAACAAAGCAAGCAACAGCCGCTCCGTGTGGATCACGAAGCGACTGTTAAATAAAATGTAATATTAAATATAACTTTAAGGATAGCAATTTCGGCAAACGAGTGTGTCTATTTAACAATAATATTTATGCTTAACAGACTTTGTGCAATTATTGTCTGTTAAAAGCATTGTATCAATTTTTCAGTTAAAATTTCAATATCGTTAAAATGCAGTCTGTTTATGTAAGTAGCGTTAGTATTTTTTTACAATAGTTCTTATGAACAATATTTTATGTATATTTTTTATTTAAAAGAAAACGCCGCTTATCAGTATTTCTAAACCGATTGCAATAAGTACCGCACCGCCGACTATTTCCGCCTTACTGCCAAGTTTATCACCGAATTTTTTGCCTAAAAAAATTGCACCGAGCGACAATGCAAAAGTAACGACGGCAATTATCCCCGAACACAGTAGTGCCACCCAAACACTGCTTCCTGCAATTTCCGACAATGAAAAACCCGTGGACAGCGCGTCTACGGATGTTGCCAACGCTTGTAACAACAGCGCAGCAAAAGTCAACTTTTTTACGGTTTTTGTTTGTTGTTTGTCAACAATATCGGTTGTGGATTGTTCTTGCGCCGCGTTCTTTTCCGAGCGTATTTCTTTTATTCCGTCGTAAAGCATTTTGCCGCCAATTATTGCAAGTAAAACAAAAGCAATATAGGGCACATATTTAGTAAATGCGGTAAATTTATCTACAACAAGCGTTACGCACGTCCAGCCAATCATCGGCATTAAGGCTTGAAAAAACGCGTACATAAACGCAATAAGCACTGCCTTGCCGTTTCTCATTTTCGGCTCGTTCAGCCCGTTGGTCATAGAAACGGCACAAGCGTCCATTGCCAATCCTATGCCGAGAAACAAACTTGACAGTATTATTTTCCACCACATAAACTAAAAACTCCAACCGAAAACCGTGCGTAATATTAAATATGTCAAATATACAACGTATATGCACAGTAACGAAATGCCGTGCGCTCTTTTTAACTTTCCTTTTAATGCAAATACAAACAGCAAAGCGGTTGCGGCAAGCATTACCAAAGCGTCAATTAAAACTTGACTGCCTGTTGTAAGCGGATTTACGGTTGCGGCAATACCCATTACAAACAGCATATTAAACAGGTTGCTGCCTATAACGTTACCCAAAGCGATTTCGTTTTCGCCCTTTTTTGCGGCAATTGCGCTTGTTACAAGTTCCGGCAGAGATGTGCCTACGGCAACGATAGTAAGTCCAACTATCGACTCTGCCAAGTCTGCATCCAGATGCATTGCCGAAGCGCCCTTTAAAGCCAAGCCTTTTGCGCCGAACACAACAAATTGTCCGCCTAAAATTATGCCTACCGCGCCGACGATTACAAGAATAATTGCCTTCCACAAAGGCATTTCTTTGCTTTTAACTTCTTCGTTGTCGTTTTCCGTTTCTATTTGTTCGGGGTGTTTTTTTGCCATAACTATAACGTAAGTCATATAGGCTATCATCAAGACTACTAAAATAATGCCTTCCCAGCGGGTTATTGCAAGGTCGTTAATGTCTGCCGCAGAGTTAAGCCCGAACAAGCCTACAAACAAAACAACGATAGCGGTTGCGCCAAGTAAAATAGGCATTTCGCGGCGGCTTACGTTTTTTCTCACTGCAATGGGGGTAAACGTAACGGATATACCCAACACTAGCAAAATATTGCAAATATTAGAGCCGATTACGTTGCCTATTGCGACGTTTGCATTTTGGTTTTCGGCAATGCACTGAATTGCGTCCGAAACGGAAACTGCAAGTTCAGGCAAGGACGTGCCCATTGCAACAATTGTTAATCCGATAATAAGCGGAGAAATTTTGAGTTTTTTTGCTATTGTGCTAGATGAGTCTACAAAAATATCGCAGAACTTGACTAAGCAAAACACGCCCAGTGCAAGCCCGACAACATACATTGCTATCTGCAAGGCAGGGTGCCAGTTTTGTATTAAACCGTTTAACAATTCGACAATATCTTTCATACTTTTATCCTTTTGTTGTAACAAAATGTGTACGACGGTAGTGCGTAGCGGTAAAAAAATACGAGACCTTACACCAACTGAAACGTCAGCATAAGTCTCGTTCTTCAATGTCTAACCTGGTCTACTCCATAATGTAGGCAAGACAACTATATTTTATAGCGAACTACTCCCTTACGAGTACTTAACTATAGTAGCACAAAGTAAATAAATTTTCAACAAATTTTACTAGATTTAATTACAGATTGATAAATTTGTGTGCAGTAAAAATTATCATTTGTGAATAAAAATGGATTTAGTAAAAGTCTATTTGAAAAATTTGCTGAAAATGGCAGACAAATAGTTAAAATGGGAGAGTAGAACAGTTTTCTATGAATTTTATCCAATACATTTTTATTTTGCAACGGTTGTAACTAATGCAAAATACAAAATATTATTGACAATAAATATAAATTAGTGTAACATTGTAAAGCAAAGAAATTTGTGATGAAAATTTATGCTAAATACGGTTGCAGAACAATAATCTGACAAGCAGATATAAAACAGTATGTTAGAACTGTTTTGTATAATCAATGTTAACGGAATTATTAAAAGTACTGTTATACATTTCTGATTTTAGAAAAACAAATATTATAAGCAATAAAACAGCGGCAATAGCCTGTAAATTGTAACGCAGTAATCGACGGTATCTGTGGCAGAGCCACAAGCGAGCGAAGCGGTCTTTAGCCGAGCAACGGAGTTGCGAACGCCGACCGCTGGTTAAAGTCAGTTAACCTTTTTGTTGGTAATTGCTAAAACAAACTTTAATTAAATATACGGAGGCTTATCGAAGCGGTCATAACGAGGCGGTCTTGAAAACCGTTTGGGTGCAAGCCCACGGGGGTTCGAATCCCTCAGCCTCCGCCAACGACGTGGCTCGGCATTAGTCCACAACAAAAGGAACACAAATTTATGTGTTCCTTTTTGCTGTTCCCTTGGCACTTGCCACTGTGTTGGCTGCAACTGTGTGATAGCGAAATAATGTAGCGCTCCGTTTCACTACGCTTACCCTGCGCTTCGCTTTGGACGAATCCCTCGGCCTCTGCCAGTAAGAACCTAAATAGAATATCTCGGTTTAGGTTCTTATTTATCAATAGCAATAATGGAGTTACTATGTAAATACAAAAAGTATTATGTGAAAAAGGTTTTATGGGTAAAGTCGTCTATAATGCAAATTATTTTGATGTAGCACCGTCAAAGCGATATTCTTTAATAACAGAAAAAGATGGAAAGATTTTTATTAACCGTTCTAATTTGACAGGTTCAGGAGCAGTAACGCTTTTTTATAGATTGACTGCGAAACAAAAATAGGCGGTCGTGGGGGCGCGTTTCGCCCTTGTTTGCCTATACACACGCTCCTGCGAGGCTCGCGTCAAGCGGAACGTGGAATATCGCGTTATTTGCTTAAATTTTCATTATTAAGTGAAAGTCTATCATTCTCGGCTGTTTCATATTCTGCATATATATCTGGTAGTTAACATTGTTGTCATAAAAAGAAAAACCTTGACTTTTGTCAAGGTTCAATGTTTTGGGTGTATTGTATATGATGACCATTTTATCGTCAAACAGTCGTATCCGTTTTATCAATAGGTTTATGAGCATTTGCGGAGATTGCTCCAAACCGTGTCGGTAAAAGTCCGAAATCTCTTGCTTGTTTAATTTGAAAGCGGATTGTAATTTTTTATAAAGTTTTCTTGTAATAGTTACACCGTTTTAAGTTTAAAGGTCAGTTTTACGGGGTTATGGTCGGAATATGCAAAGTCGGTGTCGATTATTTCTATACGTTCAATCTCGATATTATCCGATACTATAAAACCGTCTATTACGCAGGTGTAGTCTTTGTCGCGTTCCCATATAACGTCTGCGCCGCGGCAAGAACCCACGCTCGAATTGTTGTCTGCAACAATGGCAAAATGTTCGGGAATATCCTTTTGGTCATAGGTGCTTACCCACGCGGGAACTTTTTGGTTACTGGGGAATTTTTCCAAGTTGCCTATCAAGTCCTGATTAAAGTCGCCGCCCGCAATAACATAGTATCCTTTTGCGTATTCCTGTTCTAATACTGTTTTAAGCAACTCGGCTTGCTTTTTGCGGATAACGCCGCCTTCGTCGTATGCCGACATATGCAGCGAAATAACCGATAACGTTCCGTTTTCCGTAGGAATGTGCGTAACGGCAAAACAACGGTCCAAATCGGTAAACTTAGAAAAATCGTCCGCAATGGGAAAAGCGTAACGCGTGCTGTCTTGTATGTTGTATTTACTCAGCGTCATAATGCCCGCATTGTTTTTGCCGTGCGGGTCGTTAAACGGATAAAACAGATAACTGCTGTGATAATTTATTGCAAGGGTAGAAGCATAACCGTCGAGCGTCGAAAACGCTACGCGTTGGTCAACTTTGTAACTGCGTGTCGAGTCGTAGTCTACTTCCTGAATAATTGCAAAATCAGGGTTATGCTCTTTTATAATATTTGCTGCACCGTTAATGTTCTTTACGACGTCTTCCTTAGATATCGCTTTGCCGTATTTGCCTTGCGTGGGCGTTCCGTCTTTCATTGTGCCCGTATCCATAAAAAACGTGTAATTGGGACTGTACGCGCCAAAGCCGACGTTGTAAGTAATAATAGTGTGCGTATCGGCTGACGATATAGTTGCCGAATTATTGTTTGTAACTTCCAGCGCAATATTGTCGTCTAAACGGTGATAGTCGCACACAACGTACAATAGATAAATTATAACGGTAAGCAAAAATAAGCCGACTAATCCTCCTGCAACTATTGCAGTAATGCGCGCGGCTTTTTGCCCGTTAGAAAGCGGTTTGCGGTCTTTATTATTGTTGTTTTGCGGCTGTATGTTTTCAACCGTATCGTTTTGTGCAGTCATTATGGTCTCCTTAAAACGTATTTTACATTAAACTCAATCCGACAGTTACCGCTATAATTTTGCAATATTGCAAAATTACACCGTATTCAAATCGGTATGTTTGTTGATAATTACTATACAATATTTAGCGGTATGTGTCAATAGCGATTGTTTTCAGATAGCCGTACAAAATAGTAGTTTTATTGACATTTTTGCTCGATTGGTAGTATAATAAGGCAAATCTGATTAAGGAGAGATAAATTTACTATGGCAAATAACAAATTGAATTTGTCTGCTAATAATATAGTTAATTGTGTTTTGTATGCTGTAATAGGCATTTTGCTTATTGCATTAAGGTCGGGCTCATTGGGGATATTGTTTACCGTTATAGGCGTTTTGTTTGTAGCAATGGGTATTTACGATTTGATAAAGAACAACTGGACGCGCGGTGCGGTCGAAACGGCTGTTGGCGTAGTAATTCTCGTTTGCGGTTGGACTATTGCCGAATGGGTGTTGTTGATATTCGGCGTGCTTTTAATAATAAAAGGCGTAATAGATATTATCAATAATTACAAAAACGGTATAAAATCGCTGCTTTCGCCTATCGTCATCACCGTTATAGGGATAGTGCTTGTTGTTTCTAAATTTGCGCTCATCGACGTTATGTGTATAGTCGCAGGAGTTATCTTTTTGATAAACGCGGCGTTGATACTGTTCGATCAAAAAATTGTATAATAATTTCTATCTAAGGCGTCGGCAATTCCGACGCCTTAATTTTTCTTGTCGCCCTTTGCAACAAAGATTGTTAATCACCGTTTGCAATATTAAAACCTAACATTGCGTGTACAGAAACAAGTAATGTGTTTTTAACTTAAAATTCGCTAAACATTGTTCTGCCTTTAAGCGAAGACAATTTTTCTTGTCGACCTTACGCAACAAAAATTGTCGAGCCGCTGTTAAGCGATGACAATTTTTATTTATAGGCGGTTAAACGCAAAGATAAAAGTACCCAGACTGTTTCTTTTGTCGGTTTAAACTAAGTTTGGTAAAAACAATCGTAAGTTTGTTTTACTTTAAATAATCCGCATTAAAAGCGTTTCAAAGTGTTTGTTTTTTATCATAGTCAATAACGGTTGAAAATAAGTCTGCAAATAATTCTTATATAAAATTTTAATATTTAGCAAGCGGTTTAAGTTTGTATCAACGCTTTTTGAAACATCTCAATTTTCAACTTCGGCAGTTGAAAGATAGAATAAATAAACAGTCAAAAATTCAGTAGTAATTATAGTAAATTTCAAAAACACTTTTTGCAACGGGGTTTCATATATTACAGTATGAAATTTCAAGATATTCCCCGCCGCATACATTTTGTAGGAATCGGCGGTATCGGTATGAGCGGTATGGCTCAATATTTACACAAAAAGGGCTACTGTATTACAGGCAGCGACAGACAGCAAAACGACAGAACCGAACAGTTGAGCGATCTGGGTATTAAAATATACATAGGACACCAAAACTCAAATGTCGGCAATTCGGATATGGTAGTGCATACGTCTGCCGTGCATAACGATAACGAAGAAATTGTCGAAGCAAAAAAGCGGAACATTCCCGTAGTTTTACGCGAACAAATGCTCGGTGCAATTTTTAACAGTTTTAAAACGCGCATAGCCGTATGCGGAACTCACGGAAAAACAACCGTTACCGCGATGATTCACGAAATACTCGTTTGTTGCGGCGTCTCTCATTGCGCGTTTATAGGCGGCGTTTATCACGGCAACAATTTTTACTACGGTAACGATATCGTTGTTGCGGAAGCGTGCGAATTTAACCGCAGTTTTTTAAATTTAAATCCGACAATTTGCGTTTGCGTAAATGCCGAATTTGATCATCCGGATTGTTATAAAGACGAGCAGGATATTTTTAATGCGTTTGAACGGTTTATTAACAATACCGATAACGGCGGAAGTGTAGTTCTTCCGAAAAAACTCTCATTTTTAAGGACCGAAAGAAAAAGGGTTTTTTACGACGACGTCGTTGCGGAAAATTTAAAAACGGTAGAAGGTAAGCCGCAATTTGAAATTAAACAAAACGGAGTATGTTTAGGTAAAACGCAGTTAAACGTAGTGGGCGAACATAACGTAACTAACGCTTTTGCCGCCCTTGCGGTTGCAAATATCTTAAATTTGCCTACCAATAAAACGCTTGAAGCATTATCGTCTTTTGACGGGGTAGACAGACGTTGGACGGAAAAAGAGGGAATATGCAAGATTATCTGCGATTACGCCCATCATCCTACAGAAATAGAGTGTTCGATCTCCGCCGCCCAAAGCGTAACAAAAGGTAAAGTTATTTGTCTGTTTCAACCGCATACATATTCACGTACGCAAGCCTTTTTTGACAGGTTTGCCCAGTGCTTTAAAGGCGTTGACAAAGTAATTTACTTGCCCGTTTATTCCGCGAGAGAAATGCCCATTGGCGGAATAGATTCCGAACGTCTTTCACGCCGTGCCCGCGATATGGGCGTTAATGCCTGTTACGCCGACAATTTTAGCGAAGCAAAAAACATTGTTTTAAATACCGTAACCGCAAACGATTTACTGCTTATTTTGGGCGCAGGCGATATCGTAAATATCGCAGACGAATTTGTTTAACGGTTATAATACCGCCCGATTAAAAGCGATTTCAAAATTTGCGGCGTTTTAGTTTGCGTTTAATAAGCAAATGCGCTTACTGTTAGCGCAATTTAAAAATATCTCAAAGTTTTGACGGTATACTTTGCCGTTTGCTTTAAGACGCGGCAATAACGCAAAATGTTTTAAAGTGGTGTGTACTTACGACAGATAGGCAATGTCGCCGCCGCACTGAGAGCATATATATGCGTTTTTTTCGGCGCAGCTCGGACAGGTCTGCTTGCGGCACTTTGTACAAATACAGTAATTGTTGACGTCTATATCGTTATTGCAAGAATAGCATTTCATAATAAAAAACCTCCGTCTAAATTATTTACCAAAACGGAGGTTTTTAGTATCTGAGATAATTTTATTTTTGCCGTAACGTTATTTTACAGTTATTTTTCATAACCGACTGTTCGCGTACTATCTTGCCTATTGCGTCGGCAACAATTTCGCCGTATAAAGGGTTTTTAACAGAATCTATTTGTCCGGCAATGTCTGCTTGCACGTCGGAATATTCAAAAGCAAGGTCGCAATCCGTCATAGTGCAGTTAATAAGTTTCAAGTTTTTGCAGTAGCAAAGAGGTTGCGTTCCGATAATACGGCAGTTAATAAACGTAACGTTTTGAGAATACCACGCTAAATATTCTCCCTTGACGGTGCTGTTTTTCACGACGACGTTATCGGCGTGCCAAAAGGCGTCTTTGGTGTCCAGTACGCTGTCGACTATTTCTACGTTTTTAGTATACTGAAAGGAATACTTCCCTCTAAAATTGACGTTTTGCAAGCGGATATTATCGGAATCGAACATAAAGTATTCCGAAATATACTTACCGCGAAGCAGGGTTATTCCGTCGCATTTCCAGCCTAATTCCGGCGAGGTGGCTTGACAGTCGTAGAGAGTAATATTTTTGCATTCGCGCAGAGCCTTTATTCCGTTTAATGTGCAGTTTAGTAATTCCGCGTTATTATCGTACCACATTGCCGCTCGGCACGTTTCGGTAAATTCGCTTTGTTTGACGGTAAAATCCGTGCCGTGCCATAAGGGATATCTTAGCTCGAATTTGCAGTTGAGTATATCAAAATTACGGCATTCTTTTAATGCCGATTCGCCGTCTTCTTTTCCTGCAAATTTGCAGCATTCAAGCGTCGCGTTTTGCAAATTGTATAAAGCGCGTTCTTCTCCGTATATTTTGTTTTTGATTAGTTTTCTTTGTTGCATAATTTAAATTCGTTTTAATATTATTGAATAACGTTACGCATTATTATAGCACAAACAAATTTACAGCGCAAATAAAACGCCTTGCAAATACTTTGATTATGTGTTACACTGTTAATAACTTGTAAAAGGAGAAATATTTATGAGTAAAGAATCGGAAGCTTTAATAGTGTACAATACGCTTTGCAGTACGCTTGACAATATGAAATGGAATTATAACAAGGAAGAAGAAAATCTGATAGTAAGGACATCCGCCGTGGGGGATGATCTTACTATGAAGTTGTATATGAAAGTAGATTCGGAACGTTCGGTTATGTATCTCAAATCGGGAATGCCTTTTTCTGCGCCTATGGATCGTATAGATATTATGACAAAAGCGGTAATAATAGCAAACTGGGCAATGCTTAACGGAAGTTTTGAAATGGATATCAGCGACGGATATATTGCGTTTAAATTGGTAGTGCCGTTTATGGAAAGCATAATCAGCGAAAAAGTATGCCATTATATGATAAATATATCTTGCCGTATGATAGATACATTTAACGACAAGTTTAAAAAGCTTGCGGAAGACAAGATGACTTTGGACGAATTTCAACAGTTTGCACAAGAAGCATTTAAATGATTTAAAGAACCGCGCGTTTTTAGAGCGCGGTTATTTTTTGATGTGTCGATTGCAAAACAATCAAAAAAATGCCCCGATAATTTCGGGGCATTTTTTATGCTGTTTTATTTTTTAATATATTTTGCCAAGGTGTTTTGAACAATTTCTATATCGATAGGTTTTGCAATATGTGCATTCATTCCGCATTCCAAACACTTTTTCATATCGTCGGCAAATGCGTCCGCAGTCATCGCTATAATCGGCAAATCTTTGTCGGGGTGGTTAAGTTTTCTTATTTCCGCCGTTGCTTCGTAACCGTTCATAACGGGCATTCTTATATCCATTAGTATTGCCGCGTATGTTCCCTGTTTAGAATTGTTGAGCATATCTACGCAGATTTGTCCGTTTTCAGCATGGTCGCAGGTGATGCCTACGCTTTCAAGTAGTGCTTCGGCGATTTCCCAGTTCAAATCGTTATCTTCTGCAAGCAATACGTGGGTTCCTTCGAGATTGACTTTTTTAACGGGCGTTTTGTTTTCCGAATGAGTTGCTTCCGTTCCGTCGGCAAATTGTTTCAATCCATAGAATAAAGTCGACTTGAACAGCGGTTTGCTGATAAATCCGCAAATACCTGCCGCCTTTGCTTCTTCTTCGATTTCGCTCCAATCGTATGCAGAGATAAGTAAAATAGGCGTACCGTCGTCTCCCAGTTTTTTGCGGATTTGCTTTGCCGCTTCAATACCGTCAATGCCGGGCAGTTTCCAGTCCATAAGTATAATATCAAAACCGTTGCGTGCTTTGTGTGCTTGGACGGTTTTTTCTATTGCACTTTCGCCGTCTAACGTCCACTTGGCATCGATACCGATTTCTTTTAGAGATGCAACGGTGGATTCGCACAGTTGTTCGTCATCGTCTACTATCAGCATCTTCCAGTTCGGGAGGATCATTTCTTCTTCGGGTATGATAGCCTTTTCAAGGTCGAGTGTAATACGGAACTCTGTTCCGACGCCTTGCTCGCTGTGAAGTTCGATTGTTCCCTTCATAGCATCTACGATATATTTCGTTATGGACATTCCCAGTCCTGTACCTTCTGTACGGTGTACGCGTTTGGTATCTTCGCGCGAGAAAGATTCGAATACTTTCTTTTGATATTCCGGAGACATACCTATACCGTTGTCCTTAACACGTATGCGAGTGCGTATAAAATCGTCGCCGATAGGGGAAGATTCTTGTTCAAAGTGTACTTCGATTGTTCCTTCTTCTCCCGTAAATTTGATTGCGTTAGAAAGGAGATTCAAAAGCACTTGGTTTAAACGCACGCTGTCGCAATAAACGTTTTCTTGCTGTACGTTATGAATAATAACGTTAAAGTGCTGGCGTTTTATTTTTACTTGCGGTTGGACAATAGTGGTAATTCCGTCTAACACTTCGCGCAGCGATATTTGTTCCATATTAAGCGTCATTTTACCGCTTTCGATTTTAGACATGTCCAAAACGTCGTTAATAAGTCCAAGCAAATGTTTGCTTGAAATAGCAATCTTTTTGAGGCAGTCTTTAACTTGCTGCGGATTGTCGATATTAGATCTTGCTATCGCGGTCATTCCGACAATGGCATTCATCGGCGTGCGTATGTCGTGCGACATATTCGACAAAAACTCGCTTTTTGCTTTGCTTGCGTCCAACGCTTCGGCGCGGGCGTGTTCCAGTTGTCTTAGCGTCCGTCTGTTAAAGTGATTGTACAAAACGAATATTGCTATCAAAATTAAAAATATCGCTACAACCGCAATGATAATCATTGTTGCCCATTGGTTGTTTAATTGGCCGATTACCGAATTCAAGTCGGAATTGTCTGTCAACGATACCAGATACCATTCCGACAGTTCCAACTTATTGCAGTACATATAAATGTGTTTGTCATTAACGTGCAATATTTTTGAATAAACTGCATTTGTCTGTTTGCTGTCGTTGTCGTTAGTTTTTGAATTATTGTTCATTTTGTCGCTTAACTCTTGCAATACCGTTTTAATATCGTCGCTAGGAAATTTTTGAGTTAATAACGAATCAAAATCTTTGTATGACGAAGCGTCTACGTCTCCATTTAAAACAAACGAAGCGTCTTTACGTATAATGTAGGCGTCGACATTTTGATAAGAAGCGTCGTTCTCAAGGTTGAGCATTTTTACAAAATCGCTATTGCTGACGCCGGCAATAAGAGCCATACTCTTTTCTCCGCTGGGCATTTCATATAAATCCGTAGGAACACTAAACAGTACAAGGTCTTCTCCCGCAGTATTATCTGTATGCAATTCCGTACCGACTGCAACTTTAGATTCGCGGCTCAAAATAGATAATCGGAAAGATTTGGGGTCGGTGGAAACAAAATTGCCGTAAATACAATCGATTTCCCGTCCTTTTTTGGGGTCGGAAATCAACGGATCGTTTTCGCCCGTAGCTGTAATACGCACGAATGCAAGATTAGAAAAACCGCGGTTTTTGGCGCTTGCTTCTAATGCTTTGCGGTATTCGGGGTCGTTTGGAGAATAATCCTTGATTAAAGCTTCTACCATTTGGAGACGTTGTTCCATAATCGCTTCAAAACGTTTAGAAAACTGGTAGTTTGTCTCTTTCATAGTATTTCCGCCTATAAGGTCAAGCGCGTTATTACTGGTATTAGTCATGTGTACGCCCAAAAAGCTAAACAAAGCGGCGCAAATTACTACGCATACGATAATTACTATTAACATTATGCGTTGACTGTTAGCTGACCACAGACGTTTTTTGGTAGGTGCTGTGTTTTCTTTAGTTGACATATTTTCCTCCGAAAAAAACATTAAAACCAAATATTTTCAAGCATATTTTAACCGAGAAATTTAGTAAAGTCAATCGTAAACAGGTATTATTTATATATATTATAATATAATTTCACGGAATAATGAGATTTACCAACGAAAAACCCCGATTTTTTATCAATCGGGGTTTTACAAGTATTACTTATTTATTTTAAGAGAATCGAACTGATTTCTGCGAAATTGCCGTCGCTGATAGTATATTTCGGCGCAAAGCGCGGTTTTGCGTCAGGGTCGGTTAAATTTGTTCTTATCCAAATGCAATCTATTTTTGCGTTTTTCGCGCCGTCAACGTCGGCTTGAGGATCGTTGCCTATGTATATCGTTTCGTTTTTGTCAAGTTTGTATTTTTCAAACAGAACTTTAAATAGTTCTGCCGAAGGCTTTGCGCATTTGTAATCGGACGAGTAAATAATACCGTCAAAATAACGCGCTATTCCCAATTTTACAAGTTCGGGACGCGTAAAACATCTTTGAGCGTTAGAAACGATATACAGTTTTTTCTTGGCTTTTTTAAGTTTGGTCAACGTCTCGGTTACGCCGTTATATAAACGCAATCTTTCAGTGCTGAATGCGCGGAATTCTTGCGCCAAATGGGTGGCAAGAATTTTACTTGTTTTTTTGTTTTTGTTTTCAAAAAGATGACGGAACACCTCTACAATGTCAACTTCGGGATGAGTGTGTTCTTTTTCTCCCGCTTTCATCTGAAGGTCGCAGCTCATAAAATACGCTTCTTTAAGTTCTTCTGCTGTGTAATTGACGTCGTAAAACGCCAGTGTGTCCGCAAGCTTCTGCCACGTTGAAATTTCATATTCGTTGGTATGTATGTCTATTAACGTGCCGTAAATATCAAAAACGATATTCTTATACATAATTGTTTCTCCTTATTATCGTCGCTTGTATTGTAAAACTATTTTAAAATTTTGTAAAGCTTTGTGCAGTTTATACACAAAATTTTTAATTGTTAAAGCGTATGCTCCGATAGGGGCTAAGCGTAAGAGACATACGAACGATTGCTTTTTCCGCTCGGCAAATTGTAAATACGCAAATATATTTGTATGAGTCTTATGGGGAACGGATCAGTATCCTAAGTATTCTACGCCGACAAGCAAAATCTCGTTAATTTTAGGGTTAGAAATTTTATATTTTAAAATTTTACCTTGCCTTTCGCATTTGACGACGTCGGTATCGCGCAGTAAGCGTAACTGGTGGGACACGGTCGTTTGGTTCATATTGAGAATTTTAGACATATCCGTTACGCAAAGCGGAGAAATCGCAAGCGCAGACAGCAGTTTTACACGGGACGGGTCGGCAAGCAAAGCAAAAAATCTTGCGATTTTGGCGGCGGTATCGTCGTCGGGCATATAACAGTCTAGGTCGTCCAATACTTGCGGAGTTGCGGTAAGCATAAATCTTTCTCCTTGAAAATAGAATAATTAAGGCTTGTACTTTATTTCAAAGATAATGGTACATTATGCACGTTTGAGAAAGTTGTCGCATATTGTAGTAAAAAAACAAAGTTTGTAAAAACAAAGGGGATTTGTATGAATATTTCAACCAGTTTGCTCTATTTGCTTCTGTTGTATGCCGTTTTAGATAAAGACAACAAATTGTCGTTGACGACGGGACTTATTATTGCCTTTGTCATAATGCTGTTAAATTGTTATTATAACTGCCGTTGCTGTAATAATAACAGTCTTAACAACGGTCAAACTACTACGACAACGACAACAACTAATACCGGCAGCAGTTTCTTCAACGCTGTTAACGGCTTTGCGTTTTAGTCCGCGTAAACAAAGAAACTTCCCGTAATTTGCGGGAAGTTTCTTTGTGTTTTACATCAAATATAATCGAAGAATATATTTCTAATAAATCTTTTCTTCACACACTCCGTTGTTTATCGTAAAATACTTACATTCGTTTTTAATTAAATCGGCATCGATTTCTGTGGCGGTGGTAAGCAGTATTTGTAAATCGTCGTCAAAGTTCAACAGGCGTTTTTGTCTGTCCAAATCCAATTCGCTCAAAACGTCGTCTAAAATCAGTACGGGTCGTTCGCCGATGATGTCTTTTATTATGCTGAGTTCCGCAAGCTTCAATGCTAACGCCGCGGTGCGTTGTTGACCTTGGCTGCCGAAACTTCTTACGTCGATACCGTTTATTTTTAATGAAATATCGTCGCGTTGGCAACCGACGGAAGTGTGCCTTAACTGAAAGTCTTTTTCTGCCGATTGGTCTAATAGATGCATATAGTCGACAGCGGTCGATTCGTAATCGTCGCCTTTAATTTGCGTAACGTATTCCACCGTCAAATTTTCTTTACCGTCCGAAAGCGCAGTATGACATTGCGCGGCGTAAACCTTCAATTTTTCGCAAAACGCTCTGCGCTTTAATACGACTTTTGCGCCTTCTTCGGCAAGTTGGCTGTTCCATACAAACAGCAAGTCTTGAATTTCGTCAAGAGTTCGGGCTTGTTTCAGTAAGTTATTGCGTTGCATAAGCGCTTTGTTGTAACGGGATAAACTGTAAAAATAGTTTTTGTCGGTTTGACACAGGTCTATATCCAAAAACCGTCTGCGTTCCGCAGGCGACTGGCTTATTATTTTTATTTCGTTAGGCGAAAAGTAAATACAGTTGAGGTATCCCATCAATTCTCCCATTCGGGTAATCGGTACCGAATTGACGGAAATTTGTTTTTTTGCGTCGGCGCGAAAAGCAATGCAAATATCTCCGTCGCCGTAGCGGCACTTGTATTTTACTTTGACATAGGCATTTTCTTCATTCCACCGTATTAAATCTTTATCTTTATCGGTACGCGGACTTTTACCCAGACAGCACAAATAAACGCTTTCAACAAGATTGGTTTTCCCTTGCGCGTTGTCTCCCGTAAAAATATTGAGTTTGTAGGACGGCTTGACCGTTTGTTCTGCAAGATTGCGCAGATTGCAAACGGATATTTCGGTAACTATCATATATTCAGTATAACACAATTTAAAGCGGTTTACAACTGTTGCGCAGTATTGCACAAGTGTTTGTAAACGAATTATCCAAACATATATTCAAAATTCAATAAAAGCGTTAAAATAATATTTAAGCGGAATTCGTCAAAAACGACACCCTATTCAAGTTTATACCATTTTGCCGAAATAGGGCGATTTAACGCCCGTAAAAAAGAAATTGTTTCAGAAAATGTTTTTAAAAAGTGTACAAATATAATATTGTATGGTATAATAAAAACAATCGGACGACGGTGTTTTTCTAAATATTTTTTTGTGGAAACAATGCGTATTATGCGCTTTAGTTTTAAAAGCGTCGATAATAACTTTTTTTGACAGACAAGATATTTTAAAAATCGTGGTCAAAACAAATATTTTATTAAAAGGAGTAAATTATGGCGGCAAAAAACGTCGGTTATTCTGAAGAGCAAATACAGGTTTTGGAAGGACTTGAACCTGTACGCAAAAGACCGGGAATGTACATAGGCTCCACGGACGTCAAGGGGTTGCATCACTTGGCAGTCGAAATTGTCGATAACTCTATTGACGAAGCGCTTGCGGGCTATTGCAGTAACATTTATGTAACGGTAAACGAAGACGGTTCTCTAACCGTCGAAGACGACGGGCGCGGTATTCCTTGCGGAATACACAAGAAAGAAGGAGTGTCGGCTGTCGAACTGTGTTTGACAAAATTGCACGCAGGCGGTAAATTCGGCGGCGGCGGTTACAAAATCAGCGGCGGACTGCACGGCGTAGGTATGTCCTGCGTTAACGCGTTATCCGAATGGCTGATTGTCGAAGTCGATCAGGACGGCAAACACCATTACCAAAAATACCACAGAGGCGTGCCGGAAGAAAGACTCAAAGTCGTTGACGATGCCGACAGAACGGGAACGAAAATTACTTTTATGCCCGATTCGGAAATATTTGAAACTTGCGAGTGGGAGTACGAACGTTTAAAAAACAGATTGCGCGAAGTCGCGTATCTTAACAAGGGTATAACCATTGTATTAAAGGACGACCGCGACAGCCGCAAACGTAACGAAACTTTCTGCTACGAGGGCGGTTTGGCAGAATTCGTCGAAAATTACAACCGTTCGCGCAATACGATTTTTTCAAACCCTCTTTATATAGACAAATCGGTAAAAGAGGGAGAAATAGAAGTAGCGTTGCAGTTTAACGACAGTTATAACGAAGTTGTTCACGCTTATGCAAACAACATCAATACCGAAGAAGGCGGCGCGCATCTGGACGGTTTTAAAGCGGCTTTGACAAAGGCAATCAACGATTACGGACACAAGTACAATCTGCTTAAAGAATCGGAAAAACTTTCCGGCGAAGATGTCCGTGAAGGACTTGTCGCTATCATCTCAGTCAAACTCGAAAATCCGCAATTCGAAGGACAAACAAAGACAAAACTCGGAAACAGCGAAATGCGTACTGCCGTTGCGCGTGTAGTAGGCGACGAACTTGCAACCTTTTTGGAAGAAAATCCTAAGGAAGCAAAAGAACTCGTTTTAAAATCGGTAACCGCTCAGCGTGCAAGAGACGCCGCCAGACGTGCAAGAGAACTCACCCGTAAGGGAGTACTCGAAAGCGCGTCATTACCGGGCAAACTTGCCGACTGTTCGGATAAAGACCCCAAGCACTGCGAAATATACATCGTAGAGGGCGACTCGGCAGGCGGTACTGCAAAGCAAGGACGCGACAGACGGTTTCAGGCAATTTTGCCGTTGCGCGGTAAAATTTTGAACGTAGAAAAGGCGCGTCTTGCAAGGGCGCTTGAAAACGAAGAAATAAAATCTATGATAACGGCATTCGGCTGCGGCATATCCGACGACTTTGACGAAAGCAAACTCCGTTACGACCGTATAATTTGTATGACCGATGCCGACGTAGACGGAAGCCACATAAGAATTTTGCTCATAACGTTCTTTTTCCGCTTTATGCGTCCGCTTATCGAAAAAGGACACGTTTATATAGCTCAACCGCCTCTTTACAAGATAACGAAGAACAAGCAGGAATATTACGCTTTTGACGATGACGAAAGAGACAGAGTTTTGGCGCAAATCGGCACAAAGGGAACGGAAGTTTCCCGTTACAAAGGTTTGGGCGAAATGAACGCCGAACAACTTTGGACGACAACAATGAATCCCGCAAGCCGCACAATGTTGCAGGTTACAATGGAGGATGCCTACGAAGCCGACGAGATAGTATCGTTGCTTATGGGAGATCAGCCCGAGTTAAGACGCGAGTTTATAGTAGAGAATGCGAAACTCGTCGATGAGTTGGATGTATAGGAGAAATTACTATGGCAAAACAACCGGAAAATCATCAAATAGATTATGTAGAAGCGTTAGATAAAACTAACGTCAAAGTAGTTAAAATGGAAGAGGAAATGAAAAAATCGTTTATTGCTTACGCAATGGCGGTTAACGTTTCCCGTGCTATTCCCGATGTTCGCGACGGCTTAAAACCGGTACACAGACGTATACTTTACGCTATGGGCGAACTGAACTTATATAATGACAAGCCGTACCGTAAATGCGCGCGTATCGTCGGCGACGTTTTGGGTAAATACCATCCTCACGGAGATTCTGCCGTTTACGAAGCGTTGGTGCGTTTGGCGCAGGACTTTTCTATACGTTGTCCGTTAGTTGACGGTCAAGGTAACTTCGGTTCTGTCGACGGCGACCCTCCGGCGGCTCAACGTTATACCGAAGCAAGACTTTCTAAAATAGCTTCAGAAATGTTAAGAGAAATCGACAAAAACACCGTTGATTTCTATCCCAACTTCGACAATACTTTAATGCAGCCGACAGTTCTTCCCAGTCGTTTCCCCAACTTGTTGGTAAACGGTGCGGACGGTATCGCGGTAGGTATGGCAACAAATATCCCGCCTCACAATCTCGGTGAAGTAATCGACGGTGCAATTGCGGTTTTAAACAATCCCGATATTACCGTCGAAGAACTTATGAAGATTATCCCTGCTCCCGATTTCCCGACGGGCGGTATAATGATGGGGCGCGTAGGCGTCCGTAATGCGTACAAAACGGGTAAGGGCAGTATTTTAGTAAGGGCAAAGACCGATATTGAAGAACACAACGGACGTCAGCGCATAATAGTTACAGAATTGCCTTATCAAGTAAACAAGGCAAAACTTGTCGAAAATATTGCGGGTATGGTAAAGGATAAGCGTATCGAAGGCATTTCCGATATCCGCGAAGAAAGCGACAGACACGGTATGCGTATCGTATTCGAATTGAAACGCGACGCTAACGCGCAAGTTGTACTTAATACGCTGTTTAAGCATACGCAACTTCAAGTTTCCGACGGTATAACGTTGCTTGCGCTTGCAGACGGCGAACCGAGAATAATGTCGCTGAAAGAAATTTTGACGCATTATATCGACCACCAAAGAGAAGTTATTGTACGCCGTACCAAATTCGATTTGGAAAAGGCGGAAGACAGATACCATATTATCGAGGGCTTGGTAATTGCGCTTGATAATATCGACAGAGTAATAGCAATAATCAAGAGCAGCGAAGACAAGCAGTCGGCGGCGGCTGCTTTGATGAAAGAATTCAAATTATCCGAACGCCAAACAAACGCTATTCTCGAAATGAAACTGTCGCGTTTAACCCATTTGGAAGTAGAGAGTTTGAGACAGGAACTTGCAGAACTCGACGCTTTGATTAAGGATTTAAAAGACATTTTGGCAAAGCCCGCGAGAGTGTCGGATATCATCGTTTCCGAAATGGGCGAAATCCGCGACAAATACGGCGAACCGCGTAAGACGGAAATTTGCACGGACTATTCGGAAATAGACATAGGCGACCTTATCGAAAAGGAAGACGTTGTAATTTCTATGACGCATTTAGGATACGTTAAACGTCTGCCTATAACCGAATACCACACGCAAAAACGCGGCGGCAAGGGCGTAACGGCGCACAAACCGCGCGAAGAAGACTTTGTCGAAAATATGTTTATCACAAACACTCACGACGATTTGCTGTTCTTTACAAACCGCGGTAAAGTGTATTGCATAAAGGGATACGAGGTGCCCGAAGCAGAGCGTACTGCAAGAGGCAGAGCAATAGTTAACATATTGCAACTAGATAACGGCGAAAAGGTAACCGCGGTTATCCCCCGTAAGGAAGATTCGCGCGGCAACCTTATTATGGCAACGCGTAACGGACTTATCAAAAAGACAAATCTTACGGAATTCGAGTCTATCCGCAAAACGGGTAAAATTGCCATTTCGCTTGTCGATGACGACGAACTTATCGGCGTAGATATGACTACGGGTTATGACGAAATCTTAATGGCAAGCCACGAGGGTAAGTGTATCCGTTTTGCCGAAGAAGAAGTCCGTCCTATGGGACGCGAGGCGCAAGGCGTCAGGTCTATTAAACTCGACAAGGGCGATTACGTTGTAGATATGGCAATTGCCCGCAACGGACTAGAAGTACTTACCGTTACCGAAAACGGTTACGGCAAACGCAGCGATTTGATCGATTACCGTCTGCAATCCCGCGCAGGTAAAGGTATTAAAGCCGGCGTATTTAACAAAAAGACGGGCAAACTTGTAAATCTAAAACTTATCAACCCCGAAAATGACGTAATGCTTATTGCCGATAATGGAATAGTAATCCGCATAAGAGCCAAAGACGTTTCTAAAATCGGACGCGACACTATGGGCGTAAGAGTTATGAAGTTTAAAGGCGAAGCGCAAGTCGTGTGCGTTTCCGAAAGCCCCGTTGCCGATGAAATAGAAACAGACGGCGAAGCGGCAGAATAATGTAAGCAAATTCGTAACGCGTCATATTACGCGTTACGAATTTCTGATAGGAGAAAATTTTGAAAGATTACAAACAAATTATTGCAAACAAAATCAATGCTCCGCTTGAAAAAGCGGAGTTAGTTTCGTATATAACCGAAACAGCCGACGACAATTTCGGCGATTACGCTTTTCCTTGTTTTAAATTGGCAAAAACTATGCGTATGTCGCCCGTTGCCATTGCCGAAAAACTTGCGGCAGAAATAACTTGCGACGAAGATATAGTTAAGGCAGAAGCCGTCAACGGTTACTTAAACTTTTTTATAAACCGCAAGGAATTTATTACCGACGTTATAGGAGAAGTTTTAAGCCAAGAAGAAAACTACGGCAACGATACCGTCGGACAGGGCAAAACGGTATGTATCGATTACAGTTCGGTAAATATCTGTAAGTCTTTCCATATAGGACATTTGTCAACTACGGCGATAGGCAGTAGTTTGTACAAAATTTACAAGGCTTTGGGCTACAATGTGGTCGGCATCAATCATTTGGGCGATTACGGTACGCAATTCGGCAAAATGATAGTTGCGTACAAGTTGTGGGGAGATTATGACAAAGTACAGCGTGAGGGCGTTGCCGAATTACAGCGTTTGTATGTTAAGTTCCATCAAGAAGAAGCTGACAAGCCCGAATTGACCGAACAGGCACGTCAATGGTTTGTTAAAATCGAACAGGGCGACGAAGAAGCAAAAAGTCTTTTTGAAATGTTCAAAGAAATAACTTTAAACGACGTCAAGGAGATTTACAAGCGTCTAAACGTAAATTTTGACAGTTGGAACGGCGAAAGTTTCTATAACGACAAAATGGACGCGCCGCTAAATATGCTAAGAGAAAAAGGTTTGATTACCGAAAGTCAAGGCGCGCAGATAGTGGATTTAAAGGACTACGATATGCCTCCTTGTCTGCTTGTGAAAGCCGACGGAAGCAGTTTGTACGCCACTCGTGATATTGCCGCCGCAGTTTGGCGCAAAAACGAATACAACTTCGATAAGTGTCTGTATGTAGTTGCATATCAGCAAAACTTGCACTTTAAACAATTTTTCAAAGTACTTGAACTTGCAGGACTGCCTTGGGCAAAAGACCTTGTTCACGTTGCTTACGGTATGGTAAGTTTGGAAGACGGCGCAATGTCTACGCGTAAGGGTAACGTAGTGCTTTTACGCGACGTAATAAACAAAGCCGTTTCTAAATCTCTCGAAACGATAATTGCCAAAAACCCCGATTTGGAAGACAAAGAAAAAGTTGCCGAACAGGTTGGTGTGGGCGCAGTACTGTTTTCCGCTCTCGAAAACAGCAAAATTAAGGATATCACTTTTACTTTTGACAGGGTGTTGAATTTTGACGGAGAAACTGCTCCGTACTTGCAATATACTTGTTCAAGGTGTAATTCTATTATAGAAAAGTCGGGTATGTCTCGGTTTACGCGTATAGCGCACGATATCCGCGCTTTGGATAATATCGAAACTCTTAGACTGTGCAAACTGCTTAAAGCGTTTCCCGAAACGGTCAAGGACGCGGCATACAAATACGAACCGAGTTTGATTTCCGGTTTGCTTATAGACATAGCGCAAGCATTTAACAGGTTTTATATTGCGCACCGCGTACTGTCCGATAATTTATCCGAACAAAACGCACGGCTGACGGTTGTCGAAGCCACAGCCGTTACGTTACGCAAGGGTCTGTCGCTATTGGGTATTGAAACGCCGTACAAAATGTAAGTCGCTCGTGTGTATCCGTTTTAACTTCGCGCTTCGCGAGGCGTAATTGTCGCTCGTGCATTCCGCTTTTTATTCCGATTCACTTGCGTTCATAGTCAAAAAAGCCGAACACACTCGCTCCTATCATAAAGCGGAGGAACATTATTTAAAATTTGTCGCTCGTGTATTTACACAAAAACGGCTTCACTGCGCTACGCTTGTTGCAGATTGTTTTAGTTGCGAATGCACTCGCTCTCGGTATCACAAGGTTGAGTTTATTTGAACTTTGTCGCTCGTGCGAACGCACTCGCTCTCGTAATAAAGCGGAAAGGACAATTATTTAAACTTTGTAGTTCGCATACATACAATTTACTTGGACTTCGTTATATGGTACTTTACAAACTGTATCTTTGCCGTTTCAGACCTAAACCTATGTTAATATGAGTTGACAAAACGCAGATATAGGATATAATAAAAATATGAATGTACTTGACTATATAATTTTAGCCGCCGTTGTGCTGGGTATCGTTTTCGGCATAATTAAAGGGTTTTTAAAATTGCTTTTCTCTGTTTTGGGCGTGTTTGTCGTATCCATCGGAACGGCTACTGCCGCGCCCTATGTACAGAAGTGGTTTGAAAAATCAATCGAAAACGAATACACCCGCGCAGTAGTAGCAATGATAATCGCTTTGGTCGTAATCTTGGTAGTATATATTTTGTTGGCATTGCTTGTAACAAAACTACTTACCAAAAACAAAACTATAAACGTTGTCAACCGTCTTGTGGGCGGCTTGATAGGCGTTGTAATGGTTTATATGATTTTTGCGGTAATTACAGCATTGATAATAAACACCTCTCCCGAGTTTTTAAAACATATCAAAGACGGTATAGGCAGCGAATTCGTCAACAGTTGGATTGTACAGCATATTTACAAAAACAACTTTTTCGGCAAATGGATAATTGAAGATATAGCGTTAAAACTTCTTAATACCGTTAAGCCTGCGGGTTAAATATTGATTTATATGCGTCCTTAAATTTTTACAAAACTTAACGGGCGCATTTTTTATGCGGCAATTTTAATAAGGTATACACTTAATTAGATACACGTTAAGCGGAAAACATTTTGCCGCCCATAGAGGTTGTGTTTTAAGTTGTATGTTGAAGAGCAGTTAAAGCAAGCGCGTTTTTTACATATCACGACAAATAATAAAAAAATTTCATAATAAATGATTAAATATTTGCTTGACGGGTACGCCTACGGCGTGATAGTATAATGTCATAAAAATAAAATACAAGGAGGTGAGCAAACGTGAAGAAACTTAATATATGTTACAATCAAAATAATTTCAACATTGCGGAAGCCGTTTGCTCGCCGATTTTTTAACGTAGCAAAGAAAATAGATTACTGATTTTTAGTGCGCTTCCCTAGTTAATACGGAAAGCGCATTTTTTTGCATTTCGGCGCATAGTTCAATCGTTAGTTGACGGCTAAAAGTACCGACTCAATAGTTAGTTGATTGATCAGGGCTTATTGTATGTGTTAAACTTTCCGTGCAGGACTCATTACTCTCAAATTCTGCTTAAGAGTCCTAGGCAGTCAAGGAACTTTTTATGAAGCATTTATTGAAATTTATCAAACCTTTTTATAAAGAGATTATATTGCTTATGATACTGTATGCGGCGTCAACGCTGTGCGCGCTGTTTATGCCGTACGTTATGAGTAATATAGTTGAGTTTGGTATAAAGTTAAACGACTTGAATTACATACTCAAAGAGGGTGCAATAATGATTGCGCTTGCTTTTGCCGCGCTTACTTGTGCGCTAATAACTAACCGTGTTTCAAGCAACTTTTCTTCCAAAATTGCCGTTAATATGCGCAAAGTGGTGTTCAACAAGGTAAATACGCTTACTTTCGAACAGTTTTCGGAAATCGGTACAGGCAGTCTTATTACCCGTACTACGGACGATATAGGCTGGATGGAAGAAACCATTTCGCAAATACCTTACGTTATGATAACCTGTCCTATTATGTTTGTCGGCGGAATTGCATTGTCCTTTAAAGGCGACTGGGTATTGCCGCTGATATTGCTAGGCGTATCAGTCGTGGTATTGGTTATAACAACGCTCATTACAAGCAGTCTCGAAAAGCACTGGCAGCGCGGCGACGAGTATACGGACGTACAAAACCGTATGATTCGCGAACGTCTGTCGGGGGTACGCGTTGTTCGCGCTTTCGATAAGGACGCTTACGAGCACAAACGTACAGCAAAAGCCACAAGCGAAATGTGCAACAGTTTTGTCAAGGCAAATACTATAAGCGGGTTGGTAAGTCCTATTGCGTCGTTGTTTTTGAACATTGCAACGGTTGTTGTGATATATGTGGGAGCAATACGCGTACAGTCCAGCGCAACACTTAAAGCAGGCGATATTCTTGCAACCATTCAGTATATTGCTTTGATTGCAAACGCTGTTTTGGTATTGTCTTGGACAATATCGTTTATTCCGCACGTTAAGGTAAGTATGCGCCGTATTTCTGCTATTTTAAATATAGACAATCAAGAAGAAGGCGCATCCGACGGAGAAGTTTTGGACGGAAATATTACGTTTGATGACGTAAGTTTTGCTTACCCCAATGCTGTCGGCAATACGCTAAGCGGTATTTCTATGGATATTAAAAACGGCGAAATCATCGGCATAATCGGCGGTACGGGAAGCGGCAAAAGTACAATAGTCAAGTTACTTTTGGATTTTTATTCGACAACTGACGGAAAGCGACTTTTAGGCGGCAAAAATTACGCCGAATTAAATGCCGCAACGGTACGCGATAATATTTCTGTAGCGTTGCAAAAAAGTATGATTTTTGAAGGTACCGTGGCGGATAACGTACGTATGGGAGACAAGAGCGCAACAGACGAGCAAGTATTGGAAGCGTTGAAAATTGCCCAAATGGAAGACTTTGTAAACAGCCATAACGAACGGCTCGACTACAAACTTACTCAGTCGGGAAGTAACATTTCCGGCGGTCAAAAACAGCGTATCAATATTGCGCGCGCAATAATCAAGCCTGCATCGGTGTATATTTTCGATGACAGTTTTTCTGCATTGGATTATCTGACCGAGGCAAACTTGCGCAAAGAACTCAACAGGTATCTTAAAGATAAAACACAAATAATAATTACCCAGCGTTCGGCAACGGCAATGCGTTGCGACAAGGTGTATGTCTTAGACAGCGGCAAGGTCGTAGGAACGGGCACGCACAAGGAACTGCTTGTAACTTGTCCTACTTACAAGGAAATATACGACAGTCAAATGGGAGGCGGTAACAATGAGTAAAACAAAGCCTTCTCAAAACAAAGTAAAAAAGGAATATTCCGCGTGGCGTACAATTAAAAGACTTGTGCGCGATCTAAAACCTATTGCGTGGGCAATAGCGATTGCGGCGGCCATTTGTTGCGTGTCGGTATGGCTAGGTGTACTTGCGCCCGAAATTGTCAACCAACTTACAAATATGATATACGACTACGGCGCGAACGGCGTTGCGATAGATATTGAACTTCTGTCCGATTTGTCGGTTAATCTGGCGTTGGCGTATGCGGGTTCGTCTATGCTGCAAATTGCAATGACTGTTCTTATGACTAATATTGCGTCGCGGTTTTATACCAAAGGTCTGCGTACCCGTATAAGCGACAAACTGCAACGGCTTCCCGTAAGTTTTGTAGACAATACGCCGAACGGCGAAATTTTGTCGCGTATGATGAATGACGTAGGCAATATGTCAAATACCGTCTATGTAATTATCGAAACTCTGCTAAACGGATTTGTCCGCATAATAGCAATTACTTACTGCCTGTATGCTATCAACTGGATACTTGCAACCGCGGTTGTGGTGCTTGTTCCGCTTTCGATAGTTCTGTCTGCGTTTATATCTTCTAAAAGCGAAAAGAGCTGGCACGATTTCCGCAAAGTCAACGGCAATTTGTACGCCTTTATAGAAGAAGATTATACTGGTTTCGATACGGTCAAGGCGTTTAATCTAGAGGACAGACAGCGTAAAATCTGCGATGAAATTTCCGAAAACTACCGTCAAAAAGTCCGCCGCGGATACTACTTGTCGGGATTGATTCAGCCCATTATTGCATTGACGAACAATATCGCGTATGTTGCCGTTTGTATTGCCGGCGGTTTGCTTGCAATAAACAACATTGTAAAAGTAGGCGACGTTATGGAAGTAATACTGCTTGCCAAAATGTTTGCAGGACCGCTTGAAAGTATTGCAAACGGTATGGGCTCCGTACAGCATACGCTTGCCTGCGCTAACCGCGTTTATGCGCTTCTCGACAGAGAAGAAATGTCTCCTGCAACGTCTGACGAAGTACCTGACGGAAAGGGCGAAGTGGAGTTTAAACACGTTTACTTTGCATATACGCAGGATAAGCCGCTAATAAAAGACTTGAATCTCAAAGTAAAAGCAGGGCAGAAAGTCGCGCTTGTAGGACCTACGGGCGGAGGCAAAACAACGGTTGTTAACTTACTTATGCGCTTTTACGACATCGATAAAGGAACGATTACTATCGACGCTATTGATACTTCAACGATGGACAGGGCAAAACTGCGCGAACAATTCGGTATGGTGTTGCAGGACACTTGGCTTTTTAACGGTACGGTTTACGATAATATCGCTTACGGCAAGGAAAACGCGACCTTAGAGGAAGTTAAAGCCGCGGCTCGCCAAGCGCACGCCGATACCTTTATCGAAACACTGCCGCAAGGGTACGACACGGTTATAAACGAAGAAAGTACCAATATAAGCAGCGGACAAAAGCAACTCTTGACCATTGCCAGAAGTTACCTTGCCAACCGCAAAATGCTAATTTTGGACGAAGCGACAAGTAACGTAGATACGCGCACGGAAATTCTTATTCAGCGCGCAATGGACGAATTGCTCAAAGGCCGCACGAGTTTCGTAATTGCGCACCGTTTGTCTACAATCGTAAACTCCGACGTAATTCTGGTAATAAACGACGGCGAAGTCGTCGAACAGGGTACGCACAAAGAACTGATGGCGAAAAAAGGTTTTTATACCAAAATTTACAACAGTCAATACGAATTATTGAAGTAACGAATAACGTGAATTAAAAAGGGCGACGGAAGTTGATTTTCGTCGCCTTTTACATATCGTCGCGTAATTCCAACAGATAATCCGTTGATACTTTGTATATTTGCGACAATTTTATTAAGTATTCTATAGGTAAGTCTCTTACTCCGTTTTCGTATTGCGAGTAAGTGTTTTGCTTTATCAGTAGCATTTCCGCTAATTTTTGTTGACTGTATCCGTATTCTTCTCGCAATTCTTTAAGTCTTGGTAGTTTCATTTATTATCCTTGTAGTTTTGATGCTAATTTAAGTATTTAAAAGATAATTCTATTATAAAAATCTCACAATGAGATGTTGACATATATCTCATTTTGAGATATATTTATTCCGTCAATAAATGAGGAGAAAGATTATGGAAAACGACAGAAAAAAGTGTAATTTATGTAAGCAGTTGCAAAGATTTTTTAAAAAAGGAAGCGTACATTTTAGCAAAACCGATTACGGTTTCTGTTACAGACATAAAAAAATCGTTTATGTAAAGGATACTTGCGATAACTTCGAGTATGGTTCTCGCAGGCATATACTTAACAAACATACAAGATACTATCTAGATAAATTATTGTTGGAAATAAGCGCATTGCGTTGTATAATCGAAGAACAAACAAGGGACTTGACCGATGAATAAGTGCTTGTTATGCGGCGCGCGGAAACAGTTATACAGACTGGGTTTTGTGTGTATGTGGGATACCAAGACTTACTATTGCGAAGTTTTAAACAAAATAATTGACTCCGAAATGGAATGTGAATTTTGGCGCCCTAAGCAAACGGATGTCGATATATCTGCCGAACGTTTAGACGCCGCAATAGAAGATATAAAATTTATACTAAGCCGTATAGATGACGAATAAAAAAGGATTTATTGTTAAGTTATCACAGGTAACGGACTTCTAATAGAGGTATATATCTTGTAAACAAGGCAGCGTGTCTGTTTTACTTTGTTGTATCAGTATGGTATAATATATCGTATAAGTGTTGTTAAACACTTACTTAACCGACGTTTGCTCAAAAGGATATAATTGTATATAGACATACTTAAATTTGAATACACGTGCCAGTATATCTAATAGATAAAAGGCGATTTGGCAAGGAGAAAAATTTATGCTTCGGGTTTGTTCAGAAAAAGAGTTAAAAAAATATGCGGACTTTGCGTACAATCTTGCAACAGACCCGACAAAATCCGGCTACCCCTCTTACAGCGACGGAATCAAGACGAAAGAAATGTTTGTTAAGCGTTTGGAAGAGGCTTTTTCGCAAGACACGGAAGAAATTCTTCTTTTTGAATTGGGAGGAGTAGTTGAAGGCTTGATACATTACTACTTTCTGCCGTCAGATAAGTACTTGTCTACCGTAAGTTTTAATATCGGTTCGCATACTGATCAAGCCTTGAAGGAGTTTTTAAAATTTGCGGAGTCGCAATTTAAAGGGTACGAATTGTTTTTAGGTTATTCGGTTAAAAACAAACAAGCCATTGAATTTCTATCTGCTCACGGATTTGAATTGATAGAAGAAGATAACAACTGCACGGGTTTACTCAAACAATATCAACCCGTTTACGTTGACAGCAACATTGTTCGTGTAACAAAAGACAATTACAATGCTTTCCGAAAGATTCATAGCATAGCGGAAGACGATATGTACTGGAACTCGGACAGAATCTATGCGGATATTGAGAATTGGTTCATTTTTGTAAAAATGCAAGGCAGTGATGCAGTCGGAAGCATCTACTATAATATTGTTGACGATGGCTGGTTTGAAATTTTCGGAATAGATTTAAAGGATAACATATTTGACGGGCAAGTCGTTTATGAACTTTTAGGAATTGCTATGAATACCGCAAAAGAAGCGGGAGGAACGTATATGACATTTTTCTGCGGAGACGAGGAACAAAAGGTTGCCTGCGAACTCGGTTTTATTTGGGTAGACAAATATTTGTGCTACAAGAAACTGCTTTAATAAATTACAATTTATTTTGCAATCAAAAGGGAAGAAGATTTCTAAAATCTTCCTCCCTTTTTAATCTCTATGAGAATTGTCTTAAAAACCTTTCGGTGTTTATTTGATTTCCTGCATTTGTCTGAGTGAAAATTCGCAGCCGCAGTAGTGCTGGCGGTAAAGACTGTATTTGTTAGAAAGCCGTATGCTTTCAAGGTATCCGCCGTGTTTTTTAAAGTCAGAGGAAAGCCATTTGACGGGGTCCGTTTGCAATGCTAAACCGATTTCGTTTAGCAGTTGGCTGTTTTTGTAGGGTGAAACGGTAAGGGTTGTGCCGAACAGGTCGAACCCGTGAGTTTGTGCGTAACGGAAAGTTTCTAAAAGCCGCAGTTTAAAACACTCCGTACACCGCGCCCCTCCCTCGCGTTCCTGTTCAAGACCTTTTGCCGCTTTGTAAAAATTATCCGCGCAAAGGGTCGTTTTAACTAACTTTAACTTGCGCAAGGGCTGCACTTCGAATTGTCCGCCGTTGACTATATCAACTAACTTAACTAACTCTGCAAGCCGTTTTGCGTGTTCGCCGCTGTCTGTTATGTTGTCGTTGGAGTAGTAAAGCGTTACGTCAAAGTAGGGCAAAACGCGTGTAAGACAGTATGTCGAGCAGGGCGCACAGCAAGCGTGCAACAGCAGTTTTGGCGGATTGTTTACGTCAACTGTATTTTTAAATTGTTCAAACAAAATGTCGTTATTAACGTTCATATTTAAATTTTACTTTATTTCTGCCGTTTTTGCAACTGTTTATAATTTTCGATTTGGCGTTAGGACAAATATATAAATTGCTTTTTAGTCGGCGAATGATAGGGGAAGTCAAAACAAAATATTGACATATTATTACAGAGCGGATATACTGGAGTTGGAGAAAGTATTATGAAAAAATTCTGGCTTATTTTAGTATCAGTAATTTGTTTAGCAGTCTGTTTGCCCGTTTTGACGGCTTGCAACAACGGAACTGTTACGGCGTTGCTTGTGGGAGAAAATCTCGATTCGGCAGAAAAAACAATTAACTTGGGCGATTACGTTTACGGCAATGACAATGCAATTATTGCCGATATAAACGCATTGAAGTTTTGCACGGTTGACGACGGCGGCAATAAGCAAGGAATAAACGTTTCTAAACTTACAGCAACGTACACAGATGAGAATGGAAATTTGTTAAAAACAAGACCCGACAGACTGAGCGTAGGAGATTGGTCTATTCAATACGCCTACAGTGGGAAGTCCTGCGAAGTGCAGTGCCGTATAGAGTATTCGACCGCAGGTGCGTTCACTGTAAGTTTGGAAAAGAACTCGTGGACGTATGGCGAAGCGTTACCGTCGGTAACCGTACGCAATCCCGACGGACAAACGGTTTCAATATTGTCAAACGATGAATTGTCGCCAGACGATACAGATGTATCTGCCGAAAGTATAGGATACATGGGTATCAGAAAAGATTTGTATAACACGTTTAGCGAAGAGGAAGCAAACGACAGTGAATTCTTGTCTTACATTTATTCTCAAGCGTATGAAGGAAAATACGCAGACAGAATTATTTGCAGTTTCGATTCGGACATAAGTTACAAATACCGTCCTGCAGAATACGTTTTAGTTGTTTTGATTGTACATACGTATAATTACCGTAATATCGCGTGTAAAACGGAATTTACCGTAAACTACGACCCTTCGGTTGCGGGTGTGGGATTTCTGCTTACGAATATCGAAACCGTCGGCGTAAACGAGGGAGATGAACCTACGCAGTATTTTGTTAAAATGGCGGAAGAATTATTCGAAAAACAAAGCGGACAGTTTTGCGGCATTGACTTTACTAGCGGCGGTAACGTTACCGGCGAGTGCGACTTGGGAACGGGAGAGTTGAGCCTTCTTAAAGGAAACGATGCCTTTACTTACCAAGAAAACAATCAAAACGGAACGGTAAACGTAGTAATGTCCAACAAAAACGGTGTAACGTTCACGGGAGTTTCGACCGGAGCAACGCTTACTTTAACGCGGCAAATGGACGATAATACGTTGATGGTATTTACGTTTATAAGGTAACGACAATTTAAAAGACCTTCGGCCAGTCCGAAGGTCTTTTTGTGTTTTGCGTTGTTAATACCAACCAATTGATTATTACATATTCAATAGTAGGTTTCTTTATTGTCGCCTTTTGCAACAAAAAATTGTCGAGATACCGGTAGGCGAAGATAATTTCTATTTCTTAATACGCACCCGTAAAGGTATGCCTAATTTATCGGCTAATTTTTGACACTCGGCAACGTCTTGTTCGCCAATGCTGTCAACAACGGAAAATACAACGTTGCCTCCCCTTTGTTTGCACAGTTTGGCAAATTCTATAATCGAATCGTAAGCGTTTATTCCGTAAATGCTTTTGCAGTGTTGTTGGTATTTTTGTGCGGTACTTTCGTTAAGAGAAACGTTTATAACGTCGCAACTGGTAACAATCAAGTCGGTAACGTCCTGCCCGTGTATCAGGTTTGCCTGTCCGTTGGTGTTGATGCGCGTAGTCTTGTCTATACAGTGGAGATAACTTGCCACTTCGTCCAGCGTTTCAAGATTGTATGTCGGCTCGCCGTATCCGCAAAAAACAATTTCGTTATCGAAGTCGTCCAAATTTTGCGGCAATTGTTCTATTACGTCCTCTGCCGTCGGTTCTTCTTTTATCCACAATACCGTCCCGTCCATATCTTTATGGTCGCGGCGTATGCAAAAGTCGCAGTTGTTGGTACAGCGGTTTGTAAGGTTAATGTAAATTTTGTTGCCTAATATGTAAACGTAATTATCCATAATGTTATCTCTTTTATTTTTTTAACTCAATTCTCAATTCGTAATTTCGGTAGATATAATTTGACCGACAGTAAGCAATACACTGTTAACTGCTATTATTGAATATGCTTTGTTTAGATTGCAAAATTGGTATAGTTACAAAATTTATGTAACTTGTTTACAACAATGAACGCAATATAAAAGCGTAACAAGCAATATGCTGTCAAACGAATAGTCAAAATAATTTTAACCATAATTATACATTGCGCATTACGCATTACGAATTGTATTTTCCCATTCTTTACAAAGCAAATCGCTCTAATTTTATTTACCGTGCTATTCTTTTAAAAAGCCGCAATGTGTTTTGTCGGATTTGTTCTTCCGTTTCCGCCGTCTGTTTACCGTAAATTTCTGCAATTTTAGCAACTATAATTGGAATATTGTACGGCGTATTTACCGTTCCGCGCAAAGGCACGGGCGACATATACGGACTGTCTGTTTCCGACAAAATGCGGTCAAACGGAACAGATTGCAGTACATCTTCCTTATGAGCGTTTTTAAACGTTATTGCTCCGCCGAACGCAAAATAGTGCCCTTTGCGAGCCATTTGACGGGCAAACTCCGCGCTTCCCGAATAGCAGTGCCACAGCACTCCGTTATTCAGATAATTCTTTTGCGCCGTAAGTATGTCTGCCGCATCGCCGTAAGCGTCGCGTATATGCAAGGTAATCGGCAATCCGAGTCTGTCGGCAATTTCTATCTGTTCGGCAAAAACGTCTTTTTGAACTTGCCTGTCGGATAAGTCGTAATAGTAATCGAGACCTATTTCTCCGACGGCTACAACCTTGTCGTTTGACGCCAATTTTTTCATCGTTTGACGGAAAGTGTCGTCAAAAAACTTGCTGTCGTGCGGGTGCATACCCACAGTAGCGTAAACATTGCCGTATTTGTCTGCAAGTTCTACGCTGTTTAGCATAGACTCGTAATTACAACTGTTGTTGATAACAAATTCGATCGAGTGTTCGTTTAGTCCCCGTATTATTCCATCCGCGCTGTCTTTTAATTTTTCGTCGTCAAGGTGCAAGTGGCTGTCTATCATCAGCGCACTTCCTTGCCGCTGTCCATTTCTTTTTCCGGCGTAACAAACACAACGGTTTTGCCGTCTGCGGCGCACAGTATCATTCCGTTGCTTTCTACTCCGCGGATTTTTGCAGGTTTAAGGTTTTTGACCAAAACAACGGTTTTGCCCACCATATATTCGGGCGTGTAGTATTGCGCTATTCCGCTGACAACCTGACGTACTTCGTTGCCCGCTTGCAGTTTAAACACAAGCAGTTTGTCGCTTTTTGCAACCTTTTCGCAACTGAGAACTTTGGCGGTGCACAACTTTACTTTGGCAAAGTCGGTTATATCTATTATATCGTCAGCAGGCGTTTCTTCCGTTTTTTGCGAATTTTGCTTTGCCGCTATTTCGTCAAGCGCTTTGAGTTCCTTGTCCACGTCTATACGGTTAAACAGGTTGTCGCCTTTGTTTACTTTGGTCCCGACAGGCGTTTTGCCGAATTCCGACAAGCCGTCAAAGTTATCGGGGCTTGTTAAACCCAGTTTTTCAAAAATGGTATTTGCAGTTTTGGTAATAAACGGTTTGAGCAGAGTTGCCGCAAAACGGATACATTCTGTCAAAATGTACATAACTGTTGCCAAACGGTCTTTGTCGCCGTTTTTATTAAGCGTCCAAGGCGTTGTTTCGTCAATGTACTTATTTGCGCGCTGAACAATGCGGAATATGTCCGTTAAAGCATCGGGAGCGGACAGGTTGTCCATATCTTTACGCACTTTTGCAAGCGTTCCCGTGCACAAATTTATCAGTTCTTTGTCCAATTCGTTATATGCGTTAGGCTCAGGGATATTTCCGCCGAAGTATTGCGTAACCATTGCCGTTGTACGGCTTACAAGGTTGCCGAGGTCGTTTACAAGGTCGGCGTTCGTGCGTACAAGCAGTGCTTCGTTCGTGTAATTTCCGTCGCTGCCGAACGGAATTTCGCGAAGTAAAAAGTATCTTATTGCGTCTACTCCGTAGCGTTCAGTCAAAAAGAAGGGATCGACAATATTGCCTTTCGATTTACTCATTTTGTCGTTGCCGAATAACAGCCAGCCGTGTCCGTAAACCTTTTTAGGAAGAGGCAAATCGAGCGCCATCAAAATAGCAGGCCAGATAATGGTGTGGAAGCGTACGATTTCTTTGCCCACCATATGTAAGTCTGCTGGCCAATATTTGTCGAAGTTAGCGTGGTCTTTCTGTAGATAGCCCAATGCCGTAATGTAGTTTGTCAACGCGTCTATCCATACATAGGCAACGTGCTTTTCGTCAAACGGCAGTTTAACTCCCCAGTCGAATGTGGTGCGCGATATGCACAAATCTTTAAGTCCGGGTTTGATAAAGTTATTTACCATTTCGTTCATACGCGATTTAGGACTGATGAAGTCAGGGTTTTCCTCGTAAAATTTAATTAAACGGTCTTGGTATTTTGAAAGGCGGAAAAAGTAACTTTCTTCCTTTTGCTTTGTTACCTCGCGTCCGCAGTCGGGGCACTTGCCGTCCACAAGTTGGCTCTCAGTCCAAAACGCCTCGCAGGGAGTGCAGTACAGTCCTTCGTATTCCGATTTGTAAATATCTCCGCTTTTAAGCAGTTTTTCGTATACTTTTTGTACCGTCAATTCGTGATATTCGTCGGTGGTACGGATAAATTTGTCGTAACTTATATCAAGCGTTTTCCACAACTCCACAATTTGGTCATATAACTTGTCTACAAACTGTTTGGGCGTAACGCCTGCTTTTTCGGCGCGTTGCTGTACTTTTTGACCGTGTTCGTCTGTGCCCGTCAGGTAAAATACGTCATACCCGTCCATACGTTTAAAGCGCGCTATTGCGTCGCAGATAACGGTAGTGTAGCAGTGTCCTAAATGAAAATTGCCGCTCGAGTAGTAAATAGGCGTAGTAATGTAGAAAGTTTTTTTGTTCATTGTTTTCTCCTTTCGCGCCGCAAATGAAACGGTGCAAAATATTTGTACTTATTTTACCATTATCAAATTGTTTTGTAAACAAGTTATATGCTTTGAATAAATCAAAATATTTTTGTTTGCCTTTTAAAGTTCAGGGCGGTAATAATGTTTAGATAGAATACAATTATGGTTAACAAAATAAACTACATTATGAAAAAGGTGAAATAGTAATGAATATTGTTTGGACGGCAGTAACGGTTGCCGCATTGATAGCCTTGACGATTACTAATCCGCAAAGCATATTGACGGTGTGTTTGGACAGTTCTGCGCAAGCGTTAAAGACGGCGTTGGAACTAACCGCCGTATATTGTCTGTGGCTAGGGATATTCCGTATTGCGGAAGAGTGTAAACTGGTAGAAAAACTGTCTAAGTGTTTTACTAAACTCAACAAGTGGCTTTACGGTAACATAAGCGAAGTTGCAAGCAATTATGTGTCGCTAAATCTTGCGTCAAATTTGCTCGGGATAGGAAACGCGGCTACTCCGTCGGCAATTGCGGCAATAAGAGAGGTGGAGCACGACGAAAAACTCTCGCGTTTCGGGGCTATGTTGTTTGTAGTAAACGCCACAAGCGTACAACTTCTGCCTACAACGGTAATAGGGTTGCGTGCTTCTCTCGGCTCGGCAAGTCCGTCCGATATTATTTTACCAAATCTGATTGCAACCGTCATTACTTCCGTTATAGGCGTGGCGTTGGTGTTTATAGCCTACGGCAAACCGAAAAAAGCAAATTAAAAACTAGTGTTGCATAGATTGAAAATCATTTAAAGCAAACTAGAAATAATGTAAACGCGTTAAGTAATTTAAACAAGAAATTTATGGACTATGTTGTTCCCGTCATTTTAATATTGGTACTTGTATACGGTTTGATAAAACGGGTCAATGTGTACGACAGTTTTGTTCTGGGCGCAAAAAAATCTTTCGATTTGTCGCTGTCCGTTTTCCCGTACCTTGCGGCTATGTTTATTATGGTAAACTGTCTTCGCGCAAGCGGACTTGACGTATATATTATACGTTTTATTTCTCCGCCGTTTAAGCTTTTGGGAGTGCCTAGCGAAGTAGTGGAACTTATGCTGCTTCGCCCTTTTTCGGGAAGCGGAAGTTTAGCAATTCTTACCGACGTGTACAAGCAATACGGGGTTGACAGTTATGTCGGACGCTGTGCCTCCGTTATTATGGGCAGCAGCGAGACGGTTTTTTATGTTGCCAGCGTTTATTTTGCAGGTACGCGTGTTAAACGTACGGGTTTTGCTATTCCAATTGCTCTGTTCTGTAATCTCGTCGGAGGCGTTGCCGCGTGTTTGCTTTGTAAAGTGCTGTAACGGTAAATTTTAATTAAAGTAAACATTCAGCGTCAAATGCGGCAAGTGTTCTGTTTCAAAGTCGGTTTTCAAACTTTTTGTCAAGCACAAATCGTGTTGAAAATTAACGGATATCTTGTTATTGACCTTTGCCGTAAAACAGCCGCAGTGTTATAAGTACCGGCAAGTCAATTTCATCGTATTAAAAAAGCGTTACGAATTAGACTGTGCACAATTTGTAACGCTTATATTATTGTTTGCGGTAAAGCAACTTTTACCGATTGCCCAATCAAGCAACGTCTATTTTACTAAATTTTTAATTTTTTCGTAAGCCGTAATGCTGTCGCGTTTTGTAGATAACGGCGTTATCGAGATATATCCGTTCATCGTTGCGTCGGTGTCCAAATTTAAATCGCTACCGAATTTATATATCATATATCCCCTTTGGTCAAAATGCCGTTCGTCCGTTTTTATAAATTCGTCGGTATAGTATGCGCCGCCTTGTTTTGTTATTTTTATGCCGTTAACGGCGGTAGGAATATTCACATTGTAAATACCATTGTAATCAAAAAGTTTATTGTCTGAAAAATAACGGTAAATTCCATCAAGGTATTGTTTTGCAAAATCGAAGTTGTCGCGTTCGGTCGAAAACGCTATTCCGCGCATCGAGCGCAAAGCCGTTTCAAAAATTGCCGCACAAGTTCCGCTGTACAGTATGTCTTCCCCGACGTTATATCCGTTGTTTATTCCCGATAATATCAAGTCGTATTCAGCGTTAAGCCCTATCGTGGCATAGCGCACGCAGTCAACGGGAGTGGAATCGACGGAATATGCCGTTACTCCGTTCATATAGTGTACTTTTTCTATCTCTATAGGCGTGTGTACGTTTATAGCGTGGCTTTTTGCGCTTTGCGGATTTTTGGGCGCGCATACGGTAACCTCGCCCAATGTTTTTGCAAATTCTGCAAGAACTCTAAGTCCGTAAGACTGTATGCCGTCGTCGTTGGTAACAAGAATTTTCATAGCCATCCTTTGTTGTTTGCCTTGTAGTCCGCAACCATTTTGTCTGCGTCTTTAAGCATAAGTTTAATTTCGCTTGTTTTGTGTAACGTTGCGCCGCAAGTACACTGGTGCCCTCCGCCGTTGTATTTTTCCGCAAGTTCATTTATTGTCATAAACCTACTGCGCAATCTTACGCGGATTGTTCCGTCGGGCATAGCAATAAACGCCAGCCAAGCAATACAGCCCTTTATGCCTTTTAAGAAAGATACCGCTTCGCTTGCCTGCTCGGTCGTCAGTTTAAATTTGCGTTGCATTGCATTGTCAACATACAAGTACGCAACTCCGTTTTCGGTAATTTTCATTTTTTTGTAAACATAGGCTTGGAATTTCAGATAGTCAAAGTCTTCAAGATACAAATGGGAATATAGTGTTTCGGTATCTATGCCGCTGTCCATTAACATTCCTGCAAGGCGCATTGTGTCTCCCGTCGTCGCTTCGTAACGGAAACGTCCGCTGTCGGTTACCATTCCCGTAAAAATGTACGTTGCGGCTTCGGTGTCTATTTTAAGTTCCGACTTAAACGTTTGGTAAAAGTAAGCAATCATTTCGCTTGCGGAAGAACGCCAGTCTTCTATCCAGCACAAGTCGCCGTAAGGCTTAATGTTGATATGGTGGTCTATTTTGACGAGTTCCTTTGCCTGATTGTAATAACTGTTGGAGATTCTGTCGGCAGTGGCGGTGTCGATTACTATCATCAACGCGTCATTGTAGAGTTCCGGCGCAATAGTTTTGTCGTCCGGTCCTAAAAAAGACAAGTAGTCCGAACTGTCGTTGGTTTGAAGATAAATTTCCTTGTCGGGATAAGTCAACCGCAGAATGCGGCACAATCCTTTTGTCGAGCCTATCGCGTCTCCGTCAGGACGGACGTGGCGCGTAATGACAATGCGGTTGTACGATTTTACTTTGTTAAGAATATCCGTCATTGTTTTTAATTGTTCAGTCATAAATTTTCTCCGATTATTTCAAAGTATCTGAAATATTGTTTTTGAATTAGTCAATCAGTTTTCTAATGCGTTCAAGTCTTCTAGCATTTGCATTGCCGTTTCAAGGCTGTCTATAGTCGCTCCGCTTGCTTTGGCGTGTCCGCCGCCGCCGTATTTTGTTGCGATAGGATTGATATTGTATTTTTTTGAACGCAATTCGCACAGCACTCCGCGCTCGGTCTCCGTAAAGTTAACCCAACTGTGAATACCTTTAATATCCGACATTACGCCGACCATTCCGCGCGATATTGTAAATTCGTCTGCGTTTACAGTATTTAATTCGTCTTTTGTAGTGATAATGTAAGCAACGTTTTTGTCGGTAATTTGTATTTTAAGCGTATACTTTGCGCGCAGTTTAAGCATTTCAAAATCGTCGGCATATAATTCCGCATAAAGGGCGTTTGTGTCGATATTGTATTTGTTAAGTTCCGATGCCAAAGCAAACGTCCGTGAGTTTGTAGAATCGTAACGGAACCGTCCGCTGTCGGTTACCATTCCCGTAAACAGCGATTTAGCCGCGGCGTCGTTGAATTTGAGTCCGCTCTGTAATGCAAAGTCGGTAATAAGTCCGCAGCAACTTTCGTAAGATGTGTCCACAATGTCAATGTCGGCTATTTTTTCGCAGAAGATATGATGGTCAAAACGTAAAGTCGCGGCGGCATTAAGATAACGGTCGTCGCTGATCATAGATTTGACGGAAGTATCGAGTATAATTGCCAAGGCGTTTTTGTAAATTTCGTCAGGGACGACATCGGTTTGCGCTCCGTCCATAAAAGCATAACGCTTTGTGCCGTCGCCGACAATATAGACTTTTTTGTCGGGGAAAGTATTCAATATCAGTTGCTGTAATCCGTATTGACTTCCAATTGCGTCGCCGTCGGGGTTTGAATGACGGTGAATAACTATTTGGTCGTATTTTTTTATCAGTTGCAATGCCTGTTTAAACATATTTTACCGCCCGTAATTTATTGAAATACCATTTTAGCATAATGTTACACGTCCGTCAACACAGACATTTTTTGAAGTTTGTTTTCTGTCTGGTCCTTGATAAAAAATTCAAATTAAAATAAAATTGCAACAGTGTTATAAAAATATCAATTTTTATTATAACAAACTTGCAAATTACGGCAAAATATTTCAAATCAAGGGCATATTTATTGACGGATATCTTGAAATAGAGTAAAATTAAACGATAATGGAATACAATGCGGATATTATTTTATTTTCAAAATCAAGCATTTTAAAATCACAAAAGTTGACGTAAAAGACGCTGAGTTTTTGTAAAATTCTATAATGCCGCAGAGTATGAAATGAGGATAAATATGAGGAAAAAAATACTTTTGATACTTTTGGCGTTATTTGCCGTTTGTATTTGCTTGGCAGGCTGCGACGATAAAGTCAATTTTGACGGTCAAGCTAAAGTAACGTTTATGCTTAACGGAGCCAAATACAAAAACGGCACGGAGCCTGTTGTTCACTATTACAAATTGGCAGAAGGTCAAAAGACAAAAATTTTAGAGCTTAATAAGAAAAATACCGGCGCGGAATTGGTTTACGAAGGTTTTAATTTCTTGGGTTGGTACAAGGATAAAAACTTTTCGTCAAACAGTAAATGGAATTTTGCTACCGATACTATTGACGGAAACGGCATAACGTTATATGCGCGCTGGGAAGCGATAGTATATCACAACTATACCTATCAGATTTGTTATATCGACGAAGAAACACAGCAAAAGCAGGTTTTGGGCAGCTACCGTTCGGACGCAGGACTGAAATTCGATCAACGCAGCGGCGAGAAAATTGCCGCACAGCGTAAGGGTTATACGCTAATCGAATTTGTAGATGAACAAGGCGGCGCGTGGAATAGCGAGTTTGTCCACCCCGGCGGCGACGGAGACGTTGCGGTAGACGTATATGCCAAGTTTATCAAAGGCGATTACAAAATAATCCGCAAGGCGTCAGATTTCGATACCGCTATCGGTCATAATATTTATTTGTATAATGACATAGATATGGGCGGATACGAACTGGATTTGAGTTTCTTTGAAAGCGGAGTGTTTGACGGCAACAGCAAAAAGATTTACAACTTTACCGTTAAGTACGGAGCGACAAAAGACGATATGGTTCAAGACGTAGACGGCGAAATAACGGGTAATTTCTCCCTCAATATCGGTTTGTTCGGTTTGCTAAACAATGCGGAGATTAAAAACGTTACTTTTGATGAAATGACTATTGACTTAAACGCATCTCTCAATATGATACAAAAAATTTTTGTGGCGCCGATTTCTGTTCACGCAACCGATTCTAAGTTTAGTAACGTCAAAGTTAACTGTACTTACAAATATTCGCGTTTGCCAAATACATTCTATCAGGATAACGACAGAAACAAACCTCTTAAAGACGGAATGTTCTTCCCCGTAACGGAACAGGACCAACTTTGTTACAAAATGACAAATTCAACGGTAAACAACTGTTTCTCAACGGTAACGGTTGAGTAATAGCCAAAATTTAAATTAGATTAGCAAGAAAAAAAGATAAGGAGTTAGCTATGAAAAATAAAATCAAAATTACGTTAGCAATAACGCTTGCGTTAATGATGGTTGCATTAAACGTAATGCTTATTGCCTGTGATGACGATAAGACATATTATAATAACGAAACAGACAACGTTGTATTTGCAACACAGCCTGCGGACGGCGTTTTTAACCCGTTCTTCTCTACTTCGGCAGTTGACGGAAGTATGGTAGGGCTTACGCAAATAGGAATGTTGGGAAATGACAAGGACGGCAACGAGGCATACGGTCCTAACGAAGCGGTGGTAACACTCGACTACGAAGAAGTACTCGAAGGTCCTGCGATCAATCCGACTTATACTACATATAAATTCGTTTTGAAAAACAACGTTAAATTTTCTAACGGTTCACCGCTTACTATCAAAGACGTTTTGTTTAACTTGTATGTTTATCTCGATACGATGTATACAGGTTCGTCTACGATTTATTCGACGGATATAGTGGGGCTCAAAGCATACCGCACCCAAACCCGTACGGAAAGCGAGCAAGATGCGTTTATGAAAAAGTTTGAGCAAAACGCAACAACGCGTAAAAACAACCTTTTAAACGCGTGGGACGATATTGTCGTAAATATAGACGAAAATGCGAAGGAAGATATTGATCTTTTAAGAACGGCATTACAGCAATACAAACAAGATAACACCGGTTTCGATTATATCGTCGATGACTTTGAAAAAGCTGTTGAACTTTTCAGAGAAGAATTGCAAAATGACTTTAACAATGCTCGCGGTACTTACGAAGATATCGACTTTAAAGATAAAGAAGGTAATCTTTACAAAAATTTGCTTAAATCTGATAACGAAGCGTTTCTATATAACGAGAACGAAATCAAGTGGAACAGACAGACGGGTAAATTAGAAAGCAGTTTGACGACAGGCGACGATTTTACAACCATAAGAGAAATGTCCGAAGCGGAAGTTATCGATTATGTTTTCAACCGCCATATGCCTGCCAATCTCGATCAGGTATTAGACGGATGGGCTACAAGCGCAACATTCAGAGAATATTTGGTAAACGACGAACTTTCAAGATACAATGCTAACAATCCTACTGCAGTACCTAATATCGAAGGAATAAAGTTTGCAAACTTCGATGAGGCTTGCGAAGTAAACGGCATTTCTTACGGAGTACCCGAGTATAACCAAGACGGCTCGGTAAAAGACGGTTATAACGAAGTTTTGACAATCAAAATCAACGGCGTTGACCCCAAAGCAAAATGGAATTTCAGTTTCGGCGTTGCTCCGATGTATTATTATTCGGACAAAAGTCATATAGACGCTTTCAATTATGCCGAAAACCGTTTCGGAGTAGAACGCGGTAACAGCGACTTTATGCAAAACGTTATTAAAGACCCCGAAAAAATCGGTGTTCCCGTAGGCGCGGGTCCGTATGCGGCAAGTAAAGCCAGCGGCGGTATTACAAACATAAAAGGCAGCGATTTCCGCCCTCAAAGTCAAGGCGTAATCTATTTTGAAAGGAATCCCTATTTCGTTATGGGACCTGCCAAAATCAAAACTATCCGTTATTCGGAAATCGATTCTAAAAACCAACTCAATTCTTTGTATAACGGTTCGATAGATTTTGCCGAACCCAATGCTAAAAAGGAAACGGAAGACGAACTTAAAGGCAAAAAGAAAGACGGTATCGGATACGATACGGTAGATACAATGGGTTACGGTTATATAGGTATTAACGCAAGTAAAGTACCGTCGTTAAACGTAAGACAGGCTATTATGCACAGTATCGACACGCTTGAAATCGTCAATTACTACAAAGGTACGGCAGAAGAGATATACCGTTCTATGTCTAAGTCCAGTTGGGCTTATCCAAGCAATGCAATAGCGTACTATCCTTATATCGGCGGACCTATTCCCACTCAGTTAGGGGACGCAAACGGCAATATCAAGAGCGACAGCGAACTGCTGGATCCTATTGACGAACAGCTTATCGTCAATCCCGATTATATCGATTTCGTGCGCGAAAAGGGCAAAAAGGCAGGCGAGCGTTTTAGCAACGAAGAACAAATCGAGTTTTTGCAAAGTATAATAGAAGCCGACGGATATCTGTATGATTCTAACCGCGGATATTACTACAAAGGTCAAAACAAGTGCGAATACGAATTTGCTATTGCAGGTAACGACCCCGACCACCCTGCGTACAGCGCAATGTTGGCGGCAGGTCAACTGTTGGAAAAAGTCGGAATGAAAATAACCGTCAGACCGCGCAGCGACGCGTTGACGCAACTGGCAAGCGGCGGACTTACGGTTTGGGCAGCGGCGTGGGGTTCTACTATCGACCCCGATATGTATCAGGTATATCACAAAGATTCCACGGCAACTTCTACGTTAAACTGGGGTTACAGAGCAATCAAAGCCAATGCAGGCGGAAGATATAGTCGTGAACTTGCAATGGTAAACACATTGTCCCAATGGATAGAGGAAGGAAGAGAAACCCTCGATCAACCTGAGCGTGAAAGAACTTATCACAAGTGTTTAAACGAAGTTATGCGTTTAGCTGTAGAATTGCCCACATACCAAAGACAAGACCTTTATGCTTATAACTTCAACAAGATAGACGAAAGTACGTTTACTCCCGAAGGAGACCGTTCGGCGTTTAAAGGTATTATCAGCGAAATGTACATATTGTCAATGGTGGTTAAAGACCGCTAATTAAAAATTTAAAAAAGGCGTTCCGACTTGTTTACGGCAAGTCGGAACAAGTAATAAATAATGGTTAAGTATATTATCAAAAGAATACTGTTATCAATATTGATATTGTTCGGCGTATCGGTAATCATCTATACGATGGTACGTCTTATGCCCAACGACTATATCGATCACAAGTATCAAGCGCAAATAAGTCAAGGCACGCTTACTCAGGACGACTTGGACAACTTTAAAGCGTTGTACGGGTTGTATACTCCCGAAGCGCGCTTGCACTTGACTGTGGATAACGAAAACGGCACATTCGACCGCGATGTGCGTAAGGTTGTTTTTGACGAAATTGTTAAAATTTCTAACGAAGTTGAAGATTACGACATTACTTCCGACGGCATAGGTCTGTATCGGAACAAAACTTCGAGGACGGAAGAAAGTATAGGCGACGGACTTAAACGCGTAACCGAAAAACGTATGGAGTTGACGGGAAACCGCGACGACGCGACGTTGTTCGAGTATCATTATTATTTGTCTGTGTTTGAAGATCACAAAGAAAAGAAAGAGGTTGAAGATAACTTCGGCAACGTTACAGAACAAGAAGTAGTAATTACTAAGGAAACGCAAACTACAATTTCGAAGGGAACATATTCGTTTAAATGCAGCGGCGGAGTATTTGCTTTCACTTTTAACAAGACGTCGGGTACGGGCAACGCGCCTGCCGTAAGCAATATTACTTACGTAAAAACGTCTTTCGGCGAAAAACTGGGCACTATCCTTTCGGGATACTTTACATGGCTGGGTAACCTTATCAAAGGAGATTTGGGCGTATCGTTTAAATACGAAAAACCCGTCGGACAAGTTATCAGCGAAAATATGTGGGTATCGTTTGCTATAGCGATTGTTGCGACTATTTTGCAATTTTTGATTGCTATTCCTTTGGGAATTTCCAGCGCAACGCATCAATATTCCGCAAGAGATTACATAGTTACGATTTTTACAATGATAGGCATATCGTTGCCGACATATTTCTTTGCGGCTATAGTAATCAAATTATTTGCAGTAGATTTAGGTTGGTTGCCTTCAACCGGACTCATAAACCCCGGCGCAGTTTACCCCGATACTTTTGCGGGCTTTATGAAAAAACTGGGCGATATGTCGGTACACTTGATTTTGCCCATATTCGTCAGCGTAATTCTGTCTCTCGGCGGGCTTATGCGTTATACGCGTACAAACACTTTGGAAGTGTTATCCGCAGATTATATAAGGACAGCGCGCGCTAAGGGTCTTTCGGAAAAGACGGTTATTTATAAGCACGCATTCAGAAATACTTTAATTCCTCTTGCCACTTTGCTTGCAGGAATACTCCCCGGATTATTCGGAGGAATGATGATTACCGAACAGGTATTCGGTATACCGGGTATCGGTAACCTTGCATACAAAGCGCTGACGGAAGGCGACATACCGTTTGTTATGGGATACAATATGTTCCTTGCAATACTGACGGTTATAGGTACTTTGCTTTCGGATATTATGTATTCGATTGTCGATCCGCGGGTTAAACTCGGAAGGTAAGGTTGCGTATGAAGAAAAAAGAAATAAAAACAGAATACGCTTCTTGCGAAAATTTGACGGCGGAAGTAGAAAAGGTTGTTGAAGAAACAGAGCAAGTTTTAGTTTCCGAACAGACGGAAAACGAAGAAGTAACAACCGAAAACGGCGGCGCGGCGGTGCAAACGGCGCCTATGCTAGAAACATATCAGGAAATGAGTCCCGCTCGTTTGGTTGCCCGCAGATTTTTCCGTTCCAAGTTGTCTATTGTAGGACTTGTTATGGTTGTATTTTTGTTCCTGTTTTCGTTTTTAGGTCCCGTTGTTTATACCAAATGGGAGGAAGACGTGCCCGACAGGCGCGAAGTAGGCAACGAAATTATCAGCGAAACGTATAACGAATACACAGTAAAAGGCGAAGACGGAGAGAACATAATTATTACCGAAGTGCTTACCGTTAAAGAGCGTCTTAACAAATTTGCAAGTCCGAGTCTGGAACACTTGCTCGGCACTGACGATCAGGGTATGGACGTGTTTGTCCGTCTTATGTACGGCGGTCGCATATCGTTGACTATCGGTTTTATCGTAGTAATTCTGGAAACTTTAATCGGCGTGTTGCTCGGCGGTTTGGCGGGGTATTTCGGCGGTTGGGTAGACCAAATAATTATGCGTATAGTAGACATATTCAACTGTATACCTACGTTGCCTATTTTACTTATTGCTTCGGCTTTAATCGAATCGTGGAACGTAAGCGCAGACCAACGTATTTATTTGTTGATGGTAATAATCACCGTATTCAGTTGGAGCGGAGTAGCGCGTTTGGTTCGCGGACAGATTTTGTCTTTGCGCGAACAAGAGTATATTACGGCAACCGAAGTAATGGGTCTGCCCACTTGGCGCAAAATATTTGTGCATTTAATTCCCAACGTAATGCCGCAACTTATCGTATCTATGACTTTGGGACTAGGAAGCGTAATACTGTACGAATCCACATTGAGTTACTTGGGTTTGGGCGTACAACTGCCTAAGGCGGCGTGGGGTACTATGATAGCGTTGTCTAACGATCCGCAAGTACTTAAATACCACGTCAATGTATGGCTTCCCGCAGGTATTCTTATCGTTATAGCAGTTTTGGGCTTCAATTTTATCGGCGACGGTTTGCGCGACGCTATGGACCCCAAGGCGAAGAAATAGAAGGTAAACTATTTACAAAATGAAAAAGAAAAACAACAATTATATTTCAATAAAAGACAGCCGCAAGATAATCAAAGAGAATATCAAGCAGATGAGACATTACGAAGCGTTAAAACGCCGTAAAAAAGAACCTGCCGAGTATACTTCTGTAATGCGCGACAAAAACAATATTATCGAAATAGACAATCTCAAAACGGTATTCTTTACCGATAACGGAACGGTTATGTCCGTAAACGGCGTATCGTTTGCCATTCCGCAAAAGAAGATTGTCGGTGTAGTAGGCGAATCGGGTTGCGGCAAAAGCGTAACTTCGCTATCTATTATGCAATTGGTGCAATCTCCGCAAGGACAGGTAATCGAGGGAGAAATCAGATACAATTCCGACGACTTGGGAGAAAACGAAAACGGCGAAAAACTTGCTTACAATATCGTCAAAATGCCCACTGCCGAAATGTACAAGGTGCGCGGCAAAGATATAACGATGATATTCCAAGAGCCGATGACTAGTTTGAATCCCGTATTTACAATAGGTTTTCAGTTGGACGAAGTATCGTTTACGCACAACCCCGAGATTTCTAAGGAAGACGCCAAGGCTTGCAGTATAGATATGCTCAAAAAAGTAGGTATAGCAATGCCCGAACACGTTTACAAGAGTTACCCTCACGAACTGTCGGGCGGTATGCGGCAGCGCGTTATGATAGCAATGGCGTTGGTAGGCGACCCTAAACTTATTATTGCCGACGAACCTACTACGGCTCTGGACGTAACTATACAGGCGCAGATACTGGAATTGCTTAAAAAACTCCAACAGGAGCAGGGCTGTTCGGTTATGTTGATAACTCACGACTTGGGCGTTATTGCCGAGATGGCAGACGAAGTAGTGGTAATGTATGCAGGTAAAGTAATAGAAAAGGGTACGGCAAGCGATATATTCCACAATCCTATGCACCCTTATACAATAGGACTTCAAAAGAGCAAACCGCTCATCACGTCTTCTTCCAGCGAACCGCTGTATTCTATTCCGGGGCAGGTGCCCAATCCTATCAATTTGCCTAACAGTTGTTATTTTAAAAACAGATGCAACCGTTGCACCGAACGCTGTAACGGCGAATACCCCAAGGAAATACAAGTTAGCGACACTCACTTCGTTTCGTGTTATTTGTACGATAAAGACTAATTTAACTCGCTATTATGCGAATAAGGACAAAAAATGGATGAAAAATTAACTACTTCTACAATTGCCGAGAATAATACCGACAATATTTTAGAAGTCAGACATCTTAATAAATATTTTCCCATCGCTAAAAAATACCGTTTTGTAGAACCGATGAAAGCGATAGGCGTCCGTATTAAACGGCTGTTTGCAAAGGATAAGTCTCAAATAGAAAAACCTCCCGTCAAATTCAGTACTACTACATATCTTCGGGCGGTAAACGACATTACTTTCAGTTTGCCGCGCGGAACAACTATCGGCGTAGTAGGCGAATCGGGTTGCGGCAAGACAACGCTCGGTCGCACAATACTCCGTTTGTATGACGCCAACGGCGGACAGATAATTTTTAACGGCGAAGATATTACTAACCTAAAACAAAAGCAAATGCGTAAATACCGCACAGATATACAGTTGGTATTCCAAGACCCGTATTCCAGTCTGCCTCCGCGTATGACTGTCGGTAATATAATTGCCGAAGCGGTCAAAGTGCATAAAATAGTGCCGAAAGAACAAGTCGGCGATTATGTAAGAACGGTAATGCAGCAATGCGGATTGCAATTGCAGTACTACGACAGATATCCGCACGAGTTTTCGGGCGGTCAGCGTCAGCGTATTTGTATTGCCCGCGCGCTCGCAGTCAAACCAAAGCTGGTTATATGCGACGAACCCGTATCGGCATTAGACGTGTCTATTCAAGCGCAAATAATCAATTTGCTTAAAGAATTGCAAAATACAATGGGGCTGACGTATGTGTTTATTTCGCACGATTTGTCAGTTGTTAAGTACATTACAGACCAAATAATGGTAATGTATCTGGGCAATATGATGGAAATGGGCGAAACGGACGAATTGTTCGATAACCCTTTGCATCCGTATACTAAAGCGTTGTTTTCGGCTGTACCCGTACCCGATCCCGACGTAAAAAATACGCGTATCATTTTGGAGGGAGATATACCTTCTCCCGCCAATCCGCCTAAAGGGTGCAAATTCCATACCAGATGTTCCGAATGTAAAAACGTGTGCAAGTTTGTAGAACCCGATTATATCGAGGCTGCGCCGAAGCATTTTGTGGCGTGCCACTTGTATAATAAGGAAGTAATGTCTAATCTGTCCGAATACGACAGACAGTACGAAGAAATCTTGGCGGAAGAAAAACGCCTCGAAGAATTGAAACAGCAAAAAGGCAATAAACGTGAAAAAAGACAAAAAGGAACGAAAAAAGAAGGATAAACCTAAGTATATAGACGACGGGCATACCGTTTACAATATGGACGGCGTGCAAAGCCCGTTTGGCTCTGCCAAGAAAGGCGACGGCAACGGAATGACCAAAAAGGAAAAGCGCGCGGCAATAAGAGCCGCCTTGCAAGTATATCTGCCGTATATTTTCGGCGCGATACTGTGCTTTACGCTTGTAGGTCTGTTAATGTATTTGTGGTTAAGACAAGGATAAATTAAAATGGAAAAGAAAAAGATATCGATAATTTTATTAGCGTTAATATTAGCCGTGTGTATGGTAACGGCTATTGCTTGCGAGCCGATTTCAAACGGATTCAACGCCGATTCTTCTCAAAGCAATTCGGCAGGCAACAGTTCTGCGTCAAATGACAGTCAAAAACTCGAAATATTGAAAACGAACGCAAAATTAACGCAAGAACAAATCGCTTCTCAAATAAAAGCGGAATACTTGATTGAAAATAACGGTTATAAAGACACCGACGATATAGTTGTTGTTTTAAGTTTGGACGGAGAGTCCTTGGTTGATTTGTTTAACCGTAAATACAACGACCGTTTTGAAACTGTCGCCGACTTCGCCGACAGTATCGAAGGCGCGCAATATCTTCGCGATATAAATAACGAGCAGAACGCCGTTATATCCAAATTGCGTCAAAAAGGTCTTATATCGGAAGTTAAATACCAATACAGCACTGTTATGAACGCTATTGCCGTAACAATCAAGTACGGCAAGTTGAATAAAGTTCAAAAGGTTAACGGCGTTAAGTTTGCTATGATGTCCGAAACGTTTAACCGTCCTCAAGCCCTTGAAAACAAAGTTACTAACGAAGTCGACATATACGATACGGGTATTTTTAAACCGGGCGATATAGGTTTCACAGGTAAAAACACTTCGGTTGCAATATTAGACTCCGGTTTTGACGTTGCTCACGAAGTATTCGATATGACGCTTGATAAGGACAGCCTTGTTTTGGACGAGCAGGAGGTTTATGACAGAATAGTTAATAACCCTGCGGCAAATTCTCCCAAAACGACAAAAGGGCTGGAACTTGCAAAGGTATACATAAACGATAAGATACCTTATGTTTACGATTACGCAGACAAAGACCCCGACGTTACCCCGTACGATTCCGAACACGGAACACACGTTGCAGGTATTATCGGCGGTAAGTCGGACAAAATCACAGGCGTAGCGTACGACACTCAATTAGTACTTCTAAAAGTTTTCCCCGATCATGACGACGGCGGCAAAACGGAAGATATACTTGCCGCTTTAGAAGACGCGGTATTGCTCAAAGTCGACGCAATCAATATGTCTTTAGGTTCAGCTTGCGGTTTTACCCGTTCGTCCGACAACGAAACATTGAATAAGGTATATGCAAGCATAGGTCAGGCAGGTATAAGTTTGCTTACTGCCGCAAGCAACAGTTACAGTTCTGCTTTCGGCGGCGCGCAAGGTAATACGCCTTTGGTTACCAACCCCGACTCGGGCACTGTCGGTTCTCCGTCAACATACAGTTCTTCGCTGTCCGTAGCGTCTATCAGCGGACAAAAGAGCAAATATCTTGTTGCTAACGACAAACAGATTTTATTCTTTAACGAATCGAACGACGTAACGGGTAAAGCAAACGATTTTTATGCTCAATTATATTCTCAGTTAGGCAGACCGACTACAGATACATTGGTTTTGGATTACGTTATCATTCCGGGTGCGGGACTGCCCGTCAATTATAAGGCGGTCGGGGACGTAAAAGGAAAGATAGCCGTAGTACGCCGCGGCGGAGATACAACGTTTGAAGACAAAGCGCGTTATGCAAGAAACGCGGGTGCGGTAGCCTGTATAATATACAACAATGTAGACGGCGATATTCTGATGTCTATGGGCAAGACAAACAGTCTGCCGACGATATCTATTTCTAAGGACGACGGAACGGAACTTGCCCGCACGTCTCGCGGTAAGATGACCGTCAGTTATCAACAGCAAGCAGGACCGTTTATGTCCGATTTCTCCAGTTGGGGACCCACTCCGTCTTTGGAATTAAAGCCGGAAATTACCGCTCACGGCGGAGATATTTATTCGGCAATTCCCAACGGCGGATACGACAAGATGAGCGGTACGTCTATGGCGACGCCTAACCTTTGCGGTTTGACGGTACTTATAAGAGAATATTTAAAACAGGAAAATGACGGCATTACCGCGCAGGACTTAAATAAACTTACAAATCAAATGTTAATGAGTACTGCAACGATAGTGCTGAACGAAGACGGCAATCCTTATTCGCCGCGTAAACAAGGCGCAGGACTCGCAAGCCTTAAAAACGTAGTCAATACGCAGGCATATTTGACCGTAGACGGAAAAGACAGACCGAAAATCGAATTGAAAGATGACCCCGACAAAACGGGCGTTTACAAAATGAAATTCAACGTTGTCAACTTCGGCAACACTGCTCTTCAATACGACTTGTCGGTTATAGGAATGACGGAAAGCGTTTCTACAAGCGATATCAAGCATATAGCCGAAAGACCGCAATTACTGAACGGCAACGCAACTTATAACGTACTCATAGGCGGAACGCTTAACGGAACAACCTTGACAGTTAATGCCGATTCGGTTGCGGAAATAGAAGTTGAATACGTCTTGACCGACGGCGACAAAAATACAATAGACAGTCTGTTCCCGTACGGTATGTATGTAGAAGGTTTTGTAAAACTTACACAACTGGGACAAAGCGACAAGAACGTAAACCTGAATATACCGTTCCTTGCGTTTTACGGTAACTGGGCGCAAGCGCCTATGTTCGATAAAACTTATTACGAAGTTGAAAACGAAAAATACGATTCGTCCATCGAAGACGATGATAAATTGCAAGCGGACTATTTTGCCACAACTCCGTACGGTTCGTATTTTTACAATTACATTATTCCTTTGGGAACGTATTTGTACGACATAGATACTGCGCAGTATGACCAAATTGCCGCAAGTAAAGACCGTATTGCAATCTCTAACGTATTCGGCGCAATAGACGGCATAAGTACGGTATACGGCGGTTTATTGCGTAACGCCAAGGAAATGCGTTTTACCATTACCGACAAGGTTACTGGCGAATTGATTTGGGAAGATACCGACCCCGATGCGACAAAAGCGTATTCGCTGGGCGGAGACCCGATTCCGTATTTTAACTACCTTAAGTTAAAGTCGCAAAAGTTGGGATTGATTAACAATCGCCAGTACGAGTTTAAAATGCAGGGCGTATTAGATTACGACCGCGATGACGGCTTGACGACAAATGTGCGCAATTCGTTCAGTTTCGACTTTTATATGGATAACGAAGCGCCTATTCTTAAAGAAGTTTCTTACGAAAAGGAATACGACAAAACTCTTAAAAAAGACCGTTACTATTTAACTATGACGGTGTACGACAATCATTATGTACAGTCAATTTCTCCGATAAGGTTTACGTCTTCTAAGAGTTACGCTTTCTTGACGGACAATCCGATACCCGTATACAGCGAAAAAGGGCAGGACAGCACAATACGCATCGAAATAACGGATTATCTTGACGACTTGTTTGCAGACAAACTTATAAACAGCGCGTTGGCGTTTTCTATAGACGACTACGCATTAAATTCAAATATTTTTGTCTGTCAACTTCCGGGAACGAAGGGCGACTTTAAGTTTACTAAAGACGGCGAAATGGACGGGGAAGACCTTATTATCCTCTCTATGTACGAAGACGAGATAATCGACGTTTCGCGTTATCTTGCAACTGCCGATAAAACGGTTGATATAAACAGAGATTATCTCAAATACCTCGTTTGGACGTCATCCAACGAAAACGTTGCCCAAGTTGCCAACGGACAGGTTAAATGTTTAAACGAAGGCCGCGCAACGATTATCGTAAAAGAGCAAATGGACGCAAAACAAGCGGTATTGATAATAAACGTCAAAAAACGCGGAGACAACTATAAACCGGACGATGACGTAATTACGGACGGTTCGGATGCAACGATAACGGATTTGCGTTTCTCGTATTTCGATACTGTGTTTGCATACAGCAGAGCGGCGCAGACAAGCGAAATAGGAGCAACGGGCGACAGAAACTTTATCACAGCGAAACAGACGATAAAAATGTATCCCGGGGAAAAGATAAAACTCGTTCCCAGCGTAACGCCGTGGTATGCGGAATCCAATTACGAATTTACTTTCTCTTCGGGTAACGAGCGTTATGCTACGGTCGACCAAGACGGTACGGTAACGGCTTTAAAGCGCGGTAACGTAACAATTTCGTTGTCTGTAAACGGTTCTAACCAAATGGCTGTAATTTCAATAGAAGTAAAGAGCGAATTTGTAATAGAAAACCGTGAATTAGTAGCGTACAAGGGGTTGGGCGGCGATGTAGTCATTCCCGACGACGAAGGTATTTCACGTATAGGAGCGTATGCGTTCTGTTTGTACAATACCGATAACAATATCGAATTACCCGACGAAGACTATGACGCAAACAAAATTCCCGCTTCTAATACGACTGTTAAAAAAGTAACGATACCGCACGGTGTGGAAGAAATTCAAAAATATGCTTTTTATAACTGTACCGGGTTAGAAGAAGTTGTCCTTCCCGATTCGTTAAAGATTATCCGTGAATACGCTTTCTATAACGACAGAAAATTAACGGCAATAAATCTTGCGGATACGAAAGTAGAAGTAATAGGAAGTATGGCGTTTTACAATACTCGGGCATTGACTACAATCGATTTGAGCAATGTATACGCAATGGGTTCAGGCGCATTTGAAAATTCTGCAATTACTTCGGCAGATTTGACGTCTTTACGCAATGCGGAATCAAAGGTATTTAAAAACGCAAAATCTCTTTCAAGCGTAACTCTAGACAAAAACACAAAATTGTCTGCAGAAATGTTCTTCGGTACAGGATTGCTTGGCGTAGACATTTACAATACATACAGTTTTATTCCCGAATTGTGTTTCTCGGATTGCGAGCAGTTGGTTACGGTAAACATTCACGGACAAATTGAACGTTTTGAAACCGGCGCGTTCCAAAACTGCGTTGAACTTAAAAATTTCAATTTTGTAACGACAGACGGTTCAAACGGCAGTGTAAAGGCTATCGGCGCTCAAGCGTTTAAGGGGGATAAAGCGTTAGTCAAGTTCACTCTTCCGAATAACGAAGTTTCGATAGGCAACTATGCTTTTGCGCAATGCACATTGTTAGAAATGTTAGAATTGCAAGCAAATACTGTACTTATTGACCAAGAATTTGTATTAGATAAAGATGAATTGTCATCTAACGACAATTATGTTGTAACAGGTATTAACGGATACGCGTTTGATAAGACTGCGTTAAGTCGGTTTGAAGTAAACGGCAACACTCGTTATTCGGTAAGCGCCGACGGTAAGTTGCTTGTTGAAGGCACCAAGATAATATTTGCGGCTGTTGCCAACGAAAACTTCGATTTGACGGGCTATACATCGATAGGTGCAGGCGCGTTTGCAGGTTCAAAGATTACTTCCGTTACAATTCCCGACAGTATTACGGCAATAGGCAATTACGCATTTGCTAACTGCGCGGATTTGAAAGAAGTAACATTGCCTAATATGCAGGGCTTTACTGTCGGAAACTACGCTTTTGCGATAGACGGCAGAATTGTAACCGAAAGTAAATTAACTAAAGTTTTAAATCTCGAAAAGGCAGGCAAAATCGGACGTTACGCATTCTTACAAGCGTCAATTACAAGCGCAGAGATAGGCGATAACGTACTTGTAGGCGAAGGCGCATTTTTCCGCTCTTCGTTAAAAGAAGTAACAATAGGCGAAAACGCATATTTCGGTTTGGGCGCATTCCAACGTTGTACAGCGCTTCATACGGTAAATATGCCCGTTAACGGCGGAGTGTATTTCGGTCAAGGCTGTTTTGCTAACGATGCAAATCTCAAAAATATAGATTTGAGTAAAGTCGGCGAAAAAATAGCCGCGCAGAGTTTTTACGGCTGTACGTCTCTAACAACGGTAGAACTTACTCACGTTAAAGAAATAGGCAATCACGCATTTGCCGATTGTAGCGGTATTACCACTCTTACGATGCCCGTTGTGGAAAAAATCGGCGACGGTGCATTCGGAAGAAACGCAATGTTGGGCAGAGCGCCTGCCATTACGGAAGTGGTATTGCCCGACACTCTGGTAGAACTCGGTAAAGAAGCATTCTTCTATTGTCCTAATTTGTCTCAGGTAACTTTGTCGGCAAATCTTAAATCGATTCCCGAGTCGGCTTTTGCTAATTGTGAAAGACTTACAACCGTCATCGGAAGCGACTTTACAAAAGTAGGCAAATATGCATTTGCCAATTGTTTGAGATTGAATTCGATATCGCTTGAAAACGTTACGGAAATTGACGATTTCGCGTTTTCTTCGTGTACGTCTCTTAAAAACGTTAATCTTCAAAACGTGGAAACGATTGGCTTTGCCTCATTCTCGTCTACAGGTTTGGTTGGCAATATCGTCGCCAATAACCTTGTAAGTATCGGGGATTACGCATTCCAAAAGGCAATTGACGATTACGGTAACGCTGCGGCAGGATTTACGTCTTTCGTAGCAGAAAAACTCGAAAAAATCGGCATTGCGGCATTCCAACATAACAGAGATTTAACGGAATTTGTGTTCTCAAACAATATCGTTTCAATAGGTCAGTTGGCGTTTAACGACTGCAAGGGACTTACATCGTTCTATTATTATGCAGGCGAAAAACTTTCCGACGGCGAAATAAACGGCTACGCTAAATTGACGGACGGGGTTTTGTACACAAGAATGGAATCGGGACAGTATCAGTTGTCCTCTGTTCCGGCAGGCAAACAAATTACGGAACTCAATGTAGACGACGGCACGCGCCGTATCGAAGTTTATGCTGGTAACGAAAATATCTATGTAGAAAGAATAAACTTGCCCGACAGTTTAAAATTGATAGGCAATTACGCATTTTACGGATATATAAATTTGCGTACGGTCGAATTCCGTTCGATACAGGCACCCGTACTTGAAAACTCCTATAACAGCAAACTCGAACTTAAAGAAACAGACCCCAGTTACGGGCTTATTCACAACATATTCGATATGTTCGGCGAAGAGTTGTGCTATTGTAACTTCGTTGATTTAGTCGGTAAACGTCAACCTATCAAGATGATTTTGCCGTCTAACAAAAATATAGAAGGTTACGATTCTATCGTGTACGAAGCGTACTTCGGAAAAGTTCAAGACAGCGCAAGGAGCGGTTACGACGCCGCAGAGCAAGCGTTTGTAAACTTCATCGATTATGCGGAGCAATTGTCTAAAGCAGGCAGCAATATTACTCTTGCGCAAGAAGATTTAGTAAATAACGCGCTTGCCGCATTGGACGCAATAACTCAGGATTCATCGCAACTTGCGCGTCGTTACGGATATTCCGCATCGGAATTTATCCGTATGACACAAGATGTCAGAGAAGCTAGAACAAAGATAATTCAGCTGCGTATACAAAATTCCAACAAGGCAGTTAAGGATGTACAGCAAATTCTCGATAGTCTTCCCGTAGGCGCGTTTGACGTTTCAATGCTGAAAGAATTGAACAACGCTTACAAGGCGATTCATTCGTTAAGTGTGGAAGACAGAGCAATTTTAGATTTGACGCAGTATAACAAACTGTTAGCGGCTTACAACAATTACTGTCAATCTATTCAAAATGAAGTGGCACCGATAGTTAACAACGTCAGCACCCAAACGCCGTTAGTTCAAGTAACGGCAGTAATAGCTTCATTGGCGGCAGTAGCATTTGTTATTAAAAAGAGCGTTATGTTTTAAAGGAGAAAATAATGAATAAATTAAAAACATTATTTACAATAATTTGTTTGACCTTGACAGTAACGTTGCTTTGCTGTTGCAGTGCCGAACAAAAATTAGAGAAAGCTATAAACAAAATGACAAAAAATCTCTCCAACGCCAAAACGGTAACGCAATCGATTACAGTTAAAGACGGAGATACGTTAGTATATCAATTAGTCAAGACGGTAGAGTTTAACGGTAACGAAGCAAACGTAAAAGTCGAAAAAAGCGAACTTGCAAACGACTTTACATTGCAAACAACCGTAACAAACGAAACAACGGATAAATCGTCGCAGACAAAATTGCCTATCAATCTTTCTAATTCGGTAATTCAATTCTCTGTACTAACGTCAGATAAGTTAAGTTGCGTTGTAGCGCAGGACAAGGCGTCCGAATTGTTGGGCGCCGACAGTTATACGGCGGCAGGAGATATAAGCATCGAATGTTCTTTGCAAAAGGGCAGTTTACTGCAAATGAATTGCAGTTATGCTACTTCCGCGCACCGCAATGTAGTAATTGCTGTTGAGTGCGTGTACTAAGGAGGTAAGCGATTATGAAAAAGAAATTGATTAGTTTTGCGCTTATTGCGTGTATGCTGTTTGTATTGTGCGCTTGTACGGTTCAAACGCTTGACGCTCCCACCAACGTAAAAGTATCTTCTAACGGACTGGTTACATGGCACGCGGTAGAAAATGCAACTGGCTATGTCGTAACGGTAAACGGACAACAGTTTACAGTTACCGATACAAGTTACCAAGTAACGGATATATCAAACGGTTTTAAGTGCAGTGTTATAGCCACTGCCGACGGATTTAAGAATTCTGCTCCGTCGGAAGAAGCAACATTTACCCCTCCGCAAAAAAACATAAAAGTTGCCGTAAGCGGCAAATCAAGCGTCCGTTGCGGTAATTCGACAACATTTACCGCAACTGTTACGGGGACGGAAAACAAGGCTGTTTCGTGGTCTATTGTAGAAGGCGGCGAGTACGCAACTATAAATAACAGCGGCGTGGTTACAACAAAGGCAGATATTAACGGAGATAAACGTGTAATAGTCAGAGCAACAAGCGAAGAAGATTCAAAGTTTTACGGCGAAAAAGTTTTGACAATAAATGCCAAAACCGAACTGACTAAAGAAATGCTTGACGCGCTTAATAAAGAAGGTAACGTAGCATATTCCGGCTATGTTAACGTGTCTGTTTACCACGAAAGAGTGTTTGGCGATCCTATTCTGTTAAGCACGACGATTTTGCCCATTCAGACGGCAATGGACGGCGAAAGGTGGTATGCAGAATACGATAACGGCATAAGCAAGCAGAATATATACTACAAAAATGTTGACGGCGTTGCTTATCAAATAGGTCTAAGTTTGACAAACGAAGAAAGTTACACTGTTTTAACGGACAATACCAATAACCATATGTCGTGGCAAAACTCGGGACTATATAACAGTTTGAAAAACCTTGACAAGTCCAATTTTACTTTTGATGAAGAAACGTGGCGTTGGATGTATACAGGCGACAACGATTTAGTAGATAAAATTGCCGCGTCAATAAATCCTTACGACTTTGTTGCAAAAGCCGACGAGAGCGGTAAAAAGCATTTTTATTTGATCATTGACGACGGCGAAATAAACGGAATATCAATTCAAAGCGAAGTAGACTATACAATTCAACCGGGAGAATCAACCTATCAGGAAGTATTCGTAGCGGTTAATCACGGCGATACGGTAGAAATTCCTACCATACAAAAATACGAGTATAAGAGCGAACTTCACGACGAATTAAAAGCCGCGATAGAAAACCAAAAGAAACTTACAAGTTATAAACTGGATTTTAAAGAACTTATGAGTTCGCCTATGACAAATAACTTTACCGAAAGCGGATATTTAGAAACGGTAATGTCCAATATTTGTTATTTTGAACCGTATGAAGTTAAATATCTGGAAGGAAAAGAAATTCACGAAGTTACTCCGGACAAACAATTCGGATTTGTAAAAATTAGCGAAAACGTCTACAATTCTTTCAATTTTGACAGCGACAACGCACAATTCGTTGCAAGCAGAGCATTTAACGACGTATTCGGCGCGGCAAGACCGTCGTTTAACTTTGCGGCAGAAATCTTTGATACCAAGGTTGTCGACGAGAACGACGATACGCGTACAACTTACTATGTAGCGGAGCAAATGTCCCAAGTGGCAACAACCTTTTACAAGCACGTCGGCACAGATATTGATATGTACGGAATGTTTGCACAGCGCGGAAGATTAAATGACGTAACGTTTACTCCGTATGTTACGGTACAAAACGGACTGATAGTTGAAACGGGTTTCTACTTCTATATGGGACAACTGTACGGAGTAATAACCATCAAGTACAGCGACTTTAACGAAGCAAGCGTATCACAAGAAGTCAAGGACGGCTTAAATTTAGACAAATTTGAAGCAAGAAAAGTTCCTTCTTCGTGGGACGAAGTGGAGATAATCGTTGACAGTTCGGAAAAGTTAGGAAACATTACTTACACGCCCGTCAAAGAAGGCGATGACAAACAAGGTTTTTATGTCAATGCCGCAGAATATATGAAACTTTATTTCCACGAAAATACCATTACGGAAAGAATTCCTTTCTTCGGTTCGGCATTAGGCGACACTTACGGGTTCGGAGCGATTTCTACATATTATTCGCCGGAATCCCGTATGAATCACACCGCATTGTCGTATTACTTCGATGTACCGCTTGATTTGGATTATACTATCAACTCGTCTATTGACGTAGTAGGAAAGTATTTAATTCAGCAAGGTTACACCAAAAATAAATACGGAGAATTTAAGAAAGACGGTATAAATATTGCAGTTTCAAATAACCAACTTGACTTGTTTATCTATGTATGGATAGATAAAGTCGAAGCTTAAAGGTAATTTTTATAAGGAGAAACATAATGAACAAGACAACAAAGAAAATAATCTTGATTCTTATTGCCGTTATTGCGGTATGCTTGATGCTTACAGCGTGCGACAGCAAAGTAGTAATCATGATAAGCGCGGTCAAGACCGAACTTGTTGCCGGCGACGAAGTTTCGCTTAACGTGCTTGTAAGCAACGGCGGCGCGTATACTTTGACGGTTGACAACACCGATATTGCAAAAATAGAAGGCAATAATTTGAAAGTTTTAAAATCAGTTGACGTCGATACGGATATAACGGTTACCGCAACGCTTGTAGATAACCCTAAAATTTCGGAAAAGAAAGTGTTTGTAGTAAAAAGTCAGGTAAATCCTATCACGATTCTTGCCGACAAATACACATTCGACTATCAAAATCCGCTTACCGTTCAAATAGACGTTCCCGAAGGGGAAGATTATTTGGCAACGATAATGCCGTCGGGAAAAGCGATGTATTCTAAATATAACAGTCAGCTTGTTGCGCTTTCCGACGTAAGCGAGAATACCGAGATTACATTGGTTGTATCTTTGCAGAGCAATTCTGCAATAAAGGCGGAGAAAAAGTTTATAATTATGCCCACGCCTAAAAAGCCAACGTTAAATATCAATTTTACCGATAAGATAACTAATACCAACCAATCTGTTTATGTAACGCCCAGTCCCGTAAGTTCTCAAATTATATTGTCGCTTAGCGGCGAAGGCAGCGAATTGCTAGAGGTAGACGGCAATTATATACGTTTTAAAGGCACTGAACTTCCCGCTTACGATATGAGAGTTAACGTAAAAGCCGAATTAAAAGACGACCCCGAAGTTAACGTAACAAAGGTTTTGACAATAAAAGCGAAAGTTCAAGAAGGACAGGTTGCAGGTAAAAACTTTACGTTTACATCGGCTCATCTTGCAAAACTTTTCACTAACAACTTAACGATAACGGGTACTCTTACCGACTGTTACAGAAAAGCAGGCAGTGCTACGATAGAAGAAACTCCTTACGATATCACCGTAATGATGAACGAAGGTAAGTGGTGGGGAGCATGGAATGCTGTAGGTCAATCTAACCGCAACGTAGAGTATTACTACAAAGGCGTCGGCGAAAACGATATTGTAGAAATTGTCGAAAACAAAGTAACAAATTCTTACAATGTAATATACAAGTCTTACGTTGATAAAGACAATAATGTGTCAACAACAATACTTAAAGATTATGAGAGCACTCCTGCTCTTTGGCAAAAACAGTATTACTGGAATCCGTTTGAAGAGTACATTTCCATCAATAATATCGAGTATGACAATCAACTTGATATGTTCCAAATCGTACCGTATTCCGCTAACGGAAGTACGTCTGAAGCAAACAATAAATTTGCATACTTCTCTGCATATCTTGCTTTTGCGTTTACACCTATTTTAACAGCCAGCGATACTTTGACTGACATTTACCTTATGGTAGAACTCGTAGACGGTGTGCCCACTGTAACGGGGTTGAAAGCGGCTACCCCTCAAATAGCGCTTTCCGAAACGGAAGTAGAATATACTACAATAGAATTGCGCTTTACGGATATCGATTCTACGGTTATAGAGGAAGTACAGCCTAACGGCGAACCCGCAAATAAAGACTTGCTTGCAAGTGCGCTGGAAGAAATGCGCAACGCTGATAATTACTACTTTAAAGCGGTAGAAACTCCCACATACACTCCGACGTCAGATGAAAGCGATTACGTTACGGCGGCAACTTCGCTGTATGCAAATAAAAATTCGCCTATTAAAAACGAAACCGTTTCAAACGGATACGAAGGACTTGAAGGTTGGATAACAAACAGCAGCATAATGCTCAAACGCGGCGTTAAGATACAGGATGACGGCGGCTTTGTATACGCAATGACATATACCGGTTACCGCGCAAATGCAAACAATACGCACGATTTCTTCGAGTATGTCGGCGGTTCGACGGCAAAGTTTGTTGCAAAACAGCAAAAACAAGGCTCTCTCGATACCGAACTTCCCAAATTCGATATGAGCGTAAACGCATTCAGATATGTCGGACAAAGACAGGTGTCGGGCAGAATGGTACACGTATTTACGTTAAACGACGCTAACAATACGCGCGCCGTAGCAATGCAAATGACAATGCACTCCTATGCGTCTGACGCTTGTTTCGACGCAAACAGAAGACTTGAAGTTTATGTATCTGCAGAAGGCAATCTCGTTTCCGTAGTTTTCCCGTACGAAATTTCGCGCGGCGACAGAGGTTATGTAACGGTAAATTATTCGGGCGTAGGCACGACGACGGAAATCGTTTCCTTGCAGGAAAGCGGCGATGAAGCAAATTATATACCGCGTGAACGCAAATCAACTTGGGCAGAAGTAGTAATTGACGACTACCGTCCCTCCCATTCGACGTTGACTCCTCCCGAATCGAGAACGGCAGATTACGTTTTAAAGGCTATTTTAGGACAATCCGTCAATATCAATTCAATTCCGTCTTTCGGAGAATTCGTAAACTTGTTTGACGATAATGTAACTTCCGTGTCTTTCAACTATACCGAAGTTTCAACGAACAAATACAAAGACATAATAAGATTTAATATCGGTCTTGATAAAACATTGTTGGACGAAAACAGCAAACTTTTGACGGAACAATACGAAGAAATTTTAGAAAATCTTAAAACGATGATGGCTAAGTATAACTTTACATACGACGCCAACAATTCGAGATACGAAAGAGATCCCGATACAAACAAAGTTGACGTTATGTATACGTCTACCCGCTACGCTTCCTTTATAAGCGAGCAAAGTGAAAATTGTCAAATTCTTGTTTATAACTTGCGCACAGGTTGGTTATATGTAGAAATTATGCCTTTGGGCGCATGGCAGTTGTCTTAGTAATTAAAAAGAGAGTAAAATGAAAAAAAGAATATTGCTTATAGCATTACTTCTTTCGGTGTTTGTGTTGGCGTTTGTTTGCTGCGACCGTTTACCGGACGCAACGGCGGCTGTTCGCAGTCCGTACGATAAGCAAACGCTGACAATTTCCGCCGAAGAAGTAAAAAATTACGATTTTACGCGATACTTTTCGTTAACGGGCGAAGACGGCACGCGCTATCCCGTATTACCTGAATATTTAGACTTAAGCCACTTTTCGGAAACGGAAGGCGGCTACGTTTTATGTGTGTATAAGGACAGCACCGCGCGTCTTAACGTCAATGTTTCCCGTATTAGTTACGAACTGTTTCTTGATACTTCGAGCGTTACGGTTCCGACACTTAAAGCCGCAGATTATGACTATTTGTCGCATTTTTATGCAACCATCGACGGCGAAAGCACAAATATTACTAAATCGATGACAGAATCAACGGTTAAACCTCAAGACGGAGATTACTATTTCCGCGTTGATTTTCACGGCGTAGTCAAAACTCTTAACGTTTATGTACGCGATGAAATTACGATTGAGGCGCGCGAAAAGTCTATCCAGTTGGACGACAGTCAAATATACACATTCGACTTTACGTCATTGTTCAATATTACCGTCAACGGAAAGGCGATGCCAACTACAACGGCGGATATCGATATTTCCGAAATACAAGGGGGTAATAGCGGCACCGTTTACTGTACAAAAGGTACGCAAACTGCTTATGTGGACGTTATTATAGTGCGCAATATGTATCAACTAGATTTGACTGTCGAAGAGATAACTTTGCATACGTCTCAAGTGGAAGGATACAATTATTTGGCATTATTCAAAGCAACCAAAAACGGTCAGCCGTTTGCTTTAAACGTCAATATGGTAAGCAGTAACGTAAAAGCGTTAAAGGGAACGTATTCCTACACCGTAACGGTTTTAAACGTCTCTAAAACGCTTAAAGTTACCGTTACCGACGTTCATCAAGTAGAAATAATTGCAAATTATTCCGATTACAAACTTCAAATAGGCAAGCGCGATTCTTTCGATTACACAACGCTGTTTTCTCTATATGTCGACGGCAAGGCGCGTGAAATAGCCGACGGAATGGTAAATAGTTCAGCCGCAAAAGGTAACGTAAATATCGGGGACAGATGCGAAATAATATTTACTTACGATAACGACGGAACAGACGTAATAGGCAAGACGTCGGTCATTATCGTAGAAGACGTAGCGGTGCGTATCGAAACACACGATATTGTTACCTACCCCAATTCCAAACCGATAGATTTAACAACGTTGTTTACCCTTTACGAAGGGGACAGACAAGTTCCCGTTACTTCGTCTATGCTTACGGTTCCGTCAAATTATCCGATAATCGGCGTAAATACCATTACGCTAAATTACGGCGGAGTAGTAAAAACGGCAACGGTAACGGTTAAACGCGGCGTAATAATAAATACGGTTGCTGACAAAATAACCGTATTAAAAGGCACAAATAAACAAAATTACTTTTTCCAAGACGATTTTGAAGTAATAGTCAACGGAATTGTATTAGATAATATTTTGCCGTATTTAGATATTTCAAACGTAGATTTTAATACCGAAGGTGCATATACGGTCAAAATTTCCGTGCCGTACAACGACAAAGCAATAACAGGTATTTCCGGTTCGGCAAATTTAACCTATTACGAAGAAACAATTACCTATAATGTAGTAAGCAATACTTACACGCTTGCTTTAAAGCAAAATACGGTTCAGTTAAATGTCGGAGATAAGTATAATGTCGGAAGCAATATCAACCTTACGATTAACGGTTATGCTCAAAGCATTACTACTAATCCCGATTCGGTAAACATTCTTAACTGTTATGCAAAAATCATCAAAGACGTTGATAGTTCGACTTTCGGCTTACAGAACGTAATAATAGATTTGTATATTAACGGAGTTCAAGATACCGATCCCGTACGGGTAGAATACGATATAGAGATTTTGTCAGATGCTCAGATTACCGTAAATGACAAAGTAATATTTACGGGAAGCACACTGTATACCAAGGATTTGTTCTCTATTACGCGTAACGGAAACAGTATTCCCGTAACGCAAGATATGGTAAGCGGACATGTGAATACGTTTGCAACGGGCATATACCAAGTTGTATTGAGTTTTGAAGGCGTAACACGCACAGCAAGCGTTGTTGTGTTGGACAATTCGCTTGTAGGTGAGTATATTACTCCGTTGCACTCTGTTAAAATTGATGCAGAATACGACGAGTACGGCGAAATATATCAAGACGAACAGCCTGCAAAGCAATACGGTCCTATGGTAATTTCCGCCGACGGAAACATTGTTATTGACGGCAGAAAGGCCACAATACTGTCGGTAACGGACGAAAATACTCTTTGCATAAATTTCGGCGGATTTGATTACAATGCGTATATCGGAGACGGCATTATAACGTTAGTTCCGCTTAACGAATATAATTTGGCGTATTCTAATATCAAACGTCCTATGGCGTATTTCAACAGCGAAATTTGGGCAATTAACCGTAACAACAACCACTTTGTAATAAACAACGGTAAGAGTTACAATCACATAATAGAAACGGATAGTATGGGCTATTACACGGTAGAGGTGTTGCGCGTTTACAATAAAAATACTTATGAAAATCTGACCTACGCTATCAAAATATTGCAGACGCACCATTTGGCAACAGACGTCGTTTACGAAGTATCTTTCGGCGAGGCGACTTTAAACGACGGGTTTAAGCAAGGTGTATTTGAAAGCGGCACAATGACTTTTGACGGCGGTAGATACAACTTTACTTTCGGTACAGACGTTAATATCGCGTTAATTGATGACGAACAAGCAGTCAATCCCTATTTGGGAATTACCTTTACAAACGGTTCGTCAACGCTTGCAATAAACGCGGACGGCGGAATAACTTATTCGCCGCTTAACGGTCCGATTATAAGAATAAACACCGTTTCGCTAACGAAAACCAAAAATATTGTTTACGACTTTGTTAATAACACGGTATTGATTTACGAAATCGATGCTCCTCAGGTTTCGTCGCAAGACTGGTACAGTTATAAATTTGTTTTAAATTTGGATAATAAAACGTTTACCGTTGTGGAAAAAGACAAACTGTACGGCTTGTATTTAGATGATAACAATAAGTATTATATTTTCTTGGACGGTTACGGCGGCGGACACGTTTCGACAGATTTGACAAGTTACAGTGTAACGCCTCTCACATACACTCAATACGGCAACGAAGTCGAATTGAATTTCGAACAAATGGCACCCAAATTTTTGTTCGGTCCGAATATGACTTTGTATATTGCGGAAATGTACAATATTCTGACTTGTAAAGTTTGTTCTAACTCTTCGATAGAAGGGATAGAGTTTATAAACAAACACATTTCTTACGGCGCGGTAATACGCTTTGACGCAACTATTTGGCGTAGATTAGCAAACTCAAATAAAGACGAATTATACGGCTTGATTACGATAATTACCAAGGACGGCGAAATGTCGCTTGAGCAGAAGAAAGACGCAGTCAACCTCCGTGCGGTGGATACAAATCAAAACGGTGTTTATCAAGTACGCATCAATTTGACGATTGACGGAACGGTTCTTTCGGCATATTATGCCACTCAGGTATTATTGCCTCTCGATCCGTCGCCCGAACTTGCGGCGAATTACGGCTTTGGTACAACTTATACCGATTGTAACCTGATTGTTGACCAATTCGGTCTTGCCACAATTGTTATGGGAAATCAAAGCATTACAGGCAATGTCTCTTACAGACAAAACGGATTTGACGTGATAGGCAAGTTTAACGGCAGTGTATACAATTTGGCTGCAACCGTTGTTTCGGAAGGAATTGTATTTGTCGAGTGTTACGGTGCGGTAAACTTTGTCGACTATTTTACCACAGGAGCAAAAACCGCTGTTTCAAACGGTCAAAGTGTTCTTACAAAACTTACAGTAAACGGTGCCGATACTTATGTATGGCAGGCGTCAAGCGCCGAATTACCGCAAATTGTTACAGTTCAAATTTTATCGGATAACGTATTGCAATTCACTTCAGACAAAGGCGTTATTTACGTTAAAACAGCAGAGTGGGGCAATAACCAAAACGGGTTGATTTTGTCTGACGGTTTGCGCGGCGAATATTCTAAGGGAAGCGACAAACTGATGCTAGACGGCTTCGGCACGGCTAAAGTAAACGGAAGTAACGCAACATATACCGTTAATGCAAACAAGTCGGTTACTGTTGTGAATTCCGATAGCATACTCGTTGCTTATGTCGATGTAAGTGCGGGTACATATTCGTTATCGAATATTGCACTGGACAATTCGCTTCTTCAAGGCAAAACATTTACCGCAAATTACAGATTTGCGTGCGGCAAGGCGTCGTGTTCGGCTGCTACTACAATAGTATTCGGTAAAGACGGCAAGGCTGTCGTCAGTTCGGTTTCAAGCGATCACGATGATTTTTGCGAAGAGAACCAACAGTATGAGGCTCCGTTTGCGGCTGACAATGCAACTTATGTTGTAAACGGCAATAAGGTAACGGTTACGGTTAAAAACTATACGGTAGTATTGCTGATTACCGACGTTACGACGGCGGCGCAATTATCAGTGATTTCTACAACGGTAGAAAAAGAAGCTATGGGCTATTTCGGAGAAGGCATATTGTTTGTTGCGGCTTAGTTAAAATTTACAAAAACGCTCTTAAATGTAAAGTTTAAGAGCGTTTTTTATTGCCGTTGTGATATATCTGTAATTTTTTAAAGTTTTTTTGTGTGAAAAACAATTTTTGTATTGTTAAAGAGCAAATTATCTGCAAATAGTTGACGAATTATTTCAGACATATTATAATTTATTTTATATTATTGTTTGACTTTGAAAAAACGCCCAAGCGCAGTTTTTTGAGAAAAACAGTATTGAGTTTGCCTGTAACGTAATAAAATTTCTTTTAGCTCGAGTTGTTTATTAAGGCTAATTTTATACTTTTTTCTTTTTGCCGAATAAAACAATGTCGGGCAATTTTTTTAGAATATTATGAAGGAGAATACACAATGAAAAGAAACAGACTTTTGTTGATTTTGGCAATAGTTATTGTTGCAACATTGGTGCTTGCCGGTTGTAAGTGTACTCACGAACAGTACACAGACTGGGAAATCACCAAAGACCCCACAATGGAAGCCACGGGTACAGCCACGCGTAAATGCGTTAAGTGCAACGAACCCGAAACAAAGGATATCCCTGCTTTGAGCGATACGGCGGTGTGGACGAAGTCCGATTCCGAGTCTGTCGCTCCCGAGCACGGCAAAGCCGGTAAAGACGTTTATACATCCGAATACGGCAAAGTAACGGTAAATCTTGACCCGATTGACCATACTTTCGATAAGTCGGTTGTTGACGCCAAGTACCTGAAACAAGCCGCAACCTGTACAACCAGAGCGGTATATTACAAGAGTTGCGAATGCGGACAAGCAAGCGAAACGCTTACTTTTGAAGACGGCGAAATTTTAGGACACAATGCTACGCATCATCCTGCCGTTGCGCCCAATTGTACAACGGACGGAACCAAAGAGCATTGGACTTGCAGCCGTGAAGAAGGCAAATACTTTACGTCGGAAGAGTGCGATACCGAAGTAGAAAACGGCATTGTCGTTCCTGCGCTCAATCACGAAATTGCTAGCGGCACATTGACAATTGTTACCGAACCTACTCTTGACGCCGTAGGTAGCGCTACTTTTACTTGTGCGCGCGAAAATTGTCCCATAACGGACAAGGCGGTAACGCTTGAACTTGCCAAGTTGTCCGACACAACCGTTTGGACAGTTGTTACGACTCCTGCGGATTACGAACATCCCGAAACTACAACTTATACGCACAAGATATATACTGCTGTCGTTATTACAAAAACAAGCGGCAGTGCTCTTGCATTGCCTTATGCGGGTAAAAAGTATAATAGCGTTACGGTTGATAATACCGGTGTAAACACCCGTGTAGGTGTTGTAACATTAGATGCGAACGGAAACGGAACCGGTACAGGATACCCGCTTAACGGTGCAAATTCTGTTTCAGGATATAATCCGAAAACAGGTTCGATAACATATACTGTCGGTTCAACGGAATATAAGGGTTTTGTCGAGAGTCATACAGGCATTATATGTATGTCCAATAATGACTTTGAAACCGTGTATATTTTAACTCCGTATGGAACGGTAGGCGCGAATGATTGCAAAGCCTTGAAACTTAACGATACTACAAAGGGAATTCAATTTACATATAAAGTAAACGAAACGGCGCAAGCCCAAACTATGAATATATTTACGAGTAGCAAGACCGCTTTATTTGAGGCTGAATTCGTCGATGAAAACGGAAGCGACGTAACGCTTGAACATAGCTTTGCTCCGACAGAAGGTAGTAGTGATAAGCTTTATAACCACGAAAAGTTTATCGTTATGCAAGAAGGCGCAATAGTAGCGGGATTTGAAAAATCAGGTAAAATTACTTTTGCTCAATACAATATTTACAGCGGAGATGTTGAACTTTCGGTTTACGACAACGGCAGGTTTGTTCTTGGAACAAAATCTGGAACATACACCGTAAATCAAGACAAAACGCTGGATGCGTTCGTTATTGCAGACGGCAAGAAAGTAGAACACTACACAATTACATTGTCTGACGACGGAACGTATACATTAACCGACGTTAAAGTAGAAATCACATTTGTCGTAGGCGAAAACGGAACGCTTACCGAAGCAGTTCAATCATTGTATGTAGGTTGTGTTTTAACAGTTGTTCCTACAGTTACCAATCCCGAAACAATAACGTTTGTCGGCTGGTACAGTGTGCCTGATGCTGACATTACGGAAGACGATGCAATTACTGTTGTACCCGTTGCGGCAATGACGTTATATGCACAGTATTCCTCTGTGGTAACCTATCACGTTGTTGACGTTTTGGGCGGAAACAAGGATATAACGGTAGCGGAAGGGCTTGCAATTTTACCGCAGCTTCCTAATTACAATTCGGAAACATATAATATTGCTGATAATACCGTTTTCGCGGGTTGGCAATATGAGACGGCTAGCGGACAAACAGGCATGCTTCCGAGCGATCAAGTAGCAGGAGCGTCTGACGACGGGATGACGCTTACTTCGGTATGGAATGATGCGGGCAGATGGTCAACATTTGTAGGTGTATCAAGTAGCCAAGTAGATACTTCTAAATTTGTGTATAATGCTGAAACGCAAGAGTGGCATGCGACAGCGAGCAACTCCTCTTTCGGTTATATTAAAGCATTAGATGGCGCAATACTAGTATCTTTTAAATATTGTATTAAAGGATCAACGTATGCTGATAGACTATCAATTGATCATGGAATTAATAGTCCGATTATAGTTACTGAATTCCGCGGGAGTGCGTCAGGAGCAAGTACATATAAAGAAGTCAAGTGTTTGCTTCAAGCAGGAGAATTTATACGTTTAAGTATATACAATTCTACAAACTATGTTACTAAAGGTACGTTCCTTAAAGATATAACAATCAACGGCAGAGTAATAACTTCTGTGGGCGAATACGATAAACTTGAAGGCACATATACCTGCGAAGGCAATGACGACCTTGTTCTTAATGGCTATGGTAGTTTTGTTTTGGGCGAACTTGTCGGCACATACACCGTTGATGCTACAGACAGAAATAAACTCACAGCAAAAGTTTTGGACGGCAGCACGGTTGTCAGACAATATACTGTTACATTGGACGGCACGACATATACAGCCGAAACTTCTAAAGTAAATGTAACCTATCACTACGGTATAGTAGGTACGGCGGATGACGAAGCACTCGGAACGAAGACGACCGTAACAGTAGAAATTTACAGCACCGTTACGTTGCCTACACCTACTGTTCCTGATGGATATATTTTCTTGGGTTGGTACAAGGGAACATGGGCAAACGCTGCAAAATATGAAGGGACAATTAACCCCGATGTGGATACCGATGTTTACGCAAGATTTGCGCAGAAAGTTACCGTTACATACCATCACAACGTAGACGGCGTTGAAGATATGCTGGTCGACTCCGAAAAGGGTAAGGCAATTGGCGACTTGTTGTACAAGATGCCCGACAGTATAACTGTTAGCGGTCAACAGTTTGCAGGTTGGTTTACTTTGGACGGTACAACTACGGGCGAATGGGGCAGCGAGGTTACAAGTACAACTACAGTTAGCGCGGACATGGAAGTATACGCTAAATGGGTTACTCCTCATCCGCTTGCAGGAACATACAAAGGTTATGAGGTATATAAAGAAAACAACGCTACGGCAAATAAAAGTATTGTTATAGATACTTTGGGTAATGCTACAGGCAATAAGACAGGTGCAGTGGAATATGATGCTGAAACAGGCTGGGGCAAAATAGGCAATAGACTGATGTACGTTGATGCTTCTAAAAATGCACTTGTCGTATCTGATGGTAGCGAAACTGTATTTGTTGGTGGTTGGGGGCACGATGCGCACTTCCTATTTAAGGCAGAAACAGTAACCCTTAATAATAATGATATAATTACTTGGAACAATAATAAGTCCCGTGTTGCTAAATTTGTAGTGGACGGTAGGGATATCTGGGTATATGCCGATGAAAATGACATTGCATTTAATGTGGAAGTTTCAATTACCGACGCAAGCGGCAATGCAGTTACAAGTTCTTATAAAACTTACGGTAATGTCGTATCAATTGACGTTCGCGAAGGATTAACCGTTACAAAAGTTTACAACGGTTCTGCTTGGGTTGAATTAGACGGCTATCAAGGCGATTATACGGACGGAACAATAGGTAATTTCAGTATTGACGGAATTAAAAAAGTTATTGTCGGCGAAAAGCAATATGACTATACGGTTATTGCCGAAGGCACAATCTCTGTAATAGTAGAAGGACAGTATTACGAAATCAGCAACTTGCCGTCAACGTGCTCTGTAACCGCATTTAACGCTAATGTAACATACAGTATCGAACACGGCAGTATCGGCGACGATGTAACGTTAACACCCAGCGTCAATGTGGAAATTACTTTGCCTATGCCTACGGTCGACGATGGCTGGGGATTTTTTGGTTGGTTTACTAACGCCGATTTTACGGGAGCAAAAGTAGAAAAAGTTACATTTGCAAAAAATGACAATAAGACGTATTATGCTAAGGTTATAGAAACTCCCGACTGGAGTGCTAAGGAAACTGCGCCGACGGCAGAATTTGACGCTAACGGAAAAGCAACGATTAGTGGTTCTACGACAACGGATTTTAAAACATATTATGTTAAATTTGTTGTATCTGAAACCGGCGTGTACTATTTTAAAGGTTCTACGTCTATAGCGGCTGGCGGTAGCGGATCTTCATCCATAAAGTTTTCTGTTTTGAATTCGGAAGGCGCAGCGATAGATAACTTCAAGGCGGTTTCTTACAATAGCACTTATAACGGTCCTGTTGTATTAGATGCTGGTACCTATTACTTCCAAACGGCGTTTGGCGGTCAAGTTGTAGGTTCTACAACCGATAACAATAAATGGGGAACCTTTAATTTGACTATTCAGAGAAAAGACCTTGTTTATACTTTGGGCGAAGAAGAAACAAGTCCTGTTACAACAGTAACTGTAAACAATGCATCAAGTGGCAGCGAACTTTCTGCATCTATACAACTAGTTTATAGAGTGGATTTGGTTGCGGGTTTAGATTATACTATCAATTTCTCCGCGGTAGCAGAAAGAGCACAATTGCCTATAAGAACTAAAGTTAATGTGCCCAATAACAGTAATATTGTAACAACCGGTTGGGTTGATCAGGGAAAAACCGCAACCAAAACTTTCTCGGTTAGTGAGTCTGGAACATATTACATTTTAAACGCTGGCGGTAATATATTTAGTATTACGGTTAATGCAGAAGTAGAAAAAACGATTTTTGCAGGAAAAACTTATAACGGAACCAAGCAAGCGGGATATAATATCGAAACCAGATATTCGGTAATATTTGATAGCACAGGTACGGCAGGAAAAATTTCAACAGCTGTATACGAATACGATCAACCTACATTGGATTCTCATTCTTACGATTTTACATCAGTAGTAATAGATGAAACTGCTAAAACAGTTACTCTTACCTATTCTGGCGCAAAAATCGTTGCAACCTACACCGAAACTACAATAATATTCCCGTCAAGCTGTGCGATAAGCGATTTGAGTGGTGTAACCGTAACAACATCGGATCCGATTGTTGAAGGTACCGAACCTGTCGGTTCCAATCCTTTTGCAGGTAAAACACTTTCATACACTAACGATACAAGCGATATGGCTGGTTATTACAGACATTGCTATGATGTAGTATTTACCTCTGCGACGGAAGGTTATATTAAGACTTATAAATATGATATAGAATGGAATATGGGAAACGAAGAAGAAAAGATAATAAACTTCACTTGCGTAATGGACAATGGAACTATTACTTTTAAATTTGCAGATGGTAAAGATGATATTGTTGCAGAATACAGCAATAATACTATAAAATTTCCTAAAGGATGTTCTGTGTCGAAGATGAGCGGTATTACTGTTACGCTAGTTGCATAGGCAAATTTAAAATCGAGAAATCTTCATCGGTTATATTGGAAAAAAACTCTCGCAAATAATCTTTGCGGGAGTTTTAAATATACCGTAAACCACTTGCCAGGTTGCTTGATATTTAAAATACTGTGCAAATGCACAGTATTAAACCGTCAGTAAATTATTTTATATCAAATTGTAAATTGTTATACAATTACTTTAAAAGGTAATTAGATATGACAATTCTTGAAAAAATCGAAGAAATGAACGCCGCAAGAGGTTGGTCAACCTACGAATTATGCAAAAGAGCAAATATTGCAGAAGGAACATTGTATTCGTGCAAACGGAGAGAGCGCAATCCGTCAAACGACGTACTGGAAAAAATTTGCCGCGCCTACGGTATAACGTTGTACCAATTTTATCACGATATGGGCGGCGACAGCAATTTTACGGAAGACCAGCAAATAGTTTTGACTAAGTTTTCGTTGTTAGAAGACAGAGAAAAGGAAACCGTAGTCAATTTGATTGATCTTCTGCTAGAGAACAAGCAAAAGAAAGTTTAGTCGCTTATTTTAAGGGGTAATACTAATGTCAAAATTTCGCAAAGAAACAGATTTGTTACTACGGTCTTTGCAAAGCGGTAATAACTGTAACTGGGAAGAACTGTACCTGCATACGTTTAACCATATCAAGGGCTTGGCGCTAAAGTACCTTATCGATAAAACGGTTTGGAAAGAAGTAGTAAACCAAACATATATCAGAGTTTTACGGCAAATTGAAACTCTTGCCGATTTTAATGACGGTTATGATTTTATGCGCGAAACGGTGCAAAATGTGGCGTTAGAGTTTAACGGAAATAGAGAGTTTTGTGAACCTGAGGATAAAGTCTTCGCTTATTTGAGTCAACTAGGCTCGGACTTGGGCGGTTTTTATTTTCAGTTGTCATTGTTGTCTTTGGAAGATCAAAACATAATTTGGCTGCGCTTTTGGGAAGAATTGTCTTGCTCTGAAATAGCAAAGTTAATGGGCAGTACAAAATCGTCTATCCGTAAACGAATTAAACTAATATTAAAAAATGTAAAATCTTAAATACAAATTTAAACATTTTAATGTTGATATTTAGTTGTTCGCACTGTTTACATACAAGTAATTTGTGATTGAATGTCTGTATTGTTAATTTGAAAAAATATTTAAGTAGTAGTGGCAAGATACGGTAACGAATAATCTCGTTATTTGGATTGTAATTTGATTAACACAATTATATATTTGTAAGCATTACTGTAACGGTTTTGTAAGCGAAATAATTTTACTGCAACGAGAGTATTGCCGTTGCAGTATTTTTTATGTTGTGAGTCCGAAAAGCATAGGCAGAAAAAAATTTGATATAAAAAAAAGTGTACCTGCGGGTAAATTGACACTAGTAAAGCGAAAACTTGCCGCAAAAAGCAGATAAGTTGTAAGGTTAAAGCAAACGGAAAAAAATTTTGCTCGGAATGTAGGAATAATATGCAGGGCAGGGTACTTAAATTCGGCAAAAAACGCTTTAATCGAGTAACAGAAGTCGTCAATGCGGTTATGGGTTATAACTTTATCGGCATATTTAAAATTATGATAATATTTATAAATTTTAGAAAGAACAAAGAATTGTTATACAATAAATAAAAAGGTAAGTTAATATGACAATTCTTAAAAAAATAGCCGAATTAAATGCCGAAAGAAATTGGTCGACATACGAATTGTGTAAACGGGCAGATGTGTCGCAAGGCACGCTGTATTCCTGCATACGTCGAAACAGCAGTCCGTCAAATTATATTTTAGATAAGCTGTGCGCCGCATACGGAATAACGTTATTTCAATTTTATAACGGCTTGGACAAGAACGGCGGACTGACTGATGAACAGCAAAGAATTCTAACTAAATGGTCAGTGCTGGAATACGACGAAAAAAGCGCAGTCGAAAATTTGATAGATGTTTTTACCGCGCATAAACAGCAAAAGTAAAGTTATCTTTCGTCAATTTAAATAAAAAGTATTCTGCCTTTATTTAAGATTAAGGTAACTAACAACTAATTTTAGAAATTGTTTAGTAACCGATTTGCCGCATAATTATCGCTTCTCTTGCAGCAAAAGTGTCGTATTAAAATCAGTCGATTATTTATTATTTTAAAATCTGCAAATTCAAATAACCGTGCCTAAAATTATAACAAGCAAATTTTTTTTTAGGATTCGTATGTTCTTGTTACCCTTGCGAAAATTGTGCGGTAATTTGAGCGAAAGCGAAACGCCACGTTATTTCGAGAAAAGAAGTTGAGAAAAAGGAAAGGGCAACAAAGCCACAGGAAGAAAAAGAAAAGAACGGAGAAAACCGTTCTGATTCTTTTCCGACAAAAGGGCGAGTTGCCCATTGTCCATAATGGACAAAAAGTAGAGTACTAAACCACCGAAAAGGGTAGCAATTCTAATAAATTTCGGATGTAAATAGATATTCGAAGTTGCAATCAATAGATTTTAATTAGATTTGCATATATCCGCCATTGAGACATTTCATAAAGATTTTGGCTACATATTCGGGGCTATCCTTGCATCTGGCTTTTATCCAAGCAATGAAAATAGAAGCGGAAGCGCCTGCAAAATAATACGGTTGATAGTAATTATCCAATACATTCAAAGCAATAATCGAGTTGTAGGTTATTTGGTTTATTTCATTTAAGATTTTATGGTCAAACTTTTGCATTACTAACACACCTAACTGTTCTTTGTAGTTGAGTGCCTTTGAAAAGAACTCCAAAATGTAATTTTCGAAGTCCAAATTCGCAAGTTTCGTTTCATCGTGAATTTTGTATAAAATATTTTTTATTAAGTAATCGACAACACTGTCTATCATTAAAAAATTTCTATAAAATGAAGAACGGGCAATTTCAGATCTTTTGACCAATAACGAAATGCTTATATCTGAAATATTTTTAGTTTTCATTAAAGTTAAAAGCGTATCAGATACTCTTTTCTTAACATAGTTTGTTTTCATATGCGCCAATTTACTCAGTTTTGTCCCATTAACAAAAATTTTTATTTAAAGTCATATTATATGTGTTATAATATCACTAATTAGGACAATTGTCTATTTTTGGGAGGAAATATTATGGATTATATGAATTATACGGGCAAAGTGTGTTTAGTTACCGGCGCATCAAGCGGAATGGGCAGGGCTACAACCGAAATGCTTGTAACTCTTGGCGCAGAGGTTTATGCTTTGGATTTGAACGAGTGTAAGGTGGAAGGTATAAAAAAATATGTCTATTGCAATCTTTCTAAAAAAGAATTTATTGATGAGGCATTTAAGCAATTACCAGAACATATTGATTGTTTTTTCGGCGTTGCAGGGCTTTCGGGATCCAAAACGGATTATATTACAACATTTCATTGCGATTACACAGCAAATATGTATATAACAACTAAATATTTGCAAAATCGAATGGGCAAAGGCGGGGGTATTGTCTATGTATCTTCCACTGCAGGCTTAAATTGGAAAAAGTTTATGAAAGAAGAGAAAAAAATTGTACATAGTCGCGATTGGGATGAAATTACTAAACTAATTACTCCTCTTGCAAAAGCCGCTCCGTCAAGTTTTGCGTATCTGTACGCTAAACGATGTATTTTATATTTTGCTTGCGAGCAGGCTGTAGAATTGGGGAAACTCGGCATAAGAGTTAATAGTGTTTTGCCCGGTTCCACCGACACGGGAATGAAAGACGAATTTGAAAAAATGGCGGGCGGGGAAGAGGCATTGCTTGCGGAAACAGGAACTGCTCACCGCTTGGCAACCAGTGAAGAGATGGCTGGTCCCATTGTTTTTCTTAATTCAGATATATGTTCTTTTGTATCTGGAGTAGATTTTTGTGTAGATTCAGCAGACTACTGTCTTAAAACATTGAAATTAAAAAAGGATAGAGAAAGTATCTCAATGACAAATAAACTAATTTTGAAAATTGCAAAAAAAATGATGAGCAAATAAACATATCTATTTTTATTGATTTAGTATAACATAGAAATTAAGACTGAAAGCATTCATAGAAAAAGACATACGCGACGGAGATTTGTACGCTCCTTTTGCGTGTGTCTTTTTGGTACTCCCGACGGGAATCGAACCCATAACTGTCCCTTAGGAGGGGACTGTTATATCCATTTAACTACGGAAGCAAATATTAAACCAAGAAAAATGTTGAGTTAAATGGAGATAACAGACTGTTTAGCCGAGCCTACGGAAGTAGGCGAACGCGCTTGCTGAAAGCAAGATATCCATTTAACTACGGAAGCAAGTATTAAACTAAGAAAGATGTTGAGTTAAATGGAGATAACAGACTGTTTAGCCGAGCCTACGGGAAGTAGGCGAACGCACTTGCTGAAAGCAAGATATCCATTTAACTACGGAAGCAAATATTAGTGATAATCTGTGCAGTTGTGCAACACAAGGCTCTTTTACTTTTGTCCGTTACAGTAAAGTATACTATGTTACTTGCGCATTGTCAATCTCATTACAAGCGGTGTGCATCCCGTCAGTCGCTTAAATTGTCGGTTAAAATACGAAATATTAGTGTATCCTATCTGGCGGGCAATATCGTTTGCGTCCGTATTTGTTTCTGCGAGTAATTTACACGCTTGCATAATACGGTATCCGTTTACATACTCTATGCACGAAATTCCCGTAAACTGTTTAAACAGTTTCATTATATAAAACTCGCTATATCCGCATTCTTCCGCAAGAGTTTTTACCGATATAGTATCGGTATAATTGCAACTTATATATTCTAAAATTTTTTTTGCGGCAAAACACCGTTTTTCTACTGTCATGTCGTATTTGCGCGCAGGCAGCCGGTTCTCGTATATTGTTTTAAACAGTAAAAAAATATTTTCTTCTGCCGTTTCAGAGTCGGCAGTATCATTTATGCGCGTTATAATAGAGGCTATTTCCGAATAATATCCGTTGTCGGTTTTTATTAAATACGGCGCATTTTTTTCGTGGAAGAAAGATAAAAGCGCTCCAAAATTGTGATTTCCCGTGTTATTTGCGTCAAGATTTCTTAGCCGTATGCTTACTATGCTCAAAGCAGATTCCGACTCGGCAGGAGAAAACGAGTGCAGTGCAAACGGTCGGATAATTACAAAATCTCCTTGATTTGCAGTAAAACAGTTTCCGTCTATGATAATTCGGACGGAGTTACTATCGATTTTAACAATAGTCAGCTCTTCACGCCAGACGGTCGGATAAAATTTTATTGAGCAGTCTATTTTTGTCTTGTACAGTTGTACGGTCGATTGGTTAAACTGTCCGCTGTTTATTGTTTCCATAAATAAATTATACAACAGACCTGTTTAAAAGTAAACACTTATATTTTGGCGGTGCTACTTGTTTCTTTTAAACAAGTAAGCAAAAATAACAATTTAAAGCACACAAAATCAAGCGTATTTAGTTTTGTTAAAACCATTCATAAAAGGGTTTAGTCGCGATTTGATCTTTGTAAAATTCGGCAAACTTGTATGTCGGTCTGCTTTAATACTATTGATACTTTTTTTAATCTGTGTTAAAATATATCAGTAATAATGAAAGGGGGTTAAATATGAAAATTATTCATACGGCAGATATACATTTAGATTCCCCTTTGTCTCAGGTAAAAGACTCCGTCAAACGTCGTTACGAACTGCTTGCGGCGTTAAAAAACATTGCCGAGTATGCCGAAAATAACGGTGTTGCGGCGATAATAGTCGCAGGCGATTTGTTTGACGACAAATTTACTACCGTGCAGACAATCAACAGCGTTGCCGATATTATCAACGGCGGAAACGCAAGCTGGTATATTTTAAAGGGCAATCACGGAGATTCCGTTCCGTACGAAAAACTTGCCGCTTTGTGCAAAAAGGCATATTTTTTCGGCGAAGAATTTACTTACTACAACATAGGCAACATAACGATTTGCGGCAGAGAGTTGGGAATAAACGACGCCGAACATTACCGCACGTTAAATCTCGATTCGTCTCGATATAATATCGTGGTTTTGCACGGCGATATAGATGACGACGCTTACGGCAGTATAGACCGCAAAACTTTGTCGGCTTTGCCTGTCAATTATGTGGCTTTAGGGCACAGACATTCTTTTTCCAAATTTAAGTTCGGGCGTGTTCCCGTGTGTTATTCGGGAGTGTTAGAGGCGCGCGGATTTGACGAAAATGCGCAAACAGGCTTTGTCGAATTAGATACTGAAGCAGACGCTTTCCGCTTTGTGCCGCAATTTATAAGGCGCGTAGCAACCGTTAATATCGACGTTTCGGATATTGTAAGCGACATTGCGTTAAACGCAAAGATTTTAGACGCCATTCAGGACGAATCTTCTAAAAATTATTTAAACGTAGTGTTTTCCGGCACTTTGTCGCAGGGGGTTCACTTGGACCTTGTTGCAAATGAAATATTACAGGACAAGTTTTTTGCCTTGCGGATAGAAAACAGAACGTCGGTTCCGATGGATTTAAACGCTTTAATGCAGGAGGTTTCTCTGCGCGGTGAATTTGTAAAACTTGCAATGCAAATCGATGACGAAAAGTTTCGGGAAGAGGTTCTTAAAACTGGACTTACAGCGCTTGCGGGGGAAGAAATAGTATGAAAATAATCTCTTTGTCCGTTGCGTCTTTCGGCAAACTGAATAACGTAAATCTCAATTTCCGCGACGGTATCAACGTTATCAATAATATAAACGGTTTCGGTAAAACAACGATGGCGTGTTTCATCCGCTCGATGCTGTACGGACTCAACTATATCAAGTCTAAGGGCGTAAACGACGTTACGCGTTTTGCTCCGTGGGACAGTGTCGGAAAATTCGGCGGCAGTATGACGGTTGAGCATAACGGAGAAATATTCCGTATCGAAAGGTTTTTCGGCTCGACGGCAAAATACGAAGAATGTTCCGTAATCAATGTCAAAACAAACAAGCAGATTCCTTTGTCTTGCGAAGTCGGAGAGTACTTTTTAGGACTGACGGCAGACAGTTACGACCGCTCGGCTTACTTTCCGCAAGAGGCGGTGGAATTATCGGCTAACGACAATCTCGAATCACGCTTGGCAAATTTGGTAGAGAACGGCGCGGAAGACTACGATAAGGTTCAAAAAAATCTCGACGACTACCGCAAGACATTAAAATTTAAAAAAGGTCAGGGCGGTAAAATATTCGAGTTGACAACCCAAGAATATAAATTGGCGGCGGAAATTCAAGCCGCCATAAATGCCGAACGCCGCAGTGAAGAAATAAACCGCCGTATCGAAGTTATTGAGGAAGAAAAGCAGGCGCTTTTAAAACGGCAGGAAAGTTTAAACGAACAAGCGGACGCAGTGCGCAAAAAACTTGCGCAAGTAACGCTGACGGACGCGGAAAAAGCCAACATTGACAAACTGCGCGAGTTGGATTTAAAATTGAGCCGTATTCCCAAAGAAATCGAACAAGACAAAGCCGCTTTGGACGAATTGGAAAAACAAATCGCTTCCGTCAAGGACACCGTAAAGCCGCGTGTTTATCCTCATTTTATAATGCTTTTTATAGCGTTTGTTTTAATGGTTGCGGGTGCTGTACTGTGCATTGTGTTGCCTAATCCGTGGCGGTGGGTTGTATTGGCGTTACTCATCGTATCTGGCATAGTGCTTGCAGCGGTGGCTTTTACAAAAAAGGGCGCAAAAACATTGCCTGCAGGCGAACGGGACGCCCTTATTTCCGATTATTACCGCGTTGCGGGCAAATACTTATATGTAAACGATTTAGACTACAATCAGGTTGTAAAGGCGTTTTGGCGGCTCTACGGCGATTATCAGGGAGATGTGCGCGAGCGCGACGCGCTTGCTAATATCGTAAAAAAATCAGACGGCAATTCGGCGGAACTGGAAAACGAATTACAGGCGTTAAATACCGCTATTACGGAAGTTTCAAACCGTCTGAACGGTTTGGCGGGAGAAGTCGGCAGCTTGACTCAAGAGCGCAAAACGCTTAACTTCGACAAGATTACTCCGCAAGAACAAATGCTTGCCGTTCGTGCCGAAAAAGAGAGGTTACAACGCCGTTATGACGTTACGGGAACGGTAGCGGAATTACTGCAAACTGCAAAGGACAATTTGTCGTCAAGTTATTTGCCGCGTCTGTGCGCGCGCTGTCAGGAATTGCTGACATTTGTAACCAACCGTCCGTACGAAGTGGTAATAGACCGTTTGTTCAATGTCAAGATAAGAGAAAACGGACAAACAAAGTCGATGAACGATTTTTCGCGCGGAATACGCGAAATTACATTGCTGTGTTTCAGGTTGGCGTTATCTGAGTTGTTGTACGATAAACAAATTCCGTTTGTAATAATCGACGACGCATTTGTCAACTTTGACGAAGAAAACTTTGTCCGTGCAACAAATTTGTTAAAGAAAGTATCCGAGCAAGGACAAGTAATATATTTTACCTGCCACAAGCGCACGGGTAATTTGTTAAATTAAAAACTTTAAAAGGAGATTATAAATATGGGCGTAGTAGAATTCAGCAAACAGATTCGCCGCGAAACGTTAAGGTGTATCCATTCTCAAGGATCGGGACACGTTGGCGGCAGTTTGTCTATAGCAGACGTGTTGGCGGTACTGTACGACAAGTATATGGATGTCGACAAAGCCGACCCTAAGCGTGAAATTCGCGACAGATTGGTTTTGAGTAAAGGACACGCAGGCCCTGCGTTGTATGCAACATTGGCTTTAAAAGGCTTTTTCCCGTTAGAATGGTTGGATACGTTAAACGTACTCGGTACAAAGCTTCCTAGCCACGTTAATATAAATCTTACTCCGGGCGTCGATATGACGGCGGGCAGTCTCGGTCAGGGTATGTCTTGCGCTTGCGGTCTTGCTCTTGCCAACAAAATAAAAAATCAACGCGGATACGTTTATGTTATTTGCGGCGACGGCGAATTGCAGGAAGGTCAAAACTACGAAGCAATGATGTTTGCGGCAAATAAAAAACTCGATAATATGATTGTTTTTGTAGATAATAACAAAATGCAGATAGACGGTCTTACAAAGGACGTTATGAATATCGAGGATATAGAGGCTAAATTCAAATCTTTCGATTTCATTACCGACCGCGTAGACGGACACGACCACAAGGCTATAGATAACGCAATATCCCGCGCACGCAATGAACACGGTGCGCCGCATTGCATAGTACTGGATACAATCAAGGGTAAGGGCGTAAGCATTTACGAAAATATGGGCGTAGGCGTTCACAGTACAACCGTAACCGACGAGCAATATGCAATTGCTCTTGACGAATTGAAATAGGGAGGGCGTTAAAATGGAACTCAGAAAAGCGTATGTAGAAGAAATTGCGCGCTTGATGCGGCAAAACGATAAAATAGTAATGCTTGACGCCGACCTTGCGGGCGCAGGCGGAACAAAACCGTTGTATAAGGAATTTCCGAACAGGTGCATAGATTGCGGCATTGCCGAAGCAAATATGGCGTGTATAGCCGCAGGGCTTTCTGCGGAAGGATTCATTCCCTTTATCCACAGTTTCGCTCCCTTTATTGCGCGCAGAGCTTATGACCAAATTGCGGTATCGATGGTTTACTCCGAACAAAACGTTAAAATGGTAGGCTTCGATCCGGGGGTTACCACAACAACTAACGGCGGAACGCATATGTGTTTTGAAGACATGGCGGCACTAAGGGCTTTGTGTAACGTTGCCGTTTTGGATATCGTTGACGGTGTACAACTTGTCAAGGCATTGCCTTATATAGTAGAGCATAAAGGTACAATGTATTTGAGATTTGTCCGTAAACAAACGGAAGAAATTTTTGATGAAAGTTACCAATTCCGTTTTGGCAAAGCGGACAAACTTGAAAACGGTAAAGATTTGACAATCATTGCCAGCGGCACGTCGGTATTTGACGCTAAAAAAGCCGCCGAAATTTTAAAGGGTCAGGGTGTAAGCGTAGACCTGCTTGCTATACACACCGTTAAACCTATTGACGAACAGGCAATTATTACTTCTGCAAAAAAGACGGGCAGAGTGTTGACTGTAGAAAATCACAGTATCCACGGCGGACTTTACGGCGCTGTGTGCGAAGTACTTTCGGCAAACTGTCCTACGCTTTGCGATGCAGTAGCAGTGCGCGACAAACTTACGCAAGTAGGCGGTCTTGACGACTTAAAGCGCGATTACGGTTTGGACGCAGACAGCATTGTAGATAGAGCGACTGCGCTTATAAAAGCCAAATAATTATTGCAACATAACAAATAAAAAAGCCTGCCCGATAGCGACTGCTTGTCAAATAACGGTAGGCTTTTGATATCTTATGTGATAAGTCTGAACATTGCATTTACAGTTGACGGTATATGCGCTTTGCATTGATAATTTTGTTAAAAATTTTTTATTCTTATTTACAAACAAAAAAAATCATAACTACCTATTCAATCGGCAGTTATGATTTTTTTGTTATTCATCGTAAATTTATTTAAATCAATATTATTTATACTTAAACGCGGCAATTTGCTTTAAATATTTTGTTGCATTTTATTTTACAAAATCAACTATGTACAAAATATTTTCTTCAACGCTGTATGCCAAATAAATAAACCTGTGCCCGTTGTGATTGCCGTCAAGCGCATTATTTGCTTCATTACAAGCAGTGTCGTACAGTAAAAAGTAGTTGTAATTTTTTGTAACTGCCAAGTCGTACGAGTTGACAAAGTTTGCAGGTATTAAGTCTGTGTTTATTTTAAATCGGTAGTCATTTTGTATAGTATCTAAAATTTCTTCTCTGTTGTCAAATTTAACCATACCGTTAGCGTACGTTTTTGTTGCGGTTTTCGTTTCGTAGGAAGCATATCCTTTGTCGGGCAAATCTATATCTATCAAAACTTCTATTTGCTTTATATAGGCAAAATCGTGATTTACGTGATTTTTAAACGCAAACGTAAAACTGCCGTAAATAGACAATAGTACGCACATAATAACGCCTGCAATAATGTTCTTTAAACATTTGTATTTTTTTGTTAAAAACACGATACCGAGTATTGCCGATGCAAGCGGTATGGGAATGATCAAAAAGAACTCCCACATATACTCTACCATCGTAAACGGATATTCGGGTAGAGGTGCATATCGTATAGATATTACCACAGCAAACAGCGCAATAGATAAAGACAGAATGGACAATATAAACATTACAATAAGCAAAGCATTTATTCCTGCGCGTTTTTTGTGTGTTGTATCGTTGTCGCCGCTTATAACAGGCGCTTCTATCAAAGTTTTAACCGCCGCAAAATCCCCGTCCGTGTTCTGCTTATCTACTGTATAAATAACGTTATTTATAAACAAATAGTAGTAACCGTTATCTTCAACCGTCCTTTTGATCTCCGAATACGCTATCGACAGTTTGGAAAATCCCTGTTTGGATGTGCTTTCAATATCCATAGAATTACTATAAAAACGGTATTTAAAAACAGTGCCGATACCGCTTTTAACATATTTATCTATTTGTATTTTATTGCGTATAAAGGTTGAAATCAATAAAGCGACAAACAGTACAAAAAAAACAATAGGAATAACAATTAAACTGCTATCCGCTGTGTTGTCCGTCAGTATTATTGCAGTAGTCGCCGCAATAATCAAAGCAATCATTGAAATACATATTATATAAATTTTTTTGCTGGCAATGTTACAAACGCGCCGTAAAATATTTTTTGAATATGGTGTTTCGCTATAAGCAATGTAATCTGCTGTTTCGTTTGTAGCGGTTTGATTTGAAATGTCGACGGCGTCGCCTTCGTTGCTTTCGTGAATATTGCTGTCTTTTATATCGGCAATTCGTTTGCGTCCGCACAATTCGTCTAGGCTTATATCAAATATTGAAGCAAGAGTTATCAGGCTGTCTAACGACGGTACGGTCTGATCCGTTTCCCACAAACTTATGCTTTGACGGGTAACGTTCAGTTTGTCAGCCAGTTCTTCTTGAGATATTCCCGCTTTTTTACGGTATTTAAGTATCCGTTCGCCCAAAGTCATATACGCGGTTCCTCCTTTCATATTGCCTCATCAGTATAAAGAATTTAACGGAATATGTATATATATAATCAATGTTTTACTTAAAAGTACTGTAAGATCTGTATAATACATAGAAAGTATCGTATCTCATATCGTACGCAACAAAAATATATTGGTATATTCCTTCTGAAAAAGTGTTTTTCTCGTTTGTCATGCAATTGTACAAACAACACCCGCCGTCAAAGTTTTTAACAAGCGTTCTATAGTAGGGTTCTAAAAAGTCGTTTGGTAAGTTCAGTTCATCAATTCGTCTTACATATTCGATTTTGCTGTTGTTAAGACAATTTATCATTTCTTCTTTAGAAGGAGCCTGTATCATCGCGTCAAACGATTTGCCCAGTTGCCGCGCGCCCAATGTCGAATAAGCAGTTCTTCCGGTTGTCGGCAGAGTAATAGGGGAGATAGTATTGACCATATACGCAACATAATTATGGTCGTGCGCTACAAATTTCTTGTAAGAATAACAAGAACCGCAGGACAGTAAAACGACGCACATTACAATTCCTGCTACAATATTACGCAATCCTGCTACCCTTTTAACAACGTACACAATTCCGAATATCATTGATGCAAGCGGAAACAGAATGAACAAAAACATTATCCACAAATGTTCTACATAGGTAGGTAAATACATGTGCAACTTATCAAACTGTACGTCGATATATAACGCAAGTGCAGCAAAGTAAATCGAAACAATCGACAAAATAAACATAATATACAGCGCAATTTTTATGTTTTTCTGCCGTTTTTTTGAAATTACGCGGCAGTTTGCCGTTTCTTTGAAATTTAACGCCTGCAAAAGTTTAAGTACTGTGTTAAGGTTGTCGCCTAGTGCTGCTTTTTCTACGGGCAGAACAGCACTGTTATAATAAATAAAGATATAATCGTCATTCTGTTTAACTTTTTTAATTTGACCGTATGTGGTTGAATAACTGTAAGCGTTGATGTCGGACGTCATGGACACGTCAAAGCCGTTTGCATAAAAATTGTACTTAAATAAACAATTAGGGCGCAACTTAAAGTAATTTGCAACAAATTTTTTTCTTACTGGAACAAGCAAACATACAAGAGTAATTGCAAACGGTATCGCTACTGCGACGGGAATAACGGCTAGCGATTTATCTAGGTAGGGAGAAACGGCAACGGGAATAATTAACATAAGCACGCACAGCATTGTTACGGCGCAAGCAATTATATTCTTGCCCTTTTTTCGCCAAAAGTAGTTTTTGAGCAGTTTATCGTTTTCAACCGTTTCGGCGTTGACGATTAACGTTTTTTGTGCTGAGCGGTCGTATTCGGTTTCTTTGCAATCATCGGATACGTTTGATTGAGGGGTTTTACCGCACAAGTCGTCGACACTCGTTTTAAAAATATTTGATAGCGTAATTAAGTTATCTATTGTTGGTATTGTCTGATCCGTTTCCCACAAACTTATGCTTTGACGGGTAACGTTAAGTTTATCTGCCAGTTCTTCTTGGGATATTCCCGCTTTTTTACGGTATTTGAGTATCCGTTCGCCCAAAGTCATATACGCGGTTCCTCCTTTCATATTGCCTCATCAGTATAAAGAATTTAACGGAATATGTCTATCAAAAATATTTGGCAATTTGTCAAGTATTGCTTGCATAGGTATTTTTGTTAACAAAACCGCTTTGCCTATGTTCTAACAAAGCGGTTAATAAAATTTTTTATGTTGCCAACGGATATGCGAGATTTTTATTGCATTGCTTTATTGCGTATGTTTTAACTATCCGTATTTAGTTATATTTTTAAAACGGTAGTACACCGTTATTCTTCGACTTTATCTACGGAATACAAACGGCTTCCGAAGTCGTGCATTACTCTCGTGTAGTCGTCAAAGCCTGTGCTTGCCCATTCCTGATACAATTTAACTCCGCATTTTTCTAAAATGTCGCCCGTTGCAACGTATTGTTCCTGTTCGCCTTTTAACGGATAAAATTTTGCTATTACGTCGACAAGTTTGCTCTCGTCGTTTAAGTGTACGGGAGAAATTTGGTTTATCAATCCGCCGAACACTTTAAGGTTTGTAGGCTGTCTGCGTGTTGCTACTTTGTACTTGTATTGCGGATTAAGTCCGTTAATTTTGAGTATTGCCTGTTTTGGAATAGTCTGCTGAACAGTGTTAGTATAGTTGACAACCGCTTGCGACTTGTCTTGTAAAATAAGTGCCCAACTTGCGTTTTGGTCAGTAAACGCGCTTTGTAACCGGTGGTATTCTCCAAACTGTAGCGTCTTGCGGTATTTTTTGTACCAAGTAATTTGCCGCTTGATTGCTTCCAAATCTTCTTTGTTTAATTGAGACAAATCCAATTCGTATCCGAATGCGCCTATACACGCCGTATTAAATCTGTTTTCGATATTGCTTTGACGTAATGTCTGGTGGTTGGGGCTTGCGGAAACATGACTGCCTATGCAACTGGCAGGATATCCGTAAAGCGTTCCCTCGTGTATTTTAACTCTGTCAAAACTGTCCGTGTTGTCGCTTGCCCATATTTGCGGGGTATAGCATAGCGCGCCTAAATCGAAGCGGTTGCCGCCGGAAGCACACCCTTCAAATAAAATATCGGGAAATTTGTTGACTAACGCGCCCATTATCTTGTAATAGCCTATTATAAAGCGGTGGTAAAACTCTCCCTGACGGTTATCTAGTGTTTGCGAATAAACGTCCGTTAGAGGGCGGTTAAAGTCCCACTTGACATAAGAAATATTTGCCGACGAAAATACTCGCGACATCGAGTCTATAATATATTGACATACTTCGTCGTTTGATAAATCTAGCAGCAGTTGGTTTCTGCAAAGCAGTGGTTCGTAGTTCGGGTGTTTAACTGCCCAGTCGGGATGTCTGCGGTACAGGTCGCTATCGGGATTTACCATTTCGGGCTCTACCCACACGCCGAATTGAAGTCCCAGCGCATTTATTTTTTTAGCCAGTCCGTTTAGTCCGTTAGGTAAACGTTTTTTGTTCTCCGTCCAGTCTCCGAGTCCCTTTGTATCGTCTGCTCTGTCTCCGAACCAACCGTCGTCTAATACAAACAATTCGATTCCCAGATTCTTTGCCGTTTTGGCAATTTCGAGCAATTTCTTTTCGGTAAATTTAAAGTAGGTTGCTTCCCAGTTATTTACCAGTATAGGGCGTTCGCGGTAAGCCCATTTTTCGGGGATAATATGTTCGTTTACAAATTTGTGATAACGTTGGGTAAGTTCGTTTGTTCCGCGGTCGGAAAAGCATAACGTCGCTTCGGGCGAATAAAACGTTTCGTTAGGTTGAAGATGCCAGCAAAAACCGCTGTCGTTTATTCCGTTTAGTATGCGGACTTTGTTTAACGGTGTTTTGTCAAAAATCTCTGCGTGGTTACCCGAGTAGACTAGGTTAAAACCGTATGCTTCGCCGTAAAAACGGTTGCTGTCTTTTTTGCGTAATACGACGTAAGGATTATGAGCGTTAGAACTTATTCCTCGCTTACTGTCGGTTTTGGTTATTCCGCAATGCAATTCGCCGCTGTTTATTTGACGTTCCCGTCCCCACGCGCCGTCGAGAGTATCCAGTATATAATCGTCCTGCGGTAAGTCGAGTTGGTTACTCATTAGCCGCAATATCTTTATTTCCGTATTGCCGTAGTTTTCCAAAGAAACGCTTTTTGCAATTACGTCGCAGTCTGTAAAAACGGAGTAGTATAACGTAAGCCGTATGCTTTTGGCGGTATCGACCATTTTAACGGCAAGCGTTTGTTCTTTTGTATGACTCGAAGGAAGGTTCGGAATAACAAATCCGTTGAGCAACTCGTACCCCTCGTATTTAAAATCGTTTACGGTATTTTCTTGACTGTCGGCAATAATTACCATACTTTCGCGATAGTCTCCGCGGCAAACGGAAGAACATTCCAAACAAGTGTTATCGGGAAAAAACTTATTCTCTTTCTCGTCCAAACAAATTGCCGTGCCCTGTCCGTGTCCTTGTTTTTCCGTCATAACGGAGTAATCGTCAACATTGCCGATTTTTGCGCCGTAATATAAATTTTGAAGATAGCCGTAGGGCATTATCCTGAAAATGTATGTCGTATTGTCAGTATCTAGGCGAAAAACGCCGTTTTTAACCGTTATCATATCCGCTCCTTAAAAAGCATTTTTTCTTTTGTAATTATTGTACCACAAATGCAAAATATTTCAATATTACTGTTGATTTTTGTTTTGTAAAAGTATATAATTATCATTGTAAACGGTGTTGTTTTGCGCCGATAGGTATGCAGAATCGAAGCATTGTTGTAAAAAAATATAATGTGTGTCTTGAGGCAAGCAGAGTATCTTGCCGTTTTTATTTTTGCATTACGCAATAATCTAAACGGATACTGACAAACAAAACTTATTTAGGTGAACTATGGGAAAAATAGGCGTTATAACAGACGTACACGGCAATATTGCCGCATTAACTGCCATACTCGGATACTTTGACGGTATTTGTTGCGATGAGATTATCCATACGGGAGACATTGTGGATATAGGTCCTTCTTCAAACGAATGCTTACAATTGCTGTTATCAAGGCAGGACGTTACATTGCTTTTGGGAAATCACGACAGGGACTTTGCGTTAAACGAATATACTGCTCGTAAACTTTCTCACGTTCCGACTGAACACAAAAAACAAGTGTTTGAAACGATGACGGACGGTTTGCGGGATAAAGTAAGGCAATTTCCGTTGTATACAACGCGCAAGTGCGGACAGGATACAATCTTGTTTTGCCACTATGCCTTTAAGCAACAGCCTTTCGACATTACAAAATACCCGTTTTTAGATATCGTAAATCCGCCGAGCGCCGAAGCGTTTGACGCAATGTTTGACGGAATAAATTGTCAGGCGGTATTTTTCGGGCACAAGCACGAACCGTGCGATATAACGGGAAAGCGTATATATGTAGACGTCGGCAGTGTGGGTTGTTATCCCGAGCCGTTTGCGCGCGGAGTAGTAGTAGAATACGACAGTAGCGGTTGGAATTATAAGCGCGTTGCAGTGCCGTACGATATGAGTATTACACGGGAAAAGTTACTTAACGAAACCGCGTGCGGAGAACAACTTTACGATTTTTACTTTATGCTGAATTTTAAAAATAAATAGGGTACGCTTATGAAAATAGGTTTCGATAACGAAAAATATCTAAAATTACAATCGCAAAAAATATCCGAACGCGTCAGCGAATTCGGCGGGAAACTGTATTTGGAATTCGGCGGCAAGTTGTTTGACGACCATCACGCCTCGCGCGTCTTGCCGGGGTTTATGCCCGACAGCAAAATAGTTATGTTGTCTACCGTAAAAGAACAGGTAGAAATAGTAATTGTAATCAGCGCGGTGGATATTGCGCAAAACAAGTTGCGCTCGGATATCGGCATTACTTATGACGAAGACGTTTTGCGGTTGTACGACTTGTTGACGAACAGAGGCTTGTATGTCGGGAGTATAGTAATCTCGCAGTTTTCGGAGAATAACAATTCTGCAGTTAATTTTCAACGTAAGTTGGAAAGCCACGGCATAAAGGTTTACCGCCATTACCATATCGAAGGTTATCCGTCGGATATTCCGCGTATCGTTTCGGAGGACGGTTTCGGCAAGAACGAATATGTCGAAACTTCGCGTAATATCGTAGTTATCACCGCTCCGGGACCGGGCAGCGGCAAAATGGCGACGTGTCTTTCTCAAATGTATCACGATTCTATCCGCGGAATAAAGAGCGGATACGCCAAGTACGAAACTTTTCCCATTTGGAATTTGCCGCTTAACCACCCCGTAAATATTGCGTACGAAGCGGCTACTGCGGACCTTAACGACATAAATATGATAGATCCGTGGCATATGCAAGCTTACGGACAGTCGGCAGTAAATTATAACCGCGACGTAGAAGTCTTTCCTGTACTTAATGCAATTTTTACCAAAGTTTTAGGCTCTTCTCCGTACAAGTCGCCGACGGATATGGGCGTTAATATGGTAGGGTATTGTATCAGCGACGACGAAGTGTGCGCTCAGGCAAGCAAACAGGAAATTATTCGGAGATACTTGTCTGCAAAGGTGGCGGTGCGCAAGGGACAGACCACAAATGTGTTGGTAGATAAATTACACATTATAATGTCGAAACTTGATTTAAAGGAAGAAGACCGCAAGGTGCTTGTACACGCCCGTAATTATGCCGAAGAAAAAGGGCGTATTTCTGCGGCTGTAGAACTATCCGACGGCAGAATAATTTGCGGTAAAAGTTCCGATTTGTTAAGTCCTGCTTCCGCAACGTTATTAAACGCATTAAAAGCATTGGCAAATTTGCCCGACGTAAATCTTATTTCTCCGTCTGCGCTCGAACCTATCCAAACTTTAAAGACGACAAGTTTGGGTGATATTACTTCCGATTTGCGTTGCAACGAAGCGTTAATTGCGTTGTCTGTTTCGGCGGCAGTCAATCCTATGGCGGCTCTTGCATTAGACAATCTCGGCAAACTGCGCGGATGTCAAATGCATTTAACTGCAATCCCGTCTCATTCCGACGCCAAAATTCTGCGCCGCTTGGGAGTGCAGTATACTTGCGACGCGGTGTATTCCTGCAAACGTGTGTATTTTAATTGATTTGTATAACAGTAAGAAAGCATAATGAAAATTTCATTGACGCCCGAAACGAAAGAGTCTATTGTTTTACAATACAAAAACGGTAAAAATATTGCTGAACTTGCTACATCGTCAAGTGTAAGTGAACGTACTATTTATCGTTGGTTAAAAATTTATGACGGTACAGTTGAAAGTCTAAAACCAAAATCATCTACCCCTAAATGTCGACACCCAAAGTGTATGCCCGAGGAGGAAGAAAAACGTATAATAGAAATTGTATCTGCAAATCCGTATATTACTTATTTAGAATTGTCTAATCTACTGGGAACAAATAGAAGTGTAGCCGTTCTTTCGCGTAAAGTAAAAAAACTACTTAAAGAACGTAAAAATATTGCACCTGCCAAGAAGTATGATTATCATAGTGCATTTAATTCGCAACTTGTGATACAAATAAACAAATTTGATATTTTGCGAGGAAATATTGAAAATTCTTTTTATCTAATAGAGGTGCTGCCTGATTTGTATTTGCGAAAAGATACAGGGCAATATCCTGTTTGCTTTACACCGTTTTATTCCGTTGCATTAAAATTTAAAGAGAAAAACGACGCAGATGATTTTTGTAAATCACTTATATGTGATAATATGAAGTGGGTACCGCAGGTCAAATATGTACACGAATTATAAATTTAAAAAATAATAAACGCGCAAAAAGCATATGCTTTGCGCGTCATATTGTTTGTTAAAGTTTTATTTTAGTCAATTATTTTTTTATATCAAAAGTATTAACTTACTCTTTCGTCTCCCATAAAGTAAACGGCAACGGTGCCTGCGCCGCAATGAGCCCCGATAATAGGTCCTATTTCAAACAGTCGAATGTCGGCATTTTTATACAGTTGCTTGAGTTGTTCTACTACTTTTTGCGCCGTTTCTTCACAGTCGGAGTGTGCAACCCACAATTTACCGTTGTAATCCGACCCGTCTTGAATGTGCGAACCCGTTTCTTCTAACGTTTTGCCTATTGCCTTGTTTACGCTCATAACCTTGGAGTAAGCAATGATTTTTCCTGTTTTGTCTAAACGCAGTAGCGGACAAAGTTTAAGCAAATTACCTAACAGCATTGCAGGTCCGGTAATTCTGCCGCTGCGGCGGTAGTATGACAATGTTGTAGAAAAAAACTGATGATGTATTTTGCGCTTGTTGGCTTTTGCCCAGTCGTACAGTTCGTCAAACGAGTTGCCTGCGTCGCGCATATCTGCAAGATAGTCTACAAGTATGCCGTATCCTAAACAACCGCAAGTAGAATCTACTATGACGATTTTTCTTTTGGGAAATTCTTTTTTTAATTTGTTCGCCGCCGAATATGCATTAAAAATAGATTGTGATAGACTGGAATCCAATGCTATGTGCAACAAGTCTCCTTTTTCGAGTTGCGTACGGAAAAATCCCATATATCGGTCTTCGCATATTTGCGAAGTAAGCGGAAGTTTGCCTTCGCTTAAAAATTTGTAAAACTGTTTTCTGCCGTCAAGTTGACCCATATCGTCGGCATACTCTGTACCGTCTACAGAATATGTATAGGATATTGCCGGTATATTTCTTTTTTGCAGATATTCGTAAGGTAAATCTGCCGTTGATTCGCAAGAAAGTATAAACATAATTAGCTTTATCTCCTTAATAACCAAAGATTTAAACGGCGAATCAAACGTCGCCGTTCGATAAATAAAGTATACCGCAAACGCCAGCAAAACTCTCCCTACTGTTACTGTTTTTAGCTCTACAGGTTAAATTTGCAAAAATAGAGTAAAAAACACAACTCTACTGTCAGTAGAGAAGCCTTTTTAAGTATAATTTACTTGCAAATTGAATTACTAAATGGTAAAATGTCTTTATGGACGAATTAAAAGATATCATTGCGGGTAATCTTGTTGCCTACCGTAAAAACGCAGGATATACTCAGCAGGAAATTGCCGACAAACTTAATTATTCCGACAAGGCGGTATCTAAGTGGGAACGCGGCGAAGGCGTGCCTGATGTTTCGGTGCTAAAAGAACTTGCCGATATTTACGGCGTTACCGTTAACGACTTTTTAATCGTTCATTTAGAAGAATCTAAACAACCTAAAGCAAAGACAAGAACACGCAGGGCAAAGCATTGGCTTGTATCGTTGATGTCCTTCGGATTGGTGTGGTTTATTGCAACAATTGCAATGGCAATAGGGTATATAATAGACCCGACTTTGCCTATGGCGGAATACTGTTATATTGTGGCGTTGCCCGTGTCTATGATTGTTGCCGTGGTGTTCAGTTGCATTTGGGGAAAATTGTGGATGAAAGCAGTGTCCGTGTCGGCTCTTGTATGGTCGCTATGCGTAATGATACACGTTGTTTTGTGGCCGCTTTTGGGGCTTGCCCGTCAGTCTTGGGTTATTTACATTGTAGGCGCGGCATTGCAGTTACTGGTTGTAATGTGGTTTTTACTTCGCTTTTTTATTAAGCGCGGCAAGGCTGCTAATAAATAAGTTTGTAATAAAAAATTATATAAAGGAGAATAAAATTATGATGGATGTTTCTTGTAAAGAACTCCGCAAACGTGCTTGGAACAGATTGGCTCAGGGCGGCTACGGTTCGTCGTTAGGCGTATCTTTTTTGGGCAATATGATAGACAGCGCGGCGGGTGTATTTACTTCAGGCTCTATTCAATACGGCACATGCAAGTTTTATATGGAACAGCAACGCGGCAAAAGGGCAGATTTTGAAACAATGTTTTCGGGTTTTAACCGTTACGGCCGTACGCTTGTAACTGGCTTGTTGCAAATGATTTTTATCTTTTTGTGGTCGTTATTGTTCGTTATTCCGGGTATAATCAAGTCGTATTCGTATGCTTTGACAGGCTATGTTATGGTCGACTTTGATTTGAGCGGCGAAGAAGCAATTACAAAGAGCCGTGAACTTATGAAAGGATACAAGTGGAAGTTATTCTGTCTCAGATTTTCTTTTATAGGTTGGATTCTGCTAGCGGCATTTTTCACTTTCGGTTTAGGCGCAATATTTCTTGCTCCTTACGGTAAGGCGGCAGAAGCGGAGTTTTACGCAGAAGTACTCAGATGCCACGATATCGTAATAGGCGACGATAAGGCTCAAGATGCAGACGCTATAACGGCAACAGATGCTGATACGTTTTAATACTTAACAAATTGCAAACGGTCTTGCTAACTTCGGCAAGTCCGTTTTTTTTGTTAATTGAAAAACGCCGTAGCGTAGGCGGCGTAAAAAACACACCAATGCCGACTTTATATTTAAAAAAGTCGAAATACGGACTCAATAAGATAAAAGAATTCAACAGAAAAAACTGTCTGGCAGAAGCAATCTTTAAAATAATAATTTTAGTAAAAATAGTTTGAGTGAACAGGATGAGTATTTATAGCGAACTGGTCGTCAGTACAGCGCAGACACAGTTGCAATAACAATAATTACAATTATCCGAATTGTAGTGTGTGTCAAATATCAATAGAAATAAATTTTTTATTGTTTGATTACAATTTTTTTACAAACTTATTGTCTTGTTTTGTAGACTTCAAAACTTTTTGTCATACGACTAAACTAAGCATAAAAAAGCGTTTTCAATAGTTTGAAAACGCTTTGATGTATTATGGTTACATTTACAAAACTGTGAAAATGCAAACAGCATAGCCGAGCCGAAATTTAAAGAATTTTTAATCTTCTATCAGTTTTGCAACTTTAATAAGGTTTGTGCCTGCTTTTTTGCCTAGCGGTACGCCTGCGGTTATAACGATATTGTCGCCTGATTTTGCAAGCCCCAAACGCTTAACCGTTTCTTCGGCGTTGATAAACATATCGTCGGTGTTATCGAACGTTTGGCAAATGGTGGGTATAACGCCCCAACTAGGGGATAATTGATGGTAAACTTTGTCGCTGTTAGTCATTGCTACAATTGGCGCTTCGGGACGGAAACGCGATACCATACGGGCGGATATACCGCTGGCAGTATATACTACAATTGCTTTTGCGTCAATATCAAAGGCTGTGTTTACTGTGGCGTGAGATATTGCATCGGTATTATTCATAAGCGTAAACGGCGCGCTTGTGTACATTTGTTTGTAATCTATATTGCGTTCCGCTTCTTCGGCAATGCGCGCCATAGTGGCGATGGTGTTGGGAGGATTTATACCAACCGCGCTTTCTCCCGAAAGCATAACGCAACTAGAACCGTCGTATACGGCGTTTGCAACGTCCACTATTTCCGCACGCGTGGGGCGGAGTTTCGTTATCATACTTTCCAGCATTTCGGTTGCCGTTATAACAAATTTACCTTTCATACGGCTTTTCGTTATAAGCAGTTTTTGCATTGCAGGCAGTTTTTCGTAAGGAAGTTCAACTCCCAAGTCTCCGCGGGCTACCATTATACCATCGGATTCTTTAATAATCTCGTCAATGTTGTCCACTCCGCTTTGACTCTCTATTTTAGAAACTATGCAAGCGTCCTTTGCACCGTGCGCGGACAAGTAATCGCGTATTTCGCGTACGCTCTGCCCGTCTTGAACAAAACTTGCGGCATACATTTCCGCGCCGTTTTTAATGCCGAAATCAAGGTCGCGTTTGTCCTGTTCGGACAAAAACGGCATATTGAGTTTGACGTTCGGCACAAACAGCCCTTTTCTGTCAGACAATGTTCCGCTGTTTTGTGCTTCGGCGTAAATCGTGCCGTCTTTGGTTATTTCGGTTACTTTAAATATCAGTAAGCCGTCGTTAAGCAAAATACTTGCTCCGACGTCGATGTCTTTAAATAAATCTTTGTAAGTAATGGAAACACGCTGTTCGTTGCCGATTGTTTCGTAATTGACAAACTCGAATTTCATTCCTTCCGTTACTTCTATTTTGCCGTTTTCAAAAGTACCGATACGGATTTCGGGACCTTTTGTGTCTATCATTATGGGAATCGGCATACCCAAACTTCTGCGAACTTTTTTTACGTTGTCAATTTTGACTTGATGTTCTTCGTATAATCCGTGGCTCATATTGATTCGAGCAACGTTCATCCCCGCTAACGCCATTTTCTTTATTTGGTCGTATGTTCCGCTGGCAGGACCGAGAGTACATATAATTTTTGTTTTTCTCATAATTTTGCCTCCGTATAAAATATGTCAAAACTGCAATGCAGTTGCAAATTTTATTTCTTTGATTGCTTTGCCGATTGCAAGTAACACATATTCCGCATTATAATTATTATATACCTTTTTACGTTAATTGTAAATAAACTCTTGTTTTTTTATAAAAAATACTTCAATAAAGTTATCCGCTGTTGACAAACAAACAATAAAAGTGAGATAATATACTTCAAGCATTTTTATCCGGGAGCGTTACAATATGAACACTTGCGTAAGAATATCGGAATATGTTTCAAAGGCATTGAAAGAAAACCGTCCCGTAGTGGCGTTGGAGTCGACAATTATTTCTCACGGAATGCCTTATCCGCAAAATGTTCAAACTGCTAACACAGTAGAACAGATTGTACGCGACGCGGGTTGCGTGCCGGCAACGGTAGCGATAATCGGCGGAGTTTTAGTTATAGGCTGTTCTTTGGAAGAAATAGAATATTTGGGGCGTAAGGGCACAAGCGTAACAAAAGTATCCCGTAGAGATATGCCTGTCGTGATAGCGCAAAAAGCGGACGGAGCAACAACCGTTGCGGGAACAATGTACGCGTGTAAACTTGCAGGTATCAGCGTGTTTGCTACGGGAGGTATAGGCGGAGCGCACCGAAATTCCGACAGGACGATGGATATATCGGCAGACCTGGACGAGTTGCAGCAGTCGGACGTCGCCGTCGTGTGTGCAGGTGCCAAGTCTATTTTAGATATAGGTTTGACTTTGGAATGTCTTGAAACGCGCGGTGTTCCGGTTATCGGATACCGCACGGAAGAAATGCCCGCATTTTACACGCGTGAAAGCGGATATAAAGTTGATTATAAGTTGGATAGCGCGGCGGAAATTGCCAAGGCGTATGTGGCTAAACGCCAACTCGGTTTGCAAGGCGGAATGTTGATTGTCAATCCCATACCGTCCGAATATGCAATGAACGGCAAATATATAGACGAAAATATCCGCCGTGCGCTTACGGAAGCGGACGAACTGGGCATAAGCGGTAAAAATATCACCCCGTTTTTGTTGGATAAGATACAAAAACTTACAGGCGGTAAAAGCTTGGCGGCAAATATACAACTCGTGTACAATAATGCGCGTTTAGCGTGCGCGATAGCAAAAGAAATTTGTGTTTTAAATAAAACCGAGAAGTAAAACTCAACGGAGACGGATATATACTTATGAAAATAGGCGGAATTATGAATTTGACTTTGTTGGATTATCCCGACAAAGTAGCGTGTACGGTTTTTACGGTAGGTTGTAATTTTCGCTGTCCGTTTTGCCACAATGCCACGCTTGTAAACGGTAACGAAGGACGGCAAATTACGGAAAGCGAAATATTGCTGTTTTTAAAAAAGCGCAGCCGCGTTTTGGAGGGGGTTTGCTTGACGGGAGGCGAGCCGTTGATTCAGCAAGGCGTCGACGTTTTTTTGCGTCAAGTCAAGGAATTGGGCTATTCCGTAAAACTCGATACAAACGGGGCTTATCCCGACAAACTAAAAGAACTTGTAGCAAACAAACTTGTCGATTATGTCGCTATGGATATAAAGAATAGCCGCGAGCGTTATGCCGAAACGGCAGGCTGTAACGTCGATATACAAGCGGTTGAACAGTCGGTGGCGTTTTTAAAAAGCGGTATAGTAGACTACGAATTCAGAACGACGGTAACGGGCAATTTTCATAACGAAACAAGTATAGAAAGTATGGCTCAGTGGCTTTCGGGCGCAAAAAAATGGTACTTGCAAAAATTCGTAGACAGCGGAGATTTGATTGATAGCGCAACGCAGGGTTGCAGCGACGAAACTATGTACAAGTATTTAAAAATCGCACAGCGCACAATACCGTCTGCGCTTTTACGCGGAATATAATAACTACGTTTAAAGGATAAAATTATGTCGAAGTACGTTAAAGAAGTTAACAGTTGTTTGTTAGAAATAAAAAACGGTAATATAAGAGAGTTTGAACGACTTTATGCTTTAACTGCCAACCATTTAAAAGCGGTGGCAATAATCTATTTGTATAACAAGCAAAATTGCGACGACGTATTGACAGATGTTTATGTTAAAGTTTTAAAATACATAGAAAAATTTAACGAAAATATGGACGGATACAACTGGCTGTGCAGATGCGTGCAGAATATGTCGTATAATTATAATATACGCGATGCGGCATATAGAGAATATAACGAAGCGAACCAAGTAACGGGTTTCAGTGAAAGGTGGGATGAGATTGATTCGGCGATGGATATACGCAGCGCCATTAGACAATTAAGCAAAGTAGAACGCTACTTGTTGTTTTTAAAATACGAAATGGACCTTTCTTTCCGCGAAATTGCAACAATTTTAAATTGCAGTAAATCCGAAGTTAACAGAAAACACAAGATAATTCTTAAAAAATTGAGTCGTCTAAGAAGTTTGATTTAATACTAAAAAGCAATGCAAGCGGAGGCAACAAAATGACCTCCGCTTATTGTTTAGAATGTCGGTAATTGTTCTATCAAAGTATTTTTCCGCGTTTGCAAAGATATATAATTGTAAAAAACTTTTTGTACGGCTTAAAATATATTGTATACGGTTTTAATGCAGAAAGTACTAGAAAACGGTATTGACAGTTTAATTGCGTGTTGACTTAGTAAGCAAAATGTGCTAATATTTTTTATTGTATTTCAGTAAAAATTTATAATTAAAAGGATTGTTTTATGAAAGTAGTACAAAAGCAACGCAACAGCAAAATGTGTATTATGTGCGGACTAGATAACGAATACGGCGTGCGCGCGCCTTTTTACAGTATGGAAGACGGCAGTGTGATGACGGTATTTTCCTACCGCGAACAGCACCAAAGTTATCCGCAAAGAGTACACGGAGGACTTATTACAAGTATGCTTGACGAAATGGGCTTGCGCGCATTGTGGGCTAAGGAACTGTCGGAAAAGAGTTTCGGCGTTACAACATCGCTTGAAACAAAGTACAGAAAACCCGTACCGTATAACGAAAAGATTATCGGCAGAGGAGTAATAGTCAAAGATACTCCCAGATTTTGCGTTGCGGAAGTTTTTTTATACGATAAGCACGGAGTATTGCTTGCCAACGGAACGGTAAATTATATCAAGTTGGATATAACAAAAATAGCAGAAGACGTTATACCGCACGAAGAAATGTGTTATCTTGTAGAAGACGGCGTAACCGAAATTAACTTTGAAAATTAAAAAAGAAATTGTTAAGAATGTACAACAAGCACAACCGTTATGATAAGGTTACGGTTGTGCTTATTCTTTTTATGGTAAGAAATTCTAGATTTAAAAGGTAAACAAGATTGTGCTATCTTGAACCGATTTGTAAAATATTTTTTTTAAAACGAACACCTTTTTTAAACGGCAGAACTCAATAATTGACATTTATACGGCGCTGTGCTAAGATGGCTTTATGAACGGATACGATTTTGACGATACGATATTTAAGGGTAACAGTTTAAGGCGGTTTTATTTTTATTGCCTTGTCCGTTTGCCGTACTTGTTGCTTTATTTACCGGTACAAATAATAGCGGTGCTTTTGCGTGCCGTGCGCATACTTAATAAAAACGCTTTTTTGTGCGTATTAGAGTGGTTTATCGTATTTGTTCCGTGTAAGCGTAAGTTTATAGAAAAGTTTTGGAATAAGAATTTTAAGCGCATCAAGCAGTGGTACTTCGAAGCAAAGCGCGACGACGATTTGATTTTATCCGCATCGCCCGAGTATCTTGTAGAAGTTGCCTGTAAGCGTTTGGGCGTCAAATGCGTTGCTTCTAAAGTAGATATGAAATCGGGAAGAACGTTCGGCAAACATTGCCACGGCAAAACAAAGATAGACTTTTACCGTAGCAATTTCGGCGATATGCCGCTTGAAACTTTTTATTCCGATTCGATGACGGACGCGCCTATGATGAAGTTGGCAAAACGCGGATATCTTGTTAAAGGAGATAAAATAACGTTATTATACGAAAACGGACAAAAAATTACAAACGGTAATTTATCTTGACATATGTCATATAATATTGTATAATACTTTTGTTGTGCGCGAGTGGTGTTTATCTCTCGCGCAAATACTTTTTCGGGAGAAATCTATGAAATACCTTACTGTCGATTTACACGGTTATCAAGCGCAATTGCCTATTCTTCCATTACCTAGCGGAGTAAACATTGCTTTTTTTAATTTGCACGGCAATGTCGATATGACGGAACATTGCGGCAAGGAACTGGCAAAAATGGTGTCCGACTGCGATGTGCTTCTGACGGCGGAAAGCAAGGGCTTGCAGTTGACGCACGTCATTGCGCGCGAATTAGGACACAAATATTACGCTGTTGCGCGTAAGTCGAAAAAATTGTATATGCAAGACGGTATCGAAGTGGCAATAAAATCCAGTATTACTACGGGTACGGAGCAGAAAATGTATGTATCACGCCACGACGTAGAACTTATGCGCGGCAAGAAAGTCGGCATTATCGACGATGTTGTATCAACAGGCAATAGCCTAGTGGGGCTTGAAAAACTTGTCGAACTTTCCGGCGGAACAATTTGTAAAAAGGCTTTTGTACTTGCCGAAGGCGCGGCGGCAGAGCGCAAAGACATTTGCTATCTGGGCGTCATTCCTCTGTTATAATCGAAAGTTGTTGTACAGATAAATTACCGTATCTTCATTGTTTACTAACAAACTCTTGCATTGCAAATAATTTTTACGATATGTACGAGATTTATCGTTAAGCGAAAATTTATTTTATCTTTATATTTAAGTTATAGTTACCGAGTCCGATACAATATCGAACTCGGTTTTATTGTAGTCTTTTGGGGCAAAAATTGCCGAGCTGCTGTTTAGTGCTGGCAGTTTTTATATTTAGAGTAATTTTAGCATTATGTAGATTGAGGTAAGTCTGCAGAATTTATTGCCGTGTTTTAATCTTAGAGTCGTGTACAAAAAACGAGTCGCAGTTATATTGCGACCCGTTAATATTTTTCAAAAATGTTTTTTTACGATATTTTTATATATACTTGTTTTTTACGCATTAACCAGTTGGCGGCGGTGAACACACCTAAGAACAGTACTGTTATTCCCAAAGCCGGCCATAATTTCATTGCGGCAAATTGTTCTTCGTATTTTCCTCCCAACAGAATTGCTATAAAGAATATTGCAACGGCGTAGTTTAGTATCGGGTTGCTTCCCCAATCGGCAAGGAAATCGTACTTCGGTTTCCAGTCGTTAATTTTGTTAAATAATCCCCAAACCGTTGCGGACAAGGAAATACACAGCAAGGCGTAGGGAGGAGTGCAGCCGCGCTTGAATGCGATAACTCCGTAAGTGAAGTCTAAAAACAGTGCTGCCAACAGCGTTATTGCAGGAATTATCCAGTATTCTTTTTCGTCTTTGTAGTCAAAGCAAACCGTTCCGAACAATACAATGCTCGACCAACCGATTCCGCCGATTAAACCGCCTTCTACTACTGCTCTATATGCGGTTGAGCCGTATTTAATCATTATGGCGTAAACAATCAGATTTATGCTGGCAACGGTAAGTCTGCCTCTTCTTCCAAGTGCCACAAACGGCAATGCCATCAAACCTGCAAGTCCTATGTTTTGCAAGGTGTCCCACCAAATAGAGCCGAATTTCGTAAGCGTATATTCTTGCCAACCCAAAGGATTTCCTTCTTCTTCGTGCCAAACTAATGTGTTTAGCATTTCTGCCGTGCCTACAATAAGAATATATAACGACAGCAGTCCTATTATTGCTAAAACATATTTGAATATGTTTGCAAAAACATCATTGATTTTAACTATTATATTATTTGCTTTTGCACATTTTGCGTAACGCAGTATCAAGCTTACTAAAGTAAGTATCAGCATTATCGACACAAAACCGACCGTAGCCCAAAACGCAGTTACAAATACCTTTTCGTAAAACTGCAATTCACCGAATGTTGCTTCCTTTTTGAGCAAATCGACCACAAGGTCTTCAAAGGTATTAAGCATAATGCCTAGACCTATCAATCCGAGAAACCTTACGGCAAGTTGTAATACCGCGCGCGGCGTTCCGACCTTCTTTTCGCGCGACTTAAAACTTTTAACCATTGTAAGTCCCATTATAAATATAAACATTGGTGCAAATAAATCCGCTATCGAAACATAAGGCAATATTTGCCAACCGCCGAGACCTGTTTGACGGTGTGCGTGTTCAAACAGCGGTGCAAGTTTTTCAAAAGCCGTTTCAAACAACGGCATAAGTACAGAACATACAAAACAGAATATGCAAAGACCTCTTATTCTGTCTATTGACAAAAGTCTTTCTTTTTTAGGCTGAAGCGCTATCTCTGTTGTAACCGCGGTGTTACTAATCGTCGTCGCCGCTTCGGCGACCTCTGTTGTGTCGTTGATAACCGTCGTTTTTTCGTCCGTAGTCGATTTTTCGGATGCAACTGTTGTGTCGGACTGTTCTGTATTGATCGATTCGTCAAGCAAATTGTTTTCTTGTAAGTCTTTTTTAGACTTATCTTTTGGTGTTTTCATCCGTTTCTCCTTTATAATCTGATTGTTTTTTTCTTTCTCGATAATAGATACGCAAATGCTGTCAAAATAGCAACGGCAATAATTCCTTCGAGTGATGCGAGCCATAACGGCGCGTCTTTCAATATACTGTCAGGTACGAGTGAAGTATACAGTCCTATTGCGAAGAATTCCACAAGGAACATTACAATAGGGTTTTTGCCCCACCAAACGAGAAAATCGAAACTTGGTTTCCGGAATTTATCGCAGTAATCGAACAGCATAAATATCAAACCGCTCAATCCGACGTTCGTAATTATAAACGTGGGACTGCAACTACCTAAGTTAAGTACGCCTATCCACTGTGTCAGTAAAATACCGATGCCTGCAAAGAATCCGGCATAAATCAAAGCGTTTGTTTTATCCTTAAAATACAAATCGGCAAAAATCATCGAGTAAATAAGTATCATTGCCCAGCCGAAGCCGCCTATAATTCCGCCGTGTACGGGTATGTCCAACAATTCCATTACGCCGGGTTGTTGGTGGTAAACGGTATACCCGATAAAACCCGCTGTTGCAACCGAAAATTTAACAAACGAACCTGCCTTGATAAGGGGTAGCGCAATAAGCATAGCAAACCCGATATCTTGCAATGTCAACCAGTAGCGGTATACTAAATCGCCTGTTGTTAAAACGTAATGCCAGTCTATGCAAGTTATAATTATATCCATTATTCCCAAGACGGAAATCGAAATATAAAAAATTTGTTCCGCAATTTTGGGAAAGTACTTATTATTTTTAAGCTTCGGTACGTTTGTCAATAGTCTCAATACAATTCCAATAAGCATAATTACCGAAACTGCCAAAACGGAGTAATCGAATGCATTGAGTGTGTGTTTTCCGCCAAACGAATCCAATATATTTCCGCACAAGCCTAAAAAGCAACCCAAGCCGATAATTCCCAAAGACCGTTCTAAGTGGTGTACGACGGCGATTTTAGTACCGTATAGCTTTTGTCTTTTTATAAAAGTCATAGCAAAAGTCAAACCTATGGCAAATATAAAAGCAGGAGCAACCATATCTGCAATCGTCATGTGCGGCAGTATCTCTATCCCTATGCCGTGATTGTAGTGGTTAGCTAATTTGTTTAAAAAGGTCAAATTGTCAAATTTGTTTAAAAACTGGAAAACCAGCATACAAAAAACCAAAAAACCTCTAAATCGGTCTATGCTTTTGATGCGTTGGCTTTCCGCAAGGATTTCTGACAGTTCGTTTTGCTTGTTTTTGTAATTGTTTGTATAAACCTTTATCTTTTCTTTTGTTTTGACAAAAAAAGAAGATAACGATTCTTTAATGTTCTTTTTCATATCACATTCTTTCCAATGTTTTATAATCCACTTTGCCCAATTTTGTATACGGCATTTCGTCAATAATGCGTATTTCTCTCGGTACGGCATATTTAATCAGTTTTTTGGCGCAAAGAGATGTAATTTCTTTTTTGATTTTGTCGTCGTTAATCGTTGTTTGTTTCTTTGTAATAAACAGTCTTATATAGCTTTTTCTGTTATAGTGGTAAGGAATAGCGCAAACCTCGTCTATATAGTTGATTGTTTTTACCAAATTTTCTATTTCCGTCGGAAAAATGTTAATGGCGTTTATTTTGATAGTTCTCTTTTTTCTGTCTAGTACATACAAAAAGCCGTCTTTGTCCATATATCCTATGTCGCCGGTTTTTATCCATTTTACGCCGTCTTTGTTAACGCAACCTGTGTTATCGATATAACTGACCATTGCAGACGAAGAGTTTATTGCTATTTCTCCGATTTCATTGGGTTTTAAGCGTTTTTCATCCTCATCCCAAATTTCGATTTGAGTACCGGGAATAGGTTTTCCGCAACTGTTTTTCTTGTAGTTTTCAAATGTGTTAACGGCGCATACGCTGGCAACTTCCGTCAGTCCGTAACCGCGCATAAGTCTTGCAGGACATTTATATTTTGATAACACGGTATCGAAGTGTTCTATGAACGATTCCGTCAGTACATCGCCGCCGCACCACAGGTCTCTTAGTTTTTGCAAATGTTTGCCGTAAAAGTTCCTTTGTTCCATCATTTTTTTAAACATAATGGGAACTCCCGCAAACATTGTAACATTGTGCTTCTTTATATTTGCATTGATGCCTTTGGGATTGAATTTCGGCATCAGTATCAATCCGTAGCCGTTAGTAATGCCTGTATGAACGGATACGCCCAAACCGTATGCGTGGAATATGGGAAGTGCAACCAAACAGTATTCGTGTTCCCTGTTTTTACGGGTGTACATTTTTTCCAATGAAACACTAAGATTATTAAAAGCAACATTATTTAGTTCAACAATTTTAGGAACGCCGGATGTACCGCCGCTATGCATAGTGCATACTATGTCGTTGGCTGTTGCTTCGTAAGAAATTTGCGGTATGCTGCTTTTATGTTTTTTTGAAAAATTAACCAGATCGGAATACTTTAAGCATTGCTTGCTATCCGTAATGGATTTTAGTTTGATATATAGTCTGAATACGGGCTTTCTAAAAAACACATAATCGGCAATAGAGCATTTGATTTGTATTTGTCCGCAGTCATTTAGTTTATTATGGTTTTTTATAAGAATATCGTAAAACATCAAACCCTTAGAATTTGTTGTTTTAAGGTTTTCCTTTAATTGTTCTAGCGGTATTAGCGGGTGAACTATATTTGCAATAACTCCCAACTTTGAACAGGCATAGAAAGCGACCAACGCCTGCGGACAAGTGGGTAAATAGATAGTTAACACTTCTCCCTTTTTAAAACCCAACTCAACCAAAGATATTGCAAATTCGTCTATGTGTTTTAAAAATCTGTTCATTGACAGTTTGTGCTCTTCAAAATAAATGGAGGCAGATTTGTCGCAAGTGGCTTGTAACATTTCGTAACAAGTCATTTTGCTAAAATCCGTTGCCGTTCTGTCAATGATATTTAGTTCCGCAGTAATGTTATTTTGCATTGTTCTATGATGTTATGCTCCTATTTAATGATAACCATAGTTATATAATTATAACATAGTGTGTAAAAGATTAGCAATAAATTGACAAATTCCGACACGCTAAAAAGGGACATATGTTTAAAATCAAACCGCTTTTTTGCGACGGGGGGGGGTAGGCATATGTCTATTGGTTATAAATAAGTTATAAAACGTAAAAGTAAAAACAATACTATTTTTATATAAAATGAAATAGTTAACGCTTATAATAGTGTTAATATATCGCATAATTAGTAGTGATCGTCAGCCGTAATGAAACGGAACAACAATCATAAAAAAGCCGCCGTCTGTCAAAGCGAAATTTGAAACGGAAAGTAATCAATCTATTCTAAGATTAAAAGATATCTTACTGAAATAAAAGGACAAGGCATATCAAAAATAGCATTAAAACTTAAGTTGTAAAAAAATCGCCGAACATTTAACATTGATATTTGCGCGTACTTTAACCGATAGGTTGCGGTCGGTTGCTTTAAACAGATAATTTGTATTTTTATTGCAAACTATCGTTTCTTGTGATACAATATATTTTACGCAGATTCGAATAAACTGCGTAAACTATCTGACAACGGAGTCAATTATATGAAAGTTATTGTAGTTGGTTGCGGAAAAATCGGCAGAACAATCGTCGAAAGTATGGTAGACGAACGCCATGACGTTGTTGCAATAGACAACGATCCGCAAGTCATCGAAACAATTACAAATACCTATGACGTAATGGCAGTGTGCGGTAACGCCACTTCGCGTGAAATGCTTCAACAAGCAGAAGTGTCGAAAACAGACTTATTCATTGCCGTTACCGAATCGGACGAAGTCAATATGCTCTCGTGCTTTTTGGCAAAGCGTATGGGCGCAAAATATACGGTAGCGCGTATAAGAGAAACGGCATATAACGAAGACGGTTTGCAGTTTTTGACTAACGAACTCGAATTGTCTATGGCGCTGAATCCCGAACGCCTTACCGCCGAAGCTTTGTTTGATATTCTGAAATTACCCTCGGCTGTTAATGTAGATAACTTTGCAGGCAAAAAAATCCAAATGTTGGAGATTGTCATCAAGCACAGTTCTCCCGTATGCAACGTAACCTTGCAGGATTTGCGCAAGAAGTGTCCCGTTCAGTTTGTCGCTTGCGCAGTTCAGCGCGGCAACGAAGTTCATATCCCGACAGGTGCGTTTTCGTTGCAGGCGGACGATAAAGTTGCGTTTATGTTACAGCGCACAGATACGCACAAGTTTTTGAAGGCTATCGGTATGGTGCAAAAGCAAGGACGCGACGTAATTATTTTGGGCGGAAGCGCGGTAGCGTACTATTTGGCAAAACTCTTGGCAAACAATAATTTTTACGCCAAGATTATTGAAAAAGATCAGGAATCCTGCGTTAAAATTGCCGAAAAACTTCCGTCTAACGCTACGGTGATTCACGGAGACGGTTTAAGTCAGGATTTGCTGCTCGAAGAGGGCTTGAACTTTACCGACGCTTTTGTTGCATTGACAGGTAAAGACGAAGAGAATATTTTGATATCCTTTTACGCAATGAGCGAAAAAGTACCCAAAGTAATAACAAAAGTAAGCCATTCCGAAACGGCTGTTTTGGCAGAGAGGCTTGGCTTGGATTCGGTTGTTTCTCCCCGCAAAATCGTGGCGAACGTTTTAACCAGATATGCCCGCGCGCTTTCCAATTCGTTGGCTAGTAAGGTAGAAACAATGTATAGTTTAATGGACGGAAAAGCGGAAGCGTTGGAGTTTACCGTACTGCCCGATTGCAATATAAACAACATTCCGTTAAAGGAATTGAAATTAAAACCCAATTTTATTATTGCAGGTATAATACGCGGTAAGGAAACAATCGTGCCGTCCGGCGATGATTGCGTGTGTGCAGGAGACAGCGTTATAGTAGTTGCAACCGACGCACGGCTTAGAGACTTGTCCGAAATTGTGAGGTAATGTAGATGAATTACCGGATGATTTTTCATACGACGGGCAAGGTTGCGCTTGTACTTGCGGCACTGCTTGTAATACCTATGATACTGTCGGCTTGTCTTTTAGAAGCGTGTTGGTGGGCGTTTGCCATAACGATAGGCATAAGCTTAGTTGTGGGGTTAGTGTTGTTATTGTGTTTAAAACCCAAAAGCAACGTTTTCTTCTCGAGAGAGGGGCTTATTATCGTTTCGCTTGCTTGGATTTATGTCTCGCTTATCGGCGCGTTGCCCTTTGTAATAAGCGGAGCAATACCGTCTTATATAGACGCATTGTTCGAAACGGCCAGCGGATTTTCTACTACCGGAGCAACTATTCTTCAAGGCGAGCAAATAGAGACTATGGCAAAAGGCTTGCTGTTCTGGCGCAGTTTTACCCACTGGATAGGCGGTATGGGCGTTATAGTGTTTGTAATGGCTCTTGTATCGGGTGCAAGCGATAGAAGTATGCACATTCTGCGTGCAGAAATGCCGGGACCGACGGTAGATAAAATTGTGCCTAAGGCAAGGACAACGGCAAAGATTTTGTATCTTATTTACATAGGCTTTACCGTTATCGAAATTATTGCGTTGATTATTGCGGGTATGCCTATTTTTGACGCCGTAGTTCACGCTTTCGGAACGGCAGGTACGGGTGGCTTCGGTATACGCGCCGACAGTATAGCTTCGTACAGTCCTGCTTGCCAATGGATAATCACGGTATTTATGTTGCTGTTCGGAGTAAACTTTAACTTGTATTATCTGATGATAATGCGTAAGTTCCGTTCGGCGTTTTCTTCCAGAGAATTGTGGATTTACTGCGGCATTATAGTAGTGTCCATAACGGCAATTTCTATAAACATTACAAAACAGCTTTCTTATACTCAAACAGTGGGCGACGGTATACGTCATGCCGCGTTTCAGGTTGCCGCGTTCTTAACTACTACGGGTTATTCTACAATTCCCGCATCGTCGTCTGTTAACGCATTACCCATATTTACCAAGGGTCTGTTGTTTTTGCTTATGTTTATAGGCGGTTCGGCAGGTTCGACTGCAGGCGGACTCAAAGTTTCCCGTGTAGCACTGCTCGGTTGTGCTATCCGTAAGGAATTGAAACGCGTACTAAATCCCCGCAATACAAACGCAGTCAAATTCGAGGGCAAGGTTGTTTCTGACGAAGTTTTGCACGGCGTTACAAGTTATTTTGCATTATATATGATTATAATTGCCGTAACGTTTATAGTTTTGTGTTTTGACCCCGTTACGAAATTGTCGGCAGATTCTGTTATGTCTGCAGTTGAAACAAACATTACCGCTGCAGTATCTTGCGTAAACAATATCGGTCCTGCTTACGGCTTTGCGGCAAGCGGCTATTATATGTATAACTGGCTTTCAAAGTTAGTATTAACCATTGCTATGATTTTAGGACGTTTGGAAATTTATCCGTTGTTACTTGCGTGTTCGCCTTTAACGTGGATAAAACGATAGAAAAAAAATAAAAACATAAATTTAATAACCGAAAATGATGTGTACCCCCATAAGTCCGACGCTTATAGAGGTACACATTGTTTTTATTCAACTTAGATTATTTGTTTTTTAAATTGTCGTTTATCATTTTTTCGTAAAGGGAAATGCTGTCGGTTTTTACCAAATTCTTAGTAAGGTTGAGCTTTAACGCACGGCAGTTTTTGTCGGGTGTAACAAAGTCGCGCATAATAATATTTATGTAATCAAGGTCAACGCTGTCTTTAAGACTGTCGACATAAGCGTTCATTCTGTCGGTGTGGGTTGCTTCGCGCGTGTGCGGACCGAACACAAACAAGCCGTCGGTTAACTGTCCTTGTAATACAAACAGACCGCTGTTTACTTTCTTGTATTCGTCAATATACTTGGGCAATGCCTGCTTTATGTAAGCGGAGGAACTTTTTTTGTTAAGCGAACCTTGATAGTAGGAGTGTATTACCGAATTGTCTCTCGTGCCGTTGTCGTTATTACGTTTGAAAACATAATTTTTAGCGAGTATATCTTGTGTTTCTCTTCCCCAAACAATAAGGCATTTTCCGCGTACTTCGCCCATTGTCAAATTGTCTACAAACTCTACGTTGGATTGTGCAGAATCGTTTACTACAAGCATATCGGGCAACTTTTCTTCTAATTTGAGTATTGTTCCCTCTTGCGCTTCTCCATTCTTTTCTTCAAAGTGTTGAAAATCCAAAATTACAAATTCGCTTGTGTGCTTTTGCATAAAATCCTTTACGCTGTCTAACACACTGTCCAAAGTTACGCCTTTGCTCGGTCCGTGGTAAATCAACAATTTGCCGTCCGCGTAAGAAATTCGTAAATCGAAATATCTTGTTCCGCAGTTAAGCAATTCTTCTATCGTTCTGTCTTGCGTTGCCGCAAAGTAGGGCAATCCTTTTGTACCTGCGTCGTGCGCGCCCGTTGTTACAACTTTTTTTATAAGCGCGTCGTCTTTTATCATAGATTGCCAAACGCCAAGTTCGCCAGTCGGTTGCGAACGGTCGTTTTTGCTGTTGGCGACTATGGCAGTAACGGCTACGGCAAGCAAAATTGCTCCTAAAATGCACGCCGCAATAATCAAAGCAAGCATTCTTTTTTTAGTCATAATAAGTACTCCTTGATACTTTTTTGTCGGTTGATAAAGTATATCAAAGATTTACAACAAAATCAATATGTAAATTAGTTTGATAATTTGTCTGTTTGAAAGACAAGGATATTACGCAATAAAAACCGCACAATGTACGTTAAACAATAGGCGGAAATAATGTTGCCTTTTAAATGCAAAGTTATATTTGAAGAACTGTCAAATTACAATTTGATAAAGAATAAACTTCGTTGAATGTGCCTTTAATTTTATGAAAAATATTGACTATTTTCTTTTAAAATACTAAAATGTTTCTGTAAGGAGATTACTATGAAAAAATTTGCATCGATAGTTTTGGTTTTGGTAATGGTGCTTACTTGCGTATTTGTAGCGGCGTGTAACAACAAAGCGGTACGCGTAGTTTTGTACCCCGAAAACGGCGAAAATTTCAGGATAATAAAATACACTCCCGATACGAAATTGCCTACCGATTTTACAAACGGAGACAAAGTTTTCGGCGGATGGTGGTACGATAAAGAATGTAAAACAACCCCGTTTGTGGAAGGAGACGAGTTAAAGGACGGTACGCGCCTGTATGCCAAATGGAAAAATGCAGGAGAAACCGAACAAGTTACCGTTCATTTTGTTTATAGCAACGGCGAAGGGACAAATACTTCGGTTACCGTCGACAAGGATTCAACCGTTACGTTGATAGTTCCGAACTCGCGCGAAAATTACACCTTTGACGGTTGGTATACGCAGCCTAGCGGCGGAACAAAGTGGACTGACAATATGAGCGTGCCGAGTACAATGTCTTTATATGCCCGTTGGACGTATAACGGCGGCGGTACTCCCGACCCTCAACCGCATACTCACGACTTCGGTTCAAATTATTTTATGTACGTTAAGTGCAGTGTGGATAACTGCAACGTGGTGGGACGGACAAGTTCGACAAACAGTTTTAAAAACGATTTTACATACACTTATACGACTAACGACGCTAATTCGTATACAAATCTTTATAACGACATAAAATCGGGCTTAGAAGATACTCAGAATAAAATGACGCTAAACGAACTTAACAGCAACTTTTCGGCATTAGTTGAAAAATTGGAGTTTTTAAGTTATCAGTACGATGTGGCTTCCGTACTGTACAGCGCCAACAGCACAAGCAATAACGACCAGTACTACAAAAACTTCAGTTATGTAAGTTCTGTATACAATACGGCGTACTCTAATTACTGTAACTTGTTTAAGGTAATTGACGATAACGGTTACGGCAATGACTTCTTTGAAAGCGAAGAGGACAGACAAGAGTGTCTTGCCCTTGCCGCAATGTACGGCGACAGCGCAGAAAGCAGTAACGCCGCCGATGCAGCCGCCGAAGAGTACAACGAATTGCTAGGAAATTACTTTTCTTCTCTCGAAGATATTTATGCGGCATACGGTAAGTTTGTAAACGCAAACAATACAATAGCCAAAGCGGCGGGGTACGACAACTATATGGATTACGCCTATGCAAACGTATACTACCGCGAATATACTCCTGCCGACGTTGCCGAAATGCGCAATTACGTTAAAACCTATATTGCGCCGTTGTATGTAAAACTCGTAAATAAGTATAGCAAGTATCTGGACAATGAGGGTTACTTGAATTCGTTTTCTAACGCTAACGACAACAGTTTTGTGAACGCGTTGGGTTCGTCTGTGTTCGAGTCTTCTGCAAGTTCGCAAACGGTTATAAATTACATAGGCGAATATTTTAAAACAATGAACAGCAATTCGTTAGGTATAGATTTTTACAAACACTGTAACGACCTGTTTAAAAACGGCAACTACTTTGTCGGTATAAACGAAAATGCCGAACAAGGCGCCTATACTATGTGGGTTCCTAACAAACAGACGTCTATTCTTTACTTCGGCACTCAGTATTCAGACGCGTTTACGTTTGTGCACGAGTACGGACATTACTATAACGGCGTATATAACCAAAGCGGAGAAATCTCTATGGACCACGACGAAACGCAATCGCAGGGCGATGAAATGATGTTCCTTGCGTGGCTTAAAGCCAACAAGCCCGCAGGCGTTACCGACGGATATACGGCTATAGAACTAGGGCAGATAGTAAATATAATGAGTACCGTTATACTTGCCAGCGCAGTGGATGAATTCGAGCAGGCTGTATATTCAAATTCTTACGGCACAGGTCAATACAAGGATAATATACCGACGTCCTACTACGGCGAATTGTTCGGCGTGATTTTAGATTCGTACGGTACAGGCGTACGCGACGCTATTAACTACGATGAGTACTGGATGTACGTTTGCGTCGATTCGGCTGCTTATTACATTTCCTACGCTATGAGTGCATTGCCCAGTTTGGAGTTGTTTGTAAAATCTCAAGACAGCGCAATCGGATTTAACGGCGCGCGAGATATTTACTTTAAACTTTTTACGGCAGTACGTCAAAGCGGTATCAATACATACGAACAGGCGCTTGCTTTTGCAGGGCTTGACAATCCGTTTGAACAAAGTATGTATACTACGCTTAAAACGTATTTTGACAGTTATTTGAGTTAGATATTCAGTTAATAATTATTAAACAGCGACCGCTTTTCGAGTGGCCGCCGTTTGTATTTTAACACATTACCGAATAAAGCGGCGTTGATGAAAAGGATAACTTATATTTGAAAAAGCATTTAATCTGCTCAAAACGGAATGCAAACAAAATAAATCGGTTAAATTTAAATCATCTAAAGGTATAATTATAGCCGATAGTAATACTCCAAATTGACATAGCAAAGCGGCTCGAGAATTTCTTTTGTGAAAGCTCGACAATAAAAAAGCGTACCGCAAAGTTTATTTGCAGTACGCTTACCTGTTAGTATTTAATTGCGGTAATTTTGTAATACTATTTGTTAATGTTGCCGTCGTTGCATTTTACGGTATAATTGCCTGTTTCAAAATCCCAGTCCGTGCCTTTATTAACGGCGTTCCATTGTGCTGTTTTTCCTTCAAATTTTATGCTGTTTAGGTCGCCGCAGCCGTTAAATGCGTTATTGCCTATGTTTTTAATGCCGGAGTAGATAGTTGCTGTTTCAAGTGCGTTGCAGCGGTAAAACGCGTAAGCGCAAATATCCGTTACGCTGTCGGGCAGTACTATGTTTAGTAAATGTCTGCAATTAAAAAACGCATATTCCGCTATAACTTTTGTATCTTCCTTAATTTTGCAATTAGGAATATCTTGACTCTTTACTTTTATCAAAGCTACATAAGGGTTAATTTCGTTGCCTAAATACTGTGCATTGTCGTATTCGTTATATTGTAATTTTAAACAAGTTTTAAACGCTTCTGAACTGATGCTTGTAATCGTGTCGGGCAGTGTAATGTTTTCAAGGTTGGAACAATTTTCAAATGCGAGAGATCCTATGTCGGTTACGCCGTTTTGTAACGTTATGTTTGTAATATCTCCGCATCCTTCAAAAGCACGGCTGTCTATTTTACCGCCCGTTATCACTACGTTTTTAAGTGTAGACGGCACGTTATCATTGTTGTATGCGTAACTGCTTGCTCCGAAGATATAACCGAAGTGAGTATTTTCCGTCCCGTCTATGCTTGCGCCTACAAACGGTATTGTCAGATTTGTTAACTGAGTGCAATTTTTACGCGCGCCTTTGGCTATGCTTGTTACGGGTTTGCCGTTATGTTCAGACGGAATGACAATGCTCTTTTTGTTGCTTTCTGTGCCCGTTACGGAATAAGCAACTACATCGTCGTTTTCTTTTATTTCGGAATAAATCAAATCTTTTATGACGACTGTAATTATGCAAACGGCGCTTTTACCGTCAACCGTTGCGGTAATAACCGTTGCGCCTTCTTTAACTGCCGTTACTTTGCCGTTTTTGTCTACGGTTGCAAATTCGGGTTTGCTTGAAGCCCAGTTTACCGTTTTGTCAGAAGCATTTTCCGGCTTGATAGATGCGTTGAGCGTTATTTCTTCATCGACTTCCAAAGTTAAAGCGTCGCTGTTTAAAGTAATTTCAGTAACAGTCGTGTTGCAAGCTGACAGAATAAGCGCGCCGCACAGTACTACAAGTATTAACGTAACTGTTAAAAATTTTGTTTTTTTTTCATATCATAGCCTCCTTGCTTTGTTGTGTAGTAACATATTTTATTCTTTTGCAATAATCTATTATTTTACAAGTCGATCCGTAAACCGCGTTTAGACAAATCAGTTGCTTTTAAAACGCTTTTATTCGTATTTGTAATAATCGGTATTTGTTATTTTACAATGTCGATTATGTTGTTAACCATTTTACTTTGTAAAAAATATTTATTAAAAAACACCTCGAATTTTTTACAATGAAAATATATTATCGGCGTCAAAATTCGGCTGATTTTCGAATAATTTCAAAATCTCGCTTAATACTTAAATAACATTCGTTGCATATTTCACAGTCGCGTAGGGCGCGGTGCGCTCCGTCCGTTGTAATGCCGTAATACTGTGCTACTGTAGTTTGCTTGTGGTTGGGCAAAAACGGTAATATTTTACGCGCAAGACGTAACGTATCGACAAACGGATTGTCTAAAATAAGTCCGTTGTGCAAGTACAAATTGTCGTACAAAAAGTTAATGTCAAAGTTGACGTTATGACCTATCAATATATCTGCACCGATAAAGCGGTAAAAATCTTCCATTACCGAGACAATATCGGGGGCGTTTTGTACCATTTCGTTTGTAATACCCGTCAGGCGGGTTATAAACCAACCTATACTTTGAGTAGGCTTTATCAGCGTCGAAAATCCGTCGACAATCAATTCGTTGCGGACCTTTAGTGCGGAAACTTCGATAATTTCGCACCTGCCCGTTATCAATCCGTTTGTTTCTATGTCTATTACCGTATAATCGGAAGGAAACTCAAATAAACTTTGTCCTTTATGTGCTCGCTCCATTGTATTGTCCTGTTAAAATCAAACTGCAAAACCGTAATAATACTTTTGTTCACGGACTCATTTTTTATTATTAAACGATTTACAGTATGATACGAAAAATAACTGTTGGCTAAAATCCTTTTATTATCGTAAACTTAGTTGACTGTTGTATATGATATTATACTGTTTTATCGGTTAGTATGCAATAGATTGTAACAAATTTTTGTTGCATTATAGCAACATAAAACAAATCTATTTGTAAAGCATCGAATACGCCTATTATTGCGGGTTAGAAAATAAAATAAACTTAATATTACAAAAGTCTCAAAATAATAAATAAAGTTAATGAAAAACATTTTAATGGTGCGAGAGCGGCAAACAAACAGGGAGCATATGCGGAATAAACAGTATTTAAAGATAAAAAACAACCAACAAAAATTTGTTGGTTGCGTTGGAGCTGATGACGGGGCTCGGACCCGTGACCTCCGCCTTACCAAGGCGGTGCGCTACCGACTGTGCCACATCAGCATTTTACTTTTTTATTGGATTTTTAGGGTAATTTTTTATTAAGTTTTATAGTTCTTTCTTGTAGCCGTGCAAAAACATTGAACTTATCCGAAAAACAAGGCTTTTTACGGTATTTTAGAGGCATACTCCACACCATACCTTATCCCTTACCAAGGACGTGCTCTACCTACTGAGTCATAGTAGCAGAGATATCAACTGTTTAAGCGCGTTTAGCTTACTTATTATATATTGTTTCTTGCATAATGTCAATAACTTTTAATACAAAGGTTGACAACCTGACAATACGTTACAAAATGCGCAACGCTTTCACATTCTCGCCTTAAATTGTCGCAAATAGTATAAAAAGTAGAGTGTCTGAACTTTACAAAAATAGATACATAATTTACTGATTTAAAATCAAGCGTCGGGTTGTAAAACAGATATACTGTCAGAAGAAAACTCTGACAAGCCGTATGCTGGTTGCTTTACGCCGTTATAAAATTGAAAAATACAAACATAATCAAAATTTTGGAGAGTTTGTTTTTTTCGTTACTCAACATATCTAAATGTTTTCTAGTCAAAAAGCCTAAATTACTTTTAGCAATTAAACATTTCCTGCTTTAATAGCGGGGTTAATCTAAGCAATAGAAAAACCGCCTTGCAAAACTTATCGCAAAGCGGTTTTTCAGCGGCTAGCTAATTGAAATTTACCGATACAGTACCTGCGGATACGTCAACCCGTATATGTTTGTTTGTATCTGTTCCTTGCTGACTTTTAACATTGCAACTGCCTGCCGAAACGCTTGCAGATATATTATATTCGGATTTGTCTCCGTTTACGGTTATGTTTGCCGTACCGGCGGATACGTCTACGTCAATGTCGTTGCATATTACGTCCGAAAGAACAACTGTTCCCGCGTCCAAGTCGCATTTAATTTTACTACAGGCAACGTTTTCTACTTTTAAAGTTCCTGCATTGACTCTGCACTGCAAGTTATCGCAAACGGTATTGCCCATTTTTACGGTTCCTGCGTTAAGTTCCATTTTTACAGAAAGATATTCTCCGTCGGCAATATTTACCGTTCCCGCATTTATTTCAAAGTCGATATTGACTTTTAAGTTTTTGGGAATGGATATTACTGTAGTAGGGATTTTCTTCGTTAAAAATCCAAAGTTCATCCACCAACGGTTGCTTTTGTTTGACAACGCTGTCAAGGTTCCGTTTTGTTCGGTTACGGTAGTGGTCAGGTGTTCGTTTTCGGGATAGTCGATAGTTATTTTATCTCCGTCGTAAAATTCCGTTTTTATCGTTCCTACTGCAAATTCCAATTTTATCGTAGAAGTTTCTTGAGTGCTTTCGTAGTGTTTCATTTCGTAATTAGTCAACGAATCGAATTTCCACCCGTTTAAGCCTAGCGCAACCACAAGGACGATTACTCCTATTATTACTATCGTAACGCCTGCGCCTATTGCTTTTCCTATGCCTTTCATTACGCACGCTCCTTTCCGCTAAACAGACTTTTTATCCATCTAAACAGTTTTTTAAATAAGTGCCACATAAGTTTTACCAGTTTTATGCACAAAGGAATCAAAATAACCGACAAACCTATTTCTATTATCCCTTCGCCAAGCGTAAACAATCCGAGCGTAATACTGGTAAACATTTCTTTTATGCCTACAATAGCGGTGCCGATGCCTTGAATAAGCACTCCGAACGGCGCAACGCACAAACTGATTGTAACGCCTACCATAGCCATAATAAGCCCGAACAACGGTATTGCAAATACTACGCACAACAGCACAAATACCCAAGTATGGTCTTCTTTTTTAGAAGCAGCAGGTTTAATTTCGGTTTTCTGTTCTGTGCGTGTACGCCTGTCTTCGTAATAATCGTCTCTTGCTTCGCTGTGTCTCTGTTCGCGTTCCGCGTGGCGTTCTTCGCGCCGACGCTCTCTTTCTTCCCGTCGCATTTCTCGCGCCGACGGCTGTTCGTTCCGTTGCGGTTCGTAATAAGTATCTCCGGGTCTCTCGTCGTAACTGTCGTATAAAATACGTTGAGCGGCGTCGTACGGTGCACCGAAGTCATCGATAATTTCGCGTTCGGTAAAACCGGCGTCGCGTCTATCGGCGTAAGCTTCGGCATAGTAGTCTAATACACGCCGTCTTTCGTTTTCGGACACGCACAACAGATTGTTTTTCAATTCGTCGCGCCATTCGTTGTATGTCATAACCGTCCTCCAAATATCTTTTTGTAAATTTCGTTGATTTCAAGCAAATCGTTTCGTCCCGCCACAAACTTTTTTAAACCGAGATTCGTTATTTTGTAATAACGCCTTAGCCGTCCGCTGTACTCGGCGGTTCGCGTTGTTACAAAGCCGCCTTGCTCTAACCTTTTAAGTATCGGGTATAAAGTGCTTTCCGAAATCTCGATGATTCCCTGTAAATCGTTGATTATTTTGTACCCGTAGCTTTCTCCTTTGCTTAACGCGTAGAGTACGCATACGTCCAATATTCCTTTTTTCAGTTGAATATCCATATCAATACCCCGCTTTGCCTAATACTATACATTACATAGTATGCGGTGTCAACTGATTTTTTGCAGTTTTTTGAATTTTTTTATAAAACTGTAGGGCGATCAATGACGGATATCTTGAAATTCGTAATAAAAGACGGAAAATTTCAATAGATACAACACTGTCCGATATTGTTCGGTGATTATTCGGAAATCGAAAGCAATTATAAATCAAGTTGATTAGTCAACTAAATTCGTTGACAATTTTGTCGGAGTGTATATAATATATTTGGTTGACTAATCAACCAAAGGAGTATTATGAAAACCTTATTTGAAGATTTTACGTTATCGATTTTAAAACTCAATAGGTTGGTGCAGAAAATCAAAACTCACGAAATAGAAAAATACGGGTTAAAACCCGTACACGCAATGTGCTTTTATTTTTTGCGGAAAATGCCGCAAGAGTTAACTGCCAAAAAGTTGAGCGATTTATGTCTTGAAGACAAAGCGGCGATTTCGCGGGCTTTAAATTTGATGCAAGTAAAGGGGTATGTCCGTTACGATATGAATAAGCGCAACGCAATTGTCGAATTAACGGACGACGGCAAACAAATGGCGCAGGTAATTTACGAACGTATAGGAAACGCGGTAATGGCAGGAAGCGTAGATTTTACTGATACGGAAAGAGTTTTCTTTTATAAATCGCTTGATGCGATTGTTAAAAATTTAACTGAATATTACGGGGAGATAGTGAAAAACAATGATTAAATTAGTAGTAGATTCTGCTTCGGACATCGAGCTTAACGAGGCTGAACAACTAGGAGTTGCGCTTGTGCCTATGCAAGTGCGTTTCGGAACTGACGAATATTTGGACGGAGTGAATCTTTCCCATAAGGAATTTTTTGAAAGACTTATAGAAAGTAACGATTTTCCGCAAACAAGCCAAATAAACGAATACCGTTGGGCGGAGCAGTTTGAAAAACTTACTGCTGACGGAAGTACGGTATTGGCAATTACAATTTCTGCAAAACTTTCGGGCACATACGCTTGTGCTGTAAAAGCCGCTAAAAAATTTGCAGACAAAGTTTTAGTGGTTGACAGTATCGAGGCAAGTATAGGCGAAAGAATTTTGGTGCAGTATGCATTAAGTTTGATAAAGGAAGACAAATATTCCGCGCAGGAAATATCGGATTTACTCAATACCGGCAAACATAAAATACAGGTAATAGCAGTTTTGGATACGCTAAAGTTTTTACGGAAAGGAGGCAGAATTTCATCTGTTGCGGCAATAGCGGGAGAGTTGCTTTCCATTAAGCCTGTTATTGCAATTGCAAAAGGCGAAATTAAACTGCTAGGTAAGGCAATCGGCTCTAAAAAGAGCAACAACCTTTTAAATCAGTTAGTAGAATCCTGCGGCGGTATCAATTTCGATATGCCATTTGCGGTAGCCTATTCCGGTCTGTCGGACGAATATTTAAAAAAGTACCTACAAGACAGCGGAAAACTGTGGCACGGTAAAACCGACTATATCCCGTCATATATGATAGGCAGTACAATAGGCACGCACGTCGGACCTAACGCAATAGCGGTAGCATTTTTTGCAAAGTAAATCGGTGTTTGTGTTGGAAACATATTGCTGTTTAACAGTTGTGTAAGAAAAAGCAAAATTTTTACAGTATTATTTGTTAATTCATTAAATTAAATCAAATATCAATAGTAACTAATAAAAAACAATGCGCACGCTCATAACGTGCGCATTATCGATTTGCGTTTTATAAATCTTCTAATCTTTCGATAGAAATCATTCCTTCGTTATTGGAAACAAATCCCGTAATCTTGTCTGCGGTGTAATTTTGCGTAGGACGTATTACCGCTTCTACTTGGAAGGAATCGTTTACTCTTATTACTTTGTAGCGGTAAAACTGGTTTACGCCGAAGTATAATTGCAATGTATGCTGCATTTCTTCCGTGTGGTAAAATTTTACTAACAGTAATCTTTGATTGTGGCGTTTAAACGGCTTTGTGTGCAGTATAACTTGTATTGTAACTATAAGGACGGTGCCGCCCAGTGCAAGCAGGTACATTCCGACTCCGCAGCACATACCGATAGCGGCAGTAGCCCAAACTATTGCGGCAGTAGTAAGTCCGTGTAAACTTTCTCTGCGGAAGAATATTATACCTGCGCCTAGAAATCCTATTCCCGTAACGACTTGCGCCGCAATACGGGCAGTGTCTCCGCCTGCTTCGCCGAAAGCGTATCCGATGCAAGTAAACAAGGCGGCGGCAAGACCTACGGTAAAGTGCGTACCCATTCCCGCTTCCTTTTGACGGCGCGAGCGTTCCAATCCGATAATAAATCCCAATATGCCGCCTATAAGAATACGGAACAAACATACCAGTTCCGATTGCCACCAGTTAAGACTTTCGTAAAAGTTGGACGACACTTGAGATAAAACAACAAATAAGTTCATGACATACCTCAATGTAAAAAGCGTTTTTTACAAAACGCATTTCGTAGTTAATATTTATCAGTTGCTTATTGTATCACATTTGATTTAAAAATTCAATAGGGAAACGGAAAAATATAGCAATTATTATAATATAAATACGTTTTCTGTTATTTGAGTTTAAAAGTCGTAATTATATATTTGACATTGACGGAAAACGGACAGCGTATTTTAGTAAATATCTGCATTTGTATCGGCAATATCTTTTGGCTTAAATAGTTCATATTAAACGTATTGCTTGACACGGGTATTCAATAGTGCTACAATTAGTGCAACCTATCGAGAGTGATGGAGAGACGGACTCTGTGAAATCACAGCAACCTAAAATACTGTTAGGTGCTAAATTCCGCAAAGAGCTTGTTTTGCGTTATAATGTAAACAGGCGGATTTGGAAGATGGGACGGCGAAATAGACAAAATTGCGCGGTCTTGTCGTATGACGGGATCGCTGTTTTTGTATAGATACGCCTTCGATAGCGCAAAGGAGAAACAGATGAAAAACAACAAACACAGATTTTTTACTTCAGAATCGGTTACCGAAGGTCATCCCGACAAAATGTGCGACCAAATTTCCGACGCTATTTTGGATGCGATACTTGCCAAAGACCCCGATGCCCGCGTTGCGTGCGAAACGGTGGTATGTACGGGAACGGTATTTGTAATGGGACAAATCACTACAACTGCGGTAGTGGATTATGCGACGATTGTACGCGATACCGTACGCAATATAGGCTATACCCGCGCAAAGTACGGGTTTGACGCAGACAGTTGCGGAGTGATAATTTCTCTTGACAAGCAGTCTCCCGATATTGCGCTCGGCGTAGACCGCTCTAACGAGTACAGAACGCGCGGAGAGATTTTGGATATGTACGGAGCGGGCGACCAAGGTATGATGTTCGGTTACGCCTGCAACGAAACGCCTGAGTATATGCCTATGGCAATTATGCTTGCGCACAAAATTAGTCTCCGCCTTGCCCAAGTCCGTAAGGAAGGTGCCGTAAATTATCTTAGACCCGACGGTAAATGTCAGGTAACGGTAGAGTACGATGAAAACGACAAGCCTTGCCGAGTGGATACAATCGTATTGTCTACTCAGCACAGTACTGATGTGTCCAGTTCGCAATTAGCGCAGGATATGATAAATCTCGTTATACGCAAAGTTGTGCCGCTTAATCTTCTTGACGAAGAAACGAAATATTACATTAACCCCACAGGACGTTTTGAAATAGGCGGTCCTGCCGCCGACAGCGGACTTACGGGACGTAAAATTATCGTAGATACTTACGGCGGATATTGCGCGCACGGAGGCGGCGCATTCTCCGGCAAAGATCCGACAAAGGTTGACCGTTCGGCGACATATATGGCAAGATATATTTGTAAAAATATCGTTGCCGCAGGTTTGGCGGATAAAATACAATTGCAGGTTTCTTATGCGATAGGTCGCAGTAAACCCGTATCTATTGACGTAAATACTTACGGAACAGGCAAAATTAACGACGCCGTTATTGCGGAAATTATTGACGAAGAATTTGACCTTCGCCCCAGAGCAATAATAGACAAATTCCAATTACAGCGTCCTATTTATTTGCAAACCGCAAGCTACGGGCATGTCGGTCGCGACGGCTTTGCATGGGAACAGTTAGATAGAGTCGAAGATTTGAAAAAATATATAGGCAGTAAACAATAAGGAAATAATACAAGTGGAACTTACCGCCAAAGGAACTGTCGCGGGCATAATTTACCGCAACGACGAAAACGGATATACCATATTTACATTAGATACCATCGACGGAGACGATATAACCTGCGTCGGTACTTTTCCTACGCTTTCGGTCGGTGCCGTACTAAGCGTTTCGGGCAAAGTTGTGGTGCATAACCGTTACGGCGAACAACTGTCTGTCGAGAAGTTCACTATGAGCGATCCTACTTCGCGGCAGGGAATAGTCAAGTATCTCAGCAGCGGACTTATCAAAGGAATCGGCGAAGTAACTGCCAACAGTATTTACGATAAATTCGGCGAGGATACTTTCGGCGTTATCGAAAATAACCCTATGTTACTTGTGCAAGTCAAGGGTATTTCTCAAAAAAGAGCAATGGATATTTCTAATGCCGTTGCCGAATTGAAAAGTATGCAGGAACAAATTATGTTTTTGCAGGGTTACGGACTGACAGTTAATTTGTCCGTTAAAATTTACAATATGTATAAGGAACAGACCAAACGCTTAGTTTTGGACAATCCTTACCGTTTAATAGACGATATCGACGGCGTCGGTTTTTTGACTGCCGATAAAATAGCGCAGAGTATGGGAGTAGAACGGCTTAGCGAATTCCGTATCCGCGCGGCAATAGTTCACGAACTGAAAGAAGCCGCAGATAAAGAAGGTAACACCTATCTCCGTTTTGACGATTTGATGGATGCCTGCTCGAAAATTTTGGAAATAGATTTGACTCAATGCGGACAACTTGTAGAAGATACCGTTACAAAATTAGTATTGGAACCGCTTGTTAAAGTGTTTGACGAAGACGGTGTAAGGTGTATTGCACTGCTCAGATACTATAAGTTGGAAAAAGCCATAGCAAACAAACTTATTTCTTTAAACCACGATGCCAAACGTATTCTAATCGATGCAGACAGTCTTATCAGCCAATTTGAAACTGTAAATAAAATTACATTTCACGCAGGGCAGTTGGGCGCGGTTAAATCTGCGCTTATAAACGGAGTTACCGTAATTACGGGCGGACCGGGCACGGGCAAAACTACCATTATCAAATGTATAGCGGAAATTCTTACTTCGCACGGACTTCGGTTGGAATTTTGCGCTCCGACAGGCAGAGCCGCAAAACGTATGTCGCAGTCAATCGGCAGTGAAGCAAAAACAATTCACAGATTGCTCTGTTATGAACCTAAGGGCGACAAAATGGCTTTTAGATATAACCGTTACAATACTTTACCTTGCGACGTAGTTATAGTCGACGAGTTGTCTATGGTTGACGTTTCTCTGATGAGCAGTCTTCTGTCCGCGCTCGAAAGCGGTACGCGGATAGTGCTTGTCGGAGACAAAGACCAGTTGCCTAGCGTAGGCGCGGGCAATGTGCTTGCCGACATTATTCACAGCGGAGTAGTTGAAATCCGTTACCTTTCGCACATTTACCGTCAGTCCAACGACAGTTTGATTGTGTCCAACGCTCACTTGATAAATCACGGACAAATGCCGGAAATAAACAATCACAGCCGCGACTTCTTTTATATGAATTACAGCGACTTTAATCAGGTGTCAGATACTGTTGTAGAACTTGTAACAACAAGACTTCCTAAGTTTACAGGACTTCCCTCAAGCGAGATACAAGTTCTCGGCGCGCTGAAAAACGGAGTTGCCGGTGTAGAAAATTTAAATGTACGTTTACAGCAAGCGTTAAATCCGCGTGTTTACGGCAAAGCCGAAATGCAAGTCGGTAAGTCGGTTTTGCGTGTAGGCGACAGAGTAATGCAGACGGTTAATAATTACGAGTTGCCTTTTGTTAAATTCGGCGATAACGGAATTGTTGAAAACGGCGCGGGTATTTTTAACGGAGATATAGGCGTTGTAAGAAACATAGACAAACTGAACGGAATAATGGAAGTGCTGTTTGACGATAACCGCTTGGCTTCTTATACCAGTGCAGATTTATCCGATTTGCAACTTGCATATGCAATTACAATTCACAAGAGTCAGGGGAGCGAATTCGAAGTGGTTGTTGTGCCGTTGGTAAACGGACCGCCGACTATCATTAACAAGAATCTTTTGTATACGGCTATTACTCGGGCAAAGCGCGCGGTAGTTCTTGTCGGCAGTAAAAAAATACTTGCGCTTATGATACATAACAATTATGTCGCCGCGCGCGCAACCAATTTGTGCAGATTTTTACAGGAAGAAAATGCCGTACACCAAAAATTTTTCGGCGTAACAAACCAAACTGTGTTTAATAACGATGCGGAAGAAGATAATTAAAAGGGCGGTTGACGCAATAGCCGAAAGCATTGCTCCCGTCAAGTTTCGCTGTATCAACTGCGGACGTGATATTTTTGATGAAACGGGCTTTTGTGAGGAATGTATCAAAAAGGTAGTTTTCAATAACGGAAAAACTTGCAAGCGTTGCGGCGTCGGAATTGACGGAGCAGAAGATTATTGCGGAAATTGTACCTTTGATAAAATTTATTTTGACAGAAGTTTCGCCGTTTTCAGTTACGAAGGAATTATTCAGCACGCAATATTAGAAATGAAATTTAACAACAAGGGCAGATATGCAAAAGTTTTTGCGCGTTACCTTGTTTTTATGGCAGTCAAGCAGAATATCGAATTCGATATTGTATGTTATCCGCCTATGAGCGCTAGGTCTAAGCGAGAAAGACATTATAATCAATCGGAGTTGCTAGCCGAATATTTTTGTGATATACTTGACAGGAACGATTGCTGTGTCGATGCTCTTGTAAAGGTACGGGAAACCGAACGGCAGGAACAGTTAAACAAGCAGGACCGCAAAGTAAATCTTAAAGGTTCGTATAAAATCAATCCGCAAATCGATGTAAAAGGTAAGCGCGTTTTGGTGATTGACGACGTTAAAACTACAGGGGCGACGGTGAACGAATGCGCAAAGGTTTTAAAGAAAGCAGGCGCGGTAAGCGTAACAGGACTTACCGTATCGGCGCGCAAAGAAAGATTTGATTACGAAACGAATTAAAACGTTATAATAAATTATTAAGGAGAATATATGAGAGATCCTTACGGTGGCTCCAATGCCAGAGCGGTAAAGAAACTTGAAAAAATAGCCAAACTGGTAGAAGAAAAGGAAAGTTTGTATGTCGGTATGTCCGACAGCGAATTGTCGAATCAGACACAAGTATTAAAAGACAGATACAATTCTGGCGAAACGCTAGACAAGTTATTACCCGATGCTTATGCGGTATGCCGCGAAGCCAGCAAGCGTGTTTTAAAACAACGGCACTTTCACGTTCAGATTTTGGGCGGTATTGCTCTGCACCAAGGGCGTATTTGTCAAATGGCTACGGGTGAAGGTAAAACTCTTACCGAAACGTTGCCCGCGTATCTTAATGCTTTAACGGGCGAAGGAGTGCATATTATTACAGTAAACGAATACCTTGCTACCCGCGATATGGAATGGATGGGCAAGATATTCCGCTTTTTGGGTTTGACGGTCGGGGTAACGCTGTCCAATATGTCGGCGCGCGAAAAACGTCAAGCGTATGCCTGCGATATAACATATGGTACAAACAACGAATTCGGTTTTGACTATTTGCGCGACAATATGTCTACGTCAAGGGCAAACTGCGTTCAACGCGGTTTGAATTTTGTCATTATCGACGAAGTGGACAGTATTCTTATCGACGAAGCCAGAACGCCACTTATTATATCCGGACCAAGCGGCAAATCGAGCGAAATGTACGTTACTGCCAACAGATTTGCCTGTACGCTTACGGGCTCGTCCAATACGGACGAAGAAGGCAAAACGCAGGACGAGGAAGAACCTAACGGCGACTATGTAGTAGACCGCAAACAAAAAACCGTCCGTTTAACGGATAAAGGAATTGTCAAAGCAGAAAGATACTTTAAATTAGACAATCTGTCCGCGCCGGAAAACACCGACTTAAACAGTTATATCAACAACGCTTTAAGAGCGCACGCTATTATGCGCCGCGACGACGATTATATTGTAGAAAAGGGCGAAATAATTATTGTCGACTCCTTTACGGGACGTAAAATGGAGGGCAGACGTTTTAACGGCGGACTCCATCAGGCAATCGAAGCGAAAGAACACGTTACTATAAAAGAAGAAAACAAAACTCTCGCCACGATAACTTTCCAAAACTACTTCCGCCTTTATCACAAGTTGAGCGGAATGACGGGAACGGCTAAAACGGAAGAGCAGGAATTTAATACCATTTACAATATCGATGTTGTTGCAATTCCCACAAATTTGCCTATGATCCGTAACGACCGTTCCGACGTGGTGTATTCTACCCGTCAAGGCAAGTTAAAGGCTATTGTTAAAGAAATTAAGGAACGTAATGCCAAAGGACAGCCCATTCTGGTAGGCACGATAACCGTTGAAAAGAGTGAGGAGTTGTCGAGACTTCTTACGGCAGAGAATATCAAACACAATGTCTTAAACGCCAAGTACCACAAGCGCGAAGCGGAAATCGTGGCGCAGGCAGGACGTTACGGGGCGGTAACAATCGCTACCAATATGGCAGGCCGCGGAACGGATATTCTGCTCGGCGGCAATCCCGAATTCCTTGCAAAGCAGGAAATGAAACGTCTCGGCTACGAAGACGAACAGATAGACGTTGCTACAAGTTTTGTTAAGGGCGACCTTGAAGCGGAGAAGTTAAAACAAACTTATACCGACCTAGTTGCCAAGTACAAGGTGCAAACGGACAAGGAAAAGCAAGAAGTTGTAGCCGCAGGCGGACTGTGCGTAATGGGCACTGAACGTCATGACTCACGCCGTATAGACGACCAGTTGCGCGGACGTGCCGGACGTCAGGGGGATCCGGGTACAAGCATATTTTATATCTCGGCAGAAGACGACCTTGTGCGTATTTTCGGCGGAGATATGATGCAGCGAATAATGGCGTTCGGACGTTTTGATGAGGAAACTCCGCTGGAAAACCGTTTGGTAACCAAGGTTATCGAATCGGCGCAAAAGCGTATAGAAGGTCTGCATTTTTCCAGCCGTAAAAACGTTTTGCAATACGACGACGTAAATAATAGACAGCGTAAAGTCATTTATCAGGAACGTAACCGTATTTTGGATAACGAAGACGTCCATTCGGAAATTATTGCTATGGTTGGCGAGTATGCGCGTTTGGCGCTTGCCGACGCCTGCGACAGTCAAGTAGACGTATCCAAGTGGAATTTGGATAAAGTAAACGCAGGGCTGGCTAAGTACTTCGATTTTGAACAGCCTATTTTGGAAGAAAGCGATTTGACGACTGCCCGTGAAGTTTGCGACAGTCTTGCCGAAAGATGCCGCGAATATCTTAACGGACGTTTGGACGAAGACGAGGGCGGCAACGTTGTTCCCTTTAAAGAAGCGGAGCGTTTTGTGTTGTTGCGTACAATCGACAATATGTGGATGGATCACCTAGACGCACTGGACGATTTGCGTCAAGGCGTAGGGCTTCAGGCAATAGGTCAGCACGACCCCATTATGGTGTACAAGAAAGAAGCTTTCGATATGTTTGAAAAACTCAACGAAAATATTAAAGTACAAACTATCCGTATGCTTACTTTTGCAAAAATCGTTCAAACACTAAGACCAAACAATGTTAAGCAGGGCGAAATAAACGCCGAGAAAAAACTTAACGGACCATGTCCGTGCGGAAGCGGCAAAAAATACAAGAACTGCTGTTATGCCAAGGATATTGCTAAAAATCAGGCAAATGCCGATGAAACGGCAGACGGACAAACGCCGTCAAGACCGCTTACAAAGCAGGAAGAATATGCTTTAAAACGTCAGCAACGCAAGGAAAATAAAAGTAAAAAATAAACAATGATTCAAATTGAAGAATTAAAACAGAATATAAAAGATTTAACGTTTAAACTTAACGGCGTGGGCGAAAGCCTCAATTTGCCCGTTCTTAAACAGGAATTAGAGCAGTTGACTGCTAAGCAGCATAATCCCGATTTTTGGAACGACGTCAAGAATGCTCAACAGATAAGTCAGCGTGCAAAAAATATCGAAGATAAGATTGCTTTGTACGAAAAACTACGCAAAAGTTTGACGGACGTAAACGACTTGTTGGAACTTTGCGACGGCGACGAAACTATGCTTGAAGAAACGGCGGCAGAGCTTAACCGTATTACTACGGATATCAACGTTTTGCATATAGCAACGCTTCTTTCGGGCAAGTACGATGCAAACAACGCCATTTTAACTTTGCACGCAGGGGCAGGCGGGACAGAAGCGCAGGACTGGGTTCAGATGCTTTACCGTATGTATACGCGTTACTGCGAACGCCGCGGTTACAAACTCGAAGTGTTGGATTTTCTCGACGGCGAAGAAGCGGGGATAAAATCGGTAACTTTTCAGGTCAACGGGGCAAACGCATACGGATATTTAAAGGCGGAAAAAGGCGTTCACCGTCTAGTGCGTATTTCACCTTTCGATTCTGCAAAGCGCAGACACACAAGTTTCGCTTCGCTCGAAGTAATGCCGGAATTGCCCCAAGATAACGATATTGTAATAGACGACAAGGATTTAAAAATAGATACCTATCGCAGCAGCGGTGCAGGCGGACAGCATATTAACAAAACAGAGTCTGCTATCCGTATTACTCACGTTCCTACGGGGATAGTGGTATCCTGCCAGACCCAACGCAGTCAAATGCAAAACCGCGACCAAGCAATGTCTATGCTCAAAAGTAAGTTGGCGGAATTGAAAGAACGCGAACAGATGGAAGAAGCGGCGGCAATCAAAGGCGAAGTCAAAAAGATTGAATGGGGCAGTCAGATACGCAGTTATGTATTCTGCCCGTACACGCTTGTAAAAGACCACCGCACCAACTTTGAAAACGCCAACATAAACGACGTTATGGACGGCAATATACAGCCTTTTATCGAAGATTATCTCTCAAAAGCAATGTAATTAAATATTAGGGCAATGTAAAATGACGTTAAAATTAAAAACTGACAGAAACTGCATTATTAAGTGGATTATACCGTGGTTAATAATCGGCGCGGTAATATATGTATTTTTAATGGTAGATATATATTACAATAATAATGTCGGCTCCGCCAGTAAAGGCATATCTATAGCGTTAGCGGTAGTTCTATTACTGCTTCTTTCACTAATACTAATATTGAAATTTGCAAAAAGAAAGTTACATATTTTTACCGAAGAAACGGTTAGAGTATACAAAGGTAAAAAACTTATATTCGATATTAAGGTTGAGGATATAGTATCTATGAAATATACAAGAAACACCGTTGAATATGTATACAAATGGATGACGGGCGATGTTGCCCGCGGCGGACCGTCAGGTAAGATACGGTTATATATGAAACAAAAAAACGTAATAATCTTAGGATGTTTTACAATAAGGCAAATCAAAAAACTTAAAAATTTGTACGGAGAATTGATGGAAATTATTTAAGGACAAACACTAATGCAACGGCGGTCAATTTGACCGCCGTTATTGTATAGTAGTAACTAATTTTTATTTATAACATTATCTACTAATTGTTCTGTTTATAAAGCAAATTTATCTCTAAGCGGTTAGTTGATAAGTTTTAATCTTGAATTTTAATAAAATTTTAAAAAATTTTCACAAAAACTATTGACAAATGCATATAATGTGGTATAATGTTAGCAATCAATGAGTTAGAGTGCTAACAAACAATACAAAAGATTGCTAAAAATGAGCAAAAAATTGTATTTGCAAGTATAGAACAACCCGCCCTTGATAATAATATTAACAAAAAAGGAGATTTTAATTATGAAAAATTATCTTGTACACAGAAATAACGATTTATTCGACGAAGCATTTGACAGTTTCTTCCGTCCTTTTTATGTAGATTCCGAAAGTTCTTTTATGAAAACGGATATCAAAGAAACGGAGAAAGACTATATCCTAGACGTAGAAATGCCGGGATTTGAGAAAAAAGACATCAGTTTAAAATTTGAAAGCGGTTATATAACCATATCCGCTAAAAAGGAAAATAACGAAGAAAATTCACGTTACCTGCGCCGCGAGCGTGCCGTAAGTTGTTCGCGCAGTTACTATATGGGAGACGTGGACGAAAAGCAAATTAAAGCAAAATACGAAAACGGCGTTTTGATGGTAACGGTACCTAAGGATAAACCCGAACAAGTAAAACACGCGATAGCAATCGAATAACAAACAATGTTCTTCTCCATTTCAAAAACCTCTTGCGGATTTAATTCCGCAGGAGGTTTTTGTACTTTTTACGGCATTGAAGTATACTTATCAATGTAGCGTACTAGGCGAAAATGCAGAACGCGAAGATTTTAATTGTTGCTCTTGGCGCTAGTGTAGTATTGATTTTTAAGTTTAAGAGTTTTATAATGCATGTAATCAAATTTATGTTTTAAGACATAAGTAAGTTATGAAAAAAATTTACAGTAGATATGTCAGTCTTTTTTGTCGTTTATTATTTTTTTTGCAATTCGGTAGATTTACCGAAAATCAAATTACGCTTAGCAATCATCTAAGTATTTTATTTTTATAACAAATGCTTTAAAAAATTCAACGGCAAATAAGTTAGTATACAGATTATTTCACAATTGTTGATTAACTTAACGTTTACTTCATTGAAAATAGTTATAAATTGTTGTATAATTTAATTTAAAGGATACCGTTAGTTTGATTGGTAAAACCCAAACGGTATATTCGGCATAAAATACAAAATAAACTAAGGGGTAACAATGAATTCACTTATCAAAACTACAATAAAACGTCCTGTTACTATATGCGTGTTAGTTGTTATATTGTTAGCGGTAGGCGTACTGGCAACAATGGATATGTCGACAAACCTGTTGCCTAATATCAAAATGCCGATGCTGGGAGTAACTGTAATTTATCCGGGAGCGGGCGCGCAAAGCGTGCAAGATTCCGTTACGACTCCCGTTGAACGGTCGCTGCAGACGGTTTCGGGCGTTACTGAAATAGAAACGCGATCGTACGACAACGTTTCTATTGCCATTCTCACTTTTAATTACGGTACGGATATCGACAAGAAAATAGACGATATTTCCGACGCTTTCAAGTCTGTAAAATTTCCGCAAGGCTGCGAAGAACCGTCTTTTGTCAAAATAGATATGAACGGCACGGCGGCGGCAACTGTATCCGTTTATCAGGATATCGATTCTCCCGATACCGATTTGCTTGCAAAGGATGCCGAAGCGCTTGCAATTAAACTCCGCGCTATCGAAGGCGTCGGCTCTGTCAATGTGCTTGGCAGTCCCGAAAAGCAAATTAAAATTACGGCGTTACAGGGGTTGGATATTACCGCTCTTGCGCTTATACAGGCGTTAACGAAAGAGAATTTAGATTTGCCGCTAGGTACGATAATACAAAACGGCTCAGTCATCTCCATCCGTAACGAATCGAATGCAAAAAGCGTTTTAGAGGTTATGCAACTGCCTGTAGAAATGGAATTGGGCACAAGCGTTTTGTCTTCGCTTGCAACAGTCAAATCGGCGGTTAAAACATACGCGACTTGCACCCTTAACGAATTTAACGACTATGTAGAAAAGGCGCGCCAGGCGCGTCGGGCGATTGACGAAATTGACGGCAAATCTTACGAAGAACTGAGCGAATTGCAAAATAACTTGTCTTCTGTCAAATCGTTAATGATGTTGCTCCGAGAAAATTCCAGTCAGCAACTACGCTTGATGTGGCACTGGATAGATTCCGGACTTGTTAAAAACGACGAATTCAAAGATATGACGGACGATGACCTTAAAGCGCTTGCGCAATCTAATCAGTACGGGCTGAGTTTTGAAACGCTCAAATGGATAAGAGACGGCGCGGTAAACGGCGACTTGGAAACAAACTGGAACAATCTTGTGCTGTTCCGTCAAAGTATGGAATATGCCGAGTTGGCTGACGACATTCCGTACGAACATTTTGCAAATCTGTTCCAAAACGGCGGAGTAGCCGAACTTGTAACGTTGGTCGATCCCGACAGCGGCAAGGAATACAAGGAGCGGTACGAATATAACGGTTTGGACATACTGCATTTGCACGATGCAAATTGTCCCGACGGAGACGGATGTGCGAAAGACAACTTTGACCACTCCCAAGCGGTTGATGTATGTAAGTTTGCCGATTCCGTCAATACGGTTGCTTTTCAGAATATTTTAGATACCGTAAAACAAGCGGAAGATAACGGCGAAGAACCGCAAATAAGCGATGAGCAATTTGCCGCATTGTTTGTCAATTCTACGCAAGGCAACGAATTTGCCGCGCTTATGTCGCCGCAGGTAATTCACATTATACGTTTGGATAATTTCGATAAAGACGTTGTCAGTCCGGACGGAACAACAAAACAAAGCATTGTAAAAACTTTAACCGAAACAAAACTCAAACACGTCGAAGAAGAATATCCCGACGACCCGTCTGCCGACAGAAAAGCGGTTTATTCTAACGGCAAAGCCGTGGCAAAAAACGGAGATAACGAAATAGGCGTAATTATAAACGATGTTTTTGTCAAAGTGGATAACTTCGGGCGTTTGATTAACGCCGAAGGCAAATTGATAGACGAAGGGGGCAACGTATTAACGCTTTCGGATGAGCAGTCGGCAGAAAATTTCTATTCGTACGGTGGGTATACGGTATTTTCAACCGACGGTGAATTGTTAGAATTGTACAACAAACTCAACCTTGACGAACTGGATATAGGAATAACCCCGACTACGGATACTATCGGATTTATCCGTAAAGCAGATATAACCGACAACGCGACCAAACTGATTGTTCCTGCGGCTTATGTGGGAAAAATAGAACAAAAAACCATCCATCAGGCCTATGCCGAGTACAACGGCAAATTAGCCGTAACTTTGGAAGTGTACGCCGTAACCGGCGCAAATACAACAAAAGTGGTGTCTGCGGTTAAAAAAGCAATGACGGCGGTTAACGTCTCCGAACAATGCAAAGTCGTACTTCTTGACGATAAGGCAGAATTTATAAACGACAGTATTTCAAACGTACTTTCTTCTATCGTTATCGGCGGCGTTTTGGCAATACTGGTAATATATTTGTTTGTCGGTAAAATAGGTTCGTCGCTAGTCGTTTCTATTACAATGCCGTTGTCTGTACTCGTTGCATTGATAGGTTTGTGGGCAATGGATATATCGTTAAACCTTGTATCTCTCGGCGGTCTTGCAGTCGGTATCGGTATGCTTGTCGATAACAGCATTGTCGTTTTGGAGAGTATAACCAAACACCGCGACTCGGGCGAAAGCGTTTTCGACAGTTGTCTTAACGGAACGCGAGAAGTCGCAGGTTCATTACTCGCTTCAACGCTTACTAATATTTGCGTATTTTTCCCAATACTTTTTGCAAAGGGGCTAACGCGCGAAATATTTTACGATTTGGTGTGGGCGGTAATGTTCTCGATAGTTATGTCGCTGCTTGTGGCAGTAACGGTCATTCCGTCGCTTTACCACTTGATTTATAACCGTAGTCCCCGTCCGCGTTATAAAAAGGATAAGGACGGAAACAAAGTACTTGTAGGCACGTTTGAAGACGGCGAACCGCGCGGCGAACGCAAACCGTTATATGACGAGACTTCTGCAATCGGTAAGGCGAAAGAAACGGAAACTGCCGAACCTACGCAAAAAACGGCTGTCGTAACGGATAGTGCCGACGGAGAAAAAACAGAAAATAAAAACAAGAAAAAAACTAAAAAACAAGGCAACCGCGCCGAACGTAAGCGTAACATATTGTTCCGTATGGAAAACGGTTACGGATACATTTTGTCTAAGGTTTTAACAAAACGTATTGTAGTGTGCGTTGTGGCGTTAGTGCTGTTTGCAGGCAGTGTAGGGCTTGTCTTTACTACGGGAGTAGATTTTATTCCGAGCGTAGATAAGGGCGTTATCGAAGTCAATTTGGCTTTTGACGGCGCGGCTACTCTCGAGCAGGTAAACGATTCTACACGCAAAGCAGTCAAGGCAATTCGCGACAAGTACGGAGATAACATAAATTACGCTTCCTATACCGTCGGCAAGCAGGGAATGCTGCCTATGAATATAACGGGCGTTGTGCGTATTCATATAGACAATTCCAAACTCAAAACAAGCGATACAGTAAACGCGATACGGGATTTGTTGCAGGAAAGCGACATAGATGCAAAAAATATCCGCGTTGCGGAAATCGACGGCGTTGTTGCGGAATTAACGGGAGAAATGGCAGGACAGTCGGTAACGTTGCTGTCGGAAAACGAACAGGCTCTCAAAGAAGCGGCGGAAAAAATAGAAGCGAAACTTTGGCAAATCAATGGGGTAAAAACAGTTACAAATAATACTCCTGCCCAAACACGGCAGTATTCCTTTACTTTCGATAAGGACGCCTGCGCGCACCGCAATGTAGATTATCAAAACGCAGTATTGCTTTTAAGAGTAGGTATGTCCGGTTACGATGCCGCTACAGTAACGATAGACGGCGACAGCCAAGCGGTAAACGTACAGTTTGCCGACGAGACTAAGGACAGTCTTGACGCATTGCTGAATGTAGTAGTAGGTTTTGACGATGACGGAGCGGTAAAAATATCCGACGTTTTAAAAAAGACGGACGACGGTAAATTTTATAAAGAAGATACCGTTGTAACAGTCGTCAACCGTAAAGACGGCAAATACGTTACTACCGTAGATGTAGAGAGTTTCGGCGTGGATATGGGTACTATTACCAAGGCAATGAGAGAAGCGTCGTTAGAAGTTCTGAAAGATTATGACGATGTGGAATATTCCGAGGGCGGCGTATCCTATTATTTAACCGACGCAATGAACGGACTGGTAATATCTTTAATTGCCGCATTCTTCTTGCTTTACGGCGTAATGGCTTGTCAATTCGAGTCTTTGGTAAAACCGTTTATAGTAATAATGTCTATCCCGTTCAGTTTCACAGGCGGATTTTTGGCGCTTGTTATAACGGGCACAACTTTAAACGTTGTTTCGTTTGTAGGTATTATTATGCTTATGGGCGTCATAGTAAACGGTGCAATCGTAATGATAGACAAAATCGATCAACTGATTAAAAGCGGTAAGTCTCCGCAGGAAGCAGTGCTCGAAGGCTGTAAATCGCGTTTACGTCCTATCCTTATGACAACATTAACAACTATTCTTGCGCTAATACCTTTGGCAATAGGCTTAGGACGCGGAAGCGAACTTATGCAGCCTATGGGTATAGTTGTTATCGGCGGTTTGCTACTCGGAACATTGGTAACGTTAGTATTGATTCCTTGCTTTTACTGTATAGTCAAGCGCGTGCGTTTTGAGAGTCCGTCTTCAAATAAAAAGCGCGGCAAAAAATCGAAAACAGAAGCAGAAAACGAATCTGTTGTTACCCAAACGGAAGACTTGGGTGAACAACCGCAGACGGCAGATTATTCTGCAAACTGAATTCTGTTAGAAACCGAAAATATAATTGCGCGTCCGAAAGATTCGGACGCGTTTTTGCTGTGAAACGGAGACATCGGACAGTGCAAAAATATTATCCCTTCAAATTTTTTAAGCGAAACGGAAATATCTATAATCGTAAAAAATATTTTTTATTATTGAAAATTTGTACGGTTTTTTACGTCATATACTGACATTTTTATAACATTTTCATTTTTTGACGACAAGTATAGCCGATTTAGTACAGTTTTTTACAAAAAATATCAAAAAATTTTAAAAAATCGGTTAACAAATGTTTTGTAATTTCAGTATATATATTGAACGTATTTGTATGTTAAAAAAACAGTTACAAAATTGTATCGATTTAATTATTATGTTTTACGAAAACAATCCGATTCGCATCGCCCGTAATTATAGTATCGGCATAGCCTAAATGTAACTGTTTTAAACAAAAGGAGATTGTAATGTCCAATCAAGATTTAAATACAAAACAATTGATAGACAGAATTTTGTGCATTTTGTCCTTTAAGCATAAATTGATAGGTTGCGGTTATATGCGCGAAGCGTTGAAAATTTTCAGTGATTCTTACGATGTCAGGGTATTGTTGTGCAAGGATGTATATCCGGTTATCGCCGCAAAGCAAAGTAAAACTTCGACAAGCGTTGAACGCGCTATCAGAAACGCAATAAGCGATTGTTATTATTACGGTAATTTAAAATTTGTAAACGTATTGTTAAATTCTAATGTTGTAAACGATAAGTATCCTCCCACTAACGGCGAATTGATAGCGGAATTATCTGCATTTTTGTATCGCGTAAATAACGGAGAAGAAGACATATCGGAAATAATGCATAAACTTAAAAATCCTCCCAAGGATAATGACTAGACCTATATACAGAACTTTGCAAATTATTAAAAGTTTATAATTTTTTTTGTATCTATAACAAGAATATAAAGAGTTTATTTAAAACTATTGAAAATCTGTTAAAAATATTGTATACTTTTATAACTGAATATAAGTTAGGAAGGTACAATATAATGCCGAAGTGGCTTAAAGACGCTATTTTTTACGAAATTTATCCTCAAAGTTTCTACGATACTAACGGAGACGGTATAGGCGATTTACAAGGAATAATTGAAAAATTAGATTATATACGCGGATTAGGATTTAACGCATTGTGGCTTAATCCGTGCTTTTTATCGCCTTTTATGGATGCGGGTTATGACGTGCAGGATTATTACACGGTTGCGCCGCGTTACGGAACAAACGAAGATTTATATAGATTGTTCAAAGAAGCGCACAAACGCGGTATGCACGTAATACTCGACCTTGTTCCGGGGCATACTTCGGACAAATGCAAGTGGTTTACCGAAAGTTGCAAACACGAACGTAACCAATACAGCGACCGTTATATTTGGACTAATTATGTTTGGCAGCGCCCGTACGAGTATCCGCTTATTGCCGGTAATGCCGACCGCGACGGATGCTATATGCTCAATTTCTTTCTCAGTCAACCCGCATTAAACTACGGTTTTAAAGATATCACCCATCCCGAATGGCAAATGAGCTATACCGACAAACGCGTACAGGCAACTTTTGACGAAATGATGAACGTTATGCGCTTTTGGCTGGATAACGGTGCGGACGGCTTCCGCGTCGATATGGCGGACAGTCTTGTTAAAAACGACGAAGACAAGTCGGCAACGGCAACTCTATGGCGCAGAGCAAGAGCAATGTTCGACAAGGATTACCCCGAAGCAATGTTGGTGTCCGAGTGGTGCAATGCTCCGCGTGCCATAAATATGGCAGGGTTCCACTGCGATTTTATTTTAGACCACCATAACAAACTTGTCCACAATGCAAGCCGTAATATAGTAAACGGAGTAAACAAAAGTTATTTTTGCAAAACGGCGCATATGTCGGCAAAAGATACTTTCAGTTGTTATCTTGACGAGTTGAAACAGACTAAAGACAACGGATATATGTCCGTAATAAGCGGCAATCACGATACTCCGCGTATTTCTTATACGTTGGACGAAACGGAAACGCGCCTGTATTTTGTAATGCTGTTAACCCTTTCGGGAGTGCCGTTTGTATATTACGGAGACGAAATAGGTATGCGCTTTATTCCGCAGCCTTCTAAGGAAGGCGGATATAATCGCACAGGTACGCGTACTCCTATGCAGTGGGATAATACAAAAAAGAATTTAGGCTTTTCTACGGCAGAAACAGACAAACTGTACTTGGACGTAGACCGTACAAAAAATGCTCCTTGCGCAGTTCAGCAATTACAGGATAACGGCTCGCTGATAAACTGTGTGCGCGAACTGAATGCTTTGCGCCACGCCGAAGAAGATTTGCAGGCTGACGGAGATATGCAAGTACTGGTGTGCGAAGACAGCGGACTATTATGCTATAAGCGCGGAAAGAACACGGCTGTGGCGTTTAACCCGACGGATAAAGCGCTTAAATTGGATTTTGCCGTTGATAACGTACTCTATTGCGTCGGCAAAATTACGCCTAGCGGCAAAGGTACAACGCTCGAACCGCAAACGGCGGTAATATTTAAATTGTAAAAATACGGGAGGAATGTAATTTGACAAAACCTATTGTTGCTCTTATATACGACTTTGACAATACGCTCTCTACAAGGGATATGCAGGAATTCACTTTTATTCCTGCGCTCGGTATGACTTCGGAAGAGTTTTGGGGCAAAAGCGACGAGATAGCGCACAAATACCAAATGGACCATATTTTGGCATATATGTTTCTGATGGCGACCAAAGCACGCGAAAATCATATAAGCCTTTCCCGCGAAGCCTTGCACGAAATGGGCAAGGACGTACAGTTTTTTGACGGAGTAAAAGAATGGTTTGCCCGTATCAACGCGTACGGCGACAGCTTGGGACTGGAAGTCAGACATTACATACTTTCCTGCGGTTTAAAGTCTATGGTAGAGGGGTGCGGTATAGCAAACGAATTTTACAATATTTTCGCTTGCGACTATCTCTATGACGCAAACGATGAGCCTGTTTGGCCGAGTATTGCAATTAACTACACAAGCAAAACGCAATTTCTTTACCGTATAAATAAAGGCGTGGAAGACGTAGGAGAGCATACTAAACTCAATATGTATATGCCGCGCAACGAGCGCGTAGTGCCTTTTGACCAAATGGTGTATATCGGCGACGGACTTACAGACGTACCCAGTATGAAACTTGTCCGTCAACGCGGAGGTTACGCTATCGGCGTTTATAAAAAGCCGTCCGACGCATCATATCTTGTCGATCAGGAGCGCGTGGATTTTTACCTTAAATGCGATTATACCGAGGGCGGTGGAATTGACATTGCTATGAAAGCGATATTGGACAAGATTTGCACAAAAATCAACTTCCACACGCTTTCCCAAAAATCATACAAGTCAGTCAAGAAATAATTAAGATAAATTTATAACAATATTTAAGAAAGCCGACTGTTTGACAGCGGTTTTCTTGTATTTTTGACACAATTCGGCACAAGTTTGCATTATATCGCGACTGCGGCAGTTTACTATTGTTGTAAAACTATATTAGGAGCAAACAATGTACTGCAAACGTATCTTGATACTTCAACAGACGGACAAACGCTTTGCCGCGCGCAATAAAGAATTGTGCGGTATGGTCAAGTTTGTCAACAATTCGCAAAACGTTACCGATGTTACGGTGTTTGTTACAAATGCGGACATTTCGGCTTTCGGCGAGTGGTGGCTATTGTTGGGTTTCGGAAGAGAACGTTTTGCACGCAAACTTTCTTCGCTTAATAACGAAACGTTTACAATGCCGTTTAGGCCGCTCAACAATGTCGCCGCTTTGCTTGTCAAACGGGAAGACAGGTGTTTTGAAGTTGCCCGCGCTTACGTGGGAGACAATTCCGTATGCGACGTTTTGCACAGGCAAGCGGAAAATCTGGTAACCGACGCATTCGGCAGCGAGATATACGACGCGCCTACCGATTACGAAAAGTTTGTTGCTTCGACTACCAATTATTACGACGCTGAAAATTTGAATAAGTACAGAATAAAAGCCGATACGCGCTATAAGAGCGTACACGATTACAGCGCCGCTTTTGAGAGGTATTATGCCGCAGGTTCTAATACCGATTACTATAATTCCGTCAAGGATGAGATCAGCAAAGTGTTTTTGCAGTTTCCGCCGTACTATCCTTTAATGCGCAAGTATGACAATTCTTTTTTTGTGCGGATAGATTTTCCGTCTTCCGACAAATATTTTGTTTTGGGCGTTTTGCAAAGCCACGGTCAAATACGCTATATATGTTACGGCTTGCCGGCAGAGAAAGAGGGCTTTTCCGATAAGGATTTTGTATATATCGAAAATGACCCGATTGCTTTTTGGATGCTGTTTCAGGACGCCGATACGGGGCAGATATCCGCGCTTAAAGAACCGATTTGATTTGTATAATATTTTAAACAACCGTTCAATACTTTGTGAGTTTGAAAATTTTAATGCTTTTACTGTTATTTAATGGCGTAGTCATATAAAGATTACGCCAAAATTGTTGCATTTTAAGTTATTATGATATATAATTAACGCGTATGTAGTAACTACACAAGGAGTAGTATAATGTTCAAAAACACATCTATTAAAAAAACGTTGATTTTAACAGTCGCGCTTTTAATGTTGGTAGCCGTAGTGTTTGCGGCTTGTAACGACAACAAATTTAAACCGACCGTAGATTTGCCTACTGGCGAAGTCGACAGCGCAACAAACGGCGGTATCGCGGTAAAATACGGAGAATATATTTATTATGTAAACGGTCTTGCCAGCGCTACGGCGGAAAACACTTACGAAAACGTAGACGCTCGCACTGGCGCAATTTGCCGTATCAAAGCAGCCGATTTAGACGAATTGTTTGAAGTTTATAACAGCACGACAATTACGTCATCTTCCGACAGAACAAAGGAAATTGCACGCCTTGTTGCAGAAAAAGCACAACTTGTTTTACCCAAAATTTATTTTACAAGCGCAACAACTACCAATCTCAACGGTATTTATATCTTTAACGACAGACTTTATATTGCAACTCCCGAAGACGAGTTGACGGCAGGCGGTAACAAGCAAACAAGTAAGCAAGTACTTATGAGTTGCAAACTTGACGGCAGCGACCTTACAAGACACTATGTATTTGACAAAAACACCGTTCAGATTATGTACGATGTAGTCGACGGCAAACTTGTTGCTACTTATGTAATGGACGACGTTTTGGCTAAACTTGACGTTGCAAGCGGTAACTCTACCGAAATCGTTAAAGAAATTTCTAACGTCAATTTCGATTTGGCAGGCAGAAACGTAATTTTTACCGACAAAGACGGTTCTATCTGTTTGTACAAAGCAGGCGCGGCAGAACACAGTGTTTTGGTAGATAACTCGGTAGAAGAGGGCGAAGACGCGAGCACAATTACCTATACTATCAAATCCGTAAATAACGGTAACGTTTATTATACAAAGAGCGATAGCGAACTCGATTCCGACCTTAATAACATAGAACTTTTGCGTGCCAACGCAACGGAAAAAGATATAGTTATTTTAACGTCTAAATCTTTGCCCGATAAGTTTTACGGTTACGGCGACAAAATAGTTTACGTCGATTCGGACAGCACTTCCGATCCCGACACGACTTTGTACGGAATTTTTATGGCTGATAAAACGCTTGTTGATCCGCAAGTAATTTTATCTCCTGTCGAAAACGGTACGGATATTACTTTTAACAAACTCGAAGGCGATATCCTTTATTATACCGTTAACAGCGTGTCTTACACCTTAGATTTGTCTGACGGAAACGCAACGCCCGTAGCTTATGCAAAGAGTTTGTCGACTTCTGCGCAAGGTTGGGCTCTTCCCGACGTTCTTAACAACTATGTTTTCACATTAACAAGCAGCGGCACGGTTACTGTTGTAAAGTTCGATGCGGACAAAATCACAAACACTAATTCGGTAAATATCACTGTTGTTAAACCCGAAGAAGATTCTGATAAATAACCAATTCTTGTAAATTTCCAAGCCCGATTGTTGAGTAATCGGGCTTGTTTTTTTTTGTTAAAATATATGTAGGTTGTCGGAGGTTATTATAACCGTTTTGGTATAAAGTCGGTCAAAATACAAATAAATTTATTTCAAATACGTTTCTAAATTGACAAATAATTTGCAGTGGACTATACTATTAACGCTAATTAAAAAACTATTCTCATTTAAGGAGAAAAAATATGGCAGACAAACAATTTGTAAAAGAAATTGCCGACATAAACGCAGACTTTCCGCAGTGGTATACGGATGTCGTTATAAAAACCCAACTTGTAGATTACGGACCCGTTAAGGGAACAATGGTTATCCGTCCTTACGGATATGCTATATGGGAGAATATTCAAAAGGAACTGGACGCCCGTTTTAAAGCCACAGGACACCAAAACGCATATTTTCCTATGCTTATTCCTATGAGTTTGCTCAATAAGGAAGCCGAGCACGTCGAGGGTTTTGCTCCGGAGGTTGCGGTAGTTCACGTTGCGGGAGGCGAACAACTTGCCGAACCTTGCGTTATCCGTCCCACAAGCGAAACTATTATTTGCAGTATGTATTCTAAGTGGATAAACAGTTACCGCGATTTGCCGCTTAAACTCAATCAATGGGCAAACGTAGTACGTTGGGAAAAAACTACCAGACCGTTTTTAAGAACAAGCGAATTCTTGTGGCAGGAAGGTCATACTATACACGCCACTCGCGAGGAATCTCTTGCCGAAACTATAGATATGCTTCATCTCTATCACGATTTTGCACGCGATGTTTTGGCAATGCCTACATTTATAGGACAAAAGAGCGAAAAGGAGAAGTTTGCAGGTGCGGAAGCAACTTACGGTATGGAAGCAATGATGCTTGACGGCAAAAGTCTGCAAGCAGGTACCACTCACCATTTCGGACAAAAATTTTCAAGAGCGTACGATATTCAGTTTTTGGATAAGGACAGTACCCACAAGTATGTATGGCAATCCAGTTGGGGAGTATCAACGCGCTTGATAGGGGCAATAATAATGGCGCACGGAGACCAACGCGGACTTGTGTTGCCGCCGAAAATCGCTCCCGTTCAAGCAGTCGTTATACCCGTTGCCGCGCACAAGGAGGGCGTTCTTGACAAAGCCGCCCAAATTGCCGAACAACTTAGGGCAAGCGGTATCCGCGTAGAACTTGATACCCGCGATCAGTCTCCGGGCTGGAAGTTTAACGAATGGGAAATGAAGGGCGTGCCCGTCCGTATAGAAGTAGGACCGCGTGATATCGAACAGGGCGTTGTAACCTATGCTCGCCGCGATACTTGCGACAAGGCGACTATGCCTATTGACGGAATAGCGGCAGGCATTACTAAACTGCTTGATGAAATTCAAACTAATATGTACAATAAGTCGCTTGCTTTCCGCGATTCTCACGTTAGGATTGCCCGCAATATGGACGAACTGGGCAAGGCGTTGGACGACAAATGTTTTGCAAAGGTCGTTTGGGATAAAGACCCTGCGTGCGAAGCAATGTTTAAGGAGAAATTCCAAGCAACAGTCCGTGTAATGCTGGATGAAAAACCGTTCCAAGACGTTTGTACTTGTTGCGGACACAAGAGCGATAACCTTGTAGTTGCGTTGGTTGCAAGAGCGTATTAACATATCATAAGTACGTTATATAAGTAAAAAAGTTTTTGTTGACGGTCGGTTTTACAAAGTAATCGAGACAAGATTTTTTTCTTGCGGAAATTCCGTCAACAAAAAAAACTATCTTGGTATAAACAAAAACTATTGTAATTGAACAGTCAAAAAGTTGCGTTTATTCTGTCTGTGTGGTACAATACGTTTGAATTTGGCGCAAAGCGGCAAATAAAACAGGTTTCGACGGTAATACCGTGAAATAAACAAAATAAATATTTTTTTGAAGGAGAAATGAAACAATGAAAAAGAATCTTGCATTAGTGCTTGTACTTGCATTGGTTATGGCTGTTGCTGTAGTTGCTTTTGCTTCCTGCGGCGGACAAACATACGAAGGCGAATATAAGTATGAAAATCCTTGGAACAAAGGAAACAATGATTACTATGGTGTAAAAGTTAAGGTTACTGTTAGTAACAATGTTATAACGAAAGTTGAAATCACTTCCGAAAACAAAGAAGGTTACACAAATCTTTCTGCAGGTTGGACCGAAGAAGGTAAGAAATTTTGGAATGACAATGTAGCAGCATTTCTTCAAACTTTTGAAGGTTTGACAGTAGAAGACGTTAACAAAATTGTAGTAGCAAAAGATGCTAACGGCGCTCCCGATACGAGTCAAGGCGTTGACACTATTAGCGGCGCTCCCTCTTCTCTTGAAATTGTAGAAAAAGACGGTCATACAACACATACTGGCGCTACTCAATCCAGCGGACGCGTAATCCTTGCTGTTCAGGACGCTCTCAGCAAAATCGAAGCTGCAAAATAATTAGACTTATCACTAATTGCAAAAACCGTACGCTTAATGCGTGCGGCTTTTTTGTTGCAAAGTAAATGTAAAAATGGTAAAATATCTAGGATATGAAGAACCTTAGACGGATAATGTTAGTAATACTGATGACGGTAATGTTTGTCTGCGCGCTTATGCCTACGTTAGCAAGCGCCGATTCGTTACGCGCAAAAGATATCGATCAGTATGAATCGCCTAAGGGGTATTTTTTAAATACGTTATCGGCTAACGGTAAAATATACTGCGTTGAGATGTACGGACATTATTTCGGACACAGCCGTATACGCGTTACAACGCATATTTTTTCTCAGCAAGGGTTAACGATAGATTTTAACATTAACGCAAGCGAAAGCGCTTTGACCGAAACTCAAATAGCAACGCGCAACAAACTGATAGAAATCTGCGACGGAATTCACGACTTGATTGTTGAGGTAGACAACTGTGCAAATACCCAATACGACGGGAAAGGCGGTAGCGTCAAATCGGATATTTACAGATACAACAACGAGTCTACGGTAGGTCAGCCGCTTGAAATTGCCAAACATACTTACCAAATGCTGCTTATTGCAAAGGAAATGTATAACGCTACAAACGGCGCATTTAACCCTGCCGTGTACCGTCTTGTCGACCTTTGGGGATTTTCTTCGCGTATTTATTCAAACGGTGATTTCTATCTTCCGTATGACAGACCCGTTACGTCAACCGAATTTGTCAAAAACGGCTATCCGTTGCCCGAACAAAAGTATATAGACGCTTTTTCAAACGGCAGTTTTACAGACTTTTCCGATAAAGCCGTCAAGTTGACTGCTGACAGCGACGGTTACTATGTAACCAAGTATGTTGCCGATGCGGTTGTTGAAAACGAAAGTTATTCGCAGTGGATAGACTTGGGCGGTATAGCCAAGGGTTATGTTGCCGATTTAATCAAAATCAAGTTAGATTCGCTCGGTATTTACGATCATCACGTCAACGCGGGCAGCAGCAGTTTAGTTATAGGTCAAGCAGACGAAGATTCAACTACAAACTTGGGACTAAACGACCCTTATTATCCTTTCTACGATTTGGGCGGACAACCGAACGATTTGATAGGCATAGCGGTAGACAAAGTGTCTGTATCTACAAGCGGACAGTATGTGCGTAAGTATACTACGGACGGCGTTCAGTACGCGCATATAATTGACGGAAGCAGAGGCGCGCCTGCGCAGACAGGGGTAAAGTCCGTTATGATTGTTGCGCCGGAAGGTAATTTTTGGGCAGGCAAAAGCGACTGTCTTACAACGGCATTAACCGTATTGGGGCGCGACGGCATTGTTCAGTATATGAACGGTTATCTCAAAGATAACGGAATAAAGGTATATGTAGTATACGAATCGGTCGACGGCACGAAACATTTTTTATCGAATGCTTCTCAGGATGAAATTATTTACAAAGACGAAAGTTTTGACGAATATGCTTGGTCGATAACTTGCGAAAACGGTGTTTACGCTTACGACTATGACGCGCAGCCGCCCAAAACGGAAAAAACCGATTATTTGTGGCTGTATATCACTCTCGGAGTACTTGCAGGCGCAGGCGTAATCGGTATAATTGTTTACCACTATTTAAAAGGTAAAAAGAAAGCTTGCGACAACATTGTCAACGCCAAACGCGACAAGCCGTTTAAAATCGGAGACATAGGCGTCTATTTGATTGTTTTAATAGTAATAGCCGCGCTTTTCGTTGGCTTTTTCGGAGGCGATAATACCGAGCAAAGTATAAAGTTGGTTCACGTTGTGGATATGAGCCGCAGTTCGGCAGGCGAGACTATCTTTACTTACAACGCTATGCGTAACGAATGGATAGTTTACGACGACAACAGCAGCGGTTGGAAAATAGAAGCCAAGCAAACGGACGGCGGCGCAGAGATAAGATTCTCTCGCGAGATAGACGGCGAACAGCGGTATAATGTCGTAACAATATCCCGCGGTTCGGGTGTGTCCGTTAAAATGAGCGATTCGGTATGCGGTTATCATCAGGAGTGCGTCAGGAATTTCCCTGCAATTACGCGTCCGAACGCGTCGATTGTATGCAGTCCAAACAGTCTGAAAATCGTTTCGGAATAGTTTGCGTTGGAAATTGCTGTCGGCAAACATAGCATTGCGGTATAAATGCTTAGACTAAACAATTTGCCGAAAATAACGCAAACCGAAATTTATTCGAGAAAAAATAAAGACGCTGTTTACTATGCACGCTGTAAATTAAATAGTTTTTAAAACAGTATGTAGATAATTGCTGTTTTTGCAATGTTGTCGGCAGGACGCGAAGTAATTTGACGGAAATGAACGGATAAACAGAGATGCGGAAGAGATAAAAACTTTAATAAAAATTACAATACGAAGCGAATAATATGAAAGAAAAAACTTTAAAAACCAAATATTTTTCCGCCAAACGCGTAGCAACGCTATCGGTGCTTACCGCTATGGGGTTGATTATGTTTATGGTCGAAAGCCTTTTTCCGCCGCTGATTTTACCGGGGGCGAAAATGGGACTTTCTAACATATTCTCGCTGCTTACGCTGTTTTTGCTAGGACCTACCGAGGCTTTTGTTTTGGTTGTTATCCGTACTGTTTTAGGCAGTGTTTTTACGGGAAATATGTCTACGCTTATGTACAGTTTGTCGGCAGGCATAGTTAGCGTAATTGTTTCTGCCGTGCTGGTGGAATTTGTCTACCCTAAGGTAAGTATTGTTTCTGTTTCAGTCGTTGCGGCAATAATGCACAATGTAACGCAAAACGTTGTTTTTTGTTTGGTCAGCAATACGCCCGAAATGTTTTCCTATCTTCCGTGGCTTGCTTTGCTTGGAATTTTAGCAGGGGTAATAGTAGGTTTCGCAGTTTGGTTTATTTTAAAAATGATACCTACAAGAACGTTTGTAACTTTACTGGATATAGACGTGCCCGTATCGAAAATCATCAAGCCTGAACAAAGTACTGAAAGCGAACAAAAGCAAACCGAACAAACAGACGGAACGGAAAAAAGCACAGATGCCGAACAGCAAGAACAAAGTATTGACGTCGAATCGAAATCTGACGGAAATATTGAAAACGGTAAATAATAAAGTAAAAAATCGACTCTAAATAACACAATGAAAAATATACTGATTTTTAACGATATATCGGGTTTGGGCAACAATTCTACCGTTGCTAATATTGCGCTGATGACTCATCTAGGGCATTACTGTATGCCCGTGCCTACGGCGTGTTATTCCTGCCATACCGGTTTTGACAATTTTACCGTAGTAAAAAATTACGATACGGTAGATTTTGCGCACCGTATTTCCGCAAACGCGCAAGCAGACGCTTTTTATGTCGGCTTTTGCAACGATACGGCAACGCTTGACGGCGTTAAAACGGTTATAGACGGCGTTTTAAATAAAGACGCTTACTTGTTCGTCGATCCGATAATGGGCGACAACGGCAAGTTATATCCCGTATTTGACGGCGGATATGTTTCCGCTATGAAGACTGTTGTCAGCCGCGCGCATTGCATTACTCCCAATCTTACTGAAGCGTGTTTGCTTTCAGATTTTAACTACAACGAAGTGATTTTGCACGCAAGCGACGCAAATTTTTTGCAATATTGCGGTAAACTGTTTGCGGGTTTTTTAACGGCAACGGGTTGCAGACAAGCCGTCATTACAGGCATAAAATGCGGCAGTTCAATCGGCAATATAGTGCTTGACGGTAACAGCGTTCAGTACGTTACAAACAAGCGTACAAACATAGATTTTTCGGGTACGGGAGACGTGTTCAGTTCGGTAGTGCTTGGGGAAATTCTTAACGGCAAGACACTTTACGATTCGACGGTTAAAGCGGCAAAGTTTGTGGAAAAAGCCGCCGCATTGACCGAGCGGACAGACCGCCGTATGGGCATTGACTTTTGTAAGGTATTAAAAGATTTATAGACGTATCTAAAAATTTGCAGTTTTTTAAACGGTTGAAACGCAGGTCGTTTCGGCTTTTTTATTTAAATTGCAAGCCGTAGGCAGTGGCGGCAGTTTTTAAAAAATTATGTTTTTCAATCAATAATTTGAAATTTTGTCGATTTAATTTTTAGCAATGTTTTTAAAAACGGCTTGCGCATAATGCGCTTGTTTCTTGTTGCAATATTTTTTATTAAGATAAATATTTTTCGCCTATATTTAAGTTGCTTTATGCATTTTGATAACACAACGTTTTTACGGTAAGCGTAATTTTATAGAGTTTTTTACGGTTTGTTTTTAAAACGAGTTTTTTACGCAATTTGCGACATTCTGCCTAGTCTTAGCAACCGCTGTTTTAAATATACTGTATAAGACTTAAAAAAAGGAAATTGCAATATGAAAAAAATCAAAGTCGTAAAAGTTAAAGAACCTAAACAAAAGACAAACGTTAAAAGAAAAATCAGTTTTCCGCGTTGGATGTTTTCCGCCGTTATCGTAACGGCATTGACGGCTATTGCGCTGATTTGCGTTTTGCCTAAGTTGCCCGTTAAACCCCGTACGCAATCGGGCGCAACTTATCAAGGCATAATAGAGTTGTGGAACGTCGAAACTTTCGAGGGCGGTTTCGGCAGCCGTTCTTCTTGGTTGACAAACAAGTCGGCTAAGTTTGAAAGCGCAAACAAAGGACTGTTCGTGCACGTTACCAATCTGAGCGTTGCCGAACTTAAACAAAAATTATCAGACGGGCAAATGTTCGATATGATAAGTTTTTCGCGCGGAGTAGGGGATATTGTAAAGGAATATTTGGCGCCCGTTTCGGATAATCTCGGAGACGTAAGGGATAACTTTTTGCAGTCTGCGCAAATTGACGGCAAACAGTATGCCGCGCCGCTTTATGCCGGCGCTTATTGTTTGTTCGCCCGTTCGTCGCAGTTAAGTCAAGACGACTTACTGAACAAGGCTTTAACGGCGACTTACACTCGTAAAGTCGGTAAAAACACAATAGAATTAAAGCCGATTGTATGCGGCTTTGCCGACTTTAACAGTCCGCTTACGTCTCTTGCAATGTCGGGCGGCAAAGGCAATGCCGATTATCTTGCGGAAAACGTAACGCAATATCAGGCTTACGAGCAGTTTGTAGCAAATACTTGCGCTGTAACGCTTTTAGGCACGCAGCGCGATATGTACCGATTGTCTCAAAAGGAAAGTCAGGGCAAAATCGACGCGTTGTCTTTTGCTCCGTTATCGGCTTATAACGACTTGATTCAGTATGTGGGAATTTCCAGTGCTTGCGGCGAAAAGTCGGCGAGTTGTATTAACTATATTAAATTCTTGCTGTCGGATGAGGTACAATCCGCGCTAGTAAACGTAGGTATGTTTTCCGTTTTAAACCAATCGGTGTATACTCAGGAACGTTATGTCGCTTGCGAAAGTCAACTGTCAACCGCGTTTGTCCCCAACGCATTTGTATCGGCGGATATAATCGCCAATCAACGTCAGACTGCAAAGTCGACGCTCGCAATTTAAATGAATAAGACCGTTGAAAAAACCGTGCTGTCAAAAATGAAAAAATATTTGATAACTACTTGCCGTAACGTGCCCTTTGCAGAGTTGACAACTTTGGGCGTAGGGGGTACAATCAACATAGCGGTATATCCCGATACCGTCTGTAAGTTGGTCAAAACAATAAGGTTGTTAAATAAACTTAACGTCAGATACTGCGTTGTGGGCAAGGGGAGCAACATACTTGCTTCTGACGAATTTTATGACGGTGTGGCGGTAGTAAACAAAGTAAGTAAAATCACGGTAAGAGGCAGAAAAGTTACCGCTTTATCAGGCACGTCAACCGTAACGCTCGGTAAATTTCTTGCGGACAAAGGACTTGACGGAGGCGAATTTTTTGCTTGCTTGCCTGCAAGCGTAGGCGGTGCGGTAATTTGCAATGCGGGCTGTTTCGGACAGGACGTTGCAAGCGCGGTTACAAGCGTTAAGGTGTTGCATAAAGGGCGCATACGGACTTTATCGGCTAAAAAATGCAAATTTTCTAAACGCAACAGTTTGTTCAAAAATAACGGCGAGTACACCGTAATCTCGGCAAAGTTCCGTTTTAAAAAGAGTACTAAAAAGTACGTTTCTGATAGAATTGCGGAAATGCGCAGTAAAAAAGCGCAAACGCAGCCGCTTAATTACCGTTCGGCAGGCAGTGTACTTTACCACGACAGGGCAACGGTATCGAAACTTACGGACCAAGTCGGACTAAAAGGGTTTACCGTAGGAAGAGCGCAAGTATCCACCAAACACGCAGGGTTTGTCGTAAACATTGACAAAGCGACAAGCCAAGATATATACTTAGTAATAAAGCATATAAAGGACACGCTGAATCAGACTTACGGTATCAGTCCCAAAGTCGAAGTGTGTTTGATCAATTTTACTCAGGAACAATATGACATTCTCACAAAGCGTTAAAAGCGAAATTTTAAAATCTGTCCGTAACGTCAAGGGCTGTTGTAAAACCGCTTTTTTAACTGCTGTGCTAAAATCTATAGGTTCTTTATCGATTGAGTTCAAAAAGTTCTCTTTTGAAATCGAAAGCGACAATCACGAGTTTTTGTCAGTTTGTTCCGACTTTGCCGCAAGCGAATACGGGTGTAACGGCAAAATAGAAAGTTGTAACGTTAACGCAAAGGGAGCGGCTGTATACAGTTGCAATTTTGACGGTAATATAGGCGAAAAGTTGGGTTTGACCGAACGCGATAAAGACGGACTTATACAGTTTTGTCAAGATACCGCAAAACTCATACCTGCTTCTAATTGCTGTAAGCGCAGTTTTTTACAAGGTTTGTTTGTTGCCTGCGGTTCGGTAGCGATACCTGTTGCCGACACCGATATAGGCGAAAACACAACCCGTTCTAAATACCACTTGGAATTGCGTTTTGCCGATTCGGATTTTGCCGAGCAGATTTTAAGTGCCTATTCCGATATTCCTTTCAGGAGTACAATCCGCAAAGCATACAAAATTTTGTATTTAAAAGACAGCGAAAGAATTGCCGATTTTTTGGTGTATATAAACGCAATGAAAGGCAAACTTAAATTGGAAAACGTAATCATAGGCAGAAGTATGCGCAATAACGCCAACAGACAAAGCAACTGTATTTCGGCAAATATAGAAAAGGCGGTTGTTGCGGCAGAAAAGCAACTGACGGCAATTTCAGCGTTAAAAAACATCGGTGTTTACGACAGTCTGCCCGTCCAGCTAAAAGAGATTGCTGAACTCAGAAACGAATATCCCGAAGCGACTTTGGACGAAATTGCGGCAAAACTGAAGATTTCGAAAAGCGGCGCTAACCACCGTTTTACCAAGATTATAGATATTGCAAACAGCAAAGGGTTATAGCAGTATAAGGAGAACAAATGAAACCATTCGTACATCTACATTTACATACGGAATACAGTCTTTTAGACGGTGCAACGCGTATTGACGATATGCTTGCAAAGTGCAAAGAGTACAATATGCCCGCCATAGCCGTAACCGACCACGGCAATATGTATTGCGCGTGGAAGTTTCTGAAAGCCGCTAATGCCGCAGGTATCAAACCGATTATAGGCTGTGAGTTTTATATGTGCGAAGATCTGTACGGCGTAGGTTACGAAAACAGAGAATACTATCACTTGATACTGCTTGCTAAAAACAATACGGGCTATTACAATCTGTGCCGACTTAACTCCATTGCTTTTGTGGACGGTTTTTATTATAAGCCCCGTATCGATTTTAATACTCTAAAAAAATACAGTGAGGGCTTAATTTGTTTGTCCGCCTGTATAGCAGGACAATTACCGAGACTGTTTCTTGCAGACCGTCCTAAAGACGCGCGCGAGTTGGCATTGCAGTACAAGGAACTGTTCGGCGAAGATTATTATATCGAAATTCAGAAACACGGCATTGCCGACGAAAATGCCGTAATGCCTCAGCTTATCGACTTGGCGCACGAACTTGACATTAAAATAGTCGTAACAAACGACGTTCACTACCTTAACAAGGAAGACGCCGAAATTCAGGATATTATGATGTGCGTCCAAATGGGCAGGTATGTTGACGACACCGACAGAATGAAGTTTCAGGGTGAAGAGTTTTATTTGAAAGACCACGACGAAATGGCGGCGCTGTTCCCCAATTTGTACGAAGCGGTAGAAAACACTTTGGAAATAGCAGATAAATGCAATGTCGATTTCGGCAAGGAAAAACTACTGCCGCTTTATACTCCGCCTAACAATATGACGTCGCCCGAATATTTGCGGTATTTGCTGGAAGAGGGACTTAAAGTAAAGTACCCGAATTGCACGCAGGAAATACGCGACAGGGTAGAGTACGAATACGGCGTTATCTGTTCTATGGGTTTTGTCGATTACTATTTGATTGTTTGGGATTTTATCAACTATGCCAAAACAAACGGTATTCCCGTAGGGCCGGGGCGCGGAAGCGGTGCAGGCAGCGTTATTGCGTATCTTATCGGCATTACCGAAGTAGAGCCGTTCCGTTTCAATTTAATGTTCGAGCGGTTTTTAAATCCCGAGCGTAAATCAATGCCCGACTTCGACGTGGACTTTTGTATGGACAGACGCGGCGAAGTTATAGATTACGTTCACAGAAAGTACGGCAACGACAATGTTTGCCAAATAGTTACTTTCGGTACTATGGCGGCAAAAAACGCCATCCGCGACGTAGCGCGCGTACTGAGAGTGCCCATTTCGGAATCTAACCGTTTGGCAAAAATGGTACCCGACGGATTCAGATATACTCTGCGTCATTTATTGGGACAAAAGCCTTATAAAAAGCCCGAAGACACTTATGTGTCGGAAGAGCTTATTCAGGCATACAACGACCCAGCCACTCACAAAGTTTTGGACATTGCTACGCGTATCGAGGGTTCTCCGAGACAAACGGGTATGCACGCCGCAGGCGTTGTTATCTGCCGCGAAAAAGTTTCCGACCACGTACCGCTTCAAACAAACGGCGGTAGTCTTGCCAAGGGCGGTATCGTAACCACGCAGTACAATATGGTAGAGGTTGAGGAATTGGGACTTCTCAAAATGGACTTTTTGGGATTGCGTACCCTTACCGATATCAAAAAGGCGTGCGATTACGTTTACGAAGATTACGGCGTAAAAGTAGATTTTTCACGCGACGATTACTCCGACCCTAACGTATTCAATTTGATAAGCTCGGGAGACACAATGTGTATCTTCCAGTTAGAAAGCGGCGGTATGTGCGACCTTATGCGCAAAATGAAACCGACAGGACTGGAAGAAATTATCGCAGGAATAAGTCTTTACCGTCCGGGACCTATGCAGTATATCGGCGATTATATCGACTGCAAATTCGACAAATCCAAAATTCACTATCTGCATCCGTCAATGGAATCTATTTTGTCAGTAACAAACGGCTGTATAGTGTATCAGGAACAGGTAATGCAGCTTGTTCAAAAACTTGCGGGATTTTCTACTGCGCTTGCGGATAACGTCAGATATGCAATGAGCAAGAAAAAAGCCCAGATGATGAAAGACCTCGGCGAATTGTTCGTGCACGGCGGAACGTGGGCAGACGGACAGTTGGTAACGGATAAAAACAGAAAGAAATTGCTTGCCGTCGCTAAAAAGGTCGAAACGGTACAGGGGTGCGTTAACAACGGTATTCCCGAAGAAATAGCCCTGCAAATATATAAGCAATTAGACGACTTTTCGCAGTATGCGTTTAACAAATCTCACGCAACGTGCTACGCGTATGTAACGTACCAAACTGCGTGGCTTAAAAACTATTATCCCGTCGAATTTATCTGCGCGCTTTTAAATAACCGTATTACCGATATTTCGCAGATAAAAAAATATATGGAATACGCAAAGTCGCAGGGTATCAAGATTTTGCCTCCCTGCGTAAACAAGAGCCGCGACGAATTCCGCGTAGAAGACGGCGCTATCCGTTTCGGCTTAGGGGGTATAAAAAATATAGGCGTAGGCGTTGTTAAGCAAATAGTGGACGAACGCGAACAAAACGGCGAATATGCTGATATGAGCGATTTGTTTGAGCGGTGCGCCGATTTTATTAATAAACGTATGGTAGAAAACCTTATTAAGGGCGGAGCGTTCGATTGTTTTAACCGTACCCGTGCGGATATGATGCAATGGTATGCGGAGGAATTAAACGACGTAATCGACCGCAACAAAAAACACGCTACCGGACAAGTTTCCATTTTCGATATGCTGCCCGAACTTAAAACTACCGCGCGCACCGAACGCGAACAGGTAAAGGAATTTCCAAAACAGATTTTGTACACCTTCGAAAACGAAGTGTTAGGTCTGTATATGACAGGCTCTCCGCTTGACGATTACGACGACATTGCAAAGCGTTTCCGTTTCGATTTCAATACGTCCGAAACAATGGCGTACGTTCCCGACGGTTCGGAAGACGGCGAACTTGTACGTCCCGTTGTAGAAAAGAAATTTGTTACGACAGGCGGCGTATTGCGCGATATCCGCGTAGTTGTCGGCAAAGACAATAACCGTATGGGATTCGGAGTGTTGGAAGATAAATTCGACAGTATCGAAGTTGCGCTTTACGGAGCGACATACGAAAAGTACAAGACTTTGTTTGCCGCTGACGCTTTTGTAGTAATTAAGGGCAGTGTTGCCGAATCGCGCGACGGCTACAAGATAAATGTCAGAGAGATAATCAATCCCCGCACAGAGGACAAGGCAGAACAGGAAAAAGAACAAAAACTTGCAACCAAAACGACTTTGTATCTAAAAATGGATACACGCGACGAAGAAATTTATGCAAAAGTAGTAGATTTATTAACTCAGTACGACGGAGATATTCCCGTTAAAATTAAAATAGAAGGCAAAGTATACGGAATGGATTCGACCGTACGCAAATGCAGCGGAGTCGAGTACGAACTCGGGCTTCTGTTGGGAGAAAAGAACGTTATCTTTTTTGAAAAATAGAACAATGCAAAACACCCTGCGTAAAGCGGGGTGTTTAACTGTACCGACATTGTAAGTAAAGGCGGTTTCGCGAAATTTGTCGGTTAATGCAACTTGTATAATACTCCGAAAACACTTTTATATTAAAGTGAATTTTCAACTGTTTTTCAGTTGTTTATATTAGTATATTTATGTATAATAATACACAGGCAAGTGTGCTACAATAAACAAATTAACGGCAACAAACAATTTTTAGGAGATTACGTTAATGTTACAACTTAAACAGATAAAAAAAGACTACGTTGTAGCCGATACGAAAGTACACGCATTAAAAGGCGTGGATTTATCTTTCAGAAAGAGCGAATTTGTTTCTATACTAGGACCTTCCGGATGCGGTAAAACCACATTGCTAAATATTATCGGCGGCTTAGACCACTATACGAGCGGAGAACTCTTTATAGACGGAATAAGTACAGTTAATTACGGCGACCGCGATTGGGACAATTACCGTAACCACAGTATAGGCTTTATATTCCAAAGTTATAACCTTATTCCACACCAAACAATTTCCGAAAACGTCGAACTGGCGTTGTCTATTTCGGGAGTAGAAAAGGCGGAACGCGTTCGCCGCGCGCACGAAGCGTTGGATAAGGTAGGACTTCAAGGACAGTACAACAAAAAGCCCAACCAGTTATCGGGCGGACAGTGCCAGCGCGTTGCTATTGCAAGAGCATTGGTAAACGAACCCGAAATTTTGCTTGCCGATGAACCGACGGGAGCATTAGATACCAAAACTTCAGTCCAGATAATGGACATCATCAAGACTATTGCGCAGGAACGTCTTGTTATTATGGTTACCCACAACCCCGAACTTGCCGAGCAGTATTCTACGCGCATTATACGTTTGCTCGACGGTAACGTGGTGGACGATACCAATCCGTTTGATTTAGACGCGTTTGTTGTTAAGCAACAGGAAGCAAAACAAGACGCTGTACAGGAAGTCAAAACAGAGCAAACGGAAGAATTAAACGAACAGCAAGAGAATGTCATTCAAGACGTAGCAGTATCCGAAAGCAAAAAGAAGACAAGAAAGAAGAAAGAGAAAAAAGCCAAACTCTCTTTTTGGGGCGCGTTTAAACTGTCCTCCAAAAACCTTTGGTCTAAACTCAAACGCACTCTGCTTGTCTGTATTGCAGGTTCGATAGGCATAGTCGGCGTTGCTACGGTTTTAGGCGTTTCAAGCGGCGTTCAGGGATATATAAGAAGTATGCAGGACGATATGTTATCTGGTAACCCCGTAACAATCAGTACCGAAGCGTTAAACGTCGATGCAATTACAACTTCTATGAACAATATGATGGCTGCTGTCGATGCCGCAAAACCGGAAATAAAGGACGGTTACATAAACGTCAACAAAATCGTCGAATACTTAGTTTCTCGCGGAAACGATATGTCTTCTATGTTCGTTACCAACAAGATAACAAAAGAATACGTTTCGTATATAAACGCTATGCCCAAGGAATACTATTCGGCAATGCTTATGTCGTACGGATTGAATTTGTCTAACAATTTGTATACCGATTTTAAAATGTACGACGGAAAAGGCGGTACGGAAAATAAAGATATGTCGTTATCTGCCGCAAATACGCTGTACTCCGAAATGCTTAACCAAATGGAAGATTACAAGCAGTACGCGGCATATATCTCTATGTTTACCGAAAGTTTCCGCATTGCTCCCGATAATCAGGACTATATTTTATCGCAATACGATATTTTGAACGAGGGCGGTAAAATAGCCACGGAAGCCGACGAAATTATGATAGTCGTTACAAAGGACTCGATGATAAACGACTTGTTGTTGGCTCAATTCGGTTATTATTCGCAAGACGAGTTTATGAACCTTGTAGAAGACGCCGTTCGCGACAAAGACGAGGAGTCTAAGGGCGGATACAGCGAAGAACTGCCTTATAAGCAATTGACTGACAAAGTTTTTACTTGGTATCCTAATAACACCGTTTATAATAAAAACGGCGACCAGTTTACCTATAACAATGTTGCGGACGACAGTTGGGATACAGGTAAGCCTCTCAAAATTACCGCAATATTACGTCCTAAAGAGAATATATCTTACGGTTGTTTGAGCAGCGGATTTTACTATACTTCCAAACTTGCCGACGAAGCGTTAAAAAGCGGCGGCGAATCGGAAATAGTAAAGTATCTTAACGAAAAAGATAAAAAGCAATTTTCAATAAAGTTTGACGGCGAATTTGCTAAACTTATGGAAGACGCCAAGAGCGACGATCCGGCAATTAAATTCCCCGCTTTGATGAAATTAAACGAAAAGCTCAAAGATTGCGTTTATTATCCGTATTCTTTCAACATGAAAGATTCTTCTTCTGAATCGGGCTACAAAACGGTGTCTACTATCGGTATAGTGGGCAGTGCGGATACAATGACGGCAATGATGGGTTCGATGATGGGCGGCGGCTCGGTAGAAATGGAATATCAACTGTCGTTGTGGCATTTGGGCGGCATCGATTTGCCAAACCGTATAGCAATTTATCCTTTAAGTTTCGACGACAAAAACCTTGTTACCGATTATCTTAAAGAATGGAATTCCGACAAAGACATTACCGTAACCTATATGGACGGAGACACGGAAGTTACAAAAGTTTTAACCAAAGAAGACCGCGACGAAATTACCCATACCGATACTCTGGAAATCGTAATTTCTTTGATTAACCAGTTTATCAATATAGTAACGATAGCGCTTGTATGCTTTACCGCTTTGTCGTTGGTAGTATCAACCGTAATGATTGCAATTATTACCTATGTTTCCGTAATCGAACGTATTAAAGAAATAGGCGTTATCAGGTCTCTCGGCGGACGTAAACGCGACGTTTCCAACCTGTTTGTTGCCGAAACCATTATAATCGGCGGAATATCGGGCATTATCGGTATTTTGGTAACCTACGGAATATCAGGCATAATCAACCTTATTCTCGGCAGTCTGTTCGGTATTTACACAATTGCGGCGCTGCCTATAACGTCTGCGCTGATTATGATAGCGATAAGCGTTGTCTTGACATTGATTTCAGGTGCAATTCCTGCGCGCATAGCCGCCAAGAAAGATCCTGTCGAGTCGTTGCGTACCGAATAATAAACTCTATACTTCAGATAAAGACGCTTTTTCTAAGTTCCGCTTTAAACCGTGTATTTTTAGCGCGCGTAGTTTAAAGCGTCTTTGTTTGTCCGTATGAAAAAATGAAATAAAACCGTTTGCTTTTGTCTCGAATTCAGTTTTCTTAAAGAGTAAAATGGTATATAATATCGTAAATCTAATGTGGTTTTATTTCATAATCGATATTAAAAATTGTTAAAATTGAAAAAATTCAGATTGGCGATAACGTTAATCAGCTTACTTAACAGTATTAAGTCTTAGGTTGCTAAGCAGTTGAATTTTGGGGTAACTTTGCGTAAAACACAATTTGTTTAAATTCTGTATCGGCGAACAATTTAACTGAATTTAAACTATATGTAAGACTTTGTATTGTCAGGTATACGTTAAAAGTTAAAAAGGATAGTATATGATTAAAAAATTATTAAAAGGAGCAAAGGGCTACGAAAAGCAGTCGATACTTACGGTTGTATTAGTATTGTTAGAAACGGCGTTGGAAGTTATTCTTCCGATGTTTATGTCTAATATACTCAATACAATGCAACTGTATTCGCAACCCAATCCGCTCAAAGAAAAGCTGATTTATCTTGACTTTTCTACTTGGCGCATCGTAACGGCATTACCCGAAACAGCGGTAACGTCCGCTATGCTTACAAATACCGTGGTTACTTACGGTATACTTATGGTAGTGTCGGCAGTGCTTTCGTTGACGTTCGGCGCTTTGGCTGGTAAATTGGCGGCGCTTGCAGGCGCGGGATTTTCCAAAAACGTCCGCGCAAGTTTGTTTGCTAAAATTCAAGATTTCTCTTTTTCAAATGTAGACAAGTTTTCTACGGCAAGTCTTGTTACGCGTTCGACTACAGACGTAAACAATGCTCAGCAGTCGTTTATGATGATTATCCGCACGGTAATCAGAGCACCGGCAATGCTGATATTCTCTGCCGTTATGGCGGTTATCAAAGCGCCTAATCTTGCGTGGATATTCCTTGTCGCAGTGCCTTTGTTGGGACTTGTTATGGGCGTTTTGGCAACAAAAGTTCATCCGCTGTTCAAGAGTATGCTTACAAAGTACGACAAAATGAATGCCGACGTACAGGAAGATCTTGTAGGTATTCGCGTTGTCAAAGCGTTTGTACGCGAAGAATACGAAGAAGAAAAATACCGCCGTCAAACGGAAGAAGTGCGTAAGGCTCAACTTAAAGCGGAAAAACTGATGGTTCTGATGAACCCGCTTGTCAGCGTAATTATGTACGGCGCAATTATAGCGTTGCTTGTAATAGGCGGTACCGATATTGCCAAGGGCAAAATACAGGCAGGTACGTTGTCCTCTATGATGACGTATTGTACCCAAATACTTATGTCCGTTATGATGATTTGCTTTATTGCGGTACAACTTGTAATGAGCAAAGCAAGTATCGACCGTATATACGAAGTGCTGGAAACAAATCCCGATATTGAAGGTACAGACAATGACAAAACGGTAAACAGCGGCAGTATCGAATTTAAAAACGTAAACTTTTCCTACTCAAATAACGCCGAAAACCTTACTCTCGAGAACATAAATCTTTCAATTAAATCGGGCGAAACTGTAGGCATAATCGGAGGCACGGGCGACGGCAAGAGCAGTCTTGTACAACTTATTCCCCGTTTTTACGACGTTATGGACGGCGAAGTGTTGGTAGACGGCACAAATGTTAAAGACTATTCGCTGTACAACCTGCGCGAAGGCGTATCTATGGTATTGCAAAAGAACGTGTTGTTTAGCGGAACGATAAGAGAAAATCTTTTGTGGGGCAACAAGGACGCTACTCAGGAAGAAATCGAATCGGCTTGTAAAGCCGCTTGCGCGCACGAATTTGTTACGTCTTTCCCCGACGGTTACGAAACCGATTTGGGACAGGGCGGCGTAAACGTATCGGGCGGACAGAAACAGCGTTTGTGTATTGCCCGCGCATTGCTCAAAAAACCCAAAATTATGATTTTGGATGACTCTACAAGCGCAGTAGATACCGCAACCGACGCGCGCATACGCCAGGGACTTAAAGAGTTAGACAAAGATATGACAACGATAATTATTGCACAACGTATTTCTTCGGTAGAAAACTGCGACAAAATCGTAGTGCTGGACGACGGCAAAATAAACGCAGTCGGCACGCACAAGCAGTTGCTCAAATCCTGTTCTATCTATCAGGAGGTATACCATTCTCAGCAAAAGGCGACTGCCGAACAGGAAGGGGGTGAGGTAAATGCCTAGACCTATGGGACGTAAAGGAATGGGCGCTGCCCGCCCGCAGAACATAAAGGGCACGGCATTCCGTCTGATAAAATATTTAAAACCGCACGCAGGCAAGATGGTAATAGTTTTTATAACTCTTGCAATCGCCACTCTTGCAAATATTGCAGGTACGGCGATTTTGGCTCCTCTTATCAACGGACTTGCGGCAGTAACTAAAAGCAACGATCTTAAGCTTACAGGTATAGAGCGTTTGGATAACCTTATCTTCCGCGATGATGTAGCATATCTCGAAGGTAAACTGACGTATATGGCAATTCTTGTTTCGGCAATAGCCGCCGTGTACGTTCTGGGCTTGCTTGCAAATTATATCTGTAACCGTATTTTAGTATCGGTATCTACAAGAACAATGACTACTATCCGTAACCAGTTGTTCAGTCATATGCAACGTTTGCCTATCAAGGTGTTCGACACAACAACACACGGCGAACTGATGACGCGTTATACCAACGACGTAGACGTAATGAACGAATTTATTGCCCGTTGTATTCCGCAACTTGTAAGCAGCGTTTTAACCATTTTGGGCGTGTTTACAATGATGTTTGTTTTGAGTTGGCAACTTGCGCTTGTAATGGTAGTTATGCTTGCGTTAATGCTCATCATTGTCAAAGTACTCGGCGGCAAGTCGCAAAAGAACTTTGTTGCACAGCAGGAAGCAGTAGGTAAACTTAACGGCTATATCGAAGAACTTGTCGAAGGACAAAAGGTTGTAAAAGCATTCAATCACGAAGAAATCGCAATAGCCGAATTTGACAAAATAAACAGTTATTGGCAAACGGTATCCGGAAAAGCCAACGCTTACGCTAACATAATGGGACCGATTATGAATAACTTGTCGCATTTCTTTTACGCGGCAATAGCAATTATCGGTGCGTTCATTGCAATCAAGTCGGCTCAGCCTCTTGGATTTGTAGGTATCATTGCTTCTTTCCTAATGTATATTCGCAATATTACAAACCCCATTCAGCAAATAGCTCAGCAGGTAAATATGATATTTATGGCAATTGCCGGAGGCGAAAGAGTATTTGCATTGCTGGATACACCCGTAGAAGTTGACGACGGATATGTAACTCTGGTCAATGCAACTGTAGACGAGCAGGGGTGTATTACCGAAAGCGAAACCCGTACAGGACGTTGGGCGTGGAAACATCCCCATCAGGAAACGGGAGAAGTTACTTATACGGAACTTAAAGGCGACGTCCGTTTTGAAGAAGTAACGTTCGGCTACGAAGAAAATAAAACCGTTTTACACGACGTGTCGCTGTTTGCTAAACCGGGGCAGAAGATTGCTTTTGTAGGCTCAACAGGCGCAGGTAAAACTACAATTACAAACCTTATCAACCGTTTTTACGACGTGCCCGACGGCAAGATACGTTACGACGGCATAAATATCAACAAGATTAAAAAAGCCGATTTGCGCCGTTCGCTCGCAATGGTGTTGCAGGATACACACCTGTTTACAGGTACGGTTATGGATAATATCCGTTACGGAAGGCTGGACGCCACTGACGAGGAATGTATTGCCGCGGCAAAATCGGCAAACGCCCACCAGTTTATTAAACACCTGCCCGAAGGCTACAATACAATGTTAACCCGCGACGGCGAAAACCTCTCGCAGGGACAACGTCAGTTGCTTGCTATTGCCCGCGCAGCGGTTGCCGACCCTCCCGTGCTTATTTTGGACGAAGCGACAAGCAGTATCGACACCCGTACGGAATGGCTTATCGAAAAGGGTATGGACGCGCTTATGCAAGGACGTACAACGTTTGTCATTGCGCACCGTTTGTCTACGGTACGCAACAGCGATGCAATAATGGTGCTTGAACACGGCGAGATTATCGAACGCGGCAATCACGACGATTTGATAGCGCAAAAGGGTAAGTATTATCAACTCTACACCGGTATGTTTGAACTGAGTTAAGTCGTATATCGGTGCATCTGCTGTGTTATGCTTACGTTTCGCCTAAGTCGTGTACGTCTAGTACACTCCTGTCGGCAAATCCGCGCCTGCCTTGCATCTACGCCAATCTACGACTTAACTTGTTTAGAGTCTAACCGAATAAACAATAGCAACCAAACGCAGTCATTTATATTCTTTTCCGACAGTTTTTTTTTGTCGCAGTGGTAGTAGCGTGTAGTTAAAAAATCAAATTGACTAAAAAAAATATTTTCCTAAATGTCCGCAGATTTAATTCTGCGGACTTTGCTTTTAAGGCGTTTTGCCAGACGGTATCAAAATAACAATGGTTGCTTTTGATAATAAACGGCAGGTGTATTATCAAAAGTTTTGGCGTTGTATTTCGTCAAGATTATCTATTATGTATTGCACATCTTTAAGGACTTTGTTTATCCGTTCAACCGAAATGTCGTATTCGCATTGTTTTTTCTGCCAACCTGCGCAAGTATCGGTCGGCGTTGTTATGCAATCTTTTAGGTTGCAGTAATGCCGCTTGTCTTTGTAATACCGGCACATAAACAGCCTGTATAATTTTTGGCAATGGTTGCAGTTCTGACAGTTATTGTTCATTGTCGTTATCGTCCTGTAAAATATTGCGTATTTCCGACAAATCCGTCAGTATGTCGCCGAGAACACGTTTTATAAATAAATTAGATTTTTGTGTCCGGTATTGCCCTTTGTAATTGTCGCAGCAGTCGTGTATGCCGACAATCTCCCGTTTTTTTATACACCAGCCGTACTTTACCTTATTGTATTGTTTCAAATCTTTTACATAAAATCTGTCCAGATAACCGCATCTGTAACATTGTTTTTCGATATTATCGCTAGTTTTGTTATTTGTCATTACAAATTATCTCCTACAATGCCTGTTATATCACAACATTACAGCAATTTTTGCTTTATGTCAACTAAAACACAGCAATTTTTGCTATATTATAAAAAAATAACAGGTTGGAGTGCAAAATGACCACAGCGCAAGCAGTAGGATTTAGATTAAAACAAGCAAGACAAGCAAAAGGCATTACTCAAACAGTTGCAGGAAAAGCAATCAATCAAGTTCAGCAAGCATACGCAAAGTACGAAAGCGGTAAAATACAATTAGATTATGACAAAATGATTAAACTTTGCAAATTATTCGATTGTTCCAGCGATTATCTGTTGGGATTGTCCGATTTTTAGTATTTTATAGGAAATTAAAAATTCCCGTCTGTATTTTGCGGACGGGATTGATATTTTAAAGCGGTGTATAGCGGTTCTAGGTCGGTAATATTATCGGTTTGGGCGGCAGTAGGTGTGTCCGCTCACAAGCGAAGACACATTATTCTTGTCGTCCATAAGCAACAAAAATGGTCAAGCCGTTAGTAAGTGAGAAGAAAACGTTTCTTTTTGCATTTCGTTGAGTAAATTACAATGTGTCAAGTATCTCTTTCTTCATCGGCATTAGCTATTATGTACTGTACGTCCGCCAACGTTTTGTCCAATCGTTCAACCGAAATGTCGTATTCGTATTTTTTCTTTTGCCAATGCGCGCAATTATTTGTCGGAACTATCAAACAATCTTTAAACGCGCAATATCGCTGTTTGCTTTTGTAATACTGATACATAAACAGTCTGTATAACCTTTTGTAATGGTTGCAGTTTTTGCAATTATTTGTCATTGTCTCTATCGTCCTGTAAAATGTTACGGATTTCCGATAAGTCCGTCAAAATGTCGCTAAGTGCGCTAAGTAAATAAAAATTTGATTTTTTAGTCTTGTATTGCCCCTTGTAATTGTCGCAGCAGTCGTGTATGCCCACAACATTCCTTTTGTTCACACACCAACCGTATTTAACCTTGTTGTACTGTTTTAAATCTTTTACATAAAATCTGTCCAGATAACCGCATCTGTAACATTGTTTTTCGATATTTTTCATTTGTTTCCCCGTTATTTTAGTTTGATTTTTAAAATTATTCTTAATTTTTGTATTAGCAAAATTTTATAAACTATATAGCAACTAAAGAAGTTTATTTTGATTAGTTATTAAACGATAACGACTACTGGCATTTTTGTTCAATGTTGTTTTGTTGCTATTTTAAGTAAATAGTCTGTCTTAATATTACACTTTTTGTGTAATAATTATATTATCACACGCAAAACGTGTATGTCAAGAATTTTACACGTTTTTCGTGTATAATTATTGTAATAAAGTAGAAAAGTTATGAAATTATTAAAATTCCCAGAAAATTTACGCGAGGCATTAGCTGTTCGCGAAATAACACAAAAAGAACTTGCCGAACATTTAGGTACAACGCAACAAACAGTCAGTCGTTGGCTTAAAGGTATAAACGAGCCGGATTTAACTTTGCTATTAGAAATATGCCTATATCTCAGAGAAACACCCAATACACTGTTGGGCTATGACGATATAACAGAGTCGGACTATCAAAAAGTTCATAAAAATATAAAATAAATAAGAGAAAAGATTGTTGTCAAGTAATAACTGATGAATTTTGATAAAATATTTTCAAGTGATATTATGTTGTTTACTCAAAGATTTAATGAGGTACTTAAAAGCAGTGGTAAAACGCAGAGCCAACTTGCCGTGTATTGCAATGTAACAAAGCAAAGTATAAATGACTTTAAACGCGGTAAAAGCGTTCCGAGTATTGAGACTTTATACAAAATTTGTAAATACTTAGAATGCTCCAGTGATTATTTGTTGGGATTGTCTAATATATAACTGTTAATCATAAGTCAAGCAAAGTATGCTTAAAATCATATAATAAGCATAAATAATTTAATGAGGCGGCAAATATGATTACACTTGAACAAATAAAGACAAGATTGATAGAAGTAATTAAACAAAGCGGAATGAGCCAAACATATATATCCCGTAAATTAAATATCTCTCAGTCAACAATAGCGCATTATTTAAAAGGAGACATTTTGCCGGCATTGGATACGCTTGCAAATCTTTGTAAATTACTGGACGTAGACGCAAATTATATTCTGTGTCAACTTTAATTTATTGCAATTGTTAATAAAAATAAAAACAGTCTAAGCAGCAGTATAAAATAAGAAAAAGCATTTCTCAAGCAGTAGCAGTAGAACCAATCAAGTTCATCAAATGTATGCAAAGTACGAAAGCGGTAAAATACAAATAGGAATTATCGGATATTTAGGGTCGGTAATTGTAAATGTAAAATCCCGTCCGTATTTTGCGGACGGGATTGATATTTTAAAGCGGTGTATGCGCACTAGTCTTCCAGCGGTTCCAGATCGGCAATATTATCGGTCTGGGCAGTAGTAGGGTTGTCCGATTTGACGTAGTTAATGAACAGTCCGTTTACAATATCGCAGAAAGTATCGGCTATCTGCTGACGTGTCAGACCTTGCTGTTTAAATTCCGACAGGGTATGCGGTTTGCCTATTATCATTTTATTGTTGCCTTTGTGGTAGTAAACAGGATATATAGGTATATCTTCGTTGTAAACTTTTGCATATCTTTCGGCAAGAGTAACAAAACCGGCGGAAAACGATTTTAATGTTTCGTGATAGCCTTCGTTAGAATTTTCGGGAAAAATAATAACCGAACGGTTGTTATTTAACGTTTCTAGGCTCAAACGCAGTGTCTTTAACATACGTCCGTCGGGGTAACTGGGGATAACTTTCATTCCCTTGTATATCCATATCGAGAAACACGCTTCAAAGGACGCAAGAAAAGATGCAAACGCTTTATTCATTCCGCGTTTTTGCACAAAGTACACGTCTCGCAAGTATTTAAAGCGAGATTTATATCCTTCCAGCATAGGATACGCGCCCCATGGAGAAAGCGGCTCGGGAAAATACAGATTGTAAATTACGGGTCCCGCCATTGCGCTGTGGTTGGCAACGTAAATTGCTTTTTGGGGCAGTTCGCCTGCAAGGTTGGTTATTTTGGGCTTTTTAAAGAAAATTTTTAACAACCCTGCAAATCCGCGCCATATCGGTTGCTTGCTGTATTTAGTTTTTTTCTTTTTGTTTTTCATAGCAGTATTATTATTGTTAATAATTTAAAGAAGTAATCGCTTTTTAATAGTTTTTGACTTAAAAATTGGCTTTTAACACTTTTATAAATTTAATTATATCAATTTAGGCTGAAAATAAACACAAATTTACAATAAATGGGATTGAGCGAAACGCATAGATATGCTATAATTATAAAACAACGGTTATTTACGAAAAAGCAAATAATATAAGTTACCTAACCGGTTTATTAAAACTTATCACAAAACAAAGCAATTGTATGCTAGAAGAATGTTAAGGAGACTGATAATGGATGCAATTGACAAGTTGAAACAAATTATGCGTCAATCGGATCATCAAGCGGTAGTTTTAGTTGGCTGACGTATATGTTACGAACTGGACGGAGAAATGCAAGAGGATACAAGCGTAAATTGGTACGATTACTTTGATGCTATTTTGAGTAATAAAGAATTTGTTACCGATAGCGAAAATATGCATTTGTATATCCGTTTTGCAAAATAAAATATATATCAAAAAATGATAAAAGCCAATTAAAGAAGTTGCAATAAAACTAGTACAAACAAAAATACAAAAATAAGTATTAGTTTGATTAAAAAAAATAACTACGACATAATGAAGGTAAACATATTATGGTAGATATTCTTATTGTAGAAGACGACAAAAATACGCGTAAATTGTTAGATACAATTTTGTCCAATCACGGTTATCACACAATTACCGCGACAAACGGCGAAGAAGCGTTGGAAATTTTGGACCACAATCACGTCGATTTGATTGTTCTCGATATTATGATGCCCGTTATGGACGGGTACGAATTAACGCGCGTCTTGCGCGATTCGGGCAGTCAACTGCCGATGCTGATGCTATCCGCAAAGCAAAACGTTGCCGATATAAAGCAGGGTTTTGTCGTAGGGATAGACGATTATCTGACCAAGCCGTTTGATTTCGAAGAATTGCTTTTGCGTATAAAGGCACTTTTGCGCAGGTCGAAAATAGTGGCGGAAAACAAGTTGGTTGTAGGCAGTATCACTTTGGACTATTCGTCCTATTCTATAATTACTCCCGACGGAACGGAGACATTGCCGCAAAAGGAATTTTTGCTGTTGTTTAAGTTGCTGTCCTATCCTGAACGGGTATTTACGCGTATGCAGTTAATGGATGAGATATGGGGTATGGACGCCGAAAGCGACGAGCATACGGTAAACGTACACATAAACAGACTGCGCGCGCGGTTTCAGGATACGCCCGATTTTGAAATTGTAACCGTTCGCGGATTAGGATATAAGGCGGTAAGACGCGATGAAAAATAAAAGCAAAGGAACGCGCGGAGTATTTACGCGTATAACGTTTATTATTGTACTAGGTATGTTTGTTCTGCTTACCGTTTCGTCGTTGGTTACTTTCGGTATGTCGGCTTTGGTTGCAAAGTGGATGAAAGTAAACGAAGACAATATTTTGGTTTTCGGAGTTATCGTGCTTACTATGAGTGTGGTTTTCGGATTTGCATTGTCGTTTGCTTATTCTGCCATTATGGTAAAAACAAGCAAACCCTATCTCGAAGCGTTACAGCGTATTGCGGAGTGCGATTTTTCCGCCCGCATAGTGGACAGTTCGGTATTTGCCAATTTCGGAATTGCCCAAAACTTTAATAATATGGCGGAACAACTTGAAAGCGTTGAAACCTTGCGCGAAGGTTTTATATCCGACTTTTCGCACGAATTTAAAACGCCGATAGTTTCTATTGCAGGGTTCGCAAAACTGCTTAAAGATCCATCTTTGACCGACAAGCAAAAAGACGAATTTTTGGAAATAATAATTTCCGAATCGGACAGATTAGTCGGATTGTCCGAAAGCGTGCTAATGCTTAACCGTCTGGACACGCAGGTTATAGTAAACGAACCGTATTGTTTGGACGAACAACTGCGCCAATGCGTTTTGGCGTTTGACAGACAATTCCGTGAAAAGAATATAAATTTGGAATTGAACATTGAGGAAACGGAAATAGACAGCAATGCCAAGTTACTTCATCAGGTTTGGATAAATTTACTTTCTAACGCATTGAAGTTTACGCCGGACGGCGGAACGATTGAAGTTGCCTGCACAAAAAAGGACGGACGTTGTGAAGTTACAGTTAAAGATAACGGTTGCGGAATGAGCGCTGACGTTATGAAAAACATTTTTAACAAGTTTTATCAGGGCGACAAATCTCATACCACCGCGGGCAACGGGTTGGGACTTTCGATTGTAAAAAAGATAGTGGAATTGCTTAACGGTTCTATCACCGTTTCCAGCGAAGCGGGCAAGGGAAGCGCATTTACCGTAACGCTGTTGACTCCTCAAAAATAGTAAAAATGCTAAAAGTAAACGATACAATTTTATTTACGGCGCAATCGTATGCCAATTCGGAAACGGTAGGAACTTATCAGAATACTACCGTTTTTGTTCCGCGCCTTATTGTAGGCGAACAGGCAAAAGTAAAGATAACTTATGTCAAAAAAGGCGTCGCTTACGGAGAAGTTAAGCAACTTGTGGCGGCTTCGGATAAGCGCGTTAAACCGCAATGTAAATATTTCGGTAAATGCGGCGGTTGTTCTTTGATGCAGATGAGTTACGCCGAGCAGTTGGCATTTAAGCAGAATAAAGTAAAAAACAATTTTTTAAAAATAGCAAAGAGCGATGCGGAAGTCTTGCCGTGTCAGCCGTCAGGGTTGGTTTTAAACTACCGTAACAAACTCAGTCTGCCCGTTTCAGGCAGGAAGGGGAACGTTATTATAGGTATGTACCGCAAAAATACGCACGAAGTTATAGATACGGGCGGTTGCCTTTTGGGCGGAGAATGGGCGGCGGCGCTTGTGGAAATCTTCCGTAATTACTGTAATACTACGGGCATTATTCCCTATGACGAGCGTACTTTTTCGGGCGAAGTAAGGCATTTGACGGCGCGTTTCATTGACGGACAGTTACTTGTAACGGTAGTGTCGAACGGCGAGTTTAAACGCAATTTACAGCCTTTAATCGACGCGCTTAGACGGCGTTTTGATAAATTCGGTTTGTTTGTAAATATTAACGAATACAAAAACAACGTAATTTTAGGCAAAATCACAAAGCATATTTACGGAATTGAATATATAGAGAGCGAATGTTTGGGCGTTAAACTTCGCGTTGCGCCGAACAGCTTTTTTCAGATAAACGACGGCGTAAAAGACAGAGTTTATTTGAAAACGCGCGAATTGTTAGATTTGTCGAAAACGGAAGTTCTAATAGATTGTTTTTCAGGAGTGGGAGTTTTGACAAACGTGCTTGCAAACGATAAGTTCGATACTTACGCAATCGAGATTGAACCGTCGGCTGTTGCGGACGCTAAGGAGGCGGCAAAACTTAATAGTGCCGCAATAACTAATATCTGCGGCGACGTAAACATAGAGTTGCCTAAACTCGTAAATAACTTTGCGGATAAAGTAATAACGCTCGTTGTAGACCCTCCGCGTAAGGGGTTGGGCGAAAGTATATGTAATACCGTAAAACAAGCTAATGTAGATAACATTGTGTATATTTCCTGCGATTCGGCAACACTTGCGCGCGATGTGGCACTGCTTTCGGATGCGTACGACGTGGTGTATGTCGAGCCGTATGATATGTTCCCTAATACCGACCAAGTGGAAACGCTTGTCCGTCTTGCACGCAAGACGGATATGCGAACATAAGTTCCGCAATTACGCTTGCGTAAGAAAGCGGAAACTTGTGTGAAGCGAGCCGTTTAGGAGAAACGGCACAAGCGATGGAACGCGGATTGAGTATCGCCCTCGGCGGGAGAGAAAGCATATACAGAGTATATGTTTCCCGTTTTTCAACGTTTTTTTGAAAATCACTTAAATTTTAAAGTACTAAAGGGGCAATTATGAAGTGCAGAGGATCTAACATACGGAGAATAATTGTACAGGAATACTATGTAGCACCTGTAGCTCATTTAAAAATACTTGATAACCGACCAAAACACAGTGATGCGGAAGCGATTATTACAGATGAATATTATATATTTATTGTTACAAGCAAATATAACGGTAGCAAAGATACGATAACGTGCGGAATGGGCGCTGCTAGAGATTTTCTAAAACTACTTGGACATTCGGGGCTGCCTCTTTTTAACCCAATAAAAGAAGAAGTATTGAAATCATCCGTAAAAGATTGTAAGACCGACACAAGTGAATTTGATAGTGATTGGAATCCGGCAGGAAAGCAATTATACAATGCAATAATGTGGCTTATTTCTGTTTGGGATGCAAAAATAGACACTCCGCTATTTAAAATTAAGGATAACGTTGTCGCATATAAAAAGTATCCGCCTTCTTCTTCCAATATCAAATCGGTAAATACAATAATAAAAAATGGCGGCAAAGGCAAGACCTTAACAGAGATTATAGAAGATTTTAGAAAACACAATAATCTTAAAAACAGTATGTGTCAGTTTGATTTGTTAAAAACCAGAATCATTCAAATGACCGATAAAAACGGAAATAAGTTAAAATCTTATTTCTAATCCGTAGTAAAGGCGGCTTATTCTTTTTTGTATGTAAAGCATTGTGCATAAGCCTGTTGCTTAATTTTTAATATCTATTACTCAAAATTCAGAATACGGAATTTTGAAAAAATTAAAACACTGTAAAATATACAATTTTAAGTAGGAGAAATAATGAAAGAAAAATGGAAAGATGCCGGTATTTGTTTGTCGGTTTTTGTAACCGCAGGCGTTCTTGCATTTATGTTGTTTTATAACTTATTTAATATTTTTGTCAATTTTAAATTGATGAATTTTAATGTTGCTTTATATACTGCATTGGGATTAAGCGTATTATTGGCAATGGTGTTTTTGATCATTGCCATTTGCGAGACTGTCATTACTAAAAGTACAAAAATGGGTAATTGGTTGTCGCAACATTCTCCAAAAATGATTTTATTTTACATATTGTTGAATATCGTATTTATTTCAATACAAAACGAAACTTATCTTACATTAGAAAGTATCAAAGATTTAGTATCGGTACAGTGGACTATTTTTGCAATTTCCGTTGCGGTATTTTTAGTTTGGAATGTTGTAATATTCCAATCTCTAAAGAATAAAATACCTGAAAAACCGATTAAAATGTCTCTTTTGCAAAAGCGAATTTACATATCTCAAAAGGGACAGTTTTATGAAAAAGTGAGTTTGGTATTTAATTCTGTAACTTTGCTGATTATCAACGTATTAGTATTGGTATTAGTAACCTGTTCTATATATATTTTTAAAAATGCCGATTTGTTACTTCAGCAAAATATTGTTATGTTCAGTTTTTATTTTTGCACAAACACATTGATTTGTTTGCTTATGGATATTATTCGACCGTTAATTCAAGAAAAAAAGAATATGCTGAAAGCGACAAAAGTTACTAACAGTGAAATAGAAGAAGTTAATAAAATTGATAAAGAGTTGGAAAAATTAATATTGGTATTGCAAGAAATTGATAAATTAAGCAATATAGATGATGACGAAAAACTAGCTATGAAGTCAGATTTGCTTAATAAAGTTGTTGCTAAAGTTGAATTACAGGATAATTACAAGCAAGAAAAAAAGACTGATTTTACCGACAAAACAATATCCGATGAAAGGAAAGACGCCTAACTTGATGAAATTAAGTCAGAGCGTTATATGCTTGAACAACAGAATATCGAAGCAATAGTAAAACTTAATACAGCCAACATTTGACTGTAAAGGATATATCTTTGTTGAAGAAGATATTGTGGAACGATATTGGAACCCGTAATGATTACGAACGTAATAGTGGCTATACCGCTTAGGAGAATTTGCTTGAGAAACTATCTCTGGATTTTTTATCTAACGAAACGAAATTTGCAGAGGTTTTTGTTCGTTGTCTTCTTTAGCGTCAATGTATTTAACGTTTTTTTCAATAGTGTTACATTCTGTGTCATAAAAACTTTTCTTTGGCGTTTAGTTATTAAAGTGTTGTTTCTATCTAAAATCCATACGGTCTAAATGTACAAGGTATGAGAATTAAGGTTTGCCAACGATAGAAGCGGATGACTTGACGGTAATTTCATTTTACTAATCTTTAAAAATAATAAAAAATACTTGTTGCTCCAATAATACATTTTAAAACGATGTTTAAGCAAAATACTTTGACTAATTCTTTTAAATATCATTGACTAATCGTTAAAATTTTGCTATTCTATTTAGGCATAATAAACCGATATGGAGAGATGGTCGAGCGGTTTAAGGCACACGCTTGGAAAGCGTGCGAGGTTAACAGCCTCCGCAGGTTCAAATCCTGTTCTCTCCGCCATAGGCGCAGTTTTGGTAGCCTAAAAGCCCGTAGAATCAAATCTACGGGCTTTTACGTTATATTTAATTTTGTTTTTATAACATCTTTCCCCAATTTTGCGGAAAAATTTGCCGATTTATTATACTTTGTATAATAGTTTTTCTGCGACAGTCTTTTGATGTTCGATTGAGAAGTGCGTATACACGCTTGCCGTTATATTTCCTAGCGAATGTCCTGTCCATAGCGAGACCATTTCATTATCAATTTCACACTCTCTTGCCCGAGTAGTAAACGTATGGCGTAAATCTTTTAATTGATGATTAGGACAAAATTTTGTAAATGTTACGGATAACTTTTTGACATCGACGCGATAGCCTTTTCCTGCAACGTGTTCTTTGTATAAGGGGAACATCGGTACAGTTCTATAATAGTTCTTTTGATAGTTTTTCAATTTGCCGTTTTTAATGGTAAGTGTATCGTCTGCGTTTTCTACTATTTCGTTAACTTCACAGGCTCTTACTCCGCAATATAACATACGCAAAAACGAGTATTCATAATAGTTTCCTTTAATCGCTTGAACAAAGGCTTTTTCTTCTTCTCTTGTTAATGCTTTCCCCGTTGTCCGTTCGTGCTTAATTACAAATACGGATTTCATTGGATTGATGCTAATAATTCCGTTATTGACCGCATATTCCAAAATACTTGTCATTAAAGATTTAACATCCTCGCATACTCTTGGCTTTTCTTCGTGCAATCTATTAAAATGCGGTTGTAACATTTGAGGTGTTATAGATTGCAACTCATAATCTCCGTAAACGCTTCGTACATGATTTTTGTATGTATTGTATAAACTTTTATATGAATTTTCTTTTAGCATCTTTCTTTTGACATTTTCCATATAGTTATCCGCAAAAGGTGCGAATAATACAATTGTTTTGGGCAGATTAACGCTTGCAGACAGTTCGGGCATTTTAACCGCTATTTTCTTTTTCTGGATATCCGCTTCAAATATGCGTAGCCACTCAAAGGCTCGCTTTTTTGCATCGTCAAAATTTCTACTTGAAAAACTAACGTCATAGCCGTATCGTCTATAACGCAGTTCGTAATACTTACCATTTTTGCGTCTAATTGTAAAGTCTCTTAATGATGGCATTGCTTTCAACTCCTTGTTAGTAAAATGAGGTAGATAGTTTTTCTTTCCGTCGACAATTGTATTTGCTTTATTAGGTTGCTTTTGTATAAGCATTTGTGTCAACAGTTGATTTTGTTGCATTAACATTTGCAATATTGATGATTGCTCGGACGGCGTTGAGTCATTAACTAACAACGTAGTATTTGGCGTATTTTCGATTGCTTGTTTGTCCATTTCGTTTTTCTTAGTAGGCTGTTGAAATATACGGCTATCTTTATGTGAGTAAAGCCATACACTAATTTGTTGCCTTTGGTTGTTTCTCCTTTAATTATTGAAAACTTGCTCATTGAGTTTTCAATAACTATCCCTTCAAAAATGACGGACTTGCTAACCTTGATTTTGAAAAAAATCGAAAAAATCTTATGTAATTCCATTTTTCACCTTTACTTTCACCTGTTTTTCTTCCCCTTGCGCACAAGGGCCAACCAAACCCCCGATGCGAACGAATATGTCAAGGAAAAAGCAAAGCGACGAGAAAAAAACACTCATCGCTTATTTCTTTATGTCAATATGTTTTTTTCGAGCCTTGACATAGATGGGCGCATCAATACAATAAAAAGCCCTGTACGCAAAAGGGGAAAAGAAAAACGTCAAATCTTTATATGGGGCATCAGGTTCAAATTTCATTCAAAAAAACATTTAATTTTTTATCCCTATCATCTTGACAAACAAGAACAAATAGCTTATACTTACTGCATAAGTCGAACGAATGTTCCATTTGTCTATTGTTATTTATACAGGACGCTCCGCTTGTATAGATATGTGCTGATGCAAAAGATAACGTACTTCGGTAACGGATTTCCCAACCGTATCAATGAAGTTTGTTAAATACACTCTATTTGCATTTATGGGAAAGGGAGGGTTCTTGTATGGAAGTAAATGTACAAGAAGTAATTTGCCCCAATTGTGGTAAACGATTACGAGGAATTGTCGATGAGCATGGTGGGACTAAATTACATTGTCGTAACTGTGGTGTGAACATTTACAGTAAACGGAAATCATCGCGATGTTATGTATTAGAAGTAACTCAACCAAATACAACTCAATATATTCGTTAACGCTACGGCGCTTATGGCCGGACTGAAACAGTGTTCGGGTAAGTCCATAAGGTACGAACGTTAATAAGTGCTTGTGCTTAATGCAACAAAGGCGTTGCATACAAACGAATAAGTTACAAACTTAAATAGTTGGCAGGTAGAATAATCTTTAATGGTTATACTACCTGCCTTTTTTATGCCATTTCCGGTGCGGAAGATTATTCAACCGCATCGGACATTTTTTTGTCCGAAATAAAAATTCAAGGAGAAAAAAATGAAAAAGGTATTTTTAGTAAGGAAAGATGTAACTATGCCATACGGCGAGGGTAATTGGCAAATTATGAACGTTGCTGAATTTAAGAAATTTAGAGAAACCGACGAAGCGAAAGGTCGCAAGTTTGTAAGGCTGTTTCAACAAGATTATGAAAGCGACTTAATTATTAAGGAATGCGAACCTGATGAGGCAAGGCAATTAAAAACCGCCATGCAAAAAGTTAGGCGTAATCAAAAATATGCAGAGAAAAATGGAATTGTAGAAATTCCATATTCACAAGTAAACGTGGATGAAGAAATGGTCGACAGCGAGGAACTTATTGCCGATGAAACACAAGATGTTGAAAGTATTGTTGATAAAAAACTTGAAAAGGAAACCCTGTATATTGCTCTATCCAAACTTACAAAAGCAGAAAAGGATTTAATTCGTTTTATGTTCCTTCAAGACAAACCTATGACAGAAAGAGAACTTGCAGTTGTTTACAAGGTATCTGCAGTAACAATCCATAAGCGTAAAGTTGCCGTTTTAAAAAAATTACATACTATTTTGAAATTTTAGGTTAGCAAGATGAGTGTTTTTGAAGGAATAGTTAGTGTAAGGGCGAAAAGCCATTGCAATCACTAACTGTGCTAACAAGGTTACGGGCAAAGGAACAATGAGATGAAAACATATACATTCACTACCGCCGACGGAAAGACGCAAGAAATTTGCGTTACCGACGAAGTGTATGCCGTACTGCAAGATTTAGATAAACAGGAACAACTTAACGAACGCCGAGAAACTCGTCGTTGTCAATCGTTAGAACTCTCGGTAGACAACGGCTGGGACATTGCGGACAATACTGCGGACACCGAACAAATTGTAGATAAAAAGGAACAGAATAAGGAATTATACAAAGCGTTAGGAACATTAACTAAACAGCAACGTGAACTTGTAAACAAAATCTTTTTCAAGGGTATGACGCAAGCGGAAGTTGCGGAACAGGAAAACGTTTCAACTGTCGCTATTCATCTACGGTTACAGGTCATTTTGAAAAAATTACGAAAATATTTTGGGATTTAGACTTAATTTTTGCGTTTTTCGTGGCTACTAAGTGGAAGGGTTTTTAATTAAAGGTTAATTCCTTCATATAACCCCCTTCCGCTTTTTGAATGTTTACGGCGCAGTAGATAAGACGGGTTCGGGTATTAAGTGAAATTTCGTAAAGGTGGCCGCCTACGGAATACCAACCAACAACATAAGTAAATAAGTCGCCGTTTAACAGATAAATTCGTCAGTCCGAACGTTACTCGGATAAATTACATTTACAAGGAGAATACAAAATGGCTACAAAGCAAAAAGAAACAACTACGGAACAAACTACAAGGGATTACAGCGAACGTCGTTGGATGTCGCCCCACAAGCGCGCAAAGGGTTATGCGGAAGAACGCAAAGCCAAAGTACATAAGTTCGGGGACAAGCAAGGCGAAACCTTGGACGATTACAACAAAGGACTCCGTTCGGGGTATCTTTTGTGCCAAAGCGACCACGCGGGACAGTACCGTTACAAGCAGGCGATGGATGCGTTCAATGACAAGGAATACGCTCGTAAATTCTCTCGCGAAAAAGGTACAAAACTTAAAGATAAGGCTGCTTAATAAAGGAGGAATAAGCAAATGGATAAGAAAGCAAACAAGATTATGGTAGAACGTGAAACGTTCATCTCAAAGGACAAGGAATACTTTTCATATTTCATTAAAGGTAAAGTAAGGGGCAAGGACGTAAAAGTCGGCGTAATTCCGCCGGACAAGGGCGGTTATACCGTATTGGATATAGTCTTTAACGACCAGATGGCTTGCGAACTTGTAACAACGCCGTTCGAGTTGAAAGCAGATAACGGTCAAGTAATTAAAGGCAATTCGTATTCGGTACGTTCGTTTGACGAAAACGGCGAAGTATACGAATGCGCTGTTAAGCCCGCAAGGACGTCGGACAAAGCGTTGCTCAATATGCTTTTGCGTTAATTTGAACTAATTTTAACTCATACGCCGCTAATGAGCTTAATGCTTGTTTGGCGGCGTATTTTTCTTAATACTCAAAAAGGAGGAATTAAATGACAGTATTAAAAACAATAGCAAATATTTGTTTGGTGTTAATTACCGTCTTTGCCGTATTGGTAAGCATTGCCTTTGTTTACTACCATTTCTTTGTGGACGATACGACAACGGGCGTTAACAATATAGACAACCAAGTGGGAATGGACATACAGGAAATATTAAAGGACGATGAACTGACGGAAGAAGAAAGGGACGAACTTCAAGACAGGTATTTTTTAGAAGTTAATTATTACTCGAACGATAAAAACAACGGTATACAACTGCAAGAATTAAAGATGAACTATTTTACAAGTTACAAATTAACTTTACAAGATTACCGTTCAACAGGTATGCAGTATTTGGGAGACTACAAGGGTTTACCGCTGGATACTTGGGACGGCAATTCCGAAGTGTCGGTTGTTAAAATAGGTTCTAACGACAGGTATTACGGAACAAGCGACGAATGCGTTAAGATTGCCAACGATTACGTAGACAAAAGTTTCAATTATTACGATTACACCCAAGGCGTTGCTTGGAACGGCGTTACGGACGAAAACGGAAGTATAGCGACTGTCCTTACGCGTAAGACGGAATTTATTATTAAGATAGACGACAGAGCGTTCGCTATTAGTTTAAACAAGTATTTTGACAAAGACGTAGGCGACGTAAGAAACATATTCGGTATAGGCTGGAAGGTAGGCGAAAAGTACAACAGGTACTATTACACTTATGGCAGTTTATTCCAGTCCTGTATGCAGGCGGTAAGGACTAACAGCGCGGGTTACGGAGATTATTACATAACGGTAGATTTGAGTTCTCTGTTTAGTATTAAGGAATACGACACTGAAACAGGCAAATACAAGACGGACAACGTAACGGACATTATTAAGACGTATTCGGTATTGAAATTCCATTATGACGAAAACGGTGCAAGGTCAAGTTCACAAAGTATGTTTGGGATAATAGACAACAACTCGAAATATGACCTTACACAAGACAAGGTAGACACAACATATTGGCAGGAACGTATGACGTATAACCTGAACGCTCAAAGCAAATTAAACGGCTTGCCTGTTTGGACGTATAGGTACAGCCAAGTGTACGAAGGGTATTTTGTTTCCCTGTCTATGGACGCTAAAAAGATATTCAACGAGATGCCGAGAACGAAAGTCAATATTACGTTTAACGTAAATACAGATACGGACAAGCAGATAGTTGGGTTGGACTACAATGCTTTTGAGAACATCGAAATAGACACGCTTACAATTAACGGTAACGGACGGTTTTACTGTTTAGATAAGTCTTTGTTCGGTACAAGTTTGCAAACGCTAAAATACAGTGGAACCATTGCTATGGATATTTCAAGCAAGGCAATAGATACGGAATACGCGGAGGTGGTTTTATGAGATGGTGGGGATACATTATTTGTTTTGTACTAATAATTGCAGGCGTGTTTTGTGGAATACAACTGTACAAGGAAGTTAAGGCGGAATCGTATGTAAACGGGAGTATAGATATATCTAATAAATTTTCACAAGAGAGTTTCAAGTACAAATCCACAAGCGCGGTATTTTACCACGACTTGTATGACGATACCGACACTTACTACTTTGAAAAGGATTTACTCAAAACAGAAAACTTTGACGGCGAGAAAAGGACATACAAGGTTATGTTAAATGACTACAACCTGTTCAATGCCGAGATAAGTGCAGGGGCTGTGTTTGCTGTTGTAACAATAGACTTTTACGATACTCAAGGACAGTTGGTTAAAAGCGCGGATATGAACGTATCCGTTAAGTTTTTAAGTAACAAGACGCAATTAACGCTTGCGACTGTCGGCAACGAGAACGCACAGTTTTTAGAACAGTATTTTGCCGACAACGGTTTCAAATTACAGATTATTGAGATAAAGGAGGACTTGAATTGATGAGTACAACAAAGAAAGTGCTTATTGCAATATTCAGTATCTTGCTAATTGGCGCATTCGTATTCTTGCTTACTTGGGGAATAATTAACTTCAACAAAGTAAAGGAAGGAATGTCGGGAGCAGGACTGTACACAAAGGACGACGTAGACAACGCGTATAATGACGGGTACAATACGGCGTTAAAGGACAAGGAAGAATATGCAAATTTAATTAACAGTTACAAGGATACAATTACTTTGCAGACGGATACCATTTCGCAGTTAAACAGCGAGAAGTCTGCGTTAGATAAAAGTATAAAGGAATGTCAAACGCAAGTAGATAATCTAACAAGTCAGCGTGACGCAATACAGATACAGGTAGATTTATTAAAGGAACAGATAGCGGACAAGGACGGAACTATTGAGGATATGACTGCTGAAAAGCAGGAACTTATTGAACAGCATACCCAAACTATTACAAGGCTCAATGCGCAGATAACGGGGTTAAACAGTCAGATAGAAGAACTGAATACGCAAATACAGGTTAATATTAATTCGGTAAGTCAGTTGAACAACAGGATTGCGGAACTGCAAAGGACGATAGCGTTTTATGAGCAATTCATAGGTCAATTTGAAACAGACGAGCAAGCAATGGTAACGTTCGAGTTTGCCGGAAGCGTATATGAGGTTAAGGTAGTAAATAAGGGAGATAAGGTAACCGTAAATAATCCCGCGTCTACCGAATACTTAATCTTTAACGGTTGGATGTTAGACGGCGAACCGTTGGATTTGTCTACATATACCGTAACTCAAAACGTAAGAATAATTGCCGACGTTACATACAAGTATATCGTTAATTTTAACGTGGACGGCAATACGAAGTTTACGCAAGTTATTGAAAAAGGCAACTGCGCGGAAGAACCTTCAAGCCCGAGAAAGAACGGTTACAGGTTTAAGTATTGGACGTTAGACGGCGAAACGGAAGTACATTTCGACCAATTGCCAATAATGGCTAATACAACGTTTATTGCCAAGTTTGTACAACTGCATAAAGTAGACTTCTTGTACGAAAACGGCGAGCAGATTATTAACACAAAAAGCGTGGAACATGGTCAAACGACAACTGCTCCGCGTATGTCGCTAAACGAAGGTGAAGTATTAAACGGCTGGCGGATTAACGGCAATTTAGTAGATGTTTCAACCTATGTTATTAATGAAGACACTACGTTTGTTGTAGACATTACCCGTAAATACAAGGTCGTATTTATGGTAGACGGTGCCGAATACAATACGCAGTTTGTAGAAAGCGGTAAAACGGCAATAATTTTTGCTCCGAGTAAAGAAGGGTATAGTTTTTTGGGTTGGTATATAGATAATGCAGACGAGATAATAGATGTTGATAATTTTGCAATTACAAGCGATGTAACGTTTAATGCAAAGTTGCGCGGTGCTTATCTTGTAACTATTTATGATAGGGACACTTGTTTGTATAATGAGTATCACGCCAAAGGGGAAACTGTTGTATTTGATGTTGAACCTTTGGGCAGAGAAGGTTACATTTTTACGGGGTTTTATGACCCCGTTTACGATAAAGAAAGCGAAACTTGTTCGGTGGAAACGCCGAATCGTACATTAATTCTTGATGCTCACGATTACAATTTACGCGCATATTATTCGGTTGCATGTGCAGGTTATTTTTCTAATGGGGCTATTCTGCCCGACGAAAACGGTAATTTGGTTTTTAATTATTTGTCATTTATTGATATAGGTTATGACCAAAAAAATATTGCCGAAGGCGGAATTGGTAGTTATAAGGCTATAAACGTGGAAATACATACGTTTAACAGTGCTCAAAGTGTGATGTTAAATTGGACCGCAATGCGTAATTCCGAAAACTATGATTTGAAAAAAGGCACATTCAAATACCAAAATGAAGGCGGGAGAGACTACTTTCAAGGTGAATATAGAGCGGATACGGACGCGTGGGTGTTTTGGCGAATGTCTTATTGGGACGGAAGTTATGTAAAATCTGTTGAATTTGAATTTACGCGTAAGTATTACAGTATGGGTACTTTCGACGAGAACCTACTCAAATGATAACCATAATCTTCGCACCGCCGAGAACAGGCAAGACGGTACTAATGACGCACCTTGCAAACGAGTTTGCGTTTAATAGGGAAAGGAACAGGCAGATGCGTCGGGAAATACGTTTGAAACAAGCAACCGGCTTCGACCTAATAAAGACGGTCCCCGTCCATTGCGTGTCCGCCAATTACGATATGACCTTCCATAAGTACAGGTATTCTGTAAGACACAATAGACGCATAAACCCGTATAGACTGGGCTTTGCCAATCCGTTTGTGGATACACATTTTAATTTGCCGTATGAAGTTATTTGTATAACGGAAGCACAAAAGTATTTGAACAGCAGAATGAGTATGTACTTCCCGGACTGGCAAAGCAGGTGGTATGAGCAACATGGGCATAACAATTTGGATATATATTTAGATACTCAAAGACCTATGCTCATAGACGTCAACATACGTGAGTTAAGTCAGTTTATTGAAGTGGTTAGTTTAGACATTGAATACAACCAATACGGGCAACCGAGCAAGTTAATATGGCTTGTACGCAGGATTAATAACAGTTCGCAGTTAGATAAGTATATGGCAAGCGGAAAGCAAGATAGAAGTTGCTATACGGAAGATGTAGTTATTGCGGACTACAACGTGTTTGCGTGCTACGACAGTCAATGCTGTAAACCGAAGTTCTACGAAAGACATTTAGACAGCGATTATGACTACACCGAGGCTGTCCCTACAGAACAATCGTTTGAAGGGTATGTACGGTACTTGCAAGAATTCGATGACGAACTGCCGGACAACTTTTACCAGAGAAGGAACATAAGTAGAAACCAACTCAATGCTTAAAAGGAGGAACAATGCTAAATTACAACAAGAACAAATTAATAAATAACTGTCTAAATAAGTATTACGAAACATTCAGTCATACGCTGGACACCGCGGATTTCGTACCCGACGAGTATAACGAAAAGATAACCAAGTATATATTCAAGAATATGAAAAAAGCGTTTAAGCGTATAGACAAGGAAGATAGAATATACCAAAGACAGTTAATTAAAAAGCAACATAAGAAATCTAAAAAGGGGGTTAAATAAACAATGGGATTTTTCACATTAAAACATAAACGTATAGCAAAGAAAATGTCAAGGGCGGACTTAATGGACGCATATTACGACAGCGAAATGGCGCTGAACAGCGCAGCGTATGACGGTAACGAAAAGGCTCTTAAAAAGGCAATGAAGGAACACGGCAAATACGAATACGCAATGCTCTACCAAAACACGCCCAAGTATCTTAAAAAGATGAGTAAACGTAAATAGGCGCGTATGTGGAAACCAAAGTATACTTCGACGGCAGTCATTACATAGGCATACCGAAATACCAAAAGCCGTCGAGGGTTTTACTTTGGGAATACGAACCCGAATACGTCGAAGATACAGACTTCGATTCGGGTGTGTTTTGGTACAATAACGGCAAGAAGGCGATACCGCTTTTTGACAACAAAGAATTACCGAAAGATATTGAATTTAAGGCAATAGAAGGCGAGCAAATCTCTCTTTGGGATAATCCTACCGAAGTGCAAAACGAATTGACTGACGAAACGTATGACGATGAAATAATAGAACAAGCCGAACCTAAAAAGCAAAAGAAACTTACACTAAAAGATATTTTTAATGAATTGCATAAGTATGCAGTAAATTTACCTAAAAAGGAACGGAATGAATTTTACCGAGACAATCTACTGCCGTATTTTGCGGACGAACAGCAAATGCAAGACTTCATTATACAGCAACTCGAACGCAAGAAACGTAATTTAATAGTCCGTAGAATACGGATGACACGCAAAGCGAACCTTGCAGATTTTAACTACTTTTGTACATTTACTTATGACGACGAACTGCACACCGAAGAAAGTTTCAAAAAGCAACTTAAAACTTGTTTTAGACATCTAAAAGAACGCAAAGGCTGGCGGTATATGGGCGTATGGGAACGTTCGCCCGAAAAGCAAAGATTACACTTTCATGGGTTGTTTAATATACCCGACGGGCAGATGGTAGGCGAAATACAGGAAGTAAAGGATTACAGCGTAAGACTTAAACTGGTACAGGTTTCATACCAAAACACATATTTCAATAAACGTTTCGGGCGTTCGGACTTTGAAGAAATACAGGCAGGTAAATTAGGCGAAGCGTTAGCGTACTTAATGAAGTATCTTGAAAAGACGGGCGAAAAGATAGTTTACAGTAAAGGTCTGCCGCAATACTTTATTACGGACATTGCGGAACAAGACGTAGCAACGCGGATAGGTATAGACGACCGTAAACTACTCCTATTTGACAATTTTGCTTGTTACAAAGACCAACAGTATGTTGGAACTGTAAACAAGGAAACAATAGGCAAATTGCTGACAAGCAACTAAAACAACGGCGGCGTAAAAAAATGGGTTTCGCGGAAAGCCTGCGCGCGAACCCATTTTAGCCGCCGTTATGCGTTCAACCAACCTATTAAACCGAGTCCGGTTGTTCGGTTTATTTGTTCGCGGCGTGCGGTTGGCGATGCGTCGCGAAGCGACGCTCTCGTATAAAGCCAAGCGCACGCCACGATCCCAATGTTATATAAAGGAGATAAAGATGAAGATAGGAAAATATACAATAGATAACATCTATTTAGCGGACAGTTACGAAGCAATAAAGGAACTGCCGAGTAAATGTTTGGACTGTATTTATACGGATATACCTTATTTGTATAAGATATCTAAACAGACGAAGTACAAGAATACAGTAGATAAAAACATAGCGGAAAAGAAGAACAGTATTTTTGAAATAAGCAACGGAATCCGGTATGAGATATTAGACGAATTTGTACAGGTATTGAAAAAGATAAATATATTTATTTGGTGCAGTCGCAGTCAAATAAGTAAGATAATGCAGTATTTTGAAAGCAAGGGCTGTACTGCGGAAATATTGGTCTGGTGTAAGACTAATCCGCAACCGTCTACACGTAATACTTGGCTACCGGATATTGAGTACTGCTTGTATTTCAGGGAACAAGGGGTAAAGTTAAACGACGGGTATGAACTTAAACATAAATGGTATATGAGTTCTATTAACAAAAAAGATAAAGCAAGGTTCTTGCACCCGACATGTAAACCTGTCGAACTGATACAAAGGCATTTGATGCATGCAACAAGTAAAGGGGATATTGTGGGAGACTTCTTTTGCGGCAGCGGAAGCACTTGCGTTGCGTGCATAAACACCGACCGCCATTACCTTGCTTTCGATAACAATCCCAAGTGGGTAGAGATAGCAATTAACCGCATAAAAGGCATAGATGCTAACGGTGTGCAGTGTTTGTTGGCGGGATAAGGAAATTGGACAGGTTAAACCTGTCCAATTAAATAAGATTTATTTTATCAACATAAGATAATAAATTCATCCTTTTTTATTACAAAATATATTTGCACAATTTCGAAATAAATTATTGTTTATTACGAATTTATTTTATTTGAACAATATCGATATTACCTATAACTACTCGACCGCGATTGTTTTCATTTTGAACTTGATTAGTCTCAACTATAAACCTTATATTTTTTGTTGAATAAGGAATAATATCGTAATAAGTTAAAAGAACATCCTTATTTGTTGACATTTCCTTGGGATTAAATATTCGGATTATTTGCCATTGTCCTAAAGTATCCTTTGCTTCTAGTCGAATGGATGAGTTTTGTATTAATGACTCATTATCACTCCATAATGCTAAATCATATTTGATACCATAAATGTTACTGGCAGTTTCATATTCTAAGTATGCAAGTCCTGCGTTGTTTCTTTTAGCAGACATTGCTAAATATGTATTAGATATATAACCACATCTTAAACTTTTAGTATTTATGACATCACCTGTTGCAGTAGTAATACTTTTTGTAATTTCATTAAAATTATACTCATTGTCAAAACCGTAATCAGTAGGACAAATTTCTGAATGGGATGTTGTACGAATTCCGCCGCTTGTACTTCCCCCAATAGATTGATCTATAAGCACATAGGACATGCCGATAAAGTCTTTCTTTGTATTGTTCCTAAATTGATTTATTGATAAACGGTATGTTCCATCGAATTCAAATGAATAGTCTAAGAATTCAACATTATTCGTCGAGCCGTTTATACGCATAAGCGTATTTACTGTTCCATCTTGATTTACTTTTTGTAATAGCAAATCATAATCCGTGATATTATTTTCGTCTTGACCTTGTGCCAACCAAGCTAGTGAAGCGCGCACTCTTTGATTTTTTGTTGCGGTAAAAGTTAAAGATTCACTTAACATACCCGATGGACTATTTGCTTTACGCGTAATAGAAAGATAATTTCTCGCAGCCACACGCATTTGTTCGTAATTCAGCAGTCCTGACCCGATTTGATTATGCAGTCCCGACGCATCGAAATGGTTTTCGGGATTCGTATCAGTCGTAGTATTATACGTCGTAGACATAGGTGATGCTGCTGCCGTAACGATAGACAAACACAGTTCAGGATATGCCACTAGGTAAGGAAATTCTTGCATTAATAATGCAATGCAACCCGTAACTTGTGGTGCTGCATAACTTGTACCCTCATCTCCTTGTTGATTATAGGCGCTTGTTACAACAAATCCAGGTGCACATATATTTGGTTTACTAATACCATATTTTTCATTATAACAAGAATAATCAGTTATTACTTTATTTCCATTTGCTGTATCTGTGGCTCCAACAGTAATTGCGTTATACGCTGTCTTGGGAGAAGTAATGTAATGTTCATTACTAGAATTTTCGTTTCCCGCAGAACCAACCATAGTTATAAATGAATTTCTTATAATAGAGTCAAGTTCTTTAGACACGCTTGTATATGTCCCTGCAGATGAACTTTTATCGCCTAAGCTTAAATTAACAACATTTACATTATTATTAATAATCTCTGTTAAGTAATGGTTATTATTTGGTGAACCTATTGTCGAAATAATGTTGCTTCTATGGGCAATGCCATTGTTTCCGGCAGCAATCATAGCAACTTGATCGGAGTGTTCGTTATAAGAATTTACTCCAATTAAAGTTATATCTCTACCGCCATAATCATAGGGATAGAGTTGAGGACGAATTTTTCCCGCATCTGCTATGCCAACATTGATTCTGCTACCAGCGTAAATACCAGAATTTACCATATTCTGAACATTTATTGCAGGAAGAGCATTTGCCAATTCAATAGATTCTTGGGATGATAATTCAGAAATATATATATCCTCAATTGATTTTGATTGTTGCAAAATATAATTTAATTTATTTATATTTTTATTGGATAAATAATTTGCAGAAACCTGTAACTTTACAACTGGACAAAATTCTTCAACGATGAAATTTTCTTTGGGAGCAACATCCTCAAGTTCATCTAATATTTTTAAATTATGATTTACTATTATATTTTTTGCGCTTTCTCTCATTATCGCCACTTTGTTTTGAGCGACTTCAATAGTATCGTTTGGAGTGGGTCTATCAAGATCTAATAAGCCGAGTTCTTCAGGTTCTTGTGAAAAGAATTTAATTTCAGAGTGGTCATATTCTTTTAGAACCTGACTATTTTCTTCAAAGCTTTCAACAGTTGTACCATTATACGCCCCTTCAAACACTATTTGTTTATCAACTTGTACACTTATGTTCGCTAAAATGGTAGAATAAAGACCGATAGTGCATAAAGTTAAAAAACATATAAATATTACTACTGATAAAATTTTATTAATCCTTTTAGAATTTTGCATTTTATTACTCCTTAATTTATTAATTAAACTTGTAAGTAATATTTTGTTCGTTATTAATTAAACTTTTCTCTATTTCAAAAAAGAATAATTTAGCCGTTATATTTTCACAAACGCCCATTTTTACAGTAAATGTAATTTCTGTTTCATTATCTTTACTTTTATTCTTTGCTATTACTTCTGTATCACTACTTACTCCGTTTAAAGTAAGGACTAAAATTGCTTTTTTATCAAAGAAATTGTTTTTAATTTTTTCATCAATATTATCGTTAAAACCATTTATCGGAAGATATAGTTCGTCATTTGAGAAAAAAACTTTTATTTCTTCACCAGTATGAAAGATTTTAACGTCCCTATCTGGATACTCGTTATGGCTCTTAACTGAGAGCACATCTAAAGAGATTTTCTTAAGTGCGCAACCAGAAAAAGACAATGCCGACAGTAACATTATCGATAATAATATTATACCATAAACCGTTTTCTTCATCTTTGCACCTGATACACAACATTTTCAATAGTTACGGTTAAATCCGAAGAATTAAATGTTCCAATAAATGCGACGCCGTTTACGGACGCTTTAAAACTATAAATGTCGCCGTTTTTTCTATAAACCGTAAACAATTCAGTTTGATTTGACGCAGTTGAATAACTTGCTCCGTTGTTTAATCTTGGCAAAAGGATCCCGTATGCTTTAAACTCCCCATCTTCCCCGTCAAACTCGGTAATTTCTATTGAACCGTTGTTAGGAGAAGAATAAGTACCTAAAACATCTTTAGTTGATGTGCATCCTGTAAGAATAACAAGAAACATAAACACCATTAATAGCAAAAATAGTTTTATTGCTCTTCTTTTTGACATTGCTGTTTCCTCCCAGTTTTTATTATAGAAAAAATACAATAATTCTTCTACATCATTATTATAATTTATAATGAGTGAAAAATAAACGTGTTATTTTTCATTATTAATTTGTATAAATTTACGATAACAGAGGCACTTGCGTTGCGTGTATAATCACCGATCGCCGCCATCTCGCTTTCGATAATAACGCAAAGTGGGTAGAGATAGTAATCAACCGCATAAAAAGCATAGAAGCTAACGGAGTGCAGAGATTGTGGGCAGCATAAGTAAATTGAACGGGGTCAACTTGTCCAATTCTAATATTTAATAAGCGTTATTTTGTTTGTGAATGTACAAATTAAGTGTTAATTTTTAGCAAAATCGTTATTTTGTCTTACATACATAAGTAGGAGAGACGGTCTTGATTATATTGAGTTTTATGTTAAGATAACTTTGAGATGTTATTATATCGTAAATGCTTTCTATATGCTATTATAACTAAGTTTTTGCAATGTCAGTTTTTTTGATTTCGTTAATAAATTTAAAATGAATAATTTTGTAAAAAGGAGAAAAGAAATATGAAAAAAGAATAGTTCCTTTAACTATATTTGCAGGAATAAAAATAATAACGCAATGTAACATAAAAGGAAGGTTAGATACTTCTTTTTTTGTCACGCACTAAAACCGTCCGTATCGGGCGGTTTTTTGTATTTTAAGGAGATTTATTATGAACAAAAGAAACGGTTTTTTAGACAACGCAAGTAAAGACAAATCCAATTACAAAACCAAAATGTTATTTGAGGTTATGTTGAGATACTACAAAATATATGATTTGGATTTAGGTACAGTACATAGTCAAGTGTTTTATATGCTATACGTTGCCGACACGAATTTTACTTATGATGAAATTTGTCAAAAGGTAGGCATAGGTTTGACTACGCTTAAAACGTACAGAAAACGTTACGAAACATTGTCCGCTAAAATTATTGAAAAGGGCATAATTGATTAATTTTACCACAATTTAATTGGCGCGAACAGACCGATTTCCGGCCTGTTCGTTGCTATGCAATTCTGCTACAATTTTGCTGTACGGATACAAATAATCTTTGTTTTTGTACTGAATTTTATAAGGAGGTGATGTATATGACTACTGAAGTAATTGTATTAATTGTCGGTATATGTGCGAATATATCCGGAATACTTTTTGCTTTTTTAGGGTTTAGGCGTAACGATAGACACGACAATAAGAACGAAGGAAAGGATGAAGGAACCATAATGTCGGATATTACGCATATAAAGCAAAGCGTAGACAGAATGGAGAGCGACGTCAACAAATTAGACGAAAGACACCATTTATTTGCCGAGCGGCTTGCAAAAGTGGAAGAAGGTATGTCTAACATTCAAAAACGCATTGAAGAAATACATGGCAAGTGAGGTGATGAAAAATGGATTTTACAAGCGTGCCGATTATAGTTGTATGCTGCTATATTGTCGGTGAATTATACAAACAAATTTTTAAAAAGAAAACTGATGCATACAGGTTTATACCGGTGTTGCTGTCTATCGTCGGCGGAATACTCGGCGTAATTATATACTTTACCAACCCCGAAATGATTTTTAACGCAGCGAACGTTTGGATTGCTTTGGGGGTTGGTATAGTAAGCGGAGCATCGGCAACAGGTGCAAACCAAATAATTAAGCAACTGTTTGGAAAGCGTACTAATAGTGAAGATAAGGAGGAAAACAAGTGATAGTATCCCACAAACAAAAGTACAATCCTAAAATAGACTTCCTTATTTGTAAGAATCTTGTATATAATATGCCGTTTGATAAAGACGAACACGTATTAAAGCGCTGTTATGAAGAAGAAAAAGGTATGACAGAGTGGTACGAAGAAAAAATTGTCAAAATTAAACAGTATTTTAAGGGACACGATATTTGCGAATTTACCAATATCGACATACAAAATTTGTACTGCATAATAGTTGGTGAAGATATTAGATTGAGTGATTGCAAATTTAAAAAAATCGAGTCAGTTGTTGACGTGGTATTTATTGTCGAATATATCGAAAAATTAAACATTTTAGAAAAAAATACGTTATTCAAGTTGATGTTATTAAAAAATTACTGTACGGGGCAAAATATTCCTTTGATTGTTTACAATAAGCTTTGTTGGAAAATATTTCTTAGCGTGTTTAGTGTAATGATTTATCCTACAAGCATTTTGTGGGACAAGCTTTTATGTAAGCTGGACAAATACTGCTTTAAGCATACCATAGGCGATAACGTTAAGGCAGTACAACAGATAAGAAAATATGCAGAGGATTATTTAAGATTTTCGGGCGCAACTACTTTATATATGTGCGGTTCGTTGGCAGCAGGCACAGGAACAGAATACAGTGATGCAGATATATTAGCGGTATTTCCTAATAATGTAGATATTTATGAAGCAAAGATAAAATCTCAAGCATATTGGGCGGATAAAATACAAATTCCTTACGATATGTTGACAACAAATGAAAGCGGGTTGTCGGCAACTTTGCAACCAGCAATGAAACGTACATTGGTAAAAATTGGAGGCAAATAATGAAAGCACCTAATACTAAAGGCAAGGAATTACTTGTGCGAAAAAGAATGGCAACGTTTTTGGAAAAGTTACTGAGATACTTTGGACACGATTTTCGTCACGATCTATATAAGCAAATCGTTTACGCCGAAGCAGATTGTCAGACGCCGTTAGAGGATAGAATAAAAAATTATTATGACGCTTATGTTTATTTGCTGAATAATCATAAAAATCCGTTTTCGCAAGATGTATTTAAAAGATTTTTATATATTTTAACCGGCAAAGAAGCGGATTACGCTTTGTTGGTGCGAGTAACAAGTTTATATTATCACCTTAATGATTTAGCTCCTATAGAAAAGGCAATAGAATTTCATATGCAAGCATTCAATGCTATGCCGGAGTTTGGCGAAGAATTACGAACGATTGTTTCGCTAATGTTGTTTAATTACACATTGGTTAAGTATGGAATACCCGCCGTAAAGATTTGCGGTAAAGACCTCAACAACTATTTTGCTAGCAGAGAAAAATACATAGATGGCAATAAGGAAAAAATGTATAAATTTGCTATTAATCTTGTTGTAAATGCACCGTTACAGGATAAGTCGTATTACAAGAATTTATTGCCCATATCTGTCAGGGATATTTACAATACTGTTTTAGCGGATAAGGAGATTCTTTTAGGCAAATATGGCGTATTGCACATCGGCATATTCGGTTCGTTTGCCAAAGGAAATCAACGAATTGATTCTGATATAGATTTGCTTGTTGTTTTTTCGGACGAGCTCATTTTGAATGAGAAGTTGGTAATCGTCGAAAATCTTGCAGAACACTATTTTAAAAAATTTAACCGTTTTGTTGATATAAATGAAGTAGGGAAATATGTTATCGATGAAATGTTAAAAGAAACTCATAATTACAAAAAAATATTTTAATAAAGGAGAAAAATATGAATAGAGGATTAAAGAATTATACAAAACAAATTACGCAAACTGTCGGTAATGCCGGAACAGTTAGTGTAAACATCAATAAAAGCGATGCAAATATGCATATGGTATTGCCTATATTAAAGACAATAGGACTTGCACCCATCGATTTAAGCATCATTTACGACCACCAAAGTAAAGACGAAAAAGGGTTGTTTGGTAAGGGTTTTAGGCTGAACTTTAACTCTAAAATTATTGACGAAGGCTCAGGGGTTATAAAAATAAGGAATGCCGACGGATCTGTAGATAAATATATCAATGGCGAACAAAACAAAGAAACACAACTTACGACATCCATTGTTAAAGACAGTTACAGCATTTTTCAAGGTTGTACGGTAAAAGATAAACAAGGGAATATAACAGAGTATTCTGCGGCTTGCCTAGATTATCCAAGTAAAATTAAAACTAAAACGGAAACAATGACATTGGACTTTATAAAAAATTATCCGACCATTGAAAATGGTCATGGAGACCTTGTAAGATTTATTGTTACGGGAAATAAGGTTAAAAGCGTAGTTTATTCTAGAGGAGAAGCCGCGGTGTTAATTGTTGAATTAGAATATGACTCTTCAGACAGACTAAGTAAATTGATTTATACCGATTCTACTGGTAGAACAAACACAGAATTTGCATTAAATAGTACTTCAATTATTTATGGCGCAAATACTATCGCTTTAAAAGATAACATTAGTACTAAGAGTATTAAAGTGACATTTAATAGTTATGGAGAAGTGATTACAGTAGAAGAAGGATATGGCGATGTCTTTTTGAAGGACCGGAATATAACAATATCGTATAGTAATAACAAAACAACAGTTAGCAATGCCAATAATGTTAATATAACGTATTTCTTTGATAGCAATGGATTGCCGTTATATCAAATAGATAGTCAAGGTGCCGTCATAGAAACTGAATTTGATGATACAACCAAACGTTTGCTTGCCAAAAGTTCTCCGGCTTTAGCAAGATGTATAAATACAATATATTCTGGCAAGGCATCCTATTTTTTAAAAAGTGGTGTTAGTGTTGCGGATAAATCTTGTGACGATGAAATATTAAAAAAATATGTCGATACTGTAAGTGCAGTTAAGGGTACTGGAACTTTAACCTATACTATTCATTATTCTGGAATGCCAGATGAAAGTATTATGGCTATAATTTGGGGAAAACAACTTAAAGAATTATCGCAGGGCAAAGTTTCCGTATCGCTTACTGTTGGTAACGAGACGGACACTGACTTTTTCAAAAAAACTACGGTAGATTCTAACTTTGATTTTATTTCGTTGGGTGTCACTGCTAATAAAACTTTTTCAAAAATAGTAATGCAAATTAAATTGGAAAATGATACGGAGATTGATCTTGCTGGGATACACATTTTGAAAAAGAAATACGGCACTGTATATAAATATGATGAATACGGTAATTGCACAGAAGTAGAAAATGTGGGTAAAACGATGGCATTGAGATATAATGCAAAAAATCTTTTGACCAGTGTAATTGGAGAGGATTCGTCATATACTCAAAATGAATATAACGATAGAAATAAAGTAGAGCGTTCTATTACTGCTTTTGGAACTATTATTACAAATGTCTATGACGATTTTAATCATATTGTAAAAACTACAATGCAAACTGCCGATAATTCAATAATAATGGAAAATTCGAAAGTTTACACTGCGGATGGTAGGTTCGTTGAAACAGTTACTAACGAGCTCAATAAATCAACTAAATTTACATACGATAATTACGGCAGAGTAATTAAAGTTTTAGATGCCTTAGGTGCTGTATCAGAATCAATTTATGCAGATAATGGTTTACTTAAAAAACTACTAATAGGTAACGGAACTCAGTCTGCCACATATTCTTACAACAAATATCGTCAAATCAAAAGTATAGTTTTGAGCGGAGATCGTGTGTATGATTTCGTATATAACGATAACCACAATCTCGCAGATATTTTATTGAATGATACGGTTTTGTATCAGTTTGAATATGATGCATTCGGTAATATAACAGCAGAAAAATACGGACTTAATTCCGGAAAAATGCTGTTTGAGTATGATAACTTCGGTAATATAATAAAAGTTAATTATCTTGCTCCAAATAAAAGTAAAAAATTGCTTAAATATATCTATGAATACGATTCTTTACAAAGGTTGACAAAAGTGATGGATGGTGCAGGTAATGAACTCATAAAATATGTGTATGATCACGATGGAAATTGTATAAAAGAAATTGTGAGCAACAGTAGCATAGATAACAGTTACGATGTTAATGGCAATATTATATTTCAAAAACGTAACTATGGCAATAAAACAATTTATCAGTCTTTTGAACAGGCAGATCGTTCTAAAAGTGAATGCCCCCAATCTTTAACAGAATGTTTTGGTAAAGACAATTATCTGTGCTTATTTGAGGGACATGCTGTATTGACAAAGGGAAATGAAACAATTATACCTAAAGTAACTGATGAACGAATTTTAAATATTAAAAGAGATGGTTTCCTTCCTTTTATAAATACTTGGTCGTCACAATTGAGTTATACATTTAATGAGTCTTTTTCTAACAAAGAGTTTAGTGTTCAATTTTGGTTTAAACTGGAAAGCTTATCGCGTGCGGGACACCTATTCTACTGCAAGTCTTCTAATGGTAGCGTTATACAGGTGTATTATCAAAATAACAGATTGGTTCTATACGCAGGCGGTAATGAAATAAGATCTTTAAATCAAGTGACGGAGGGTTGGAACTTTTTATCTTTAAATGTTGTAAAAGAAAACGGAAAACATAGTTACTGTTTGACATTAAATGGTCGTACTACCATTAATACTTCATTGTCGGCATTTGATTTTGGCATTAATCCACAATTTTTTATAGGTAGCTCTCCAAGTAATACATATAATTTCCGCGGCGAAATTGCTTGCATGATGATATCTATTGGCAAATCAATGCCTCAAAAAGAAATTTTCGATTTTTATCGAATATCAAAAGACTATATTATAGAAAAATCAAATGATGATAATAAATGTGTTGATTTTTCCGAAACAGTAGTATATACTACAAATAATGTAATAACTACCGATTATGATATTTTCCCATTACATAATAGTTATGTATCTTTAAAAGGAACGATTCCATATTTTGCAGAAAAAAATGTTGGCTCTCAATTAGACAAAGATCGGTCTTTCCATTTCAACTTGCTATCACGCAACTATGCTTATGTTGCTGACGGAAGTCAGTTAGTATATCGATTCAATCATACAAACGAAGGCACAATTATGATGCGTGCATACATTGATCGTAATGTAGGAAAGCAATATTTCTTTGAAGGAAAAGATTCGCAAGGTAGTAAGCTTGGTTTGTATAAAGAAAGCGATGGAAAAGTTTATGTTGATTTAAAAGATACTGTTATAAATACAGGATTGACTTTCGAAGAAGGCAAGTGGCATACAATAGGTTTGGCGTTTGGTACGGAAGTCACATCAACATCTTTGTCTACTACATCTACACGAAAGTTGAGAGTGTATTTGGATGATGATCTGTATGATACTGTTGCAAAAAAATCTTTTGATTTTACTGGTTTATATTATTCAATAGGTCGAACTGTTGATATAATTATTGATAATACTTCTTTGAACGGCAGCGAATGTTATCCGTTATATGGTCAAATAGAAATGTTAGCGGAAGACAGTAATTACTATTCAAGTATTACAACTAAATATTTGGCAACACAATTAAACAACATTTCTCAAGTTACAGCGCGTGACGAATTGGGAATGTTAAAGCGTAAGAGTATACATAGATCTGGTCATGGTATTTTGTCAAAAACAATCGACTATAAAAAACGCTCAAAAAATTCCAAGTATATGTCGAAAGTAGTTTCGGCAGAAAATATTTGGATTAATTATCAACAAACAAAACGTACTTATGATACAGATGATTTAGGAAGAGTTAAATCTATCACAGATGGCACATTCGGTGGACATACTTACGAATACGATACATGTGGTAGAGTAATAAAAGACGACGGCAAAATTATTACTTATGATAAAGATGGGAACATTACAAACCTATGCGGCATAGGTATGGAATATAATAATTGTTTGCGCAACCTTATAACGAAGGCGGCAGGATTTGTTGTCAGTTACGATGATCCAGATCCTAATTTAATTACGGGCTGGAAAAGTAAGTATTTTAGATATTTTAGAAATCAACTGACCGAGTTTGGACTTGGTAGCACTTCGTACAAATACACGTACAACCATCTTGGACAAAGAATTAGTAAGGCCGGACCGCAAGGCACGACACAATATGTGTATAGTGGAATAAAATTACTTACAGAAATTACTCCGTCCTATAAATTAGATTTTTTGTATGATGAAAACGACGAATTGTTTGGCTTTATTAAAGACAATGATACTAAGTACTTCTATGTAAAAGATATTCTTGGAAATGTTATCGGTATTGTTGATGAAAACGGTACGCTTGTTGCAAAATACAGCTATGCAGCATTTGGCAACACTACGATAACATTAAATCAATCAGGCATTGCAAGCGTCAATCCGTTCCGTTTTAAGTGTTGTTATCAAGACGACGAATCCGGTATGTACTGTATTAACGGACGTTATTATATTCCCGAGTGGGGAAGATGGCTAACATTAGACAAAGAATCCATAGACTTTACAAGCGTTGGTAAAGAGAATCCTTTTGGTTTAAATACGCTTTGTCTTGTAACATCAAATCTTGGAACAGAACTTGCCACATATACTGTACCAGATAATATATTTACAAAGTTTAGACCACATTGGGAATGGGAATGGTTTGCTACAAACGGACCAAGTTTTGGTAAAGTTACAAATGAGGGTATAGTTATTGTTGATGGTAGCGTATCAATATTTAAAGCCACATTTGCTTTTGATGAGAACAAAGAACGCTCAATATATTACTCTATTGGTAATTTAGAAGATTATCTTGGCGCTCACTATGATAAAGGTATTGGTTTAAATATGGGGGTTAGTGTCGCGGCAATAGGATTTGATGGTAAGTATATAGATGCTGAGGTATCAATGTTAACCTTTGGTGGTGGCGTAATATTTCAAGATGGTAAAATAAAAGTGAATCTTGCTCCAGGATGGATAGGTTTTACTTTGAGTGTTGATATTAAAAATATAATGGAACAATTATTTGGAGGTTGATTCTATGTATGGCTATGATATGGAAATAGATGTTGGAGTATTGTTTCGCAGAATGTATTGTTGCAAGTGCGGAACGAAACTGAAACGCACAAGTATTTCACGTTTAGTTAAGAAAGGCGAATTAGGGCACGATGAACATCTTGTTCCTATGAGAGTGGCTATTTATACATATTCACCACAGATAAAGGTTAGATATGTCTACATATGTCCCAAATGTAAGCAAGTAACTACATACGAACAGCAATGCCAAATAGCAAAAAGACAAAGAAAGGCTAAGACAAAAATATTAGAAGAAAAAGAATGATTTTGCGCTTATTAGAAAATACCGAGCTATATAATGAGCGTATCAAATGCACTTGATGCGCTCATTTGTTTTTAAAGCATCATATATTGGTTACATTTGGGATAGATATGACGAATGAAATTTGGGGGTGGGTTGATGAACTCAAACAGATGCTGTATGAAGTCTAAGAATATAAAAATTAATTTTATACAGAAATGGAAACTATTAATTTTAGAGGTATTATTACTTGCTGTAATAGGCTCTGTCGGTTTTTTGTTTATAACATTTAAAGAAAGAATCCACCTTGTAATAATTATTATAACCGGAGTTATTTTTATGCTTGCATTGTGGGGCACTTTAATGAGTGCCTTTAACGGAATGTTATTGACAGCGAAGAATATTTGGTTTGTACCGGATGTACGTTTGAGACGCTTTCGCGTCCACGATGTTGAGCTTATTTCAATATTGTTCATCAAACAAAGCAATAAAAAATTTGCTGCAAGAATTGAAATCCGACTTAAAGATGGTACAATAATAAAAAAAGATTACACCCAACAATTAACCTATGCTAAACATCGTAGCTTGCAAATGTCAGTATACACGGTATCAGAAAAGCAAGTAAATAATATAAAAAACAAATGCAAGGATAATAAAAATAGTATTATTAATATCACTTAAATGCTTAAATTGGCCGAGAGTTTTGTAAAACTCCCGGCTTTTGCTTTGTTGTGTTTTCGGTTATTGTGTAATGTACGCCTTATCTCCAACTTGCAGTTTTTTGCTTGCTCCGTTCTGTGTTTTAGACGGCTTACCCTTTGCCACCGCCCGTATTATGCAACAATCGGTATTTGTATTCGCTTTTGTAATGTTTACTTCTTGTACTTTATCGTAGTCGCTTATGGCAATCACTTCGCAGTCGGCGCAGGCAAGCATCGAACCTAATTGCCAGCGTTCGCTGAATTTGCCGTTGCTGTCAATAATAAACCCTATGTCTTCTTTCGGGTAATATCCCGTTGCTCTAAAATATTTACTCATCTTTATATACTCCTTTAATTGTATTTTTGTAAAATTATAGTCGGTGCAGCATTAGGCTGCCTTATGCAAAGGCTCTCTGCATTTTACGTATTTGTTTGTTGGCATACGGCAGCCATTTGTTATCTACAAAGTCTAATATATCTTGTTTGGGCTTTGTATCGTGGTATCCGTAACATTGCAATACCTTATGTTGCTTGGGCGAATATTCTACCGTAACAAGCGGTGTATCGAGATTGTTTGTTTGACGTACAAAGAATATTAAACTGTTTCCGTCAACCATCTTTTTATCGTAACCCATACGTCCTACGCAGTGGTCTAATGCTTGCCCTTCAAGTTTTAAGTCCTTTGGGCTTTTGGCAATTATTATTGCAAAGTCTTTATCTTGCTTTTCTAATTGAATATATCTATTTGCTACTTCTGCAAATGACTTGTAAAACTCTTTGTTCTTTTCTTCGTCCAATTCAATTAGTTTTAGTTCGTATTCTCTTGTCCGTACATCGTGCCAGTACTTAAAATCATTAGGAAACTTATTCTTGTTCATTGACATATCTATATCCAACGCTAAACAGGCTTTAATATAGTCCGCATACGAACTTTTGCTGACATCGTTAATATTTAAGTATTCACCTAACTTCAACCAATCTTTATTTTTAATAACTTTACAAACGCAACTTACATTTGGGTCGTAACAAAACTTCTTACGTATATCCATACACTGTTGTATTATTTCTAAATTTTCGTTTGTTTTGAAAGATTGCAGTATTGAAACAATATTGAAATAGTTATTTATTATTTTATCTTTATGTCTTAATAGCCAAGACTTAAACTGTTTATTCTTACCTACTTTTCGGAGTATTTGTTTGGATAAAGCGTAATGCCCGAAACCCAATTTCATTAAATATTCTATTTGCGGATATTCTTCATACAGCCTTAAATACTTAAATATATCTGTGTAGCAATATAACTCAACAGCGCTGTATTTGTATTCCGTAAACTTATCTAAATACTCCTCGTTTACAATAGGCGCATACGGGTCAAACAGACGGTCATACTGCCAACCCCAATCTTCGTGTTCGTACCAATTACGTAATTTTTGTAATCCTTGCTCGTACCAACCTACGCGGTAGCCTGCAAGACGGGAAAATACCATATCTTTAATAAAGCATTTATCCGAGTGTATTCCGTGTACAGCGCATTGTTTGTAATACCATTTTTTATGTCTGTTTTTTACTGCAACGGTAACTTTAACTAACTCTCCGTCGTTCTTGGTTAGATACGAGTAATATCTTGTTGCTCCGTTTTGCACATTATCTTTTTTATCCATTTGGCGTATGCGTTCTAATATATATTTAGGTATAGGTCTAATCTTTTCAATTTTCATAGTATTCACCCCATAATTACCTGCCCGTCAAACAACGAGTAGAGTATTTCAAATAACTCTTTGTCTATATTCGGTACTTTAATTTCGCCTGTTGTTTTGTCGGTATAATCTTCAAGTTTATTAAAGTACTTATTTAACTCGTCGCAACTTAATCTGTCTATTTCTTTATCTACTTCTTCATCTACAACAATGCCGTCATCGTTTTCGAGTTCTTCGGCAAGCTTGTCTATCTTGTCCGCGTTCTCTTGTACAATGTCTTCAAACTTTTTCTTGGGATATTCCTGTAATTCCTTGTCACTGTGCATAAGTACAACATCGTATTTATTTCTCAATTTATTCACATAAACATCTATTGCGTGGTACGGCACTCCGCACATCGGTTTTCTGCCGACCGTTCCGCAGTTCTTGCTTGTTAATGTTAAGTTCAATACTTGGCTTGCAATCTCGGCGGATTTATCTAACGCTTCGTAGAAGTCCCCTAAACGGTAAAACAGAATACTGTTCGGGTACTGCTTTTGTATGAGTTCGTATTTGTACCAAAACAGTTCCTGTTGACTGCAACCGCTAGACGAAGTAGCTTGCTGTGCTTGTCGTTGTTCCGTAACTTTGGGCGTAGGGGTGTCAATAACGGTAGCCTGCTTAGTACAGGAAGGTGGAGTTTCTGCTTCGTTTTGTTCGGTTTCGTCGTCGAAGTTCATATCGAAGATAGATACTTGTCCGTCGTTCCTTTTTGTTTTAGATATTACCTTTGTACTGGTAACTGTTGTTTTGGGCGGAGTGGGTACTGCCTTCTTGTAAACCGTTCCGTCCTCGTTATACAGTGAGCCTTCTATGCTGTCTTCTTCAAAGTAGTGAATAGCCCAGCCGTATACTGTCGGATCGTCGATACATAAAGTTTTGCGTCCTTTACGTTCGCTCTCTGCAATAAATTTTAATGCTTCTTCGCTTGCAAAATTATTAATAAAATTATCTAAGTCTTTTTTGTTTAACAACCGTTTACCGTCTTTCTCTATGTAAACGCCGTTATTAATTTTGTCTGCAAGTATATTGCTTACGTTATTTTGCAAGTAGTTTAATATCTTTTCTTGCTCGATGTTCTTTGTTTCTAAATTTAGTTTTACCATTAGTGTATCTCCCCTTATTCGTCATCTTCGTTGTTGCAGTATTCGTGTTCTGCCTTGTATGCGTCAATTATGTTTTCTTCAAAGCAGGTTGCGCAATAGACGTCATTTTCATCGCTGCGGTAGTATATATCTTCGTACGGAATTTCCATTCCGCATACGCAGCAGTTTTTAGGTTTTGGCATTTTTGTATGTGCTCCTTTTTATGTGAATAAATTATTTGTTGTCTAATACCCCTAATCGTCAACGTTAGGTTGTAGGCTGCTGGCTTAGAACGGTATTTCCCGCCATATCCCCGACAGTATTTCTTTGCGGGATATTTTCTTTATCTTGTACTTGGGTTTATTCAATATCCTGTTTGTATTTCTATCCAAAGGCGGATAATTCTTTAATCCCGTTACAACGAATTTAGCGTCCTTGTACTTGTGAGTAATGAAGTATCTAATATACTGCGTACAGCCTTTTTCTCGGTAGCAGACCTTGTATCCGTTTTTCATAGGCTCACATCCCTTGAAACAAGCAGTCTAACGACATAGGCAGTCTTTCTAAATCCGTATATCTATTAGAACCGCCTGTGTAGTCTTTGGCGTGTTTCATAGTGCGTATTAGAATGTTGTAGTACCAATCGTTTTTGTAGTATCTAACATCGCTTATGCTGAAATATGCATACTTATTATCTCTCTTAAAACAAGCGGTAAAGTTGTAATGGTTTTTGTGTACACATACAAGTTGCATATTGTATTCATTGCACATTGCTTTTAAGTAGTTTATGTACTTGCGTTCAAAACGCTTGTAATCTTCGCCCGTATAAACACCGGTAGAAAATTCATAATTCAAATACTTTTTTAATTCCTGTAATTTTGCCATATATTTTACTCCTTAATAATTCCGTAAACGTCGTCTACATAATACGAGCAAGTAAACCAATTAAAAATACCTGTACAGATAGTGCCTTTGTAATTGCACTTGTACAGGTTATCTCCGATCTTTTCAAGTATTGTTACTTCGTCTACTTCGGTGCTGTGTATTTTACCTTTGTTTAATGATTGTATGTATGCTATTGCCTTCTGCATTGTTATTCCTCCTTTAACCGCAATACTTTAATACGTCAATAGTGATTGCTCTTAAACTATCCGCGCTTACGCATATTCGTTTAGTAAATCCGCTATTGTATGTAACTATTACGTATTCTTCGTCGTTATCTAATACGGTATATTCGGCATCCTTTACTTCGCATTGAGCGTTGCATAGTAGTGGTTTAAGATAGTTCTTTACAAATTCTGTTTTTCTTTGTTTTTCGTTCATTATTGCACCTCCAAAATGCTTAATTGTAAATCGTCTGCCCTGTAATTAGACGGTTGTTTAACAGTCCAATACAGTCCCCGTTCGGCGTTATTTTTCAAATCCGAATTTGTTTCGAATTCGCAAAAATCGTCATCGACTTCGCCGTCATCTGTCAAATAGCTTGAAATCCAACTGTCTGTCATTTCTTCATGTATAATTTGTAAAAATACATCTAATGCTTTATTGAAAGAATCGTATAGATGAATGTCTAAACCGTAATCTGCACCATAATACCAATTAAGCGTTACCAAATACATTTTTTTCTTAACCGAATCTTCCTGTGCCTTTCTCTTGCCTGCTTCGTAGCCTTTGTAATAATCTTTCAACATATTTTAATTTGCTCCTTAATATTGAATATAAAAGTTGTCTAATACTGTGTAATAATCTTGCTTTTTAACTTGTTTCCAGTTATTTGCTATGTAATCCGCAAGGTCGCCTAACGGTGTACGGTTGCTGTCTTTTAAGTAGCAAGTATGTACAAAACTTACATACTTTAATAATTCTTTGATTCCATATTTTTGCATATCTCGGTAGATACCCGTATGAAATATAAATACTTCCGAGCCGTACTCGAAGTCATATTCTTTGTTTTTGTAAATTACTTTGAATTTAATGTCGTTCATATAGCTCTCCTTTATCTAATTTCAATAATTCCGTTTGTATACTCGTGAAAACCGTCGTATGACAGTTCTTCACCGTAGCGCTTGTAGTCTATGTAATTGTCTAACCAATCGGGTATTTTGTCGTTGCATTCGTGTATTAACTCATATCCCAAGTCGTACCAATCATAGTCTTTCCATAGATATATGTCATCGTCCCAATCACTGCCGTATGCGTCTACCCGTCTTTCAAATGTATCGTAATCTTCAATCTCGCAAAACGCTTCGAATATCTCATACTTGTATTCATCGTCTAATACGCTTGACTCGTACAATGTTTCAAACAGTTTCTCGGGATTGACTTTTTCTAAATCTATATCTATGGCAGGTTCAATTTCCTGTATGAACAGTTCTTCGTCTATGCCGTCCAACTCGAAGCCTTGTTTTTTAAGTTCTTCGAGTATATCTTCCCAATCGGTATAGTCGTTTAGACAAATCCATTTACTGCCTAACGCTCTTTCGTTGCACTCGTTGTAACTGCCCCAAGAGCCAATTACAATGTTAATTTCATTAGTCATTATTTATCACCTCCTTTATTCGTATTTTGCAAATCTTAAATATTGAAAAACAAAAGCCGGTGTTTTCCACACCGACCAAGTTTGCATTGTTAAACTATCTCTATGGTATATAATGGCAGGAACACCTGCCAAAGATAACTGTAAGTAGGTCATATACACACAGCGTATGTCTATGTCCGAACACTCAATAAAGCAATGCCTTGTATAGTTAATCTTGTATGTATTCTTCAATACGTCTAATGCAGCGAGCATCATTCCGCCTGCGCCGCAGCAAGAATCGTTTATTGTAATTATTTCGTCTTTCTGTTGCAATAGCCTTTGTTCCTGCTCTGTAATTACAATCCTTGCCATCAACTCGGATATATGGTACGGAGTAAAGAACTGTCCGCTCTTTTTGTTACCCATATTGCATTGCATAAACAGTTTGCCGAGATAGTCGTCGAATCTTCCGTTGTCGTAAGTTACCGAACTTAAAAGAGCAAATATCTTGCCGAATATATCTGCCATCAATATTTGCTCTTTCTTGTTGTATTTAGTTATTACTTTCTTATACTGTTCTTCTCTTGCGTTATACTGCGTTTTATCTACCAAGTTAGATATACTTAACGCTCCGCATTCGAATACATCTGTAATAAATGTACTTTTGTCTACCGTATAAGCAGTATCTATTAACTTAATAATCTCGTCAACGGTAGGGACTTTGTACGGACAGCGTGTCAGTATTTCTTTCTGTATATTTTCTGCTTCCTGTTCCGTAACGTATTCCACACTCGGCTTAATGCCTGTGAAGTCAAAAATAAATGGTGTCATTGGTTTACTCCTGTTCTAATTTTATTGTGCGTGAGTATGCTAACAAACTCATAATGTCCGAAGCTTCCGCTAACGCAGTTAATATTTCGTCAATATCTTCGCTGTAAAAAACCGTATGTATATGTTTGTGCAATTTAGTCAACATTTCGTTCTTCTCATTTTTATCTACGGGCTTATCTAATAATCTCATTTGTTTTGCTCCTTTATTTCTTCTATACGCATCAATGCAATATTATTCAATCTTGTAATTGCAAACCCCAATCCTTTAATGACTTCTTGAGGAGTGTCCCCTGTGCATATCATAGAGATGTTGCCGTTTATCATCATATTTTTAAAATTTAATTCTCTGTAGTCTAACTTTTCCATTTTGTACTCCTTATTGTATTTCTTCAAAGTTCTTGTAAATATATCTTGTCTTGGTATAAGCCGTACTCAAAGTATTCGCCTTTATTATCTGTAAGTATGTCGTATACTTTATATACCGTTTTGCCTTCTCTTGTAACAATAACTATTAATTCGTTTTCTTTACGGTCAAACAATTCAAAAGTAATAAAACATTCACCTTCGAAAAATCTGTATTCCATTGTGTTCATCTCCTTATGCTAATTTCTTGAACCAGATGTGATAGTTGGTTTCGGTATCTCTTGTGTCGTAGCTACCGTTCTTGCTGGGTATTAAAGTATCTTCGCTGTATGAAGTGTAGTAACCTTTGTACTCGTTTTGTTTACTTATTATTGGAAAGATGTATTTAGTGTAATTTTCTATTACGAACCACTTATCTTTACCGTCAATAACTCCTAAATGAAGTACAAGGTTATTATCTTTAATAAACCCGTAACCTGTTGTTTTTCGGTTATCCCTACCTAATTTAGTTAACGAAAAAACCAATTTGATGCTTTGCATATTCTTCCTCCTAATTTTTTTACCCGAAGGCAAGAGCAGGGGGTACCATAGGTCTAAATTAAAATATATCTCTTACAAATTTAGGTAAATGCGTCAGCGGATAAAGCGGACAAAAAATACATAAAAAGAAAGCCCAACCATAACAGTTGGACTTAAAACAAATATCTATATGTAACGAAGTGTTTTTTGCCGCCCGTTGACGCATTTGCTGACCTATGGTACAACCAAACAGCCAAGGGTAAAAAAAGAAGGAGTTCACGTCGGAATGGAGAACGAAAAGGACTCAATCGCCCCTTTTTACAGGTTCAACTGAATCCAATTATTGTCTTTATTACGCACCAGATTACAATAAATAATAGGTATGCACTTTTAGATGTATAATGATACAATTAAATTAGTTTAGTTAATGTTTTTATCTATTTTATAATTTATTAATGAATTGACACGATCGGTCAAACACTTAGAATTAGGGTTGATCGTAATCTGTGACAAAAGATAATTTTTTAAGTTTTCCTTTTGTTCAGGAATAATATTGATAATAAAATCACACATTGAATGACAAAAAGCCCATTTGTTGTCATTTATATCTTCTGCCAAATTAGGAATATAGAAACCATTTTTGTTTATCTCGTCAATTAGAGATAGTGGTATAGTGATGCGTTTATCTTCGATGAAATGACCTAAAGTATATAGTTGACCATGGTATTCATCAATATTTTTTACAACAGCATAAAAAGAATCAACAAATTCTCTTGTTAATTTTTTCTTATAACTTTCATCTAGTAAACCGTAAAATTGCTTTAATTTAGGACAGTCATTTTCTTCAATGTGTCTATATGATATGAAACTATCGATAAGTTTTCTGTTCTTTTTCGTATCCGATAATTTTATCAATCTATTGATTAAATCCATCATTATTTCATGAGTAAAAAATGATGGACAATATTTAAGCCAACTTCTAATCTCTCTTACTATCTGATCATCTGGAAAATTCATTTCATTGGAATACAATATGTCGAATTTATTACTAATATAGTTACATTTGTTAGTATCTGACAAATAAAACACTTTATCTTCATAAAATTTATATTCTGTATCAGTAACAGGATTTAAAGACGTATTATCAAAGTAAACAAATAAACGATAAAGCGAATTCACAAGTTTATCACTAATTGAAATGTTTTTGTTTCCAGCATACCATACAATAGCATTAATTTTAAAATCATCTGTGTCAATTTCTTTCAATTCTTGTTTGGCACGAAAAGAAATCACAAAATTCTTGTCGTCTTTTCTACTGTCAAGATATTCTTTGTGTTCATTGGATATAGTATGAGTAAAAGAATCGCAAATTATCAATGCACAGATAAACATTAATTCTTCATCGTCATATTCAAACTTGTTTTCTTGCAAATACTTTTTCGCCTCAACAAAAAATATGCTGATTTTATAAGCGGTGCGTAAATTATTATCGATTAAATCTAATACTTTAATAGATACATATTTGTAGTTTTCACCGAAAAACTTTTCTATTACAATCTCATTGCATTCTTCTATTTTTATTTCTCTGTCAAAAACCTTTTCTTTAAATTCTTCAAATTTCTTCGAATATTCTTCTTCAATCTTGCTTTTATCGCAAAGAACCACAACTTTAATATTTTCTAATCGTAAGCGATTAAAATATCCCATCAAATCCTCGATTTTAATTGCGTCTGTTGCAATACGCTCTAAGTCATCAAATATAATTATATTTGTACGCTTACTTTGGTTTGACAATTTATTTGATGTATTGGAAGAAATAATTTCCGCCATTTTTTCAGTATTAATGCCAGTGCCAAATCCAACGATAGTCGACAAATTTAGTGCAAGTGAAACACAACTTAATGCCTCAAGGCTTCTTGTTTTTGCAGGGTGAAATTTCGAGTAAAGTTGTTTATGTAAAACATCTATATTAGGACAGCCAAAAAGAGAATGATAATAAACCTTATAATTTTTGTTTTTTGTCATACTCTCACAAAATTCTGTGATGGCGTATGTTTTTCCTATTCCCCACGCGCCATCAATTAAAACCGCTTTTGTGTCATTTACAGGACTTATAAATTGCGATAAATATTTACTTAATTCTGTAACTTTCATAAAAACTCCTATAAAGTTTATAGTATAGATAGTATAGAATATTTTATGGTATATGTCAATGAGCAACATATAGGTCGAAACTGATATATCTTATGTATTTAGGTAAATGCGTCAATGGAAAAAGCGACAAAAAAACATAAAAAGAAAGCCCAATAATTACTTGTTGAACTTAATACATATATATTGATGTAACAATATGTTTTTTGACGCCCGTTGACACATTTGCTGACCTAAGGTACAACAAAACAGTCAATGGTGAAAAAATGAATCGTATCGAAATGAAGAACCCCAAAAAGCACAGCGTTTTTTAGATAAACTGTACTATGAATTAATATACAATGAAAGAAATAATAATAAACTGCAATGAAAATTTTTGTTTCGCGGTGACATCTACGTTGTTCTATACTACGATTCTCAACACTTATAGACTAAAACACACAAGGAAAAAGTCAACATAATATTTGTAGAAAGTGAAAATGCACATTGTGAATATTAGCCTTCATGAAAAAGATAAATATACTTGACAATTCCTTTTATTATAAGGTATATTGATGTTGATTTTACGGGTTATACTATCGAAAAATAAGTTTGTTGGATATTGGTACGAGAGAGGAGATATGAACGTAAAAAAGTTTTTATATGCGTTGTTCAAAGTACTTTTGACAATTGTTCCGCCCATCGGTATTGGAATTTTATCGGCTATTATTGACTGGAATAATTTCTTGGTTGATAAAAACAGAGAATTGTTTTTTGGATTGATGGTATTGGGTGTCATATTTGTTATTGCGTCAATTATATATGTGTTTATAGATGCTAAAAATATAACAGCAACACGGAAACTTAATAAAATAACAAAGATTAATAATGTAATGCAGTCACATTTTGAAGGAAATTATGATAACTATATAGAATTTAGAAAAGAAGCTGCGAACAAACAATTAAGATTTGGGCTATGGGGCTTTGATCATGAATGTAGACGTGTTTGTCAAGGTATACTTAATTTTTTTCATGAATTTAAAAAAGAACAAGATATTCTCGTAAGCATAGTTCGCAAAGATTCTATGGGAAATTATAATACTATCGGGTTTTCTTACTCTCCTAATTGCAATATCCCTCCTCGATATTCCCAAAATGATATTATTTTAAATATTGATACGAATTATAAAAAAATATTTGACAATATGTATGTTACCGCTGGAATAGTTTTTAGCAAGAAAAACATAGACATTAAACAAAAGTATATGTTTGATGATACGAGTACAACCTATTCGGAGTACATAAGTGTTCCTATATATGATGTGACGTCAAATAACAATAAGATTATAGCGAGATTGGAAATTACTTCATATGATAAAAAGAAGATTTTTGATAACAAGAAAGACGCGACAAAGTATTTTCAATATTATTTTTCACCCATGATTGTATGGTTGGAAAATGTGTATCAAATAGAACAAATTTTGCGAGTATTAAAATAGTAAGGAGCAGGAAGTATGTCAAGTACAAGGTCTAAAAGTCAGATTGTATTTCGTGAAAATAATCCAGATGTAATAATTGTGTCTGAGCGAAAGTTGACAATTGTAGAGTGTCCAGAAATTGTAATAACTCAAAGACGATGTGATCCTAAAAATAGAAGATACGTAAAAAAAAGCAAGAATATTATTAATAAAAAGTAAGAAGTTGTATTATTATACCTTTGAGGAATAGTGCTTATGTGGAGGATAATATATACTTATTTGATTTTGTGGAGAACAGGTATAGCGCGCAAAATTGGGGAAAATCGGGGCAAAAATTGAAATTCGGCTTATAAGCCCGTTTATAGCCCTTAAATGCAATATTTTGAATGCCTTGCTTGGTTCAAATCCTGTTCTCTCCGCCAAAGCGCAGACTGTTCGAACTCTTTTATAAGTTCGGACAGTTTTTAATATTGACATCTAATATATGAATATATGTAATGTACAATGCAAAGTTGTTTAAAGAGATTATCAATGGTGAGCTTTCATTTGAATAATTAAAAGTTTTCTTTTCAAGAATTAAAGAGTTTTAAAATAAAAAACTTGAGAAGCCGTGTGAATTTGAGGTTAACGATATATAGTGCAATAAATTTTTAGCTAAACAATATTTTAAAGTGAGTTTTAAATGCCGCTTTCTGCTAAAGCCAAGTAAAGTGTTTTGTATTTTAATCAGTGCTTTTTATATTTGCATGCAATTTGAAAAGCACAAAATGTACAAATAAATTGTTGACTTTTATATTGCGGTGCTGTATAATGTATTAGCAATTGCGGGTTGAAAATTATTGATTGTTTTTCTTGTTTAGATTCGGCAATCTTTGTTCTTTAGTCTTAGGCAATTGTAAATATAATATGCGCTGTTAGCTCAATTGGATAGAGCGTTGGTCTACGGAACCAAAGGTTAGGGATTCGAGCTCCTTACGGCGCGCCACGCATTAGGACAAGCCTTGGCTTGTCCTTTTTGCTACCTAGCCTTAAGGAGCGTCGAATTATATGACGCTCGTTGCACTCGCTATTCCGTCGCTTCGCTCCTTGCGTTCTCCTTACGGCGCGCCAGATAAGCCTGTTTTACTACAAAAACAGGCATTTTTCTTGCAATTTTAGAACTGTTTAACCATTTTTTTATCACAGAAAAAATGTCAAATACTGGTCTGAAAGAATTCGAAAAAAGTTCGAAATAATTTTACTTTGACAGAAATTTGTTAAAAATAGCGAATATAACATATGTCCAAGAAAAATGTGAAACAGCGTTTAAGAACGCACACTAAATTTGCCTTTTAACAATTGTTTTTGTTTGGTACTACTACTTATTTATGATTGGTTTTATTGATTACCGTAAAACTGTTATTTCGTATGCAAACACAATTCTACCAGTTTGCCCGAAAGTTTGGCTTGGCGCAGTATGTCGGCGGTTACCTTTTCGCCTTGTTTAAGCATTGTTTCACCGTAAAAATTAGTAATATTTTTATCTGCGGTTTTGCCGAGTAAAAACGTAAAATCACCGTATCTGCGTTTGTTGGGGTAGGGTCGTGGTAAAGTTTCATTGTTTCTGGCGTTGTGCTTTTCTGTCGGTGTGTTTTCGGGTTTGTCATTTTCAACTTTTTTAGCAATGTTAGCCGATTGTTTAACTGACGCTTTTTTTGTCTTTTCCTGCGGAAGTTTTATCAATATAATATCGCCGACAGCGCGGATTTTTCCCTTAGAATAGATTTCTCCGTTGTTTAAAACTATTCTTACTAAATTAAGCGTTTTGCCGATTTCCGCATTACATACCTGTCCGATAAGTTTCCCGTCAAAGTCGTATACGGGTTTATCTCGACTTATATAAGGAAGTTTGTCGACTTCGCGCGCGTTGTCTACTGTAATGCCGTCATTAAAAACGGTTGCGCCGTCCACGGCGTATAAACTTTCTTCGGTTGCAAAAAGACATTTTCCCGTCTGCTTGTCCATTGCAATACCGACAAAATTTCCAAGTGTTTTTTCGGATTGTTTTTCAACAATGTTTTTACCGAGTAATTGTCTTAATTTAATCATTGTACACACCGCCCGTATTTTTTGTGATATTTTTCGTCTATTTACTTTCAAATATTTTTGATATATAATATAATATGCTTAAAGAGATAAGGTTTGAACAAAAATTTACCTTTCTTATAACGGAGGATGACTTATGGGCTTTTTTAAATCGCAAATGTGGAAAGTGCTGGAGTGGAAAGACGACAGTTCTAATACGCTTGTTTACCGTTTTCCTATGGACGGTAAAGAAATTATGAGCGGTTCTCAACTGACCGTGCGAGAATCACAAGTAGCTGTTTTTGTTCACTTGGGTAAAATTGCCGATGTTTTCGGTCCGGGAAAATACAAACTTACAACTAAAAATTTACCTATACTATCCGGTATCGGCAGTGTATTTTATCAGGGAGAAAGCCGTTTTAAGGCAGATTTGTACTTTGTAAATACCAAGCAGTTTTTAGATAGAAAATGGGGCACAAGTAATCCCGTGGCTATGCGCGATAACGAATTCGGCGTTATCCGCTTACGCGCTTACGGCAATTACGCTTTCCGCGTTGTTGACTGCGAAACCTTTATGAAAGAAGTTTTCGGTACCCGCGGCTTAGTTAAGTTAGAAGATATCGAGGGGCATTTGGCAAATTTGCTCATTTCTCAAATGAGCGACACTATAGCCGAAAGTAAAATTTCCGCTTTGGATATGGCTATGAATTATCAAGAATTCGGTGCAATGATTCAAGATAACGCCCGTGATAAATTCCAATCTTTGGGTTTGGCTATTACCTCTTTTACGGTTGTAAATATCAGTTTTCCCGAAGCGGTCGAAAAGGCGCTTGACGAGCGTTCGAGTCTGGGCATTTTGTCGGGACATTTGGGCGCTTATACGCAAAAGAAAGCGGCAGATGCGCTTGGCGACGCGGCAAATAACCAAAGCGGCGCAGGCACGGTTATAGGAATGGGTCTGGGCGCATTCGTCAACAGTTCCGTACAATCGGCAATGACAAATAGCCAACAGCAAGCGACGGTTGCTACTAAAACAAACGACGAAAAATTCTGCCCCGAATGCGGCGCTAAAATAAGGGCAACTGCTAAATTCTGTCCCGAGTGCGGAGTTAAAATTGTACGCACTCAAAACGTTTGCGCAAATTGCGGAGCAGAGGTATCTGCAAAAGCCAAGTTCTGTCCCGAATGCGGAGAGAAACTCAATTGATAAATTATGAGCGATAACAGAATTCAACAAAAGGCGTTGCAACGTTCTTGTCCCAATTGCGGCGCGGCTTTGCGTTATAATCCGCAAAGCGGCAAATTGCGCTGTGAACACTGCAAAAGCGAAATCGATTTTGAAAAGAGCACTGACGTAGAGGAACGCGATTTTTCAGAGTTGTTTGATGGCATCAAATGGGATGAGAGTAAAGTAGGGTATTATAGGTGTAAAAATTGCGGCGCAAGCGCGGTATTGCCGCGTACGACTCTTGCAACAACCTGTCCTTACTGTTCGTCTCCCATTGTACTTGACGAAAGAGAAATCGGGCTTATCCGTCCCGATTCGGTAGTGCCGTTCGAGATAACCGAAGAACAGGCAGAATATCAACTGCGACTTTGGAAAAAACGTAAAATTTACGCTCCAAATCCGTTCCGCAAGAATAAAAAAGAAAATCACACAATAAAGGGTGTCTACGCGCCTGTTTGGACGTTCGATTTCGATACTACAAGTTATTACAGCGGACGACTGGGAAAAACTTGCACGCGTACTGTCCGCCGCAACGGTAAAACGTATACCGAAAGTTATGTAAAATGGTTTAACGTTGACGGCATTTTCGATAAGGTATTTGACGATATATATGTAAGCGGTAGCGACCATTTTCCTACTTCGCGGTTCGAATCTTTGGGGCTAAAACGTCAGTCAAAGTATGTTGTGTACGGAGACGAATATCTTCAAGGTTATATGGCGGATAACTATTCCGTTGAGCCGGAAGAAGCATACAGGCAGGCAATGGACAAAGCCCGTAGCGATATATACCGCTCGATAATGGCAATGTACAATGCCGACCATGACGGCGGACTGGATATTGATACAAAACTTTTGTCAAGGTCTTTTAAGTACATACTGCTTCCTGTTTATGTTGCGACAAGTAAATATAAAAACAAAGTTTTCAATCAGTATATTTCTGGCACGTTTGCCGACGAAGCGCAAACCAAAGCCAAAGTATGCGGTAAAGCACCCGTTTCGCCTTGGAAAGTGCTTATTACTGTTTTGGTTGGTCTGGGAGTGGTCGCAGGCATAATTGCGGCAGTGATACTTACGTCCGACAACTGGTCGTTTGACTTCGGCGATTGGGATTTTAAATTTAAAAATATATTGCAATTATTGCCCGTAAGCAGATAGTAAATCGTACAATGTATTAAAAAACGTTTATCTGCTTGCAAAAAAGCGCATTATATAATAAAATAAGTTTAGACTTAATTAAAGGAGATTTACCGTAATGATAACAAAGGATATGAGAATTGTCGACGTCTTGCAAGTTAAACCCGAAGCGGCTCAAGTTTTCGGCAGATACGGAATGGGTTGTATACATTGTCTTATGGCTCATCAGGAAACCGTTGAAGAAGCGGCAGCCGTACACGGCGTAGACGTAGACGAAATGCTCGCTCAGCTTAACGCATAGTTTAGATAAAAAATCTCGGAAAATTTTCTTCCGAGATTTTTTATTATCGTCGACATTTGAGCAAAAATTGTCAAGCCGCCGCTAAGCAAAGACAAATTTTTTACTTTGCCTTAAATATTTAGTTGTCGCTTTTAAAATGTTTGACTGAAAAATTCAGGTTTTGCAATAAAGCGTATTAACCGCTAACGGTATAAATAAAACGTAAAATATTTAATAAATTTGACGGAAAATTTTAGTAACTAAAAATAAAAGGTGTATTGACTTTGCATTTAAACAATGCTACAATAAATATAATAAAATGCAAAATTTACGTTAGTAAAACACGCTAAAAGCAGTCAAACAACACGCAAATTTGTATCTAAAAATTTAATTATCGGAGATAACGCTAATGGAAAACTGTTTTAAAAGAGCCTGCGAAGTTATGCAGGAAAATTTCGGTCATATTGTAGAAATGAGTTTGGCGTCCTGTCAAAATAACAGGGTTACGGTGCGCGAAGTACACGCTTACTACAATAACGGCAAAATGTATGTGCTGGGCAAGGCTTCAAACTCGCTTATGCACGATATTGCAGTATGTCCCCGTGTAGGCATGTGCCACGCATCTAACAACATTTACGGCACTGCAAAATCGTTGGGACATCCCTTGGATGCTTCAAACGCCGACTTGCGCAAAATGCTCAAACGGCAGTTTTCTATGAATTACAGCGATTATGTCGAAGAGCGCGATCCCGAAATGCGTATAATTGAAATTACCGTTACCGAAGCGGAGACGTTTACGCGTTATCACCGTTACGAGATAGACTTTGTAAACCAGACGGCAACAAGAGACCATACTCAACCGGTATATATTTACAGATAATTTTTGATTTTAAAAAAACGCCTTGACTATGGGTACGCTTACCAATCAAGACGTTTTTTCTTTTATTCAATTTAATAATGCGATAAATATTGCTGTAAATTTTTGCAGAGTTCTCGTTTTGTTATGTTAATCTACTCAAATTTAGGACATTGCCGCTACAATGGCGTAACCTATTCCGCAGCAAATTCCGAAAGTTGCAATCAATACGGCTAAAGAAATCAAAATTTTGAGATATATTTTGTTGATTCTTTTGATAACAAAACAATTTAAAACGCACATCAAACCGCTTACCAGTCCGCCGATTGCTCCGCCTACTACCGGAACAATCTTGCATAATGCTACCGAGTTACCCCAAATCATAATAAGTATAAAGGGCAGTACGGATAACACGATTTCGTACCATTTAATGGGAGGCGTTACTCTCACGCTTTCGCTTCCCACGTTGAGCGTTGCGCCTTGAAAAAAGTTTCCTTTTAATTCTACGGTTTCTCCGTCCGGGGTTTTGAAAGTATTTTTAGAAATTTTTTCTAATTGCGAACCGTTTACCGATACAGTCTTTTTTCCTGTCCAAAAACTTTCTTCGTAAACAATTTCACCCAGTTTCTCGTTTTGAACGACTTGTTTCATATTTATTCTCCTTATATGTATTCTTAAACAATACCCCGATATAACACTGGGGGGGGGTATCATAGGCATTATATAACTGCTTATAAGTGCTGTCAAGTATTTGGATTATTTTTTATATTGTGCAAAAAAAAACTTAGGTTTAAAAAAAATATGTCGTATATTTTATCGAATATAAAAACGGACATAAAAAAGACCGACAATTAAAAATCGTCAGTCCTGAACTTTAATAAAATTATTTAACATTCCATTTTGCAAGTAAACTGTCAACGTCGGTGATTTCTGCACCGTATGTGTTTACAAGATACTTAATGCCGTAATCGTAATCTTCCTGAGTGAAGCAATCGGTAGCGTCCTTTGCTACAACAATATTGTATCCCAAACAATATGCGTCTGCTGTGGTGTGTCTTACGCACATATGCGTGTGCAGTCCCGTCATTACAACGGTATCTATACCCAATTCGTTAAGCAGTAAATCAAGGTCGGTATGGAAAAATCCGCTGTAACGGCGTTTGGGAACAACATAATCCTTGTCGCACAAATTTAGTTCGGGGATAACTTCCGCTCCCTTTGTGCCGGCAATGGCGTGATCTCCCCACAATTTCAGTTCGTGGTCTACGCCTTTAACGTGTGCGTCATTGCAAAAAATAACTGGGACGCCTGCTTTTCTTGCGCCGTCTAACAGTTTGGCGGTTTGCGGAACAATGGCTAATCCTCTGTCGCATTTCAATGCGCCCGTTACAAAATCGTTTAACATATCTACTACAAGTATAGCTGTTTTCATATTTTCTCCTTTACCTTGTTACGGCAAATAAAATTGTTGTTTTCTTCTTAAAATTATACTACCGGTAAGATTAAAAATCAACATTATATTATCGATTTTTTAATTAACTGTATTTAAAAATTTTATTCTGTTATTAAGTTTTTTAAGATTATGGGCAGTATCGAAACCTAATCCGAATAATATTCTGCTTTCGACTTGCGTTTATTTTTAACACTATAAATTTAAGCATTTAATGTTTTATACAAAGTCTTGTGATTTAATTTTAACTGACGGAAATGCTGACTTGCAGGCCACGTTGCTTAATTGATATTTCACACATAAAAAACGGACATAAACTTCTAAAAGTCCGTCAAGTAGTTTATAATCGTTGAATTCTATTTAGTGCCGTTTAACTTAATTAAATGCTGCGGTGCATTTTGTTGTAAACGCACAAAATTTACAAAATGACAACTTTAATACAAATAAAACGTCATTGAGTAGGGGCAGTTAAACGTATTTATGCTGGTTGTATATATTATTAAATAAATCAAAATATTAAACAGTCATATATCAACACAATATTTCATAAACTTGCATTTGATTATATTTTATGTTATACTTTAATGTAAATATCGGCAAGAACGGTCAAAAGGAGTAATGATGGGCAAGACGCTGTTGTTAAAACTGAAAGAGTCGCTTATTTCGGTGTTACCCGTTGCGGTAATAGTACTTGTGCTGTCTTTTATTCCTATGGGCGAACAGCCGTTCACTTGGCAGGAACAGGTTACATTTGCCGTTTGCGCAGTACTGCTTATATTCGGTATAGGTTTGTTTAATTTGGGCGCGGATATTGCAATGTCTCCTATGGGAGAACATATCGGTTCGGGTCTTACTAAATCCAAAAAAGTGGGCGTGCTTATATCGGTATGTTTTGTTATGGGCGTTTTGATAACCGTTGCCGAGCCCGATTTGTCCGTTTTAGCGGAACAGGTCAGCGCCGTTATGAACGGCACGGTTTTAATTGTTACGGTAGGCGCGGGAGTAGGTCTGTTTTTAATGCTTGCCGTACTCAAAATAGTTTTCCGCAAAAACTTATCGTCGATTTTAATGTTCTTTTATATGACGCTGTTTGCGTTATGCGCTGTTCTTATCGAAAACGGTAAAATAGATTTTCTTTCAATTGCATTCGACTCGGGCGGAGTAACCACAGGTCCTATTACTGTTCCGTTTATTATGGCGTTGGGCGTAGGTATCGCAACAACTATCGGCGGCAGAAATGCCAGCGAAAACAGTTTCGGTCTTATAGCGATGTGTTCTATAGGTCCTATTCTCGCCGTATTGATACTGGCATTGACGGCAAAGGGCGCGCCCGAATACATTCTCGATTCCGAACTTTATTCGGTCTCGTATGCGCTTGCAGGCGTATGGAATACATTGCTCGAACACTTTTTAGACGTTTTAAAAGCGTTGGCGTTAATAGTCGCGTTTTTCCTTGTACTGCAGTTTACAGTGCTGAAATTACCTAAGAAAAAACTTTTGCAAATAGGTATAGGTCTTGCCTTTACTCTTGTGGGGCTTGTGGTATTTCTTGTCGCCGCGTCGGTAGGCTTTATGCCGATAGGATTTAAACTCGGAAGTCAAATTGCCGCGTTTAACAAACCGATGCTAGCCGTATTCGGCTTTGTGTTGGGGCTGGTAGTAGTACTTGCCGAACCTGCTGTGCACGTACTAAACAAGCAAGTAGAAGAAATAACCGACGGCGGAGTAAAAAAGATAGAAATGCTGATTGCATTGTCTGTCGCCGTAGGCATTTCTATTTGTCTATCGATAATCCGTATGATTTACAAATTTTCCATATTGTATTACCTTATTCCGGGTTATCTCATTTCGCTGGGATTGTCTTTCTTTGTTCCTAAAATTTACACGGCAATAGCGTTCGACTCCGGCGGAGTCGCAAGCGGACCGCTTACTTCGAGTTTTATCCTGCCTTTTGCAATTGGTGCTTGCGCGGCTTTAAACGGAGATTCCAGCCGAATTTTAACCGATGCGTTCGGTGTTGTCGCAATGGTTGCTATGACGCCTTTGATTACCATTCAAATACTCGGTTTCAAAGCGGTTACGTCTGCTAAAGTCCGCAATAAGATTGTAATGAAACGTATTTTGGAAGCAGACGACGAGCAAATTATTTACTTTAAATAGGGAGCAATTATATGGCGCAAAAAAGAATTGCCGAAAAAACAGACGCGGTTAAATCCAAATTGAAAAAAAAGTCTGCCGTACAAAGTAAAAATACGGTTCAAAGCAACCGTTTGAAATTGCTTGTTACTATTGTCGGCAGACAAAAGGCAGAGTATTTTATTGACCTGATTCAGTCGTTTGAAGTCAATATGCAATGCGTTATGGTTGCGCAAGGCACGGCAAACGAAAGTATGCTCGGGCTTTTGGGGCTAAGCAGCGAAAAGGTTGTAATACTCAGCGTAATACAGGAAAGTAAAATACCCGATGCGTTAAAAATTTTAGACGCTAAATTTAAAAGCATAAAGGGCGGTAAGGGCGTTGCGTGCACAATACCGCTGACAAGCGTGATAGGAACTTTAATTTACGGATTTTTAAGCAATAACCGCGAAACCGTCAAGGAGAAGAAATAATGAACAGCAATAAGTACGAAATGATTTTGTGTATAGTAAATGCCGGCTTTTCCGAAACGGTAATGGAAGCGGCAAAAGACGTCGGCGCTCGCGGCGGTACGGTTATTCACGCCCGCGGAACGGCAAATAAGGAAGCCGAACAGTTCTTCCATATTACTATTCAACCCGACAAGGAAATGGTTTTGATTCTTGTTCCCGAAGAAATTAAGGACGACGTTCTTCACGCAATTTACAAATCCGCAGGGCTAAAAACAGACGGACAGGGTATAGCGTTTTCTTTGGCTGTCGATGACGTCGTGGGAATTTCCGGCGATACGGCAAAAGAAAAGACAGTTGACAAAAAGTCAGATCAGACCGAAGTTCAAGAGGATACCGAGAAAAATACAAATATTGAAGACGGCAAACAGGATAAAAAGATAAATAGTTAAATTGACAAAAACGCAAGTTTATTTGACTTGCGTTTTCTTGTCGATTTTTGCAATAAATATTGTCAGTCGCCGTCAGCAATATTAAATTTGAACTTTTTAGCGTAGGAACAAGTGTTAATTCAATATTTTTAAGTTTTCCAAAATCTGTGTTCCCGTTAAACGAAAATAATTTTTTTGTCGACCTTTCGCAACAAAAATTGTCGAGCCGGCATTAAGCGAAGACAATTTATATTATAATTAAAGTCAGTGCAACAAATAGGCAAAAACGTTTGTTTAATAATTAGAGGTTACAATGGACGAGAGACAAATAGATAGACTGCTTGTGCGGATATCTTCCGGGGATAACCGAGCGTTTGAAGAATTTTACGAAAAGACCAAGCGCGGCGTGTTTTCCTTTGTGTATTCGTATCTCAAAAATTACGAATCCACCGAAGACGTAATGCAAACGGTGTATCTCAAAGTTAAACTAAATATAGACAAATACCGACGCGGCTCTAACGGCAGAGCGTGGCTGCTTGAAATTGCCAAAAATCTGTCTCTTAACGAATTGAAGCGCCGTAAAAGTACCGAGTACAAGGACGGTTTGATAACTGCAAGCAAAACGCCGGAGCCGTCGGGCGAAGTAACGGAGATTATGAAACGCGTTTTGTCGGAAGAGGAACAGCGTATAGTCGTATTACACGTTCTTTGGGGATATAAGCACAAAGAAATTGCTAAGGAGTTAGGTGTGCCTACAGGCACAGTAACTTCAAAATACAAGCGCAGTATAAATAAAATGCAACAGGCATTAAAGGAGGAAAAAGCGTGAAGTCTTGGAAGAAAATCTGGTTTGACGAATTGGACAAAATAACGCCCGAATTGAGCGACGAAGTTAAAAACGCGCCTATTCCTGCGCAGACTGTCGATAGCGTTGCAAACCAAGGCGGCGTTGCGGTTGCATCGCGCAATAATAACCGTAATTTGTGGATTGTTTTGGTTTCGGTTTTACTGTGTATAGCAATTATAGTTACAATAGTGCTTGTTACTCCTAAAAGCGGCGTATGTCTGCTTACCGTAGAAATCAATCCTGCCGTAAGTTTTGCCGTAGACAATCGCGGCAACGTTACAAACGTAATTGCGGTAAACGAAGACGCCGACGTAATACTGTCAATGCAGGATGTGCGTAACAATATTGTAGGTAAAAATATAAATCAGGCTGTTAAATACTATACCGACTGCGCGGCAAGACTCGGATACCTTAACTTTGATAAAGTCGGTTCTGCCGTACGCGTTAGCGGCTGTGAAAAAAATACTGGAAGATTACTAGACAGTATCTCTGCTTCACTGCAAGATTACTTTACTTCCAAGGGCGTTTATGCCGTAGTGGTAGCGGATATTGTCAGTGTAGAAGAATATTGCGAGCGTAGCGGAATGGATAAAACAAAGTCCTTTAAAGATTTGGAAAAAGCCGTCAAAGATTCTCAAACGCTTGTTTCTCAAAGAAACGCCCAAAGTATGACAAAAGAGCAACTACAGTCGTCTTACAAAAAACTCGTGGGCGACTATGACGAATTTATGCTCAGTCATATCCGCGAAAATATTGACCGAATAATACAAAACGCAACCGCAGTCAGTAAATTGTACGAACTGAACGGAAATATAGAAGAAAGCGAAGATAATCCGTCAACTTTGTTAAAAGACTATTGGAGCGTAAAAACTTTTTATCCCGATGCGTCTCAATATTCCGTTGATTTCAGTGCTTTAATGTCGCAAATGGAAGCGGAACTTGCTTCGTACAAACAACAGTACGGCGCGGAATTTGCCAATAAGTGGGAACTGTTTGCCGCAAATACCAAATACAGTCAACTTCCAGTTCCGCTTGAAGAACTTAAAGTTTGGCTGGATAGTATAACGGAAAATATCGTCGGTATGTTTTCGGATATCTTATCGGATATAATGGAGATTGCAGGCGTCATGGACGAAACAATCGGCGAACTTATGAAACTTCCGGCAACCGTAGAAGAATATGTCGCTAAAACTGCAGGCGCACTTCAAAGAAATTTTGAACGGCGGCTTGCCGAATATAACGAAATATACGTTAAAGCGCGCGAAGAAATTTCCGCAGGCGATTACAGCGAGTTTATTAACGGTATAATAAGTCAGTACGGTTCTTTAAACGAATACTGGCAGGTAACGCATTAAATTAACAAAGGCTTTCGGCGTTTAATTACGCGCAATATTTCAGAACTAATCAAAAGATATTTGTTCGGCTTTGTGCAATAGGCGCATTTGATTACTAAGTCTATATGACGGTTACTAAAATACATTTGTAAGCTTTAAGAGTGTTAACAGTAGACCAGTAACGTTTAGCGTAAATTTAATTTAAATAAAAAATTTAAAAAGATTGCAACAAAATTAAACTGTAAATTGTTTAATATGCGAAAATAAATTCTACAAGGAGAATTGTTATGAAAAAAATATTATCCGTTATTTTGACGATAGCGTGCGTATTTACGATGGGCATTTCGCTTGTCGCTTGCGATTTGTTTAAAAACAAAGACGAAGCGGCGGCATTTGTGTCAATGGACATTAACCCGTCAATCGAATTTACGCTCGACAAGAACAATAAAGTAATCAGCGTTTACGGTGCAAACGAAGACGGACAGGTACTCCTGTACGGCGAAGACGGCATTGTCGGAGCCGACGTCGAAGTTGCCACCGCCAAGATACTGGAACTTGCCAAAGAACTCGGCTATATCAGCGAAGATAACACAGTAGTGCAAACTACGGTTTCTTCCGACAAGAGCAGTAAGGACGAAAGCATTTACGGTAAAATAAACGCGCAAGTAACTGCGTCCGCGCAATCTTTAAACATTGCTTTAAAGTGTGAGGCAAATACGGCGTATTCCCTTATGCGCCAACTCGAACAATTAAAGGCGCAGTATCCTGATAGTACGGCTATTCAAAATCTCACTACGTCTAAACTAAAACTTGTCATATCCGCTACGGAAACAGGTGAAATTTCTGTTGAAGCGGCAGCCGAAATGGATACTTCCGAATTGGTATCTTACGTTTCTAAAGCACACAAGCAACTTGAAACTTACGCTACAAAAGCATATCAGCAGGTAAAAGCGGCGGCTTCCGCAGTTTACGACCAAGCAGTAGGCGTAGCGGTAGACGGCGTATACACGGCGTTTTATATCAAAAATTTGACGTCTCATCTCAATACGGCTTACTACGGTGCATTGTACCAATCGTACAGAACAGCAAACCGCGCTCTCAATGCTACTGCAAGCGCGCTTGCTTATGTGGAAAAACTTAATGACACGGCATTAAACAGCGAACAGATACAAGCCGTTTTGACGGCGTTCGGTTCAAGCGTAACGGTTGACGACCTTAAAAATTCCGACGGCGAAGTAACGATGAACAGTATCTACGCCTACGCCGACAAGTTGTTTAAAAACAGCAATGCGGCGGCAGAACTCGACGAACTTAAAACCAAACTCGACGCGGCTCTTGACGAAATCGATACCGAATTGCAAACAAAAATTGCCGAATTGTCCGAAACGTATCAAGACCAAATTCAAGCCATAGCAGACGGAATCAACAGCATTGTAGACGCTCTGCCCGAAGCAATCAAAAATTTGGCTAGCATAGCGTTTAAAGATTTGACTGATTTGTGTAAATCCATTACAGATATTCTTGCCGACGGCAGAATTACTTCCGACGAAATTCGCGGACTTGCTAAACAAGCCTCCGACAAAGCCGACAAGGTACTTGCCGATATCGAAAAAGATTTAAGCAAGGAAGAACTTGCCCAAATAGAACAAAGCAAGCAAACGCTGTTAGAAAACGCGGCGTCGGCAAAAACGCAAATGGAACAAGCCATTGCGCAAGCCGAAGAAACTGCAAAAGCAAAACTTGCAGAATTAAAAGCCTCTCGTACAAGCAAGTAATTGCTTGTGTAACCAACAAGGCGCGCAGTCATTACGATTGCGCGTCTTTTTACTGCCTGTTTTTACATTAAAACAACTGCGTCAAATTAATTGTCAACCGCAAACGGAAGTTTTTTTCTTGAAAAATATTGAACCGCAGTTAATTGCAAGTTGTATTGTAAAAAATTACTCTCAATAATTTTAAATGTAGCATTGCCTTTTTAAAAGTTTAATTGTATAATTACTGTAAATAACCCATATACTAGCATTTTTAATACAAAAAGTTTTTAGTAAAATAAAAGGAGAAAAATATGAAAATTCTTGTCAGCGGCGGAACGGGATATATCGGCTCTCACACCTGTGTGGAACTGCTGGAAAAAGGCTACGAAGTCGTAGCGATAGACAATTTTTCCAACTCTTCGCCTGAAGTGCTTAACCGTATCAAACTTATTACGGGTAAGGATGTTATTTTTTACGAAGGCGACGTCCGCGACCGCAATCTGCTGAAAAAAGTTTTTGCCGAACAATCTGTAGATTGCGTAATTCATTTTGCAGGACTGAAAGCAGTGGGCGAAAGTTGCGCCAAACCGTTGGAGTACTACGACAACAATCTGTACGGCACAATTGTACTGCTCGAAACTATGCGCGAATACGGCTGTAAAAAAATAATTTTCTCTTCGTCCGCAACGGTATACGGAGACCCCGAAACTTTGCCCATAACCGAAACGTGTAAGACGGGCGGCACAACCAACCCTTACGGCACAAGCAAGTATTTTCAGGAAATTATCCTGTCCGATTTGTACAAATCGGATAACGACTGGACGGTAGTGCTTCTAAGGTATTTTAACCCTGTCGGCGCGCATTCAAGCGGACTGATAGGCGAAGACCCAAAAGGTATCCCAAACAATTTAACTCCCTTTGTTGCAAAGGTGGCAATAGGCGAGTTGCCCAAGGTAAACGTTTTCGGCAACGACTACAAAACTCCCGACGGAACGGGCGTGCGCGACTATATCCACGTTGTAGACCTTGCTAAGGGACACGTTGCGGCAATCAACGGAGTAAAACACTCGGGGGTGTATGTGTATAATCTCGGAACGGGCAACGGGTACAGCGTACTTCAGGTAATAGGCGCGTTTGAAAAAGCCTGCGGACACCCGATACCCTACGTCATTGCGCCAAGACGCGACGGCGATATTGCCGCTTGCTATGCCGACTGTTCCAAGGCGAAAAAAGAACTTGACTGGCAAGCCGACCTTACAATGGACGATATGTGTTCGTCGCTGTGGAACTGGCAATCCAAAAACCCCAAAGGATACAATAAATAGCAAATCTATGAGCGTCTGCTGCGTAATCTGTTTGTCAATGTGTAATTTTTTGCAGATTAAATAGAATATTACGTTTTGAGTAATTACAAACGGAAAAGTTTTTATAAATGCCGTTCTAGTTTAGGAACGGCGCTTTTTTATTCATCTCTTTAACAATAACCCTTGACAAACGACGGGGGGGGGATACTAGTAGCGGTTAAAATAAAAAGATAAAAATAATCGGGAGAAAAGGATATGAAGAAACTGATAATACCGTTGCTAATAATACTGTCGTTAATCATTATAGCCTTTGCTGCTTGCGACACAGGAGCAAGTGAGAAACTGACGGCGACGTATGACGATAAACTGACTAAGACGGATGACGGATATATATTTTATGATGATAATGGAAAACGTAGAGAAATAGGAGCAATTCTACGTCAGTTGTGCGAATGGAAAGGAGTAGAAATAATAGAGGCAGAAGTGTGCCCAGACCACGTACACATGTGTTTGAAAATACTCCCGAAGATGAGTGTATCTGGGTTCATGGGATATCTCAAAGGAAAAAGCAGTGTACTAATATATTCCAAATTTGCAAATATGAAATTCAAGTATAGAAACCGAGAATTTTGGTGTCGTGGCTACTATGTAGACACGGTAGGAAAAAATACAAGAAAGATAAAAGAATATATAGCGAGCCAACTTGCCGAAGATAAGAGAATGGAGCAAATGACAATATTCGAAGTGAATGACCCGTTCAAGAAGTAAACCGGCTCGCTAACGCAAGACAGCCGCCAGGCTCACAAGAAAGAGATTTCTCTTAGCGACCAAAGGAGGGTTTTACCCTCCAATGAAAAACCACCAGCTGAGCTGGTGGATTCTTATTGTCGTCATTTTCAACAAGATTTGCCGCCCCCGCTGTATGTAGTATTAAAGCCTAACATTGAGTGTGCAGGAAGAAGTTTCGTGTCTTTAACTTTAAATTCACTAAACTCTGCGCTACTTTTAAGCGAAAACAATTTTTCTTGTCGCCCTTTGCAACAAAAATTGTCGAGCCGCTTTTATGCGATGACAATTTTTATTACAATCTTTTAATGACATTTGCGGCGGCATTTGGTATAATATTTGTACACGATTGGAATACTTGAATTGCCGTGGGCAAAGTCGTCCGCAGTATGGGAGAGATTTATGAAAAATTTGTATATTTTCGATTGTTTCGGCGTGGTGATGTCGGATGTAGCAACGTTATTTATGGACAAGTATATCACGGACAATGCGGAAAAGGAATTTATGTGCAAAAGCGTATTCCGCAAGGTCGACACGGGGCAGATACCGCACGAGCGTATGTACGAGATAGTGTCGGAAAGGTATAATATCGATTTACAAACGGTACAGAGCGAATGGCACGGGTACGAATATGTTTTGAACGGTACAATCGAGATTATAAAACAACTTAAAAGTCAGGGGCATACGGTGGCATTGCTCTCAAACGCTTCGCAGTCCTACATAGATTATCTGTTTGCCAAATTCGATTTGTTTAAGTATTTTGACAAAACATTCGTGTCGTCAAACTACAATTGCGCAAAACCCGACAGGGAGTTTTACGCCATTTGCGTACAGAGTTTTGACGAACAATTCGGTAAAATTTATTTTACCGACGACAACCCAAATAACCTTGTCGGTTTAGAGCAATTCGGCATTACTCCCATACAGTTTAAAAGCGCCGAGTATTTTAAAAAAGCCGTTGGTCTTAGCTAGAAACAGGCTAAATTTAATGTAAAAAATTCGTTAAAAACAAACAAAAAAATGTTAATAATTCAGTTGAAAAGTGCGGCGGAGTCTTGCGGAAACCAGAGACTTCGCCGTATTTTATTGCCTTTTGTCCGAGCCGTTGCCGAGCATATTCGGTCAGTGTTTTTCTTTAAATTTGCCAACCTTGTTCCGCGGCAAAAACGGGGTTTTAACAACCCGTATCTCGTTTGCGAGCGTATGTGTAGACAATTGCAAATCTCCGCTTAAAACGCGTTTTTCGCCGTCTAAACAGAATGTTTGAGGAGTGTCCAGCGAAATTGTAAGTTTGTCAAAGGAAACAAGCATCCAGTTTTTATTTTTTTGCGGACGGTAAACTCCGCAAAAAAATACTCTGAAAAAGGGAGCAAACATTTTTATTCTGTTAAGGAGAGTGTCTTGTCCGAAAGACCGTATCGCAACCAAGTACAGCCCCTTGTTTTTTTTGTAACTTTTGTTAAATTTAAAACCGAAGCAGCGGTTGCTTTTTAACACCATAAGCAATGTAAAATCTCCGTCGATAACAGTTCCGTCAACGTTGAGTTTTGCTTTGATTTGACGGCTGTGGTAACTCTTTAAAACTTGCGGTAAATAGGCTATGCTTTTAAAACGTTTTTTGTTTTTGTTTTTTGCCGAGTAGCCTATTTCCGTAAAACTTCCGCAAGCCGCCACATACGAAAAGTATTCGTCGTTAATCTTCCCTAAACAGGTAATGGGGTTGTCCGTGTGCGCCGTTTCGTTAAGCGTGCCGCAGGGCACGTAAACGATTTTTTTATCGTACCCTTTGGCAATAGCGTTGTGCAGAGTTCCGTCTCCGCCGCATACTATCAAAGTATCGTATCCGTCTGCAGTCCAGTCCTTGTTGCAATTTATCGATTCTAACTCGGTATCGACGCAACCAAGATTTTTTAATAATTTGTCAATGTCAAGCCGCGAGCAATTGCCGCTGTCGGTATTGATTATTACTTTGCAGACCACTTTGTTCTCCTTTGTCAATATACGAATAACAACTGATTTGTGTGAGTTGTATCTTAGTATTATCGTGAGGAGTTATGCGGCTTTTATACGCCTTTGTTACGTTTGCGTTTTACGGCGTTTGTTATCAGTTTCTGTATTTCTGCAAGCGGTATGATTGCAAAAGCCAGTGCAAGCGACAGTAGGTATTCTAACCACGAAATGCACGCTTGCCCCTGTGCATTTGCAAAGCCGAAAGCGGTGTTGACATAAGGAATAAATATTACAGCGGTGGTTAGTGCAAGCGAGCATAGCATAGCGCCCCAAAGCAGTTTGTTGTGTCCTTTTATTTTAAAGATACTTTTGTTCATACTTCGGGTGTTGTATGCGTGGAAAATCTCCGTCATACTCATTGTTAAAAACGCCATCGTCATTCCCTGTTCGCTTTGGATACTTCCGCCTTCTAATGCGTATCCGACAAAATACGCCGCTAACGTTATGCAGGCTATATACAACCCGTGCAGTAAAACGTTCAGTCCCAATCCGTCTGCGAAGATACCGTCTTTTTTGTTGCGCGGCGGTCTGTTCATTATGTCTGTTTCCGCCTGTTCCATTCCAAGAGCCACGGCGGGGAAAGTGTCGGTAATAAGGTTAATCCACAGCAAGTGAACGGGCTTTAATAACGTAAAGCCGCATACTGTAGCCGTAAAAACGGCTATTACTTCCGCAAGGTTGCTTGACAGTAAAAACTGGATAGCCTTGCGTATATTGTCGTATATCCGTCTGCCTTCTTTGACTGCGGATACTATTGTGGCAAAATTGTCGTCCGTAAGTATCATATCGGCAGTTTGCTTTGTAACGTCCGTACCCGTAATGCCCATACCTACGCCTATATCCGCGCTTTTAATCGATGGCGCGTCGTTTACCCCGTCTCCCGTCATTGCGCATACTTTTCCGAGTTTCTTCCACGTGTTTACTATCCGCACTTTGTGTTCGGGCTGTACGCGCGCATATACGGAATAATTTGCAATGACGCTTTCAAACTGTTCGTCGTCCAAGTTATCCAGAACAGAACCGAGTATTGCTTGATCGGGCGTTTCAATAATACCGAGTTGTGTCGCAATAGCGACAGCGGTATCTATATGGTCGCCGGTTATCATAATAGGGCGGATACCTGCCGTTTTGCAACTGTCAATTGCGTCCTTTACTTCGGGGCGGACGGGGTCTATCATTCCGCACATTCCTACAAACGTCATATCCCGTTCGATTGTTGTAGGTATAACCTTGGGTAATTGGTCGTATTTTACCAAAGCGCAGGCGAGTACTCTCAGCGCTTTGTCTGCCATACGCTTGTTTTCGTCAAGCAGTTTTTGCCGCAATCCGTCGGTCAAAACAACGGTTTTACCGTCAAGCAGAGCGTATTTGCAATTTGCTATTATAATATCGGGAGCGCCTTTTGTGTACTGAATTATTCCGTTGTCAATTTTGTGTAAAGTTGACATCATTTTGCGTTCGGAGTCAAACGGGGCTTCGGCAATGCGCGGAGTTGCTTTTTCCTGCTCGGATTTGTCGATGCCCAAACCGAACGCGTAATTGACAAGCGCGCATTCCGTGGGTTCTCCTACCGCCTTGTTGTCAGTCAAAACCGCGTCCGAACAGAGCCCCATAGCTTTTGCAAGCAGATTTACATCGTCGCCGTATGTTTCTACAACCGTCATCACGTTTTGCGTAAGAGTTCCCGTTTTGTCCGAACAGATTATTTCGCACGAACCTAACGTTTCTACCGCGGTTAAGCGGCGTATCACGGCGTTTTTCTTGCTCATATTTGTTACGCCTATCGAAAGTACGATTGTTACAACGGTTGCCAAACCTTCAGGTATCGAGGCTACTGCAAGTCCTATGGCGATAAACAACGAATTCATAACCGATTTAACGCTAAAACCGTCTTTAATAAGGTTGAATACAAATATAAATACCGAAATGCCGATTACTGCGTAGGTTAAAACTCTGCTCAGTTGCGACATTTTTACTTGCAAAGGAGTTTTTTCTTCTTTGGCGTTTGCAAGTATGTTTGCAATTTTGCCCATTTCCGTATTCATTCCCGTAGCGGTAACGACTGCGCGGGCTCTGCCGTAGGCAACGGAACTTCCGAGGTACAGCATATTTTTTCTGTCTCCGAGTGCGGCAGTGCTTTGTATTGTCTGCGCGTGTTTATCTACGGGCAGACTTTCTCCCGTTAGTGCCGATTCCTCTGCCTTGCAACTTGCGCTTTCTAAAATGCGGCAATCGGCAGGCACGCTGTCGCCTGCTTCCAAAAGGATAATGTCGCCTATAACTAAATTGCGGCTTTCCGTATACTTCACAACGTTGTCGCGTAAAACTTTGCATTGCGCTTTTGTGAGTGTTTGCAATGCTTCGAGAGCTTTTTCTGCTTTGCTTTCCTGTATTACTCCGAGGGTTGCATTTAACAAAACTACAACCGAAATGATAATGACATCGGCAAAAGACTCGCGTTCGTTATTCGGGTCGGCGTTATTTACCAACGTCAAAACAAGGCTTACAATTGCCGCCGCAAGTAAAATTATTATCATAGGGTCGGCAAGTTGTTTTAAAAAGCGCAATATAACGGGAGTTTTCTTGCGTTCTGCAAGTTTGTTTTCGCCGTGTTGTTTAAGACGGTTTGCGGCTTCCTGCTCGCTCAAACCGCTCGGCGAAGAATTCAGTTGTTCAAGCGTTTCTCCGTCGGTTAAGCGGTAGTATTCGGTCATTTTATTTCTCCTTTTGCGGGGTATATCCGCATTGATTTTCAGTTTAATGTCTTGTCAAAATTCTGTTAAAGAGGCTTTTTAAGTATTTCCCAAATATTTTATATATGCATTTACAACAAATTTGCAATATATACCGTAAGTTTTAAAACGGTAAAATTTCGGTGCAAATAATTTCAGTTGTTTATAGGTCAAGTAAATGTTCATTGTTTTTGACTGCTCGGCAAACAAACATTTATTGCCGAAATTTAACAGTCGGCAGTTGTGCTTTGTTTATATTTGCGTTAGTACGGTATATTGTTGACTTAGTAATTGCTTGCGTTTGGTTAAAGTAACACTAACAAAAAAACTCACGCAACCTCTTTTGTATCAGGTTGCGTGAGTCTCATCTTTTAAAACAGTACCGGACTTATTCTGTCGGCTGACGGTAGTTGTTACGCGTGTTTGCGCAAATTACTCCCTCACGTATATTGAATTGTCATAAGTATAATATATGATTAGTTTTGTGTCAAGAGAATAATTTGACAATATTAAACGAATATTCTTTTGACAATTTTTTATCAAATGTTTACAATTATGTTACAATACGGCAGTTAAATACCGGATTGATTTGAGTTTTTGTATGTAATATGCCGTGCTGTCGGATTTTTATATACTGATGCTGAAGGTATCAAGCGATCAGGTTTTTGAAAAAATACAATTCGGTTCAAATTTAGTTTTATTTAAATACCGCATTATAAAGGAGGAATTTAGTATGCTTCCGCAAAAGACTTATGTAACAAAAGACTGTGTTTTACACGAAAGCGATTACGACGTATCCAAGCAGGTAAAACTTCACAGTCTAATGGAGTTTATGCAGGACTTGGCAACTGAACACGCTTTTAAACTGGGTTTCGGTTGGGATTATATGGATAAAAACGGTTTGTTCTGGGTAATATCGAAGTATAAAATAGTTTTTGATAAGCCCGTTGACCGTAGCGTACGCAGTTTTAAATTGTACACTTGGCCTATTGCGCCCAATAAATTTTTTATCGAAAGGCGTTTCGTCGCCGTAAACGATAGCGGCGAGCAACTGTTTTCTGCTACCACAATTTGGATGATAGTGGAACGCGATACGCGCAAAATCGCTTCGCAGGAAGTTATCAACAAATTTTACCGAGCCGATTTTGACGACACGCCTTGCGACGCCGATACTTCATTTGAGCGTATACGCAAAGACGACGGTTATGAACTAAGTTACGAACGCGAAATACGCCGTACCGATTTGGACATAAACAGACACGTTAACAATACTAACTATATCAACTTCGCTATTGACGTAGCGGACTGTTCTAAAACAGTAAAACAGGCGGAAATCGTTTACCACAAGGAATTGAAACTTGCCGATTGCGTAAAGGTTTTTAGTAAAAATGTCAACGGCAATGCGCTTATTATAGGCGAGCGCAACGGCGAAACCTGCTTTACCGCAAAATTGATTTTGCAGTAATTTTGTTTTGACGCATTCAAATACCGACTAACAAAAAAATTTAAAGTACAATAAATTTAACCTCAAAACCGCAAATTGATTTTATTTAAAATTACAACGTTTGAGTTTATGTTGTACGCTTGCATTATTTTGCGTTTTAAGGTAATCTATATAAAGAGATAACGCTTTTGTAATGGCGTTTTCGTTTGTTTGCGGAGGCAATGACACTAATGAACAAAGCGGTTGCAGTTGTAGGAATGTGCGGTTCGGGAAAGAGCGTTCTGTGCGGTTTTTTTGAAGAACTCGGTTGGGAAAAAGTTTATTTCGGCGGAGTTACCGTATCGCAGTTAAAAGAGCAAGGTATACCCGTAAACGAAGCAAACGAACGTAAAATGCGCGAAGGTTTGCGTCAAAAATACGGTATGGGTGCGTTTGCCGCTTTGTTAAAAGACGAAATTTGCGACAAATTGACCCGCGGTAACGTGGTATTGGACGGCTTGTACAGTTGGTCTGAATACGTCATTTTAAAGGAATTGCTTGGAGAGAACATTGTATTGCTTGCCGTGGTAACAAACAGCGGCGTCCGTAAGCAAAGGCTGGCAACGCGCGAGATAAGACCGCTTACTTCTGAACAGGTAGATAGCCGCGATATTGCGGAAATTGAAAATATGGAAAAGGGCGGACCTATAGCCAAAGCCGATTATTTCATAATAAATAACGGTAGCGAAAAACAATTGCACGAGCAATTCGAAATGTTTTTGAGTTGGCTTAACGGTTAAAAGGACGGAATATGTCTCAAACAAAGTATTTAACGGAAGTAATAAAATGTACTCTAAATAAAGATAAGTTTGCTCAAAGACTTGACGAACTGTTGAATTTGCGCGCGGCAGAAGGGTGGGAACTGAGCAAGTGTCAAAGCGTGGACGGCGTCGGTTACTTCGTTGTGATTTTTGAAAAAGAAAACAACCTGTTAGGTTAAAAACAAATTTATTTTAATAGTCTGGTAAAAAATCGCCTGTTTTGCGTCAAGCAATTCGGGCGTTTTTGTTGTAAAATTAAAACCGCCGTTAATATCGGCGGTTTGATTTACATTGCTATAGTTAAGTATTCGGCAAATGCTTTGATAAGAACTGTCAATAATTATACAAGTGGTCTAATTACTTAAATTTTATGTGTTGCAAATTTATTCCCCTTTTATTTACAAGCCAAACTATTTGCTTTTGATAATTATCAACGGTACTTGCATTTCCTCTGTAAGCGAAGTGTGATGACCTTTAAACCGCATACTGTCGGGGGTAAACAAGGCTATTTTGTGCGTGTATGTACCAATTGCTATGTAATCTCCCAAAAGTTGCGCTTTATTTCCTACATTGCCGAAAAAGCCGCGTTCAACAAGTTCTCGGCTTGTATGTAGTTCAAAGTCTTGTCCGTATTTATTTGTAAAATAATTTTCAAATTCCGTTTTCTTACTTTCCTTTACTTTAAAGGCAATCGCACGCGGCTCGAGATAGGGATAAATTTCCAACATATTGTAAAGGTATTCGTCTTTATACAATTCGACATAGCCTTCAATGTCAATTTGTCCGTGGTCGGCAGTTATAATAAGCAAAGTGTCTTTTGTTCCGTCGACAAGTCGTTTTACCCGTAAAGAAATATCTCGTAGCATTGCGGCGACAGTAGGGTTTGTAACTCCCAGTTCGTGCATAGAGTGGTCGGGTTCGGGGTTGTAGGCATAAACAAACTGTTTGCCGTCTTTGTTGCAAATTTGCTGTATGGCGTCAAAAAACTTTTCAGTATTGTCAAATGCGGTATTGCGCCGAGGGTTTTTGGGTTTTATAAACGGCGGAAAGACGGTGTTTATTGCATATTTACAGTTTATGTCGGACTTGTCGAAATAGTAGTCAAAATTGCTTAAAGGCGAACGGTCTTTGACGTCTAATTCCTCGTTAGTCCACGAATCGGTGTTTAAAAACACGTTTACATTGCGGTGGAGTTTTTCAAAGTAAACGCTCCACCCGAACCAGCCGTGTTCGAGCGGCAGTGTATCGGTAGTAAGCGAAGTAGTGGCATTTGCCGTAGTGGACGGAAAAGTCGAAACGAGAGTATCCGTAATATTGCGTATTAGATAATCGGTTGCTTCAAGATTTTGAGTCAGCGGATAAACACCCATTCCGTCAAAACAGATAAATACGACGTTTTTATATTCTTTTTTCAATGCCTTTTTTAAAATCGGCAAAGTTGCGTTATTGCTTTTAACTCCCAAAAATTCCGCAAGTGTAGCGGAGATATTCAAGTTGCTGTGTTTAAAGTCCGGCAATATAAAAGATTTGTTTTTCATCGGTCATCCTCAGTGTTTTCTGCTGTTTGTAATTTATTGTTTTTCTGTGCCGCCGTCAACTTTGACGAGAGTTTTAAAAAGTATATCAAAAACGGTATGCTTATAATTCCCGTAATAACGTCGGCTATAGGCTGTGAAATTTGTATGCCTAAAATTCCCCAAAAATGCGTTGTAATAAGCAGTACGGGTATGAATGTCAACCCCGAACGCATCAGCGACAGCACAGACGCTATCAATGCCTTGCGTATACTTTGATACAGCATATTGATAGGCGTAAATATGGGCACGAACAACAGTCCGATTGTTGCGTAACGCAGAGCAGGCACGCCTACGTCCAGTACTAATGGCGAATTGTGTATAAGCGATACGATTTCCGGAGCAAAGATATATACAGGTATACAAAACGCAGTTACAACGGCAAATCCCACTCCCATAGTTACAAGCAACGCTTTTTTTACTCGGTCGTAAAGTTTTGCCTCGTAGTTAAATGACGCTACGGGTTGCAGACCTTGACCGATTCCCAATCCTACGCACATAATCAAAGAGGAACAGCGGTTGACAACGCTCATAGCGGCAATAACGGCATTCGCCGTATCTTCGCTGATTTTTCCGCCGTATAACTTAGAAAGGTTGTTCAGTAATCCCGACGATATTGAATTTAAACCTTGACGTAAAAGAGACGGCAGTCCTATTTTGCAAACGGACAAGTACAGTTTTATATCTTTGCTTATACGTTTAAAACGTATTTTGCTTTGCGCTTTGGTAATATACAGTATCAGCAGTATTACAAAACTGACTATTTGCGAAATAGCAGTGGACATTCCTGCTCCGAATACGCGCATACCGCAAACTTCTATAAAAACGTAATCGCCTAAAATATTTAGCAGCGCGCCCGAAACAAGTCCTATCATAGCGTAAAACGCTTTGCCTTCGTAGCGCAGACAGTTGTTTAAAATTAACGAACATATCATAAACGGACAGGATATTAAAACCCACATACCGTAGTCTTTTGCGTGGGGTAAAATAGTCTCGGTCGAGCCGAGAAATCTCATAAAAGGCGTTAATACAACCAGACTTATTGCAGAAAATACTAAGCCCAAAGCCCCTCCGAGAAAAAATGCCGATGATATATAAGAACTTGCTTTGTCGGTATTTTTATCTGCAAGTTCTTTTGCGACAAACGTTCCCGAACCGTTTCCCAGCATAAACGCTATGGCTTGAATAATAGATTGCAGAGTAAACAGCACGCCTATTGCGCCCTGTTCGGGAATGCCTAGTTTGCCCACAAAATATGTATCTGCCATATTGTAAAGGTTTGTAATAAGCATAGAAACGGTAGTCGGTATTCCGAGAGTGATTACCAACTTCGCAACGGGTGTTTCCGTCATTTTTCTATAATGTTTTTCCGCTACGCTTATTTCTGTTTTGTCCATATACTTTCAGTATAGCATATTTTTATTCTTTTGTGTATGTACGCATCGGTTGTTTTTTTATCGTAATATTCCCATTTACTTAGTGTTACAATTGCGGATACTCCGGTGCAAAAAGCAGTGCAATAAGTGTAAAGCGCTTATTATGTTACAGTTACTAAAAATTTTAAAAGATATGATATTCACGTTTACTTCTCATTTAACTTGAAACAAAGCCGATTTTTAACAATTATTTTCAGCTTTATCAGTATAATGAATTGTATAAAATGAACAACATTCGCAAAAGTAAAAAATATACCTATTGACTTTTGCGTATCAACTAGTATAATAATACTAAACCTTAAATGAACATATTTTACGTTTGAATTTTTCTTTTGAAAAACGTAAGTAGGAGAGTGCGAATGAATTATAAAAAAGTTGTCGATACGGTATATAAGCAATACGGAGTAAAGGTGTCTGTAGACACTGACGACCGAAGCGTTATTATATCCGGTGAATGCGATAATTGGCAAAATATAGTTATCATAGGCAAAATGTTTGTCGATAAGAAGAGCGGAAAGCACGTTGTAAATAATATACGCCTGATCGGCGCAACTGAAAAATATCCGATTTTACCGACAGTTAAAGATAAAAAATTAGACGGTACCGATTGGGATGTAGTAGTGATCGGCGGCGGAATATCCGGCTGCGCGGTTGCAAGAGAACTTTCTAAATACAATTTGAAAATATTGCTATGCGAAAAACATTCGGACGTAGCGCACGGAGCAAGCGGAGCCAACGACGGAATGGTGCACGCAGGAATTGACTTAAAGCGCAAATGTCTTAAATTGCATTACGTTGTGCGCGGTAATTCTATGTATGAACAGGTTTGCCGCGACTTGGGAGTGGAATTTAAGCGTGAAGGTCAGTATGTGGTATTTACGTCAAGATTTATCAAATTTCTCGGAAGAAGTTACTTGACGCGTGCAAAAAAACACGGTATTGCCGGCGTTCGAATTATAGGCAAAAAGGAAATTTGCGCTATAGAGCCGCGTGTGAAAGACTTTGCCGTCGGCGCGTTAAAAATACCTACAACGGGCTCGGTTTCGCCGTATAAATTGACCATTGCTTATGCAGAAAACGCAGTACAAAACGGCGCAGTAGTTTCTTTAGATACGGCGGTGCTGTCTATGGAACATACCGATGACAAGATAACAAGTATCGTTACAAACCGAGGAACGCTCAGTGCAAAATGCGTAATAAACTGTGCGGGAGTTTTTGCGGACAAAATTGCCGAAATGGCAGGGGATAAATACTTTTCTATTCATCCCAGAAAGGGCATTGATTTACTGTTAGACCCCAAAGCCAACGGTTTACCCACAAACGCAATAAGTCTTGCGCCTACGCTCAAAACGTTAAAGAATAATAAAAATACCAAAGGCGGCGGAATTGTTAAAACGGTAGACGGCAATATACTGTTAGGACCTAACGCTCACGAAGTGTTCGATCGAGAAGATACATCAACCGAAATGTCGGATATTAACGAGGTATTCAATAAACAGAGTCCGTGCTGTCCGTCTATGCAACGAAGCAGTATTATTGCGTACTTTGCAGGAGTACGCGCCCCCAGTTACGAAGAGGACTTTATTATTGAGCGCAGCAGTAAGGTTAAGAATCTTATTCACGTTGCGGCTATTCAGTCTCCGGGGTTAACTGCCGCGCCTGCGTTTTCGATTGACGTTGCCGAAAAGGCAGTTGAGTTGTTGCGTTCGCAAGGAGTAACGGTTGACAAAAACGGAAACTTTAATCCTGTTCGTCAATCACCCGTTTGCGCAAAAGAATTAAGCAATGAGCAAAGAGACGAATTGATAAAGAGCAATCCCGATTTCGGCAAAATAATCTGCCGTTGCGAAGAAGTCAGTCTCGGAGAAATTAAACAGGCAATACACAATCCTTTAGGAGTTGCTACCGTTGACGGCGTAAAACGCCGCGTTCGTGCGGGTATGGGTCGTTGCCAAGGCGGATTTTGTATGCCTTTGGTTATCAAGACCATAGCGGAAGAAAAAAACGTTTCATATTCCGAAGTACTTAAAGGCGACGGCGGAAGTTATATTGCAGTAGGAGAAATCAAGCAGATATGATTAAATACGATATTGTTGTAATAGGCGGCGGACCTGCGGGGTTATCGGCGGCAATAAAAGCTTCTTCAAACAGTAAGGTTTTGCTTATCGAACGGGAAGCCCGTTTGGGCGGCATTTTAAAACAGTGTATTCACGACGGTTTCGGAGTTGTACGCTTTGGAGAAAAATTATCCGGTCCTGAGTATGCCGACAGATTTATCAAAGAAATCAAAAAGACAAATGTAGAAATCAGTCTTTTCAGCTTTGTAACGGAAATTACCAAAAAAGACGTTTACGAAATTACTTACGCTTGTAAAGACGGTATGAAACGGGTGTCTTGCGATAAAATTATAATTGCAACCGGTTGCCGTGAGCGTACCCGAAACGGCATATTCGTAAACGGCGACCGCTGTTCGGGTGTCTATACCGCAGGTTCGGCGCAAAATCTGGTAAATATTCTCGGAGTTATGCCGGGGCGCAAAGCGGTAATTCTCGGCAGCGGAGACATTGGTCTGATAATGGCAAGACGTTTAACTCTTGAGGGCGCGCAGGTTGTCGGCGTATACGAAGCAAAGCCTACGCCGTCGGGACTTACGCGTAATATTCATCAGTGTCTTAACGATTTTAACATCCCTTTGCATTTGTCTACTACCGTTACGCGCGTTTTCGGCGAACAACGTTTGGAACGTGTAGAAATTTCGCAGGTAGACGATAAAATGAGACCGATTGCAGGCACTGAGCAGATTGTAGAATGCGATACGTTGGTGCTTGCGGTAGGACTTATTCCCGAGAACGAATTGGCAAGCAGTTTGGCTGTAAAATTAGACTACAAAACCAAAGGCGCAATCGTAGACCAAAACTGTCAGACTTTAACAGACGGTATTTATGCTTGCGGTAATGCGCTTCACGTTAACGATTTAGTTGACTATGTTTCGGAAAGCGGCGAAACGGCAGGAGAAAGCGCGGGCAGACAAATTAGAGAGCGCAAGTTGGTACCTATATCCACAAACGGCAAATTGCTTTATACCGTTCCGCAAATGCTGGATTTAAATTCCGACGTTAGCAAGGTTATTATGTATTTCCGTGCGAGCGAAGACCTTGCTAAACAAAAGATTACCGTAACGGCAAACGGCAAGGAAATTTTTTCTAAGCGTTATGCAAAATTACTCCCGCCCGAAATGGAAAGAATTGTAGTCGATTTTTCACAAGCCGATTTAACCGGCGGGCAAATAGTTTTAAGCTTGGGGGATTTTTAGTATGGAAATGGTGTGTATAGTTTGTCCTAACGGGTGCAGATTGCAAGTAGAACAAAACGGTAAGGATATCAGTGTCGTCGGCGCCAAGTGTAAAAGAGGAGAAAATTTTGTCCATACCGAATTGACTTGTCCTACGCGCAGTGTAACAAGTTCGGTTAAAACTACCGTAAAAGACTATCCTGTGGTATCTGTCCGAACCGACGGCGAGATTCCTAAAGAAAAAATAACGGCATTTATAAAAGAATTATCTAAATTTACTCTTGACAAACGCGTTCCGATAGGTACAATTTTAATCAAGGACGTTTGTAAAACAGGCGTTAACGTAATTACTACTACCGATATGGAGTAAATTTTGTCCAAGAAGCAAAAATTGCTTTTGCAAGCGGTAGGTAAAAGTATTACCTATTTCAGATACAAGAGGATAGTTTTATGGCAAATGTATTAGTTATTGACGTTGGCACGCAAAGTATGCGTGGGATTATTTTTGATGACAAGGGCAACTTGTTGATTAAAGAGCAGATTAAGTATAAGCCGTATATATGCAAGGAAAGCGGATATATGGAACAATCCGCCGAAATGTATTGGGATGTGTTGTGTGATATAACAAAGTCCATCAGAAACAAAAATCCCGAACTTATGGATAGCGTAATTGCTATTTCCGTGGATACGTTCCGAGACACTGCAGTATTGTTGGATAAGGACAAAAACGTCGTTCGTAACTGCATATTGTGGAGTGATATGCGTGTTGCGGATACTTCCAAAAAACTTCCGATAAAACAACGTTTTTTATTCGGATTGGTAGGAATGTCCCGTCCGATAAATGCAATACGCAGACGGGTGTTTACTAATTGGGTAAAAGATAACGAACCGGAAGTTTGGGCGAAGGTAGATAAGGTGGCCTTGATATCGGGATATCTCAATTACAAGTTGACAGGTAATCTTGTTGACTCGTATGCCTCGATAATCGGGCACTTGCCGTTTTTCAATAAAAAAAGACGTTGGTTAAAAAAGAGTGAATTGCTTTTTCCTGTATTTAACTTGCCGTTAGATCAAATGATACCTTTGTGCAACCCCGGCGATACGGTAGGCACAGTTGACGAAAACGTCGCAAAATTGTCGGGACTTAACAAAGGACTAAAAGTAATAGCGTGCGGTTCGGACAAAAGTTGCGAAACGTTGGGCGGAGGCTGCATTGACCGTAACGTCGCAAGTATATCGTTCGGCACAAGCAGCACTGTGCAGTTTTCCACTAAAAAATATTTCGAACCCGAAACGTTTATGCCGAGTTATCCGTCTGTTGTTAAGGATTATTACAATCCCGAAGTGCAGATATTCCGCGGTTATTGGATGATAAGTTGGTTTAAAAAGCATTTTGCTCAACACCTCGAAAAACGTGCCGAAGAAACGGGTAAAAGCGTTGAGGAACTTATGAATGAGGAAATGGAAGCAATTCCTGCCGGCAGCGACGGACTTATTCTTCAACCGTTTTGGCAAGGCGGACTTACTCATCCCGAAGCAAGAGGTTCAATAATAGGCTTTAACGATTGGCACACGCGTGCGCACGTTTACAAGGCTATTATAGAGGGCATTGATTACGCTTTGCGCGAAGGACTTGAACGTCTTGAACGCAGAGGACATCAAAAAATAGATTTTATTTCGGTGTCGGGAGGCGGTTCTCAAAGCGACCTCATTTGTCAGATTGCGGCTGACATTTTCAATAAACCCGTTAAACGCGTGCAAACGCACGAAACTTCTGCATTGGGTTGCGCCATAGTTGCGTTTACTTCTTGCGGAGTGTACGGTTCTGCCGAGGACGCCGTAAAAAGTATGGTGCGTTTTGTGGATACATTTACGCCTAATCCCGACAATGTCAAAATTTATGACGACTTATATAAAAACGTATATATGAAGTTGTACAAGAAGTTGCAAAAACTGTATCTTCATATGGATAAACACATAAACAAATAGTCGAACAGTGTAAGTTGTACTGTTAACGTTATTTACAATTTAAGAATTTAGTCATAGCGTAGCGATAATACAAATTAAAGGAGAAAGAAAATGAGTAAACCTTACAAAGGATTTGAACCTAAATGGTATTTGGAAACGCCTCCCAAAAACAGTTACCGTTCCATTTTTAAATGGGGAGATCCGAATTTCAACAAAATACCCAAAGAAAATCTTTACAAATTGATGAAAGAAATCTTTCATCTTACGGACGACGATTTTAAACAGTATGACGAGCCGCTCGGTTTAGAAGAAGTTAAGTTTGATAAACCCTGCGCTTTGAGCGATAAAGTTTTAAATAAATTCCGCGCAATAGTGGGCGAAGACAATTTGTCCACAACAGACTACGACAGACTGTCTGTGGCTTACGGCAAGACAATGTTCGATTTACTTCGTCTCCGTGAACACATAGCGGATAACGTTTCCGATGCGGTCATTTATCCCGAGAACAAGGAGCAAATCGAAAAAATCGTCGCGCTTTGTTCGGAAGAAAAAATTCCTTTGTATGTTTACGGCGGCGGTTCGTCCGTAACGCGCGGCGTTGAGCCCATCTGCGGCGGAATAAGCCTTGATATGCGCAGGCATTTTAATAAAGTTATCGATTTTAACGAAACCGACCAAACAATTACTGTCGAAGCAGGAATGAGCGGACCTAAACTGGAAGAAACTCTGAATAACGCCGTTAAACTTTTCGGTGCAAAACGCGCTTATACTTGCGGACATTTTCCGCAATCGTTTGAGTACAGTTCCGTAGGCGGCTGGACGGTAACGCGCGGCGCGGGTCAAAATTCTACTTATTACGGCAAAATCGAAGACATAGTAATTGCTCAGGAATACGCAACTCCGACAGGTATTATAAAAACCGAGCCTTTCCCTGCCAAGGCAACAGGACCGGATATTAACCAAATAATGATGGGGAGCGAAGGCACTTTCGGTGTATTAACCCACGTTACGTTAAAAGTTTTCCGTCATATGCCGCAGAACCATTATAAATTCAGTTATATGTTTAAAGACTGGGAAAGCGCAATGGATGCCGCCCGCGAAATTATGCAGTGCGAATGCGGACGCCCTAGCGTATTCCGTTTGTCCGACCCTGAAGAAACGGATATGATGATGCACTTATACGGAGTATCCGAAAGCGCATTGGGAAAAATGTTGAGTAATCTGGGATATAAACCTCATAAACGTTGTTTGTTCTTGGGATTTACCGACGGCGAAAAAGGTTTTTGCAAAAACATAGCTAAAAACGTAAAACGCATTTGCAAAAAACACAAGGCAATGAGCCTTACGGGAATGGTTACTTCCGCTTGGGAAAAAGGACGTTTCAACGACCCGTATTTGCGCGATACAATGCAGGATTTCGGTGTTATGACGGACACATTGGAATGTTCTGTAACGTGGAGCCAAATGGAAAGCGTTCATCAAATGGTTAGGGAGTATTGTCATAGCCGTCCTAATACGATTTGTATGACGCATATGTCGCACTGTTATCCTCAAGGGGCAAACCTTTATTTTATATTTATTGCAAAGATGAATACGCTGGATGACTTTGTAAATTATTGGAGCGGTATACTCGACCATATCCAAAAGAGCGGCGCGGCAATTTCTCACCATCACGGAATAGGCAAGTTCTTTGCACCGTGGCTCGAAGGACAAATAGGCACACGTCAAATGGATGTTTATAAACTGCTTAAAAACCACTTCGACCCCGAAAACGTAATGAATCCGGGCGGTACATTGGGTCTTGACCTTAAAGAAGAGGAAAAACGTTTTATACGTCCCAAATGGTAAGCGGCGCCAAGTCTATTAAAAAGCAAGTAATTTTTAACTATCAAAATCAGCAAATTTAATATTTATCAAAACGCATTATGTTATCAAGTAGGCATAATGCGTTTTTTGTTGCAAGTCGTAGTTCCGTGTGGTATAATTTAACGAGAAAGAGGGTAGAACAAATGAAGATAATTGTAGTCGATAATTACGAAGAATTGAGCAGAACAGCGGCGGAAATGGTAGCAGAAGTAGTAGAAAGTAATCCCTGCGCAACACTGGGACTTGCAACGGGATCTACTCCTATCGGCTGTTATGAAATGCTTGCCGAATTTTGTAAAGATAAAAAACTTTCCTTTAAAAACGTTTCTGCTGTGAACTTGGATGAGTATGTGGGTTTAGATAAGAAGAATGAGCAAAGTTACGCGTATTTTATGCGCAGAGAATTGTTTGACAGAGTCGACATCGACAAAAATAACACGCACATACCTAACGGCAAAGCGAGTAATCTTTTGGACGAGTGCAGCCGTTACTCTAAATTGTTAAACGATACCGACCGTGATGTGCAGATTTTGGGATTGGGCAGTAACGGACATATAGGTTTTAACGAACCGAACACACCGTTCGACAGTCTTACTCACGTCGTGGATTTGGCGGAGAGTACAATACGCGACAATTCCCGTTTGTTTTATGACGGAGAGCAGGTGCCGCGTCAGGCAATTACTATGGGAATAGCGGAAATTATGCAAGCAAAGCGTGTTATTATGCTTGCAAGCGGGCTTAACAAGGCGCAGGCGGTCAAGCGTATGACGCAGGGCGAAGTCAGCAACGATTGTCCTGCAAGCATATTGCAACGCCATCCCGACTGTACGGTAATAGTAGATAAGGACGCCGCTTCGTTGTTAAAAAAATAAACGTATAAAATCAATTTTTTCTATGTCGTTTATGATTGAATTCTCAGTAACGTCTGTTAAGTTTTCATTATAATAAACGGCATATAACTTCACTTAATGGGAGCAAATTACATTGCAATTTTGTTAATACCGTTGTATGTAATACTTATATTTATTACGTTAAATAACGACGTAAGCGTATTTAACGTAATTAACCACAGTTATTTACGTTTATATATCACAGCACTGGACAAGCGATTTTATATGTAGTTAGTTTAGACTTGAGTGAAATATAATAGCGTAAACAACTAAATTTAATGACGTAAAACGTCCCATAACTACGGTTATAAGCGATTAAATAAAATTGTATTAAATTTACTTGTATTTTGTTTAACCGTAATACGTTTATATAACCGTATTTATTAAAGTTGGGTTGAATAATTGAAACTGACTGTGCGCGATTAACGCAGGCATAAAGACTACTCTAGTTGTATGAAGAGAATTACAAGAATAACTTTTAAGTTTAAATCAATACTTAAAAAATAATAAAATATAGTAACAATACACTAAATCTGATGCCCTTCCTTGCACGATAAGTTTTGCATTTGCGTCAACTACGTTTCGTAAAAGGGGATTGCGTCCTAATACCGATGTCGGGTTTACTACGGCTTTTTATTTAAGTCAACGAGATTTTTCTCCGCGTAAAAGACAGATGGTATTCGGCAGATCACCCACCTGTATTTTTCAGGTTGAACCTCAGCAAAACAACGGCAATGGCAGGGCATTTTTTTTGTTTAAATTTTTATTTAATATTAAATATGTTTTTTAATATGCACTTGCTATTATTCGAGTTTTAGAATATAATGTTAATTATAGAATGGAGAATTGCAATGTTGAGTTTTATATCAGCCAAAGAGGCAGCAGATAAATGGAATATATCTCAAAGGCGTGTGGCTGTTCTTTGTAGTGAAAACAGAATTGCAGGTGCAACAATGATCGGAAATATGTGGATTATTCCTAAAGATGCTTTAAAACCGATAGATAAACGTACAGTTAGGGATAATTCTGATAATTCTATTGCATTAAAACCGTTTGTAAAATGGGTTGGCGGTAAAAGTCAACTCATTGACGAACTCGAAAAAATGTTGCCTACTGACGGAGAAAAGGTTTTTACAAAGTATTGCGAGCCTATGGTCGGCGGTGGTGCGCTTTTATTTAATATTTTATCAAAGCATAATTTTGAAAAATTATATATCAGCGACATAAATTCCGAATTGATAAACACTTATAATGTAATAAAAAATAACGTTGATGATCTGATCGCTGAAATAAAAGAAATGCAACTTACTTTTTTGCCTATGGACGAAAACAGCAGAAAGTTTTACTATTATTCTATTCGTGATAAATTCAATGCTACAAGTTTAACCGATAAAACGGCAGTTGACAAAGCGGCATATTTTATTTTCCTGAACAAAACTTGTTTTAATGGACTGTATCGCGTGAATAAAAAAGGACAATTCAATGTGCCTATGGGCGCATACAAAAATCCTACGATATGCGACGAAGAAAATTTGCTGAATATAAGCAAAGTTTTACAAAACGTAACTATTGTTTACGGAGATTATTCATTATCAAAAGATTTTATAGATAAAAGCACTTTCGTATATATTGATCCTCCGTATCGCCCTATTTCGGAAACGTCTGCATTTACTTCTTATAATTCCGATTCTTTTGACGACAACGAACAAATTAGACTTGCAAAGTTTATTGATGAAATAAATGCAAAGGGCGCAAAAATCGTTTTAAGTAATTCAGATCCGAAAAACGTGAATATTGACGATACTTTTTTCGATGATTTATATAAGGCATATAAAATAAAGCGCGTTTCGGCGACCCGTATGATCAACAGTAAAGCCGATAATCGTGGTAAAATCAATGAATTGCTTATTTGCAATTAGAGGAATAACTTATGATAAACGATAAACTGACTATACTTGAACTCACAAAAGAAGAAATAGACAAATCAATAGATGAATTATATTTATGCTTCCCAACTGGGCGAGAATTTGAAATTTTTCTAAACTCTTTTTTGTCCGCTCTCGGATTTGAAGAAGTAGTTACTACTCAATATGTAGGCGATAAAGGCATCGATTTAACCTGTCTTAAGAGCGGCCTTGATATTAATGGAACAGATACTATGAATTATTATGTGCAAGCCAAACGTTACGCTCGCAATAATAAAGTGCAATCCAAAGAAGTACGCGACTTAAAAGGCACAACAAAACGTGATAAAAATGGCAATATATTAAATAACAATTATATTAATGTTTTTATAACCACTTCATCTTTTACGCCTGCCGCACTATCCGAAGCGTCTGATAATCCAAATATGCCTGTTATCACAATAGACGGCACACAACTTATACAGTACTGTATAGAAAAAGGAATAGGCTTTAATTATAAGCCTGTATTTTCAAAAAACGCAATACTTGCTTTAACTCAAAGTAAACCGAATACTAGTTTTTCTACCACTACCGATAATGAATATTTAGTGGAAAGAGAAATTACTAAAAACGACATTAGAGCAAAAATTTTAGTGATACCGCAAATTATTAAAAGTGAACTTCCAGAAAACAGCGAGAAATTTGTTGTTATCTTTAACAATGTGCAAAAGCAACTTAATATTGATAAGACAAGACGATATTTCGGTGGGGTTACTGATTTTTATAAGCAATTTGGGTTATTAACATCCGATGGCGTGTTTGTAAGCAAAAAAGCAAAATGGAAAATATCAGGTGATAAAATAGTCGTTGATTTGATATAAAGGAGCAAATTTATGAAAAGAAATTTTAACGAATGGCTTAAAACATTTAAATCTAGCATTTACGATTACGGTTATTATGTCGATTTTGAAAAAGTTTACAGCAATATAGATAGTATCAAAGTCGAGTTGAATATTCTCAATTCTCTCATAGGCTCAAAAAATATCGAAAACGATTTTGAAAGACTTATTGTCGAGTATCCGCAAGTATTAAGATGTGTTCCTATATTGCTTGCCGTTCGTGGGCGTGAAATTTATGCTATTGACGGCGACGGAGAATATCTTTTTAATTTTTATAAACAAACTTATTCAATAAAAGAATACATAATGTTTATGCAAAAGACGGGATTGTTTACGCTTATATCCAAACGCATTATCAACAATCTTGTGGATTATGTTACGGGCGTTGAAGTCGGTTTAGACAGCAATGGTCGCAAGAATCGCGGTGGTCATTTAATGGAAGACCTTGTGGAAGATTATCTTGTTAAAGCCGGACTTGTTAAAAACGAAACTTATTTCAAAGAAATGAAATTGTCCGCCATTGAAAAGAAATGGAATATTGATTTATCGGGTATTTCAAATCAAGGCAAAGCAGAAAAGCGTTTTGATTTTGTTGTTAAGAAAGGAAAAACGATATACGGCATTGAAACGAATTTTTATGCAAGCGGCGGATCGAAATTGAACGAAACCGCACGAAGTTATAAGACAATAGCATTAGAAGCGAAAGAAATCGATGGTTTTGCTTTTGTATGGTTTACAGACGGTTGCGGTTGGAAATCGGCAAAGCACAATTTGGAAGAAACTTTTGACGTTTTAGACAATATGTACTGTATCGCAGATATGGAAAACGGTATTATACAAAAGTTATTTGATTGATATGGCAAAACAAATTCCGTTACAACCAGAGAATTTTGAACTTGAAACAAATACGGTGTGGGCATTTCCTAATCGTGGCAAATGGGCGACGCATGATGCTAAATATAGGGGAAATTGGTCTCCGTATATTCCACGAAACATTATTTTGCGTTATTCGAAAGAAAACGATGTCGTCTTAGATCAATTTGTCGGTGGCGGTACAACCGCCGTAGAAGCGAAACTTACGCATCGTAATTTTGTCGGTATTGATATAAACCCGTCTGCAATCGAAATTGCAAAAAATAAATGTGATTTTAATTTTGACACTAATGCAACAACTTTACTTACAATTGGAGATGCACGAAATTTAAATTTAATTGATAATTCTATTGATTTAATCTGTACACATCCGCCTTATTGTGATATAATTCATTACAGTGATGGTATTAGTGGAGACTTGTCCTTATTAAAAATTAAACCATTTTTAAATGAGATGAGTAAAGTGGCTGATGAGTGCTATCGGGTGTTGAAAAGAGGTAAATATTGCGCTATTCTAATGGGGGATATTCGTAAGAAAGGAATGGTACAATCTCTTGCTTTTGAAACCATGCGCTTGTTTGAATTGTCAGGATTTAAGTTAAAAGAAATTATAATTAAGGAACAACATAATTGCCGTGCGACTGGCTTTTGGAAAACCAACAGTGTAAAATATAATTTCTTGCTGTTGGCGCACGAGTATTTATTTGTATTTAAAAAATAATGAAAATTTTACCAAAGATGAAAAGAAACTCGCTTATTATTGTTTTGTTGATTTGTTTAGTGGCTTTTTGCGGGTGTTCTATGACGTTAAAACCGGTTAATGTATCTAAAAATCCTAATGCTAATAAGTCTAAGTACACAGTTTATGTAAGCGGCGCAGTAGCAACCGACGGTTATGTTTCGGTTGTGGTCGGTTCGGATATTTAT
>CAMRUG010000002.1 GCA_947053925.1 uncultured Clostridia bacterium
ATTTTTCTTGTCGACCTTACGCAACAAAAATTGTCGAGCCGCTGGTAAGCGATGACAATTTTTATTTTTTTACCGTGCCTATCTTGTTAGCAACCGTGTTGTCAACGATAACGTCGTAAGCAACTCTGCGACTCAATTCTCCCGCATTTTCCATAATATCTTGTATGCGTTCAAATGCGTCCTTGTCCGTTACTGGCGTAGTTGTCCATACGTCTGCATTTTGATAGTTTTGAATTGCGGTAGTCAATAGGTCTAATGACGTTCCGACAAAGTGCTTTTCTACCAATTTGGCAATTTCTTCGGCAGAATGGGTCAAGGCGTATTCAGTGCCTCTCCAAACGGCTCTTAAAAATTTTTCTACGTTTTCGGGGTGTTCTTTGATATATTTAGGAGTAGCCGTGTAGCAGGTGTAGGGTATCTCGCCCGAATCCATACCGATAGTTGACACAATATATCCTTTGCCTTCCTTTACCAACTGGCTTGCCGCAGGTTCGAACAGGGGAACTAGGTCTCCCGTGCCGCCCGTAAATGCAGGACCTAACGCGCCGAATTGAATGGAGTAGTCCATAGTGATATTTTTACCGTCAATGTAACCCTTGTTGTTTAAAACATATTGCAGTATCATTGCGGGCATACCGCCTTTTCTGCCCATAAGCACCGTTTGATTTTCAATGCCCGAGTAATCGAAATTCTTGTTTTCGGTGCGCGCAACCAAAAAACTGCCGTCGCGTTTTGTTAACTGACCGATTACTTTGGGGTAGTCTTTTTTGCCCTGTAAATAAACGTATATGTTGGCTTCGCATCCCATAAGACCTATGTCGGCTTCGTTGGTAAGCAGCGCAGTCATAACGTTATCCGCGCCGCTGCCGTTAGTAAGTTCGATTTTTAGTCCTTCTTCTTCAAAGTAACCCAAACTCATAGCCAAATATTGCGGCGTGTAAAATAAACTGTGCGTAACTTCGTTAAGTTTTATTACGTTGCCGTCGTCATTGTCGCAAGCGGCAAAGCCGAATACGGATACTGTCAGCAATAATATGACGGCAATTAAAGTAATTGCAATTTTTTTCAATGTGTACCTCCGTTGTTTTGTATATAGCATACTATGTTTTGCCGCGACAAAAATGTGATTGACGGCAGGCGTTATTGTTTAATTTGCTTGTCAATACAAAAAAAATATGATAAAATCGGATTGTAAAAACATTTGAGGCAAAAGGCTGTTTTATTAAACCTTTAAAGAGAGCGGACCAGGGTGAGAATTCCGCAAGGCAATGTAAAACGGTGTAGTTTGCCGACGTTGGCAAGGCGAAACGGCGACGGTATACGTCGAAAGTAGTTTTGCTCGGGTTGTTCCGTTAAAAACATCGAGAGTTTTCTGCGTTATCGTTTGTTTGACCCGCGCATTATATTTAACAAGATAATGAATGCTTGTTTCAGCAAAGTCAGGATATGATGCGACGATGAGTTGCACCCTCAGAGTCCGACTGCGACGGTAAACAAATTTGCTAGCACTAAGCGTAAGCGGCTGCGTACAAATTCCGTCGCACGTTTGGTCGGAAGAAAACTGAATTAAGGTGGTACAGCGAGACAATTCGCCCTTTAAAGGCGTTTGTCCCGTTTTTTTTATTGCTGCCTTTCGCAATAAATATTGTCAAACCGCTTTTTAGCAATGACAATTATTTCTAAAACGGACAATCGGACGGCAATGTTTTTATCGCTCATCGGTAAAAACGTCGGCAAAAGTGTAAATAAAAGGTAAAACAATAAGGAGAAAATATAAAATGATTGACAAATCTTATCAGCCTAAACAGTTTGAAGGCAGTCTGTACAAGTGGTGGATGGAGCAAGGGTATTTTACCCCTAAGGCGGAAATAGGCAAACCGTATTTTTCTATGGTAACTCCGCCGCCTAATATTACCGGACAACTGCACTTGGGGCACGGTCTCGACAACGCAATACAGGATACACTTATACGTTTTAAACGTATGCAGGGGTTCAATACGCTGTGGCTTCCGGGAACAGACCACGCCAGTATTGCTACGGAAGTTAAAATTGTCGAGGCGTTAAAGAAAGAAGGTATAGATAAGCGCGACTTGGGGCGCGAAAAGTTTTTGGAGCGTGCATGGGCGTGGAAAGAAAAATACGGCGGACGAATTGTTGAGCAGTTAAAGTATTTGGGAAGCAGTTGCGACTGGTCGCGTTTGGCGTTTACTATGGACGAGCGTTGCAGTAAAGCGGTGCGCAAAGCCTTCGTTTCTATGTACAAAAAGAAACTTATTTATAGAGGCGACCGTATTATCAACTGGTGCCCCGTTTGTAAAACCGCGTTATCCGACGCCGAAGTAGAGTATTCCGAACAGGACGGCAGTTTTTGGCATTACGGTTACACAACGCCCGACGGCAAAACTACCGTAACTTTTGCAACAACCCGTCCGGAAACAATGCTCGGCGATACTGCCGTTGCGGTAAATCCCGACGACGAACGCTACAAACATTTAGTAGGAAAAACGGTTATAGTGCCTTTTGTCAACCGCGAGATTCCCGTTATTGCCGACGAGTATGTCGATATGACGTTCGGTACCGGCGTTGTAAAAATAACCCCTGCGCACGACCCTAACGACTTTGAAGTCGGGCGCCGCCACAATCTTCCCGTTATCCGCGTGATGAACGACGACGGAACGATGAACGAAAATGCAGGCGAATTTGCAGGACTTGACCGTTATGAAGCGCGTAAGCAAATTGTTGCAAAACTCAAACAAATGGGTGTTTTGCAAAAAGTAGAGCCGCACAAACACAATGTGGGAAGTTGCTACCGTTGTCATACTACGGTTGAACCAATCGTTTCTAAACAATGGTTTGTCAAAATGCAGCCGCTGGCAAAACCTGCCATTAAAGCAGTTAAAGACGGCGAAATCCGTTTCCATCCCGAACGTTTTGAAAAGACGTATTTTAACTGGTTGGAAAATATCCGCGATTGGTGCATTTCCCGTCAATTGTGGTGGGGACACCGTATTCCCGTTTGGTACTGCGATGACTGCGGCGAGCAGATTTGCGAAGAAACCGACCCCGCGGTATGCCCGAAATGCGGAAGCAAACATATCCGCCGCGACGAAGACGTTTTGGACACTTGGTTTTCAAGCGCTTTGTGGCCGTTTTCTACTCTCGGTTTTTGCGAAAACAGCGACGATTACAAAGCGTTCTTCCCCACAAGCGTACTTTCCTGCGGCTACGACATAATTTTCTTCTGGGTAGCGCGTATGATTTTCAGTTCGCTGTACAACACGGGCAAAGTGCCGTTTAAAGACGTTCTAATGCACGGAATTGTCCGCGACGAACAGGGCAGGAAAATGAGCAAGTCGCTAGGCAACGGCGTTGACCCTGTAGAATTTATCGAACAATACGGGGCGGACACTTTGCGCTTCGCTTTGATAAACGGCGTGGCTAACGGTTCTGATATCCGTTTTTCTCAGGACAAAATAGACGGCACGCGCAATTTTATGAATAAGGTTTGGAATGCCAGCCGCTTTGTTTTGATGAATTGCGAGGGAAAAACGCTTGCGGATATTTCTCAAGTAAAACTCAGTCTTGCCGACAAATGGATACTTACAAAACTCAATCAAACGGTAAAACAAGTTACCGAACTTTTGGAAAAATTTGAACTCGGTATGGCAAGTCAGGCGTTGTATGACTTTGTATGGAGCGAGTTTTGCGATTGGTATATCGAACTCGTCAAACCTGTTTTGTACGGTTCGGACGACACCGCGCGCCGCGATACTTTGTCGGTGCTTGTGTATACTCTCGACAAGATTTTAAAACTCCTGCACCCGTTTGCGCCCTTTATAACGGAAGAGATATACCAAAGTCTGCCTGTTCACGGCGAAAGTATTATGGTGTCTTCTTTCCCCGTGTACGACAAAAAGAACGATTATTTGAGCGACTGCAAGTTGGTAGAAGAGTTAAAGGAACTGATTGCAAAGGTTCGTAATATCCGTTCGGAATACGGCGTCGCGCCTGCAAAACGCATAAGGCTTTACGTTACCGCAACGGACAAGCGCATTAAGGAATGCGATGCCTACATTGCCAAACTTTGCGGCGTTGACGAAGTAGTGTACGCTCAGGCAAGCAAGGATGAAAAAACAGTCAAGGCGGTAACTTCCGCCGCAACTTGCGAAGTGCCTCTCGGAGACTTGGTAGACAAGGATAAGGAAATCGAGCGTATCACTAAGGAGTTGGAAAATATTACAAGCGAGATTGCCCGCGCAAGCGGAAAACTCAACAATCAGGGCTTTATTGCCAAAGCTCCTGCAAACCTTGTGGAAGCAGAGAAAGCCAAACTGGAAAAATATAAAGAATTGAAAAACCAACTCGAAACGCGCCTGTCGGAATTGCGCTGAAAATTATAATGCAAGGCAATAGGCGATGTGTATTGTTAATCGTACAAAGCAGAAAGTTAGTAAGGTAAAAAATGAGCGGATATAAAAAGTTGCACTCGATAAAGAAAATATTGTTATGTGTACTGTGTATTTTAACGGTAGTGTTTTTTGCGTGCATAAATTTTATGACGTGTGCCTTTGCGGATGACGGTACGGATATTTACGGTAAATTGGATAATTACCTGCGTACTGTTTTTCAAAATGCGCATTTTCCTGCAATGTCGGTTACGGTAGTAGACAGTAATAAAACGCTGTATTCAAGTACTTACGGAAGTTGTCAAAGCAGTAACACGCCCTTTTTGCTAGGTTCGGTAAGCAAATCCTTTACTGCGCTTAGCGTAATGCAACTTGTCGAACAGGGTAAAATCGACTTAAACGCAAATTTGTCCGAGTATATTCCTAACGCGACGGACGGAGACAGAATAACCGTTTTACAACTGCTCAACCATACAAGCGGACTGGGCGAGCACCAAAACTTATATAATTACAAAATTGTCGGAAAACAGGGAGAGCATATTTACGCAAACGTAAATTATTCTCTGTTGGGAAAAATTGTCGAAGCGGTTAGCGGTGCAACTTACGGAGAATATGTAAGGGAACATATTTTTGAACCTATCGGTATGACTGACTCTTACGCGGATTTAAAAACGGCGGAAGAAAACGGTCTTATGTACGGATACGAAAACTGGTTCGGTTTTAACGTAAAAACCGAGCACAAGTATCCGCAATCGGATAAGGCGTGGATAACCGTGCCCGCAGGTTATCTCTCTGCGTCAACTGCCGATTTAGGCAAGTATCTGCAAATGTACTTAAACGGCGGTAACGGTGTAATTTCCGCCGAAAGCATTAACTTGATGTTCTATAGCAACGTAGCGGTGGAAGCAGATATTCCGTACAAATACGGAATGGGCTGGACTCTTATAAACGAGCCGCTTAAAGAGCCTGCTCTCCGTCATAGCGGACTTTTAGAAACGGGTATGTCGGTAGTTTATATTTTGCCGCAAAGCGGAATAGGTATTGCTATTGCAATAAATACCAACGATTATTTTGTAGGCAAGGATATGTTCGACCGCATTGACTGGGGCGTTGCTCTTATGCTTATGGGAGACGAACCTAATTTGATAGGAACTGACGAATACGCGTTAAGACACTTAATGTACGACCTTGCGTATTTTGCAGTTTTCGCAATTTCTATATTGCCTCTTTGCCTTATTGCAATTTACAAAAAGCGTCTTTTAAAAGGTAAGTTTTGGGTAAAAATATTTTTGCTTTTACTATTGCATTTACTGTTGCCCGTGTTTATCTTATTATTGCCGCAAATCTTTTTTGCCACGCCTTTGTGGGTGGCGCAGGCTTTTGTTCCCGATATGTTCGCCGTTATTATAGCGTCTTCTGTTTTGTTGTTTTCTGGCGGAATTGTTAAAGCAGTGTTACTCTTGCGAGCAAAATTAACAGCGGGTATTTCTTGTGCCTGTTAATATTTGCGCGGACAATGCGGTAGTGCAAACTAAATTTTTGATAACGCAAACAAAAAATATTAAACGGACCGATAGTATTAGGTATCAGATTGCTATCGGTCTTTTTATGTTGAAAATGCAATTGAAAATGTTGATATTGTCGATTTTTAGAGAAATTTAAACTACTATGCCAAACATAATATATTAAAAACCGCCTATTTTGGGCGGTTTTATCGCAAATTTTGTATTTTCACCTATGCTTTGACGGCGAAGTAACATTTTGCCGTCAGTTGCTTTTAAAGGTAATTCGCCGTCAAAAGCCTAGGCTTAACAGTAGAGCGTCGTTAATTTGCTGCATCATTTCAGGAGTAAGTTCGCCTATTTTTTCTTTTATACGACTTTTGTCAATTGTTCTTATTTGTTCTAACAGCACAACAGAATCCTTGGGTAGCGGCGAGTGTTCTTTGGACAATTCTATATGCGTGGGTAACTTTGCTTTGGTTAGTTTCGATGTGGTTGCGGCGGCAATTATTGTAGGACTGTATTTGTTGCCTACGTCGTTTTGTAATACGACGATAGGCCGAATACCGCCTTGTTCGCTGCCGACAACGGGATTTAAATCTGCGTAATATATTTCTCCGCGTTTTATCATTGTTTTCGCTTCCTTCTTTTAGCCGCGATAACTTTTCCTGTATGTCAACAAATAACTTCCGTTCTATTTGTAGACTATGTATTTTTACGTCAAAAAGTTCTCACGCTTATGCCGTTATTATTGACCTGATTTGTAAATTTCAAACGCGCTGTAATTGGATTTTGAAATTCCTTTTCGATTTTGCGGAAGTTAGTTATTTCGCGCTGTTATTTTATTATGTAAAATGCAAGAGCGAAACGTTAATTATCATATTTACTGCTTTTTCGGAATCTTTTTATCGTAAAACAAAAATTGTCTGCTTATCGTTTTTTCCAAAAAGGTTTAGTTGCGCTTAGTTATTTATTTTGCAAATCGAAAATTATATATTAAAAAAATTCTTACAAGACAAGTGTAAGGTAAGTCAAAATCGAATGTCATATAAACACGGCGGCAGAGTAACAAAAAAAGAAGACGGTTGTTTGCACTCGCAGAAAAAATGTCTCATTTTAGTCATCGGCGCAAACTAACGGCGCTTACGATTTAATGTCGTAAAGTAATTTTTGCAAAAATTTAATGTATTGTTAATTTACGGCTTGTTAAATATTTTCTTCTTAGTATTAACAATTTATTTCTTAATTGCTATTTACAAATTACGGCAAAAAACGCCTTAATTATTAAGCGTTTTGTTTTATTCTTCTTTACCGTGCTACCGTTTTTTAACCTAATATGTAAGCGAATTATTGACACTCTTAGTTAAAGATAGTAAAATATTATATTATATTTTAACACAAGAAGGTGCAACGTTTGACAAACTTACTGTGCGACTTTGTTTTCGGCAACAAAAACTTCGGTTTGAACGTCGAAGCAACACACCCGTATTTCAGTTTATTCGGATTGGAAATCTATCTTTATGCGATAGTAATCGTTACGGGTATGTGTCTGGCTATACTTATTGCCGGATTGTATTTTAAAAAACGCGGATACGATCCGTATGATATCACAATTTACGCATTGGCGGTCATTCCCATAGGCGTTTTGGGCGCAAGAGCGTACGTTTACATTTTCCCGTGGAGCGGACAAACTGCCGATTGGTCAACTTACTTCGATTTCAGAAGCGGCGGCTTAGGCATTTACGGCGGCGTAATTTTGGGATATCTTGCCGCGCTCGTCTGCGCCAAGATAAAAAAGCAAGACTTCCGCATTGTTGCTGACGCCATTATGCCGGGGCTGTTCCTTGCGCAGAGTTTAGGACGTTGGGGAAACTTTTTCAATCAGGAAGCATACGGCAATTTGATTACCAACGACTATAACGCTCTTCCCAACTTTTTCGAATGGATAAACCATAGCCGCAGACACGGTTTTAACGGTTATGCGGTTTGGATAGGAAACGATATAAGCGGCGGTTGGTATCAGGCGACTTTCTTTTACGAAAGCGTTTGTACTCTCATAGGGTTCATTATCTGCGTTGCAGTACTCACAAGGAGCAAACACTACAAACTCGGATGGTGCGCCGCTTTTTACGGAATTTACTACGGTATCGTACGTCTTGTTATAGAGGGCTTCCGTACCGACAGTTTGTATCTGTATATCGGCACAATGGAAACGGATATAAAAATTTCTCAGCTTGTATCGGTATTTGCCATTCTGTTCGGCGTTATGACGTTGACTAAAATTTACCGTAAAGAACTTCACGCGTTATACAAAAAAATGTTTAAAAACGACTATGACGAAATGTCTAAATCGCGCTGGATATTGCTTGCAATTTCCGTTGTCTCATTGGGAGTCGGTATAACTATGTTTGTTTTGGGCGGCGAATCCAAGTTTATTGCAGGCGCGGTACTCACAGCCGTTGCAGTTTACTCTGCATTAGGCGTTTGGTCCTTGTTTGACAGAATGAAACTGTATTGCAAGAATTGCAAGGAGTGCGGCGTTCCCGTTGAGCAGTGGCAAACTCCGCACGAAAAACTGCTTGTGCAAGTTGTCTGCTACGCGGTAATAATGGGGTTACTGTTTGCGTTCGGACTGTTTTCGCTTATAAATTGGGGCATAATTTCAAAAATTCCCAACGGAACGGTGTTGTTCGTCGTTTGTACGGCGTGCATTGCGGCGCTTGCAATCTGGAAGTTTGTTCCGTCGTTAAAACAGTTTTTAGCAACTCCCGAAACGAAAGGCAGCGGAAATGCAAATTGTCAATGCGGAACAAATTACCCGTTCAAGTTAAACAAATTTTTGCTGTTTGTTTTTCCGCCTAAAGTATATTTAGATTACGGCGTAGAAAACTTGAAACCCTATGTCGATCCCGATGCGGACAAAAAAGCCGCAAAGAAGAAAGCCAAAGCGGAAGCGCGCGCAAACAAAAAGGCAGAAAATAACGCGCAGGACACTAACGACGGAGAATAAAAAAACAGTTGTAATAACATTGTTTTTCTGAAAGCCGTTTGACTGTTTAGTTTAAAACAATTAAAGCGATTGACGTTGACAGCCGAATTGCTAAATGATATACGTTTGTATGTTTGGGCTAAAGCGCCGTTAACGGGTGTTGACGCACCGTCAAACGCCATTGCTAAATACAAATCTATTTTGTTAAATATTTACTAATTTGCTTATACGGTAATGTATGGGGAGGCAATTATATGAGAAATTTAACTCTTTTAACCGATTTTTACGAATTGACGATGATGTACGGGTATTTTCTCCAAAATAAGCAGGACGAAATTGCAACGTTCGACCTGTTTTTCCGTCCGTACGAAGAAAGTAATTTCTGCATAGCCGCAGGACTCGAACAGGCTGTGGACTATCTTGAAAACCTGCGCTTTACAGATGACGATATAGAATATCTCAGAAGTACCAAGTCTTTTAACGAAGATTTTCTTCGCTTTCTCAAAAAGTTTAAATTTACGGGAAGCGTCCGCGCTTTGCCCGAAGGAACGGTAGTGTTCCCGTACGAACCGCTGATGATTGTAACCGCGCCTATTTGTCAGGCTCAGCTTGTAGAGGCGGCGTTACTCAATATCATCAATTTCCAAACGCTTATTGCAACCAAGGCGCGCCGTATTACTCACGCGGCAAGTCCTGCAGGAGTGCTAGAATTCGGCTTACGCCGCGCCCAAGCGCCCGACGCGTCTATTTACGGGGCGAGAGCGGCGGTTATCGGCGGCTGTACTTCTACAAGCAACGTTTTGTGCTGTCAAATGTTCGGTATGCCGCCCAAAGGCACTCACGCGCACAGTTGGGTAATGTCATTTCCTACCGAACTGGACGCGTTTATGGCTTATGCCGATACCTATCCCGACGGTTGCTTACTGCTTGTAGATACTTACGATACGTTAAACAGCGGCGTGCCCAACGCAATAAAAGTTTTTGATTATTTAAAGGCAAACGGACACAAGCCCTTGGGTATAAGGCTAGACTCTGGCGACCTTGCATATCTCTCTAAGGAAGCGAGAAAAATGCTGGATAAAGCAGGACATTCCGATTGCAGTATTTTTGCAAGTTCCGATATAGACGAATACGTCTTGCAGGCTTTAAAAGAGCAGGGCGCAAAAATAAACACTTACGGCGTCGGCACAAAAATGATAACGAGCCACAATACCCCAAGCCTCGGCGGAGTTTATAAACTGGCAAATTTGACGGTAGACGGCGTAGACTACCCCAAAATGAAAATATCCGATAATCCCGTCAAAATGACTAATCCGGCGGTAAAAACTGTATACAGACTTTTTGATAAGGATACCGACAAAGCAATAGCCGACTTAATTTGCTTAAAGGACGAACAAATAGACCCTTCAAAGCCGCTTACCATTACTCATCCCGTTGAACGTTGGAAGAGCAAAGTGGTAACAAACTTTTACGTTAAGGAACTTTATATCGACGTAATTTGTAACGGCAAGGTAGTGTACGATAAGAAAAACGTTTACGAATTACAGCAGGATTGCAAAAACAGTCTTGACGGCTTTTGGGATGAGTACAAGCGTTTGGCGCAGCCGCATCAGTACAAAGTGGACTTGTCGGACAAACTGTACGAATTGAAACAGCAACTCATAATAGCAGAGAAAAAGGGCGTAAACAATGAAATTTAAGCGTGTGTTCCGCGGCTACGATATAGACGAAGTCGAGCGTTATATTTCCGAAACCGCCGATAATGAAAAGAAAATACGGCTTGCCCAACGCGAACGCATAGACGAATTGTCTGACGAAAACTACGCTTTGCGGCAGGAACTTAACAGGTACAAGGCGGACGAACAGGCAATATCCGAGTCGCTAGTTGCCTCGCGTAATTTCGCGCAGGAAGTGCAGCTTAATGCGGAAGAATATGCCGACAAGGTTCTGGTACAGGCAAAAAAGTTCTATGCCACTTGGCAGGCGTATTCGCAAACGTTGGTATCTACATTAACGCCGGAAGAACTCAAATCTTTTAACGACTTGCAAAAGCGGTTGGAAAAAGTGATAAACGGTTACAGAAAGGAACGCGAAACCGAGTCAGATGACAATGTAGCGAGCGTGTCGAATAGCGGTGCGGCCGCAACTGTTTCAAAAGAACAAGCCGCTGAGTCTCTCGAACCCGAACGGGAATCGGGCGGGAATACGGCAGAAGACGGGAGTAAGCAACGCTCTATGCACAATCCTATCGCCAAGGTGGAAAACGCGGCGGAAGCCGTGATAGATTTGCGTGAATTGACGCGCACCGAACAAACGCTGGAAGAACTTTGCGCCGATTTAGGACTGATAGGCAAGGGCTAAGAGCGTATACAAATTTGTTTAAATTTGACGCCTTAACGGAAATTTGCCGCACGTTTTATTCCGCGGTAAAATGCGGAGTAGCGTATTGTTTTACGGTTATTTTTATGCTTCCGCATAATCAAAGTCTTAAAGTGCTAAAAAACTCAAACAGTATGAAAATATATGTATGAGCGGTAATACTAACGAAAACGGGGCAGATTACCTAATAAAAACAAGGAAAATATGATACTATGTGGGACATAGTACTTGATTCGCTCATAGACAGTGCCAAAGCCGCGCCGTTTTTGCTTGCGATATATCTTTTAATAGAGTTTTTGGAAAGTAACGGAAAAGCCAAAAACAAGACGATACGCCTTTTAAACGGTAAGGCGGCGCCGCTTGTTGCGGGCGGAATAGGCATTATCCCTCAATGCGGATTTTCCGTTATGGCAACCGACCTTTACTGTCAAAATTATTTAAAAACAGGTACCCTGATTGCCTTTTTTATAGCAACGAGCGACGAGGCTCTTCCGATACTTCTGACCGACAAGGATACCGTCGGCATAGTGTGGATAGTACTGCTTGTAAAGATTGTTTACGCAATAATTTTGGGTTACCTTATCAATTTACTGGATAAGCGCAATCTTTATAAACTGAATGACGCGGACAGTATAGTTACGGTAAAGGATAGCAACAAACCTCACGACCACAGCCACGAAGAAGAGCACTTCGAAAACGACGGCGAAACGACGGTGCATTTAAGCGACGGGTGCTGTCATCACGAAATGAAAGAGGACGGTAAAAAAACCTTTTGGAGTTTTGTCAAACATCCGCTTTTGCACACTCTGAAAATTTTTGTTTACATATTTGTAGTCAATGCTATTTTCGGTTTGCTTATGTACTATTTCAGCGAGCCTATAAAAGACGCGACTGCGACAATGGGCGTTTTTCAAAGTTTTGTAACCGCCGCCCTAGGGCTTGTTCCCAACTGCGCAAGCAGTGTCGTAATTGCAGGAATGTACGGAGAAGGAATAATAACCTTGTCCGCCTGTCTTGCGGGATTAGTTTCTAACAGCGGTATTGCGCTTGCCGTTCTTTGTAAGGACCGCAAGCACTGGCGCAGAAATTTGCTTATTATTGCAATTATGTATTTGTCGGGCGTGGTTTTGGGAATATGCGCCTATTTTGTCGAAACGGCAATTTGACGTTTGCAAACAAGGAGAGTTTTATGAAAATTTTAGTTGCTACGGATATTCACGGCTCGGCATATTGGGCGGAGCAGATTGTCGACAAGTTTAATCAAAGCAAGGCAGACTGTCTCGTATTGCTGGGAGATATCTACAATCACGGACCGCGCAATCCCTTCCCTAAAGACTATGCGCCGGCTAAGGTTGCCGAAATTCTGAACGGTATCGGAAGCAAAGTAATCTCGGTTAAAGGTAATTGCGATTCCGAAGTGGACCAAATGATTAGCGGTTTTCCGTTTGTAAGCGACGAAGTGATTTTTACGGAAAAACGCCGCCTGTACTTTACGCACGGGCATATTTTTAACAAAACTAATTTACCTATGGTTTCTTGCGGAGACGTGGTGCTGTACGGGCATTTTCACATTAGCGAAATTGTCGACGTTGACGGCGTAACTTGCGTTAATGTAGGGAGTTGCTCATTGCCTAAAGACGGCAAGAACGCTTACTGTTTGATAGACAGTAATGCCGTAACCGTTTTTGATTTTGACGGAAACGCAATAGTCCAAAAACGTTTTGACGATTAAATTTTCTTAGGCGCAGTGCGTGCGTAATTTGAATGATGCTTTATGACTAAAAAAGAAAACGCTTTTACAAATACAAGATATGCAATAGCGACAAGAGATGTTGATTTGACGTCGTTGATTATATCTGGCGCGTTAATATGCGCTATGATTGTGTGGGCGTGCTTAACGGACGACAAGCGCTATCTTTTTGTATCGTTACTATTCCTGTTTGTCGGCGTTGTCGGTTTTGCCGTGCTTTTGTATAGGTATGTTACCGAACCTAAAGTTGCAGTGCAGGCGGACGTTGACGGCATATATTTGTGCTACCGTAAAGGTAAGGAAGCGTTTATAAACTATAACGATATAGTCGATATCGCTAACGTAGGAATAAGAAATAAATACGGTATACTGGTAATTTATACGCAAACGGATAATTATAAATCTAACAAAACAAAAGAACTAGGCGATGTATTGCTCCGCCGCGTACGGCAATTGATAGCGGCAGAAAATAAGGAAGATTTTTTGATTAAATTACAGCAAAACGGTATCAGGTAATTTTTCTGTTTCAAAAGACTTGTTGTATTTTTTACTCTTATAAACTTCTTATTTTAAGTATGCTTAATTGTAAAATGCGGTTATTTTTTATTTAATATTTTTTATCTGTTATAAGTAACTAAACAAAATTTTGTCTTGCTCGGTTCGTTCGACAAACATTTAAAATACGTTGAGTAAATCTGTTTTTTTGTCAATATTTATTTTCTGTTTTTACTGATATTTAAAGTAATTTAATACGATAAAAATAATGGTTTGCGCGTAACTGAGACCCGCCGGTTTTTGTTGCAAGGTTAATATACAAAAACCGCATAACACAATTTGTTATTGTTATGCGGTTGCTTAGTATTAGCGTTTAACGCCCGTATTTTTGCCATATTCGGTTAAATTGTATTTTTAAGGATATACACGATTGTCAAAAACGTCTGTTTCTAGGCTTTTTCTGCCTGTAATTTTTGGGGTTTGTATACGGTCAGATTATTCTCTTGTAATCTGTCAACAAACGCCAATGACGTGCCGCGTTTTGTCAGTTGCTCGGTGTATCTTGACGTTAAAGCAAGGTAAATGCAGTAAATTGCAGGCAATCCCAAATTCGTTTCTACAAGGGAGTTGGTTATCAGCGTCATAATTTTTGTAAACGGTTCAAATTCCGCGCTGCGTATTCCGCCGACAAGCAGACCGACTTCCCAACCGAGTTGAGCCAACACGCCCAAAGTAAACAGCCATACTATATTAAACTTTTTGGCTTTTTCTTTTTGCGTAAAATTGTAAATAATAATGCCAACATAACTTACTATCATAATCAACGCCATATATCCGTGATACGAGCCGGTAGTGCGTTGGATTTTGATAGGAGTCATATCTCCGCCGAAGGTTGCGCTTATCATCGGACAGCATATCCACCATATCCATATAAGAGCGGTAAATTCTCTAAAATACTTGTCTTTATTCAACCATATCCAAATAAGAGCAAAGTTTGTTATGCCGTAACTCATCGACATCCACAAAAGCACCCAAAACAAATTCCCGTTTTCTATCGAGCGCGTGCCTAACAAAAGATGAAAAATGCCGTAGTCTACAATCATATAGAGTATGCCGCCGAATACGGCAAATAAGGTTGTCAGATAACGCTTTTTTACAATAAGCGCAACTAAAAGACCGACAATAAAAATAGAGTCCAAAATAATATACAGCGGACTGAACACCCGTTGCGCTATAATTTCCGTCGAAAGTAAATTCAGCATAAGTTCCTCCGTTCGCCGCAGTCTGTTGTACTTTTAGATTTAACATTTTGTGTTTTAGAAAAGTATTGAAAAGTTCAAAATTTGCGGTTTGATAATACTAGTGTAACATAAACAAACGGGCTTGCCAATGCCAGAACGACAATTTATTACAAAATTCGACAAACCGGTAGTAATGCAAAGTAATTTTGAAAGCAGGTTATTTTAGTTGAAATTTTATTTAATGATTATTTTTGTAGTTGGTTTGCGCCCTTACAGTGTCAATCGGATTTGTCAACAGTTGTCGCGCAACAGAGGTTTTAATGGTACTTTGTAAAGCGCATAGGCAGTAAAACAGGGACGAAACAAATTTCGTCCCTGTTTGAAAAATAATATTTTTGTTTACAATATAGTTTTACTAAACCTCCGCAAAGTCAGGGCGTGTACCTGACCTTTGCGCCCAAACGGGGATGTCGGGGTTGTACGCCCGACGAAAGTCAGGATATGACGCGACGAGGAGTCGCACCCTCAGAGTCCGACCGCGACGGCAAACAAATTTGATAGCACTAAGCGCAGCGGCTGCGTACAAATTCCGTCGCGCGTTTGGTCGGATTAGTACATTTCGTTAGGATTAGGAGCGGCTTGCGGAGCAGGCGGTTCGGGGATGTCGCAAACAATGCTCTCGGTTGTAAGCAGTGTACCTGCAACGCTTGCCGCATTTTGCAAAGCGGAACGCGTAACCTTTGTCGGGTCGAGTATTCCCTTGTCAATCATATTACCGTATGTACCTGTCAGTGCGTCATAGCCGTAGTTTTGCGTTTTGCTGGCAAGTACTTTTTCTACGATAACTCCGCCGTTGACTCCTGCGTTTTCGGCAATTTGCTTAATGGGTGCTTCTAGCGCCTTGCGTACAATTTGCGCGCCTGTTTTTTCGTCTCCGTTAAGAGTCTTAACAAGTTTGTCTACTTCGGGGATAGCGGCAAGCAGTGCAACTCCGCCGCCGGCAACAATACCTTCTTCAACAGCCGCGCGCGTGGCGTTTAATGCGTCTTCGATACGCATTTTGCGTTCTTTCATTTCTACTTCGGTTGCCGCGCCTACGGAAATTTGCGCAACTCCGCCCGCAAGTTTTGCCAAACGTTCCTGATATTTTTCCTTGTCGTAATCGCTTGTCGTTTCTGCAAGTTGGTGTTTGATTTGGGCAACTCTTTGTGCAATAGCGGCAGGTTCGCCTGCGCCTTGAACAATAATGGTGTTATCCTTGTCGACTTTAACTTGTTTTGCTCTGCCAAGCAGATCCATTGTTGCGGTTTTAAGTTCCAAACCCAATTCTTCGGATATTACGGTTCCGCCTGTAAGTATTGCAATATCTTGCAGCATTTCTTTACGTCTGTCGCCGAATCCGGGGGCTTTAACTGCCACGCAGACAAAACTTCCGCGCAACTTGTTTAAAATCAAAGTTGTCAGTGCCTCGCCTTCTACGTCTTCGGCAATAATAAGCAATTGCGCGCCCGTTTTAACAACTTCCTGCAAAATGGGCAGCAAGTCTTGTATAGAAGATATTTTCTTGTCAGTAATTAGAATGTAAGGATTTTCAAGGTCTGCAACCATCTTGTCAAGGTCGGTTGCCATATAGGGGCTTGCATATCCGCGGTCGAATTGCATACCCTCAACAACGTTAAGTTCCGTGCGCATTGTTTTGCTTTCTTCAACGGTTATAACGCCGTCGTTGCCGACTTTTTCCATAGCGTCGGAAATGAGTTGTCCGATCGTTTCGTCCGCGGCAGAAATAGAAGCGACTTGTGCAATGGACTGCTTGCCTTGTACGGGAGTGGAAATCTTTTTGAGTTTTTCCACGCAGGTTTCAACGGCTTTGTCTATTCCTTTACGCAATATAATGGGATTTGCTCCTGCGGCAACGTTTTTGTTGCCTTCGCGGATTATTGCCTGCGCCAAAACAGCCGCCGTGGTAGTGCCGTCGCCTACTATGTCGTTTGTCTTTGTGGACGCTTCCTTTATGATTTGCGCTCCGACGTTTTCAAACGGGTCTTTGAGTTCGATTTCTTTTGCAATGGTAACGCCGTCGTTTATAATTAACGGACTACCGTATTTTTTTTCAAGTATAACGTTGCGTCCTTTAGGACCGAGTGTTATTTTTACCGTATCGGCAAGTTGGTTAACTCCGTTTTCAAGTAATTTTCTTGCCTCTTCTCCGTATTTAAGTTGTTTAGCCATTGTATTCTGCCTCCTATTCTACAATTGCGAGTATATCGCTCTGTTTTATAACGGTAACTTCTTCGCCGTCAATTTTAAACGAACTTCCGGCATACTTGCTGTAAAGCACTTTGTCGCCTACGTTTACTACCATTTTAACTTCTTTGCCGTCTATCATTCCGCCTTCGCCTACGGCTACGACGATAGCAATTTCCTGTTTTTCCTTTGCTGCCGACGGTAAGAAAATTCCGCCAACCGATTGTTCGGTTTCTTCGGGACTTTTAACTACAACTTTATCAAAAAGCGGTTTAAGTTTCATAATTTTAATGCCTCCAAAACTATTTTTATCCATTTTTTAGCACTCTAAACACAAGACTGCTAAATTTTATATCTATATTATACAACGCTTTTGCAAAATGTCAACATAATTTTTTGTATTTTTGCAACAATTTATGTCGGTAGTGAGTAAAAAGTAAATGAGTGCTTGCGATTGCTTTCAATTAAACGAGTTACATTAAAAATGCTAACGCTTGAAATCATATTTTTGATTATATGCTTCGTGTTATACAAAATATAAATTCTAATAAAAAATCACATTGCGACCGTTAAAGGTGAACGGTAGTAAAAAGCAATTCTCAGGTTGTTTTATCAGGCATTTTAGACGTCAAATTACAACAGGTTATTAGTACTTGTTCCGATTGTTTTACGGTATAGATATAATAATTTTTTTATCTAAGCAAATTCAGCAACCGTATATCGTCGTACAATAAAGCGTTATGCTGGAAGTTTCTAACAGTACAACGTTCTTAACAGACAACATACTTATGCGGTATTGAATTTTTGTGCTAAAAATTTGTCGGTTGTCTGTGGTAGACTTTAATACTAAGCATATAATATATAAAAACTCGATTTAGCGTTAAAAAGTATTGGCAAATAATTGAAAATTTTGTAAAAAAGTGTTAAACTAATAAGGTATTGTATTATTTCTTTAAATGGAGTGTATATTATGCCTTGGGATAAGCAACTGTTTACTATTTTCAATTTTGACGTTTTGCTATGGCACGTAGTAGTCGCGGCGGCGGTTTTGTTGGTGCTGATAGTGTTTATTTCTGTTTGCGCGGCGTTATCGCACGCTAAAAAGAAAGTTAAACGTTTAGAACAGCAACAGCAAGCACTGGAAAGTCAATCTTCTACGGTAACAACCCAAACCGCACAGGAAGAACAAAATGACGGTGTCGTAAAAGAGCAAGCGGTACAGGAACCCGTTGCGGAAGAACAACCAAACGTACAGGAAGCGGAACAGACCGTAACCGAAACTGCAAAAGACGAGAAGAATGAAGAAGTTGATGAAAAGGATAACGCAGTTATGACAGAAAAGACCGAATCAAAACCCGTCGCAAAAAAATCGGAAACGACTTCCGTTGCAGATAAGACAGCAAGCAAGAACACAAATAAAGAGGCTTCTGCACCTAAAACAACAGCAAAGTCAGTTAAAACGGAGCAAAAGGAAAAGGTTACCGAAAAAAAACCTGTAAAGGAAAGTGTTGCGGAAGAGAAAAAATCTTCTGCCAAAACCGCTTCTAAGGAAACAAAAACGGCGGAAACCGGTAAAAAGGCGGAAAAGTCCGAAGAAAAAAAGACAACGGCAAAGACGGCGGCGCCTAAGGCTCAAAAAGTCGAATCGGCGCATACCGTTAAAGAAACCGTTAAAGAAACCTCAAGCACGTCAGCCGAATCTGCGGAAGAAAATGAATCTAAGGAACGCACAGGTCCAAAGGTATATCACGTTTCCTTGCGCGAAGACGGAAAGTGGCAGGTAAAATTGAGTAAAGGCGACAAGGCAATCAGACTGTTCGACAAGCAGTCGGAAGCCATTGCATACGCCAACGAATTGGCTGTTCACAACGGCCGCGTGGTTATTCACCGTATGGACGGCAAAATCCGCAAAAAAAGATATTAAAATCAGTTTGATAAATACGGTAGGCAATAAATGTGCGCAATACAATTCGCGCGCAAGGCGTTGCTTACCGTTTTAAACTTTATAAAGGATTGCACAGTTATGAATAAATGGGATAAAAGATTTATGGAATTGACCGAGCAAGTTGCAACTTGGTCAAGTTGTTTTAAGGAAAACAGACAGGTAGGCGCGGTAATAGTCAAAAACAAACGCATATTGACTACGGGTTACAACGGCGCGCCGCAAGGGGTTAAAAGTTGTAAAGATAAGGGCGAATGTCTGCGTACAAAACTGGGCATAGAAAGCGGCACTCGGCACGAACTCTGTTATGCCGTTCACGCAGAGCAAAACGCCATTATACAAGCCGCCCGTTTGGGAATAGTATTAGACGGCGCAACGCTGTATTGCACTCATCAGCCTTGCGTAATTTGCGCCAAAATGATAATTAACGCAGGGATAACTCGGATAGTGTACAAACAGGGTTATCCCGACGAGTTTTCTATGGAATTGCTTAAAGAAGCAGGCGTTCAAGTGGACGTTTACGACAGTTTGTAAAATAAAGGTAATACGCAGGAGGAAAAATTATGATTGACGGTAAACACCAAAAAACGTTTTGGATAGTAGTTCTCGGAGTATGTTCCGTATCTCTTGTCGCTGCGTTGATTGCGGCATTTGCATCATCGTTAAATATGATGATAAATTTTAAAAAAATATTTATAAGCGGTCTGGGAGCGGTCTATTCAAAGAGCCAAACTCTTTTGTCGGGCGGTCTCGTTATGGGATTAGTTGTTATCGGTGCGCTGTTTATTGTTTTGTGTATCGTTTTAAAGGGAAAAATCAAGACGTGCTCGCTTGTAATGAGTATTATAACCGCCGTTTATTCGGTAGCCGCGGTAATCTCATACGTTGTTATTTATATACCCAAAAACGGTTATTTATATAATTACGATTATTCCGTTTTTGAGACGGTGTTGTCCGCTGTTTTGAGTATAACCGTTCCCGTAATTCTGTCTACGGTATCTTTGTTTGTGCTTTCTAAACTAAACGCCAAAGAGCGTGAACCTGACGTACAAGCGGAAGTTTAGTATTATTTAAAATAAAAATGTGTCTTCGCATAATAGCGGCTCGACAATTTTTGTTGCGTAAGGACGACAAGAAAAATGTGTCTTCGTTTACCTACGGCTCAAAGAAACGGCTCAATAAAATGCCGAACGGTTGCCCGTTTGACATCTTAATATGACTTTAGTTTTTGTTATATATTTAACGCGCAAAGCAGTAAAAAATGCAGACTTTGCGCGTTATTTTTATTTTAGATTAGGTTTCTCACTGCAATGTATTTCATCGGAATATCGAATACGTCTAACGCGCCTTTGTATCCGTCGAGTTTAAGCCGCGGTATCGCGTTGGCGTATCTGAGCATTATGCTCGCCGTAAAGTCGGCGTTAGATTGCATCTTCACTTGTGTCTCCGATTCAAAACCGTTTCCCAAACTTACAGTCCGTCCGGAGTGAGACGTTCTCTTTTTCAATTCGCGCACTTCTTTAGAAGAAACGAAATTAACCTCTGTTTCGTATTCTTCAAAGTAGTCGGGCATAGTTTTAATCGTATGCTCGATATTTTTTTTGTCTGATTCTACCGCGGCGACATAACATACTCTTTTGTGAAGTTTTCGTCCGTCTGTTTCTCCGTTTTTAATAAGCGTGCCGTAATCGGGTTTCGGTTCGGTAAACTGTACGGCGTCTATTACCCCGTCAATAGTGCGTATTGCGTTAGAGTGCCCCTGCGATATTCCGCTTCCCCATACGGTAACGGTTTTTGCGTTGTCAAAGCAGAATAAACCGCGCGCAATACTCAGCAGTCCGGGGTCCCAACCCGTCGATATGACGGAAATTTTGTCGGGCTTTGTTCTTTGCAGTTCCGCTTTGTAACCGTCTATTTTCGCGTGCGTGTCAAAGGTGTCTACCGTATCGAAGTTGACAAATTTGTCTGAGTACTTTTCAATGTCGGAGTAACTCCCCAAGGCCAAAAGCAGCACGTCAATATCGGGATATTTTTCGATATCTTCAATAGGGAGGTATTTGGGGTTATCGAGCGTTCTGCGAGAAAATATTGCAACAAGTTCGTCTTTTTTGTTTTTATAAATCTGCTGTTCAAGGCATTTGCCCAAGTTTCCGTATCCTGCAATCGCTAATTTCATATATTTGTTTTCCTCTACTAAAATTTTATGCCTTTTAATATGCAAATTTGTCTTTTGTGCAAAAAAATGTCATAAAAAGTGCGCCATTCACTTTATTTTTTTGTAAAAGTATTGTATTATATATATGTAGAAAATGTTTCACAGTGTTTAACAAACCTGCGCGACATATTTTTTTGACTGAATTATCCATTACTTAACTAAAAGGACGGGTGCAATGGTGGAATTTTGGGAATATATTAAACAATTTTTTACAAACACCGACGCGGTTACAATAGTTTCGCGTGTGGCAATAGTCGTTATGACTATGCTCATCTTTTATGTGCTGTTTTACTATGCTAAAAAAAGCAATATGCAAACTCTCATTTATTTGGCTATGCTCTCAATGGTCGTCCTGTTTGCATTGGGATTTGCTTTGGATAAATCGGTTTTAAAGTATTTTGTTTATTTTGTTCCCGCGCTGATTTGCGCCGTAGGTCTGGTACTGTTCACGCAGGAATTCCACAGAGATTTGTTCCGAATGTCGCTTAAACGCCGCGAGGATAAGGACTCTGACGACGGCGATTACGGCAGAGAAGAACTTAACGACTCTGTCGGCGAAATTGTAAAAGCGTGCTTGCGTCTTTCTAAAACGGATACGGGCGCACTTATCATTGTTTGCGACGATTTGTCGGATACAATTCTTGACAGCGGTACTAAGGTAAATGCCGAAATTTCCGCCGAATTGCTCGAAACTCTGTTCTTTCCCAAAACTCCGCTTCACGACGGCGCGGTAGTTATAACGGATAACAAAGTGGTGTCGGCAGGTTGCTATCTTCCGCTGACGCAGGCAAACAATTTGCCTAGAGAATTCGGTACGCGCCACCGTGCGGCAATAGGCGTATCAGAAGCCTTTCCCAGTTTGACGGCGGTTGTCGTAAGCGAAGAAACGGGTATTATTTCCGCCGTTCGCGACGGCAAGATTAAACGTTATCTTGATGCGGATCAACTCAAAGCCATTTTGGAATGTGCAATGGGTCTTTCGGATAAAGGCGCAGAAATAAGTATTTGGGGGTTAATCGAAGATGAAGAAGACTAATACAAACTCTAAACGTTCTTTCGGCTCTCGCCTAAAACACTTTTTTAAGCATTATTTTATATTGCTGGTGCTTGCCTGTGTTTGTGCGGTAATGCTGGTACTGCTTATTACTTATAGTTTGTAATATTTTACTTTTGCGCTCTTTCCGTTTATTCGGTCGGGGCGTTTTTTTTATGTTCGGCGTTTATTAGTCTTTATTTTAACAGCGTAGAAAAACGGTGCATTAAGTTTATAGTATCGGGTAACCAAAAATCGAATTTAAAGAATTTTCAAATTATAATGCTTAACGGTTATATACAAGTAAAATTTGTAAATAATCTTACTATGAACGAATTGGTAAAAGTATTATTATTCTCGGCGCTGTCGTACGCTACGTTATTTGTAATCTCAAAAATTTTAGGCAAAAAGCAAATTGCCGAACTCGACTTCATCGACTACGTTACAGGCATATCCATAGGCTCTATCGCCGCGGAAATGGCAACGGAAACCGACACGCCTTTTTACTATTATTTGATAGCAATGGGCATATTTTTTCTTTTAGATTTAATTGTTACTCTGCTCGGCAGAACGACAAACGGCTTCAAACGCTTTCTGCGCGGCGTTCCCATTATCCTTATCAATCAGGGGGAAGTGGATTTTAAGGCTCTCAAAAAGAGTAAAATCGACTTCTACGACCTTATAGGTTTGGCGCGCGAAAAGGGCTATTTCGATATTACCGAAATAGAGTACGCCATACTTGAAACAAACGGCGAATTGAGCATTTTGGCGGCAGATAATTCCCGACAGGTCAAAAGGCAAGACTTTCCTACCATACCCGAGGAGGAAGTCAGCCTTACGACTTATTTGATTGTGGACGGGCAAATCAGCTCTTTTGCTCTCAGTCAGATTAACAAAGACAAAAAGTGGCTCAAACAAAAACTGCAGGAAAATGATGCAGAACTCAACAAAATAATGTTCGCTACCTATGACGACAATACGCAGGAATTAACCGTCGTCAACAAAAAAGCCGTATCAGGCTAACAAAACTAAGATGCCCGCAGGCAAACGCTTGCAGGCATTTTTCTTGTCGGCTTTTGCGATAAAAATTGTTGAGCAGCAGTTAACCATAGCGTAGCCGGTCGAACCACGGTTGTTGCGGCAGATAAACTACGCATTGCGGTGTCATTGTCGCTCGCGCGTACATACAGTACGCTCTCGTTCCTATTCCTTGCACTGCTTGTCTCTATGCCGCAACAACTGCAAAGCACTTTTGAGCTAAGAGTTTTCGTTTCAAGACAAGAAAACGAGTAATGGCTGTACTTGCGGTACAGTCGAGCGAAGTTGACGTAGTATTGAACGGAAAGAACAGCTAAAAAGCGGATTCGACTAGGTACGCTATGGTTAAGAGTCTATTATTTAAACGAAACAAAAACTTATATCAAAATATATTGGATAATTAAAAAAGTTTTAATAGTAAGACGCAGGCAAACGTCATAGTAAAATGACGAAAGGAAAATTAGTGCAAGTATAACAAAACTGTAAGCCGTAAGCAATCGCCGTTTAAAAATCGAGGCGGACAGTACCGTAGACAAAAAATGCAATGTTTTATACTCCGCCGTCAAAAGGCATTTGCACTGTCAGCACAAGTTATCGGCGCAGACGGCAGTTATATATTTAAAACGATTATGCAGTCGTTAATGTTTTAAATTAAAAAAGCGGTTTATTGCAATAAAGCGACAAAAAGGTCTAAAATTCGACAGTAATATATAAAATATATCAAGCCGTTTTGTGTTATACTGCTGTTACGCTAATTCGCGCAAAGCCGTAAGGCTTATTTTGTTCGACGGTAACGGTATTCAGGCTTGTTACAAAACAACAAGGATGTGTTAATATTGAAACAGACTATCGTAGCAATATCGATAACGCTTGTTTCCGTTATGCTTGTATGCGGAATAGGCGGAATTTCTCAGGTTTTTGCAGAAAAAAGACAGGTGCCGATTTACAGCGTAGACCGTCAGGACAACTACATAGCAATCAGTTTTGACGCCGCGTGGGGCGCAGACAAAACGCGCAGCATTATGGATGTATGCGACAAGTATAACGTCAAAGCCACGTTTTTTTTAGTCGGTTTTTGGATAGATAAGTATCCCGAAATGGTGGCGGAAATCCATTCGCGCGGTTTTGAAATAGGCACTCACAGCAGTACTCATCCGCAAATGAGTAAACTGTCGGAAGAAAAGTGCAAAGCCGAACTTGTAGACAGTTGCAAAAAAATCGTCGATATAACGGGCGAACCCGTCAAACTGTTCCGTCCGCCGTTCGGAGACTACAACAACCGCCTGCTTACAACGGCAGGCAACTTGGGACTTTATACAATTCAGTGGAGCGTTGACAGTTTGGATTGGAAAGGTCTCTCCGCGCGTGAAATTGCCGAGCGCGTCCAAAAAGCGCAGTCGGGAGACATAATCTTGTGCCACAACAACAGCGACCATATTGTAGAAGCATTGCCGTTGATTTTTGAAGCAATGAAACTCAAAAATTTGCAGTTTTGCACAATAGGCGATCTCATTTACAAAGATAATTACGAAATAGATTCTACAGGCAAACAGCATTTAAGTAACAGTACGGGTAATATGAACGTTGCCTAACTTGCATATTGTATTTCAGTTACGGTCAAATTTACTTACCTGCTTAAATACCTCAGTACAAAAATACTGAGTTACGTTTGCTTTAAATCTAACAAATAAACGGGTAAAAATTTTAACGGTACACAAGGCGCTTTGTTTTGTAACACTGCGTCGGACACTCAAAAATACGCTAATAATTCGGCAGTACTGCCGAAAAAATACAGAAGGGAGATAAATTTTATGAACACTAATTTCAGCAACAACGTTGTTACGTTATCGGGAATGGTAGTAGGAGAACCTGCATTTTCGCACGAAGTATTCGGCGAAAAATTTTACGAAGTAACGCTTTCGGTTAAACGTCTTTCGGGTATGGACGATTTGTTACCTATTTCCGTTTCGGAACATTTGTTGGGAGACCGCTTTACGGACGGTGCATATCTTACGATAAAGGGACAATTCCGCAGTTATAACAAAACCGTGGGCGAACGCAGTAAACTTATGCTTACGGTATTTGTACGCGACGTATTCGATTACGACGAAACGGCAAACCCCAACACTATGGAATTGTCCGGTTATATTTGCAAACCGCCCGTTTACCGTACAACGCCTTTTAACCGCGAGATTTGCGATTTACTCATTGCCGTAAACCGTCAGTATAACAAGAGCGACTATATCCCTTGCATAGTTTGGGGACGTAACGCGCGTTTTGCCAGCAATCTGGCAGTCGGCGAACACGTCAACATCGTAGGGCGCGCGCAGTCGCGAAATTACCAAAAGAAACTTCCCGACGAAACGGTTGTTACCCGTACGGCTTACGAAGTATCCGTAAGCAAAATATCCGTAGTGGCGGATGACAATACGCTTGCTGTAAAAGAACTGTAAAAAATAAATTCAGTAAATATAAAACCGCCGTAACAAATAGTTTACGGCGGTTTTGCATTGTCGTCCTTTTTAATAGAAATTATTTAAATGCTGTAAATTAAATTTTTATTGTCGATTTTCTCAACAAAAATTATTTATTATTGTCCGCAATCTTAAAGTCGAACATTGCGAGCGTAGGAACAGGAGTTAATTTATTATTTTAAAGTTCCCCAGGCTCTGCTTTGCCGTTAAGCAATGACAATTTTTTATTGACGTTTCCGCAAGAAAAATTGTAAATCAACGTTTCCAATATTAAAACCGAGCATTGCGAGTTCGGGAACAAGTACTAATTCAGTATTTTTAAGTATTCATAACTCTGCGTTGCCGTTAAGCGAAGTCATTTTTTTGTCGATTATTATTTGATATGTAAGTAGTTTTTTACCGTTAAAATTATCCGTACTTAACTGTACCGTTATTCAACGTTGGATTTAATACGTTTTCTGCGTCTCAAAAATACTACTAATAACACGGTCGTAATAGCTATAGCAAATGCCAATAATGAGAGTCCTACAATAGCGTTGGTGGTAATTTGGTGTATACCGATTAGCCGCTCTGTCGATATCCAACCGTAATCTTTACTTCCGTCATTGTGCATTACCAAAACGAACGAGGCATTTTTCTCTTCATCGTGTTTGATAACCGTAACTCTGTTACCCGAGTAAAGTTTCAAAGGATTGTCGTTAGCGTCATAAACAACTTCGTATTCCGTCATTTGCGCTGATGCGTACAGTTTAACGGCTTCAAACAAACTGGAATTTATTTTATATACGCCAAGAGACTCGGGTATTTCTTCGTCAGAACTTACGGCGTGGAATTTGCCTATCGTTTTGCTTTCGGCAAAACCCGTTTTACCGTCGCCGTAAGAGATATAGTACCATTCTTTAACTGCGTCTCCCGTCTGCTCGGTAAATCTTTGCAATACTTTTACTTCAATCATATTATCGGCAGTTTGCGAAAGGCTGATTCTTTCCGCAGAACTGTGGGGTAATACGGAAATAAATACTCCGTTTAAAGAGATGAACTTTGCAACGTATCCAACCGTTTCTGTGCCGATATTGTTGTTTATTTTTTCTAACTTGCCGTTAGCAACGTCGTCTTCAACAGTATGCGCGCCGTCGCTCTTTTTTACCCAGCCTAATTTTCCGTCGACATAAACCAAATAGTAGCGGCTTTGAGCGTCGTTTTCGTAACCGAGTATGATATATTCGGCGGCGTTTGTAATGATGCCTTCAACGCTGTTTTCGGAGGTTGACTTGTATATTATGTTAGCGGGGTAGCCCTTAGCGCGAACAAGAGTATAACTTGTGTAGGCGGTAGGAATCTCCAAATTTACGATGTCGGTACCGATAGTAGTTTTGTTTTCGGGGTCGAATTTACCGTCGGCTTGTTTAAAGACGTCGATTTTCTTTTGACTGTTCAAGATATACAACGTATCGTTTGTCGCCGCAACGTCTTGGATAGCGCAGCCGTCGCCGTAAATATCGGTAAACAGCGGTTGACCTTGGTAGGAATTTGTCGGGTTCTCTACAAAGAAATACAAACTGTTTGCGCTGTACATTGCAACGGAGTTGTTCCAGTTAAACAGTCCGAGCGGAACAAAACCTGCAGTCATAGTAAACGTAACTGCTGGGGTAGTTCCGGTAGTTCCGTAGTATTTAACAGGTGCGCTTTGGTCTGTCGTTAAACTGTAAATGCCGTTTATGCTAAGACAGTCAATGCTCGAAATACCCTTGTTAAATTGAGCAACGCTGTTAAATCTTTCGTCAATGCCCTGCGCAAATCTTAACAATCCGCTGTTAGTAAGCGCATATTGCGCGTCGGCAGTCGTAAATACGCCTTCGGTAAAGTCGACTACCGTTTCGTCAAACTCGTGCGTTTTAGCATTTTCCAACTGATTGTCGACGTTTATTTTCAATTCGTAAACTTTGTTTCCGCATACGGCATACAATGCGTCGCTGCCGTTTGTCGATAAGTTAGTAATATTAGCCTGCAATTCAAAAGTTCCCGACTGTGCGTAGTCGGTAGTATTGAATCGGAGAATTACCGCGCGGTTCTGCTCTATGTTATCGGCGACATAAAGGTAATCGCCTGCTACGGCAATAGCGGCAGGGTTAATCAAATGTACGCTTGCCGTTTCGCTGTGTTCTGCGGCAAACGCGCACGCCGGTACTAAGCACGCGACAATTATTGCCATACAAATTATAATTCCAAATGTTTTTTTCATAAGTACCCCGAAAAATTTTTTCTTTGTGTTTTACTGAATTTAAGTGTTTTGTAATCAAATTATTGTCCGTAACTTGATTAGCACGGCAAACCAAAGTGATATTTGCCGCTTAAATATAATGCAGTCTTTCTTGCAAACAAGCACTTGTTAGGCAAAACATAAAATTTTGAACTTAACAAAACAGTTGTTAGTTGTTAATGCCCGAACGCAACGGAAATAAATGTCTTTTGTTAAATCGACTTATTTTCTGTTGTCGTAGCGTAATACGTTTTGCACGTAAGCAAACTTGAGATAAACTCTGCATTATATTACAATTATACAGTATATCAAAAAAAACGGCTTTTTTCAACAATTTGCGGTACATTTCCGCTTTTGCTTTAATTACATTTTGTCTGTAGCCTAATTAAGTTGAGTATTTATACATAAAAGAGCAGTTATGCAATCGGTAAGTTATAATTTTGTCTCCAACGGGTATTCGCGCGGTTTTAGTAGAGCGGAAATCAACAATAGTGTCAGTGAAGCGGATTGTTTTATTCAGTTGCATTCTAGCGCAACAAAATATACAGGCGGTTATGATTAAGGGGTATGCAAGAGCGCGTCCGCATACTCATCGCAAGTACTGCGGGAAACTGCTTAAAAATTGCTGTTTTTCAATAAGATTGTTTGTAAAAACCGCTTGCAAACGATAAACAACCAAAGTATTACGGCAATGAAAGTACAATTTAACACATTTAATAACTCTAATACATCTCATCACGCAGGAGATTATGTTTTTGTTTACAGATTTTTTTAGTTTGATATAGCAGTCGGAACAAAGACTGACGAAATATAACGATACCCGATTAGCGCAGTTATTTACTGTTTCGCAGTATCGGACGGTAAAACAAATTAGCTAAGTTAAATCACAAATATTCAATATAATATTTTTATCCGTTTTTATCCGTTTATCTAAATTTTTTATATTTTCAGTCAAAAAATTTTTGTTTTTTTAATAATTTTCGAGAAAAAACTTAAAAACTGACAGACTGTTGTCATATTTCCTGTGCTATAATTATCGCGGTTTCAAATCGAACGAATGTTCTAAAATTAAAAAAAGGAGATGGTAATGAATTACGAACTGATAATGTTGCGTTCGGCAAACAGAATAAAATACTGCGACAAATCTCTGTCGTTGGAAATCAAACAAATAGCGCTTACAAGTTACGCCGTACTGAATTACAAAGACGGCACAATGGGGCAGATAAGACTTATGTCCGAGCGCGCGCAATTACGCGACAAGTGCCGTTTGTTTTGGCAGTCGCTTGTCGAGGCACTCAAAATTATGCCCAAGCCGTACTGCGCTTTGCTGGTAACGGTATATTTTAAGAAGAGCGACATTCCTTCGCTTTGCGCAAGGTTCAAAAAATCCAAGTCTACGTTATACCGAAAGCTATGGGAGGCAAGAACTCATCTTAAAAACGCTTTGACAAGTTTGGGTTATGACGAAAAGTGGTTTAAAGACAATTTCAGCGATATGGATTTGTAAACGGACAACAAACCGTCAGATTTCAGACCGAAAACCCGCAAAAAAATGTAAATTTCGATAAGTCGCAAAGATACGCCACAATACTTGTTTAAGCCCTGCGTTTGCGCCTAAATATCAGTATCGAAAACAGATTGTTTTTTCCCTACGTTGCCGGGCAAGAACAATGCCAAAGTCAATCCGACTGCCAGCAGCGCCACAAAAACGATAAGCAGTATTTCCGAAGCAGGCGAAAACCCCTTTTCGTTATCTTCGCCGTCAGGCGTTTCGGGCTCTTGCGGCTTTATTGTCGGCTTATCCTTTTCTATGGGTGTAGGATGCAGTGAAATCTGCGGAGCGGACACAGAATCGCTTTCAACGTATCCGAATTTTCCGCCGTAATACACATAGTACCAAGTTATGCCGTAATTGTTCACTTTGCCGTAATAACTCAGGCTTTGAGTGTTTATTGCGGCAATGACGTTTTCGGCAGAGGGAAGCGGCGAAAGTTTTAATTGTGCGGAATCGGCGGTTACAAGCAGTTTTACCGTAGGATAATAGGGCGTCAAAGGCGCGACAGTGCACCTTTCCGATTCTATTTTGCGTACATATCCTACAATTTGCGGAAAACCCGCTTCGTTTTGCATTACCGCAACAAGATAGGTTTTGTCCAATTCTTCTAATATCTCTACATAGTAAGATTTTTCCAGCAGAAAAACCGTTTTGTTGCAACTTTCGTCGGCATACAAGGGCACGTTTTCCGAAACTATTCTTGCCCATTTGCATACCGTTTCGGCTTGCGCTTTCGGTATAAAAATCAAAGATGCCGTCAATGACAGTAAAATCATACAGCATATAACTGCCGTGATTATTAAAATAACCGCTGTTTTAAAATTATGCTTATTACCTGAATTGCATTGACAACTTTGTTTCATAACCGCCTCGCTCAAAATGGTAATTGCAATTGTATCACTGGGCGTCAATCGCATTTTGCCGAGTTATGTATTTTGAGGGCGGATAAAGTCGCTCGCAATTTAATCGGTTCTCAATTTGTATACGTTCAAATAAACCCGTTTAAAAAGTGAAAATTTACGGAGATAGGAAAATAAATGAAAGAAATTTTACAGCAAATACATTCAATCGAGCGCGAACAGTACCGGCGGAGCGTATGCCCGCTAGCGCGCTACAACAAGGGCAAGGTACATCTTAAACAAATGGCGTTTCACAAATGTCTGAAACGTAACCGCTGGGTATTCGGCGGCAACCGCAGCGGAAAAACCGAATGCGGCGCGGTGGAGACGGTCTGGCTTGCCCGCGGTATACACCCTTACCGCAAAAACAAATCCAACGTAAACTGTTGGGTGGTATCGCTGTCTCAGCAGGTACAGCGCGAAGTAGCTCAGCAGAAGATAATGAACTATCTCGACAAAAACTGGATAGAGGAAATCGTAATGTCGACAGGCAGTAAATCGAGCCCCGAGTACGGAGTAATAGACTGCATAGTAATCAAAAACGTTTTCGGCGGCAAATCAAAAATAGGCTTTAAAAGCTGCGAAGCGGGACGCGACAAGTTTCAAGGTACCAGTCTTGATTTTGTGTGGTTTGACGAAGAACCGCCCAAGGATATTTACGACGAATGTAAAATGCGTATTCTCGACAGAAGAGGGCATATCTTCGGTACGATGACTCCGCTAAAGGGCTTGACGTGGGTATACGACGAAATATATTTAAATTCACATAACGACAGGGAAGTATGGTGCGAGTTTATGGAATGGGCGGATAACCCGTATTTGTCCGTCGACGAAGTGGATGCAATGTCAAAAAGTATGAGCGCGGATATGTTGGATTCGCGGCGTTACGGGCATTTTGCTTCATCTTGCGGACTTGTTTACGGCGAGTTCAGCGACCTAAACGTTATTCCGCCTTTTGACGTTCCTACGGAATGGCAGGATACGCTGTCAATCGATCCGGGGCTTAACAATCCGCTTTCCTGCCACTGGTACGCACGTGATTTTGACGGAAACGTGTACGTTGTGGCAGAGCATTACCAAGCAGGGCGCGACATAGCGTACCACGCGGCAAAAATCAAAGAGATAAGCACATTGCTTAACTGGAAAACGGACAAATTCGGACGTACGGAGGCTCTAATCGACAGCGCGGCAAACCAGCGCACGCTTAACGGAGTAAAAAGCGTCGCGGAACTTTTTTGCGAATACGGAATACTTGTCAACGCCCGCGTAAACAAAAACCTGTATGTGGGTATAAACAAAGTCAAATCGCTTCTAAAACCGCTTAACGGTAAACCTAAATTGTTTGTTTTCTCTAACTGCGTAAATATGATAAGAGAATTTAAAAGTTACTTTTGGGGCGATAACGACTCGCCCGTAAAACGCGATGACCACGCTATGGACGAACTACGTTATTACATAGTAAGCCTTACGGAAAAAGTCGAAAAACCCGTCAAAACTTGGGTGGAAGCAGACAAGGAAAAATTATACCGAAAGTTAAAAAGAGGTAGGCTATGACGGAGTATAAACAACTGCTTGTCTCGGTACTGCTCAAAAAGGCCAAAGGCTTTGCCTACAAGGAAAAAACCGAAGAATATAACGTGGTGGACGGGCAGAAAATTCTTGTAAAAAGCCGCGTTGTAACCAAACGCGCATTGCCCGACTTAAACGCTATAAGGGTACTTTTAGAATCGGACAGCGGTAATCTTAACGTTGCCGATATGACGGACGAGCAACTGCGCGCCGAAAAACTTAGGCTGATTGCTTTACTTAAAAACGCCGATACGGAATTTGACGACGGCAGACAAATCGAATAACAGGAGGAAAATATGATTTTAACAACAACGGCAAAAACCAAATGCGACATAAAAAACTGTAAAAACGAAGCCGCATATTATTTTGAAACAAAAGGCGCGTTCGGCAAGTGCTTTCTTTGCAAAGCCTGCTGTGAACGCTTAGCAGACGAACTTAACAAAAGCCGCGCGCCCAAAAGTCCGCAAAATACCATAAAACGCAAACAGGAAGAAAAAAGGAGTAACGGCTAATGTCAAAACAGACAAAAATCGACAACAATCCGCAAATTGTTGCAAAAACCGATAATCAACGGCAAAAGTCGACAACAAACGGTAAAATAGTGCAAAATACGGCAAATAACGACAACTTACGACAAAATACGACAAAACAAAACCCCGTAAAATCCCGCTTTGCCGAAGACGTAGTAAAAGACGTGCGCGCAGACTTTGCCGAGCGGCAAAAACAACGCCGCCCTTACGAACTGTCGTGGCAGCTCAATATGAATTTCGTAATGGGTAACCAGTATTGCGGCATATCTTCGCGCGGTGCAATCGAGCAGGAGGACAAATATTATTTTTGGCAGGAAAAACAGGTGTTCAACCATATCGCGCCCATTGTGGAAACGCGCCTTGCCCGTCTTAACCGCGTCCGCCCCAAGCCCGTTGTGCGCCCCTTTTCCAACAGCGACAAGGACGTAAATTCCGCAAAACTTTCAACAAAAATTTTAAACAGCGCGCGGGATAAAACCCGTCTTGACGAGGCAATAAGCAAAGCGACTTTGTGGAGCGAAGTGTGCGGAACTTCTTTTTACAAAATAAGTTGGAATGCCGACGTAAACGACGTAGATATTACCGTCTGCTCGCCGTTTGAAATCTATCCTGACTCTAACGTTGCGCAGAGTATCGATGAGTGTTCCTCTTTGATACACGCAAAGGTATATCCCGTTAAATACGTTAAGGACGTCTGGAACGTAGATTTAAAAGGAGAAACTGTCAAAGTGTTTGCAATGGATTCCGTTGGCGGAGTTGGCGGGCTCGGGTACAACTCTTTGGTGCCGTCTATAACGCAGGAAACCAAGTCCGACCAAGTTCTCGTTATAGAACGCTATACAAAACCGAATAGGGAGTATCCGCTGGGTAAACTGGAAATCGTTGCAGGAAACGCGCTCCTTTATACGGGAGATTTACCTTACAAAACAGGCTCGGACGGGCAAAGGACATATCCGTTTATACGTCAGACTTCTTCCGAACAGGCAGGCTGTTTTTGGGGCGGAAGCGTTGTCGAACGCGTAATACCCGTACAGCGTGCCTATAACGCCGTCAAGTGCCGTAAACACGAATTTTTAAACAGACTGTCTATGGGCGTTTTAACGGTCGAAAACGGCTCTGTCGATACAGACAGTTTAGAAGAAGAGGGCTTGTCTCCGGGCAAAATTCTCGTTTACCGTCAAGGTGCGGAAAAACCCGAACTTATGGATAACGGCAAAGTACCGGCAGATTTTGCCGATGAAGAAAACAAACTTCTTGCGGAGTTCGTTACGGTATCTGGCGTGTCGGAATTTGCCCGTAACAGCAGTACGCCTGCAACCGTTACAAGCGGCGTCGCTTTACAACTTATTGCCGAACAGGACGATATACGTTTGGCAAGCAGTATCGACAGCGTAAAAACTTCGATAAAAAACATAGCAAAATATATTCTGCGTTTGTACAAGCAGTTTGTCTCTTATTCTAAACTTTGCAGAATGTGCGAAGGAAACAGTGCGGAGGTGTTCTATTTTTCCTCAAGCGACATAGGTTCGGACGACGTAGTGTTCGAAACGGAAAACGAACTTACAGACACGCCTGCAACGCGGCGTACAATGCTCTTTGACCTTTTAAACGCAGGTGTGTTGACCGACAAGGACGGCAAACTTTCGCAAAGCGCAAAGGCAAAGATACTGTCGCTTATGGGTTTCGGTAACTGGGATAACGCGCAGGATACCGTCAGTCTGCATATAGCGCGCGCAGAAAAAGAAAACTTGGATATTGACAAAGCGGAAGTGCTAACTATTGACGACCACGCTTTGCATATCGAAGAACATACCCGTTTTATTATTTCTTCTTCGGAGGGAACGGACAAAACGTTACGCGACAAAATACTCAACCATATACAAATACACAAAACCGTACAGGAGGGCAATTAACTATGGAATACGGAAAATTCAACTCTGCGGAAGAATTGCTTAAAGGATATACCGAACTGGAAAAAAGTTTTACCCAAAAGTGTCAGCAATTATCCGCATTAGAAAAACAATACAATTCAACAAGCGGTACAAGCGAAGACGATACGCCACCGCAAACGGACAGAGCACAAAATTTACAGGCTGCAGCCCAAGACGGAAACGCAGTCCCCGCAACCAAGTCCGCCGACGGGACGGAAGTTGCCGTTTCCGTTGCTCAGTCCGAACAAACTCTCGCGCAACTGATAAAACAATACCTTGACGGTCATCCGGAGGAAGCCGCCTTGCTGTTAAAAGATGCGCAGTCAGTTATACCGCCCAAAATTATGACTTCGGGCGGAAACGCGTCTATGGCGTTGCCGTCGCGCCCTAAAACTATACGCGAAGCGTCGGAGATGGCAAAAGAATATTTTAAATAAGGAGAATTAACAAATTATGGTAACATTAGCAAGCGCGGATAACGCGCTAAAAACACTGTATCTCGGAGTAGTGGCGGAGCAACTCAATACGTCTGTCAATCCTTTGTTTGCCAAAATCAACCAAACAACGTCGGACGTTTGGGGCAAGGAAATACGCAAACTTGCGCCTTTCGGCATTAACGGCGGTATAGGCGCAGGCACGGAAGACGGCGCGTTGCCCAAGTCGGCGTCAAACAATTACGCGCAGTTTGTGCTTACTCTCAAAAACCTGTACGGAACAATCGAATTGTCCGACAAGGCTATACGTGCCAGCGAAAACAATGCGGGCGCATTTGTAAACTTGCTTGAGGCGGAAATGGAAGGACTTCTCAAAGCCTCTAAATACAATTTCGGACGTATGCTTTTCGGAGACGGCTCGGGCGTTATCGCCAAGGCTTCGTCAAATACAGGCAACGTAATTACCGTAGACGCCGTTAATAACGTAATAGAGGGTATGGTGGTGGACGTCTTGAACTCCGCAACCAAATCGCCAGTTGCTTTGGCTCGCAGAATCGTGGACGTTGACAGAGTGAACAAAAAAATTACCGTAGACGGAACGAGTATCGCAAGCAGTTCTGTATCGGAAGGCGACCTTATTACAGTACAGGGCAGTTACGGCAAAGAGCTTACGGGTCTTGCCGCAATATTCGGGGATTCCGAAACGCTTTACGGACTCAGCCGCGCGTCCAACAAATGGCTTACGCCTTACAGCAAAACCTCTTCAACCCTTACCGACGTTACTATTCAAAGCGCAATAGATTCGTTGGAAGAAGTGGCGGGATCGACAGCTGATTTCATAGTATGTTCCAGCGGAGTCAAACGCGCTTATCAGGATTACTTGATTACCAACCGCAGTAACATAGACGTTATGAATTTGCAAGGCGGTTACAAAGCAATTTCTTATAACGGAATTCCCGTAGTGTCGGATAGATTTGCGCCTCGGGGAACAATGTACATACTCAATACTTCCGATTTCCATTTGCATCAACTGTGCGACTGGCGCTGGCTCGAAGGCGACGACGGCAGGGTAATAAAACAGATTGCAGGCAAACCGCTGTATACGGCTACGCTTGTCAAGTATGCAGACCTTATCTGCGACAGGCCGATAGGTCAGGCGGTAATCAAAGGCATTAGCGAAATGTAATGACAAACCGCAAATCACGGTAAATCACAATAGCCGTATTTGCTGTTGCAAGTAATTAAAATAACAATTATGGAACTGGTAAAAATAACAAACGATTTGTTTGACGTCGCTTGGAGACTGAAAGCAATAAGAGAAAGTTACGTTGTGTACTACAATGTACAACTGCATAGATACGAAGTTCACGACTCGGCGCAATACGGTAATACTCTTGCGTTTGTTGTGCCGTACGGCAATCTCGACTGCCGTACGGTCGACTATGCACTCAAAACACGCGTCCAGAACGCCAATGAAATATTTGACGGAATCGAACGCGCTAACGCGCGGCAGGACAAATTGAACTGCGATGCGGCAGTTTGTCAAGCGGCGCAGCAATTTATGTAAAGGAGATGATATGAATTTTATTAAAGTACTGAAAATCTGCGGAGATATTCTCGGACTTAATTATACCGACGAATTTTTGTACGGAGACAAAGCGGAAATAGAACAGGATACGACTGCAAAAAGGCTGCTTGATTGCTGTAATTCCGTTTTGGACGTTTTGTACCGCGAATACGCGTTGGAAACGCGTCAAACCGTAATAGAAGTTAAAGACGGTTTTGTAAATACCCAAAATCTAAAACTTATCAAGGCGGTTTCGCTAAAAGATTCCTGCGGCAATGACGTAAAGTACCGCTATGCAAGCGGCGGTTTGTTTGCGGATAAGGACGGCAAATACAATTTAAAATACGTTCACAGTCCCGACGAAGTAACCGTCGACGGAGAAATCGAGTTTCCTTCTCCGCGCATCACCGAGCGCATTTTCGTTTACGGAGTACTTGCAGAGTATTTCAGCCAAATCGGAGACGTTACCCAAGCGGACGTATGGACGGAAAAGTATTCTTCCGCGCTGAAAGTTTTGGAACTGAGTTCCGTTTGCAGAGTAATGCCTGCAAGGAGGTGGCTGTAACTGTGGTAAAAACTAATAACAGGGCAAAGGGCAAAAACGTCCGTCAGCAAATAGATTTTTTGCACAAAGCGGATAACGGCGATTTTCTGCTTTCCGACAATGTTTTTGTCGGCGGCAACGTCCTGCGCGCACAGCGCGGTTGGACTTTGTTTAACGACAAGGCGCATTACACGCGGTTTTACGGAAGTTATACCACGGGCATTGTGGCAAGTATCGGCACTAATCTTGTTTACATAGACGTATTCGGAAAAATATTAGTGTACAATTTCAGTCAGCCCGCCGAGCCGTTTGCCAGCGTAACTCACCGAGACAAAATTTTCGGCACGATAAAAAGTTTATCTACGCTTTTGATGTATAACGGCAATTCCTATCCGTTTTGGTCGGTTAAAGCAACCAGTTATGCAGTTCTCGGCGAACGCTTATTCGGCATCAACGAAGCGACTCTGTATTTTTCGGAGATAAGCGAAAACTTTTCGGACCACACGCTAAACAATATAAAACTGCCTAGCCGCTGTACGGCGCTTGCGGCAATAGATAACTGTCTGTACGTTTTGGGAAGCAAGTGCTATAAACTTATTCCGTCCGCCGACGGCACGGAGATGAAATATACCCAAATTTACGACGGATTGCAAGACGTTCTAGCAGATACCGTTACGGTAATAGGTAACAAAATCGTATTCGCAACCGAAAACGGTATGTACTGTATGACGGACGGCAAAGTCAAGCGTATATTCAAAAATCTCGTAAATATAGTCGACTTAAAAACTATGTATTGCCGCGGCTTGGATAATTACTGCGTTGCCTACTGTTATCCTAAGGGCGGCGGCGCTAAAAAAGCCGTAATGCTGGATATCGAAAACGAAAGCGTTGCAGGAGTATTAAGCGACGTTTACGATATTACTTATTTCCGCGGCAAAATGATTGCCGTATGCTCCGACGGTACAATCAAGTCGCTTGCCGAATCTTACGCCGACAATGTAAAATTTGTAAAAAGCGGTATCGATTTTAGTATCTTGGGCAAAAAGCATTTGCGTAAACTCGTTGTCAAAACGGCAACGCCGATTGACGTTTACATAACGGCGGATAACGTTACCCGTCTTTACAAAGTAAACGGCAAAAAGGGCGTACAGTCTTTGCCGATTGCAGGGACGGGCGAGCGGTTTAACGTAACCGTCCGCGCAACAGGCGAAACTAAAACAGACTTTCTGGAACTTGTCGCAGAAACATACGGGGAGGGCTAGAATATGGCGGCTATCACTCAGGAACGTATGCTGGAACTGATTGCTATATATGACGCTTTAAAAGTAAAGGTAGAAGCGGTAGACAGAAAATACAGTTTGGATTACCACGAACCGCTTATAGATATGCCCGAAAGTTTAAATCTGACTAAACTCGAATTTATTCCAAAAACAGAGCAGGAACTGACGGAATTAGCGAATAGACAGGTTGAGGCGACGTATATTTCCAAGCAAAGGCAACTCGATACTTCCAAAAACAACAGTATGCAAAGCATAAACAAAAAGTATGCCGATTTGGCGGAAGAATTGCGCGTAAAGTCTCAGACTCTGTTAAACAATTATAATGCCGCTTGCGATAAACTCAAAATAAAACTTATCAATAACGGACTGATGTATTCTACCGTCAACAGTAAAGCCAATGCACAAGCGCGCGACGATTACGACAAAAGCGTCCGCGAGTTAAACGCGCAGTATGACGTCAAGCGCGAACAAATCGACGATGAAAAAAAATATATCGAAACGTCTTATAACCAAAACTGTCTGTCGCTTGCCGATGAACAAAAAGCGGCGGCGCTGAAAGTGTACGACAGTCTTGTTGAATCTCAGTATAAGGAAGAGCAAAGCGTTGACAAGTACAACACGGGTTTGGACGAAAAAGAAGCCAAGTATCAAGCCGCCCGCGCAAAAGCGATAGAGTACGCCTGGGAAGCGGAGTACGACCGTGCGTTCAACGCGGCAAAACTGTATCAGCAAATGGGCGCAAACGGCTTTCAGGAAATGAAACTGACGGAAAAACTCAACTTGTGCAAACAGGCGTTTATGCCGCTGAAACGCAACGAAGCGCAGACTCTGCTTACGGTGGACTCCTTTCTCAAAACGCATTTGCTAGATTATTACTCTGCGTTTGTCGACTGGATTAACTACGCGCTTATCGCTTGATTTTAGAGTATCCGAACTTGTAAGGTCTAGGCACGTTAAGCGCGTTTAAATCAGTCTAGACATACTCACAATACTAAGGACTAATTCTGTTTTGCTTGCCTATGCGCCGCATTAAATTTGTAAAAAACCGCAAGGCGCATACAGGGCAGAGATAGTGCAGAATTGACGAATTGCAGAGTAAATTAAATGATATTTGACTAGGCAATACGCAAGGACACAATACGCGTTTGCGGATTTAATGTGTTTGTGTGCTGTTTTGCTAACTGTCAGATTTTAAACAATTAGTGCATTTTAGGTATTATTAAGTTAAAATAATTTTGAGATTGCTATCCGCTTCGGAATTTGCCGAGGCGGATATTTTGTGTATCGACAGAAAACGGACGGTATATGTGTTTTTTAAAATTTTATTTTTCTAAGGTTGGTTATTTTGAGAAAACGGCAATTCAGTCTGAAAATTGCAAAACCGAAAAAGCGTATTGCACAAGCGAATGTAAATAAAACTATACGGCAGTGCAATCAGTCAAACGGAAAAACGGAACGCACATTTGCGCACAGTTAATCAAACGCTTCTTAATGTATTTCGGTATGAGCGTAGGCTGTAAACCGTTAGGCGTAAAGCCGCAATATTCCTTTATTATTCCGCAAATTTTTGAGATTAGCGAAAATATATGTTAAAGAGTTGAAAAAAAGCCTTGTTTGGTGTATACTTACAATCATCGGTATGTCGGTTTTAATAGCTTTTTATTAAGTTGTTTTATCGGCAGTAATCCGTTAAACCGATTCAATATATCGGCTGATGTCGGAGTTAAAATAATGAAAGTTCAACGCAAATCTGCAATAGCATATTTATTCAGGAATTTCTGGCAACTCGTTTTAGTTTCGTTGCCGGCGGCTGTCTTGTTGGGCTTTTTTGTTACTCCGTCGGACGAAATCACCTTTATGCAGTCGCTTGCGCGCGGCGAATTGACGCTTGAAAACTATTTCGGGGCGTATGCCAACGCTTACAGCGCGCTAAGACTGGTTAATAACTGGTGGGTAATTATCATATCTTTTGTTTTGGTATGTTTTACTTTCAGCGTTTTGATAGTAAAAATAGACCGTCATATGCGAGTCGGAGAAATGGTTGCGTTTCCTTTAAAACGCTCTTTTGCGCTGTTCCCGTTAATACTCGCGTATGTTTTCATTTGGTTTTTAGCGTCCGAAATCGCTAACTTCGTCGGAATAGGCTTGATGTATATTTTTAAGTTTATAAATAACGTCGGAGCAGTAGTATCGATCGGAGTAGTTTCGGATTTTCTGGCAAATATGTTTGTTACGGGATTGTTTTTCAGACTGATAATTACAATTCCGCTCAAAGTCAGCGAAAATTACAGACTCAATATAGCATTATCGTATTCCGCGCGTTGTTCTGCCGGACACAAAGGAATTTTGTGGGGATTGACGTTCGGATACGTTTTGGGCAGATACGCCGTTATGTGCTTGGGGTATTTGCTTATGCCGTTCAATTTGGACGTGCTTGTGTATGCCTTAGCGTACCTGTTCTGTATTGCTTATATACCCTGTCTCTCTTACAAACTGTATCACGATACGGTGGGCGGCGAACGCAGAGATATTTCGGAAATTATTTTCTATTAGGAGGAAGTTGATATGATAAAAGCCGTTAGTATTGCTTCCTGCAACTGGAAAGTACTGATCAAATCGTTAGTGTGTCAAATGTTGGTTTTGGCTGTAATTATTGCTTTCGGGTATACCGTATTCGGCGAAGTAATCAGCGACTTTGCCCGAGTGCTGAGTTCTGACGACATAAAACAGTTTGTCGGAAATACCGTTACTGCGATTGTCAGCGGCGAATTTAACAGCGCGCAATTTACCGAGGAACTGAACGCCGTATTAAGCAATTTGCAAAATAACATTCAGTCAATACGTTATCCTTGGGGCGGCGCGACGTTATCTTACATTATGTTTTTTGTAATGCTGTGCGTATACAGACTGTTCGTGTCGTACACCGACGTAACGGTAATGTGTCAGATACAGGAATTTATGACTTCTAACGCCTCCCGTCCGTTTGTATGGTATTTAATGAAAAAACAGGGCAGAACGTGGCAGTTTTCTCTTTTGCAAATGCTGTGCGCGTTTCCTATGGATATTTTGATTGCAACCAGTTGCATCGGTCTTTACCTACTTGTACTTGTCGCATTCGGTTGGTGGACAATTATCCCCGTTATAATTTTGGCATTGCTGTTGTATTCCGCGCGTCAAACGCTGTTCGCTTTCTGTTTACCGGCAGTAGCGTGCGAAGAAACGTCTACGAACAAGGCATTTAAATCGGGTTTATCCCAAATAATGATGAGATTTTGGCGGATGTTTTGGAAAACGCTGATAGTTATAACGTTAATGCTTGCGATAGCGCTTTTAGCGGTAGTGTTTATTGACAACTCTTTACTGAGTACGGCGGTAATGACGGTTCCGAGTTTTATACTTTTCTTTTATTTAAAATGCGTCAATGCCGTCGGATATTTCGATGCTAACGAACGTGCGTATTTCCACAAGAAAATATATATCGAGGGAACGGACGCTTACGTTAAACGCCAACGCAGGTTGGAAAAACGTCAGCGCCGTCAAGCAAGCAGGATTAACAAAGCGTAACCGTTAAACTAAGCTCCGAAATTATATCGGAGCTTTTTCTATTGCTGTCTTTTGAAAAACAAAAAAGCATATCTGTTTCATAACGGTTTGTATTTTGGTGATACGGTAAAATGTATGTTGCAAGTTTATACGCGGTCAATTTGCTTGATTTTGCGGTCAATCTGTTATATAATAAAATAATGCACATATTGCAAAAAAGCGCTTTTGGCAGAAAACATACTTGACACTAGGGCATTGCAATTTATCGACAAACAAAATTTATCGGTGTTTTTCTTGAAAAAACAGTCGATAATAAGACAGAGTAATCTCAGCGGAATTTTTTGGGTCGAATTTTGAACTTCCGTAGGATAAATGAGTCAATATTCTGAATGCAGAATTCAGTTTAATAAATAAAACAAAAACAAAATCAGCGTAAACGTAAAGCAAAGAATGACGTTTCTGATTGCAGGCACAGTGCAGTATTACCGGCTTTCAATTTGCGTTAGTCGTTTTGGTGCGTAACCTATCGGGTTTACCGTTCCGCGTTACAGGCAAGATATGCTCTTGCTTCTTTTGCGTTGATTAAATAATTACGAGGTAACTATGAAAAATAAAACAAAAAAGCAGTCGGTTGACGCTTTAAACAGCGGCAGTCCCGTTGCGTTGTCCTTTAACGGCGACAAACAGAATACCGCTTCTAAAAAGGAACAGCCGAAGCGTTCAAAAAACGGCGGCAAACCAAAACAACAGCCTGCAAATCAGTTTGCAAAGGATAAACATACGGAAAAATCTCCGCGCGAACGTAAAAAACAGCCGTCGGATTTGGCAGTTCATTCCCGTCCGCACGGCAAACTTAAAGTTATGTTTTTGGGCGGAGTAGGCGAAATAGGCAAAAATATGACCGTGTTCCAATTCGGCGACAGTATCGTAGTGGTCGATGCGGGTACGTCCTTTCCGGGTTCTGATATGCCGGGGGTGGACGTGGTTATTCCCGATATGTCGTATCTTGTGGAAAACCGTTCTAAAATCAAAGCGATTTTATTAACGCACGGACACGAGGACCATATCGGCGCAGTACCTTTTCTTGTGGAAAAACTCGGCGGCAAATTAGATATTTACGGTACGAAATTAACTCTTGCGTTGGTCGAAAACAAACTTCTCGAACACAATATCGTCGATAAGGTGCGTCTTGTTCCCGTATCGAGCAAAAGTATCGTAACTCTCGGAGATTTTACGGCAGAGTTTATACACGTTTCCCACTCCGTTGCAGGTTCGGTGGCAATTTGTCTCCGCTGTCCTGTCGGCGCGATATTGCACACGGGCGATTTTAAAATAGACTATACGCCTTTGGGCAACGAAATAATGAATCTCAACCGCATTGCGGAAATAGGCAAGCAGGGCGTTTTACTGCTGATGAGCGAATCTACAAACGTAGAAAAACCGGGTTATACTATGAGCGAATCGGTCGTTCAGGAAACGATAAACAATGTCTTTCAGGAGGCAAAGGGCAGACGGATAATTATTGCTACGTTTGCTTCCAATATCGACAGATTGAGTATGATTATCGAACTTGCCGAACGCTACAAACGCAAAATTGCCGTTACGGGCAGAAGTATGGTCAAGTATATCGAAACGGCTCAGCGCATAGGTCTGCTGTCTGTAGACAACAAAATATTTGTGGATATAGACAAAATTAACGGCATAGACGACAGCAAACTGCTCATTCTTTCAACGGGCAGTCAGGGCGAACCGATGTCGGCTTTAACCCGTATGGCAGACGGCGAATTCAATAAGGTGCAAATAGGCTCTAACGATACGATAGTTATATCGGCAACCCCCATACCGGGCAACGAACGCGACGTATATAACGTTATCAACAAACTGTACCGTTTGGGCGCAATGGTTGTCTACTCGGCGCTTTCCGCAGTGCACGTTTCGGGGCACGCCTGTCAGGAAGAATTGAAGTTGGTTTATACTCTTTCAAAGCCCAAATATTTTATTCCCGTTCACGGAGAATACAGACATTTAAAACAGCACTGTATGCTTGTCGAACAATTGCATCACAAGCGTTCCAATATGCTGATTCCCGAAATAGGAGATTGCGTAGAGGTAGACAACAGTTCGTTTAAGGTCGCAGGACAGGTTGTAAGCGGCAGTATAATGGTAGACGGCTTAGGAGTAGGGGATGTAGGCAACGTCGTTTTACGCGACCGCTTAAGCCTTGCGGAAGACGGTATTTTAGTGTGCGTGGCGGGCGTGGACAAAAAGACGCGCCGTATGGTTGCAGACTTGGAAATCGTAAGTAGAGGCTGCTTCTTCCAAGGCGACACAAATACCGAAAGTCCCGTTGACGAGGTACGTCAGGAAATTGTGTCAGAACTTAATAAACTCACATTTCAGACTATGACGATTGCAGGAATGAAGTCTGCTATACAGCGCGCGGCAAAGCATTATTTCCGCGTAAAACTCAAACGTAATCCGATTGTCCTGCCGATAATAATCGAAGTTTAAAAAGGGATACAACCCGTCGATTAAAAAATATGTCTACGCTAAAACAACTTGAAGAATATGCGCGCGAGCGCTACATACCCGTAATGCTGGACGATACCAAAGAACTGCTGTTCAATACAGTCAAAGAACGTCAACCTGAAAGCATTTTAGAAATAGGCACGGCAATAGGGTACAGCGGCATAGTTATGCTTACCGCCGCGCCTGAATCTACTCTCAATACAATCGAATTCAGCGAAAAGTCCGTAGCCCTTGCCCGAAAGAATTTTGCGGAATTCGATTTGACGGACAGGGTTAATATTTTTGTCGGCGACGCTCGTGAGATTGTTCCGCTTTTAACGGGCAAGTACGATTTTATCTTTTTGGACGGACCCAAGGGGCAGTACAAAGCGTTTTATCCTTTTCTTACCGATTTGCTGGCGGTGGGCGGAACGCTTTTTTCCGATAACGTGCTCTATAAGGGGCTTGTCGAGAATATTCCCGAAGATAACCGCCACAAGCATATAACGGTGGCGCGTAATATGCGCAGTTTTTTAGATATTTTAACGGCTGATAAACGGTATGAAACAACGCTGTACCGAATAGGCGACGGCGTAACAATTTCCCGCAAAATCAGCGAATAATGCAAGAAAATCACACAATATATACTACTATGACAAACATAATAAGCAAAAATATCTCAAAAATCGAACTTTTGGCTCCTGCCGGCAATATGGAGAAACTTAAAACGGCAATTCATTTCGGGGCAAACGCAGTGTATCTTTCGGGTAAGCGTTACGGCTTACGCGCTTTTGCAGATAACTTTACCGATGACGAAATAAAGCAGGCGGCAGATTACGCGCACGCGCACGGGGCAAAGGTATACGTTACGCTTAACATATTTGCAAAAAACGGCGACTTTAACGGGCTTGAAGATTATCTCGAAGTTTTGCAAACGGCAAAAGTGGACGCGGTACTTGTGTCCGACGTCGGCGTATTCGATTTTGTCAAGAACCGTTCTTCCCTTGCCGTACATATTTCCACGCAGGCAAATACTACAAATAAATACGCTGTAAAATACTGGGCGGAGCAGGGTGCGGAGCGCGTTGTTTTAGCGCGCGAAGTAAACCTCCGCGATATTGCCGAAATTTCTCGGTTTTGTCCTAATGTACAACTGGAAACTTTTGTACACGGCGCAATGTGTATCAGTTATTCGGGCAGGTGCCTTATGTCTAACTACCTTGCTCAACGCGACGCTAACCGCGGCGAATGTGCGCAAGCTTGCCGCTGGCAGTGGGAAGTGCGCGAAGTCGGCAGGGAAAACGTTATGCCAGTCGAACAAGACGGCTCAGGCACATACATATTCAATTCTAAGGATATGAATATGCTTGCTCACTTGCCCGAACTTATCAGCGCAGGCGTTGTAAGTTTCAAAATAGAAGGACGTATGAAATCGCCTTTTTATGTGGCAACGGTTGTAAACGCTTACCGCAGAGCACTGGACGCAATCGCTTCGGGCGCGTTTAACGACGCTCTCGTTCAGGAATTGAACACAGAACTTAACAAGGCGTCTCACCGCGATTATACAACGGGTTTTTATTTTGACGAAGAGGAAAGCCGCCAATATTACCCGTCAAGCAAGGCTGTCGAAACGCACAAGTTTATTGCCGTTGTCAAGGAAGTTTCGGACGGCTATATCGTAGTGGAACAGCGCAATAAGTTTTGCCTAGGGGATACTCTCGAAACGCTGTCGGTAACGGAAGATACAAACAAGACTTTCAAGGTAACAGAGTGTACCGACGAAAAGGGCGGCGCAGTCGAAGTGTGCAACCGCGTACAGCAGATACTGAAAATAAACTGCCCGTACCGTCTTGCCGCAGGAGATATTCTTCGTAAGGAAATTTAGTTTAAAATTTTAATTAACTTTTTTATAAGAATTAAAATGCAAAAACAGCATTAAATATCAAAATCTCCCTGATTTAAAAGGGAGATTTTTGTGTTTAAACCGAAAAGTACTCAATAGTCTGTCCGTAAAATAGTTTTGCCTGTTCCGCGTTTTTACAAAAACGCTGCAAACACCGTTACTGTATTTCAATTCTGTTATACGGTATACTAATACTGTTTCAACATATTTTCCGCTTCTTTAACCGCGCCTAGCGCAAATATTTCTACGTTTTCTGCCTGATGCGTAACGGTAATGCTTTCGCCGTCGGAGGCAAAAACTATTTCGTGTTTGCCGAAGTTGCTCCCTGCCCGTACGGAGTGTACCGTAACGGTCGAAAAACTGCCTTTGTTTTGTGAAATAATGCTTGCCAAAGCCTTTGCAGTACCGCTCGGCGAATCGGTTTTGCCTTTTCTGTGCGTTTCTATTATAGCGCAATCCCAGTTTTTCAGTTCGCTTGCCGCAAGTTCGGCAATTTCTTTCAAGAAGGTTACGCCCGTACTGAAATTTTCTTTTTTTATCACTTTAACTTGCTTGCTCAGTTCTTCTAAATCCGTCAACTGTTCAGTGTTATGCCCCGTAACTCCCGAAATAAGCGGACACTTGTGCGCCGAGCAAAAAGCGCACACGTCGCTTGTTGCGCTTGCAGTCGAAAAGTCTATTACCGCGTCGACTTTATCGAGTTTGTTATGTTCAAAATTTTTGTCGATTTGGTAGACTTTGTGATTGCGTTTTAATGCAATTTCTACAACTTTGCTTCCCACTCGGCCTTTTGCGCCGAATACGGCTATGTTCATTTTATTTCTCCTTCAAACCGCTTCCAAAATCCGTCTATTTCCCGCCTTGTTTGTCTGCGCGCGCGCGTTAAAGGCAGGCGCATAGCGTAGTCGTCAAAAATTCCCGATTTATAAAGCATATATTTTACAGGTACGGGATTTACTTCGCGCATAGAAATCTCTGCAAGCGTTTGGAATATTTCCGAATATTCTCCGTTCAGAACCTTGCGCGTTAAAAGGGGCGCAACGTTGCTTACTACCGAAATTACTCCCTTTGCGCCGCAGTTCAGACTGCTTGCAAGCAGACCGTCGTTTCCCGAAAAAACTATTAAAAATCTGCTTATATCAGCAGTGTAATTCAAGTCGTCTCCTGCGTCCTTTATATAGTTTATGCCTTCTTTTTCGTGCAGTTTTTTTAAAACGTTTTTGTTTAATATGTAACCGCACCTTGCGGGAATGTTGTAAAGCACAAGCGGAATGGACGCGGCGTTTTTTATTGCCTTTATATGACGGTAGTAGCCCGAAGCAGTGCATTTGCAAAATGCGGGCGGCGCAACGAGCAATGCGTCCGCGCCGTATTTTTCGTATTTTTCGGCGCATTTTACTGCTTTAAGCGTGTCGGCTTCTTCTATACCTGCTATAACGGGCGTGTTAACTGCCGTTTCTTTTGCAGCGGTAATAAGAAGTTTTTTTTCGCATTCCGTTAGCAGTTGCGCTTCCGCAGTAGTACCGCAGCACAGTATTCCGTCCGCGTAATCTGCTTGCCGTCTAACAAGTTCCGCGTAACTATTGAAATCTATTTTGCCTTTTTTATACGGCGTTGCAAGTGCGGTTATCAATGCGTTTTTCACAGTGTAACTCCGTCATAAAACGCCGCCCGTTCCAGTATTTCGTAAGCGTTATATGCCGCGCCTCTAAGCAGATTGTCCGCAACTACAAACATATTTACGGCATTTGACGTCGGGTCTTTGGTAATTCTGCCTACTCCTACGTATTTTGTATTGCGCAGCGTTATAGGCATAGGGTAAACGCCGTTTTGTATTTCGTCCATCAGCAAAACGTTGGGTTCGCTTCTTAACATTTCCCTAATTTCGTCTAAATTTATTTTTTTACGCAAGCGCAGATTAACAAATACGCAGTGTCCGACGGTTACGGGTATACGCACGCACATTCCGTTTACGCGCAGGCGCGGTAAATCCAGAATTTTTCGGCTTTCGTCAACAAGTTTCCGTTCTTCCGAAGTAAAACCGTCTTTCCGTACCGAGCCTATACAGGGAATAACGTTGTCGTAGACGGGGTGCGCAAAAGCTTGCAATTTGCCGTAGCCGTTAGCGTATTTAAGGTCGTCTAATCCCTGTTTGCCCGCGCCGCTCGCCGCTTGGTAAGTTACCGCGGTCATAGCGGTAGGTTCCAGTTCTTTAAGCGCGTTAACCGCTATAACGGTTTGTATTGTCGAACAGTTGGGGTTGGCAATAAGTTTAGAGTCTTTAATCAGTTTGCCGTTTATGGACGGAACAACCAAAGGAACGTCTTTTTTCAGTCTGAAATACGCGCTGTTGTCTATTACCGTTACGTTAGAATCGAGCAATTTGGGAATATACTCTTTGCTTACATCGTCGGTAGCCATAAACATAGCGTAATCTATATTGCCGTCGGTCAGTTTGTCGCAGTGTTCAACCGTCAGTTTTCTATGTCTGAATTCTACCTTTTGTCCTACGGAGTTGTTGCCGAACAACCTGATGTTAGAGTTCGCGGCTTTGTCCGCCAGTATATCTCTGAGTTTTTCTCCGACAAGTCCGCTTGCGCCTACAATGGCTATAGTTTTCATAATTCTCCTTTGTAATAGGGTATTTACGACATTTTTAAGTAATGCAAAATTATTGAATTTTTTACAAAACTTAAATTAAACTGTAAAAAGAATTTAAAAAACGGAGGCGCAATGACTTGTAAATTACGTTATAGTTTGATATAATAAGAAAATCAGAGTAATAGGCTTTGCTTTTTGAGCGGATTTTTGTTTAGCGTAACTCGTTTTTTGCTTAGGCAAAAGTATCTTTGCATAACAAAGTCGGCTAAGGGCAATGAGTAGTGTATATGCTTTACCTACGGCGCTGTCGGAATTATTTATTCCTGTTTGTCCGACACGATATTAAATATACCGCAAACGGCAACTATTCAATTTAACGTAAAAAGGTTAAAAGGTATAATAATGAATTTCAGTAAAATCAGACTTAACAACGAGCGTAACGGACACGTTACCAAACGCTTAAACCGTTTAAACACTTGGAACTTTTTTAAAGTATTGTACCGCGAAAACACTTGGCGTCTGTTCGGTTTCAGCTTGCTTATGCTTGCTTGCTTGGCGCCTATGTTTGCGGCGTTTGTTTACGGCGGTTTTTCAAGTTCTTCTATAACGCAATCGTTGCCGCAACTCAATTCTTTCGGTTTTTCAACCGGTATTTGGGACGGTATGGATGCTTATATACAGCAAAAACTGTACGACAACAATATCTTCATAGGTCTTTTGGCTGTCGCAGGGTCTGTGGTCATTTCACTTGTTTTATCGGGCGGTTTGGCTGTTGTCCGCGATGCGTTTTGGACAGGTAAGTTGTCAAGCGTAGGCGTATTCAGAAGTATAGGCAAAGGTATCAAAGCCAATTTCCTTTATGCCTTGATAAGCAATGTCGTAATGTCCTTTACCGTTTTCGGATTGTATTGCCTGTATATGTGGATGGAAACGGTACTGCCTTTGTGGGCGGCAATAGTAATAATAGTCGTGCTGAGTTTAATAGCCGCATTGCTGTTTATGTATCTTCTGATACTTTGTTCAGTAACGGTAACTTACAAACAGTCCGTTTACGAAAACCTAGACGACAGTTGGCGGTTAATGTGGCTCAACATTTTGCCTAATATCATACACTTTGTTTTAGCTCTTATTCCTATCGGGCTGTATTTCCTTTTCCAGAGTTCGATGCTCAATATGATATTTATGGTAATAATGCTTATGTTCGGCGGATTGTATTTCCCGTTGGTATGGCAAACCCATATGATGAAAACTTTTGCTTTGTTCCACCCTGTAGAAGTAAAGAAAAAGCGCGCTAATAAACAGCAGGCAAATCAACCGCAAGCGGAACAGACGGTTGCCGACGCTACACAATATAGCGGCAAAAAGAGTAAAAAAGGCAAGGGCGCCAAAAACGCCGCGCCCGAAACGGAATTGCCCAAAGCGGTATCCGATGCCGAAGACGACGATTCCGATCCGTATGCAATCGAAGAGGACGAAGAAGAAAGCGTATCGGAGCAAACTACCGATGACTCTGTCGCACAACCGCCTGAAACGGAAGAAAATAAAACCGAAGAGTAATCAAACGTAATTAAGACTTATGAGTTGCGACTACCGTGTGCGTGGTCGCAATTCTAATAGGAGTGAGAGTTATGTCTTGTCAATTAGTCAAAGCAATAATCGAAAATTCTATTGTCGTCAGCGCAATAGAAAGCAAACAGATAGTAAACAAAGCGATACGCGTACATAATCTATCGCCCGTTGCCGCAGTGGCAATGGGGCGCGCGCTTACTATGGCGGCGCTTATGGGTAAGGAATTTAAAAACGCGCAGGATTATCTTACCGTAACAATCGACGGCGGCGGTCCGCTAGGCAAGATTACCGTTTGCGCGGACGGCAAAGGACACGTCAAGGGCGACGTAATCAATCCGCAGTGCGAAACACTGCTCAAACAGGACGGAACGCTCGATATAGGCGCGGCTGTCGGAAAAAACGGCAGTATTACCGTAATAAAGGACATAGGCTTAAAACAACCCTATGTAGGTATGTCTAAACTCGTAAGCGGAGAAATTGCCTCGGACTTTGCCTACTATTTTGCAAAAAGCGAGCAGCAGCCTTGCGGCGTAACTTTGGGCGTGGGGCTTAACAAAAAGTCCTGCAAGTCCGCAGGCGGCGTTTTCGTTCAGGTAATGCCCAACTGCAGGGAAGACATTTTGTTCCGTGTGGAAACGGTTATGTACGCAATGGACGAAATGAGTTACCAGTTTGACGGCAGTACGGCGGAAGAAGTCATAATGCGCTTTTTCGGCGAATTTAATCCCGTCATAACCGAAAGGTCAGAGGTAACGTACAAGTGCGATTGCGGCAAACGTAAAATAAACCGCCTGATTAAGGGGCTAGGTAAGGCGGAAGCCGAACAAATACTTGCAGAACAGGGACAAATTGAAGTCTGCTGTCATTTCTGCGGCAAAAAATACGTTTACGACAAACAGGCAACGGAGAAATTGTTTACAAAATGAAGATAGAAATCGGCGGCGATGCTTTAATGCTTGCCGCAATACAAAAAGTTGACGACGGCGATATTATTCAGGCTTTAAAACTGTTTAATAAGGTCGACTCTTACGAAAGTATGCTTAATCAGGTTGCCTGCCTATCGGAACTCAAAGATTATCAGTACGCGCTTACGGCTTACGCGCGCCTTTTAAGCAGGTATTTTACCGAGTACGACTGTATGAACGACCTTTATGCAACGGGAGATGCGGCAGAACCGGTGCGCACTTTTTTCCGCAACGAACCGACATACTCTTTGCCCGTTCACAACCGAAACAAAAAATCCGCCGATGACGGTTTGATTTGTAATATCGGCGAAATAGATTTGGACGCGCTTGACGGCATTCTTGCAGACGACATTGACGCATACTTCGACCGTTTGAACCGGTGTATACAGGAAGAGCCCGTCTATGCGTTTTACGACGTTAAGAGCAAGAAATTTTTTAACGAACAGTACAACCGTCTGCGCAAGTCGTTCATACGCGGAGATATGGCGGAATACAACAGACGCAAGCAAAATATTCTCGACTATTCTCAGGAAGACAGTTATGTTCTGCAAATAAAAATTATAACGTGTTTTGTGGACGGCAGTTACCAACTCGGTTTGGAATTTGTCCGTAAACTGCTCGTCTTGGCAGAACCGACTGCGGAAGCGTTGGACGCCGCAGTTCGCTTTTTGACGCATAGCGACGAAGATGACAGCAAAGAATTGCTGTATACCGCGCTTTCTAAACTGCTTGCTTTTGCCGACGTTTCGGATATAGGTAAACTTTTGGATTATTTAAAAATTGCAATGATAGAACTGCGCGATAAGGATTTGTCTTTGCGTTACGCGCAGGAAATTTTCTCTGTCGAAACGTTATCGTTGCAGGCGCTTAAACTTTGTATAATCGCCTTTTATAACAGCGGCGAAAAGGAACTTGCAAAGCAGGCTTTAAGAGCGTTTGCAAGTTGTATGCCGCACAATGCTTTCGGGTATTTAATGTCCGAGTTGCTGTATTCCGACTCTGTTTCTTACGGCAGTTTGAGGCTGGTAAATTACGACGGTACGGAGTACGACGCTCCTTTGGAAATGATTATCCGCGCGCAGACAGAACTGCTTGCTAAAGCGACGGAACCAAATCCCGTTTTTACGGACAGAGATTTGATGCTTTTGGATTTGCTTAACGACGCACGCCGCGCGGCGGTAATTTCTTCTGACCGTAAAAGGAATAACGAGATTGCCGACACGTTAGTAAAAGTTCTGCATACATTCGATGTCGAATATAAGGAGGGTTTCGAGGCTTTTGCCAAAGTAATTTTGGCGGACGTTTTGCCTGACCCGACAATAAACGCCCTTTTGCTCTGCAGACTTATAAAAGCAGGGTACAAAAAGCAGATTGTTATCACGATTGCCGACGATACTTATATTCTGGATTTATCCAAGGTAAAAACCGATGACGAACTGTTTGTAAACGCGTTATCGGTATGCGCCGCGCTCCGCAAGGTAAACGTTCGCAAAATGGCTGACGTTTACGGCAATTTACGCAAGGTTTGGTATCCGTCAGACGGCATTACTACGCTTGATACGATGCAAACGGCGTATTATATGATGGCTGCGGCGTACAAAGGTTTTTCTCAAAGTAAAATTGCAGACTTTTTCTCCGAAGAAGAACGCGCGCTTTACAAGGCTTTTTTCGGTGTTTTCAACGCCAACTGAACGGCTGAAGATACAACGGTAACCAATCCGATAACTCCTACTAAAACGTAACCGGCTTTAACTGCGAAATCGAAGCCGAACATAGAAAACGCAAGTGCCAACCCGAATATCGAAACGCAGCACAAGTCGCTGTCGGGCATTACGGGATAAATTTGCTCGACAATAGGGTAAGCGCAGGCGACAATGCCTGTAACTGCGGCAAACGCGAGAGTTACAAGGGCAAAAACTTTTGTCGGAGTATCCTGTATATTGTCAATTGCGGGAAGATTCAAACTGAAATCGCTGACGTTAATTATTGCCGTCATAAACAGTGCAAGGATAACCGCGGCGGCGGCAGGACATATCAGGTTGCGCTTAAAGTCGCTTTCGTATCCCAATTTTACCGTTACGCCGAAAGACATCGTTGCGGAGAACAGCGCATATACAACGGGTTTTAGCGGAGATATTTTCGTGGATATTACGGTATCGAAGTTTTTACGGCACAGCAAAATAACTACAAGTATTATTGCCAACGCAATCGAAACGGCGTTGGCAATTTTTAATGCCTTATCTCCGTTTTTAAGGGTAATGCCCGCTATAACGGCGCAGGCAAGTCCGTAAAGCGGTATCGGGGCTATATGAAGCGTTTGGTCGAAACACTGTTCCGCTCCTGCAAGCGCGGTTACAATGCACACAAAACAGCAAAGGGAAATCAATGTGTCGAAAACGGTTCCGCCTTTTTTAAACAGACTGTGCGACAGCTTTTCCATTGTATTGCATTGCTTTCTTCGGCAATACTCACGGAATACGGTTGTAATCAGCGTAAAAATAACTGCAAATACAATAACGTTTAAAGCATTGCCGAAGTAAACTTGCGCTTCCTTTCCGCTTACAAATCCCACTCCTAAGCAACAGCCCGTCATTACGGCAATATCGGATAAATAATTTATTACTTTTTTCATACTAAGTTTTATTGCGAAAAAACAATTATTATGACGGTTTTTAAAGGCATTATTGCGCATTAAAACCGAAGTATTGTCGTAAATTACATTATGATAACTGCTAAGTTCGGCGGTACGGCAATAACTCCGCGCAACCTTATCTATGTAAAAAGGATTATTACCCCAGCACACAAAAGAATTGTAGTCAGCGCAGTCGGAAAGGAAAGTCCCAACGACGTCAAGACGACCGATTTGCTCGAACGCTACTACATTGACGGCGACGAAAAATACTGGGATAAGATAGCCGACAAGTACCGTAGGCTTGTTTCGGTCAACGCAATCGATGCCGACGCGGACGAAATTTTATACGATGCCAAGAGCCGCGCGCGCAAGTTCAGCCGCGCCTACTGTATGTCGCTGGGCGAAGAAATATCGGCAAAACTCGTTGCCGCTTTTCTCGGTTTTACTTATGTCGAAGCCGACAGCATAGTGCGGTTTAATTCGCGCGGTTTGGCTTATAAAAAAACAATAGCGCAAATGAGTAAAGCGTTTGAGGGCGTAGACAGCATTGTAACGGGCGGTTACTACGGTATGGGTAAATACGGACGTCAAACATTTTCGCGCGGCGGAAGCGATGTTACGGGCGCATTGTGCGCAGTTGCTTCCGATAGTACGCTGTACGAAAACTGGACGGACGTAAACGGCGTATGCGCGGCAAATCCTGCGCTTGTATCAAACGTTTACACGTTACCTGCTTTAAGTTACGCGCAAATGCGGCAACTGTCGTATGCGGGCGCGGAGGTGCTTCATCCCGATGCGGTATTGCCTGTCGAGCGCGCGGGTATACCTGTAAAAATCGGCAATTTTTTCAACCCCGACGGCAGTGCGACTTTGGTCGGTTACTGCCGTGCCGACGACGCCGTTTTGTCCGTTGCAGAGAAGAGACGGAACGGGTACTTTGTAACGACTGTTCTTCACAGTATGCCGCTTGCCCTAATTTTGAAAGTGCTTGCGGAATATCTGGAAAGCAATCTCTGCACTGTCAATATTGCCGGTTGCAATTTATGCCGAGACAAGGTCTCTTTGTCCGAAATAAAGTTGAACGAAAATACGGTAATTATCGCAACCAAAGTCAGCGTAATAAAGGGACTTTGCAAATATTTTCAAAGCGCAAATTGTTTAGGTTGACTAATTACTTTAAGTAAGTTAAAATTAAATTATCAGTATTATTCTTTTACATTACCGGGTGGTATACAAATGAAAATTTTGGTAATCGGCGGCGGTATGGCAGGTCTCACTTATGCCATAGTAGCGGCAAAAAACGGATACGACGTAACTGTTGCGGAACGCAACCCGCGCTTGGGCAAAAAAATTTCTATGACGGGCAACGGCAAATGTAATATAGGCAATGCCAACGTCAATGCAAGTTGTTATAATAAAAGCGCGATAGTATCTAACGTTTTAAACAAAATATCTGTGGACGAATACGTCAAATTTCTATATTCCTGCGGTATCGTTATCTATGCCGATAACGAAGGGCGTATGTATCCTTTGTCCGATTCGGCAAACGGCGTGGTGGACTGTTTACGGGAACAGTTGGAAAAGTACGGCGGCAAGACCGTTTGCGGAGTGGAAGCGTCAAACTGCCGCAAAGTGGGCGACCGTTACGAAGTGCGTATAGGTGGCGGCAAGTATATTTTTGATAAAGTCGTGCTTGCTTGCGGAAGCCGCAGCCAGTCGTTGGACGTCAATCCTTATACCGTTGTTTCGCAAAATATGTTTACTCCCCTTGTGCCGAGTCTTACTCCCGTCAAAGTGTTTAATATGGACGGCGTTTTAAACGGCATACGCGTAAAGGCAGACGTAACGCTTCTTGACGGCGCTTTAACTCTAGGTAAGCAAAGCGGCGAAGTTTTGTTTAAAGATTACGGACTTTCGGGCATTTGCATTTTCAATTTATCGTCGATTATAGCGCGTAAACAGGTACAGCGCAAAAACGGCAATTATATTTTCAGCGTCGACTTAGTTCCGAGTATGTCTCAGTGGGATTTGGGCGAGTTGTTGTATACGCGCATTAAAGCAGGATATGAGCGCAGTAAACTCTTTTACGGTATACTTCACAACAAGGTTGCCGAAATCGTTTTAAAGCGCGCGGGCGGCGACGTCAGCGACGTTTCAAAACTTTCGGAAACGGCAAAAAATCTGCAGTTTGAATTTTATAAACTGTTAGATTATTCTATGAGTCAGGTAACTTCGGGCGGCATAGACGACAGGTATATCGATACCGATACGCTCTCCCTTCCCGACGGTATTGTTGCGCTTGGGGAAGTGCTTAACGTAGACGGTATTTGCGGCGGTAATAACCTTTATTTTGCGGCGGCTTCCGCATTGTATACTTTCAGCGAGACCGAACGCGCCACGGCATATAAGAAACTTTGACAGAGTAGAAAGAACGCTTGGAAAATATGTCCGTTTTACCGTTTCGGCAACAGAGCGGATAGGATTTCAGTATTCTTTTCCTAATGTCGGTTTACTGTAAAAATTTTGTCAAAAGCGGCACTGCAGTGATAAATTTTTATACCGTAAATTTTCGGCAGTGTAATAAATGCAGAATTTTCTGTCGGCGAACCGACTCTTTGTCGGCATATTCAATACTATGTAAACACGGTAAAAAAACGGTTTTCCGTTTGAGCGAACTGTCCGTTTTATTAACGTCTAAAAAACAAAAAATTTTCTAAATATCAAGTGCGCAGTATTGTCCTGAGCATTGTAATAAACGACAACCAAAGTCAGGTAAACCGATACCGTAAAACTTTGTTTTATTATCTATTAAGGCTTAAATTACAAATTATGTCATTGTATCTAACAAAATCGCTAAATATCCCGCTCGGTAGTTCCAAGCAAGCGGTACAAAAAAAGTTGTGCAAATTGATGGGTATAAAACCCGACAGTTTGCTTTCTTTCCGTTTGCATAAGCAAAGCGTAGATGCCCGTAACAAAGCCGACGTACATTTCGTCTGTTCGTATGTTGCGGACGTCGATACAGTACCGCGTAATGCAACGCCGTACTCTCAGCCCGTAAACGTAACGGAAACCGCCCCGAGCGTTTCTAATAAGACAAGTTGTGTAATTGTAGGAAGCGGACCGTCGGGACTGTTTGCCGCGCTGTATTTAACCAGATGCGGAGTAGACGTTACCGTTATCGAGCGCGGCGCGGATATAGACGAACGCGCTCAAAAAGTACAAGCCTTTTTTGACGGCGGCGATTTGGACGAGCATACCAATGTGCAGTTCGGTTTGGGCGGCGCAGGTACTTTTTCCGACGGCAAATTGACCACGGGTATTTCTTCTCCTTTAACCTTTACCGTATTTGACGAATTTGTAAAACACGGCGCGCCTCAAAGTATTTTGACCGACGCGTTGCCCCATATAGGCACGGATAAACTCAAAACGGTCGTCGCAAGTATGCGCGACAGTATAATGTCTAACGGCGGGCGTTTTATGTTTAAAACGGACGTTACGGGCATAATTGCAGAAAACGGCGTTTGCAAAGGCGTAGAAATTTCAACAAACGGCAAAAACGAAAAGCTGCTTGCAGACAAAGTAATACTTGCCTGCGGACACAGCGCGCGCGAACTCTTTTTTGCGTTGCACGGTAGCGGCGTACAAATGCAGTTCAAGCCCTTTGCCGTAGGATTGCGTATAGAACACAAGCGCGAATTTATAAATACGGCGCAGTACGGCAAACTGTTCGCCGCTCATCGCGATTTGGGTTCGGCGTCTTATAAGTTGGTAAATAAATGCGCAAGCGGCCGCGGCTGTTACAGTTTTTGTATGTGTCCGGGAGGAGTGGTAGTTGCGGCGACAAGTAAGACGGGTGCGGTCGTCGTCAACGGAATGAGCGACTATGCCCGTATGGCGGACAACTCCAACAGCGCAATAGTAGTAACCGTCTCTGCGCAGGATATTGCAAAAGCAGGGTTTGGACAGGACGCCTTTTCAGGAGTGCGCTTCCAGCAGCATCTCGAACAACTCGCTTTTAAACTCGGCGGCGGCAATTTTATTGCGCCGTGTCAAAACGCTTCCGATTTTGTTCAAAACAGGCTGTCAAGCAGTTTTGTCATTGCTCCCAGTTATCCGCGCGGAGTCTTATCCGCCGATTTGCGCCGACTTTTTCCCGAGTCCTTTGCCGACGATATAGCGGAATCGCTTGTAAGTTTTGACCGCAAAATAAAGGGATTCGTAAACGGCGGAGTACTTTGCGGAGTCGAGTCGCGTACTTCATCGCCGGTAAAAATAGTGCGTAACGCTTCTTTTCAGTCCAATATCGCCAATTTGTACCCCGTCGGAGAAGGCGCAGGATATGCAGGCGGTATTGTATCCGCCGCCGTTGACGGACTTAAAACTGCAATGGCAATTATTGAAACGCTTACAGACGTTTAATTGCTTTGGTCGTATGAGTAAATAAATTTGTTGTAAAAATCAAAGTTATCTCAAACGGCGTTTTACATTCCGTTTGATTTTCTAAATTAACTCTGTAGAATATCGATATAGATTTTTAACAAAACGGCAGTTTGTATTTTCAAAAAAACTCAAATATTATTATGTGTATCATACAAATTGCATTTTTTTACAGCGGTTAGGCAGTTTCGCTGCTGTCGACAATAAAAATTGTTTTCGCTTGAAAAGGGCTCAACAATTTTTGTTGCAAAAGACGGCAATAAAAGCACGAACTTACAATTTGTTCGTGCTTTTGCGTTTGCTCGGCAAAATACCTATTATTTACTGCTTAGCGGTTTAAATAGCGTCAAGTAACGTTTGGATAAAACTCGACAGTTGCTGATTTTGCCAGTAGTCGCGGTGCGCGGTTTGTTCTTCCGTAAGTTCGTTTTCGCTTGTAACGCCGTGCGCTTTCAACCAGTAGTCTTTTGCGCTCTGATTTGTCATTTGGTTAGCAACAATGTATCCTTGCAAAGAGCAGTTGTGCGCGCTGTTTCCGCAGTAAATTATTGCAAATTTGTAAGAATTTTCCTCGGCTTTTTCTTCCGTATCTCCCAAACTCATCATTCCGCTGTCAATAAGGTCCTTTACGGTTAAAGTTGCAACTACATTCGTCAGCCCGTTTCCGCTGCTGAATCCTGCCATAGTCATATCGGACATTTTTGCGTTGAGTCCCGTTACTTCCTGTTTAAAGCAACCGTCAATGTGCTCGTGGCTTTCGTCGGTATTTCCGCAGTTGTGCGTATACCATATTCCGCCAATTTTCTTGTATCCCATAACCGTGCCTAGCGACATATCGCTTATCGCGTCGCCTATTTCGGTTATTTTGGTGTCCTGCAACTGGTCCAAAATGGTGTTACCGCGTATTCCCAATTTTCTCAAAGTCAGATTGTTCACCGTAAGCGAAATATCGTCGGATATCTTGTTGTTTACAAATACCTTAGTTACGCCTTCAACCGCCGTTTGCCCGTCATACCAAACGTATCCGTAACAGTCAGTCGTATGAGTGTGTTCGACTGTGCAACTCAATTCCGCTTCGTACCAAACCGTACCGTCGATTTTGATAAAATTACCGTTATCATCGCCTTTAACCGTATTGTCGACTATGTTAACATAACTTCCGTTGTCGGCAATTTCTTTGCGTGAATATCCCATTGCCGAACCGAGATATATGTCGTTTATTCTGTTGCCCAGTTCGGATATTTTAACGTTGGAGAGTTCTTTTAAAATGCCGTTGTCCTGTTCGCCAAGTACTTCGCCGAGAGTCATACCGTTTATTGCGTCGGTAATAGTGTCGGAGTTAAGGTTGCCTACGGTTATTCCTACAATATGGCTCAATGCGCCCGTAACGGGATTTCCGCTCTCGTCCGTCCATACTCCGTCTGCTTTATTAAATTTCAAAAATTCGCCTAAATACATTCCGTCGATAGCCGTTCCCAATTCGCCGATAGGTGTGTCCGCAATGGAATTCAGTGCGGCAGGAATATCCGTCATAACTTCGCGCAAAGTTAAAGACTGTACGGTTTCGTTTAAGGAATTTAGTTCGTTCACTTTTTTATCTGCAATTTTGGCAATCGCTCCGGTAATCTCCTGTCCGTTTGTGTCAAGCCACTTGTCGCCGACTTTTTCGTATCCTAACAGTTCGCCTAAATACATATTGTCAATTGCGTTTTCGAGTTCGCCTATTTTTGTATCTTTTATGCCTTGCAATACGGCAGGGATATTATCTCCCAGCACTTCGTGCAAAGTCATTTCCATTATGTACCCGTTCAAATTGTTAAGATAACCTATTTTTTGATTAGCAAGCGCGGCTTGTACTCCCTTGTCGGGTTTTGTGCCTATTGTAACGTCTATGTACCAAACATAACCGTAGCAATCGGCGTAAGCGTGCGCGCAGCCGTCCTTTTTGCAGATAATTTCTCCTTCGTACCAGGTTTTGCCGTCGTCCGAAAGAATAATTCCGTTATCGCTAATTTTCGTTGTAATATATATCGTTAAAATTTCAGAATTGTTCTCATTTTTGGCAAGATGTCTTATATAGTTTTTATCGATGTCGGTTTCGTCAACGCCTTTTTGTCTGTATCCGAAAAACGAGCCCAAATATATTTCGTCAAGTTGACCGCCTATCAGTTCGCCTACCGTTAAATGCGATACGGCTTGCATCAAAGCGTTATCGTTGTTTTCGTCTATAAAGTCAGAAATAGGCACTTGATAAAGTTTTTGCATCAATGAGTCCTGATCTCCGCTTGTAAGTTCGGCAACCGTCAAATTTGCAATTACCGAATATACTCCGTTTGCTTCGTTACCGTTTGCGTCGTACCAAACGGTTTTAAAGCACTCTTTGCCGTGTTGGTGAGAGGTTTCTTCGCTGTCGCAGTCCAATTCGGCGATAAAATACTTGTCGTCTTTAAGCATTATGTATTCTCTGCCGCCGTTCGACTCTTTGTATAACACAACGGATACTTCGCGCGCTTCTTCTCCTTCTCCTACCGTTTCGGATATAAGCGTAGTGTAACCGTCAATTTCGGCAACTTCTTTTCTTGTCAGTCCAAGCATTTCTCCGAGCGAAATTCCGTCCATAATTTTGTCCAGATTGACATTGCCGTTTTCGTCTACAATATCGCAGATTTTTAAATCGCCCGCAATTGCCTGTATCATTTCGTTGCTGCCTGCAATTTCCGTTATTTGCAGTTGTCCCAACATTTCAAACGCTCCGCCTGCATTTAACTCGGACAGAATATTGTCCGCGCCCGATACTCCTTTTAATAACTTGCCTATAGAGGTTTGCCCGACGGCCCACATAAGTTTGTTGTCTGTGTCCTGCGAGGGAAATACGCCTAAAAGCATATCGGCAAATTTAATGTTTTCGAATACCCCCGCAATGCCGATATTTTCGTCTTGCAACAGGTCAAAAAGCGAATGTTTGGAAAATTCGGCAATTACTTCGTCCGAAAAGGCGGACCCATCTTCGGAAGAAGAAAACATATTCATCAAGGCGGGCAGAGAACTCACTTTAATTTGCTTCATAGCGTTTGTTACGCCGTTGTCGGAATTGAAAAATTCAAATGCAGGTACGTCTAACACTTCCTGCGGCAGTTTTACTCCGAACGCCTTTTCGGAATCGATATGATACTGCTCCATAAACTCGCCTAAAGTGTAGTAGTGGTCGCCGTCGGCAACTCCTATTTTGGACTTGTACAAATCGGAGATACTTTTTGCCATATCCATTATCGACATATTTGCAAAGTCGCCTATATAGTTTGGCGAATCGGGCAAAACGTCGCTGGGTCTTACGACTGTTAAGGCAATATAAATACCGCCTGCCAACGCCGCAAATACAAAAATTATTCCGAACAGCATTCCCAGCATAAAGATAAGAAATTTTTTCATAATTCTCTGTTTCCTTGTAATGTCGTAACTTGTAAATATGATTAGTTAAGGTGCCGTTTTAATAACCGGTAAGTTATTCTGGTCGGTGTCTTTCAGTAACTCAAGGTCGCGTCTGACAGGTTCAAACGAATCAAAAATAATATTGTCGTAATACTCTCTCAGTTCGTCTGCCTGTTGCTGACTTCTGATTGTCCAACACAAAACGGGAATTCTTTTTCTGAATTTGTTTACGGCTTTGTTTGTTTTAATCGTTGCCGCGTCGTAAGCGATAAACTGACTGCCGTTCCATTTGCACAGTTTTAAGTCGGCAAGCAGATGTTTTTTGTAATCAGACCACGGCGCTGCTTCAAACGAGCAGGACAGTGTTCCGCGTATGACTTCGGGCGCGTGCTTTTTAAACCAGCGTATAATAAACGGGTTAAACGATTCTATACAGTAATTGCCTTTGTAGTTCTTTAACGCGTCGTAAGTTTTTTGTTCGGTTTCGCCGATATCGTCGTGCGTTTTGATTTCTACTACCAAATTAACCCCGTTTGCGGCTTGCAAAAATTCTCCAAAGGTCGGAATACGGCAGTCCGTATCAAGCAGACGCAATTTGCTTAGTTCTTCAAAAGTGTAGTCGCAAAGTTTGCCGTCTACGCCCGTCATTCTCTTTAACGTATCGTCGTGAAATACAACTAATACGCCGTCCTTGCTCATTTGTACGTCCGTTTCTATTCCGTAATTGTTTTTGACGGCTTTTTCAAAAGCAGGTATCGAGTTTTCAGGTATACCGTTTCCGTTATCAAAAAGCCCTCTGTGGGCAATATAAACGTCTGTAAGCCATTTGTAATCTTTTCTTATCATATTTGCCTTCTAATGTACAAATTCGCATAAAACCGCTAATCTGCGTTAAATACCATATAATAAATAATTATATATTATAGACGCACAAAAATCAACGCTTTTATCCGATTGCAAGATAAAAATAGTCTATGCCTGTCTTGAATTTAAAGCCGTCAAAAAGTAAGTACTTTTAGTTTTAGAAAAACAGCGTACAAATCTTGTAAGTAACGGTATTTGTGTTTAATGTAATGCTTTTTACCGTTTATTTCAAATGCGGCAAATTCTTCAACAATAAGCAGTTATGATTTTCGAATTTTTAATAAATATGTTTTAATGTACAGAATTGAAATTCGCTATTGCCGTTATTCTTCAAAATTACGTTATTGTAACAAAACACCGTTACATTCTAGACAAAATTGCGTTATTTCGTTATAATGATATATACAAAATAATCGGTTGTTTTTTAACTTGACCGCCAATCGCTTGCCGTTACAACGTGTATTGAAAAGTAACCGCAAAGGTACAAGCGGTGCAAGGTATTACAAAAAACAACATCGGGATAACTATGTCAAAACAAAACACACGGAATTTTTGCATTATAGCGCATATCGATCACGGCAAAAGCACTCTTGCCGACAGACTTATGGAGTACACGGGGCAAGTCGCCAAGCGCGATTTGGAAGCCCAAATGCTGGACTCTATGGATATCGAACGCGAACGCGGAATAACTATCAAGTTGACGCCCGTCCGTATGAATTACGAAAAAGACGGCGTAAACTATACTCTCAATCTTATTGATACTCCGGGGCACGTCGACTTCAACTACGAAGTATCCCGTTCTCTTGCCGCGTGCGAGGGCGCGCTTTTGGTAGTGGACGCGTCGCAAGGCGTGGAAGCGCAAACGCTTGCAAATTGCTATTTGGCGCTTGAAAACGATTTGGAGATTATCCCCGTTATCAACAAGATAGATTTGCCGTCGGCAGATATCGAGGGCGCCAAGCAGGAAATCGAAGACACAATAGGTCTTGACGCAAGCAGCGCGCCGCTTGTTTCCGCTAAGGAAGGTCTTAACATAAAAGACGTTTTAGACGCCGTTGTCGACCGCGTGCCGAGTCCCAACGGAGACGATGCCGCCCCCTTAAAAGCGCTTATTTTCGACTGTCAGTACGACAACTACAAGGGTGTAATAATTTTCTGCCGCATTGTGGACGGCGAAGTTAAAACGGGCACTTCTATCAAAATGTTCGAGACGAAGGGCAAGGTATTCGACGTTACAGAAGTGGGTATTTTTGCCCCTTCTATGCAGGCTGTAGATTCTCTCAAAGCAGGCGACGTAGGATACGTTTGCGCAAGCATTAAAACGGTGTCCGATACCAAGGTGGGCGATACCTTAACCGACGCTCAAAACCCCTGTAAGGAGCCGTTAAAGGGCTACAAAGAAGTAAAACCGATGGTATTTTGCGGTATTTTCCCTGCGGACGGCAGTAAATACAACGATTTGAAAGACGCTTTGGAAAAGTTGAAACTTAACGATGCGGCGCTCTCGTACGAGCCCGATACGTCGGTTGCGTTAGGCTTCGGGTTCCGTTGCGGTTTTTTGGGATTGTTGCATATGGAGATAATACAGGAACGCTTAGAGCGCGAGTTCGATTTGGATCTTGTAACAACCGCGCCCAGCGTAGTGTACAAGGTATACACGACGCAAGGCGACGTACTCGACATCGACAATCCTACAAAGTTGCCGCCGGTAACTAGTATCGAGCATATCGAAGAACCTATCGTGCGCGCCGAAGTTTATTCTCCGCCCGAGTATGTGGGGGATATAATGCAACTCTGTCAGGAAAAGCGCGGCGTCTTTATCGATATGACATACCTTGATACGCGTAGGGTAAAACTCACTTACGAAATGCCTCTTAACGAAATTATCTATAACTTTTTTGACAGTCTGAAGTCGCGTACGCGCGGTTACGCCAGTATGGATTACGAACTGACGGGATTTAAAACGGGTAAACTCGTCAGAATGGATATGATGCTTAACGGAGAAGTATGCGACGCTTTGTCGGTAATAGTCAACGAGGAACGCGCTTATCAACGCGGCAGACAAATGGCGGAAAAACTGAAAGAAGCAATTCCCCGTCAAATGTTTGAAATTCCCGTTCAGGCGGCAATAGGCAACAAGATTATTGCCCGCGAAACAATCAAGGCATTAAGAAAAGACGTTCTTGCAAAGTGTTACGGCGGAGATATTACCCGCAAAAAGAAATTGCTCGAAAAGCAGAAAGAAGGCAAAAAGCGTATGCGTCAGGTAGGTTCGGTATCTGTTCCCAGCGAAGCATTTATGTCAATCCTTAAAATCGACGATTAGTCAGTCGCTCGTGCATTCCGCTTTTTATTCCGATTCACTTGCGTTCATAGTCAAAAAAACGGAACGCACTCGCTCTCGGTATCACAAGGTTGAGTTTAATAAAACTTGTCGCTCGTGCATTCACACAAAAACGGCTTCACAGCGCTACGCTTGTTGCAGATTATTGTCGTCCTTTGCAACAAAAATTACTGAGTTGCAGGTAAGCGAAAGTAATTTTTCTTTTTGTTGCGAATGCACCCGCTTCTGTGTCAAGCGGAAGGACGTTATTTGAAATTGTCGCCCGTGTATTACATTTTTTTGCTTGCGATTCACTTGCGCTCATAGTAAAAAAAAGCCGAACGCACTTACTTTCGGTGTAAATCGGTCAACATTATTCGGACTTACTTGTTTCTTAGTCAAAGCAGATTTGAGAAATTCAAAAAAGCAAAACCTATATAAGAAATACTTGTTGAGTTGTTTTTTTTAGGGAATGTCTTACTACGCGCCGTATGACAATAAGCCAACTGAGCACAAGTAAAAATATGTTTTCACTATGTTAATATAGACTGAGAGAAAGTAGTGGAGAAATACTGAAAAGCGCAACTTTATAAAAAGAGTAAGACTATTTTTGCATTGTTTTTCTTGCGGACACGTTTTAAAAAGTACTAAGTACAATATATTATCCGTCTTGCTATGACGCAAATATGCCGTCAAACGGATTTGTACGGTTTCTTAGCGGTCAAAACTTTCGGCGCGTAAAAGACATTTAAATCTGCTTATATGCGCGTTGTCCTATCTATCTGTATTAGAATTTACTTTTGAGTGATATTAAGTATAATGAAAAAAGACATTTTTAACGGTAAAATAAAAGAGCAATATGTCGGATATATGAAGACAAGTATCGTTTTTGTGGAAGCAATTTTTTTCTGCTTTGCTGCCCTTTGTCTATGTTCGGCGCTTTATTTCGACAATATGGATTACGATATGCGTTTGGTATTGTATATATTATCGGGTGTGGTTTTTGCGTTTTGTATTGCTTTTCCCATTGTAACGATTTTGTGTATTCGTTCTTATCCTAAGCACAAAGCATTTACAAAAAGGCTTGTCAAAGAATACGTTCTAAAAACTTATATAGATGAGGACATCAAAACAAATGACGGCGGCAGCGATGAAAAACAGTAAATGCGGCATATACGTTCATATACCGTTTTGTAAGGCGAGATGCTATTACTGCGCTTTTTCGTCGTGTTGCGATTATACTCTCCAAGAAAAATACTTTGCTAAACTTTACGGCGAGATTGCCGCCCGAAGCGACAAAAGCGTTCAAATTTCTACCGTCTATCTCGGCGGCGGTACGCCGTCCTCTGTCGATACAAGGTATTTAGAAGAATTATTTGCCGTCTTGCGCCGTAATTTCGATTTGTCCAACGTGCAGGAAATATCGGTGGAATGTAATCCCGAAAGCGCAAATTCGGAACTGCTTGACTGTTTGAAAAGTAACGGAGTTACCCGAATCAGTTTCGGTCTGCAAAGCGTCAACGACAAAACATTGAGTACAATAGGGCGCTTGCATACCTATTCCGATTTTTTATCGGCTCTAAGCCGTGCAAGAAAAGCGGGCTTTAACAATATCAATGCCGATTTGATTTTAGGCTTGCCGGAAAGTCCCTCTGACTTTTACCGCTCGGTAGAAACGGTTGCCGAATTGCCCGTTACGCACGTCAGCGTTTACGCGCTCGAACTGCACGAAAATTCGCCGCTGTATGCTATTAGTAAATCTCAATTCGACTACACCGACGACCAACTGGCAGATATGTACGACAATGCCGGCGCGGTTTTAAATAAGCACGGGTTTGAACGGTACGAGATTTCTAACTTTGCCAAATCGGGGCAGGAGTGCAAACACAATCTCATTTACTGGACGGAAAACAGATATTATGCTTTCGGCGCTTCGGCAAGCGGATTTGTAGGCGATATCCGCTATACCAATCCCTATTCTCCGGGCGAATATATTGCAGCGCCTTTAACGGAAATGCTTCTACGCGGCGACAAAATATCGTTAAAAGGTCAAGCCAACGAATATGCAATGCTTGCCTTGCGCTTAAAGCGCGGCGTGTCTTTGTCAGAGTTTAAGAGCCGCTTCAATATCGGTTTTTCGGACTTTTTCAAAAATGCGCAAACCTTGTTTGAGCAAGGTCTGCTCATTGCCGACGGCGATAGTGTCCGTGTTCCGTCTGACAAAATTTATGTCGTCAATTCTATACTCTGCGAACTTTTGTCTTTTGACGAATAGGTTTTAAATTGTCAATACCTAGCGGATTGTAAATAATTTCTTATTTAAAGGCTTTTAAATACATTGCAATCTAGTTTATTTAAAAACAATTTTTTCTGTATATTTTTGCAGAAATAGTCTTTTTAGCGTGTATTATGCCTGAAATCCGCCTTTTCTGACATACTATTACAGGCATAATACTAAGATTTTTTATTAAAAACCAAAAAATTCTAAAATTTTATTTATATTACTTGCTTATTCGTTAAATTTTTGTTATAGTATCATCAAGAAATACTTATGTCGCAGGCAGAGAACTTGCGGCAAATTTTTGAGTATCAAGGTAGTAATATGAAACTGTTACAAATGAGATATTTTCAAACCGTTTGTCAGTACGGCAGTATCACCCGCGCGGCGGAAGAATTGTTTGTCAGTCAGCCGACAATATCGTTTTGCATCAAAGAATTAGAAGACGAATTCGGCGTAAAACTTTTTCACCGCAGACATAACCGTTTGCAGTTAACGGTAGAGGGCGCGTATTTTCAAGACAAAGTAAATTATATTTTGCAGTCGGTTGACTCATTGGCAACCCAAATGAAAGATATGGGCAACAATCACAATCACGTCAAAATTGCCGTACCTGCGATGATATCCACTTTTCTGTTTCCGCAAATGTTTAACGCATACAAAACATTGTATCCCAATGTCGAACTGGAAATGTTGGAAACAGGCTCTCTCCAAGCGCGCAAACTCGTTGACGCTCATTCGGTAGATTTAGGCATTACAATTTTAGATAACGTAGTGGAAGATACCTACAACGTTTTACCGCTTGTTTCAACCGAACTGGTATTCTGCGTAAGCAAGGATCATCCGCTTGCTAACCGTACAAAAATATCTTTTAAGGAACTTGCCGACGAACATATTATTTTGTTCAAGGCGGACAGTTACCAGAATATATTTATCAAGCGTGCTTTTTCGGAAGTAGGAGTTACTCCCAATATACTGCTGTATTCTTCGCAACTGTATACTATCAAAAAGTTTATTTCCTACGGCAACGTAGGCGCGTTTTTGTACCGTCAAGTGGCGGAGATAGATTCCGACCTTGTGTGTATCCCTATGGACACGCCCATCAATCAGGACGTGGTATTGTTCTGGTCCAAAAACAGCAGTCTGTATTCCGATTCGGAAAACTTTATCCAATTTGCAAAGCAGTTTAAGTATCAATAGAAGATTATCAAAAGCAAAGCGCACAAAATTTAAAAGGAGATTTTGTTATGAATATTTGGCACGATATATCCCGTAGCCGTATCAAGAAAGACGATTTTTATGCGGTAGTTGAGATTACAAAGGGCAGTAAAATGAAATACGAACTGGACAAGGAAACAGGCTTGCTTGTTCTTGACCGCATTTTGTATACCTCTACGCATTATCCTGCAAACTACGGATTTATTCCCCGCACGCTTGCCGACGACGGCGATCCAATGGACGTGCTTATTTTAAGTTCCGAATCGCTTTTACCTTTAAGTTTGGTGCGTTGCTATCCTATCGGCGTAATCACAATGAGCGATAACGGAGATATGGACGAAAAAATAATAGCAATTCCCTACTCCGATCCTACATACAACGGTTATAAGTCGATAACAGAACTTCCTCAGCATATTTTTGACGAAATGCAGCATTTTTTCCGCGTTTATAAAGAACTGGAAAATAAATCTACTTCCGTGTCGGAAGTACACAATCTTGAGGTAGCCGAAGAAATCGTCCAAAAGTCCATTGACAACTATGTCGAAAAGATTTTGTCTAAAAGGTAAGCAAAGTTATACTTACATAAATTCACTAACAAAACTTGATTTTGTTTTGAAGTGAGCTTACGGAGTAAGAGGAGAGAAATGGAGAAAACCTACCATTACAGTTTGACTGAAAAACAAATGCGGGATTGTACAAAACGAGTAAACGCAAAGAAACATAATATAGCTTTAATAATTGGTTTGGTAGTTTTTGTTGTAAGCATTCCGCTGTTTATTTGGATGGTAAGCGACAGACAGTTGTGGGATATAGCGACATTACCTGCAATGTTATTCTTGCTTAGTATTATAGAGTTGCTTATCGTTGCTGTTAACAAAATTGTAATCAAAAACCGAGATGGAGCGTATTTTGATGCCAATCAGGTTGACGGCAAATTGGTTTACGAGGTTCAGCTCGGCGAAAAAGGCTTTAAAGTTTCGTTACCGCTTGTAGACAAAGATTTCAATTATTCATATGATTATGTATCAAAGATTAAGGAGTTTGACTCCTATGCTATCGTTATGGTTATTGATAAGCGTTGGAGTTATATGCCAATTGTTTTAACTGAAGATACTAAGCCGCTTGTAGAAACGCTTAAAGTCCGCGTAGCAGAAACTTGGCGTAGTTAAAAATACTTTTTAACCGAATTTATAATCTCACCCGAATATCGGGCGAGATTTTTTTAGCGTAAATAATGTTTTTTTATTTTTAAACACTTGTGTTTATATTTTATAAATTATATATTATATAATCTTGCAAAAAAATTGTTGTAGTGCTAAAATAGTAATATGGCACAATATGAACAAAACTCGATATTCGAGCAAGAAAAAATAAATAATATTCCTTTGGCGGAGCGAATGCGCCCCGTTGTTTTGTCGCAATTTGTCGGTCAACGTCATTTAATTTATGACGGCTCGCTTCTATGCCGCGCAATCAAAGCGGACAAACTGGGCAGTTGCATTTTTTGGGGTGTACCGGGTACGGGCAAAACGTCTCTTGCAAACGTTATAGCCAACAGTACGGGCAGTCATTTTGAAAAGTTAAATGCGGTTTCCAGCGGCGTTGCCGATGCAAAGAAAATTATTGACGAGGCGACAAAACGCTTTAATGCCTACGGACAAAAGACTTATTTGTTGCTTGACGAGTGCCACCGTTGGAGCAAAGCGCAAAGCGACTGCGTGCTTCCCGCAATCGAAAAGGGATATATAACTTTTATCGGCTCGACAACCGAAAATCCCTATGTCTCTATGACCAGGGCTATCGTTTCGCGTTGCCGCGTATTCGAGTTTCTGCCTTTAGAAAAACGAGATATAATAGACGCTTTAAAAGACGCGTTAAAGCGTGATGTCGTATTGTCTAAAATGAAAATTGTAGCAGACGCTGACGCGCTTGAATATATTGCCGAAACGGCGGCGGGGGATCTGCGTAACGCATACAACGCTTTGGAACTTGCCGCGCTTACAACCGACATAGGCTCGGACGGAGCAATACGCATTACAAAACTTGTGGCAACGCAGTCTATGCAGAAAAAGGCTCTCTCTATAGACACGGGAACCTACTACGATATGATCAGTGCGTTTATCAAGTCTATGCGCGGAAGCGACGCCAATGCCGCAATGTTCTGGTTTGAACGGCTTATCGAAGCGGGTACAGACCCGTTACTGCTTGCCCGCAGGATAGTAATTCACGCGGCGGAGGATGTCGGACTTGCTGACCCGTTGGCATTGCCTGTTGCGGTATCGGCTCTAACGGCTTTTCAAAATCTAGGGCTTCCCGAAGGGCGTATTCCTTTGAGCGAAGCCATACTGTATATTTGCAATGCCCCCAAGTCGAATTCCGTTGTCGAGGCTTTGAGAGCGGCTACCGAGTCCGCCCGTAACAACCCGTCTGCGCGCGTACCGTCGTACCTATGCGATATGAACTTCCCCCGCGGAGAAAACGGTTTGGACGATATTCCCTACAAATATCCGCATAATTACGGCGGCTGGGTAGAGCAGCAATACCTTCCCGACGAAGTTAAAAACGAAGTGTATTTTACGCCTAGCGGAAACGGTCAGGATACGGGTTGCCGCCAACCTAAAAACAGCAAAAAGCAATAGCGGACAAAAGTTTTAAATCAGTTTTTGTACATGCTTAAAATCTAACAAACTAAAACAGGATCTGCGTACAGGCGTTAAATTATCTTATTGAATCGGTCTGTTCGTTTCAGTTCGGTTGATTTGGATTTTACGCGGTTTTGGTTTTGGACTATGGATAATTGTCGCGATTGTTATACCTACGGACAGCCGAAAAGGAATTTGAGTACAGTGATAGCACTGCCGAAAATTTTATTTTTGCCGTATTCTGTCGTTAAACGGTTTAAGCAGTCGGTATATTAAACATATCTTAGTATTTAGGTAAAAGGGAGTTTAACAATGGCAAGCAGTCAGTCTTATGTAACATTTATAGTAGACAAACTTTCGCCGCTAGGCAAAGTTACCGTCAGAAAGATGATGGGAGAGTATTGCCTGTATCTAAACGGCAAACTTGTAGGCGACATTTGCGACGATACTTTGTTTTTGAAAAAATTCGATACAAATGCGGAATTTTTGCAGGACTGTTTACAGTCGCCGCCGTATGAGGGAGCAAAACCGATGTATGTTCCCGATGTCGATGACGATATGTTTTTATTGCGTGCCGTACAGTTGACTTACGACGGCGCGCCCGAAAGAAAGAAAAAATAAAAAGGGCTACAAATAATGATAAACAAAAAGTGGCTTCAAATATCGATGTTTTTGCCTCTTTGGGGTGCGATTATCGACTTAATTATTTGTATGCGGCAGTTTAACAGGCATTTGAATAAGGAAAACGACAATTTGCTTCTAATAAAAAAAATCTTTTCTTGGACAGGAATATTGGGAGCGGCGTTTGTTGGCGTAATGCTTTTAGTGGCTTTGATTAACGAAATTATAGTAAAGATTACGGGATTGCGGTTTGATTATATTTTTTTGATTGCAATCGTTGCGGCGGGATATGTAACTAATGTAGTTTTTTACGCATATTACCGCAAAAGGATAAAACCGCTGTTTGAAGAAAACAGTAATGAAACAAAAGAAGAATATGAAGAAATTAACTAACGGACATTATCTCTCTTTTACAAACGCTGTTTGCGCGTGGGGGGGGGTATAAGTCTTTAAACTGTATTTGCGCAAACGCTAGCCGTCCGCCATAGTAAGTGATTAAGCAAACAACATAATGCGGCGTTGTACGGTCATAGTACCGTCAGATTTTAAGCAACGCAAATCAACTCGATTAAAGGAGAAAATTTTTATTATGATAAGACTTACAAACGTGTCTAAAACATACGCCAAATCCACAGTCAAGGCAGTAGAGGATTTAACGCTCGAAATTAAAGACGGCGAAATTTTCGGTTTTTTGGGACCGAACGGCGCAGGTAAATCTACGACAATCAAAATGATAACGGGCATTCTTTCTCCCGATTCAGGCGTTATAGAAGTCGACGGGATAAATATTGCGGAGAATCCTATTGCCGCCAAATCGCTTATCGGGTTTGTTCCCGACAATCACGAAACTTACGAAACGCTGAAAGGCATAGAATATCTCAATTTTATCGGAACAATGTACAATATTCCTTCCGAGTTGTTGAAACAGCGTGTGAGCGAATATGCCGAAATGTTCGGTCTTACCGATGCGCTTCCCAATATGATTTCTTCCTATTCGCACGGAATGAAACAAAAACTAATGGTAATTGCCGCGCTGATTCACGAGCCTAAGGTGTGGATACTCGACGAGCCTTTGACTGGTCTCGATCCGCAGTCGGCGTTTCAACTAAAACAACTTATGCGTAAGCACGCCGAACAGGGCAATACCGTATTTTTCAGTTCGCACGTTATTGACGTTGTAGAGAAAGTCTGCGACCGAATAGGTATAATAAACCACGGTAAACTCGTAACGGTGGATACGCTGGACAATATCCGTCAGGATGAAAATGTGTCGCTCGAAAGTTTGTTCCTGACAATTACCGCGGACGGCACCGACAGTGTAAAGTAGGTGAGAGATATGAAAAAATTTTTATCTCTTGTTAAATTGCTGTTTGTTCAGCAATACAGAACTAAGCCTACGGAGGGAAAGAAAAGGCGCGGCGGAACAATAGCCACATATATTATCCTTGCCGTTTGCTTTACTCCTATGTTAATAAGTATAGCTATCGCTATGTACGGGGTGGGCAAAATTTCGCAGGGGCTAGAAGGCGGCGGTACCAATATTTGCGCAATGCTGATATTTATCAGTCAGGGAGCGGTATTGCTGTTCGGTATTCCCACTTTAATATCAAACGTGTTTACCGTTAAAGACGCCGACAAATTGCTATTCTTGCCGATTCGTTCTTCAACGATATTCGCCGCAAAACTGACGGTAGCGTATTTAAACGAAGTTATCACGACTGCGGTAATGCTGGTATTTATGCTTCTGCCGTTTGGAATCGGTTATTCTGCTCCGGTCGGATTTTACTTTTTGTTATTGTTGGCATTGGTGCTTATACCTATGTTGCCTATGCTTTTAGGCAGTATAATAGCCGTACCTATGTCGGCTCTGATTACCAAGATAGGCAAAAACGGCGTAGTTAAGACAATACTGCAAGTACTAATGTTTGCAATTATTATGGGCGCGTATATGTTTGCAATGTACGAATTCGGTTTTATAGGCGGCAGTGAAGAGGGCGACCCGACAGATATGGCGCAAATGCTGCTTGACAAACTGCAAGGTATGGGCGCTATGATGAAATATGTGCATTCAGATTATACGCTTGCGGCGGCAATGTTAGGTTCTACTTTCTCTGTAGTAATAGTTAATTTGCTTATTTCCGTGGCGGAAAACGCGTTACTGGTTGCGCTCGTAATAGCAATGTCGTTACCGTTTTATCACCGGATGCTTACAACCTCCGTTGAGGGCGTAGGCGGCAGAAGTCGGAGAAAGGCGGCAAAAGTAACGTTAGAAGTAAAGAATAAGGGCGTTGTAAAAGAACTTATATTTACCGATTTAAAACGTGTAATGCGCGAAAGTCAAATGGGGTTCCAGTGTATAATGTCGCTTATTATGTTACCGCTTATGGTCGTGGTATTCTATTTCTGTTTTAATATAAGCGGAGAAGGCGATCAAAGCATTGTAGAAATGTTTAAAGGACAAGCACTATATCAGGGGATAGCGCCGATTATATTTTTGTCGTATATGTCTTTATTGGGAATGTCTAGCAACGTATTGGGCATTTATCCTATCTCTCGCGAAAACAAAGCAATATATTTGGTAAAGAGTCTGCCTGTGTCGTTCAATAAGTACTTGCTTGCAAAAGTAATACTCGCAACTGCGGTTATGGTAATATCCGATTTTGTTATGTGCGTATTGATAGTCGCGCTGTTCGGCGTCAAATGGTATTTCGGTTTGGCAATGTGGTTTGCTATGGCGGCTTTGGGGTTTGGCGGAATGTGCATTACGACTCTTATCGATTTAAAAAGTCCTAAACTCGGTTGGACAAACTTTAACCAAAGTCTTAAAAATGCCAAAAACAGTTGGATGGCATTACTTGTTGCATTTGTTGTATCGCTTGTGCTCGGCACAATATCGGGTGTTTGTTTGCTCGGGTGGTATTTGACAAATACAAGTTGGTATATGTTGCTTATTATGTGGGTACTGATTATCGGCGCAAGCGTTGGCTTTGCCGCTGTAAGTTACAAGATAATGACAAAAAACGCGCAAAGGCATTTCGATAATATTGAGCCGTAATCTGTTTTTTGCAAAAGAAATTTAAAAATCTATTGGGAGAATATAATGAAAAACGTATTGGACGTATTGAAAGAACGCGGATATGTCAAGCAAGTGGTGTTTGAAGAAGAATTGTACGAATTGTTATCAAAGGAAAGCATAACTTTTTATACAGGTTACGATCCCACGGCAGACAGTTTGCACGTAGGACACTTCGTTACGTTGATGGCAATGGCTCATTTACAGCGGGCAGGACATCGTCCTATAGTGCTTATCGGAGGCGGTACGGCAATGGTCGGAGATCCTTCGGGCAGAACCGATATGCGCAGTATGATGACAAAGGAGACTATTCAGCATAATGTGGATTGCTTTAAAAAGCAAATGTCGCGTTTTATCGACTTTTCGGAAGGCAAAGCAATTATTGCCAACAATGCCGACTGGCTGTATAATCTAAATTATATAGACTTCCTGCGAGAAATAGGAACGTGTTTTTCGGTAAACCAAATGCTGACTGCAGAATGTTTTAAACAGCGTTTAGAACGCGGACTGAGTTTTTTAGAGTTTAACTATATGCTTATGCAGGGGTATGACTTTTTGGAACTCAATAACCGTTATAATTGCGTTTTGCAGGCGGGCGGCGACGACCAGTGGAGCAATATGCTTGCAGGTGCCGACCTTATTCGCCGTAAGACAGGCAAAAAGGCTTACGCATTGACGTTTTCATTGCTTACTACGTCCGAAGGTAAAAAGATGGGCAAAACGGCAAAAGGCGCGGTATGGCTTGACGCAAACAAAACAACGCCTTTCGATTTCTTCCAATACTGGCGCAATGTCGAAGACGACCGTGTGGAAACTTGTATGAAGTTGTTGACCTTTATGGATTTGGAAGAAATAGCAACCCTTACGGCTCACAAAGATGAACGTATGAACGCGGCAAAAGAACGTTTGGCGTACGAAGTTACGGCGATAGTGCACGGCAAAGAAATTGCCGACGAAGTTATAAAACAAGTCCGCGCTTCATTTACTCTCGACGTCAGCAATATGCCCGTGGTGGAAATCAGCGCACCGTCCAATATCGTTGATATTCTTGTAAAGTGCGGACAGTGCAAATCTAACGGCGAAGCGCGCAGACTGATTGACGGTGGCGGAGTATCGGTTGACGATACTAAGATTAACGACTATGCGTGGGCACTGACTTCGGAAATTCTTGACAAAGGCGAATTTATTCTCCACAAAGGTAAAAAAGTACATTTAAGGGTTGTTGTAAAGTGAAAGAATACACGACTGTAGGAGTGAACGAAGTTGTTTCGGAAAACGTAATTGAAAAGTCCCGTTTTATAGCTTCTGTAAAACGTGTAGAAACGGTAGAACAGGCGACGGAGTTTGTTGCTGCAAAGCGTAAAAAGTACTTTGACGCTACGCATAATTGTTTTGCTTATATTGTAGGCGACAAGGCAAAGTTTTCCGATGACGGCGAGCCTCAAGGTACGGCAGGTATGCCAATATACGAATGTATCAAGAACAATAATCTCGATTATATTTGTGTTGTCGTTACCCGCTACTTCGGCGGAGTAAAACTCGGAGCGGGAGGTCTTGTGAGGGCGTACAGCGGTGCTGCGGCAGACGTTTTGCGTGATTGCGATAAAGTGCAAATGCGTTTGTGTTGCCGTGCAGAAGTGGTTGTAGAGTATCCTATGCTTAAAGCCGTCCGCAAAGCAATGAGCGGACGCGCCATTGAGGAAAAAGCCGTTTACGGCGACAAAGTATACCTGCAATTCTTATTTTTAGAAGAATTGTCGACTACTATTTCAGACATAATACAACAAAACACTCTAGGAAAAGGTGTTTTTACAGTAAAAGAGCAAGTTTTAAGCCCTTATACGCAGTCAAAGTGATTTTCGATAAACATATTGTTTTATCAACAGAGTAGTTGTATGGTTGTTAGATAACGAAGTTTACGGGCACAGTGTTAAATTTTTGTTTTTTTTTGAATGCCGACGTTTATAAACTGAATTTGTGCGGCAAAAGGAGAGCAGATGTCTAAGACAGTATTAAAAGGAGCGTCATTGCTTGCGCCGTTGCCCGTTGTAATGGTAACAGTGGGCGACGATAAAAACTCTAATATAATAACCGTCGCTTGGACGGGAACGGTTTGTTCCGATCCGCCGCGGGTATACGTTTCTATCAGACACGAACGCCATTCTTACGAAATTTTGAAAAGAACAGGCGAATTTGTGATAAACTTTACTTCCGAACGTCTGTTGCCTGCGTGCGACTATTGCGGAATACGAAGCGGACGCGATATAGATAAATTTGCAGAGATGAAATTCTCCAAAGAAAAAGGTCAATTTGTGTCCGCGCCGATGATTGCCGAAAGTCCCGTCAATATGGAATGTAAGGTTTTTAAAGTGTTAAATTTGGGTTCTCACGATATGTTTGTTGCCGACGTACTTGCTGTACACGTTGACGACAGCGTTATGACCGACGGCAAAATTGATTACAAAAAGGCAAAACTCGTTAATTATCAGCACGGCGATTATTACGCGACAGGCAGACAACTCGGACGTTTCGGCTATGCCGCTCAGCGTAAATTTATATCGAAGTACGGCAAGGGATTGGACGTGGACGTTAACAAAGTAAAAACTCTTACTAAGCGCAAACCTGCTAAAAAGAGTTAAAATCGAGGCGGTTTCGGTAAGGACTATTTTTAGTAAAACTGTGTTAAAAATGGTTGCTGTTACTTTTAATTCCTGAAAGCAGGCTTATTGCTTTTAGTCGTTGCAAACCGATGCTTTAAAGTCAAATACAGCGTTGAGTACGGCAAGTTCAACAGAATCGTTTTTGTGTTTGTAAGTTTTGGACACTGTAAATGACAAAAAAATATGATACATCGAAGATACTTCTATGCCACTAAAAAACTGCGCGGGAAGCGAATGTTGCTATCAACGGTAAACTGTCATTGACGCGTATGAATAGAAATACTTAATACAACACTGTTGCTAAATGGCAATAAGATAATATTTTAAAACAGACAATGAAATTACAAAATCTTAACAACGCGCAACTTGCGGCAGTTACTGCGCCTTTGGCACCAACATTGGTGCTTGCCGGAGCGGGCAGCGGCAAAACGCGCGTATTAACAAACAGAATATTGTATTTGGTAGAAGAGTGCGGAGCGAATCCGTCGGAAATTCTTGCTATTACTTTTACAAACAAAGCGGCGAACGAAATGAAACGCCGTTTATACGATTTTGACTGTAATGCGGGTTTTATGCAGATTTCGACAATTCACTCTTTTTGCGCTAAAGTTTTACGGCGCGAAGCCTCAATGCTTGCGCGAAGCAGTTCGTTCTCTATTTATACCGAAGAAGAGAAACTCAGTGTTTTGAAGAAAATCGTCAAAGACGTATTCGATGACGGCGACGCAAAAATGGCTGACAGTTTTGCTGACAGTATTTCCGAAATAAAAAACCGCGCGCCCGAACTTTTGGATAACGAATTGAGCGCGCTTATCAGCGACGAGTATTTCGGCGAACAAATGGACAAGCTGCAGGCGGAAACTCAAGGTACGCAAAGCGATTTGTTGCGCGTAATAAGCGAATATGCAGATAAAATGCGTCAAAACAACGCTATGGACTTTGACGATTTGCTGTATTATACACACAAGTTGTTCAGTAAATTTCCCGAGATTTTGGACAAATACAGAGAAACGTACAAATACATACTGATAGACGAGTTTCAGGATACCAACAAAGTTCAATATCAAATTTTTAAAATGCTTGGCGAAAAGTACCGCAATATTTTTGTGGTAGGCGATGACGACCAGTCTATTTACAGTTGGCGCGGAGCGGAATCATACAATCTCAAAAAATTTCAAACGGATTTTCCTGACTGTAACGTTTACGCTTTGGAACAAAATTACCGTTCAACTAAACGAATACTTGATGTCGCCAATGAAGTAATAAGTAAAAACGTCAACCGCTTTGATAAAGTATTGTGGACGGAAAACGAAGACGGAGTAAAAGCGCAGTTGCACGCGGCATATAACGAGCAGGACGAAGCGTACTTTGTCAGCGAGCAAATAAAAAATCTGCTTTATTTTAATCCGCAGTATAAGTTGCGTGATTTTGCAGTGCTTATGAGAGTCAACGCATTATCCCGCAGTTTCGAGCAGGCGTTTCAGCGTAACCGTATGCCGTACAAAGTGTTTGGCGGCTTTAAGTTTTTTGAACGTAAGGAAATCAAAGACGTTTTGTCTTATATGCGTTTGTGTCATAACCGTTACGATCAGGAAGCCTTTATAAGGGCTTTAAACACGCCTGTAAGACGCGGAATAGGCGATGCGACAATTGATAAACTGCGCGAGTTATCGGCGGAATACGGCATTTCTATGTACGACGTTATATCGGATGAACGTAATCTGGAAACGCTTACAAAATCCGCACGGAACAAGCTTTGCGGTTTTTATCAAACGGTTAATGCGCTTATAGAAATATCTAAACTGCCCATAAGCGTTTTTGTAAACAAGCTTTTAAAAATGTTAGAATTCCGCGAAGTTTACCGCGAGCAAGGAGACGAAGACCGCACGCTGAATATAGACGAATTCGAGGCCTCGGTTATCGAATTTCAACAAGCCTATCCGGAAGCCGATTTGCAAGATTATCTGGAAACGGTCAGTTTGGATAACGAACTCGATAATGACGAAAATGCGGGGGATTATATTACAATCGCTACGATTCACGCCGTTAAAGGGCTGGAGTTTAAAGTGGTGTTTATAGTCGGTTTAGAAGACGGTCTTTTTCCGTCAGGGCGTGCAACGTATTCTTTTGAAGGACTGCAAGAGGAACGCAGACTTATGTATGTTGCCGTTACCCGTGCCGAAAAACGTCTTTATCTCACGCGTGCGAATTCACGTTTTATGTGGGGGCAAACTAAGCGGACATTGCCCAGTAAATTTTACGGAGAAATTCAAAAATTCCTTTTACCCGAACGTCAGCCTGTATCCGAAAGGCAATTATCGGACGATAAATTTTTGGATAAACTAAACAATGCCGAACCGCTAAGGCGTGCGCCGAATCAAGGAAAGAGCAACGGCGAAGTTGCAAAGTATCGTGTCGGGCAGATTGTCAATCACGCTAGTTTCGGCAAGGGAATTATATTGCGAATCAGCGGCGAGACGGCAGATGTCGTTTTCGATACGGCAGGCAAAAAATCTCTTAATATGAAATTTGCGCCGCTGGAAATACTTAAATAAATTAAAAACCGTTTGGCAATAAGATAAAAATAATTTTACCGATTTTTTTCAGTAAGGAGCCTAGTCGTAAAATGACAATGCAGCAGATTGTAGACCAACTTAATATTTGGGCGCACGAGTATTACGTTTTAGATAATCCGTCCGTTCCCGATACGCAGTACGACGCTTTGTACGACCAGCTTGTTCTGTTGGAAAAACAGACGGGAATAGTCTTGCCTGACAGTCCTACGCACCGTGTAGGCGGCGAAACGCTTAAAAATTTTGCTCAGCACCGTCATTTAAAGAGACTTTACAGTTTGGACAAAGCGCAGAGTTTCGGCGAATTGAAAGAGTGGGTAGACAAAGTAAATAAAGAGTTGGGCGACGTAGAGTTTACTGTGGAGCTTAAATATGACGGTTTGACGATAAACGTTACTTACCGTAACGGTCAGCTCGTAAGCGCGGCTACGCGAGGCAAGGGGATTGTAGGCGAAGACGTTACCGAACAAGTCAAGACAATACGCTCCGTGCCTTTAAAAATTCCTTTTAAAGGGGTAATCGAACTGCAAGGCGAAGGTATAATGCGGTTGTCCGTTTTGGAAAAATACAATGCAAAACATCCGGACGACAAACTTAAAAACGCGCGTAATGCAGCCGCCGGCGCAATACGGAATTTGAATCCCAAAGTAACTTCGGAAAGAAATTTAGACGTTGTTTTTTACAGTAACGGTTACGAAGAAGGATTAACATCTCAATCACAGACTGAATTGGTGGAATTTTTGAAATCTTGCGGTATGCGAACGAATAACGTCTTTAAAACGGCGCGAACGTTTGACGGAATAAAAAAGATTATAGAGCAAATAGCGGAAGAACGCAGCGGCTACGATTTTCTTATCGACGGAGTAGTAATAAAAGTAAACAACTTTGCTTTGCGTGAAGAACTTGGGTACACCGACAAATTCCCTAAGTGGGCAATAGCGTTTAAGTTCGATGCCGAACAGGTAACAACAACGCTTAACGACGTTGTGTGGCAGGTCGGACGCACGGGTAAGCTCACGCCTACGGCGGAACTGGAAGCGGTCGAACTGTGCGGAGCGACTATCAGACGCGCAACGCTCAATAACTACGGCGACATTATCCGTAAGGGAGTAAAGCGCGGCGGACTTGTTTTTATACGCCGCAGTAACGACGTTATTCCCGAAGTTTTGGGTGCGGCGGACAATAACGGTTTAGACATTGTCAAACCGACTAACTGTCCCGATTGCAACAGTCAGTTGCAGGAAGTCGGCGCACATTTGTATTGCGTTAATGTCGAGCATTGCCGTCCGCAGATTGTCGCAAGACTTTCTCATTATTGCAGTAAAAATGCCTGCGATATCGACGGCATAAGCGACAAAACCATAGAATTGCTTGTGGATAAACTCAATGTACATTCGGTTGCGGATTTGTACGACTTAACGACGGAAAAGTTGCTTTCTCTCGAAGGAATACAGGATAAAAAAGCGCAAAATATAGTAAACGCAATCAAGGACAGTATCAGCGTAGAGTTACCTAAGTTTATATTTGCGTTAGGGCTTGATAATGTGGGAACAGTTACAGCCAAAGATTTGGCGGTAAAATTCGGCAGTATAGAAAGGCTTTCGCAAGCAACGGTTGAAGAACTGGTTTCGATAGACGGGATAGGAGACGTTGTTGCCGACGGCATTATACAGTATTTTAAAGAAGAGCAAAATCTTACAATACTCCAAAAGCTCAAATGTATCGGGATAAATCCGATATACGAAGTTAAGGAGGCTGACGGAATATTTGCAGGCAGGAAAGTTGTACTTACGGGCAGTTTATCCAAATATACGCGTAGTCAAGCGGCTAAAATAATAGAAGACAACGGCGGCGAAATATCTTCAACCGTATCCAAAACCGTTAATCTTGTAATTGCAGGAGTTGAGGCAGGCAGTAAACTCGATAAGGCAAAGGCACTAAACATCGAAATAATAGATGAAGACACATTTATATATATATTAAATACTAAATAATGATTGAAAAAAATATCAAAATGTGTTATTATATATAGTTAGTAAAGCATTTTTCTAAAAAAGAGAAGAAGTGTTTTTAAGGTGATTTATGAAAAGTATGACAGGTTACGGCAAATCGATTGTCAGTCGTGATAATAAAGAATTGACGGTCGAATTAAAAAGCGTAAACCATAGATTTTTGGACATATCGACAAAAATTCCGCGAATGTTTATTCCGTTGGAAAACGTTGTCCGTAACGGACTGTCAAAGGGATTGTCGCGCGGACATATCGACGTATATATCAATTACAGTCAATCGGGCGACAGCGACAAAACGGTCAAAGTAGATATGTCTCTTGCAACGGGTTACGTCAATGCGGCAAAGCGACTTGCAGAAGTCTTTCCTTCTTTGCATTACGATTTTAACATAAATGCGCTTATGCGCAGTTCGGATGTGTTGACGTTAGAACAAGTCGACAATGACGAAGATACTTTGCGTGAAATGCTCGAACAAGCGGTATCCCAAGCGGTTGACAATCTCAATGCGATGAGAGAAATAGAGGGAAACGCGTTAAAAACCGATTTGCTTAAAAAGATAGATAACGTCGAAAGGCTTTTATCAACAGTAAAACAGTATGCGCCTAAAGTTGCCGAACAATACCGAGAAAAACTTAAAGACAGAGTAACGGAAGCATTGCAAGGCGTAGATTTGGATGAAAACAAACTTATCAACGAAGTATGTTTCTTTACCGATAAGTCGTGCATAGACGAAGAAATAACGCGGTTGCAAAGTCATATAGCACGCGCAAGAGAATTATTAGCGCTAGACGAACCTGTCGGGCGCAAGTTGGACTTCTTAGTTCAAGAATTTAACCGCGAAACCAATACGATATGCAGTAAATCGTCATATTTGGAATTGACTAATACTGCGTTGGAAATGAAAAACGAAATAGAAAAAATTCGGGAACAAATTCAAAATCTCGAATAATCATAGGAGAAGAATATGGAACAAAATGCAATCGGTAAGTTAATTATAGTATCCGGTCCGAGCGGAGCAGGCAAGGGAACTATTTGCGCAGAACTTATGCGCCAAATGCCCGATCTTGTTATGTCTTGTTCGGTTACAACCCGCGCGCCACGTCCTAACGAAAGAAAGGACAGAAGTTACTTCTTTGTTTCTAACGAGACTTTTTTGGAAATGGTCCGTAAAAACGAACTGTTGGAATACGACCAACATTTTGAAAACTATTACGGCACGCCCAAAAAGTTTGTCGAAGATATGCTCAGTTACGGTAAAGACGTTATTTTGGAAATAGACGTCAAAGGCGCATTGCAAGTTAAACAGAATTATCCCGACAGCATTTTGTTTTTTATAGAAGCGCCTAGCGAACAGGCATTATACGAAAGACTGATTAAACGCGGTTCTGAAAGCGAAGATAAAATACAGATAAGAATGGCAAGGAATAAACTCGAACTTGCTCAGCGTTATAAATACGACTATTGCATTTTAAACGACGACGTAGACAGAGCCGTCGGAGAAATTATCCAAATATTGAAAGAAAGGAGAATATAATATGATTACTAAACCGCCGATTGACGAATTGACAGAAAAAGCCGGAGATAAATACACTCTTTGCTGTGTTGTTGCAAAACGCGCCAAAGAACTAAATAACAGTCCCGAACTTCCGCAGAACAAAAAGCCTATTTCTTATGCGGCGGAAGAATTTGACGATGATACTCTTCAAATTGCAAGAAAGTAATTAAGCTATGAAATTGCAAGGTAAAAATATCGTAATAGGGATAACAGGGGGCATTGCCGTATATAAGGTGTGCCAAGTTGTGCGCGGATTTAAAAAATTGGGCGCTAACGTTGACGTTATAATGACTGATAACGCCACAAAGTTTGTTGCGCCTTTAACGTTTGAAACGCTTTCAAACAGACCTGTTGTAACCGATATGTTCAGCCGTTCGTCTCACTGGGAAGTCGAGCATATTTCCCTTGCAAAAAAAGCCGATTTAATGCTCGTTTGTCCTGCTACTGCAAACATTATAGGAAAATATGCCAACGGTATAGCAGACGATATGTTGTCTACGACTCTTATGGCAACGACTGCGCCCGTGGTGGTATGTCCTGCAATGAATGTCAATATGTATCACAGTCCCGCTTTTAAAAACAACCTCGAGTCGCTGAAAAAACGCGGAGTTCTTGTTGTAAACGCCGAAAGCGGTTTTCTCGCCTGCGGAGACAGCGGAGAGGGGCGTATGGCAGAACCTGATACGATTGTCGACTATTGCGTCGGCGTACTATGTCCTAAACAGGATTTATCAGGTAAACGCATTTTGGTTACTTGCGGCGCAACGGCAGAAAAATTGGACGATGCAAGATGCATTACTAATTTTTCAAGCGGAAAAATGGGCGCGGCGATAGTCTCTGAGGCATTAAAACGCGGTGCGGAAGTTACGGTCATTCTGGGTAAACATACTGCAGAAATCGACTGTAGCGCAAATATAGTCAATGTAAATACTACAATTGAAATGTACAATGAAACGATTGACCGCGTTAATGATAACGATATCTTTATAATGGCAGGCGCGCCTTGCGATTACAGACCTGAACAGTATTCCCAAACCAAAATAAAGAGTGAAAATCTTACCGTAAAATTTGTTAAAAATCCTGATATAGCCCAAAAAGTCGGCGAAATCAAGGGTAAAAAATATTTATGCGCCTTTGCTGCCGAAACGGATAACGGCGTTGCGAATGCCCGTGCAAAATTGACAAAAAAACACGCCGATTTAATTGTTTTAAATAATATTAAAACAAATAACGTATTCGGTAGCGACACTAACTCTGTAACGCTTGTTACTTCCGATAGCGAGACGGAATATCCCGAAATGAGCAAATCGGATGTGGCAAATCTCATCTTAGACAGGATAAACTCCAAATGATATATTCGGTAATAGTAGACATATCTGCGAGCGAAGTCGATAGGATATTCGATTACAAGGGCGAAGGTTATCAAGTCGGTATGCGTGTTGCGGTCGATTTTGCCAACCGTAAAAAGGAAGGGTACATTGTTGCCCAAAAGGAAACAACCGACTGTCCGCTTCACAAACTTAAAGAGATTATCGCCCCGTTAGACGATTTTGCGGCAATTTCTCCCGAGCAATTAAAACTCGGCGAGTTTATGCGCCGCGAATACCATTTAAGATGGGTCGACGTGTTAAGATTGTTTATTCCTGCCGAAATGCGCGGCAACCGCGTAAAAACGCTTTCTAAAAAGCAATCGTATTTGACAGCAGATAAGAGTCTTGACGATATTTTAAGTTCACTAAAGCCCAATGCCGCAAAGCAAAGGGATTTGGTGTCTTTTTTGTATAAAAACGGAGCAACTTTAAACGAGCAACTCAATAACAGTTTCGGTGCTGGCGCGTTAAAAGCGCTAGTTGAAAAAGGAATAGTATCAACAAACGAAATTGTGGTACGCCGTTCGCCTTACAAAAATCTCAAAACGGCAGAACAGCAAAAAAAAGTTTTGCTTCCTGCTCAGCAAAATGCGGTCAATACGGTACTGTCAAATAAACAAGGCCGTTATTTATTGCACGGAGTAACAGGTAGCGGCAAAACCGAAGTATATCTTACAATTATTGAAAATATAGTTGCGGAAGGCAAAAGTTGTATTATGCTTGTGCCGGAAATTGCTTTGACTCCCAATATGTTAAGGCAACTGAGAGAGCGTTTCGGCGATAATGTCGCATTATTGCACAGCGGACTGTCGGTTGGCGAACGTTACGATGAGTGGCTAAGACTGAGAAACGGCGAAGCGCAAATAGCGATTGGCGCAAGAAGCGCGATTTTTGCGCCGTTGACAAATCTTGGCGCAATAATAATTGACGAAGAACACGATTCCAGTTACATATCCGATTTTAATCCGCGTTATAATACTCTGGAAGTTGCGGAATTCAGAGCGCAGGAGAACGGTGCCTTGCTTCTTATGGGAAGTGCAACGCCGAGTTTGACTAGTTACTATGCCGCACAAAAAGGACAGTTACGTCTTATAGAAATGCCCGAACGCATAAACAAGCGTCCGTTGCCTAATGTAGAAATCGTAGATATGGCGGAAGAAACGCGTAGCGGACACAAAGGTATCTTTTCGCGGTTGCTCAAACAGCGGCTTCAGGAAACGCTTGATAAAGGCAATCAAGCAATGCTGTTTTTAAACCGCAGAGGTTTTTCCTCTTTTTTGATGTGTACAAAGTGCGGTTATGTTGCAAAGTGTGCCGACTGCGACGTTAGTTTGACTGTTCACCGCGAAGACAATATGCTAAAATGTCATTATTGCGGCAAAAAATACTATATGCTTGCAAAGTGTCCCGAATGCGGGCAAAACAGTTTTAGGCAAGGCAGAATAGGTACCCAGCAAGTAGTGGACTTGTTAAAAGAAATGTTTCCGACTGTAAACGTATTGCGGATGGATGCTGATACTACACAGACAAAGGAAAGCCACGGTAAAATTTTGGAAGCCTTTGCGCGCGGCGAAGCGCAAATACTTGTAGGTACGCAAATGATTGCCAAAGGACACGATTTTCCTAAAGTTACATTGGTAGGCGTACTTGACGGCGACCAAAGTTTGCATCATTCCGATTATTTGGCAACCGAGCGTACTTTTGAATTGATTACTCAAGTTGCAGGGCGCAGCGGCAGAGATACAGAAACGGGTACGGTCGTGCTTCAAACCTATACTCCCACGCATTACTGTTTGCAACTTGCGGCGAAACAAGATTATAAAGGATTTTATAAACGGGAAATATCCCTCAGAGAAGCGTCGGCGTTCCCGCCTTTCAGTGAAATTTTAAGGATTCTGTATCAAGGCGAAAACGAAAAGGACTGTATAGACGAATTGACTACGCAGTACGCCGATTTAACAAATTTAAAGGCGGATAACTCTCTTGACTTTTTCTATATGGACAAGATGAGATGCCCTTTAAAACGTGCGGAAAAGAAGTACCGTTTTCAAATATTGATAAAACTTTCTAAAAACAGCGTCAATAAAATTTTACCGCAAATTTATTCGATTTGCGATAACAAAAAACGCTCAAACGTTCAAATTTTCGTCGAGCGCAATCCGCAAAATCTTTCTTGACGGGTTATGATAGAATTTAGGTGGTAATTACATTATGGCAAGAAGAAACATAGTAAAAATGGGAGATCCGTTGCTCCGTAAAAAATGCAAGGAAGTAACGGAGTTCGACGGTAAGTTGCATCAACTTTTGGACGATATGGCGGATACATTGCACTTCGCCGAAGGGTTGGGGCTTGCCGCTCCGCAAGTCGGTATTTTAAAACGGGTCTGTATTGTGGAATACGACGGAGTTTTGTACGAACTGGTTAATCCTGTGCTAGTCAAAAGCAAAGGCAAGTGCGTAGACAACGAGGGCTGTCTGTCGGTAGAAGGCTTTAGAGGTCTTGTCGAACGTCCAAAGCAAATAGACATAACATACTATGACCGTAACGGAGTCAAAACCGATCTTCACGCCGAAGGATATTTTGCACGTGTGTTTTTGCACGAAATGGATCATTTGGACGGGATTCTTTTTGCGGATAAAATGATTCGCAAAATAATGGATTAGTCGGTTTTCTGCTAATACGTTAATAAGTCCTTTTAGGAGATATTAAATGAAAGTGGTTTTTTTGGGAACGCCGGATTTCGGTATTCCTGCTTTAGAACAAATATCGAAACATCATCAAGTTTTGGCGTGCGTCTGTCAGCCGGACAAGGTCGGCTCGCGCGGAAAGACCGAGTGTTGTGCGGTAAAGCAGTTTGCCATTCGGCACAATTTTCCGCTTTATCAGTTTGAAAAAATTTCCCGCGACGGCGTTGATGTATTGAAAGCCTTAAACCCCGATATTATGGTTACAGCGGCTTACGGACAAATTCTGTCTCAGGAAGTAATCGATATTCCCCGTTACGGAATTGTCAATATTCACGGTTCGCTTTTGCCGGAATTACGCGGCGCCGCGCCGATACAGTACGCCGTATTATTAGGTCTAAAAAAGACGGGCATAACAATACTCAATACTGTCCGTAAAGTAGATGCGGGCGATATAATTTTGCAAAAAGAATTGGAAATTAAACCTTACGAAACTAACGGAGAACTGTTTGAGAGGTTGTCTGATTTGGGCGCGGAAGCGATTGTCGAAGCACTGGATAAAATAGAAAAGGGCACTGTCGTTTATACTCCGCAAAACGAGGAACTTGCAACTTTTACGGGAAAAATTACTGCCGAGCAGGAAAAAATTGACTGGTCGTCTTCTTCTGACGATATCATCAATTTAGTCAGAGCGTTAAATCCCAGTCCGGTTGCTTGGACTACTTACCAAGGCAAACGGCTGAAAATTTATTCTTTAAGACCCGCCGACAAAGAGTATCAAGGCGTTTGCGGACAGGTAGTGGAATGTACAAAGAAAAGCGTTGCCGTTATGTGCGGCGACGGACGCGCGGTAACAGTACTTGAGTTGCAGGCAGAAAATTCCAAACGTATGGATATTGTAAGTTTCTTGTGCGGAAGAAAAATTTTACAAGGCGAAATATTGGGCGAATGAATACGGCATTTTTAAAGAGTTTTGAAACCTTGCGGCAAGTGTACGGAAACAAAGCATTTTCCGGCATTGCGCTTAACAAAACTCTTGCTTTTTGTAAAAATCAAGATAAAGCGCTTATCACAAAAATAGTTTACGGAGTATTGGATAACGATATAAAACTTAATTATATCATATCTAAATATGTCCGCAAACTGCCCAAAGGCGACACTCTTATTTATTTAAAAATAGGCACTTATTGTCTTATTGAATTGTCTATTCCGTCTTATGCGGTGGTAAACGATGTGGCCGAATTGTCAAAACTTTCGGGTGATAAATATACCGTAGGCTTTGTAAACGCAACGTTAAAGAACATTGCTCAGACGGTAAGAAATTTTAATTCTTATCCCGAAGACAAAGCGGAATATTTGTCTGTTAAATACTCTTATCCGCTTTGGTCTGTTAACAAATTGATTAAAGATTACGGATTTGATACCGCTTGCAATATACTCTCTTTTGTGCCCGGCAATAGGCAATCTGCGCGCTTTGTTAATCAAGTCGACTGTTTGGGCGTGCAACAAAAATTCGGCGTTCAAGCACAAATAACGCCTTTTAGCGACGCTTTTTATATTGTCGGTTCGCTTTGCGGACAGTCGGACGAGTATACGGTTCAAAGTTTGTCATCTATGGCTATAGCGCGCATTTGCTCGTCAAAATTAGGTAACGGCAATTTTTTGGACTGTTGCAGCGCACCGGGCGGCAAGGCAGTTTACGTCAAGCAACTTTGTCCGAATTCCACTGTAACCGCGTGCGATATTCATCAGCACAGAGTACAGTTAATTGACGGTTACGCTAGCCGAATGAATGTGCAAATCGAAACCGTTTGCAATGATATGACGGAATATATTGCCGAATGGAACAAACAATTCGACGTGGTACTGTGCGATGTGCCTTGTAGCGGATTCGGCGCCTTGGACAATCATCCCGATATAAAATTATTTAGAGAAAATAAGGATATATCCGAACTAATGAAATTGCAATATGCAATTTTGTCGACTTGTTCTAATTACGTTAAAATCGGCGGATATTTGGTATATTCTACCTGCACGGTATTCGATAACGAAAACGGTCAGAATATACGCAAGTTTCTAAAAGAACACAGCGACTTTACTTACGACAGAATAGAACTCAAAGAATTTCCGAACGCCGACGGTAAACCTTATTATCAATTTTTACCCCATATCGACGGAATACAAGGTTTTTATGTGGCGGTATTAAAACGCACGGAGTAACTAATGGTCATACTTCAAGACTACAATTTAACAGAACTTACCCAATATCTGACGGACAACTATAATGTTAAGCCTTATGTCGCCAAACAAATTTTTGAATGGCTGAATAAATCTGTCGATTTTGAAGGTATGACTAATGTGGCGAAATCCGTCCGCTCAGAACTCAAAAATAATTGCATAGCAGTAGCAAGCAGAATTGTTAAAACATTGACTTCAACTGACGGCACGCAGAAGTTTTTGTTTGAGCTTTACGACGGCAATGTCGTAGAAGGTGTTTTGATGAAGTACAAGTACGGCAATACTCTTTGCGTATCCAGTCAAGTAGGTTGCCGTATGGGCTGTAAGTTTTGTGCAAGCACTCTTGACGGACTTGTCCGTAACCTTTCTGCAGGAGAAATATTGTCGCAGGTTTTGTCTGTAAACGCTTTGTCGACGGACAAGGAACGGTATGTTACCAATATTGTTCTAATGGGTAGCGGAGAGCCGTTGGATAACTTTGATAATGTTGTAAAGTTTTTGCATTTAGTAACCGATAAGGACGGGATAAATATTTCCGAACGCAATATTTCGCTTTCTACTTGCGGCGTTGTCCCCAAAATGAAACAACTTGCAGATATGGGATTTTCGCTTAACTTGACATTGAGTTTGCATAATGCCGATAATGACGAACGTTTGAAGATAATGCCGATAACCAAAGCGTATTCGGTAGAAGAAGCAATATCGGCTTGCCGTTATTATTTTGAAAAAACAGGCAGGCGCGTTATTATTGAGTATACGTTGATAGACGGTCAGAACGATACGCGCGCGCACGCTTTAAAATTAGCCTCGCTAATTCACGGAATGTCTGCGCACGTCAACGTTATTTCTTTAAATCCCGTAAAGGAAACGGGTTTAAAGGGAACAAGCGAAACAAATCTTAAAAAGTTTTTAAAGATTTTGGAGAGTTTAAATATTTCCGCAACGCGGCGCAGAACGATGGGACAGGATATTGAGGGTGCGTGCGGACAACTTCGAAGACGCTATTTGGATGATAAAGTATGAGTAAAAACGGTATTGTAACTAAATTAGTCGGCGGCGTTTTTAACGTAATGGAGGAAAACGGTAAAGTAACCGTTTGTTATTCTCCCAAAAAATTACGTTATAAAGAAAGCGACGTAATTATAGGCGACAATGTACGCTTCGATACGCTTAAAAACGGCAAAGGCATTATTAACAAGATATTGCCCCGCAAAAATAAACTCAGCCGACCGGAGATTGCAAACGTCGACGTTTGTTTTATAGTGGTGGCATCAGAACCGCAACCTGATTTGTATTTGGTAGACAAAGTGCTTATTAACTGTTTTCAGGAAAAAATCGAGCCGATAATAGTGGTTAACAAATCTGATATATCGACGGAACTGTTTGATGTCATTTGCGATAATTATAAATCCGTTGCCGATATTATTCCCGTATCTGCCTTGAATGAAACGGTAAACGCTCTAAAACCGTTTTTTAGCGGCAAAACGGCTTGCTTTGCAGGGCAGTCAGCGGTAGGCAAAACGTCGATAATAAACGCGTTGTTGCCCGATTTTTGCGGTGCGGTCGGAAGATTATCTGTAAAATCCGGCAGAGGTATGCACACGACGCGCCACGCATCCTTGCACAAAGTCAACGACGGTTTTCTAGCGGATACCTGCGGTTTTTCTTTGTGTGATTTGCATAATATACGTTCGGACGAATTGCGGCTTTATTTGGACGATTTTGTAGAGTGTTCCCGTAACTGTAAATATAACTCCTGTACACATACCGTTGAACCCGATTGCGCTGTAAAAAAAGCCGTATCAAACGGTAAATTAAATAAAGACAGGTACGACAGATATCTTGAAGAATATAACGAACTTGTCGAAGCAGAGAAGAATCAGTATTAAAGAAGTTAATATGATAATCTGGGCGGGCTTACTGCTTATAGGCAGATTGGAGTCAATTATCGACTTTATATTGCGCTCGGTAAGTTTTGCATTGTTTTACTTAAATATTTTATTAGATATACTGAGCTAATTCTGTTTAAATACATTAAATATCTTGACTGCAAATAGTTGTTTGTGTTAATTTGTTAAGGAAACAAAAAACTTTTACTTGTATTTCCATTTGTTTCCTAATTGGGCGAAAACAAGTGTTTTGAAAAGCCGACATTGTTTTGTTTTTCAAAAATAGAAAACGGAGAAATTGGAAATGAGAAAAATATTCGTAAGCCCATCGATATTATCTGCCGATTGCGCGCGCTTAGAACAGGAATGTAAGTCCTTGGAAAAAAGCGGTGCGGATTGGATTCATTGCGATGTTATGGACGGCAAGTTTGTGCCGAATATATCGTTCGGTATGCCTGTTATAAATAGCCTGAGAAAGCGTATCGTTATTCCATTGGATGTTCATCTTATGATTTGCGAACCGGAAAAATATGTAAAACAGTTTGCCGAAGCAGGCGCAAATATAATAACTTTTCATATTGAATCAACCGATAAAATAAAACAAACCATTGATATTATCAGGTCTTGCGGTAAGAAAGTGGGAATTTCGTTAAAACCCGATACGCCGCTCGAAGTATTAGAACCGTATCGCGGTATGTTTGATATGCTGCTTATTATGTCGGTTGAGCCGGGGTTCGGCGGACAGCGTTTTATTGAAACCAGTTTAGATAAAATCCGCAAAGCCAGACAGTTGTACCCCGACGTTTTAATCGAGGTTGACGGCGGAATAAATAAAACTAACGCTAAAGCTGTGGTAGACGCCGGTGCGGATATTCTTGTAGCGGGAAGCGCTATTATGAACGCCGCTAATCGAAAAGAAGTTATTGCAGAACTGCGAAAAGTGTAACGTTTGAAAAATATGCGGCATATATTGTTACAAAAACGATATGGAGAATGTAATGAAAAACAAAATTTATTGTATCAAATTACCTCAGCCGTTAGGAACTGTCTTAAAGCTTATTTTAGGAAAATTAGTAATAGGTAAGAAATAGCAATAAGCCGCTAACTGTTTTAACATTTAGCGGCTTTTATACTGTTTTTTTAAATTCATATTTAAATATTTTATAAAATACAATTAAAAAATTATAAAACGGCATACTGACTAAGGAATATTTGCAAGAACACGAAATATTTTATAACAGCTATAACAAAGTTTAACGATATTTAACTATAATTAACTACGGTTAATCACTCGCTATTACATCGTATCACACGATAAAATAAAGGTTTGCGTAAAAATATATTCGTGTACGATATAATAATATATTTAATTAAGTTTAACGGCACTTAACTACGACTGACTACGTCTAACAACCATTAAACATCACATAACGTGAACCGTTAATAAGTATTGGTTTGTTTTGTACGTGTGTGATATATTTATTAAATCATAAATTATAATTCATCTGCATTGCGTTACTTGAGTTGTAGTGCATTTTTACTTCAAATAGTTTTTTTAAAGTAAAAAATCTAAAAATTTTTATTGAGCGTTTTCAGGTTTTTCTTCCGTTACCGTTGCAGTCGTAACGGTATCGTTGTCTTCGGTAACGGCGACTTCGGTTTCCGATTCTTCTTTAACCGTTTCAATGCTTTCTTCTTTTATCCAACCCAGTTTTTTCCAAAGTTTTTCCGTTTGCGCAAAAAGTAACGGATAAACGCCTATCATAGCAAAAGTAACAATAGCGTATCTAAGTGTTCTGAAAATTCTTTCAAACCAAACGTTATCTTTGTAGTCGTGGTAGCAGGCGCCTACTATCAATTTAAACAATTCGTTAAGTCCCAAAAACAGTCCGCCGCCTACAGCAACGCGCAAAATTATTCTCCACCAAACTTTGGTATTGTTAAATTTTGTGATTTTTTCTTCAAAAATAATTCCGCATATAAAACCGACAAGCAATCCGTAAGCCGTATAAAAGTCGCTTGTGGTGCAATAGAAGAATCCTGCAATTCCGATAATTGCCATGCCGCCGTAAATAAAATATTTGTTAGGCACTACTTTATAAAGAAGTGCTATAAAAAATACCATAGCAACGCCTAAAATCAAACCGCATATAACGTCTGTAGGGTAATGCGCGCCTAAATATGTACGCGATAATGCAACTAAAACAGGTATAATAACTGCCAGAGAAATTAGCCATTTGTATTTTTTCTTACGGTAAACATAGGTGGTGCCTACAAGGGTTGAAGACGAGCCCGATGAGTGTCCCGAAGGGAATGAATAACCGTCGACATCACGGAAATTTTCAATTCCCACGTCGCTGTCAAACGGGCGGGTGCGGCATACGATATTTTTGATTAGCGGGTTTACAAGCGCAGTCGAAATCATCATAAAACCGACTTGCTCGCCGCCTTTTTTATCTAGTCCCCAATATAGCAGTCCTACGATTCCGACAAGAATCATTTCTTCTCCGAACATAGAAATAAAGTTCATTAAGTAGTATAAAAAACTGCCTTTCCCCGACAAACTTTGAAACCACAGTATAAACTGATTCTCCCACGGGAACGACCAAGTATGACCGATTGCTGCCGAAACGATTTCTAGCATACGATTACTCCTATATTGTTATTTTAGTAGTGTATCACATTTATTTTATAATTGCAATAGCTAAAAAATAAGCCCCGAAAGTTCTCGGGGCGGATGGACTAAAATTAGTCTTCTTTATTTGCTGTTCTTATGCAACGGGTGCAAACGTATTCGGTAGATTCTTTTCCGTTGATTTCCACCTTAACTTTTTGCAAATTGGCGCTGTAAGTCTTGGGAGTCTTTCTGTTAGAGTGAGATACTTTGTTCCCTGACATTTTGCCTTTTCCGCATATAGCGCATACCTTGGACATATTTACACCTCCGTGTAAGTAGAATAATTTTGCAGAATTTAACGCTAAATAATGATAGCATTATTTGCATCGTTTGGCAAGCAAATAGCATTAAAAAAATAAATATTGTGCTTTTTTGCTGTTTTGTGTAACAATTATTACGGTTTTTGGCTTAAATTACTTGTTAAAAAACGTATTTTGCGTTAAAATTATATATAATTATATTTAGGGGGAATTACGAATGGCGTTACGCACAAAAAATTCGTACGGTGCTATAACCGTATCAGATGACGTAATTGCGTCGCTTGCGGGACATTTTGCAACAGAGTGCTACGGCGTTGTTGAAATTGTGCCTTATAATTTCTCCGACTCTTTTACTGACGTTTTTAAGCGCAATGGTAAAAGTCGCGGAGTGCGAATTGCTACCAAAGGCGACAGGATTTTTGTAGACCTGTTTGTTAAAATTAAATATGGTCTTCCCGTTTCTGCTGTGTCGTCTAGTTTAAAAAAGACAGTAAAGTACGGCTTGGAGCACTTTACGGGAATGATTGTCGATTCTATCGACGTGCACGTAGTAGGTGTCAAGCTTTAAAATTTTACATTAGCAAAACGAGAGGAAATTAAAATATTATGGCATCTGCACATTCTGGCACAACACATATTACTGCGTCGGTAATGAAACGTATGTTTATCGCCGGCGGTAAAATGCTCGAGGTTAATAAAGCACAAGTAGACGCTTTAAACGTCTTTCCCGTTCCCGACGGAGATACCGGAACAAATATGTCTTTAACTATGATGTCGGCAGTTAAAGAAATAACGTCCATTGACAGCGCTTCTATGGCGGAAGTTGCGGATAAATTAGCAAAGGGCGCGTTACGCGGAGCCCGCGGCAATTCCGGTGTTATTTTATCACAGATTTTAAAAGGTTTTTCTAATATTATAGCGCAAAGAGACGAGTGCGATGCGCGTACTTTTGCCAAAGGTTTACGCGAAGGCGCTGAACTTGCATACCGTGCTGTAAGCAAGCCTAAGGAAGGCACTATATTAACTGTTGTACGCTCTATGGCGGAAGAAGCCGTAGATATGGCAAAGAGAACGACAAGTATTCAAAAACTTATGGAGTCCGTTCTTGCAAAAGGCGAAGAAACGCTTGCCAAAACTCCCGATATGTTGGAAGTTTTAAAGCGCGCAGGAGTAGTAGACAGCGGCGGATACGGTTTGATTACTATGTTTAAGGGACTTATTATGGGTTACCTTGATCAAGAGATCACCGGCGCGGAAGATTACGAGCAGCCTGCAGAAACATTAAAACCGCAATCTATCGACTCTGCATTTCCTGACGATTCCGAATTGATTGTCGATTACGAAAGTTTGGGCAAATTGGATTTCGGTTACTGCACGGAATTTTTTATCATCAATATCAAAAAGCGTACTACGGTAACCGATATTGACAAATTGCGCGAATACCTGAACGAAATAGGCAATTCGGTAATTTGTATCGGTGATTTGTCTTTGATAAAAGTTCACGTTCATACTAATAACCCGGGAAAAGCCTTGGCAAAAGCGCTGACTCTCGGCGAACTTGATAAAGTAAAAATCGAAAATATGATGGAGCAGAACAGACAACTCCGTGCAAGATACGAAGCCGAACGTAAACCTATCGGTTTGCTTGCCGTATGTTCCGGAGACGGTTTTGCCGCTATATTTAAGGATTTGCTTGTCGATCAGGTTATAGAGGGCGGTCAAACAATGAATCCTTCGGCAGAGGACATTGCTTCTGCCGCGCGTAAAATCAATGCAGAGAATATTATCATTTTGCCTAATAATAAAAATATCATTCTTTCTGCAGAACAATCGAGAACGCTTGTTCAAAACAGAAACATTTTCGTTTTGCCTACAAAAGATATTCCGCAGGGACTTACAGCGGTGTTAAATTACAGCCCTGATGCGTCTTTGTCCGAAAATCTTGAGAATATGTCTACGGCATTTACTTCAGTTGACGCAGGACAAGTTACTTATGCCGTTCGCGATACTGTAATAGACAAGTTTACAATTAAGAAAGGCGACATAATAGGGCTAGATAAGGGAAGTATCGTAACCTCAGGCAAAGATGTTGAAAAAGTTACAACCGCTCTTATCGACAGTATGCTGACGGAAGAAAAAGAAGTAGTAACATTGTATTACGGTATAGACGTTGCGGAAGAAAAAGCAGAAGCGTTTGTGGAGAAATTGCAAAGTTCTCATCCCGATATTGAGTTCATTCTCCATTACGGCGGACAACCGTTATATTATTACGTTTTAAGCGTAGAATAATTTAATAATCAGTATTTAACAGACTGTTGCTAATCAGTTAAGCATTTGTTGCTTTTGTAATTTCAACAGTCTGTTTTTTATTGCAGATATAAAAATTAAATTGCTAATAAATTCAGTGATTCTTGATTCTTAGCTTAGAAATTTTTGTTTTAAAAGATAATTTTAAGTAGTTATTTGTCGCTAAAACTATTGACTTTTGATAGTTGCAAAATGTATAATTATTTAGAGGAAAATTATGAAGTGTTTTATACATATGGATACTGAAGCAGTGTCAGTCTGCAAACATTGCGGTAAAGCGATGTGCATTAACTGCTCATCTTATTCGCAACATAACGGCATTTGTCCTGAGTGTAAACTTGACGAATATATAGAAGAACGTAACGAGCTGTATGATGCTTTACAAAAAAATAAATCCTCTATAATCAAAAGTTCTGTTTTTGCAGTTTTGCTTGCAGTTATAGCGGTTTTTTTAGGCGTTAAAGTTACAGTGTATTGTTATGCTTTGCTTGTAGGCACATTGGCATTTGCAATACGTATTGCTGTATTGGTAGTTCGTAGGAAACCGATAAACGAACGCGTCGAATTCTTAACGGATGAAATTGATAAATTGACATTAGCATTGCAAAAGGGCAGTAGGAGTATTTAGTAAAACAATCTATATTTCGGCTGTATTTAATATTGTTTAAAGCGGTATATTTCTGTGGAAGTATACTGCTTTTTTGTTGAAAACTATCTATGCGCTTGGTAAGATATTAACTATGTGTACATATTTTGCGTGTAAAAGCAAATCAAAAAGTAAAAATATATTTTATCGTATACAAATACGATTTTATACCAGTAATTACTTATTTATGTGATACAATATAATGAGTTATTAGCAAACGTTAATCGTATTAAAAGTCATCAGTAGTTGTTGGTACGATATACTAGCATACATAACAAAGATTAACGATGTCTAACTATAACTAATTGTGTTTAATCGCTCGCTATAATGTCGCTCATTCAGAAAGCTTACTCGGCGAATAGAAATTGTTAAAATAATTAAGTGAAGCGCACACTAAATTTCGATTGTGTTTTTTATAAATACATATTTTTGCGATTTCTTCTGCATAATTTTAAATATTAGCGAATAAGCAAAGTTGCTATAATGATAAATTAGGCATTACAAGTCTAATATTTTGTTTTTGCAATATAATTATATAAATATTAGCTAAAACTCTTGATTTTTTTTGCGTATTTTGGTAGAATATTCTAGGTTGTACGGCACCATAGCCAAGTGGTAAGGCAGAGCTCTGCAAAAGCTCCACCCCCAGTCCGAATCTGGGTGGTGCCTCCAATAAAGCGCAAGACCGCGCCATCGGTTTTGCGCTTTTGAAAATAAGTGTATTGTTTTTTATAATATCTGTTGAATTGTTATATGGCATAATAATACAGTAGCAGTGCGCAACACAAAACAAAACTAATGCCGAAAAATCAATTATTCGGTATGTAAGTTTGTCTGCGATATGTTAAAAGCTGACATAAGAGAAGCAATCGTTTGTTTTATATGCGATGAGGCGAAATACTCCGCTATGCTCCGTGGCGTTCGCCTACTTACGTAGGCTCGGCTGAGAGCCAGACGCAAGGGACTAACTTAATATAAAATATGCCGATGTGGCGAAATAGGCAGACGCAAGGGACTTAAAATCCCTCGGTGGCAACACCGTGCCGGTTCGAGTCCGGCCATCGGCACCAAACAATTTTTTGTTGTATTATAGTAAGCTTTGCGCTTATTTTGTATAAATTCGGTTGCGTTTGCATTTGTTAATATTGGTGAAAGTTAACTATAAAGTTGCTACGTAGAACCTTACGCATTGTCTTACATAAAGAAGTTTGTGTAAAAGATAAAATAAGCCTTTATCGTATAGTGGTTAGTACGTTGGACTCGATACGTCGCTTTCACGAGGCTTGTCCTCGTATAACAGGGGTTATAGTTTAAAGATAAAGAAAATATGGCTCTATCGTATAGTGGTTAGTACGTTGGCCTCTCACGCCGATAACAGGGGTTCGAATCCCCTTAGAGTCACCAAAATTGCGGCTCAGCATTGAGTCGCAAGCGAAAGGAAGCGCAAGTTTACGCTTCCTTTCGTTTGCTTCTTTAGCATTCACCGCCATTCGTTTTCTCCAATAGGGACAGTTCGAAATAATGTAGCGCTCCGTTGCACTCCGCTTACCCTCGCGTTGCTCGGGACGAATCCCCTTAGAGTCACCAGCCGCAGGCTCACTTTTGAGTCGCGCAAGCAAAGGAACGCAAAAACAGCGTTCCTTTCTTTACGTTTCCTTATTCTTCGCTTGCTTGTGTTCGTCTAATGTGGACAGTCCGAATTATGTAGCGCTCCGTTGTATTTCTTTTACCATTGCTGCGCTTCGGGACGAATTCCCTTAGAGGCATCGGCAAAGAATACTCTGCAATGGGTGTCATTTTGATATTGAAATTTAAGCAGGCAATTATACAACAGTTTCTTGCTATTTATTTTGTTGTTGGTTTTTTAATGAATGGCTATTATGCGCATATTCATAAATATTCGGATAGCGTAAATATAATTTAATATGCGTAACAAAATAAAAACTTTAAAATTTAATAAGTCCATTATTGCAATTATAATTGCTTGTTTGAATTGTATTGTTTTAGGTTTAATTGTTTTTAACGGAAAGTATTTTCAAAACGGATATAAATCTTTTTATATCAATTATATCCATTATATAGTTGCAGGATGGCTGTTGTACTTTCTAATTTCGGGAGTATGCTTTAATTACTTGCTGTGCAATGTTAACAAGAAAAATAGTTGTGTATTTCTGTTTGTTTTACAATATGTATTATTTGCAATAAATTTAGTTTCTGTTTATTGTTTCGGGGCGTATTTGTTTGCACTAATAAGCAGTCTGTTTTCATTTATTCTGACCGTATATTTAGCAGTGGTGCTGTTCAAAAATAATCAATATCGGGTTTTTATAATCTTGTTGCTTTTGATTATATTATACAGTTATACCGTGTTTTCAAATTCCGTTTGCTGTTCGCTGGAATACGGAATATGGAAAAATTAAAAGATTCTTCTGGAAATTGCTAATGCCTAACGGATAGTGTATATAAATCAACTAGAAATTCTTATTAAATAAAAAATAACGTAAATCGAACTTGGTTCAACTTACGTTTCTATTGCGTATGTCGCGTGAAAAGTGTCATTTGAGCAGGTGGGTGCTATAAAAAGTATCATAGCGTTCACTTTCAGCATGCGCTAACCGAGAATTTTTTTGCCTATGGCATAGAATCTGTTTTTAATACGCTTCCTTAACGACCCTATACATTATCCCATTAAAGGAACAGCACATTGTCTTTTCTGCTACTGCAAGGCTTTTTGAGTGCGGCACCGACAAGTTTTACCATTGTACCGCTGACTTTACGTGCATTCTGCGGACATACAACCATACAGCGCATACAGTTTATGCAGGTTCTTTTATCCGTCTTTTTCGGATTGCTCTTGTCTATTGCGCCCACAGGACACTTTTCTGCGCATATTCCGCATGAAGTACAAGCAGAAGTTGCTTTCGGCACAAGCCCCGGTCCCGATTTTTTATAAGGACGATTGCCGGGAATATTCGGTTCGGCATCTGCCGAAGCATATATTTTTCCAACTATCGACTTTGCAAATTCGGTAAGTTGTTGCGTATCGATATCATCGGGTCTCCCCGTAGCGTATTGATGTGCTATCGAATGTTCCGCAACTGCCGATATGCCCGCAACAACTTTGAATCCGCATTCTTTTGCGGTATCTGCCATTTCAATTAAAGTATCTTCCTGTTCACGGTTTCCGTAAACGGCAACAACGACTGCTTTTGCGCCGTTTGCTTTTATCGTTTTCAAACGGTCGATTGCGGTTTTGGGTGCGCGCCCGCCAAAAGAAGGCATTGCAATAACGGCTATGCCGTCGTCAGTTAAATCACAACCTGAAAAATTTTGAGTTGACAGGTCAACCGTGTCAATTTCCGCACCGAGAGCATTAGCAATAATGCTTGCAACTTTTTCCGTTCCACCCGTAGGGCTGAACACTATTTTATAAGTCCGCATAATAATTTCTCCGTTTTAATTTTATTTATTTTGCTGTGAATACTTTTCAACAATATATGTTGTAATATCTTTAAGCGTATAATCTTTCAGTGCATTTTCCATTGCGTCCTGCGCGTGCAAAATAGGTGCGTCCAGCGCGGAAACGATATTGCATCCAACCGGACATTTTGGATTAGGATTTTGATGAACATCGAAAATAACGCTTTCTTCGGAATTTTTAACCGCCTGATATATATCGCATAAAGTAATTTCTTCCTGCGGTTTAGAAAGCCGACCGCCGGGAAGTCCGTTCTTCGTTTCCACAAGTCCCGCCTTTTTTAATAACGACATTACCTGCCGTATTACAACAGGATGACTACCGACGCTTTCCGCCATCATTTCGGAGGTGGCGGGATGAGCGTCGTTTAACGCAACCAAAACAAGAATATGTATTGCAACCGTAAACCTTGTATTTACTCTCATAATTTAATGCCTGTAACTATTATAATTACACCTTTTGAATTTGTCAACTGTTTGATGGCAAAATAATCAATCGGACTATTTACATTTTTACTAAATTTGTTAAATCTATTATTTTATGGAAGGCACTTCCCTTTTTCTTTATTCAAGTCCTGTCGTGTGGTACTTTTTACGCACCTTTTTTGTGTCGTGTAATATGAAAAGTGTTGCGCGTTTTTAGACATAAACAAAGACCTTGTTAAGGTGCAATTCCCTTTCAAGGTCTTTATTTCTTTTCAAAAGCGGCTAAAAAGTCATTAAAATAGCGAAAATCGGTGCAAAAGTCAGAAGACTTTTACACCGAGATACTTGGTGCAGGTGGTGGGACTTGAACCCACACGTAGTCACCTACATTGGATTTTGAGTCCAACGCGTCTGCCATTCCACCACACCTGCATATAGCTTATATACTATACCATAATTCACTTGTTTTATCAACAGTTTTAGCATAATTTTTCAAAATAATTTCTTTTATTGCGTAAATTTTTTTGTATTGACAATAAATCTTTTATTTGTTAAACTTGCTTTAAAGAGGAAAATATGATGAATATATCTGGTAATTATCATACGGAAGAACGCGAAGTTGAAGTAGTGCGTAGAATTTTTGACGAACAGTCAATTCCGTATGTCAAAATTGAAAAATACGCCCGCGCTGATGACGGCGACGTATGTGTACATTTGGAAGGCGGCAAAACTTTGCTTATCGAGGTAAAGGAAGAAAGATACAACAGGTTTACAAAATTCGGCGATTTGGGAATAGATTATATTTCTGCATTTCAATTTAAACAAGGAGTAAATTCTGACGACTGGAAAAGGCAGCAACAGCCCGAACGCGTAAATGAATTTTGGCAATCGATAGATACGTCGTATAATTTTAAATACGGTAAAGTATTTTATTCCAAATCCGATTTATGGCTGTTTTTTGTGTTAGATCCTGACAATGATTTTTATTACTGTAAATTTTTTGACGGCGCTTTTATGACATCTCGCGAATTTAGAGATTACCTAGAATCTAATTGCCAGTTTACGGTTAATATCAAACCGCCTACGCAACAGTCGTATTACGATAGGCACAACTCTGCCTGTTTCTTTCTAAACCGAAACGATAACGTTTTAAATCAATGTGAAGTAGATTTACAGGAACTAATTGACAGATTATAAGAGTTCTTGTATTTGTGCTTTTAGTGAAGTAATAAGCAAAACCGAACAATTAAAATATAGTTAAATGCAGATAAATTGTCTGACTAAGCGCAATATTCAAAAAATACAGACATATAAATCTTTTGCTTTTTTCTATTTGTTTGATTGGAGCATACTTTAAAATTCCGCTATATTTTAAAAAGAGGTAACACGCGTTACCTCTTTTACTTTATAAAAATCAATCGAAAACCTCTATTGTATTTACTTTAAGCAATTCCTCTGTTCTTAAATAAACTTCGTAATTTTGTTTTGCATCATTATATTTTAAATCTGCTGATTTACCGTTTATTCTAATTGTACGCTTGTCAGAACCGTTTTTACAGTAGTGCAATTTTATTATTTTGTTTTTCGCTGAAATACTAATTGATGCGTTATTAAACGGTATGTAAGCGCAGGGCGTTATTGTTACGCCTTCTAGGTCGGGACTGATTCCGAATATTTCGCGAACGAAAGTTTTAATCAAGACGTTTGCGCTGCCTGTAAACCAGTCGCTCATTGATTCGCCGTCCAACCCCAGTTCTTCGTTGTACGAATAACTGTTGCTCATTACAAAAGGCGTAGTGGTAATCAGTTTATGGGTCAGCGGCAACACTTTTTCTAACTGTTCCCATGCAAGTTTGCCCTCTCCCATTTCAAACAAAGACCATATGCCAAACAAGGTTGCGTGAATATATGTTGCCGAATTCTCGGCTGTTCCTTTCGGCAAATTAACAATCCTGCCCACTCCTTTTGTTCCTTTTTCAAAATAGGGCTCAAAAGTTTTTAATCCGTATTTGCTGTCAAGGTTTGTATATGCTGTTAATATATCCGATTTTATGTCGGTATCCCACAAATATGCGCCCGATATTGCCCAGTAAGCGTTAGCAGTTAAACCGTAACGCGCTTTGCCGTCAATATCGCAGTTGCTTCCTACTTTATAAGAATATTTGTCTCCCCAACCGTGCAATATTCTGCGTCCGTTAGGTGTTGTTTCGATTGCGTAAGTTAATAATCCTCGTTTTAACTCCGCTATTGTTTTTTTGTACCGTTCAAGTTGATTGTTTTTATCGCCTGCCCGAGACAGTATTTCTGTCATTTCAGATAGGTTTTTGTAAAGTTGCAATGTCGCCATAACAGATACGCCGCTGCCGTATTCTTCGTTTGGGTCGCCTGATACGCCAAGACCGTCAAGCGCGTCGTTCCAGTCGCCGTATAATGCTTTCAAACAATGCGTTTGTTCGTCGATATTGTTGATTAAGTAGTCGGTTATGCGTAACAGATGATCCAATATACTGTCTCGAATTTCAGTTGATTGAACTCTATTTTTACCTGTTATCTTATAATAACCGCACAGTTCGTCTAAAATAGTGTAATCATCCGTAAATGCAAGATATTGATATATCGTAGTAATTAACCAATTTCCCTGATCTATAAATGCCCGCGTGTCCATTTGCGGCAATGCGCCTTTTGCAGGTAACGAATATTGCCGAGGCGCTCTTCCGCTTGGATCAATAAAATTCATAACTTCGATAATTTTTGAACGGCAATCGCGGCAGTTCCACATAAGCGCCGCTTCAAGTTGCTGTGCGACGTCGCGGACGCCCAACAATGATACTCCGCTGTTTTTTGCCAGTGCGGCAAACTCAACTTGACGTTGAACGTTGTGGACAAAATTAGTTAATGTCGTGCCGTTGAATTTATCGTTAGCATATTCTCCGAATTCCATTTTGAGCATTGATTCAGACGAATGCTTAACTTTATCGTAGGCAATATCGTTTTTCAAATTTTTGTCTGCATAACCGCTGATATTCTGTTTTGTAAGTTTTAATGCGTCCGTCTTATCAAAAACGGCTTCGGCAACATAGTCGACGCTTGCGAAACCGTTGCTTTTTAACGATATCGAAATTATGTCTCCCGCTACTGAAGTGTCTCCGAATTTGCAAATCTGTTTCTGCTGACCGAAATGACCGTCAAATAACGCTGTAGAGCAGTTTAGGCAGATTGTTTTGCCGCCCGTGTAATCCGAACGGGATGTAGTGTGCTCCATATAATTGATTTCTGCGTTTATATCACGGTTTATTACGCCGTAGTTCTCTAGGTTCGTTGTTCTGTCTAAATCTTCTACGCTTTCAAATAAAAAGCCGTTTTTATTTACAGAGCATTGTTTAAACCATTTTGTTTCGACGCTTTCTCCTGCCTGATGCATTAGCAAACAGTTAAAATATGCGGATAAATATATTTCTTGTTCTGTATCGGTATGATTAAGCGCGCAAACTGAAAAACACGCTTTCTTTTCGTTTGAAACAAATGCGCGTAAAGCAAAAGTTATATTCTCGGTTTTTGTGATATAATATACGGCTTGCGGCGTAAATACTGTAAAGCGTTGAAAATCTTCCTGCGGCTGTCTCGCTACTCCCGTGATAGATACGGGAGTAAAGCCGTTTGCCGATTTTATTCCGCCGTAAAAATTAACGTACGGTTCTTTGCCTTCATCGGCAGGTAGAATATAATAAAAAGTACTTTCGTTAAGCGACATATATCCGGAAGAATAAGCCCACAAAGTAAAGCCGTCTTTACTGTAAGGATACCTGCTGTCTCCCGTTGTGCGCGGATAGCACAAAATAGTATCTTTGTCGATAAAATAACATTTTTCCGGCAAAGCGGAACTGCGTTGAACATCAACGCAGTTCCTTATATTTTCTTCTTGTTTTAATAAATCAATTACAGTATTTTTAAAATACATTGTTACTACCTTATTTTAATCCTAAGTTACTCTTCCAAGTAGGCCATTGACGGGCTACTTCGTTTTGAATATTTTTAAAAGCTGTGTCCATAGTGAACGTTGCACTTGAAAGCAAGTTTGCGTAGGGGCGCCATGCCGATGTGCCCCAAATATTTACATTGCCTGCCAAATACAGCATTTTAGTGGTGTTGGTTACCTCTCCTTGCATAGAAGGATATTCTGTAAATTTTGTAGTGTAAGAATTTCTTGTTTCTATAAGATTTTTAAGAAACGCATCCCCGTTGTAATCGGCATCTTCAAATTGACAGTCGTAGGCAAGCACGCCGTTTGCTTGACTTAAAAATACTTTGCAGCCGTAATCGCTTACCATAAGTTTTATAAAGTCTTTTGCCAAATCTTTCTTGATGGACGATTCGGGAATGGCAATGTACTGGTCTTCACCGATGGTGTAAAGAATATCCGAAGCGGTTGCGTTCGGCGCTTTAGGGGTCTTCATTATTGCAAGCTGAAAGTTTGTGTTTGTAAGGTTGTAGTTAGAAATCTCGTTGTACATCCAGTCGCCGTTGAACATCATTGCCGCTTCGCCTTTTGCAAATTTTAGCTGAGCGTCATTGTTGCTGTTTCCGCTGCAAACATACGCGCTGTTACCGAATAAATTGTACCACAATTGCGTTGCTTCTTTAAGTTTAGCATAAGTGGGATTATTTTGTGAATAGTTCTCTGCCGAAGCGTATTGCGTGAATTCTCTGACGGCTTCTTCTCCTGCAAGTTGCGCCCACCATGTATAAACAGTATAGTCAAAGTAGTCGGGGTTTTCGCTGGTATAAACAAACGGTTTGACTTTTTCCTGCGTTTGAATCGTACCCGAACCTGTAGAAACCGAAATATCGGCATCTACAATCGTTTGGCATAAGGTAGCCAATTCTTCGTAAGTGGTGGGTACGTCCCAACCGTTATCTTCAAACATTTTGGCATTGTAAAATATACCGCCGGTAGCCGATATCCAAGGCAATCTGTATGTGTGCAGATTTCCGTTGCGATCGGGATAGTAAATAGAATTTTGATATTCCGTACTTACTTTGTCTTTGAGTTGTTTGCCGTCAACGGTATCTGTCATTATATCGTCAAGTTGGGCAAGTTTGCCTTGTCTTGCGTAAGACATCCAGTCTGAACCGACGCTGATATATAAATCGTCTATGTTATTGCGTGAGTTTATGTGCGAGTTAATGAGCGTTTTTGCCGAAGACGTTGCTTCAAGGTTTACGTCATATCCGGGATGGTCTGCTTTGAATTTTTCTACAAGCGTATCTATCCATTCTCTGCCGTAACCTTTGTTAAGACATACTATATTTAAGGTGTGTTCGTCATTTTTGGGACCGCACGAAGCAAGGGCAAAAACTGACAGTACCGCAAGAACAGCGGTAATAAATATTGCTATTAGTCTTTTTTTCATTTGAAGTACCTCGTTTTTTAATTTAATTAAAAATCATTTTAAATATTATCATACGGGTTTATCGTTGTCAATACCTAAAATTCAAAGAATAATGTAAAAATAGTATTTTAAAGGCAATATTGCTAATTTTATATTTGATTTTCAACAAATTATAGTGAAAAATGACAATATAAATATTTTTTTAACAAAATTAAAAAATGTATTGAAATCGACTTTTAAATGTGCTATACTGAAAAAACAATGGAGGATAATTGCCTTTTGAAGAACAAACTTGCGGTTGTAATAGCGTTATTGATGATATTATGCCTTATTTTGAGCGGTTGCGACGTTGACGGAACAACCGGTATTAAAGCGGGCGACGCTATTAAATTTTTAGACGGTGTTACCGTCGATTATTCTAATATGTTTTTTGACGACTTTACCGACGGTGTAGATTATGACAGTTGGTATATCGGTAAGCAGGCTTGGGGTGCTAACGAAAACGGAGGAGTTATTCCCGAAAACGTTAATTATACCGACGAGGGGGTTTTGATACTTTCCGGTAACGGCGGTTATTATACGTCGGGAGATGTTCAAGGCGTAGGCGCTCGTAAGGACGGTTCCTTAACGGGCGGAGCGATAATAAGCAAATTTGTAACGGGACCGGGAAGATATCAAGTTAAAATGAAAGTTTTGCCGCGCCTTGGTGCTTGCAGTGCAATGTGGACTTACTGTTTTGAACAATCTACCGGCGGCAATCACGAAATCGATATAGAACTCCCCGGCGGTAAAGACCATTCTTCGGTTATTTCGTTTGAAAATGTTTTAAACACAAATTACATTACGGTTGAGATGAACGAATCTCAAGACGTAAATGTTTCTAGTGTTGCAGGCAGCAGCGATACGATTGCATTAAACGACGGGCAGTGGCATACCTTCGGTTTCGATTGGTACACAAACCCCGAAATGGTCGTATATTACGTTGACGGAATAGTTACTGCGGTAAGTAAGATTTTTGTACCTTATGTACAGGCGCGCTTGTGGTTGGGAGTTTGGTTCCCTAATAATACGGGTTTTGTAGGCGACGCTAACTTTGAAAGCGATATTATGAGCGTAGATTACATTCAGTACATTCCTTTTTTAGATCAGCCTTGTCAGGAATACGATCCCGCAATTTCCTCTTCGCAAGTGGCGGCAAAAGAAGAATATCCTATGGCGCCCGTTTCGACTGCTGTAGTAAATAAAATTTCTAACGGTAATTTCGAATATGTTTTAGATCATAATACCGAAGGTTACGGTTGGACGTTTGACGCAAGGTACCTTTTTGCCGATGAATCGAACAAAATCCGTAATGAAATTCGCGAACAGGTTTCGGCAGAAAATCCGAACCTTTCCGCACAAGAATTAAATAAAATTGTAGCGGAGCGTTACAGAGCAAAGGAAAAAGAAATTTTGTCCGTCGGTGCGCGCGAAATGTGCTATATACAAAACGGGCTAGGGTATCACGAATCTTGCGGGGCATATATATCTGACTTGGGATTGTTACGTCAGGTAATAGACGGCGTATATGCCGATTTCAATCTTAATTTGCAGTTTAAATCAAAAGGCATAGGCAAGATAATATTACAATTTGAAACGGAAAGCGGTTTGAGCATTATAAAAGAAGAAATACTCGATGTCAACGATACTCAATATACCCTTCATACGTTAGCGGCAAAAGCTCCGCAAGGAACGCGTCAAGTTACGGTAGTTGTAGCATCCGTATACGGCGGAGAATTGTTTATAGACGACTTTATACTGAACATTAACTGATTATGAAAAGACTAGCCAGATTAACAAAAAGAAAAAAACGCGATTACTTGTTTGTTGCGCTGCTGTTGGCGTATCCCGTCTTACAATTTGTAATTACATGGGGTTTTGTCAATGTCGGTTCTATTCTTATGGCTTTCCAAAAGTCTACCGGATGGGAAACGCAATGGACTTTCGATAATTTTGTAACCGTGGTAAAAAATATTTTTGAAACGACGATAAATACCACAGGGACTAAATGGCTTAATAACCAAACGGTAATAATTTTAAATTCTTTGGGATATGCGGTTATAACTATATTTATAAGTTTACCGCTATCCTTGGTATTTTCTTACTTTTTACAAAAGAATATGCCGCTTGCAAACGTTTTCAGAGTCATATTCTTTTTGCCAAACATCATTCCTATTGTTGCGCTCGCAATGGCTTACAATACTCCGTTAAAGGAAAACGGATATATCTTTGAGTTTTTAAAAGTTATAGGAATCAATCTTCCGTCCAATCTATATGCACAATGGCCCACTTCGCAAGTTGCGGTGTATTTGTATTGTATTTGGGCAGGGTTGGGTTATAATGTTGTGCTAATGTCAGGCGCTATCGGCCGTATTCCTAAAGAAATATTCGAAAGCGCCCAGCTAGACGGTGCAGGATATTTTACAGAGTTTACCAAAATTATAATTCCTCTTATTTGGCCGACAATAGTTACGTTGGTAGTGCTAGGAATGACAAACGTATTGACATTGTATTTACAGCCGTATTTGCTCAGCAACGGTACAACAAGCGGTAATATCTATTCGATTGCTATGGAAATATTTGAAACCACGGCTAGTTCGCAGGACGCAAATGCGCTAAATCAAATGGCGGCAAAAGGTTTACTGTTTTCGGTAATTTGGGCGCCGATTGTAATGCTGGTCCGCAACAGAATGTCAAAAAAATACGACGGCGTTGACTTTTAGGAGAAAAAATGTTAAGAAGAAAAAAACACGCGGCATATAAAGTCATTAAATGGATAGTTTTTGCGATATTTGTACTATATGCAATATCCCTTCTTGCGCCTTTTTTGTGGATGCTGCTTAACACGTTTAAAAGTCAAGGCGAATACACTGCGGGTAACTTTTTCGGATTTCCTAAAGAGTGGAAATTCGATAACGTCATTGAAGTTTTAAAATTTGAAATTCAAGGGCAAACCGTCTTGAGTATGCTGTTAATGAGCATAGTTACAACGGCATTAGGCACCTTTATCAACGTGGGGTTGTCGGCGATATCTGCTTACTGTGTTGCAAAGTATAATTTTCCGGGCAAAAAGATTATTTTAGGCGCGGCAATTTTTACTATGGTCGTACCTATTGTCGGAACATTGCCCGCGCAGGTTAAAATGATGGATTTCCTGCGCATCAACAACTCTCTTATAGGTGTGTTGTTTTTGTATTCGGGTTGTTTCGGCTTTAATTTTATTATGCTTCACAGCAGTTTTGAAACAATCTCGTGGAGTTATGCCGAAGCGGCGCAAATTGACGGAGCAAACCGTTTTCAGATACTGTTCCGCGTTATGTTGCCGCTGGCAAAAGGACCTATTATAGCGGTTTCCATTTTGCAGGCAATTATTATTTGGAACGATTATTCTACGCCTTTCCTGTTTATGGGAAATCTCAAAACTTTGGCTGTAGGGCTTCAAGAACTTCAATCGGCGGCAAACGGAAACTATCCGTTGCAATTCGCAGGAGTAATGGTGGCTGTCATACCTATTGCAATACTGTTTGCCTGCTTCCAAAAAACTATTATTAAAAATACCGTTGCAGGCGGTTTAAAAGGTTAAAAATGAAGAGAAAACTTGCTTTGATTATCTTATCAGTTATATTTATTGTTTCGCTTGTTATCGTAGCAGGCTGTAATAGTACGCCTGTCAGTTTTAGTAAAGAAGAATACGAACTGTACAACGGCGATTCTGTGAGTGTCAATGCTAAAAATGCTATGTATGAACTTCTAACCGTTGTTGACGGCGTAAGTATAGACGAAAAAAGCGGCGTAGTTTCTGTTGAAAGCAGTGTGTCTGATTGCACGCAAGTTATTATTGCCGCAAAAATTAAAAACCGTATTGTTGCAACGGCAATTGCGCGTTTACATACGTCAACCGAAACACCTGTAATTTCTTTCAGTAATTTGTCTCAATACATAGTTGACGGGGATACCGTTACCGCTGTTTCTACTCCGATGTATTCCGTTTCGTATTCGTTAAAGCAAGACATTGCCGGTATTTCTATAAACAGCGTTACAGGCAGGGTGTCATTTAGTAGCAAAGTAAACGACGGAACAGAGTTTACAATAGTTGCAAAGGCTAAGGAAGTTACAGCAGAAAAAACATTTTTTGTTACCAAAGGCAATTATGTTACCGTTTCAAATTCTTCACAAATTGCCGAGTATAAAGTAGGTTCGGACGTTACATTCAATTTAAACTACGGAGATAATCCTCAAGCCGAGCAAGCGGGCGTTTTGGCGGTTATGCGCGGACATAACAGACTTAGTAACGATGACTGGACATATAATGCGGCGAATAATACGCTTACAGTTAAATCGTCTTTGGTATCGCAACTGTCAATGGGGGATAATAATCTAAAAATAGTTACTGCCAAAAACGCCGTATCTGTTACCGTTCAGGTGGCAACTTATGTCGCCACGGCACAAGATTTGGCGGCAATAAACGACAGCCGAGAAGCGCTTTCCGGAAATTATATTATGGTGTGCGATATCGATTTGAGCCATTATCTCAGTATAGACGGAGAAGGCTATAATAACGGGCGCGGTTGGACTCCGCTAGGTACATATTTCGACGTAACGGACGGTACCGCAACAGACTGGGCGTTCAACGGCACTTTTGACGGCAACGGACATACAATAAGCGGCTTCTTTATAGACAGGGCTGACGATTATGCATATAATTCGGGCTTTTTCGGATATATAACGGCTCAAGGTATAGTAAAAAATCTAGGCATAGTAAACGCCGAAGGGCGCGTTAACAACGTCCGTTCTTACTCCGGAGGATTCGTAGGCGTTAACGTCGGTAAGATTTACGACTGCTGGGCAGACGTAAGCGTTATTACGGGCGAGGCATTTAAGGTTGTCGGCGGTTTTGTCGGACGTAACGAAGGGGAAATCGTAAATTGTTATAGCTTGGGCAAAGTTTCGGGAGGCTTAGATGTAGGCAGTTTTGCAGGAGTAAGCAAAACACCGATTTCTCTCGGTACGGCGACAAATTGCTATGCAGTGCAAACAGATAATTATCCGTTTTCAGATGACTACGACGCTTCGTGTAAAGTATTTAAAAACAAAGAACAACTTATTGCCGATGCCGATTTTGCGTCTTATACTAATGCGTGGAACGTAGTGTCGGGGCAACTTCCCGTACTTAAATCCACTTATTTGCCGTATAATCTGCGTGAACTTACGGTTACTTCAAATAAGTCCTTTGTAACGCGCGGCGACACGTTACAACTTAACGTAAGAACTAATCCTGTTAATATTGCGGTAGAGGCAGGCTGTACATATAAAGTTCTCGAAGGCAAGGGGGTAAGAGTAAGCGAAAAAGGCGTAGTAAGCACCGATCAGGTACAGCGCCCGTCGGATCACGGACCGATACATTGCGCGATACAGGTAACTTGTCAAAGTATGTCGACGGTTTTTGAATTCGATATATACGACAAGGTATCGGAAGTCAAATTTTCCGACACAATGGAAGATACCCTTTATGCGGGCAATTTCTACCGTATCGAAGCGCAAGTTTTACCTCTTACTGCAAATCAGCAATTAACATACAGTATTATTAAATCTTTGAACGGTGTAACTTTAAGCGAAAATATAATAGCCGTAAGCAATTACGTTTTGGACGGAGAGATTGTTGTAAAAGCAACCGCTGTTGACGGTTCTTCCCAAACTCTTTCAATACGCGTTGTCGGTAATGTAAAGTTTGATGATAACTACAAACTGATTTACCGTGAGGATTCAGGAAATATCGAGTTTACTTTGCCACAGGGCGCTACGGCTAATTTAACTAAGGTTACGCGTTACGATAAGCAAATTCCTTTTAAAACGAACGGCGATAACGTACTTCTCGACAGAAGTTTTTTTACAGAATTTCTAAACCGTGAAATACCGGTAAAGTTTATAACCGACAGCAGTATATTTGCGGGAACGGTTGTCGCGTATAACAAAACCGACGTATATGAAATCGGCTCGGTAGAGGCATTTATGCAATATAAAGCCGACTTTATGCTAGACGTTTCTCTGCGTTCTAAAACCGTTGTTTTAACCGCAGATTTAGATTTTGAGGGAGCGACTATAACTTCAATCGGCAGTCATCATGTCGGAGCAGATTTCTTTGGTGTGTTTAACGGTAACGGACACTCTATACGCAATCTCAATATCGACCGTAACGATTTTAGCGGCGAATATATAGGAGAAGAAGACGGAAAGAAAAAAGACGATTACGACGTCTATCCTTATCACGCTTCCCGTTTTAACGTGGGTTTGTTTAGTTATGTTACAGGCAGTGTTTGCAATGTTAGTTTTGAAAATGTAACGGTTGCTTCATATTTCACAGGCAGTTACGATACGGGAAATTCTGTACTCAATTATGAAAAAGAACCTATCGGTAATTTTGTCGGTATTGTAGCAGGTACTGTAAACGGCACGGTTAGCAATTGTACTTTTACAAATTGCAACGTTAAAGCAAGCGGAGATTTAAAAGGTATAATTTGCGGTAAGGATACGGCAACTACGGTTATCAATTGCTTTATAAATTCAGAACTATACGAAAAATAATTTCACAAGGAATACGCAAATGACAGGGAAAACGCAGAGTTACGCACGTCAGTTAAATAATCAGTTAATAATGAGAGAGTTGAGGCAGGGGTATTGTTCTGCAACGATGCTGTCGCAGAGGTTAAATCTCTCCAATGCCGCATTGTCTTCGATAATATCCAAATTACAGCAAGACGGTTATATAAAACAGGCAGAGATAGACACGGAAGTAAATATAGGGCGCAAGCCTGTTTACTACACAATAAACGAGAAGTTCGGATACATAGTTGTGGTAAGTCTGGCTGACTATGTTGCTAAAGTAGTAGTCTCGGATATGAAGATGAACATTGTCGACACCGTAGAAACAAAGGTGGAAAAGTACGACGTCGAAATGCTGTATGAATTAGTTTTAACTGTAAAGAACCTGTTAGCGCAGGAAAAATACAGAGACAGCAAACTCTTAGGAATAGACCTGTCGATAGCGGGAAAAGTTAATACTCAGACGGGCGAATTGCAACTTTCGCCGCAGTTCGATAAAGAAATATTTAGTGAAAAGAACAGGATAGTAAACCTGTTTAAACGCCAATTTAATGCGCCGATTGTTATGACTAACGACATAAACCTCGCCGGACTGGGAGAGATGTATGACGGGGCGATGAAAGGCGTAGAAAACGGTATGTTGGTGCATGTAGACGAAGGAATAGGCGGAGCGCTTATTTTGGACGGCAAACTGTATACGGGAGCGCAAGGGTTTGGCGGAGAAGTTGGACTTATGCGAACGGAATACAGAGGAGAGATAAATTACTTGGACGAATTTGTCTCATTACGTGCAATAAAAAAAGAATTGAAAGAAAGACACACAAAGGAAGTAGTTGAAAGATACAAAGCAGAAAAAGAAACAAAGGATTATGTAAACAGTACGGCGCGGTGCTTAGGACGCGTATTAAAAGACATAGTAGAACTGTTAAATATAAGTAAGATAGCACTAAGCGGAAGGATAAAAGAGTTTGGAGAAGATTACTTAAAGCAGGTAAAAGAAGAAGTCGGAAAATCTCAAAACGCGTGCGACGTAGTGTACTCAACTCTCCGAGACCCTTCTATTGTCGGGGCAATTTCTAAAGCCGTAGAGGCTTTAACTGACGATATATTTGAATAAAAAGGAGGAAAATATGAAAAACAAAAAGGCTATAATCGCATTATTGATTGTTTTGGCAATCAGCATTACGGCATTAGTCGCTTGTAAACCTACGCCGCTTACTGCGCCCGTTATTAAACTTGACGGCAACGTAGTAAGTTGGAACAAAGTAGAAAATGCGACAAGTTACGATGTTACAGTGGGGGGGGTACGCCTGTCAATGTAACTGAAACATCGTATACTATAACTGAAACGGCAGTCGGTAGTTACGACATTACTGTAATTGCAAAGTCTGCTAACAGTAAATTTGCGGACAGCGCGGCGTCTAACAAAGTTACATATGTTGTTCAGGATAAACCTGTTATACCGACATACGACGAACTCGATTTGGATACAGCCGAAGTCAAATTGACTTACTATCTTGATGAAGGTATTACCGAACTCGATTTAACGGGACTTGTTATTACGGCTGTTTTCAGCGATGAAAGTTTAAATCGCACGGTTGCGGTAAATGATGTTACCGTTGGCAATTACGACCTTACAACCGAAGGGCAAAAGGAAATAACCCTGTCTTACACGATAGACGGCGTTACGCAAGATGCAACATTATTTGTAACGGTTAAAGAACGCGGAATCGAAGACGTTAAAGATTGTGATAAAACTTACGTTCAATACGACCAATCGGGCAAATATGCGCTTGACTATACGTCTGTACGCAATATGAAAGGAGAGGAGCTTGTTGCAGACGGAATGGTTACTCTTAACCAAGGACCCACGCTTGTAAATGCAGACGGCAATTTTGTTTTAATTACAGTTGCATATCTTGTTGACAGTATCGAAGACTTTAATGCAATAAACGATGACCTTGACGGATACTACGTGCTTATGAGCGATATCGATTTTGGCGGCTCTTGGCACGTTGGCGCATATATAGGCGCTACTCCTTTAAAAAAGGAAAATGATGCAAACGTATTAGATATAACAGGTGCGGGCAATGAAGAAAACGGACGTAAAGGCGTTGCATTTAACGGCACGCTTGACGGACAAGGATACGCTCTTAAAAATATCAAAATCACTGCAGGAACCGAATCGTATTACCTCATTGACGCCTATGGATTGGCGATATTCGGTTATGTGGGAGAACAAGGCGTTTTACGCAATTTAACTGTGCGTAATATGGATATACGCGGCGGAAAATACGTTGCTTTTCTTGCATCTTACAATCAAGGTTCCATTGAGAATGTATGTGTAGAAGCGGATTGTCATATGTACTCTTCGTACAGAGCGGGCTATGCGGCTGCTGCATATAACAACGGAAAAGTTAATAATGTGGTGTGCTATGTTGGCAATTATGATTGTTCAAACGCTGCATGGAACACTGATATGGAAATAAGTAACGACACAAGCATCGGCGGCGAAGAAAGCGGACTTAACGGAAGTCAAGCTAACAGTTATATTTGTAATAAAACCGACTTGACAGCTGAACTCGGCGACGGATGGAAGTACTTTGAAGGTTTAGGTACAGTGCTTGCTAACGACGATTACATTGCAATAACAACTACTCAAAGAGAGTGGGCAATTGGCAATAGATTTTATCTTGATGATATTTTTGTAAAGGGCGACAATATTGCCGTAGCAATTTATCCATCGGTGGATTATATTGACGAACTCGGTTGGGATGCCGAAAGACAATCGCATTATTTGGTAATGAAAGCGGACAGTTACGCTTCCGTAACCGTAAATACCGACTTGACTGTAGTGTTGTACACATTTGTAAAAGTTGACGGCGCGCCTGTATGGATGCAATCAACTCAAATTGTTGTAAAAGTTGTTGCTCCTGTTGTAGTGGATCACGAACTTGTATCTACGGCAAGACTGGAGAATATTATCGAAGGTACGGATATCGATTTAAGCAGTATTCTTATCGAGGAAACATACTCTGACGGAACGACTAAAATTATACATCCGATTAGACTCGATGGGTACGATAAAAACGGCACCGTTAATATCAAACAAGATGTCAAGGCTTACTACGGTAACGGAGAAAACGACTATGTAGAGTTGGGCGTTTATCTTAAGGAAAAGTCTGTAACAGGAATTGCTATTGACGAAACGAGTGCTTATAAAACAAATTATACAGCAGGCGAAGCAACCGAGCTTGACCTTACGGGACTAAAACTGGTTGTTAGTTACAATAACGCAACAAGCGAAAGAGTTGACGTAACAGCCGCTATGCTCAGCGCTTACGATTTGAGCACGGCAGGTACAAAAGAAATTACGGTTACTTATTCTGAAAAAACTTGCACGCTCAGTATTACGGTTGTAGAAACAGGCGTAACAGTACAAGGTATAGCTATTACAGGTACACCTGCAAAAGCAACGTATAAACTTAACGAAAGCGTAACGCTTGACGATTTATCAGGTGTAACCATGACGGCAACTTTAAGTAACGGAACAGAAACGCCCGTTGCGCTAAAGTCGGATATGCTCAGTTACGACTTCTCTTCAGCAGGCAGTACTAATATCACCGTAACATACGAGGAGCAAACTGCGACCATTGCAGTTACGGTAGTAGACTATGCGACCGCATTGAATGTAACTCCTGCCGAGACAGAGTTGAGATATAATGCAGAAACGACTTTGGACCTCGTTGCAAATGCAACGTATACGCTTACAATGGCAAGCGGCGCAACGCAATCTGCCGACGCAAGCAAAGTTACGGCAAGCGCTTACAAAGCCGGTCATAACGAAATCACATATACATATACCGACGACTATGCAACTGTTTCGGCAACGCAGGACTACGATATTTGGTACGAAATCACAGGCGATGCGGTAGCCGAGTGGGCTAAAATGCAGGCTAACCTTGCTGGATATTACCGTCTTACCAAAGATTTAGATTTTGGCGATGCAAAAGTTACACCGATGGGGCAAACACCAATTAAAGGCGGAGATGAAACAACCTGCGATGTACCTGATCCCACAGCCGACATGGCTGTAAAAGGAATACCGTTTACAGGCAAGTTTGACGGACAAGGTTACACGATTAAATATGTTAAGATAGAAGGATCTTCATTTACTAGCGACGGATTCGGTTTGTCGTTATTCGGTTATGTGGGTGATGGTGCCGAGGTTAAGAACTTTAGCTTAAGTAATGTTAGTATTAAATCAAAAAATCAAACGGCTTTTGTCGCTACATACAATCAAGGATTAATCGAAAACATACTTGTAAATTCTAACTGTACCATTATGGCTAACTGGTTGACCGCAGGTGTGGTAACTTATAATAGGGGCGGTTCAGTTCGCAATGTTGTTTGCTATACGGCAACTGCTGTTAAAGAAGATCAAGAAACAACAGGTGCTTTAAATGTTATTTACAACAATAACGGTACAGCAGAAAATTGTTTTGCTGTAAGTCAGGAAGATTTTATTACTGCAAGCGCAGTTCTCGGAGAAGTTGACGGTTGGACATATATTGACGGTTACGGTCCCTGTTACGGTATTTTTGCCGTTGTTACGCAAATGGATACATCTGTAGCACAGGACGGAACTTTCAGTTTTACATTGGTAACCGATAAAGACTATGATATCCTTGTTTGGGTTTGGGGTGTAAACGAAGAATACTATCCCGTAAAAGGCGAAAACAATGTTTATACTTTCAATATCAAACAGGATACGGGTATGACTGTTGGTTCGGCTTATACATTTGGTGTCAGAGTAACCGGTTTCGGCTATGTTACAACTCAAAGCGTAACAATAACCGAGAAGGAGGGTCTTTAACTCGGCAATAGATCAGGAGGAATGGTTTACTAAAGACCAAATATGGTCGCCTGTAAACAGCAGCGGTCAGCAGACGCACGGCGGAGTAATTGATGAGAACGTTACTTTTGACGAACACGGCAATCTGATACTTATTGCAAACGGCGATTGGTACGTTGGCGACAAGCGCGGCGTACAAAACGTTTCTGACGAAAATATGCTTGTTCCTCAAGGACAGCGCACGGGCGCAAAGGTGCAGTCGTGCAATACTTACGGACCGGGGAGTTTTGTAGTTTCTATGAAAATTCCGGCATTTAGCGGTATTTGTACTTCTATGTGGCTGTTCAACAGTTTTAAAGATACCGACAATCCAGAAATAGTCTGGAATTACGAAATAGATATTGAAATTCACGGTACAGCCGTCAAAAACGGTCAATTGTTGGGAATGGATAACGGCAGCGTTAATATAGGAAATCTCTCTACTCCGTTATTTACAACTTGGGTAACCGAGCGCAATTATACAAGCGAGTACAAAAACGTAGGCTATAATCTTGCCGACGGTCAGTTCCATACTTACCGCATTGATTGGCATACGGGCGACAGTCCGCGCGTTGAGTATTATATTGACGGCGTGCTCATTTGTACGCAAACAACTAACGTTCCTACAAACGAAATGTATCTCAATATCGGTTGCTGGTTTCCTCGCGACTGGTGCGGACAGCCTAGTTTTGAAACTGATTGTGCAGTAGTTGAGTCGTTTAGTTACACTCCGTTCAGCGGCGAGACGGCGGCAAAACAGAACTGCGAAACTCTTTCTAACGGCGGATTTTTAGACGGAGTTACGGTACCTGAAACGAATTATATTGCTAACGGCAGTTTTAATTACGAACTCAATAAAAACAGCGCGTGGACGTTAACAGACGACAGCGCGTCCTACGAAAGCGGCAGTATAAGTTTTAACGGTACAATGTCTCAAACTGTTACAATGGACTGTCTTGGGCTAAACTACGCCTTGAAAGTTGACGGTCAGGGAAACGCAAATGTAAAAGTAACTTATTTAAGCATTGTAAACGATGTAGAAGTTACAGGAGAAGTAACGGGCAATTTAGGTGAAACTATTTTACTCGAAACGCCCGAAAACTGTACAGCGTTGTTGGTCGAAATAATTTCTGACGGTCAAGTTACCGTCAGCAGCGTTCAACTGACGCTTAGTGCAAATTAAATTAAATCTGTGCGCGAAAAAGGCGGTCTCAACGCCTTTTTCGTAAGCGCAATCTTTATATTATGGAAAAATTGTTAAACAAAAAGAATTTAATATTAGCAGTAATATTGATTGCAATTTTAGTAATGGGCTTTATGCCTGTACAATTTGCAAGCGCAGAAGAAATTGCCAATAAGAATAAAGTGCCGCGTATGGTAACTGTAACCTTTTGGGGGCAGGACGGTACGCAAATGTCCTTTAATTGGAATACAACCGACTACACTGACAGCGATGTATGGGTTGTCGAGGCCGATGACGCAAGCGGTTTTAATTCTGCAAAGGTAATTAAAACGCAGGGAGAATATCATATAAGCAGGGCAAGCGCGAGCGACGGTTTTATACATACTTGCGTGGTGTCGGGGCTCAAACTCGGTACAAAATATTTGTATAAAGTTGGCGATGCCGAATTGAATATATTTTCCGAAGTAGGTTCGTTTACTACCGAAAGCGGAGACTCTAAGCCTTTTACTTTTATTCACGTGTCCGATCCGCAATCTGATGCCGAAAATTACTATAAGATTTATAAAGAAGTTTTACGTTCTGCAGTCGATAATTGCAAGCCGAGTTTTATTGTAAATACAGGAGATATCGTAAACAATAACTGGCTTGGATATGTGCCTAATCTTGATCAGTGGGAATGGGCGCTTACGGATACTTTCGAGGTAATGAAAGATTATCCTATAGTTGCTACTGCGGGCAATCACGAAGCGGCAGATTACGATTTTGCTTCGCGTTTTAACTTTGATACTCCCAGCAGCGCAAGTACTAAGTCAGGCGTGTATTATTCCTTCAATTACAATAATGCACACTTTATAGCGCTCAATACCAACGATACTACCGATCCGCATTCGTCTTCTGCAACAGGACTTTCCGATGAGCAGATAAACTGGTTAAAAAGCGATTTAGAAGCTAACAAAGAAGCAAAATGGAAAATCGTTATGATGCACAAAGCGTTTTACGATTGCGGCGACGGCGGCAACAATACCTTAGGCACGGATTATGACGTAATGGTGATGCGTAAGCAACTTGCTCCGTTATTTACTCAGTACGGAGTAGACTTGGTTTTGCAAGGACACGACCATTTGTACAGTAAGAGTTATCCTCTAAGTTCGCGTTTGGACGGTGAAGGCGAGGTTATATCTAATGCAACGACAACCGAAACAATCAAAAAAGAATACAACGGCGGAATGTACGATTTTTACAATAACCCGAACGGCACAATTTACATAAACAGCGGCAGTGCAAGCGGATGGAAAGTATTTAATCCTGTACAGAATTATCCTACGGATTTGATAGAAAAAGCAGATAAAGGCACAGTAATGTATACTGCTGTAACTGTGGACGGCGAGAATTTATTTGTACACACATATACTTTAGACGGCAAGTTTGAAAGCGTACCGTACTATTCTTTCGGTGTTGCAAAGACGGCGCTTAACAATTCAAATGATACTACGGCTATTCTTCCCGTTTGGGCTTTGACTTTAATTATTGTTGCAAGCGTGCTGATAGTTATTTGCGCTGTTATATTAGCAACGGTTTTTATCTTAAAGAGCAAACGTAAAAACGTAATACCAAATGAAATTTCTACAGAAGAAAAATCTGAAAATACGGAGAATAAATTATGATACAATTCGGTACGGGCGGTTTTAGAGGAATAATCGGAGACGATTTTACTAAAAGCGCGGTACAGCAAATAGCGCAGGGATTGTCGGATATAATTATATCCGACAACATTACTACGGCAGTTGTAGTCGGCTACGATCACCGTTTTTGTTCTGAATTTTATGCCGAATGGATGGCGCAGACATTGACGGCAAACGGTATAAAAACTTTATTATATTCCGAGCCTATGCCTTCGCCTGCAGTTATGACGGCTGTAAGAGACGAACAACTCGATTACGGTATAATGATTACGGCAAGCCACAACCCGTATAGATTTAACGGAGTAAAATTGTTTACCCGCGGCGGTATGGATGCAGACGTAACGGTTACCGACAGGCTGGAACAAGCCATAAATTCCGTTAAAACCGTTAAAAGCATTAAACTTGTCGACGCACAAGATAGCAGTTTGCTGAAAAGATATACGAATTTGGAAAAATATGTCGACAATATAAAATCGTTTGTTTCGCCGAAGATAAAAAACAATAATCTTAATATTTTGTACAATAATTTATATGGCGTTGGCGCAAAGTGTGTAATCCCGTTATTCAGTGCTGCGGGTATCAAAAATCTTACCGTTTTACATACCGAACGCGACGCTTTTTTCGGAAACCGTATGCCTAATCCGACCGAGCGCGTTATGGAAGATATGAAACAGCAAGTAATAGCAGGCGGATACAGTTTTGCTATGGCAACCGATAGCGATGTGGACAGATTGGGAATTATTGATGAAAACGGAACTTACGTTAGCAGTAACGAGATATTAGCGTCGATATATTATTATCTTGTTAAGTATCGCGGTATGAGCGGAGATATTGTTAAAAATTGCGCGACTTCTATTCTTGTGGATAAAATTGCTTCCAAATTAGGATATAAGTGTTACGAGGTTGACGTAGGGTTTAAAAATATTTCTTCTGCAATTAAAAAACACGATGCTTTAATCGGCGGCGAAAGCAGCGGAGGGCTTACGGTTAGAGGGTATATTTTCGGTAAAGATTCGGTTTTCAGTTCAGTTTTATTTGCTGAAATGGCTGCCGTAATAGGTAAACCCGTATCACAAATCATATCCGAAGTCCGTCAGTTTGCCGAATATAATCACGTTTGCATAGAAGACGAAATTCGTTTTGATACGGAAGAAGGACTGGTTGAATTTCTTTCGGCAAATATGCCTAAATTCGATAGGCAATTACTAAAATTTGAACATTACAACCGTAATTTCAAATACTATTTTGACAACGACTGTTGGGCGTTGATACGTCTTTCGGGTACAGAACCCGTATTTAGGGTTTTTGCCGAATTTGAAACAAAAGAACACGCGGCGGAAGTTATTGGTCAATTACGGGCGTTTATAAATTCCCGCAATTAAAAGTTGAAGTTTGGAGCACCTATGAAAAGAAAAAAAAATTTAATTATTTTAGTACTGTTTATATTGCTCGCGGCGTGTTTTGTGATGCTTGCGGCTTGTAAGAAGTGCAATCATAGCGTAACTTATGAACAAACGGTGGTCGAGCCTGATTGCGAAAGCGCGGGACTGATAAATATCGTTTGCGAAAAATGCGCTGAAACCGTTGATACGAAAACCGTGGAGGCTCTTGAACATAAATACGGCGACTGGAATATTACGGAAAATCCGACGCTATATGTTGACGGAAAAATGCAGCGCGTTTGCGAGCGAAATACATTGCATACTGAAACTCAATCTGTGCCGAAACTTCAAGACGGTAATTCTTATACTGTTGCTGTAACAGAGCAGCCGACCTGTTCTGCTAAAGGTAAAATTAAATATACAAGTTCTGTCTACGGAACTTACGAATGCGATATTCCTGCTGACTTACATACTTATGACGAATCAAAAGAGGGGTATTGCAAAGAATGCGGAAAGCAATATTATACTGTCGGACTTAAATATTCTTTGAGCGATGACGGAACGTATTATATTATCTCTAACGGACAATCAAACACACTTGAAACAAATATAATTATACCTCATTCTTATAAAAATCTACCCGTTAAAGAGATAGGCTACGAAGCGTTTGTCGATAAAAATATTACAAGCGTAACAATACCGGAATATATAGAAAAAATAGGGTCGGGTGCTTTTAACGGAAGCAAACTTACGAAAGTGAATTTTAACGCAATAAACTGCGACGATTTAAATCAAAAAAACTGGGTATTTTTGGTTGGTACTAAGGTGGAACTTACTGTCGGGTGCCGTGTCGAACGGATACCTGCAAGAATGTTCTATCCGTTGGTAACTCAAGACAGAACGGTCAATTTGACTAAGATAACGTTTGAAGAAAACAGTGTTTGTAAGTCAATCGGCGAGTATGCATTTAATAAAACAAATTTAACGGAACTTACATTGCCCGATTCTCTTGAAACAATAGGGGATAATGCGTTTTATAATACGGACATATCAAATTTAAGTGTCGGCAGCAATGTAACCGTAATAGGTAAATTCGCTTTTGGTGCGTGCGAAAAACTTGTAAATGTCAGGTTCGGTAAATCTTTAAAACAATTGTGCGAGGACAGCTTTAATTACTGTACAAAACTCAGCGCAGTAGATTTATCAGATACGCAAGTTGTTTCTATAGACGGCGATGCTTTTAAGGGATGTTCGGCAGTTAAAAATGTAAAGTTGCCTGATACTTTAACGCATATAGGAAAACAGGCTTTTTACGGCTGTTCGTCTATGACCGATTTGGACTTGGGGACAGGCTTGCAATATATATCCGAGCAGGCTTTTGCTGAGTGTAACAAACTTACTGCCGTTACTGTTCCGCAAAGTGTAACGGAAATAGGTAACGGAGCATTTTCAAATTGCGAGTCGCTTTCGTCAATTAAGTTTTGCGCTGTCCGTTGTAAAGATTTAGCGGGCGGAAATATGGTTTTTGCCAATATAGGCAAAGAAAACGGTGTAAATGTTGAATTCGGCAGCGAAGTTGAACGCATTCCTGCCAGACTGTTTTATGCTTCGTCAAATTCGGCTTACCTTCCTGCATTTAATAAAGTAACATTGGGCAATAAGATTGAGAGTATCGGCGATTACGCTTTCTTTGGGATATCGGTAACCGAAGCGGTCTATAGCGGCAATTTGACCGAATGGCAAAAAATTACAATAGGCGACGGAAATAGTTCGCTGAGCTCTGTAATCGTAAAGTAGGTGAGAATTATGAAAAAGAAATTGTTGTTAATTTTGATTTTGTCGTCCGTTATGGTGTTGGCAATCATTCCTACTTTTGCGATAGCCGCAACAAATAACTTTGAAATTTATCCGACTCCGCACATTGTAAACTACGGCGGAACAACTTGTACCTTCCCCGAAAATGTCGCTATGTATCTTGGCGAAAGTTTAGATGAAGTAACCGTTGCGCGCGCGTATGAGGCGCTTTCTCAAATAGACGTTTTAGTTACAAATAGCGGTAGCGAAAAATATGCTTTTTATTTCGGCGTATTCGGAAGCGGCGATATTGCCGACAGATATTTTAAAGATAACGATTTGAACGTTGCAACTGCAAATTTATTTGAAAAAACCGACGCTTACTATCTTGCGGTCGGCAAGAAAGCAACTTTGATATTAGGTAAAGATACAAACGCCGCATATTACGGTTTGACAACGCTTAAAATTATATTTAATCAGGTTACAAACCGTAAAATGCAGTTAATAACGGTTGAAGACTGGTCGGACAGTATCTACCGCGGCTTTATTGAGGGATACTACGGCGTGCCGTGGACAACGGACGAGCGTGTGGAACTTATGCGCTTTGGCGGTGAATTTAAAACAAATATTTATATTTACGCGCCTAAAAACGATCCTTATCACAGTACAAACTGGCGTTCGCTGTATAAAGACGCCGACTTGCAGGAATTGAAAGAGCAAGTCGAAGCGGGCAGACAATCAAAAACCCGTTTTGTGTGGGCGGCTCATCCGTTTAATCACAGTCCTATATTAAAAAGCGATTATCAGTCGGGAATTTCCGCCTTACTTGCAAAGTTTGAGCAAATGTACAGTATAGGCGTTAGGCAGTTTGTGGTTTCTGCCGACGATATTGACGGAGATACCGTTGGCGGCATCAACAAAACAATGTGGGATACGGAGCTTGCGAGGATGACGTTAAATGATGTAGCAAGTTGGTGTAAACAAAAGGGCGATTGCTTTAATACTATTTTTGTTCCGAATGTGTATTTTACAACGTCGTCAGCCTCAAGACCTGACAGTTCGGGACAAAACGAAATTGTACAAGATTCTTTGCCTCAAAACTATCTGCCGGCGCTTGTGGAAGGATTGGACGAGAGCGTTGAAATTATGTGGACGGGCAATAAAGTGTGCAGTTCGGTATCAAAAGGCGATTTTGATAAATTTACTGCTTGGAGCGGACGGAAAGCATTTATGTGGCTTAATTGGCCCGTAAACGACTACGCCGACGGTAAACTTATAATGAGCAAAGGCGAAGTGTTGGATTTGTCATTGAAGAGCAATGCAGAAGCTCCTTTTATAGGCATAGTAACTAATCCTATGCAATATGCCGAAGCGGATAAATTGTCGATTTTTGCAACGGCAGATTATGCTTGGAATATTAACGGGTTTAATGTAGACAAGAGTTATCAGGACAGTTTTAAATATATAGAGCCTAATGCAACTGACGAGTTTTACGAAATCTGTAAACATTTGGCAAATGCAAGTAAATTTGAAAACATATACTTTGAAGAATCTGCCGAGTTGTCCGTTTTTATCGATAAGTTTTTGAATGATTTTAGTAGTGGAGACGACTATAATCAATCGGCAGAGGAATTGATATCTCAATTTAATACGATAACGCAAGCAGGCGAAAGATTTTTGAGTAACGCTGAAAATAAAAAACTGGTTGAATGTCTGGAACCTTTTGTTCAGTCATTGATCTACAAGACTCAGGCCTGTGCTAAATATATAAAAGTTTTAAGATACTTTGAAGAATGGGATAAAGAAAAATTATCAGCCGAAATACAGAGTGCTGACGAAACTTTGGCAATGTGCAAACAGTGTGTTACGCCCGTGCTAAACAAAATAACTTACGACCGTGAACCCACTACGGTAGATGTAGGCATTGCGGTTATAAATGTATTTCTAAAGCAAATTGACGATATTTATTCGGAAAAAATAAAGCCGTTAATAGGCTTGCCAACCGTAACTTATAAAGGATTTGACAGTGTTTATCAAGGTGCAATCGAAAACGTTACGGACGGAGACGATAACAGTTTTGTATGGTTTGGAAGTTACCCAAGCGCAGAAAGCAGTATTCGCGTAGGACTCGGCGAGGTTACGACAGTAAAAAATATCCGAATTCTTACGGGAGATTTGAAAGGGAACGATGTTTGGAACGTAATTGTAGAATACTCTGTAGACGGAATAAATTATACATCTATAAAAACGGTTAGCGGAGCTTTAAACGTAATAGATTTGAGAGATAACCCGATTGAAGCGTCATTTATACGCATACGCGATAACAGTGATAAAACCACTTGGGTAGCAATACGCGAAATAACCGTGAATGTAGATATTTAAATGAATTTAATAATTTGTTGGGCGACGCAATTTTGTGTCGCCCTTAGCATTGTTAAAATAATACTGAAACAAGAAAACAAAATTAAAAGCAAAAGGATATATTTACCCTAATAAGGCTTTAAAACACAATTATTTAAACACCTTTTGTATTATCTTATTACGTAAACAAAATATTAACTGAATTATATTATAACCGAAATAATCAACAGTGATTTTTTTTAATATATTTAACAAATAAATTGCGTTTTTTGATATACGGTTTGCGTATTTTAATGCAGTGTGCTATACTATAGTAAAACTATCTATCCGTAGTCTAATTGGATAAAATTACGCCCTCCGACGGCGTCGTTTCGGGTTCGAGTCCCGACGGGTAGACCAAAAGGCATTAGGGCGCATTTTGCGCCCTTTTTGCGTGTCTCGCACTAGGTCATTTACGTCTATGTAAACTTTCGTCGCGCTCGCACTAATAAGTACCCAATCTGCAACTCTTCTCTGCCTTTTGGACCGGCAGTATTTTCGTCCTATAAAGACATTGCGGCGACTTCTCTTCTTTGTTTTACAAAATAGGACGCACTTTTGTGCATCCTATTTCTTTGTTTTATACTCGTTACTTTTTGTTTTTCCCTAGCCAGTTTTAAATAATGTAGCTTGCCGCTGCGCTTCGTTGCATACAATATTGATAATCTAAAAATCATCTAAACAAATTAAAAATTTATGCTTAATTCAAGCGTGTAAGTTTTATCAAATTTCACAATAATAAAAGTATGTTTAAGGCATTCATCAATAATTTTCTTCGTGGATTTCAAAATAGCTTTGCGGATGATTGCAAGTGGGGCAAACGTCTGGGGCTTTTGTACCTACAACAATGTGTCCGCAGTTACGGCACTCCCAAACTTTTATTTCGCTTTTTTCAAATACTGTCAATGTCTCAATATTTTTCAGTAAAGCGCGGTAGCGTTCTTCGTGATGTTTTTCAATCTGTCCTACAAGTCTGAATTTTTCCGCAAGTTCTTTAAAACCTTCTTTCTCTGCTGTCTTGGCAAAATCTTCATACATATCAGTCCATTCAAAATTTTCGCCGTTTGCCGCCGCCGTAAGATTTTCTTTTGTATTGCCTATTCCGCTAAGTTCTTTTAGCCACAATTTAGCGTGTTCTTTTTCATTGTCAGCTGTTTTTAAAAATAGACTCGCAATTTGTTCATAGCCTTCTTTTTTGGCTACAGATGCAAAATAAGTGTATTTGTTTCTTGCTTGCGATTCTCCTGCAAAAGCCGCTTCTAAATTTTTCTCTGTTTGTGTTCCCGCATATTTTGTTGTTCTCATTTTTAGTACTCCTTTATAAATATTTGTATGAATTTCTTTAATATTAGATCTTATTACTAAATGCCGATACTTGTTAGTGTGTTTTAGGTTTTTTTGTTACCTAAATTAGCTGTATTTACAAAAGTTAATTTTCAGCCTGTCTTTACCTTAATTTATTATACAATCCATATCATAAAAAAACAAGTGTTTCTACGCGCCAGTCTATTATTAGATATTTGACAATAAAATTTGTGCAAAATGTAACAAATGAATAATCTAGTGAAACGTAGATTTATGCAAATTAAAAAATGTGTTTATAAGCAATATACAATATATCTAAGTAAGAACGGATTATATATAGCTAATATATTATTTAAGCAAGTTTATTGAAAAACATATAAGGACTAAATTGAGCTTTTTGCTTTAAATTTTTGCGTGTACTTAGTGGCTAAAATTCGACTTTTTCATAAAGCGCTAGACAATGTAAGCATTTCGTGGTATGATAATAGTGTAATTTTGTCTTTTTAACCTAAGACGGAATTAGAAGGAAATTCTTTTATGAGTAAAGATATGGTAAAAGGCTCAATACTTATAGTTGACGATTCTGAAATGAACAGAGCGATTCTTTCCGATATTTTGGGCGAAGACTACGAGATTATCGAAGCTCGCGACGGTTTAGAAGCAATCGATATACTGTCTCAACGCGCAGATAGTATAAGTCTTGTGCTTTTAGATATTGTAATGCCGCGGATGGACGGTTTCTCCGTTTTGGCTAAAATGAACGAAAGCAACTGGATAAGTAAAATTCCGGTAATTATAATTTCGTCCGAAAACGCTTCTCTCTATGTGGAACGTGCGTACGATTTGGGCGCATTAGATTACATTCAGCGTCCTTTTGATACGTTGGTGGTAAGAAGACGTGCTTTAAATACAATAATGCTCTACGGCAGACAGAAATCTTTAAACGGTACGGACGAAGATTTGCTGCTGCAAAACATCTCGGATCAGGCTGACGTAATATCAATTTTAACCAATTTATTAAATTTCGGAAAGGCGGTTAATTGCTACCGTACACAGAATATTCAGGCAATTTCAGAAGCAATTTTAAACAGTTTAGGCGGAGTATCGTTTAAGTATAAGTTGACGCAAGCAGATATAAATTGTATTTCTATTGCATCTACATTGTGCGATATAGGACTGTCTCTAATGAAAAAAAACGATTTGCTTGACGAGAATTCCGACGAATACAAAAATCATACATTATCGGGCGCAAAAATTCTGTCGAAAATGGCAAATAAGGAAAGTCCTTTGTTGAAGCGCGCAATAGAAATTTGCCGTTATCATCACGAACGTTGGGACGGCAAAGGATATCCGGAAGGGTTGAAAGGCGATCAAATTCCTATATCTGCGCAGGTGGTATCCGTTGCGGAAACTTACGAATTTTTAACCGATAAAAATATCAATAAAGACGCGGTTACGCACGACGAAGCAATTAGTAAAATTATGAACGGCGAGTGCGGAGCGTTTAATCCGGTACTTATGATTGTATTAAAGAGCGTTGCGGATACTTTGCCTGCTAAACTAAAGTAAAACAGCATTGATAATATATTATTAGGAGTATAAAAATGACAGTTGAACAATTTTACGGATATATCAACGGAGATTATGCAGGAACAAAATCACGTTTAATGACTGACGAAAGAATATTGCGTTTTGTTAACAAATTTCCTGCTGACGGCAGTTACAAGTTGCTTATCGACAGTTTGCAAGCGCAAAATGTAGAAGAAGCATTCCGTGCCGCACATACTATCAAGGGTGTAGCACAGAATTTGGGATTTACGGCATTGTATAAAGCGGCGGAAACAGTAACCGAAATATTGCGTGCAGGCAATCTTGACGTAGCGGATAAAATGCCCGAGTTGACAAAGTATTACAATCTTACGATGGACGGCATTGCGCAGTTAAATGCATAATCAATAACTTAAATAAATATTTTAAAGCATCTTTATAACTTGAGTTTAAGGATGCTTTTTGTTTTATTTTTTTGCTTTATTTAAAAAAAATGTCATCTGTTTTTAAGGTGCGGTCAGTCTCGGATATTGGTGTTAGCAGGAAATAAATAATACTATTTTATAAATAATATTTATATTTAATTAAATAAGCAAATTACCATTAAAATTGGTATGGCGGTTAATGTTTAAAAGCATTGCATAAGGTTAAGTTTAATGTTATACTAATACCGAGGTATTAACGTGGTTTTAACTTAAATCACGTTATGTGTAAGTATCAAGCAGGAGGAGTTTATTTTGACCGATATTGAAATAGCAAGAAAAAGCAAATTAAAGCATATTTCTGAAATTGCAAAAACTTTGGGGGTTTCAGCCGATAACTTGGAACTGTACGGGAACTACAAAGCAAAAATTACAGCTAAACCTAATCCGCGCAAAAAAGCCAAATTGATTTTGGTAACGGCAATAAATCCGACTTCTGCCGGAGAAGGAAAAACGACAGTGTCGATAGGGCTTGCAGACGGACTGAACCTTATTGGCGCAAAAACTTGTTTGGCTCTACGGGAACCGTCTCTCGGGCCGGTATTCGGAATAAAAGGCGGCGCTACAGGCGGCGGATATTCGCAGATTCTGCCAATGGAAGATATAAATTTGCATTTTACGGGTGATTTTCACGCAATTACAGCGGCGAACAATCTTCTGTGCGCATTGATTGATAACAGTATTTTTCAGGGAAACAAACTTAATATAAATCCTGACAGAGTCGTTTTCAACCGTACATTGGATGTAAATGACAGGGCGCTAAGAGGCGTTTTGGTAAATCACGGCATTAAAAATACGGTAGAGCACGGCGAGAAGTTTAATATAACCGCCGCTTGTGAAATAATGGCGGTACTGTCTCTTGCGGACAATTTGGCAGATTTGAAAAAACGTCTCGGTAATATTTTGGTCGCGTATACTTACGATGAAAAACCTGTATTTGCAAGAGATTTGCAGGCGCAGGAATCTATGGCAATTTTGCTTAAAGATGCATTGCTTCCCAATCTTGTACAGACAATCGGCGGAACGCCTGCGTTTGTACATTGCGGTCCTTTTGCCAATATTGCGCACGGATGCAATAGTGTGCAGGCAACTAAACTTGCTATGACCTATACTCAGTATACCGTTACGGAAGCGGGTTTCGGAGCGGATTTGGGCGCAGAGAAATTCCTTGACGTAAAATGCCGTATGGCAGATTTGAAACCCAATGCGGTCGTTATTGTCGCAACCGTCAGAGCATTGAAACTGAACGGCGGAGCGGACAAGGATAATCTTACGACGGAGGATTTAAAGGCGTTAAATGGCGGTATGGGCAATCTTTTGCGCCACGTTGAGAATATACGCAGTGTTTACCGTTTGCCTTGCGTCGTGGCTATAAACCGCTTTACAAGCGATACCGACAGCGAAATAAACGCGATAAAAACGGCTGTCGAGTCTTTGGGCGTTGCTGCGATTGCTTGCGATGTTTGGAGCAAAGGCGGCGCAGGTGCGGTAGATTTGGCGCATAAGGTTACAGCGCTGTGCGAAGAAGATAATTCTTCCTTTAGTTTCGCTTACGATAGCACTGACGGAGTTGTGGAAAAAATCAGAAAAGTTGCAACTAGAATTTACGGTGCGAAAGATATAGAATTGTCGGATAACGCAAAACAAAGTCTTGAAAGACTGTCTAATGTTTTGGATATATCTAAAATGCCCGTAGTTATTGCTAAAACGCAATACAGTTTTTCTGATGATCCTACGCTTTTGGGCGCGCCTAGCGGCTTTGTTTTGAAAGTACGCGATATAGAATACCGCGGCGGTGCGGGCTTTTTGGTAGTGCTCGCCGGCAATATGTTACTGATGCCGGGACTTTCGGCTACTCCTAATGCCGTAAAGATGACCATTGACGATGACGGAACAATTGACGGACTTTATTAAAAATAACGGACAGGAAAATAATTATGCAGAGATTGTATTTTAAGTACGGAACAATGGGCAGCAGTAAGTCTGCTCAAGCCTTAATGTGTAAATTTAATTATGAACAAAAAGGTATGAAAGTTATGTTGGTTAAGCCGTCTATTGACACTCGCGGAGACAGCGATAGCGAAGTGAAAGTGCGCTCCCGCATAGGGCTGTCGGCAGATTGCGAGGTTATCAGGGCGGGGGAGAGTTTTATTGAACTTTACGAAAAAGTAAAAAATACCGACGGTTGCGACTGCATTATAGTAGATGAGGCACAGTTTTGTACGACGGAACAGGTTGACGAATTGAAACAGCTTACAAAGTTTGTTCCTGTGCTTTGTTACGGTTTGCTTAACGATTTTAGGTGTAAATTGTTTAAAGGCAGTAAGCGTCTTGTTGAACTTGCCGATTCGTTGCAAGAGATTAAATCAGTATGCCGTTGCGGTCGTAAATCCACCGTAAACGCACGTTTTATAAACGGGAAATGCGTGGATGACGGTCCGATTGTTTTTATCGGCGGAGATGAAAGCTACGAAAATATGTGCTACTGGTGTTGGAAAGAGGAACTGGAAAAAGCAAAACGCAACTAAAAAACAGCCAAATGTTACATTCGGTTGCGTAAATGTTACATTAAAGTGGTTGAAGAACCTTCAATTTCTTGATATTATTTAACCAAAATATCAATTGGAGTTTAAACAAATGAAATTTGAAGAAAAGTTAATTCTATTACGCAAGCAAAAAGGTTTATCTCAAGAGGATCTTGCCGATCTATTAAACGTTTCGCGACAAGCAGTATCTCGCTGGGAGCTAGGTACAACGTTGCCAGATGCGCCTAATTTGCTTGCGCTAAGCGATTTATTTAAAGTTTCAATAGATTATATGTTGCGCGACGACTATGAATCTGCTGAGGACATTTCTAATTCTATAGAGCCCAAAACAGACACGCCTAGGAGCAAAAGGAGCTCTCACAAGTGGTTTTTGGTTGCATTTGTTTGCTGGTTAGTGTCTGCATTGTGCCACTTGTGCAGCGCAATTATCAATTTTGTAGCAGGCGATATAAATTTTGGCGCTATGTACATATCTCTTATGGGCGTGAACATTGTATTTGCGGTATTATTTTTTGTAAGATATCTGAAAAGCAGGAAGTCCGATAAAAAGTAATAGTAATAGTAAAGTCCGTTGAAATTTTCAACGGACTTCTTAAATAGTATTTTTTAATAATTACAAATTCAATATTATCACTTTTTTAATTTATATACACATCCGTCAACGGCAGAAGTGCAAGTTTTTGCCCAATTTTTCAGGAAAAAGTTCCCGTAATTGCTTACGTCGATATCTGCGTCTCGATAACGCTGTGTCAGTTCTTTCGCTTTAACGTCGCAGGCAATTTTTCCTTTGGTAACGCTTATTTCAATTTCATCGCCGTCCTGTAATACGCTGAATAAACTTTGCTCGCTGGATTCCGGAGTAATATGTCCTACTACGATACCGTTGTAAAAATCGGAAATTCTACCGTCGGTGATTACAGCAACTTTATCCTCTAAGTCAAATCCCTTAAGTAGTGCAAGAGATGCGTATATTTCTCTCATTCCGGGGCCGCTCTTCGGTCCTTCTCCGCGAATTACTACAACGTCGCCGGCGCGTATCTCGCGGTGCAATAAGGCATCGATAGCCATTTCTTCGTTTGAATAGACTTTTGCCGTGCCTGTAAAGTTCGATTCGTTACGGTACTGAACAAATGCTCCGTCTTCGGCAACGTTTCCGTAAATTACGCGTAAACGTGAAGACCCCATAACGCTGTTGTCTGCAGGACGTATAACTTGTATATTGTTTACAGTAACGTTTTCGAGTGATTGCTCCAACGAAACGCCTTCGTTGATATATACGTCTCCTTTTATTAAGCGTGCATCTAAAAGTTGCTTTAGCATTGCATAAACTCCGCCCGCTTTGTGGAATTGAGGCATAATACAACTGGATTCGTCTTCAAGGTTTAATAATAGCGGTGTGCTTTTGGCCATATCGCCGATAGTTTTAAATGTGAGGTTTTTAATTCCTAATTCCTTAGATATGGCTATTAAATTAAGCATAGTAGTGGAACTGCCGCCGCAAGCAAGGTCTAAAATTGCCATATTGCAAAGCATTGTCTGGGTAAGAAGCCTACGCGGAGTGAATTTGTTGTTGGCAAGACTGACAATTAACTTGCCTGTATTGTAGGCTATCGTTTTTCTTTCGACAGATAATGCCGAAGCGGTTCCGTTTCCCTTTACAGCCAATCCTGCGGCTTCTAAAATGCAGTTAAAACTGTTTGCACCGTATCTTTCGCAGTCCGTGCCTAGTGCAAGAGGCAAATTGCTTTCAATTTCCGAAATAGATTCGAAAGGCGTTTTGCCTGTTTTGATGCGCGCAATTTGCTCGAAAAAGTGAATGAAACCGTGTTCCTTGTGGTCGTATTTAATTGGCATCATTGTACCTTCGCATACAAAAGCGCAGGGGATATTTAAACGAATTGCCCCGAGTAACATACCGGCTACGATGTTTGGCTCGCTGGCAACAAAAACAACGCCGTCAAAAAATTCGTTAGAACACAAAAGTTCTACTGCATTGGCGGTGAGGTCTCTTGAAGGCAAGTCGTATTTAGTAGACTGCGTTCCGTGCAGTGTGGTGCAGTCGATGGAAGCAACGTGCGCTATTTTCGTGGAAGCGCCGCTTGCTATTACTCCTTCTTTTACTCTTTCGCAAATAGAGTCCAAATTCTTGTGAGCAAAAGAGACGTCGTTTTGAGCGGAAATAATTCCGATTAAAGGTTTTTCTGCGTTGATTTCAACACAATTAACCATTGCTTTTTGCGGAAGTTTGTCGAGTTGTTCAATAAATTCGCGTAACATACTTTACCTCTATTATTATATATTCTAGTACTTTCTTTCTGTATTGTCAACTCGGTTGTTCGTATAAATGTCGATTTTTAGGAGCAAACTAACTAAAATTAGTGTTTTGAGGTGCAGTGTGGGAAAAAAAGTAACAATATGCGGAGTTGATACTTCGGCATTACCGAAATTAACGCAACAGCAATCCAACGAATTGCTGGTAAAAATAGCAAACGGCGACAATTCTGCGCGCAGTTACTTCATAAACTGCAATTTGCGTTTAGTGCTTTCTATCGCGCAACGGTATTCTTATAAAGTGGACAATTTAGACGATATATTCCAAATAGGTTGCGTTGGTCTCATAAAAGCCGTCGATAACTTTCGTGTTGACGTCGGGGTGCGTTTCAGCACCTACGCTGTGCCGATGATTTTGGGCGAAATACGTCGTTATTTGCGCGAGGGTTCCGTCAGAGTAAGCCGCGGTGTGAGAGACGTTGCTTATCAGGCATTACAGACGCGTGAAAGGTTGGAGCGCGAAAGCGTGGACGAGGCATCTATCGAAATGATAGCCGATGAAATGAAATTACCTGTATATAAGGTTTTGTATTGTTTGGACGCTATATCCGATCCGATTTCTTTGTCGGAAGCAGTCTATTCCGATGACGAAGACAGCTTATCTTTGGAAGACCATATTCCTGATAAAAAATGTTCGGAAAGCGTATGGGCAGAGAATGTAACATTGTTTGATGCCTTGCGCTCATTAGATGAGAAAGAAAAAAATATACTGTTAAAGCGATACTTTGAGGGCAAAACTCAAACGGAAGTTTCTCAGGAGATCGGTTTAAGCCAAGCGCAGATTTCGCGGCTAGAAAAAAATGCTATGTCGGAACTCCGTAACGGAATGGCGTAGTGCTTGTACCTTTTTTATTAAATTCGGGCTAAAATGCAATTAGCGTTATTATAGTACTATCGGAGTACTTTATGGAAATCAGTTATACCGAATTGCGTTCTAAGGAAGTTGTAAACGTCAATAACGGATCGCGTTTAGGTAAGATAATAGACTTGATTATAGACAGCAACGGAAAAAATGTTTTGGGGTTGGTTGTGCCGGGCGTGCGCAAAATTTTCAGGGCGAGCGAAGATATTTTTATACCGTGGCGGAACATTAGCAAAATCGGCAGTGATGTTATACTTGTTTGTATCGACGCTTGCTCGATAACTAATATAACGCGTTCCGAAAATATGGATTTAGGGCGGCATCGCGAAGATAATAATTGCGATGATAACGACGATTACTTGTAAAATTTACTAAATTAAGTCCGAATTTGTCAAAATACAGCATACTATGCGTGAAATAGTATGCTGTTTATATTGAATTTCGGTTTATTTTTAGTAGTAGAATTATTGGGATTGATTTGTTGAAATATCAAATAGAAGTGTATTTGTATATTTTGTTTTCAGGGTAATAGGTAAGTGCTTTTTTAAATCGAAATTTGTTTGTACTCGTAGTAATCTTTTGGAGTATAAAACTTTGATGGAATTACACGTGATTCTGCTATGATAGCGTGTGAATAATCTTATTTCTATATATAATAAATATTTGCTTTTTTATCTTATATTTGCTATAATGTCTGTATGCTTCAAGAAATTGAGATTAAAACTAAACAACTTTTGTCTGACGCCATCGGGGATAATACTGATTTAGGATATTACCGTATTCATAAAATTATCAAAAACCGCAGTGTAAAGATTAACGGTGTAAGGGTAGGAAACGACGTAAATGTCGATGCGGGAGATCTTGTATGCGTATATCTTCCCGACAGAGAAAAAAACAGTATCGAAGTTGTTTACCGAGACGATAACATTCTGGTTGTAAGCAAGTCTGTCGGAGTGGAGGTACTGGGCGAAGACTCCTTAACGGAACGTATCAATAACGTTTTGACCGATGCCGTTGCCGTGCCTGTTCACAGATTGGACAGGAACACAATGGGACTCGTTGTGTTTGCTTTAACTAAAACTGCCGAAAAAGAATTGTTGGATTCGTTTAAAGAACGGGAAATTGACAAGACTTACAATTGTATTGTTGTCGGACATCCTAAAGAACCTAACGCTAAACGCAAGGCTTATTTGTTTAAAGACGCAAAAAAAAGTTTGGTTTATATTTCCGAATCGCCAAAGCAGGGTTATCTTCCGATAGAAACACATTACCGTTTATTAAAGAAAGTCAATGCGGAATTGGCTTTACTGGAGGTTAAGCCTGTTACCGGACGTACTCATCAAATACGCGCTCACTTAGCAAGTTTAAAAATGCCGATACTGGGCGACGGTAAATACGGTATCAATAAAATTAACCGCAAATACAGGGTAAAAACGCAGTTGTTGTGTTGTACCAAGATTACATTTCACTTTAAGCAAGGAACGCTCAAGTATCTTGACGGAAAAAGCGTTGTGTTGAGCGTTGACTTGACTCAGTACTATAAGAAATAGAAAAAGGACCATTATTATGAAAAAATTATCGCGTATTATATTGTTGATCGTGTGCGTTATAATGCTGTTTTCGTTAGCATCTTGTGCGGGCGGCTTTATGTCGAGAGTAAAGGTAAACAGCCTTGTTAAAAAGTACGGAACGCCTCAAGCGGAAATCACATTCGATTACACTTACAATAACGACAAAATGAAAGTCGTTTATGTTTACGACTTGTTACTGGATAAAACTCCCGTTACCGTTATCAATTTTATAAATTTGGCAGAGTCGGGCTACTTTAACGACGTTATTATCAACCGCTACAATTCAACATACGCATATTTGCAGTTCGGTGAATATGTATACCGTGCGGAATCTTCTGAAAGCGATACTTACAAGTATTACGAAAATAAGAAAGTTCCTTCAATTGTAGGTGAATTTGCTACAAATAAGTATCCCGAGCCCAAAGGCGGCTATGCAGAATTTCCCAAATTGGCGTTGGCGATGTACCACGATGAGGGAACAAAGTATAACGATACTGCTTCGGGTTCTGTAATTATGAGATTGCCTCCTCAAGGCTCCGACAGTGAAACCCTGAGCTACAAAAACTATGCCGTTTTTGCTTATATAAATTCTCTTTCGGTTTCTATAAACGGTAAAGACCCTGTAAACTACAAAAACAATATGCCGGCATATTTAAGGGAGCAGTTGGCAAAGACTAATACTACTCAACGTACCGTATATACTGCGGACGGCACGGACAGCAATAAATTGAGTTTGTATGCTACTAATATTGCCGTTTCGGTAAAAATTCTCGGAGATCACGATTGGTCAAAATTGCCCAAAGTCGTAAAATAAAACGCAAGATTTGAGGCAACCTTAATTCGGTTGTCTTTTTTCTTGTTTTGTAAAAATAATTTGGAGAACTACAATGATAAAACCGTTAGTTGCCGTAGTCGGAAAACCCAACGTGGGCAAATCTACATTTTTCAATAAAGTTTGCGGAAGCAGAATTTCAATTGTATCCGATATGCCGGGGGTAACCCGTGATAGGGTTTATGCCGATGCCGAATGGCTGGGGCGTAAATTTACTTTGGTAGATACAGGCGGAATTCAGTTTAAAAGCGATGACGTTATGTTTAAGCATATCAAAGAACAGGCGCAAATTGCGTTAGATTTGGCTGACGTAATATTGTTTTTTTGCGACTATAAAGGAGGTCTAACTTCGGAGGACTACGATATTGCCGCAATGTTGCGTAAGACAAATAAACCGACTCTGTTAGTCGTAAATAAAGTTGACAATTACCGCGATGCTGATTTGACGGACTTTTATTGCTTGGGCTACGGAGATTTTTATCCCATAGCCGCCGAGCAAAAACAAGGAGTAGGAGATTTATTAGATAAAGTAATTTCGTATTTTCCTGCCGATACGGAAATTGACGAATACGGCGATGCGATAAAGATTGCCGTAGTGGGCAAGCCCAATGCGGGTAAATCGTCGCTTGTGAATAAAATACTGGGTTACGACAGAACTATTGTTTCGGATATTGCCGGAACAACGCGTGATGCAATTGATACGCCGTTTGAATACGAGAATAAACCGTATGTTATAATAGATACCGCAGGTATGCGCAAAAAAGGCGCTATTGCGGCGGACAGCGTCGAGAGTTACAGCGTTATGCGCTCTTTAAACGCCGTGCGTAGGGCTGACGTTTGTTTGTTGGTGCTGGATGCAAACGAGGGCTTATCCGAACAGGACGTCAAAATTGCAGGCTTTATTCACGAAGAAGGAAAACCGTCGGTTGTAGTAATCAACAAGTGGGATTTAATAGAAAAAGATACGCATACTGTAGAAAAATTTAAAAAAGAGTTAGCTTGCGACCTTGCTTTTATGGATTATTTCCGCAGTATTACCGTCTCTGCGCTTACAGGACAGAGAATAAATAAGTTGATGAACGAAATAAATTATGTTTACGATAAGTCTAATTTCCGTTGTTCTACAGGCGTATTAAATGACGTAATTTCCGATGCTATCCGTGCAGTAGAGCCGCCTGCGCTAAAAGGGCGTCGTGCAAAAATAAAGTATGCAACCCAACCTGCAGTTCAGCCGCCTACTTTTGTTGTTTTTACTAATGACGCCGAATTGATTCACTTTTCTTATAGGAGATATTTGGAAAATTATATTCGCCGTGCATTTTGCTTAGACGGTACTCCAATCAAATTGATTTTCCGGGACGGAAGCGAAGAATAGTATGTTCGAATTGTTTGTAAAGTACTGGTGGCAATTTTGTGTTGTTGCGATTGTTTCGTATTTTGTAGGCAACATCAATTTTGCAGTTATATTTTCTAAGGGAATAAAAAAGAAAGACGTACGCCAATTCGGTAGCGGTAATCCGGGTACAACCAATATGTACCGCATATTCGGAATAGGTATGGGGTTCTTAACGTTTGTATGCGACTGCCTAAAGGGCGTTGCTTGCTGTCTTGTTGCTATGTTAGCCTGTAAAAGTTTAGGGGAACAAGCCTGCTTGGAAATTACATATTTTGCGGGATTGTTTGTCGTTTTAGGGCACGTCTTTCCTGTTGTATTCCGCTTTAAAGGCGGCAAAGGCGTTGCGACGAGCATAGGTGCAATGTTTGTAATGCAACCGATTTTTATGCTGTGCTGTGTAATACCTATTTTAGCGTTGATACTTATTTTTGACAGAATGTCCGTTATGAGTATTTCTCTGTCTGTTTTTATTATTGTTTGGACGTGGACTGTATTTTTGTCAAAGATAGGACTGTTCTGTTGCACAGTGCTTACAGTAATTTTTTCGATAGTAATTTTTGCGCACAGACACAATATTGTCCGTATTTTTAAAGGGCAGGAGAAAGCAATGGGTATACGCAACATTTTTAGGAAGAAAAGAAAAACAGAGTGCGTTTCTTGTGAAAATATTGACAACGAAGGCGGCAATGGTGAAGAATGAATTTACTCGAAAAATATGACATCGATAATGTTATTAAAATATCTGCAAGCAATCCTGCAAAACGCGATTGCCAATTCTTGCGAGTCGTATTGAAACAAGTCAGAATTAAAAATACTATACGTTTTCAAGCAGAGAAATTTACCCAAAAACAAGTTTTTCACGATAACATTCCTACAGAAAAATTGACGGAATATTTAAATTCAAATTTGGTGGGAAATTTTAAGCAAATATGTGTCGTATTGCCAAATAAAATTATTACTTATTTATTTTCTTCTTCGGGTAAGGTCAAAGTGTTGGAAAATGCTGTCGCAACTAATCCTAAAACCGTATTGTCTCAAAACCGTCGCAAAAAATATCTTTTGAGCGAAGGAGACAATATTCCCGCTTTGGTTGATCTCGGTATATTTACGAAAGAATTTAAAGTCGTCAATTCTATGTATGATAAATTCAAGCAGATTAACCGTTTTGTCGAAATTTTAGACGACGTATTAAAGCAAACGGAGCAAAAGGAAATTACATTGTTGGATTTCGGTTGCGGAAAATCATATTTGACATTTATAATCTATCATTACTTGGTTAATATCTGCAAAATCAACGCTAAAATAATCGGTTACGATTTGAAGAACGATGTCGTTGAAAACTGCAATAAATTAGCAATAAAGTACGGCTATGATAATTTGCATTTCATCGTTGCTGACGTTACGAAAGATAAGCTTTGTGAGGAAAAAATAGACGTAGTCGTGTCTTTGCACGCTTGCGATATTGCAACGGATTATGCATTAAACTATGCCGTTCAAAATAATGTACCGTATATTTTTTCCGTACCTTGTTGTCAGCACGAGGTTAATTCTACGATCAATAAGGGCGGAGATTTGGACGTTTTGTTAAAATACGGCATTGTAAAAGAACGTGTATCTGCATTGCTTACAGATAGTGTAAGAGCGTTGCTTTTGGAGGATATGGGCTATTCTGTTGACGTAATGGAATTTGTCGACCTTTCTCATTCGCCTAAAAATTTAATGATCAGGGCAGTTAAAAAGCACGCTGTAAACAATAAGAATAAAGCTAAAATAGAGCATATTATGCAGCAGTACGGCTTTACTCAAAAACTGTATTCGCTTTTGTACATTCAGTAATTGTGATATTTAGTAATGTATAATTGAATTAAATACAGTACATTTAAATTTTAATCTTCTTAATTATTCTTATATGTAATATATAGTTATAATTTGTTTATAAATAATCGTGGTTCATAAAATAAATTATGCAAGTCAGGCTGTAGATTACGCAGGACTGCTCCTGACAACCTGAGTGCTTGTAATACAATGGCATCACGCAAGCGGGCAGTCTTTCATAAAGGCGATTTGCGCACGCTATGATATTGTGGTTGTTTTATTTGTTAAGGCATTATAATAAATAAAGTATACGTTTATCCTTTCAGATGTTCTATTTATGCTCAAAGAAAGATTCTCTAATCTTTTGGTTTCCAGCGTTCTATTTTATATGTATTCTTCATACAATCTATCAAACGGTTTTGGAGGAAAATATGAACAATATTTATCAGGATATAGCGGAAAGAACCAACGGCGATATTTACGTTGGTGTGGTAGGACCTGTTCGTAGCGGTAAATCGACTTTTGTTAAAAATTTTATGGAAAAACTTATTTTGCCTGAAATTGCAGATAAAAACGAGAAGAAGCGCGCAATTGACGAACTTCCCCAGTCTGCCGACGGCAAAATAATTATGACTACGCAACCGAAGTTTGTGCCGAATACGGCGGTTAAGCTTTCGCTTGACGATAAATCGTCGGCAAATGTTCGCCTTATAGATTGCGTAGGGTATCTGATTGACGGCGCAGAAGGGCATTTAGAAGGCGACAAGGCGCGTTTAGTCAATACACCGTGGTCAAACGAGCCTATCCCGTTTGAAAAAGCGGCAGAAATAGGCACGCAAAAAGTTGCGTCGGAACATTCGACGATTGCAGTGGTTGTAACGACGGACGGCAGTATAGGAGATATATCGCGTCAAAGTTATATTCCTGCAGAAGAACGAGTAGTTTCCGAACTGAAAGCCGCAGGAAAACCGTTTGTTGTATTGTTAAACTGTTCTAATCCTCACGACGATCACGCGCGGGAATTGGCGGCAACTTTACAGGAAAAATACGGCGTAACGGTTATGCCTATAAATATCTTGAATGCAGACGGAAAACAAATGGAAGAGGTTTTGCGTTGTGTGTTGCAGGAATTCCCTGTGCGTCAAATTGCCGTTAATCTTCCTAAGTGGATGCGTGCATTAGATAAAGATAATAAAGTCATCAGCAATATTATAGAGAGAATAAAAGAGCGTTCTGCAACTGTTTGCAAAATGCGCGATGCGCAAGGAATAAGCGATATATTTGACGGTTGCGAATATGTTGAAAAATCACAGATACAATCTATTGATATGGGAAAAGGAGTGATAGAGTGCGTTGTAGAGCCGAAGTCCGATTTGTTCTTTAAAGTGCTGTCCGAGCAGGCGCAAATGGATATATCCGACGAATTTTCTTTGATGAGTTTTGTAACCGCTTCGGCGTATGCGAAAAGCCGCTTTGACGCAATGAAAGACGCGTTGGATGAAGCGGACGCTAACGGATACGGAATAGTGTATCCGGAGGTAGATAAAATGACTTTAGACGAGCCTGAAATGGTTAAACAAGGTAACTTGTACGGAGTAAGACTAAAAGCAAAATCACCGAGTTATCATATCGTAAAAGTGGACGTTGCAACGGAAGTCAGCCCGATGGTTGGAACAGAACAGCAAAGCAAGTATTTGTTGGAAGAGTACAAGCAAAATCCTGACGCTATTTGGCATACTAATATGTTCGGTAAAACAATGGCGGGGCTTGCCAAGGAAGGTCTTGAAGGTAAGTGCTATGCAATGCCGACCGAAATCAAACAAAAATTGTCTAAAACCGTAAATAAAATAGTAAACGAAAACCGCGGCGGACTTATCTGCTTACTGTTATAAAAACTTAAATATAAACTGAAGTTGACAACAAGGGGTGTATTCAAGCGACGAATAATTACTTTTGCTGTCTTGGACGGTCTGGACATTTGAGTTTATCTTCTTAAAAGTTGTAAATGACTGCCGCGTTATTGCTTAATCTGTTGCTCGAAAAATAGTATTTGTTTAAAATTGCTATAATTACCGGATAATTTTGCTCAATAATAGCAGTTTTTGACGTAATGTAATATACTATTACATACATAATATTACTATTTTGAGATACAAAATATATATTTTTGATAAAACCCTGCTAAATAGCAGGGTTTTCTATATGCAAAAAATAATAGGTTGTGTTTGGAGATTTTGTGAAAAATCATTGGTAAAAAGTAGTTTTTATGAATTACAGAAGAATAAAACAGTAGTCCATCAGCGTATTAAAAGTAATGCCTTAGGGAGACAAGAAGATAAGAATACAAATATTGTGTTGGATAGAGCGGTAGTTTGTGTAACTAGATAAATCGACGTCTACAAGGAATATTATATTGTCAAACGCTGTTTATTGCAATTTTGATTGCGTATTGCAGAGTTAATCTTAAATATAAAACCACCGACTATTGATGTAGACATCATATGCCGGTGGTTGCTAATTTGTATTCAATTTTAGCGTTCTTCATACAAATCTTTTAGTTTTTTCAAAATTCTGTTTTCTAAGCGTGAAATTTGAACTTGAGAAACATTCATTTTTTGTGCAATTTCGCCTTGGGTCATATCTCTAAAATAACGTAACATTATTATTTTTTGTTCTCTCGGTTGCAATTTGCTCAACATATCTTTAAGTATAACTTTATCAATCATTTTCTTGTCTTCGTCTGTTTGTATATGTTCTATAAGAGAAGTCTGCTTGCCGTCGCTGTCATTTGTCGTTTCGTACAATGATACGGGCAGTTTAGCGGCGTCCATTGCAAAAATTACTTCCGTGGGTTCTATGCCGAAATGTTCGGCAATCTCTTCAATACGCGGAGAATCCTTGCCGTTTTTAATGGCTTCGTCAACATATCGGGTAATCTTGCTGGAAATGCTTTTTAACGAGCGCGATACTTTTAAGTAACCGTCATCACGCATATAGCGTTTGATTTCTCCTAATATCATAGGGACGGCATAGGTAGAAAACCGTACATTGTAATCGTCAGAGAAATTTTTGATTGATTTTAGTAACCCAATGCTTGCTATTTGGTACAAGTCATCGTATTCTACGTGTTTCCCTAAATACCGCTTTATTATGCTTTTAAGGAGAGGAGCATTTTCGTTAAGCAATGTTGTTGACGCATTCTCGTCTCCTTGTTGCGCCTCTTTAATCAAGCGCATAGTTTCTTCGTGGCTCAACATAATGTGCCTCGCTTAAACTTTTTTTACTAACGTTACTGTTGTACTGCCGTTTTCTGATACTACGCTTACATCGTCGCAAAATGCCTGCATTACAGTAAAGCCCATGCCTGAACGCTCGCCTTCTTCGCCTGTGGTATAAAAAGGTTGCATAGCCTTCTCGATATTTGAAATGCCTTTGCCGTAATCTGTAATTTTTACTTCAATTTCTTTTTCTGACAAATTGCAGGCAATCACTATTTCGCCTTGCTGTGCCTTGTCGTACGCGTGAACAATGCAGTTTGTTACCGCTTCCGAAACGGCTGTTTTAAGGTCTTCTATCTGTTCGAGCGTAGGGTTCAGTTGCACAAAAAACGACGCAACTACGCTTCTTGCAAAACTCTCATTTTGAGATTTGGCTTCTATATGAAGATTCATACTGTTAATGATTGACATAATTCCCTCTCTATATTTTCGTAATTATTTCGTAAAGTCCGGACATTCTGAATATCTTGTCAACGGTTGGCGACGGGTTGCGAACATAGGCGCGCTTGCTTTGCTTTTTTAATAATTTGTATCTGCCGATAATGACGCCTATGCCTGTAGAATCCATAAAGGATAAACGGGATAAATCAAATATGGCGGCATTAAAATTTTCGGATGTTATGGCAGAATCCAGTTTTCTTTTTACAAACTCGGCGGAATGTTCGTCTAGTTCTCCGACAAGTCGGAAAACGATTGAACCGCCCTCAAAATCTATAAATAATTCCATGATTGCCTCCGTAAACAATCTTATATCTTTTAGACTTGTAGGTTTTGCAGTGTTTTGTAAAAAGTAGTGTAATGCTGTCGAAAAGTCGTACCGTTTTAATTGTGGTTGTGTGTATTTGGTTTTAAGTCTATTTATATAGGCTTGTGAATTTTGTTTGATATATATTGTTAATAGAGTTGGCGTAATGTCGTGTAAAAGTACTGGCTTGAATTTCGTGTAGCAAAAGTACTTTGATAAAATGGAATAGGCATTGTTGTGTTTTATGGTTTTAATCAATATGTTAACGTATCTTGTGCAATTTATATTTTAATGCGGATTGGAACGACTCATATAAACATCTCAAGATTAAATTTAGAAGTGGAATTTTCTTTAATGTGTGCTTTGATTCAAATGTAAATTTAGTTAAAATTTAAAATACTAAGTGTATCTTTGTGGCGTTAGTTATCGAATTCTTTTGATAATTTTATCTTACATATTTTTACAATTTGAAAATATTATATCTGGCACTTGTTAATAACTTACAAAACTTTTTCAACTATAAATTTTTTGCAAAACTTTCTAAAAAAAAGTTGACATATATTTCAAAATATTGTAATATAAACAAGCTGATGAAAAAAACATCGGGGTGTAGCGCAGTTTGGTAGCGCACGTGGTTTGGGACCATGGGGTCGGGAGTTCGAGTCTCTTCACCCCGACCAATCTATTTTGCTAACAAATAGAGTTGGGCCTTTAGCTCAGTTGGTCAGAGCACTCGGCTCATAACCGATCGGTCCGGGGTTCAAGTCCCTGAAGGCCCACCAAATGCAAAACAACATATTTTGGCCCGGTAGTACAGTTGGTTAGTACGCCAGCCTGTCACGCTGGAGGTCGAGGGTTCGAGCCCCTTCCGGGTCGCCAATGTTTTGCTTCGGTAGCTCAGTCGGTAGAGCAGGGGACTGAAAATCCCCGTGTCGGTGGTTCGATTCCGCCCCGAAGCACCATTCATTGGTGTAAATACGAAAAACACGCTGGTGTAGCTCAATCAGGCAGAGCAATTGATTTGTAATCAATAGGTTGATGGTTCGATTCCATTCACCAGCTCCATTTTTTTTATATTAAACAAAATATTTGGGAGGGTTCCCGAGCGGCCAAAGGGAACAGACTGTAAATCTGTCGTCTCCGACTTCGGTGGTTCGAATCCACCCCCTCCCACCAGTGAAAACCTAAAACGAACCACCAATCAAGTGCGAAGTTTTAGGTTTTTTAATTAAGATTAAAAGGAAACTATATAATGAATTTAGGCACCATTATTCAAAGCGTTATTATTGATTATATCAAAAGTCATAATGAAACGACAGGCAAAGTTGTTGAATTGCTTAATCATATTGATGAAACCGTTAAATGTGCACAAAGTTTACCTATTCCTGTGTAAATTGAACTGCAACAATTACTTGTGTCTGCATTTGTGGCTAATGGCATTTCAATAAACTTTAATAGATAATTTTCAAACGGCTGTTTGCCAAAATGCTATTATATAATTACTGTGCGCTTATTTTATGAAGCACCTAACACGCCACAGTGCCTTATATGGTTGAAAATCGTCTTTGTTTGCGCTATAATATATTTGCTCAATCAGAGCGCTACGGAGCGTCCGCTTTGCGGTTATAACCAGTAATTTAACGGTGTTGAAATGATATTTGAAACAGAACGGTTATATTTGCGTGAACTTAATGAAAACGATTTTAATTCGTTGTCCGAAATTTTGCAGGACGACGAAACGATGTTTGCATACGAAGGTGCTTTTAGCGATAGCGAAGTACGTGAATGGTTAGATAGACAGATTACGCGTTATCGCAAATGGGGTTATGGTTTATGGGCAGTAATCTTGAAAGAAAATAACAAACTTATAGGACAATGCGGACTTACAATACAGCAGTGGAAAGAAACGGAAGTTCTTGAAATTGGTTATCTTTTTAATAAAACCTATTGGCATAATGGTTACGCAATAGAAGCGGCAAAGGCTTGTAAAAATTATGCTTTTGAAGTTTTGAAAGCAAAAGAGGTATGTTCAATCATAAGAGATACAAATATCGCATCTCAAAAGGTGGCTACAAATAACGGAATGATAAAAAAAGATACTTGGATAAAGCATTATAAAGATGTAGATATGCCACATTATCGTTATGTAATAAATCAAAAACAAATTACAGTTTGATTATTCGTTTTAGATTACTGCTTTTCCACCATATAGCAACCTGCTATGTGTCGCAACAAATGGAACGTAAAACGGTGCGTTTTTTATTATTTCTTATGCTATGTTATTTTTTAGGTAGTGCAGACAGTTTTAAAAGACATAACGTTCACTTTTCTTCACTTACCGTTTCTGCGCAAACGGACAAATTCCTCGTTTGCTTGTCAAATTCTACAACGAATCATTATTAAATGAAAAGTTTTGTGTTTTTTGCACTTTTTAAGTTAATTTTTTAGTGCGCAAAATTGTTGTAAAATAAAATGTATTAAGGTCTTTTTATTTGCATACGGCGGAGAAAAACAAAAACGGAATAGAGTTATATGAATTTGAAAAGTAACTGCCAAGAAAAGAGTATAATAAAATAACGGTAATTTTTTAACTTTGTTTATTTGGAAAGCAATGCAGCACTAAATATACTTTAAAAAATATTGTGTAAATCATCGTAAAATTAGATTTCGTAATACAGAAATTTTATAATCAAATTATAATAATATAGATTAAATGTATTCTTTATATTAAGAACGGCTTTTATTTGAAATGCAGCAATAGGTTTTATTAGTAAATTTATGCAATAAACTTAATACTGTTCTTTCTAAACTATATACTTGAAAATGACTGTAATTTCTGCTACAATATATTATATTTCTTTAAGAAAATATACATCAGTTTATTTACTCATTGTTAACTGTTGGCAGTTGCCAAATTGACATTTGGAGAAAAAATGAAATTAGAAACGAGAAAAAAACTCAGTCTTTGGGTCTGCTATATACCGTTTATTGTTCTGGCTTTAGTATTAATTGCAGGCGCAGGGCGACTTTGGTACGCTTGTAAAGAAGAAGTGTGGAGGCAAGAAGCTATCGACGGCGGTGTAATTGTGCAAGCGGAGATAGTTAGAATTCATGACAAATCCCGCGGAGGTTCTGCTCCGCCGCATATATTTGAATTGTGGTATGAATATATTGATGAGAATGGAATAAAATACAGCGGAGTAGCGAAAGACGGCGCTACGTGGCACGCGGTTGCAGAAAGTTATAGAGGAACAAAAGTAGATATTTATATTGACGGAAGGGGAAACAGCATAGCGGTAGGCAGGGAAACTCACTATGAGCTTATGGTGGCGCTTTCAATTCTATTGACAATAGCAAGTGTTTGCGCAGTCGGTTTTGATATATGGTTTATCTTTTTAAAGGGCAAAAAGAAGACCAAAAACGAGAAAGAAAATGCGCAGTAAATATATAAGAGTATATCTAAACAATATAGAGCTGCTAAAATTTGTAATAATATAAATTGTCCGCGTATTGTTAGTTGTCTTAACTAATTGTGATAAAAATTTGTATAGCAACTGACAAATTGTCAGCGGTACATTTACTTTCAGTTTAAAACCTGTTATAATAGTAAACCTAACTAAGATTAACGGCGTTTAAATACGATTAACTAATTTTAATCATTCGCCATTACATCGTATCGCGTTTATAATGTTAATTTAGCGGTGAGTGGCGTTCGTGTACGATATAATAGAATACAAACGACAACTAATGACGTTTAGTTGCAACTAACTACTGTTAATCACTATTATACAATACATCCCGTGAGTAATGGTATCTTTCGTTATATGTCGCTCGTGTGTGTTATATAATAGAATACGTAACCGAGTTTAAGTACGTTTAACTACAACTAACTACGTCTAACAACTATTATACAACACATCACGCTATAACTAGAATTTTGCGTTAAATATTATTCGTGTGTGTTATATTATTAAATAACAAACCTAACGGTAATTGTTTAAAGTTTATTGCTTTGTTTTGTGCGTAAATGCCGTTGTTTGTAACAAGTATCTTGTATTGCGATATAAAAAATTTACTACTTTGGAATTAGGAAAATATTATGGAAAATAAACTTGTAATTGTAGAAGAAAAATGTCCTCAAAATCACGTTTGTCCTGCGGTAAAAGTTTGTCCCGTAGGTGCGCTTACTCAAGAAAAATTCCACGCTCCCACAATAAATTATGACAAGTGTATTAAATGCGGAAAATGTTCAAACTTCTGTCCGAAAAAGGCTTTAGTTTTGCAAACACTATAAAGAGATTGTTTGTAATGATAGAAAATTTTCGCGGGATAGACGGACTTGTTTTGTGCGTCATAAAAGGAAAAATAGATTTGGAAAGATGGATAAGCGAAATAGATATGCTTGACCATTCGGTATTGAATTACGATGATATTTTACAATCGGTTAATAATCTTTTAAAGGGAAATCTGATTGTAAAGCAAATGAATAAATTTGTTTTAACTGCTCAATCAGAGCAAATTTTGAAAGGCGGTTGGAGAATGTCCGCTCTTGATTGGCAATTATCTGTTCGGCAAAAAATAGTTTCTTATAAGTTTGATAACGCTGTTCAAACGGATTTTTTCTTTTCAAGAGAAGAATACGATACTGCATACAAAGAATACTTTAATAAAATGTCTAAGAAGTTTAGATAATTATTCTTAATGAGGTGAAATTATGAATGTATACAAAAATTGTCCCCAATTTAGCAATGCTAAATATTGCTTAAGATTGATAGAAAAGCCTGACACGCAAGACTTACTAAAAGTTTATAGCGATGTTGATGCTGTAAAACTGTTTAACTGTGATAACTGTCATGGAGATGATTTTTATTATACAACCTTTGAACGTATGCAGCAAGCGGTGGACTTTTGGGTGGAAGCGTACGCTAACGGCTGGTTCGTGCGTTGGTCTGTTGTAGACAATGCAAACGGTTCAGTTATCGGAACAATCGAAGCATTCAAAAGAGATGCAGAAGACTATTTTACAGATTGTGCTTTGCTTCGTCTGGACTTGCGCAGCGATTACGAAAAATCGGATGAAATTGAATCGATAATGTCTTTGATAGCCGAACCTTCTTTAAACCTTTTCGGTTGCAGTATGGTTGCAACAAAAGCAATAGCAAAAGCTACAGAAAGGATTGCGGCATTGAACAAGCTGGGTTTTGTCTGCGCAAAAGAAAAACTTGTAGGGCACGACGGAACGCAGTATGGCGATTACTTTGTCTTGCGTAAAAATATGGTTAAGTAATAGAAAATACGCAAAGTAGTGTGCGAGTTTAAAAATACCTGTCTAAAAAACAAGACAGGTATTTTTATTGTTACTAATTTATTTTGATTTGATTTTTTGAAAAACGGTCTCAACGTCGTATTTACCGCTTCGGTTTATTCTTTTTAGTTTATATAAACTTTGTGGTTTGCCGCGTGTAATTGTGCTTACGCCCTCGTTGCAAGTAAACATCATTCTAAATCCCATCTGCGTCAATGTTTTTTCTGCCAGTTCGCTATATTTTCCGAAGGGATATGCAAGTACTTTGCATTGTTTTCCTGTGTTTTCAAATAAAATTTTTTGTAATTTTCCTATGTCGTTTTGCAAAGCTTTTACATATTCTTCATCGCTTTCGTTATATTTCTGCGCAATGCCGAATCGCGGTTTGTAGTTGTGCATATTGTAGGTGTGGTTGCCTATTTCCATAACGTTTCCGTGTGAAAGTTCGCCTATTTCTGTCCAAGTTGCGTGTGAGTAATTAGGATTGTCTGTATCTCCAGAGTTGGTAGTAAAGTCCGAAAATTTACCGATAACGTTAAATACTGCTTTCAGACCGTATTTTTCTAATAGAGGTTTGGCGTAATAAATGTTATTGAAATGACCGTCGTCAAACGTTATCATAATAGGCTTGCTCGGAAGTGTGCCCGTTCCGTCAATAAAGTTTATTACCTGTTCTGTTGACACTGCTGTGTAACCTTCTTTTACTATTTTATTAAAATCTGCTTCGAGTTGCGCTGGACTTACAATATAAGTTCCCGTTTTGCTTTTTAAAACGCTGTGATACATTAAAATCGGCAAATCGATGCTTTCCTGAGATTGCTCGGCAAAAACAAATGACGTAGTGCATAATAGCGTTATAATAACTAATACAACAGCAATAAACAGTGCAATTTTTTTCATGCGGATAGTATGTGTTTAAATGAAAAAATATATTTTTATTGCAGTAAATTTAAAAATCTATAATAATATGTCAGACATAACATATAGAAATATCGTCTAGAATCCCATTTGCGCTAATTCTTCTGCCAAATTCAGATAAAATGAGTAAATGCGGCGCCTTTTCTTTTTGTTTGAAGCGAAACCGATAATTTGTGAGTGAGAAGTAGATTCGGGCAAACAGTCTCCGCGGTAAACCCCGTATTTAGAAGATTCTAACGTAACCAAACCGTCGGATGCCTCTTTTGCATATCGGCGTATTAACGAGAACGGCACAAGCATTAAAATGTCATCGCGTCTACGGTTCATTGTTGCCGAATAACTTTGGCAGTATATTGATTGCGGTAATTCGGTAAGCTCGACAGTCGGGTGCAATTGTAATTGCTCGCATACTGTTAAACTATCGGGATGCTTGTCGTTTAAAATTCTATACCACAAGTTTGTCCAAAATGCCGCAAATTTCAGTAGACGGTGAGGACATTTTAGCAAATAGGATGCCATTGGCGAGCCTTTAAATGGAGTGCACAATGTTGTAAGAGAAGCAACATGACTAGTCATATCCAAATTTTCAATCATATATTTGCTGTCTAATCCGCCTTTGGAGTGAGCAATTATATTTACTTTATCCGTATTATGCTCTGTCATTATTAACTCTATAAACTGTTTTAATTGTGTAGCGTTATTTTCTACCGTGCCAAAACCGTCGGTAATTGCTGTGTAGACGGTATATCCGGATTTTTTTAAATATTTTTCAATACGTCCAAATGCTTTAAAGAATATGAAATCCTTTACCATTATGCCGTGGACGAGTATTATAGGATATTTTGTAATTGAGTTGCTCATAAAAATATTTTAACACACGGGCGCATTAAATGTCAATTTTACTATATTCGCAAACTTTCAATTTTGCCGTATATTTTCACAAAATTTATATCACAATAAGATTATGATAGTTTGCACTGCAACGTTGCTATTTATTTTGCTTATTTTTACACCGATTAGAATAAAAATTGATGCAAAAATATTTCCTGCAACTTTAAGAGCGGATATGCAAGCAACCGTTTTGGGAATAAAAGTTTTTGATGAAACGGCTAGACTTTGCGGCAAAAATATTATTTGTAACGGCACAGTGGAAACAGAATTGGATATCACCCAACTGAATAAAGGCGGTGAAGCAAATTTAATAAAGTGTATAACGGTAGATAAAATTTTTGTATCGTTACAAAATAATCTATCTAATGTGTCTGCGCAAGCTATTTTGGCAGAAAACATTATTTGCGCTTTAATCACCGGTGTCGCTTGCGGTATAACTAATTGTCAAATTGCAAGCAATGTTTTAGTATGTTCGGGCGAAAGCAGAGCTTGTTTTCAAGTTGCCGTAAGCGTCAACGTTGCAGAACTATCATTTTTTCTACTTAAACAGGGAGTGCAATTATGGATGCGCAAATAAGCGAAATTGTAGAAACAGCGGTTTCTAATTTGAGCAAAGTTGCCGAAGTTAATACAATAATCGGAAAACCTATCGTAACAATGGACGGAACGACAGTCTTGCCTGTGTCGCAAATTAACTTTGCTTTTATGGCAGGCGGAGGCGAGTACGGAAATAAATCGGCAAAACACGGTTTTAAAAGCGACACAGACGCTAATTTCGCAGGCGGGTCGGGCGGCGGTGCAAGCCTTACTCCCGTTTGTTTTTTAGTTATCAATAAAAACGGAGTGAAAGTGTTGGATACAGACAGAAGCAGTACGTTCGATAAGATATTTAACGTTGCAAAAGACGTTGCCGATGCTTTAAAAAAGGACTGATGAAACAGAATATTATTTTAAAATTGCTGATATTAGTAACATTCATATTGATTTTGTCAATTTTGGGAAGTACTTTTGCATTTGCCGAGATTTCGGGCTTTAATACGGTCGCGCAAAGTGCAATGGTTATGGAGCGTTCTAGCCGCAGGGTTTTGTACGAGTCTAATGCGGATAAACATTTGCCTATGGCGAGCACGACAAAAATAGTAACGGCTTTAACGGTTTTAAATAACAGCAATTTGGACGACATTGTAGAAATTCCCCGAAATGCGTGCGGAATAGAAGGTTCATCTATATATCTGCGTGAGGGTGAGCACTTAACGGTAAGGGAGTTGTTATACGGTTTAATGTTAAGAAGCGGTAATGACGCCGCTGTGGCGTTGGCTTTGCACGTCGGCGGAGATATAGAGCATTTTGCAAATATGATGAATGATACCGCTCGCGAACTCGGCTGTTCGGACAGTAATTTTGTAAATCCGCACGGACTGCACGACGATAACCATTACACGTCTGCGCGCGATTTGGCAACTATAACGTGTCGCGCTTTAGAAAATTCTGATTTCCGTCAAATCGTATCAACTAAAACTATTCGTATCTCAAATGAGGGGTATGAGTATGATAGGGTATTAGTCAATAAGAACAAACTTCTCTCCGGCTTTGACTGCGCTGACGGTGTTAAAACAGGCTATACAAAAAAGGCTGGGAGATGCTTTGTCGGGAGTGCTACCAGAAACGGTATGCAAGTTGTAGTTGTGGTTTTGAATTGCGGTCCGATGTTTGAGGATTCGTCTCGTATGCTAAACGCCGCTTTTGAAAACTATAAATTAAAAGTAGCGGTGCCTGAAAATAAAGTATGCGGAAGCAAAACCGAAAAAGGACGTAAAATTTATCTGTACGCCCCCGAGCGTTTTGCGTATCCTGTTAAGGATGGCGAAATGCTAACCGTTGAAGTCGATTCGTCGCAAAACTCCATTCAAGTTTATTTGAGCGGCAACTTAATTTACGAAAAAAATCTTGTAGAATTGACGTAAAATTTTATTTAATAAATGAATTATGTTTTAACGCGGAATTGTTATAAAGCAATTCCGCGTTTATGTATCAAGATACACTCGTAAAAAGTATATTAGTGATAAAGTAACTATTGTATATTGCGGTTTTAGTCAAAACAAATTTTAGATTGCAATAGCGTGTACATTGCTAAAAATTTTATGCAAACTGCTATAGCGTCATATTGCGCGAAAAGTATATTATTTATAAGCTGGGAATAATGAATCTTAGTAATAAAATTAGTTCCTTTGTTATGCTTTGCGCATTGCGTTAGTTTTTTTGCTACTTATTTTTCGAATTCTGACAAACTTTCGTGTGTATTGGGTCTCTGGTTAAGTGTTAAAATAATTATTGATGGGAATTATCTTGATAAATTTAAGTAAATTGAAACATTATTGTTAAGCCAAGTACAGTTTTGGGGCACACATAATTTTGTATCTGTTTGTTTTTTATATTATTTATTATCGTATTCTTATTGCTTGATTTTTTGCGTAAAAAAGGTTAATATATTATATATAATATTAGTTATATCTCATTGATTACGCTAAGGAATTAAATTTAATAATTGATATTATATAATTCAAATTAGTTGTTTCTGTATCTAATTATGCTGAGTAAATGTACTCAGTCAATTTATTTATTGATTGATAGTAGGTGAAATATGTATAGGCTAAATAAATATCTTGCCGATTGCGGTGTAGGCAGTCGTAGAGAATGCGACGCTCTTATCAAAGACGGATTTGTTAAAGTAAACGGTAAGGTGGCGGTGCTTGGTCAGACCGTAAGCGAAAATGACAAAATAACCGTTAAGGATAAACGTGTAGGAGACAAACAAAAATTATATTATTTGATGCTGCACAAGCCTAAAGGGTGTGTAACAACTGTAAAGGATGATTTGGGGCGTAAAACCGTAATGGATTTTATTGATTTAAAGGCACGTCTGTATCCTGTTGGGCGTTTAGATTATGACACCGAGGGGCTGTTAATTTTGACTAACGACGGAGACCTGTCTAATCGGCTTACTCATCCGCGTAACGAAATTAACAAAACTTATGTTTGCCGTGTTTCGGGGATACTCAAAGAAAGTGAGCGTATACAAATGGAACGCGGCGTACTGATTGACGGGGTTAAAACTGCTCCCGCCAAAGTAAAAATTTTAGAACAAGATCAGCACCATACGCGTTGCGAAGTAATTATTCACGAGGGGCGTAACCATCAAGTAAGGAAAATGTTCGAAGCGGTAGGCAAGGAAGTTGAGTTTTTGAAGCGTGTTGCAATAGGCGATTTGCGTTTAGGCGGCTTAAAACGCGGGGAATATAGATTTTTGAATGAGTTGGAAATAGATTATCTGAAAAAAATGTAATCAAATTTATTGAAAGTTTAAGAGAGAAAATCGGAGATCAAATATGAAAATTTTATTGACAAATGACGATGGTTATGAAAGTGGCGGATTGATGTTGCTTGCAGAAAGACTGAGCAGTGCGGGACACGAAGTTTATGTGGTGGCGCCCGACAGTCAGCGTTCGGCATTTTCCCATTCTGTAAATATTTATAAAGAATTAACTATTCGACAACTCGACAGTTATTGCGGCGCAAAAGTTGCCTATGCTTGTTCGGGTACACCTGCAGACTGCGTAAAATTTGCGGCTTGCCAATTAGGCGTTAAGTTTGACGCTTTAATATCCGGTCCCAATAACGGAGAAAATTACGGTTTTGCGGTAATTTACTCCGGTACGGTGGCAGCAGCCGAAGAAGGAGTAATGCAAGAAATAAAGAGTATCGCCTTGTCTCGCAAAGGTTGGCACCCTGACGGTGGTTCATTCGGAACGGCGGTGGACTATGTCGTTGAAAATTTAGAATCGTTATTGGATTGTTGCGGAGAAACGTCATTGATAAGCGTCAATGTTCCTGATTTGCCTATTTCAAGCGTTAAAGGGGTTAAAGTTTGTCCGTTGAGTATGCTAAGGATATTTGCCGACAGATTTGAACATCTCGGGGGCGACACTTGGCGAGTTTTGGGCGACAGACAACCCATAGGCGATAATGACGGTACTGACATTCCGTTTGTAGAGGACGGATATATTGCAATTACGCCTGTAACAATATTGAGAACTGATAACGCGGCATTGAGAAAATGCAAAGTGCTTGAAAAATGAAAATTGCGGTAATAGGCGGCGGTCCTGCAGGAATGATGGCTGCAATAAGCGCGGCGCAAAACGGCGCGGATGTAACATTGTTTGAGAAGAATGAAAAGTTGGGGAAAAAACTTTACATTAGCGGTAAAGGAAGGTGTAATATAACAAATAATTGCACTGAACAGGAATTTCTTTCGAACGTGGTTACTAACAGTAAGTTTTTGTTCGGTGCCATACGCAGATTTTCTCCTAGCGATACCGTGTCTTTTTGCGAGAGCCGCGGACTGAAAACTAAAACCGAGCGCGGCAATAGGGTGTTTCCGCTATCGGATAAATCTAGCGATGTTATTAAAACGTTTTCAAACGAGCTGCAGCATTTAGGTATTGAGACTAGGTTAAACTGTGAGATTTTGGCATTAGAATATCAACAAAATGCGTTTTTGTTAACTACTATTACAGACATAATAAAGTTTGATAAGGTAATTTTGGCAACAGGAGGCGTTAGTTACAGCGCTACGGGAAGCACAGGCGACGGTTACCGTTTTGCCAGAGCGTTGGGACATTCTGTTACATTGTTGCATCCGTCTCTTTGCCGAATAATTGCAAGCGGTACAAGTGGGCTTGAGGGGTTATCTTTAAAAAATGTAACTGTAGGTATTGCAGATAGTAACGGGAATATTTTTGATAGCGAATTCGGCGAAATGTTATTTACCAAAGACGGCGTCAGCGGTCCGGCTGTTTTAACGCTATCTTCGCGTATAAATCGACTTGGTAGTTACAAGCATTTAAATATTGTTATTGATTTGAAACCCGCATTGGATAGAGATAAACTTGATTCCCGTATTTTACGTGATTTTGCAACGCGTATGAATAAAAACTTTATCAATTCGCTAAGCGACTTACTGCCCGAACGTTTAACTAAGCTTATTGTAGAGCGCAGCGGTATTCCGTTCGACAAAAAAGTCAACCAAATTACTGTTAATGAGCGTACGAATTTGGTTGGAGTCATAAAAGCTTTGAAATTTCCGTTTGTAAAGTTGGACGATATCGAGTTCGGTATCGTAACTTCCGGCGGCGTAGACGTTAGCGAAATAAATCCCTCCACAATGGAAAGCAAGTTGGTTAAAGGTTTGTATTTTGCAGGAGAACTTATAGACGTGGACGCTTATACGGGCGGATATAATATACAAATAGCGCTTTCTACTGGATATGTCGCGGGAACGTCCGCATCGCGCAGTTGAAATCAAAGGAGTTTAATTTATGGGAGCTATTCGCGGGGCTGTATGCGTTACTAATAATGTAAAAGACATTGAAGAAAAATCTGTAGAACTAATCGAGAGTATAATAAAAGCTAACGGTATTTCTGCAAAAGATATAGACGCGGTATTTTTTTCTGCTACTGAAGATTTAGATGCGTGTTATCCTGCCAAATCCGTACGTGAAAAACTTTCTTTAACAAATGTGGCATTTATGTGCTTTTCGGAGATGTATGTTGCTGGAAGTATGCGCGGTTGCATAAGAGTATGCGTATTCGTACCCGGTCTATCGCAAAGTAATTGTAAGCATTGTTATTTGGGAAAAGCAAAAGATTTGCGTAAAGACCTTGCCTGAATGTTTTTAATTTAGATATTAAATCATTTTATTTGACTAATAACTGTCTCTTTGTTAGAATTATCTTGTTATGCATTGCATAAATGTATTTGCGGAGGCTTGATGAATAAATTTGTAAATATGTTGGTTAGAATGGTCAGAGTTATTGTTAGACCATTTTTCCCAACAAAAATATACGGAGAAAGGAATATTCCGAATAAAAGAAGCCTAGTACTGGGGAACCATATATCGGGATGGGATCCGGTTGTCTTTACAATGTGGACAAAAAATATCCTGTCTTTTGTTTACAAAGCAGAATTTCAAAAGGTTGCTTTTTTGCGTTGGGTCTTTGACGGATTGGACTTTGTGCCTGTCAGGCGCGGAGACGCAGATATAACTGCGACCAAGACCATTTTAAAACTTCTCAAAGACGATAAGGCAGTTTTCCTTTTTCCTGAAGGGACGCGTAATCCCGATATCGATTGTCTGCAAACTTTCCATACAGGGGCGGCATTATTTGCTATAAAGACGCACGCGCCCATAAGACCCTTTTATATATGGGATAAAACTAAAGTTTGCAAAAAGAATTACATACTTGTCGGGGAAGAGTTCACCTTAGACGAGTTTTACGATAAGCCTATAAATCACGATACGTTGGCTCAAGCAACAGAGATTATAAAAGCGCACGTTGACGAATTGCGTATAAGATTGAATACATATTTGGAAAAGAAAGGCGTTAAACGCAGAAAACGCACCAAAAAAGAAATTGCAAAACTTAAAGCGTATAACGATAAACAACGAACGTTTAAAAAACAAGTTGTCGCCCGTAGTCAGAGCAGTTCGGGTGATACGGACTTGTCGGAAACGGATTAGGTGGCATAAGTGAAAATTTTCATTCCCCGAGAAACAGGCTTTTGCAACGGCGTTTCGTCGGCAATAAACAAAGCTCTTTCCGTCAAAGGAAAATCGTATTGTTTGGGGCAAATCGTACACAACAAAACCGTATCGAAACAGTTGAGCGAACACGGCATTGTTACCGTTAATTCGGTAGACGAAGTGCCTGACGGCGAAACACTTATTATACGCGCTCACGGTGTGGGTAAAAGCGTTTACGATAATGCTAAATCAAGAAATATAACTATAATGGACGCCACTTGTCCGTCTGTAAAGGCAATACAGCGCAAGGCTAGCGATTATCACGCCAAAGGCTATCAAATTGTTCTCGTAGGCGACAAAAACCACCCCGAGATTATAGGCGTTAACGGGTGGTGCGATAATTCCGCGATTATTTTTGACGGTCAAAGCAAACTTGTCTTGGACAATTGCGATAAGGCGCTAATAATGTTTCAAACAACCTTTGACAGCCGTTTGTTTGAAAAAAGTTTGCAAAATATTTCGTCAGACAGCGTTAAAACGCTTGAAATATTTAATACAATTTGTTATACTACTTTACAAAGGCAGTATTATGCCCAAAAACTGTCCGCACGCTGCGATACGGCAATTATAGTAGGGGACGCCAACAGTTCTAATACCCGCAGATTGTTTGATATTGCTGCGCAGAATTGTAAAGCGGTGTTAACGGACGGCAAAGGTTTTGATATTGACCTGACTAATTGTAAGAATGTCTGTGTTATCTCAGGCGCATCAACTCCGACAGAGTTGATTAAGGGGGTTTTTGAAAGAATGATTGAAAATGCAAAAGATACTGTTTCTGTTGAAACGGTAGAGTCTGACGGAGTAACTGTTACTACGGAAGAAAAAGCAATGGGCAAAGACGAAGCAATGCTTGCAAAAGCAGTGTCCGAAATGAAAGAAGGACAAAGATACAAACTCGGACAAAAAGTTAAATGCCGCGTAGTTTTAGTAAGCGACGACGGAGTATACGTCAATATACCCAGTTCCAAAAAAGAAGGATTTATTCCTAACGACGAATTGTCTATCGACGGCGATTATCAAAGCGTTAAAAAAGATTTGTCCGCCGAATCAATGCTGGAATGTGCAGTAATTTCTGTTGATAAAGGAATAACTTTATCTAAGAAAGTTATCGATGAAAGATACAAAGATGACGCGCTTGTTTCAGGTATTAAAGAAGGCGCCGAATTCTCTTGTTTGATGACTCGTGTAGGCAAGGAATGTTTGACTGGTAAACTCGGCAGCTATACTGTTATCGTCCACGCTTCTCAGATTAAAATCGGTTACGTTAAAAACCTTGACGCTTACTTAGGCAAGACTTTGCGTTTGGTCGTTAGCGGAGCAGATAAAGTAGACGATAATAAACGCGTTATATTTGCAAGTCAAAAGACTATTTTGCTTGCCGAAAAGAAAGCAAAAGAAGACGAATTTTGGAATAATATTGAAGTCGGCGAAATTGTTGAAGGTAAAGTTTTGCGTTTTGCTTCATTCGGAGCGTTTGTATCCGTTCGCGGCTTCGACTGCTTGGCGCATACATCCGATCTTGCATGGGATCATATAAAAGGACCTCAAGACGTTTTGGAAATAGGTCAAACATACGAATTTGTTGTTCTTGCACTCGACAGAGAAAAGAACAGGGTTTCGTTAGGCTATAAACAACTTCAACCTGAACCTTGGCAACTTGCCGAAGAAAAATTTACTATCGGTGCCGTAGTTAAGGGAAAAGTTGCGCGCATTATGCCGTTTGGCGCATTTATAGAATTAGATAAGCATATTGATGGCTTGCTACACGTATCGAATGTTTCGTGGGAATGGCTTGACGATATAAACAAAGCTTTAAAAGTCGGCGATGAAATCGAAGTAGAAGTGCTTGAATTTGACGCTGAAAACAAGCGTATTACCTTGTCTAGAAAAGCGTTGTTGCCGCGTCCGGAACAAGTTGTTACAGAACGCGAAGACGGCTAATATATAATTGTTAACTACCGTTTACTCCGAAGCGTAGACGACTCCGACTCTCTTCGTGGTTTGCGGCAAATAAATAAAGGAGAATATTAAAATGACAAAGCAAGAAATTATTGCCAAATACGGCAGGAAAGAAGGCGATACGGGTTCGCCTGAAGTTCAAATCGCATTACTTACGGAACGTATCAATCATCTTACAGAGCACCTTAGAACGCATCAAAAGGATCACCACTCAAGACGCGGTCTGCTTCAAATGGTTGGACGCAGAAAGGGTTTGCTTGACTATCTTAAACAAACCGATATTGAAAAATACCGTAAAATCATTGCTGATTTAGGTCTTCGTAAATAGTAAAAAGAAAGGAGACGGGGCTGAAATATCTTCGCCCTTTCTCCTTTTTTAGTGTTTATATCGCAATGGCTTTACATAAGTTTAATATTTGCTAATGCATCAAATACTATTTATGTTGTAATGCAATTTATATACTGCTAGTCTACAATTGCTGTTATCAATAATTTACGCAGTATTTATGTGGTAAAGGTATCTGAAATATAGTTATTCAGCGTTTGCGGTAAAGTAATTATCTACTTTAACATTCTGATGCCAAACGGTTATGAATAAATACAACGTGCTATTCGGAAAGAGTAGCTTTGGACGGCGCATTGTTGCTATGCGGTTTAAAACTGACAGTTACTGAAAACTGATTTTATGCGGTTTTCGTGGGAAAATAAGTGAAAGGAGAATGGAAAAATGGAAAAATTTAGAAAAAAAGAAGGCAAAATCGGAAATAGAGTTTACCATATTTTCGAAACAGAAATCGGAGGAAGAACAGTTGAAGTAGAAGTAGGCAAGTATGCAGAACAATCGAACGGTTCTTGTATGGTTTCTTGCGGCGAAACGGTTGTAATGACAAACGTTACCTTGGCAGATAAACCCAGAGACGGAATCGATTTCTTCCCTTTGGGTGTTGATTTTGAAGAAAAGATGTACTCTGTCGGTAAAATTCCCGGCGGATTTAAAAAGAGAGAAGGTCGTGCAAGCGATAAGGCTATATTAACTTCTCGTTTAATAGACAGACCTATCAGACCGCTATTTCCTAAAGGATTTTTAAACGACGTATCCGTTATATCTACGGCAATGTCGGTAGAACCTGATATTCAACCGGAAGTATACGCAATGATGGGTAGTTCGATAGCGTTGTCAATATCGGATATTCCGTTTGCAGGTCCTACGGGTAGCGTTGTTGTCGGTTATGTTGACGGCAAATATATTATTAACCCTACAACAGAACAAAAAGAACACAGCAGACTTAATCTTAATCTTGCCGGTACCAAAGATGCTATTATGATGGTTGAAGCCGGTGCTAACGAAATCTCCGAAAAAGAAATGTTGGACGCTATTTTGTTTGGACACGAAGCTATCAAAGAGCAATGTGCGTTCATTGAGTTTATTGCTAAAGAAGTCGGCAAACCCAAGAGAGACATAGAATTGCATTTGCCTTCAAGCGAACACGAAGCTATCATTCGTCCTTATGCCGACAAAATGTTGACAAAGGCACTGGAGACTTTTGACAGATATGAGCGTCAAGCTAATCAAGACGAAGTTGAAAGAATTGTTACCGAACACTTTGAACAGACAAATCCCGATGTTGTTGCAGATATCGGCGATGTTCTCTATAAAATGACTAAAGAAAAAGTTCGCGCTAGAATTCTTAACGAAGGAATTCGTCCTGACGGAAGAAAACTTACCGAAATCCGTCCTATTTGGTGCGAAGCCGGAATTTTACCCAGAGTTCACGGTAGCGGAGTATTTACCCGCGGAATGACTCAGGTAATTACTACGGCAACATTGGGAACTATCAGCGAAGTTCAAAAGCTTGAAAATCTTGATGACACCGATACTTTCAAGCGCTATATGCATCATTACAATATGCCGGGATATTCCACCGGTGAAGCAAAGCCTTTGCGTAGTCCGGGCAGACGTGAAATCGGACACGGCGCGTTGGCAGAGAGAGCGTTGGATCCTGTTATCCCCAGCGAAGCGGATTTCCCCTATGCAATCCGTACCGTTTCGGAAGTTGTCAGCAGTAACGGCAGTACATCTCAAGCGAGTATTTGCGGCTCTACATTGGCTCTTATGGACGCAGGCGTTCCTATCAAAGCACCTGTCGCAGGTATTGCTATGGGGCTTATGAAATCGGAAGACGGCTCTAAAGTTGCAATTCTTTCGGACATTCAAGGGCTTGAAGACTTCTTGGGAGATATGGACTTCAAAGTTGCAGGTACAAGTCAAGGTATTACTGCAATACAAATGGATATCAAGATTAAAGGTATCGACGAACAAATTTTGCGTACTGCATTAGAACAAGCCCGTCAAGGCAGATTGTTTATTTTGGAACAAATGTTAAAGGTGTTGCCTGCTCCCAGAACGGAACTTTCAAAGTATGCGCCTAAGATTATCTCGTTCAATATCGATCCCGATAAAATTAGAGAAGTTATCGGCAGCGGCGGAAAGGTAATAAATAAGATAATTGACGAAACGGGCGTAAAAATCGATATTACGGATGACGGTACGGTATTTATTGCTACTGCAGATCAGGAAATGTCCGATAAGGCCAAGAAAATGGTTCTTGCAATCGCAAAAGATCCCGAGGTTGGCGAAGAATTTACCGGAAAAGTTGTAAGAATACTTGATTTTGGCGCATTTGTTGAACTTGCTCCGGGTAAAGACGGTATGATTCATATCTCTAAACTTGCTAAAGAGCGTGTGGAAAAAGTTACCGACGTTGTAAATGTTGACGATACCGTAGTGGTTAAAGTCATCAAAATAGACGAAAAAGGCAGAATTGACCTTAAATTAGTTAAAAAACTGTAACATCGGTTAAAAGTTAAAATTATTTGCCCTGTTTGTTTTTGCAAGCGGGGCAAATTTACATAATTTGTTTAATGCTTGCTGAATAAAACGGTTTGTCAAAGAAGCAAATGTTGCAAACGTTTCGGCAATATTATAAATAGCCGTGCCTTATTAGATTTTGAAGTTGAAAACTATACTTTAAGCTGTACGGTATCAAGACGCGATAGGGGACAAATTGTCAATAAGAGAATTAAATTTGTAAACAACACAATGGTAATTAAGTTAAAAAAATAAGACTGCAATCGTCGGATCAATGCAAATGTACATTGCATTTGCAATTGAAAACTTAAAAAGATTACTCGAGAGAATTACGTAGACTGCAATTTTGTTTAGTATGTTTTTAAAAGAAAGTGCAATTTATCAGATTATTAAAATATAATAATTTAGGTGAATTGTATGAAAAACAGTATCTTTACGCACATTGTAGCAAATTTTATTTTAGTCGTCTTGGTAATCGGGGTTGCTTCGGTCGGTTTCTTGGGCGCAACGACAAACGTATTTAAAAACAACGATTATGCGCCGATTTACAGGGGAAGCGGCGATAAACAGGTATCGCTGATGATTAACGTTTACTGGGGAACGGAATATCTTGATGAAATGTTGGCAATATTTGACAAGTACGACGTTACGACGACTTTTTTTGTCGGAGGTTCGTGGGTTGCTCAGTATCCTGAAATGCTGCAAAAAATTATAGGGTACGGACACGAAATAGGTAATCACGGCTATCATCACAAGCAACACAGTAAACTTAGTTATGATCAAAATGTTATGGAAATAAACGCTTGCGGAAAAATCGTGTTTGAATACGGCAGCGTTAATATGTCGCTGTTTGCGCCGCCTAGCGGAGATTTTGGAACGGAGACTTTAAATGCGGCTAAAGATAACGGGTACAGAACTATAATGTGGTCTCGCGACACAATCGACTGGAAAGATAAAGACAGCGAAATAGTATATACGCGCGCTACAAAAAATACCGATAGCGGAGAGCTGATTTTAATGCATCCGACAAAGCATACTGCCGCGGCATTGGAGCGTATTGTAAAGTTTTATTTAGATAAAGGTTTTACAATCACTCCGGTTAGTAAAAATATAGGTGAAATATGGACTTCTACAAACAATACAAAAGCGGACTGAGACTTGTCGCTAAAAAAATGGATAATTTATATACCGTTTCTTTCGGTGTATTTGTCGACGTAGGGTGCGTTAGAGAAACGGAGGAAACAAACGGCTACTCTCATTTTATAGAGCATTTGTTGTTCAAAGGAACAGCAAAACGGACGTCGCTGCAAATATCCGAAGAAATTGACGACATAGGTGCAAATATCAATGCCTATACTTCGAAAGACAATACTTGTTTTTATACCAAAAGCGCGGCAGAGGATTTAGAAAAATGCATAGACATTTTATCGGATATGTATTTTAACGCAACTGTACCCGAAACAGAACTTGTTAAAGAAAAGAACGTAGTGCTTGAAGAGATTAAAATGTGCGAGGACACTCCCGATGATGTCAGTCAAGACCTTGTAGCATCAGCATTGTTTTCCGAACAGTCATTGGGTCAAACTATACTTGGTACAGTCAAAAATATAAAATACTCTGACAGACATAATATCTTAAATTTTAAGAAAAAACATTATATTCCGTCATCGACAGTCATTTCTGTTTGCGGAAAGTTTGATATTGAAGAATTAGATAAACTGATTGAACGGTATTTTGAAAACAATTGTGATATGAGCTCCGTTAGAGTTTCGGATGAACCGGAAGTTATCTACACATCGAAGTTTTGCCATTCATTCAAACAAATCGAGCAGGCTCATTTGCAACTTGCTTGGGGCGCGTATAGTTTTAACTCCCCAAAACGCTGTGCAAACAATATGTTGGCAAGTATCTTGGGCGGTGGTATGTCTAGCCGTTTGCATCAAGTAATAAGAGAACAGCACGGTCTGGCATATACCGTATATTCGTATCCCTCCTATTATTCAAAAGCGGGGTCATTTGAAATTTATGCGGGGCTAAGTCCGGAAAACAACAAAAAAACTTGTAACCTGATTGCTGATGAAATCAATAAAATTGTGCAGGATGGCGTAAGTGAAAAAGAATTGTCCCGTGCTAAAATTCAAGCTGTAAATGCGTTGTATATGAATGTTGAAAGTTCTATGACTCTTATGCGTTTGTACGGACGCTCAATGTTAAAGTTCGGTGAAGTTTTCGATATAGACAAAGAAATAAAGGCTTACAAATCCGTTACGCTTTCCGATGTAAACAGCGTTGCGCGCGAAGTACTGGTTCCGTCGTATGCGTCTGCATATGTCGGTCCGAAAATTTCCGACTATCACTATGTGTCAAAATTGAATATAAAAAAGTAATGATAAGCTGATTTGCGCATAGTATAAAAGTGAAAATTTGTAATTACTCTTTAATATTGAATTGTTGATTATTTTGACATAATATTGTATAATAAGTATAAGTGTTTAATTGCCTAGAATTTATCTAGGCGATTTAATTGTTTCTGCGTTTTAAACGCGTTTGTCTGGAGGTGGAATTTTTGAAATCCGAAAAAGTCAGCATCGGCAAAAAAGTCGGAAGTATCATCGGTATATCATTGGCTTCTATTTTAATAATAGTTGCCTTTTGCGGCAGATACTTAAATTCGGGGTTTAGAGATTTTGCGAACTTCTTTGTCGGTAGTTTTGGTATGTCTTTCTATGGATTGATGGCGGCAGTGATCGTTACTTGCTCTTTTGTTTTGGCAGGTAAAAGCGTTAAGATTCCAGCAAAATACGCAATCCATTTTGTTTTACTGTTTGTCGCTATCGCATTGTTTGTTCATACGTTAACTACGCTTTATATACCTAAAAGCGGAACAAATAATTTTTCTAACTATATCAGTTTAGTATACCATTATTACGACGGAGAAATGGGTGTTCCTACTTTCGGCGGCGTTGTTTTCGGAATTATTGCCTATGCTTTAGAAAAAGCTTTGACAATATACGGGGCGATGGTCGTTATAGTGGGATTGCTCGGTTGGACGGTATATATGGCAAGCGATTTCTTCTATAAGTATTTTACGGGTAAATTGTCTTTGGCTCAAAAGTCTAAAAATGTCGATATAGAGCCGTCTATCGAAACGACTGACGCCCCAGAAATCGTTCACGACGATAATATGGATGCAAGGCAAAAGGCACTGGAAATACTGTTTTCGCAACAGGAGGCTACGATTTCTCCCGTAGAAGTTACTAAAAAAGAAACCGTTGAACATTACGATACGGCAGAACAATCTAAAATAGACACCGAAACTGCCAAAACTTATGATCGTGCGCAAGCGGAAGACTTGCTGTTCGGCAAAGGTGTAAAAGCGGATAATAATTCGCGAAGGAATACTTTTTTTGCCAAACAGGAAGAACAGGAAGAAAAAGAAGACGATTTTATTGTCAGAGGATATTATCAAACGGCTCAGACATCGCAGAAAAAGGACGAAGAGAACAATTCGGATTGGAAAATTTCTTATAATAAAACACAGGATGACGTAGTTGAGGAAAAACCGCAAGTTCACACACCTATACAAACAACAAACGAAGCCGTTTTGCCAAAAACTGAAACTGTTTATGAACAACGTCGTACACAATCCAATTCGATTGATATAATAGATGCTACTATGCAAGATGACTCTTCGGATATTAGCCAAACTAAAACATTTGAGCCGATAGTTAATAAAGAAACGGAACAAGTATTCAAGGAAGAAGAACATTCCCAAACTGAAGTTGTACGTAACGTACCGGAGAAAGCACCCGAGAGACCCGTTGCAGAGTCTGTTGTAGAAAAACGGCAGTCTTCAAAGAAGGAGGATTCTGATGAAGTAGTGGCTGTTTTACGCGAAGATAAAGTTGACGGCGGAATCCAAATAGGGATGGATTTCTTGACCAAGGGCGAACTGGAAAAAACGAAGGAGACTGTCCATCAGTATTTAGAATATAATATCCCGCCCTTTGAATTGCTTAACGATGTAACAATAACACAAGACTACGAAGAAAACGACAGAAAGCGTTCGGCGGAAGCAATTACCAACAAATTAGCGGTATTCGGGATAAAAGTAGAAATTGCCGATATTATCGTAGGACCTTCCGTTACGCGTTATACATTCAGAGTTCTTTCGCAAAAAACCCGTATGGGAGATTTCAGACAGTATTCCGACGATATTAAAGCCTGTGTTGAGGCGCAGGAGGATATCCGTATCGAAGCGCCTATTCACGGAACGGGACTTGTGGGTATAGAAGTCGCAAACAAAAAGAAAACTCCCGTAGTATTGCGCGGACTGCTTGACAGCGACGAATTTACCAAAGCCAAAGGCAATTTGGTATTTGCAATCGGTCGTGAGATTACAGGTAAAGTAATAGTAGCAGACCTTGCGGATATGCCTCACTTGCTTATTGCAGGTACAACCGGTTCGGGTAAGAGCGTTTGTCTTAACTGTCTGATAGTAAGTATGATGTATAAATACGGTCCCGAGTATGTACGTTTTCTTATGGTGGACCCCAAATTCGTCGAATTGTCTAGATACAACGGAATACCGCATATGCTTACGGCTGAGGCTATAACAAACGTTCAAGACGCTCTCGGCGGTATGGATTATTTAATCAACGAGATGGAAGCGCGTTATCAATTGTTCCGTGCAAGCGGCGTTGGTAATATTAGCGAGTATAACAGCAGAATCAATCCTAAAATCACACAAAAATTACCTTATTTGGTATTTGTCGTGGACGAATTGGCAGACTTGATGTCTGTTAGTAAAAAAGCATTCGAACAAAAACTTATGCGGCTGGCGCAAAAGTCGAGAGCCGCAGGTATTCATATAGTTCTTGCAACTCAACGTCCCAGTGTAGACGTAATTACAGGAACAATCAAAGCCAACCTTCCTTGCAGAATGGCATTAAAAGTTGCTTCGCAAGCGGACAGTTCTACTATACTTAACGGCGGCGGAGCGGAAAAACTGTTGGGTAAGGGCGATATGTTGTTCTTGGGCGCAGGCGCGAGCGATACGCTCCGTGTTCAAAGCGCATATATATCCAACGATGAAATACGCGCATTGGTAGAATATTCAAAGTCGGCAAACGAAGTTTATTACGACAGCAAAATCGGCGACGAAATTTTCGTTACCCGCAAACAGGAACTTGAAGCTCAGCTTGAACAGGAAGCGGCAAAAGACGCCGCAAATAACAAGGAACCTCAACTTGATCCGTATTGCAGAAAAGCACTGCGTTTCTGGTTGGAAAAGAACGGCGGACGCGCGTCTATTTCTTCAATCCAGCGCGGCTTAGGTATCGGCTTTAACCGTGCAGGACGTATTATGGATTCGTTGCAGAAACTTAAATATGTCGAAGAACTTTCGGCTAGCGATCCTAGTAATAAACAAGTCAGAGTTTTAGTAACTTTAGAAGAACTTGACGAATTATTCCCCGATATGGAAGACTGATTTTTATGAAAACAAAAGTTGGCGTGGTGTCGTTAGGGTGCGATAAAAATCGTGTCGACACCGAAGTAATGTTGGCAAATTTAGTTGACGGCGGTTATGAAATTACCGCCGATCCCGTCGATGCCGACGTAATTATTATAAATACTTGCGCGTTTTTAGAGTCTGCCCGCAAGGAAGCAATCGATACCGCTTTTGAAATGATTCGCTATAAAAAAAGCGGTAAATGTAAAAAAGTTATTTTAACAGGTTGCTTGGGCGAAAAATTCGGCGAAGAAGTCTATAAAGATTTATATGAAGTCGATGCTGTACTCGGTACGCAAGATTATAGTCGTATTGTCGATATTGTAGACGAAACGTTGCGAGGCAAACGTAACTTTTACCACACTTGCGATAACGGTATAACGTTCGGTTCGAGAATATTAACAACTGCGCCGCACACGGCTTATCTTAAAATTGCCGACGGCTGCGATAATTATTGTACATACTGTTTAATTCCGTATATTCGCGGACGTTATAGGTCTGTGCCTATGGATAAAATTATTTCCCATACACAGGAACTCGCCGATAACGGCGTTAAAGAATTGATTCTTGTGGCGCAGGATACGACAAGGTACGGTAAGGATTTATACGGCGAGTACAAAATAGTGGAATTGTTGCGAGAGATTTCTAAGATATCTCAAATACAGTGGATAAGAATTCTGTATGCATATCCCGAATTGCTGAGCGATGAACTTATACAAGAGATTGCAACTAATGATAAGGTAGTCAATTATGTTGATATTCCGTTGCAACACGTTAATAACGAAATGTTGCGTAAAATGAACAGACGCTCAAACGGCGATTCTATACGGGCATTATTCGATAAATTGGCTGCTGTAAACATCTCAGTCCGTTCAACCTTTATATGCGGTTTTCCGTACGAAACACATCAGACGGTTGACGAAGTCGCGCAATTTTTAACCAAATACAAGTTGCGTAATGTCGGTTTCTTTCCTTATTCGCGTGAAGAAGGCACTGCCGCGGCTAAATTTGATACGCAAATATCGGACAAGCTTAAAGAGCGCTATGTTGAGCAGTTATACGGCGTACAGTACGGCATTGCTCAACAACTTAATATAGACGAAGTTGGCAAAATACATAAAATAATTATTGATGGAATTGACAATACAGTCGAAAGCGATGACAATAATTATTGCTATACAGGAAGAACTTATTTTATGTCGCCGGAAATTGACGGGCTAGTTCGCGTATCTTCAAAACAACCGTTGCAATTAGGCAACTTTTACGACGTAAAAATTACAGGCGTAATAGAATACGATTTAATAGGAGAGGCAGTCGAATGAATATTCCTAACAGGTTATCATTGTCGCGTATATGTATGATACCGTTGTTTGTTGCGGCGTATTTTCTGCCGTACGAATGGGGTGTTTATGTTGCTATCGGTATATTTTTAATTTGCTGCTTTACGGACTTTTTGGACGGGTACATTGCGCGTAAATATAATATGGTAAGCGACTTAGGAAAGTTGCTTGACCCGATAGCAGATAAAATACTGGTGTGTGCGGCTTTGTTTTGTGTCGTCGCAACCAATCCGTTGCAATATTTCCACAATTTTAACGGCAATTTAACAACGTCCGCTAATTTTATTGAATTGTTCGGTATAATATTGTTGGCCGTGGGTTCTATCCTTATTTTGGCAAGAGAGTTGCTTATCAGCGCTGTCAGAATGATAGCCGCGTCTAAAGGCATTGTAGTGCAAGCAAACATTTTCGGTAAAATTAAAACGGTAATGCAGGATATTAGTTTGCCGCTATTGGTTCTTTTGAATGCGCAAAGTTTCTTTAATGACAATATCTCGGATGCTGCGGCAAGGACACTTGCTTTTGATATTATTTGGATAATGGGTGTAATTATATTCTCGTTGGCTGTAATAATGACAATAGTTTCGGGAATTATTTATTTGGTACAAAACAGAAAGGTATTTGAAGACAAATGATAAAGTTATTGGCAAAAAATTATAGTCAAGCGGTAGCGTACTTGCAGGATAAATTAAATTTAGAAATGGCAGAAAACGATTTGCAGTTGACAAAAAGCAAATCTACCGCTATGGAGTATGCGCGTAATGCGGTAAACTGCGGCGCTAAGGCGTTGATTGTAGTAGGTAATGTCGGAGAGTCGTGCTCTTTCTTTGCAGAAACATTTAATTTGCAAATGTTTTACGACAAATTTGCGGAACGGAATATTTTGCAGTACTGTAAACTCGCGCATATAGACGTTCCTCCGCAATATGCAATGGATAAGTTGTGCGTTGCTCCGGAAACTTTTAACCATTATGCGTCTTCATACGGATATCAATGCGCTTGCTATGGAGAGTATAATAAGTGCAATGTGTTTTTTATTCCCGATGATTCGCGTGAGTGTGCGGTAGTATACGAAAATTACCTTTACAAAATTTTATTCAAAGGCGATTCGAGTTCTTTAAAATATGTATTTAAAGTATTCGGACTTTCTCAGCGGGATGTTTTGGCTAGGCTGAATTCGTTGCCGCGCAATGTTTCACGTCAATGTGAAACAACAAATTTGGATACGAAAATCGTAATCACGTTTCCGCCTAAATGCCTTAAATCTTTTGTAAAAGATACGCTGGAACGCTTTAAAATGCAATTCGGAGAATACATTTATGCAAATTCCGACAAGTCTCTTTCGGAAACGCTCGTGGAATTATTGACCAGTCTTAACAAAACCGTTTCTACTGCGGAATCTGTTACTGGAGGATTGATCGCGTCGTCGATTGTGGACATTTCCGGCGCAAGTGCAGTCTTGTATGAAGGTGTCGTAACATATTCAATTGCGTCCAAATGCAAGCGCTTGGGTATCAATCCCCATTTTATCGACGAATACGGCGTCGTTTCACAACAAGTAGCGCAAGCAATGGCACAAGGGCTCCGTCAAAACGGTAGCGATATTGCAATATCAATTACAGGAATTGCAGGGCCTAAGTCGGAAGACGGCTTGCCTGTAGGGCTGTGTTATATAGGTATTGCAACTGAAAAGGGCGTAACTGTATATAAAAATATTTTTGTGGGCGACCGTAATGCTATCAGAAATCAGGCGGCTAATATGGCAATGTATTTTGCATATAAAGCATTGACAAAATAACAAAATTACTGTATAGATAATACTAAGGAGATAATAATATGACTGACGACAAAAAGAAAGCACTAGAGCAGACTATTTTACAAATCGAAAAAGAATTCGGTAAAGGTTCTATTATGAAGTTGGGCAGTTATGCCGCTTCGCGTAATATAGAAGTTATTCCTACAGGCTGTTTACCGTTAGACGTTGCTTTGGGCGTCGGAGGATTGCCTAAAGGACGTATAATCGAAATATACGGACCCGAGGCTTCAGGTAAAACCACAGTTACTTTGCACGTTATTGCGCAGGTTCAAAAGATGGGCGGTACAGCGGCTTTTATCGATGCAGAACAGGCGTTAGATCCCGTTTATGCCAAGAACTTAGGTATTAACCTTGACGAATTGTATATTTCTCAACCCGACAGCGGCGAACAGGCATTGGATATTCTCGATTATCTGGTGCGTAGTAATGCGGTTGACCTTATTGTCGTCGACTCAGTTGCGGCGTTAACTCCGCGTTCGGAGCTTGAAGGCGATATGGGAGAAAGTCATATGGGTGTACAAGCAAGATTGATGTCTCAATGTCTGCGTAAAATTATCGCAGTAGGCAATAAATCAAAAACTTGTATTATTTTTATCAATCAGTTGCGCGACAAAATCGGAGTTATGTTCGGTAATCCCGAAACTACTACGGGCGGCAAAGCGCTAAAATTCTATTCAAGCGTCCGTCTGGATGTAAGAAAGGTGGACCAAATTAAAGACGGTTCGGAAATTATCGGTAGCAAAACTCGCGTTAAAGTCGTTAAGAATAAAGTTGCGCCCCCATTTAAAACGGCGGAATTTGAAATCATATTCGGTAAAGGGATTTCTAACTCCGGTTGCATATTGGATATGGCAGTTGCGCACGGTCTTGTTGAAAAGAGCGGTTCTTGGTTTAGTTATAACGGAGAGAAAATCGGTCAGGGCAGAGAAAATGCTAAACTGTATTTAGAAAACCATCCCGACGTTATGGAAAGTTTGTCTACAATTATAAGAGACAGACTTAAACCTGCCGAAGAAGAGGCAGAAGCAGGAACAGAAGAATTATAAAATCCTAAGCGAAAAATGCCGTTGTGAATCAACGGCATTTTTACTGCTGTTTTAATTGTGTACATTTGCGTATCGGTAAAATTATTTTATAAAAAATAGCTATATTTATTATGTTAGTATTGACATATTGATTAAAAATGAGTAAAATATAAGTTAGTGAAATTAGGTTTTCATTTTTAACATTATAAGGAGGACATAAATATGCTTAACGCATTGCAGTTCTTCTTTGCTTCGACCCCTTCTTGGGCTAATATTGTAATACCGATTATCGTAGGCATACTCTGTTTGGCAGGCGGTGGCGCGGTAGGCGTTTTACTATATAGAAGACATAGAAATAAAATAGTTGGCACGACGCAGCAACAAGCAGATGCAATTTTGGATTTGGCAAAGGATGAAGCCAAATCGCTCAAAAGGGAAGCCATTCAAGAGGCAAGAGAAGAAACTCAAAAATTAAAAAACGAACAAGAACGTCAGTTCAGAGAACGCAACAGCGAACTTGCTAAGCAAGAGAACAGGATGAATCAAAAAGAAGAGGCATTGGATAAAAAAGAAGAGTTGCTTCTTCACAAATTAGACAGAATAGACGTTCAGCAAAAAGAACTTATTAACCAACAAAACGAACTTAGCAAGCGCAAACAAGACCTTGATAAGTCCGAACAAAAGATACAGCAAGAATTAGAGCGCGTGGCGGGGCTGTCTAAGGAAGAAGCCAAACAAACTTTGGTGGAAGAAATGGTCGCCGACGCCCGCAAAGAAGCGGCTTCGTTGGTACGCAAAATCGAAAGCGAAGCAAAGGCTAACGGAGAACAAAAAGCGCGCGAAATTATATCTACTGCAATTCAACGTTGCGCAAGCGACCAAGTCAGTGAAACTACGGTTACAACAGTGCCGTTGCCTAACGATGAGATGAAAGGGCGTTTGATAGGGCGCGAAGGACGCAATATCCGCGCGTTGGAAAATGCTACAGGTGTAGAACTTATTATTGACGACACGCCGGAAGTTGTAATACTGTCCGGATTTGACCCTGTAAGACGTCAAATTGCTCGTATAACTATCGAAAAGTTAATTACCGACGGGCGTATTCATCCTGCGCGTATAGAAGAAATGGTAGAAAAAGTTAAGCGCGATATGGATATAACTATCAAAGACGAAGGAGAAGCCGCGTCTTTTGATACGGGTGTGTTCGGATTGCATCCTGAAATTATAAAATTGCTCGGACGTCTTAAATACCGTACAAGTTACGGACAAAACGTATTAAGACATTCCGTTGAAGTAAGTTATATAGCAGGAATTATGGCTTCGGAACTGGGGTTAGACGTTGCACTTGCTAAGAGAGGCGCATTATTGCACGATATAGGTAAAGCTGTCGATCAGGAAATTGAAGGAACGCATATGCAAATAGGCGCAGACCTTGCAAAAAAATACAAGGAAAGCAAGGAAGTTGTAAATTGCATTGCATCCCATCACGGCGACGTAGAGCCGATGACTGTAGAGGCCGTAATAGTTGCCGCGGCAGATGCTGTTAGCGGAGCCAGACCTGGTGCGAGGCGCGAATCGTTAGAAAATTACGTTAAACGTCTGGAAAAACTTGAAGAAATTGCAAATTCATTTAAGGGAGTACAAAAGTCCTACGCAGTGCAGGCAGGACGTGAAATTCGCATCATTGTAAAACCGGAAGAAGTCAACGACGAAACAACGGTTTTGTTGGCAAATGACATTGCTCGTAAAATCGAAAGTGAGCTCGAATATCCGGGACAAATCAAAGTTAACGTTATTAGAGAAACTCGCAGCGTAGACTTTGCCAAGTAATTTATTTTTTTAACTAAAAAAGTCTCTTTGCTAATCGCAGAGAGATTTTTTTGTTACTAAATAATCATAACTAATTGACATTAGTTCTAAGTTACATTATAATATTAAGGCAAAGAGTTTGCAAGTATTTATAATTAAAGTTGATGTAGGGGAGTGGCTCAACGGTAGAGCAGCGGTCTCCAAAACCGCCGGTTGCGTGTTCGAATCGCGTCTCCCCTGCCAGCAAGGATACACCGTTGTGTGTCCTTTTCTTTTAGGAGTAGAATGAAAAAGGTAACTATTTATACAGACGGCGCTTGTTCGGGCAATCCGGGCATAGGCGGTTGGGGAGCAGTGCTTTTATATAACGGCGTACCTAAGCAAATCAGCGGCTACGATAAAAGTACAACAAATAACCGTATGGAATTATTTGCGGTTATTCAAGCATTGCGGTGTCTAAATCAGAGTTGCGAATGTGAAATTTACAGCGATTCGCAATATATTGTAGACGCGTTTAATAAAGACTGGATTACTGCTTGGCAGAATAACGGTTGGAAAACGTCTTCTAAAAGCGAAGTTAAAAATATAGATTTATGGCGCGCGCTTTTGTACGAAACGCAAAAACATAGCGTAAAATTTATAAAAGTTAAAGGACACGCAAATGTAGAGCATAACGAAACATGCGATAAACTTGCGCGCGGAGAAGTTGAACGCTATCAGAAAATTTTAAAAGAATCGGGAACTTTGCCTTTGGAAAATGAAACAAAAAGCGAGTAAATGCGGAGGATGTTCCAAAACTCTAATATTTATTGATATAGCATATATTTAAGTATTAGAAATTCCTTATTAAAGATTTTGCTTTGGAATATTTAAAACTTTATTTGTAAACCAAATATGTCTTTTTAAAATTTTTGCAGTTGTCATAAGGAATTTTACAACAGAATACAAGTATAAGTTAATATCATAACGTGCGATGCGAGTAATGGAAGACTTGTTGATATTTTGTTCGTAATCAAGTTATCAGGACATAAATTGAAAAATTTTTTGTAATACAGCGAGACATAGATGATTTTCTATACTTATGGAAATAAAAACAATAAATCAATTCTTTCCGGAAGGATTGTTTTAAGAATAAAATTGAATTATTAACTAACGTAATAGATTACATAACTGGACTTTTGCAAAATTTAAATGCAATTAGGCGGGGAGTTACACAATTGAATAATCGTCCGAAACTATCTTGCGAAATGAATGTCGAAACTTTCAAACAGTTTTATTATCTAAAAGAAGAACTTGTTTGCTTTTGCCGTGATAACGGGTTGCAAACGACAGGCAGTAAAGCGGAATTGACGGAGAGAATTGCTACATATCTAAATACCGGGGAATGCACAACCGTGATAAAAAAGCGAAAAAGAAACTCCGTAATGCAGATAATCACGCCCGATACCGAAATTGAAAGCAATTTTGTGTGTTCCGAAAAGCACAGGGCTTTTTTCAAAGAACACATCGGCAATCAATTTACATTTATCGTTCCGTTTCAAAAATGGCTCAAAGCAAATGCAGGAAAGACATACCGTGAAGCAATACAAGCGTATTACGCAATAATCGAACATAAGAAAACTGATAAACTACCTATTGACAGTCAATTTGAATATAATACTTATATCCGAGAATTTTTTGCAGATAATAAGGGCAAATCGTTGCAAGACGCTATAAAGTGTTGGAATTATAAAAAAAGTTTGCAAGGGCATAACCGCTATGAAAAATCTGATTTGATAGCATTGAGTGATTGTAATTTATAGGATATGATATCGGTACTTATATTTGCTATTTGAGACATTGACTTGTAACGCAAACTATACCGGTATCATCATTTTTTTTTGTTGTAAAACTTTTTTTCGGCATTAAGACAATTTGAGAATTTTTATGTCGTTGTGAGTAAGTTTTTTTGTTGAACGCTTCGGTTTTTGTTTCTAACCCTTGCAAGGAGTTGTTTCGCGCGCTTGCTAATGAAAGTAAGCAAAAAGAGAGAAGATTTCTAAAATCTTCTCTCTTTTGTCTTTATTTAACTCCGTTGTGCGGTAAATTACCTTTTAGTATCTTTTGTAAAATAGATTGAATATTACTATTGAGCAGGGGAGCAATATTGCAATTCCAGTTGGAATGAGTATTTGCTTGGAAACTGCTACAAAATCTGAAAATTCAATATTGCCCAGTGCGCTGAAACCTACCGATGAAAGAATGATTACCACGCTGACAGCAGCTGCAACAATAATAGTAATTCTAAAATTGAATGTTGGTTTGTCTTTTCTGGTGGGATCCACAATAGCGTTTATAGAAAATGCTATTGGCACAAGTAGCAAAACTCCCAATGAAATTAGGAATGGTGCCCAGTTTTTTAAAGTGATTGACGTTAACGCAAGTATACCGAAGTATAAAAATGCAATTGCGTAAGTTATCCAAGCAGTTTGACACAATACTCTAGAAAGCGGAATGAGCATTTTTGACTTGTAAACGGCAGTGGCGTGATTGTAAATACGCACGCGTATTCCTTCCTTTGCTAAACTGTCTGCAACATCCTCTAATGCCAAAGCGTGCCCTTCATAATAAGTGTTACCTCTGTCCGCGTCATCGTCTGCCGATAACTGTTGCGCTTCATCCAATTGATTGCCCAAAACTCCCATAATGACGTGCTGGTAATTTTCGCCTTCGGTGTTTGATTCTGCGGGTTCGCGTTCCGAAACTTCTCGTGCGCGTTCTTCAAAACTCTGCAAAAATTCTTCGGCATTATCTTGGTTGACGTCAAAGCGCGATTTGTCAACGTTTTCTTCAAATGTTGTAACGGTTTGTGAATACGTTTCAGGTGTAAGCGTTTCTGAAACCGTTTCCGTTTCGATGACTTCTTCATTGCTTGACGGCGCAGATTGCTCGTAGACAGGCGTTTCTTCGTTAATACTGTCGTTGCTAGTATCCGAAGTATTGTCTCCCATAAGTTCATTTAAGCGTCTGGCAATTTCATCTTGTTCGTCTAACGCGGATTTGAATTCATTGCTCTTTTTGTCTTTGCGCGCAGATCTGCGTCCAAAGAGCGGGGTTGCTTGTTCTTGGGTTATTTCTTCTCCTTCGGCTGTACCGTCTACAAGATCACTTAAAACCGAACGCTGATATTGCCATTCGGAAATAAACTGTTCACAATTTGTTTTTCCTGTTTTAGTTAATTTGTAATAACGTCTACGTCCGCCGTTAGAGTTTTCTCCCCAATACGAAACAATTAAATCGTCTTCTTCTAAGCGTTTTAGATACGAATAAAGAGTCGGTTGTTTGATTTCGTATCGGCCGTCGGTGCGTTCTTTGATCTCTTTTGCGATTTCGTAGCCGTATTTATCATTATTGTAAAGAGAACAAAGAATGATTGTTTCTATATTTCCCTTTAAGAATGTAAAATCCCCGCTCATATTTTATGTCTCCTTGTCAGTAATTGTAGAATATTAGTAGTATTTTGTCAATAAGTTAGGATACTATTTTTGACATAGTATATAAAATATCGTAAAAACGACAAGTTTTTTATCAATAAGACAAAAATAAATTTAGTTTTTAAGTTATCATTTGTATATGAAAGTAATTGTAACCAGAACACTCAAGAATATTGTAAAAATTAAGTATGATAACGGAGTATTGAAAGTTGTTGCAAATTGTTTTCTTTCGCAGGCCAAATTGAAGCGCATTATTGCGGAAAATTCCGAATGGGTAGCATCGAAAAAACAAGCAGAAAAGAACAATTTAAACATAGTTTTAAAAGAAGAAAAAACCGCTGCAAAAAGTAATAATGTATTATTTGACAGTGTGTTGGATAGCGAAATAATTAAAAGAATATTTGCAGGTAAAACAACTATGATTCTTGGGGATATCGTAAATATCGAAGAAAGTATGTATAGTAAAACTTATTTGGACGGCAATACGTTGTATATTTCTGAAAAAGTTTTTAAGAATAAACAAGATCGCATTAAAGCCGTAAAAGCTTACTTGCGCAAAGTTGCGGCTTTATATTTGGCTAGTGAAATATCAGAGTTCGGTTCAAATGTATCATTATGTCCGTCAAAAATACAGTTTAAGGAACTAGACGGTGTGTGGTTAAACTGTGCGGATGCAGGTCAAAAAGTATTGACGATAGATTACAGGGTAACTCAACTGCCGCAAGAATTGCGTCGATATATTATTGCGCACGCATTTGCGCATTTCCGAAATGCTGTGCACGATGAGAAATTTGAAAATTACTTATCTAATATTATGCCTAGATATAAAGACACCGAAAGAAAATTGGAAAAATACGCATTTTTTAAGGACGTTTGATTTTTTATTAAAGTAGCGTAACTTACTTATATAAAAAATTAAGTAATACTACAGTAAAGTTCTAAGTGTCATTTTGTATTGCCTAAGCTGAAATTATTTAAAGCGTTTATGTGCAAATTTTCCTTACTGATAATGATATTCTTGCGTAAAGGTGAATTATAAAATGAACTTCAAATTATTTATAGCAGACAGCTAATGGTTGAAATTTTTTATAGTTAAATTGAATATCTCAGAGCTAATGAGATGAAAACAATTATTGTTTGTAATAAAAAGCATTGCAAGTATATCTGATGTTAAAAACTTTCGTCGAATCAAATAAGTAACTAATAACAATTATAAAATAATCTAAATAAAAGACTGGGCTCGGTAGCGTCGAACTCAGTCTTGTAGAGATTTTAAGCTTGTATTTTTGATTTTTATTCTTAATTCGTAAAAAATGTATTATATATATAATATATTTTTAAAACTTTTTGATACAGCCTATGACTTTTCCTAAGATAGTGGGGTTTTCATCGTAGTTTATTTCTATATCGGACATTTCTTCGTTTTCGGGATGAAGAATAAGTTTGGGAGCCGTTGCTTTCAAGCGTTTTACGGTAGCCCGATCTTGCCATAAGGCAACCACAATCTCGTTAATTTCTGCGGTATTTTGTGAATGTACGACGACTATGTCTCCGTCGTTTATTCCGACGTTAATCATGCTTGTACCTTCAACTCGAAGCATAAACAAATCGTTTCCGCCAAAAATATCTTGCGGTAACGGAAATTCCCCCTCGACATTTTCGACAGCCAAAATTCCTGCTCCTGCGCTGACATTACCTACTAACGGAATGTAATTTGATTTTGAACGTGTTTTGTTCAATGTAACGGCGCGCTTTCTGTTTGCATCTTGACTGATAAGCCCTAAGTTTACCAGTTTCTCGAGATAATAGTGCACTGTAGACGTAGATTTGATCGAAAATTCCTTTGCTATTTCTCGGATTGACGGCGGAAAGCCGTTGTTATCAATGAAAGCCGTTATATATTCGTATATTTCTTGAACTCTTTTGTCGCCTTTTTTCATAAGAATAGTGTAACATATTTTACTTATAATTGCAATACAAAATCAAAACTTTTGTTCTAAAATTATCGTTTAAAATTCTGAAATTTATATAAGTAAGTCGAAAAACAGACAATCATAGCATACTATTACAGTAATAATATATTTTGTGTCGCTAAAAAACAATATAATCTGCAAATAAATTGATGTATTTGCGCGATAGCGTAGCGTTAATAGTTGCTCCGTCCTCGGAATATACTACGTCGAAATGTGCATTATATTTATTTAACAAGGCAATTATTTTTGCCGTTGAATCGTGCTTCACACTAAGTTTTACATTGGTATAACAGGAAAGTACGCTTCGACTTATTGTATCTAATAATACATCGATGTTTTTCCCGCTAAGAGCTGATACAAACAGTCCTGTTGTTTTAGTATCGTTTAGTATATCGGACAGCGCTTCCGTGCCTTTAAGTTTATCGCATTTATTGTATACCCGTATTATGGGTGCGGCGGCATTCAACTCCATCAACGTGTTTTCAGTAACGGATATATGATTGGAGACATTTGCGTCAGAAATATCGCAGACATTTAAAATCAAGTCTGCTCGCACAGTTTCTTCCAATGTGGATTTAAACGCATTTAAAAGTGTGTGAGGTAAATCGTTGATAAATCCGACAGTATCGCATAGTAAAACTTCGATACCGCAAGGTAACGGCAATTTTCTAACGGTAGTGTCAAGTGTAGCAAACAACTTGTCATCGGCGTAGATTTTTGAATCTGTAAGACGGTTAAATAAAGTAGATTTGCCGGCGTTAGTATATCCTACAAGTGCGACGGTAAATATTCCGTTGTCGGTACGCTTTTTGCGCGAAGTGTCTCTGTGTCGCTCAATTTCTGCAAGTTCTTGTTTGAGGCGGTGGATTTTATTTCGGGCGGTACGTTTGTTTGTTTCTATTTTGGTTTCGCCCGGTCCGCGTGTGCCTATTCCTGCGCCCTGTCTCGAAAAGTCTCCGTCAGGTTTTGTCGCCAAATTATAAGAAATTTGCGCCAATTCCACCTGTTTTTTACCTTCGGCTGAGGTTGCACGGAGTGCAAATATATCCAAAATAAGATCGATACGGTCTATAATGTCGCAATTCAATTCTTTCCGCAGTAGCGAACGTTGCGTGGAGCTTAAGTTGCAGGAAAAAATGATGACTTCCGGCTTCTCGTCTAATAATTCTATAGCATTTTTAATTTCTTCTAATTTTCCTTTTCCCACAACGGTTTTAGGGTCAACGAATTCACGCTTTTGAGAGCATTTTAATACAATTTTGCCTTGTGCGGTAGCAATCAATTCTTCTAATTCGTACAAATCCTGTTCTGGGTTAGAATTTGGAAATTCAACATAGACCAAAACGACATCTTCTATTATAATTTTACTCATTGTTATCCTTATTTTGTTTATTATTAGACATATTATCCGTTCGTAAAGATACTTTTGTTGACGCATTGCGGCGAATGTCGTCCGTAATTGCGGCATAGTGGCGTTTTGTTGTGTTTACATCCTTGTGTCCTAAGACATCTGCAACAACGTAAATATCGCCTGTATTGCGGTATAACTGCGTGCCGAAAGTCGAACGTAGTTTGTGCGGAGTAATATGTTTGAGCGGTGCGGCAACAAGACTGTATTTTTTTATAATATTTTCAACAGCACGGGTAGTAATGCGCCGTTTTTGCAGTGAAAGAAATAGCGCAGGTTCGTTTTTAAGAGATTTGTCTGCTGTGCGCATACAATAATAGTCGTATAAGTAACCGGCAACTTCTTCCGAAAAATACAGTATTACGCGCGCGCCGCCTTTTCTTGTTACGACAAAACTTAAATCGTTAAAATTGACGTCGTCAACGTCTATTCCGACAAGTTCGCTTACGCGAATGCCTGTTCCCAAAAGTAAACTTACAATGGCGAGATCTCTTACTCGGGTATTTTCTTGGTATTTCTGCTGGCGTGTTGACAATCCGTCGCCCGTATCGACTACTTCGAACATAGCGTTAATTTCGTCAGTATCTAAACGGATTATTTCTTTTTCGCGCAATTTAGGCGTATCGACAGATGCAGTAGGGTTATATTTTATTATTTGTTTTTTTTCAAAATAGCGTATCATAGAACGAATTGCCGCAAGTTTTCTGCTTTTGCCGCGCTCGCTGTTTTTTATGATATTTCCTTCCGCGTCCTTGTAAATTTCGACATAGTTAAGATATGCTTCGATTTCGAAAGGAGAAAGTTGTTCAATATCCGTCGGCGTGATTTCTTTTGTATTTTTGCCTTTTAAGCGGTACACTTTTTTTGTCAGATAATTGAAAAATGTTCTTATGTCATAAGCGTAATTCAATCGGGTCAATGCCGTAGTGTTGCCGGAAATACCAACAAAATACTCCCTGCAAAAGTCGGGTAAATCTTCATCGAGAATATGTTCTAATTTTTCGAGATTGTCAGCGTCTCTTTTGTTGAAATAAGTTTTACTCATATTGTTATTTTACCCTAAAATTGTCTCCAAATCAACAGTATTAGGGAATTTTGCGAATAAATATTCTCAATGCGAAGAAGGTCATTGTGGAAATCTGATTAAATTTTAAGATTTTTCTCTGGTCTAATTGTTTGATTGATGAAAAATTGTAGGGCGCAGGGCTGAAAGATTAACAGATTAGTTGCAGGCAGATTGACAAACAGGGAAGTTAATTTGTGCAGAAGTCGGCACAGCAATACGTTTGTTTTTAAAGCTTGATTGGCAATCAAATATGCGGAGCTAAAATATGCGCCCTGATAGAATAACCTGTATCCGTAAGCGTATTATTTTCGGAAGTTTGACGAATATATTGGGTGTGTGGCAGTTGCTGTGGCTCACATAAACGTTGAATGGGTTTAGAACTCCAAAGTAGTGAGTAAAAATAAAAAATTTATTTTCAAAGTGTCTTCTGTAAGCGCAGAGATAGCAACAGTGTGTCAAAATAGATGGGTTAAATTGTGCGTATAAGCAAAAAATATGTGGTATACCACTAAAATAATTTTGATTTTCTACAAATGTTTCAATATAATTTTAAACAAGCGAACAGAATTCTATGTGCTGTTTGAATTTGTGTCCTATGAAATTATCTATGAATTATTTGACCCTAAGCATATTAGCTGTTATGTATCTATTCGCAAAACACTGCTTTTGCGAATAGATATGGATAAAAATAGTGCGCAGAGCGTTAAAAATATAAATCTGACGATAATTTTTCCATATCACAGTTAACTTATTATCTATATTTATTGAACAGGAAGAATTCATCAGCTTTGATTGTTTATTGGGCATATGGTTGTTATGTGTCCATTTTTTCTTCTTGATTCCTGTAGAATAAAGAAGATTTGCTAACTGATTTTATTTAAAACTTGTTCCAACGCAAGAATTCCGTGTTCTAATGTTAGCCCGCCTTGTAAATAAGCGATATAAGGTGCTTTGATAGGTCCGTCGCAGCTAAGTTCGATGGACGAGCCTTGTACAAAGCAGCCTGCTGCCATTATAACTTTTTCGTTGTATCCCGGTTGTTCCCACGGCTCAGGCGTTACAAAGCCGTCAACCGGAGACACTGACTGAATTGCTTGACAAAATCTAATCATTTTGTCTGCATCTTCAAATTTGACGGAGCAAACAATATCTCCGAGTTTATCGTTCGGCTTCGGCAAAACATCATATCCCGAATTAGTCAATACCTCAGAGAATAACACGCTTGTTTTTAAAGCTTGATTGACAATATGCGGAGCTAAGAATATGCCTTGATAGAATAATCTATATCCGTAAGCGTAGGAGCCGACTTCTGTGCCGATTGACGGAGAAGTTAATCGGCTTGCAACTAAATCCATTAAATCTGCTCGCCCTGCAATATAACCGCCCGTGGGAGCTATTCCGCCGCCGATATTTTTTATAAAAGATCCTGCACAAATATCAACTCCGACCTCTGTCGGCTCTTGCATTTCAACAAATTCTCCATAACAGTTATCGCACATAATTATACAATTTGGAGCGATTTTTTTGACAAATTTGCAAATTTTTTCAATATCATCGATGCTCAATGCAAGTCTCCACGAATAGCCGCGCGAACGTTGTATGTAAATCATTTTAACGGAATTCTTTGACAAATATTTCTCTACGGATTCATAATCAATACGGTCGTTTTTTAGCGGAATATTATCAAATCTAATACCAAAATCAGCAAGACTTCCGATACCGTTTTTATAAATAACGTCTTGCATTGTGTCGTACGGTTCTCCTGTTACGGACAAAACCACATCGTCAGGACGCAATATACCGAATAAAGCCAGTGTTAAAGCGTGCGTTCCCGATACAATTAGCGGACTTACGATGGCTTTTTCCGTTTTAAATATTTCTGCAAGAACTTTCCCCAATGTGTCGCGACCGATATCATCCGCGCCGTAACCGCTTGTTCCGTTAAAGTGTCTCAAAGCTACACAGTTATTTTTGTACGCTTCTAATACTTTATTTTGATTGAACAACGATATCGAATCTAACTCTTCAAATTTCTTTTTTGTATTTGTGATTGCGTCTACTACTGTTTTTTTCATTTTATACTCCCCTTTTATACTATTATGCTTATCATAGTATTATATATTTTGTTGTTTTTCGATATAGTAGCAACAAAAAAAACACTATTTCCTGCTTATATTTGAGTAAAACATTTTTTTATGCTTGTTTAAATATTATTATGCAGAAAACTGTAAGTCCCTTGTCCTCTTCTATCGATTTTTAGATTTTGTATACTTGATATTGCCTAAACGAATAATTACAATTTACGAATTCAATTCTATATAAAAACTCTCTTGCGTAATGCCTTTAAATCGCTTTTAGACGCAAGGAAATTTGGTTGAATATAAATTCGGTGCTTATGTTGCAATAACAATCAAAATGTATTTTCATCTGTAATATTACGACAGAAATGTAATTACTTACTAATTGTCAGCAGTTACAAAATAATCGTAAATATATTCCGCTATATCTTGAGGTGTTTTATTATCTACGTCGATAAACTGTGTAACATTCATTTTTTTAAAATAAGTAATTTGACGTTTAGCATAATGCCGTGTATTCAGTTTTATTTTTTCAACTGCTTCTTGCAATGAAATTCTATTCTGCAAAAACTCTATCAGTTCCTTGTACCCTATTGCCGAAAAAGCCGTGGTTTCAGCTTTGCCGTATTTGTTTATCAGGGCTTTGACTTCTTCGACCAATCCGCAGGCAATCATATTATTTACACGGGTATCTATTTGAGCATACAAATCGGACCTGTTACGTTGCAAAACAAATAATTTGCAATTGTATTTAGGATTACTCTTTCCGTTACCTTGCGATTTCTTTTTACCGCTTTCTGCAATTTCTATTGCGCGTATAACTCTTTTTTCATTATTTAAGTCTACGTTATTATAAGTTTCGGCATCCAAGTTTTTTAGTAAAACGCCTAATGCTTCGATACCGTACGTATTGGCATACTGTTTTAATTCCTGTCGTCTGTTTTCGTCATAGTGTCCAAACTCCGGCGGATACAGTAAGCTATCAAAGTAAAATCCCGTGCCGCCCGCAACAATAGGTATCGACATAATCCTGTCTATAATTTTTGACGCTTCTTGCTGATAGAGATATGACGAATAATTTACACACGGTTCGACAATATCTATCATATGGTGTTTAATGCCGTCCATTTCCTGCAAAGTAATTTTTGCCGTGCCGATATCCATACCTTTATAAATTTGCATTGAATCCGCTGAGATTACTTCACTCTTTAACAACTTTGCAAGTTCTACCGCAACTTTAGACTTACCGACAGATGTTGTTCCCGTTATTCCGATAAATGTTTTCATCACACTATCCTTTTGAACATCTTTTCAATTTCACGTTTGCTAAACGAAATATAAATCGGACGTCCGTGCGGACACTGCAATACTCTGTCTTCAGCTATATCTTTGAGAATGTGCTTAATTTCAAACTCGTTTAAAGTATACCCCGCTTTTATTGCCGCTTTGCACGCCTTTTGCGCAATTTTCTCTACAATCAATACCTTGTCGTCTAATCTAAACTCATCCACACTTTGCAATAAATAGTCTACAAATTCGTTCATCTTTACATTGCTAAAAATGGTAGATGTCGCGGTAATTCTAAATGTATTGCGCCCGAAAGGCTCCATCTCGATACCAGCAGATATAATATTTTCAAGATTAGCGTCAATAAACTGCGCCTCATCGTCTCTTACGGTAAAAGTGTACGGGAACAATAACGGTTGCATATCGCCTGACCGATTTTCCATAAACCGATCGAATAATATTCTTTCGTGTGCCGCATGTTGGTCTATAAGAATGATTTTATCTTCAATTTCTAGCATTAAATATGTTTTGAACGCAACACCCAGTATTCGTGTTCTGTCAAACAAATCTTGTGTTTCGTCTATATCTTCTTCTATAATCGGAGGAATAGGCGGCTGCTCGATTTCTTCTGTCTCAATTTCGCGGTTATTGATTTTTGGTTGCAAACTGTCCAAGCCCATTTGCTGACGGACTTTCTGCACCGACACTTCACGTTCCATTTCATCTGCAAATTTTTCAAAATCTCTACGCAACTCTTCTTCTCTGGTGAGTTTTTCAATTTGTAGAACATCCTCGCTTTGTGCAGGATTCATTATTTCAAATCTACCGCTATCTAATATTTCTTCCAGTTTTGTTTCGTTCTCTTGTTGTAAACTGGATTCGCTATCGTAGACGTCATTATTATCAGTTTTTAAATTAGTGCCGTATATTTTTTGCGACCTCATATAAACAAATAACGCGTCAGAAACGGCGTGATAAAAGGCAGAGCAAACATCCTGATGATTGACAAAACGTACTTCAGTTTTCTTAGGATGGGCATTTACATCGACGCAGTCATACGGTATTTCCAAATCTAAAATAAAGAACGGATATTGACGCGTCATCAAATACGGTTTAAAGGCTTGCAATACAGAGCCTGCTATACTGTTGTCGATAACATATCTTCCGTTAACAGAGAGCGTTTGATAGGTTTTATTAGGTTTAGAGTACTGCGGCGCTCCGATATAGCCTTTTATGCGGCAATTCTTTTTTGAATAATTAACAGGCACACAATTGCTAACGCAATCTTTGCCGTAAACTGTAAATATTGCTTCGGATAGTCCTGCCCCTTTGGAACGGTAAATACTCTTTCCGTCTAAATAATAATCGACTTTTAAGTTCGGATTAGTCAAAATCAGTTTTGCAACATATTTGGTTATGTCAGTTGCCTCTCGGCTTGCTTGTTTTAAAAATTTTTTGCGGGCAGGGGTATTGTAAAATAAATTCAATATCTCAATGCGCGTTCCGATATTTGCTGAGACAAAACCTTTTTCAACAATTTGGCCGTTTTCGACAGTAACCGAAATTGCCGTCTCTGCCGTACGTTGTCTGGTTACTAATTTTACTTTAGCTACTGCCGCAATACTCGGTAGCGCTTCTCCGCGAAAACCTAAAGTCTGCACCGCTTCCAAGTCTTTTGCCGAAGCCAGTTTGCTTGTTGCGTGCTTAATAAATGCCAAATCTATATCTTCTTCGGACATTCCGCGTCCGTTATCCGTTATAGAAATTGACTTAAATCCGCCGTCGCAAATTTCTATTGTGATTTGATTCGCCCCCGCGTCAATACTGTTTTCCACAACTTCTTTCACCGCGCCGACGGGAGCTTCAACAACTTCTCCTGCGGATATTAAATTGTAAATATCGGGAGTTAATATTTTTATGTCAGCCATTCTTTTTTACCTTTTTTACTAAAGAATTAAGTATATCAAATGCTTCTATAGGCGAAGTTTTATTCATATCGGTATCGCGTAAAATAGACGCTATTTCTTTTGCCGTGTTCATATTCTCTCTTTCATTATTTTCGCTAGTTGACGTTATGGCGCTGAGATTCATACTAATGTTACTGTTTTCCAGCATTGTAACTATTTCTTTTGCTCTGTCGCACACGTTTTGAGGAACTCCTGCAAGAGATGCGACTTCTATACCGAAACTTTTACTTGTTCCGCCGCGCGCAATTTTATGTAAAAATATTACGGAGCCGTTATATTCTTTAACCGTAACACGGTAATTTTTTACGCCGTCTACTCTGCCTTCCAAATCGGTTAATTCGTGGTAATGGGTAGAAAACAGTGTTTTTGCGCAAATTTCATTAGAAACATATTCCATTACCGCCCAAGCAATAGACAAACCGTCAAAAGTCGATGTTCCGCGCCCTATTTCATCAAGAATAATAAGGCTGTTGCGCGTTGCATTGTTAAGAATATTCGCTACTTCTACCATTTCTACCATAAATGTACTTTGATTAAACGCTAAGTCGTCATTTGCTCCTACTCTGGTGAAAATTTTGTCGGTAATAGGAATTTCCGCTTGTTTCGCCGGCACAAACGAACCGATATGCGCCATTAAAGTAACAAGTGCAACCTGACGCATAAAAGTACTCTTTCCTGCCATATTAGGACCTGTAATTATCATTGTTCTGTTTTCTTCAGTGTCCAAATTTACGTCATTGGTAATAAAGTTCTCCCGTTTGATGTAAGCCTCTACAATCGGGTGTCTGCCCTCTATAATTGTCAATTTGGTGTCGGCAGTATTTATTTTGGGTTTGCAGTAATCATTGCTTTCTGCAACTGTAGCAAAAGAAATCAAACAATCCAGTGCCGCCACTGCTTGCGCAATCTGTTGCATTGTCGGAATATATTCCAAAAGCCTATTGCGCAAATCTTCAAAAAGCGTCTTTTGCAACTTAATTTTTCTTTCGTAAGCGTTGAGCATTTTTTCTTCGAGTTCTTTCAGTTCGGGGCTGACGAAACGCTCTCCTGAAGTTATAGTTTGCTTACGGATAAAATTTGACGGAACTAGTTCAAGCATAGAATTGGTTACCTCGAAGTAGTAACCGAAAACTTTGTTATATCCTAATTTTAAATTTTTAATTCCTGTGCGCGTTTTTTCATATTCTTCTAATGCGGATATTCTGGACGCTCCGTTTTTAGACAAATCGTATAGTTCATCAAGTTCGGCATTGTAACCCTTTTTGATAAAATCGTTGTCTTTGATTATGATAGGGACATCTTCTTCGATTGCTTTATCGAGAAGATTTGCTACGCCAGTTAACGGGTCGATAGAATTGTTTATTGATGCCAACATTTTGCACTTAGTATTTACCAACTGACGCTTGATATCGGGCAAAAGCAACAAGGACTTTTTTAACGACAAGCAGTCTTTGGGCGTAACGTTATTATAGGCTATTTTGCCGACGATTCTTTCTATATCGTTAATGCCTTTAAGCGTTTCCGTCAAATTAGAGCGCAATATATAGTTGTGATACAATTCGTCGACAGCATCCAATCGCAAGTTTATTTGCGAAGCTTTTTGCAAGGGTCGATCTATCCAATCGTTAAGCATACGCGCCCCCATATTGGTTTGCGTTTTATCCAAAAGCCACAACAAACTGCCCTTTTTCTTGCTTTCGCGGTACGATACGGTTAATTCCAAGTTTTTGCGTGTCTTTATGTCGATAGACATATATTTGTTTTTATCAACGAATTTGGGCGGTTTTAAATGCGGCAAATCACGTTTTTGTGTCTCCGTCAAATATTGAAACATAGCGCCGCAGGCAGAAATTGCCCTAGACTTACCCTGCAAACCGAAGCCGTCCAAAGTAGAAACTTTGTAATGGGCTAAAAGAATTTCTTTGCTTGTTTTTTTGTCAAAGCAGTTTTCCGAGTATTCTCCGAATTGAGGCACATAGCCCGCTTTTACGCAATCTAAATCGTTAGACAAAATTTGCGCGGCATTGTTACAAATTATTTCCGACGGTTTATAACAGACTAAAAATTCCTGTAAGTCTTTGAGATTGATAACTCCGTCAAACTCGCTTAAAAAAACATCGCCCGTCGATAAATCGCAAAGAGCCACGCCTATTTTGTCGTCTGCGTAAGCCGAGCAAATGTAATTACTGCGTTTTTCTTCCAAAATTTCACTGTCCATTACTGTTCCCGCGGTTATAACGCGTACAACGTCGCGTTTGACTAAATCTCTGCCGTTTGGTTCGGACAACTGCTCGCATATTGCAACTTTCTCGCCTGCGGCAAGCAATTTACCTATATAGACGTCAACAGCGTGATAAGGAACGCCGCACATAGGCGCGCGTTCGGGCATACCGCAGTTTTTGCCTGTCAAGGTTAAATCCAATATTTTACTCGCTTTAACAGCGTCTTCAAAAAACATTTCATAAAAGTCGCCCAAACGATACAAAAGGATACAATTTGCATACTGCTCTTTTGTTTGCAAATAATTTTGCATCATTGGTGATAATACGTTTTTTTTCATTAGTCCCCCAAAATAATTTTGCCCCACAATGTTGCAGATTTAGCAAGTTCGATTTCTACCGTAACAAATTGACCTATCATAGATTCATCGCATTTAAAATTTACAAGTCTGCCGCTTTCCGTTCTGCCGCACATTGTATTTACGTAATGAGTGTTCGGACCTTCAACAAGAACTTCGTAGCGTTGTCCTATCATAGTTTGACTTATTTCTTTAGTAACCTCGTTTTGACAGGCGAGAAGACGCGTAATCCTGTCGCGTTTAACAGCATAAGTTATTTGATTCTCCATCGAATACGCAGGCGTTCCTTTTCGTCTGGAGTATATAAAGCAAAATGCGGAACTGTATTTAGCCTGTCTCACCAAGTCAAGAGTATCTAAAAAGTCTTGTTCCGTTTCTCCGGGAAAACCAACCATAATATCGGTAGTAATACCGGCGTCGGGAATTTTTGCCCGAATCATTTTAATCAGATCAAGGTAATTCTCCCGCGTATATCTACGGTTCATACGACGTAAAATCTCTGTGCTTCCGCTTTGTACGGGCAAATGGATATTATTGCAAATATTGGGATACTTTGCTACTACGTCAATAACTTCTTTAGACAGGTCTTTGGGATGAGATGTCATAAAACGTAAACGGAACTTGTAATTGAGTTGTCCGATTTCATTTAATAATAAAGCAAAAGTTTCGCCGTTTTGCAAATCGTGTCCGTAAGAATTTACGTTTTGACCTAGTAACGTTATTTCCTTGTAACCTTCTTCAAGCAAAGATTTTACTTCGTTCAAAATATTCTTTAAAGGTCTGCTACGTTCTCTACCGCGCACATACGGAACAATGCAATATGTACAAAAATTATTGCAGCCGTAATTTATATTTACCCACGCATTTGGAAAGCTAGTTCGTGCTTGATAAAAGTCTTCTTCGCAATAATTGATAAAATCGACATTATATAAACGTTTCTTCTGTTGTGCCGCAACTACTGCGTCGCGCAACATATTTAAATTAGAAGTACCCAATATAATATCTACAAAAGGATAACTCTCTTTAATTTTGTCGAGCGCGCCGTCCTGCTGAGACATACAACCGCATACAACCACAATCATATCGGGCTTATTGCGTTTAATCTTTTTTAATTCGCCTATATGCCCGTAAATTTTTTGTTCGGCAGTTTCGCGAATGCAGCAGGTATTGAACACTACTATATCTGCACTATCTCTTGCGCTTGTTGCCGTATAACCTAGACTTTCTAAAACACCTGCGATTTTTTCCGAATCGTGGATATTCATTTGACAGCCGTAAGTGTGAATAAAATACTTCAATGTGAGCCTCTCTTTATTTAAAATTTGACATACTTTCACATATAATTACATTTTACTATTAAATTAAATATTTTTCAAGAAAAATAAATATAAAATTACAAAACACAAACAATATAAGTAATATGACAAAGAAAATTTTTAGATGGATAGCAATAATTCTAAGCGCCGTGCTTGTTCTAGGCGTTTTGTTCAGTATTGCTTATATAGTAAAATTTAAAAAAGATTCGGATTTTGTAGCATTTGATAAAAACAGACTGAACGAAGTTTACACTTCCTTGACCGTCCTTGACAATGACGGCGCTAAACTTAACGAGCCGCTCTATCTGCACGAATACAAGCAAATTCCGATTGACGCTTTGCACGATTATACCTACAACGCTTTTGTTGCCGTGGAAGACAAACGTTTTTATTCTCATAGCGGAATAGATTTTAAAAGAGTTTTAGGTGCAATTGCGCACAATTTAAAAAGCGGCGGATACAAAGAAGGCGCGTCCACTATTTCTCAGCAACTTATAAAAAACACTCATTTAAACAACAACAAGACATTTAAGCGCAAAATTAACGAAATGCTTCTTGCTAAAGAACTGGAAAAAAATTACAGCAAGAAGGAAATATTGGAAATGTATCTTAACACTATCTATTTCGGACGTAATGCATACGGAATAGAAACTGCCGCCAACGTTTATTTTAACAAAAGCGCAAAAGATCTTACCGTATCGGAAAGCGCAATATTGTGCGGAATGATTAAAGCTCCCAATACCTATGCGCCTGATAAAAATGCCGAAAAATGCAAAACCAGACGTAACGGCGTGTTAAAAATAATGCTTAAAGAAAATGTCATAAACGAAAGTCAGTACAACGAAGCGCTTGACAGTGAAATTTATTACTGTCCTGAAAAGGTAAAAGCGGAAAAAACGTACACTTACCACGTTATGAAAGAAGCGTGTAAATTGCTGAATATGACGCCTATGCAACTCGCTCAATCGAATTTTATAATAGAAACGTATTGCAATGCCCAAACACAACAAGCATTGCTCGACTTAATCACACAAGACAAAACAAAAACATCCGACAATACCCTTGCGGATATTTCTTGTGTAGTTACAAATAATAAGGGCGGCGTAGAAGCGTGTTATTTTCGCGGAGATACGGCTGGCGAAAAGCGCCAAGTAGGTAGCGCGATAAAACCCATTGCCGTTTACGCGCCGGCGCTGAACGAAAGAATTATCACCGAAGCATCGCCGGTTCTTGACGAAGCGACCGATTTCAACGGTTACAAACCGACCAATTTGGGCGGTTATAACGGCTGGACTACAATAAAGTATGCCGTGGCCAAAAGCCTTAATATACCCGCAGTAAAGACGTTAAACGCGTTAGGATTAGATAATGCAAAAAAATATCTCAATAAAATGGGCGTAGACGGCGAGCAAAACTTATCCCTTGCACTCGGAAACGTTACGGGCGGAATGGACGTTTTTTCTCTTGCAAAATGCTACGCTACGCTTGCCAACAACGGCGAATGTAACGAGGTGCGTTTTATTAAAAATATTTACAACGACCAAGGGTTAGTTTATACGCGCGAAATAAATGGATCACGGGTTTTCAATTCCGGCGCAAACTATCTAATGACCGACTTGTTGATTAACACGGTTGAAAACGGTACTGCTAAAAAATTGTTTTCTTCAGACTATCAAGTCGCAGCAAAGACAGGTACGGTAGGCAGTAAAAACGGTAACAGCGACGCCATTATAGCAGGCTACACTACAGCAAATACTTTTGTTGTTTGGTATAGCGGCAAACTTGAAAATTCCGTTACAGGATCGGCTGCGCCGAGCGCTTTAGCTAATAAACTTTTAAACAAAATGTATAAGGATAACAAACCGAATACATTTACAATGCCTGACGGCTTAGAAGAGTTGAAACTTGATAAAGACAGTCTTTATACAGACCAAACAATGCTGATCTCTGATGACGGAGAACGCTTTGTTTTCGAATCGGTAAATAAGCCGAAAGAATACAAACAAAACTATAATTATACTGTTAATTGCAACGCCGTAAAAAATGACATTACGGTTACGCTAACAGATGTAGAAAACCATATATGGAAGTTGTATCGCAAAAGTAAACTAAATACGCAAATTGTGCCTATGGAGAATAACCGCTATAGGGAGAATATAACGGAAGATTTAGAGTTTTATGCCGAACTGTATAGGGACGGGAAAATAGTTTATACTACTCCGACGGTTGAAGTGTTTTTCTCGCCCGACAGTAATATATCAAGCGATATATTAGATTACTGGTATTGGAAGTGATTTTAACGGCTAGTAACAATGTGCTTAAATAATATTTAAAAATAAAATAAGATAAACTAGTAAGTGTAACCTTAGGAAGAAGATTTATAAGGAAGCGCTGCAACAACTAAAATACAGTAATTTAAAGTGCTTTTAAATGTTATCTCGCTAGAAAAACTCGGTTAAATATTTCCTTGGTTTTTATGCAATAAGAGTTTCGGAAATTTCAATTTGCAAACAAAAAGTACAAGCCGTTACGGTAGCTTGCAAAATTGCATCGTAGCATTTTACTTTATGATAGTAAACCCCGTTCCGCTTTAAATACTCTCGGAAGAAATGCGGTCGTTGGTCTATGACATTTGCTCGTGCCTTACGATTAAATTCATTGAAGTTACATTATGCAAATTGACGCAGGCTATCGCTTTGTTCAAATAGAAAATACATTTTATGTGATTTTTTGAAGCCAAAAGTACCTAAAGATGTTTTCGTAAAAAAATACCGCAATCTAATTTGGTGTACAGATTAGAACTTGCGGTATTTTGTATTTATTCAATGCTACTCTATTACTATAGTTTCTATATTGTTCAGCGCATTATTAACCAAATTTTCCACATCAAGAGCGCTCTCTACTTTCTCCACAGCCGACAAACGCGGCTTTGTAACGGGACGTTTGGGAAGAAATATAGTACAGCAATCTTCGTACGGTAAAATCGATGTTTCGAATGCGCCTATTTTTTGAGAAATTTCGATAATCTCATCTTTGTCAAAACCGATTAAGGGACGGAAAACGGGTATGCCCGCAACAGAATTCGTGCTTGTTATGCTTTCTAAAGTTTGGCTTGCAACTTGCCCTAAACTCTCGCCTGTTATGACTGCTCCTGCACCGTTAATACGCGCCAGTCTTTCCGCTATACGCATCATAAAACGTCTCATTATCGTAATCATATATTCTTCGGGGCATTTTTCGTGAATGGCTGTTTGAATCTCTGTAAAACTTACAACGTCGACAGTCATACGCAAAGTGTATTTTTTTACTATTTTTGCCAAGTCAAGAACTTTCTGCTTGGCTTGCAAACTTGTAAAGGGAAAACTGTGAAAATGTACGGCTCTAAGCGACATTCCGCGTTTTGCCATCATATATGCTGCAACAGGACTGTCGATTCCGCCTGATAACATAACTATTCCCTTTCCGCCTGTTCCCACGGGCATTCCGTTTACTGCTTTGATTGTTTGGCTGTAAACAAAAGTTTTGCCGTTTTCGCGAATATCAATATAGATGACGTTATCGGGATTAAACAAATCAACGGTTAAAGCAGGCTTTTTTTCTAAAATTTCGCCGCCGATTTCTGCGGAAACTTTCATAGACTGCATAGGGAAACGCTTGTCTGCTCTGTTGGTAGATACTTTAAAACTACCGAAATTAGGCGAGTATTTCAATGCCGCGGCAACAATTTCGTCATATACGGAATCAACTTCTTCCGCTACGCTTAAAGAATGTACTCCAAAGACGTTTTTTACCTTATCTGTTATCTCGTTAAGTTTTTCTTCGTCAAAATTTCTAATTATATACCTTGCATTACTGCGCGCAAAGTCGTATTGATATTCTTTAAGTACAGTTTTGATATTTGATATAAGCGCACTTTCGAAAAAATCGCGATTGTTGCCCTTTAAGTGAATTTCTGAATATCTGATAATTATAACTCTCATAAAATGTCCTACTTCAACATTATTTTGCGTAATTCTGTAACGGAATTCGCTAATTTATCGGCAAGTAATTCTACTTCTTCTAACGAATTGTATTTACTGAAACTGATTCTGATTATTCCTTCGGAATACCTTCCGTCTAATTTAATCGACTTAGATAAGCGGCTCTGCTTATTTTTGGAACTGCAAGCCGATCCCGTACCGATTATTATATCATAATTTTCCAACATATGCAAAAGAACTTCGCCTTTAATATCGGCAAAAGCCAGCGACATTATTGCGGGAGAGACGTCATCGGTACAGTTTTCTTGCCAATTATCTATGTTTATCAATTTGTCTCTGATAGTTTGTTTGTACCTAGTGTAATTCAGTGAATTTTGTTTAATATTATCGCAAGCTAATTTTACTGCTTGCGCCAATGCTATAATTCCGCCTACATACTCCGTTCCCGAACGTATTCCCTTTTCTTGACCTCCGCCAAAAACTATAGGGCTGACTTTAATACCCTTTTTAACATACAAGCCTCCAGTACCTTTAGACGCGTGTATTTTGTGTCCTGAAAAAGAGTATAAATCCACTCCTAAATAATGCAAATTAACGGGGATTTTACCAACGGCCTGTACACCGTCAGAAAAGGTTATGCTTTTACTGTTTTTTTCTTTAACTAAACTGTTTATGAGTTTTATATCGTTTATGGCACCCGTTTCGTTGCTGACGTGCATAAAACACGCAAGTAATGTTTGCTCGTCAACTTTGCTAACGAAGTCATCAATATCTATATGACCGTCGTTAGTAACGTTCGCATATCTTATTTCGTATCCTCGATTAGACAATTCTCCTACAGTGTTAAAAACGGCAGAATGTTCAATCGAAGAAACTACTATATTCCCGCGTTTAGCTCGCAAAGAGCCTAGTATAGCAATATTATCAGACTCAGTTCCGCCCGAGGTAAAAAGTATTTCATCAGCGCTTGCGCCGAGATTCTGAGCAATAATTTCTTTAGCAGCGTTAAGTTTATTTGCAATTTGCAGACTGAAACTGCTACGCGCCGAGGGATTAAAATACTCGCTCGTAGCGTAATTGATTATAATCTGCATAATGCTTTCGTCAACTTTAGTAGTTGCGCAATTATCAAAATAATGTATCATAATTTTTCTTCTCTTCATATATTATGTTGAACATAGTATACTGTAATTCTGCGTTTTCTGTAATAATACGGTCTTATTTTAATGTAATTACGGTAACGCCGCTCTCGCCTTCACCGTAAACACCCAAACGGTATTCCGCCACATTAGGATGCGTTTTAAAGTGAGAATGTAATCCTGCACGCAATTTACCTGTACCCATACCGTGTATTATCCACAATTGAGAAACCCCTGCAAGCACGGCAGAATCAATAAACGCGTCGACGTTTGCAATAGCTTCGTTTACCGTTTGCCCTATTACGTTCATTTCATTTTTAAAGCTGCGAGTATTTATTTCTGTTTTGGGAGCAGAATGTTTTACGGACATACGCGACGCTTTTTTATTCTTTTCGACTATACTGTAATATAAATCGTCAGATTTAACTTCTGTAGTAATGCCGCCGCATTTAACGGTTATGCGGGAAGGCGAGCGGATATCACTGACTTTAACTTGTACGCCGAGTTTCTTTGAATATACCACATCTCCAATCTTGAGTTTGTCAAAAACGACATTATCTCCTGTGAAAATAATATCTTCTTTATTTACATCATCGTCTTTAATGTCAATTTCGTTCAATTTCTTAGCGATGCTTCTTGCGGCAAACAAATCTTTGTCCGAAATAACGTCTTTATTCAAAAGAGATTTTATCTCTGCTATCAATTCCACTGATTCGCTTTTGGCTTTTTCGACAATTTTACGCGCATCTTCACGAGAATTTTCAAGCAGTTTATTACGCTCGTTTTGCAAACTGCCGTTTAATTTTTCCGTCCGTGCTTTTTCAATGAGCAAATCTTGTTTTTCTTGTTCGAGTAAAAGCAGTTTTCTTTCGTAATCCTTACGAATTTCATCAGCATTTTGAATAACACGCTCAAACGCCAGTTTTTCATCAGAAACATTATTCTTCGCGAATTCAATCACATCTTGACGTAATCCTAACTTTGAAGCAATTGCAAGCGCATTGGAGCTGCCCGGTACACCCATAATAAGCTTATACGTCGGCGCAAGAGTACTCAGGTCAAACTCCATTGAAGCGTTTTCAACGCGTGCAGTACTCAGTGAATACTCTTTCAATTTGCCGTAATGCGTAGTAATAATACATTTTGCACCGCTTTTACGTAAAAACTCTGTAACGGCAAGAGCCAAAGCCGAGCCTTCGTTCGGTTCTGTTCCTGCGCCGACTTCGTCAATCAATACAAGATCGTTTTTATCTGCAAAATTCAGTATTTCTTTTAAATTTACGATATGTCCAGAAAAAGTTGAAAGATTCTGTTCTATACTCTGTTCGTCGCCTATATCGCAAAGAATATCGTCAAAGTAACTTACCGTGCTTTCTTCTTGGCAGGGAATATAAAGTCCTGACATTGCCATAGCGGTTATCAAACCTACGGTTTTAAGCGTAACGGTTTTGCCGCCGGTATTAGGTCCGGTAATTACTATAATGTCATAATCATTTCCCAATTTAATAGAGATGGGCACAACTTTGCGCTTATCAAGGAGCGGATGGCGTGCTTTTTTTAGGTTTATAAGCCCATTACTGTTTACTTCCGGCAAAGTACACTTGTTTTCTATGGCGTATTTAACTTTGCTGAAAATAACGTCAATATCACTTATAGTTTCCTGACTTGCGGCTATTTTAGAGGCAATCGGAGAAATTCGGTCCGTAAAAGCTTGCAAAATTCTGTGAATTTCCTCACGTTCTTCAAGGGAGGCCTCTCTCAGCGCATTATTCAACTGAACAATCGCCATAGGTTCAATAAATAATGTCGCACCCGTAGAAGACTGGTCATGTACTATACCTGCCACAAACGATTTATATTCCTGCTTTACAGGTATAACGTACCTGTCTCCGCGTAAAGTTACAATAGAATCTTGCAGATATTTAGAAATATCGCTGTTTTTAGTATAACTTTGCAGTTTTTGTTTGATATCTGCATTTATAGCTTTGATACGCTTACGAATAGAATACAAGTCGTCCGAAGCCTTATCATTCATTTCTTCATCGGACAAAATTGCAAAGTCTAAATCATCCTCTAAATCTTTGTCGCAAAATAATTGGTATGCACGCGCTTGAAGCAACGATATATCTATGCCGTAATCGGCAAACAACGATGCTTGTAAATTCCGCGAAGTACGCAAAGCGCGCATTATTTGCAAAAGTTGCTTCATAGACAGACACGATCCTACGCGTGCAAGCTCGCAAATTTCTTGTACGTTATCTACCGCCAAATCAAAAGAGGAATTATATTGAAACAAATCGTGCGCTTGTTTCGTTTCGTCAATAAGTTGCCGCATTTCGTTTATGTTTTTTGCGGGCAAAATCTGCAACACCTTATTTTTAGCTACACTGCTAATTGAATATGCGCTGACTTGGTGCAGAATTTCAAAATATTGAAGTTTAGTTAATGTTTTTAAATTTACCATTTAATCAATTTACCTTGTCGAACAGACGTCCTTTTGTATACTTTTTTACTTCAACATAGCCGTCGTTTATGCCGCCGTTTAATTTAGTATAATGCGACAATACATTTTGATCGTAATCGATTAAATAGCGACCGCTTCCGTCAATCTTGTTCACAACGGACAGTTTCCTTCCGTTAATCAAGTCAAACGTACATCTTCCGTCTTTTCTTCTAATAATATTAAAGTCGTTACCCATATCATCGATATACACAAGCGGTCTATCGGCTTTGCAGTTTTTGCAGTCGCTTCGATAAGCAACTTTATACGGACAATGAACCAACTTCATCAATGTCAAATTTCCGTCTACAAAAACATAACCCGAACGGTTTTTAAACTGCTCTATTTCTTTCAACGTCAATTCGACAGAATATACGAATGTCTCGGAGTCTGAAAATTCGTTTGCTATATAGTCATTATAAATATTCATACCGCTTCCGACGATATAAGGAAGTCCTAGTTTGCGCGCCAATTGAATATGTCCGACATTGTGGCAAACAATCCCGCATTTATAATTGCAAAGCAGTTTTTCCAAATAGCCGTTATCCGAAAAAGAGGGCAAATCCAAAAAATAAATATTGCCGTTAACTTTATCTAAAACAGATTTGTCGATTATTTTCGGCTTAAATATCAAGTATTCCGCTTTTCCGACCGCTTCGCTCACTTCTTCGTCGGTCTTGCAAATCACCGTGCAATTCGGCATGTCTGATTTGTCGGCAATATCTCTTTTTGATATGCTTGCCGCTTTTCTGTTTAAAAATCGAGAATTATAATTATTTACAATGGTTTTAGTTAACTCGTCGAAAGCCTCTCGCCTAAGCGCATTTATTTGAGATTTTGCCAAGAAAATTTCATCAATATCTATTTCTATGTCAGAAATAGTATATGATATATTGCCGATTTTTTGTAATTGTTTAGTGATTTCATCTGCAGATGTGCTCTGTTTAATAGATTTTTCAACAAAATAATCGCTTAATACTTCCGCAGACGCTCCGTCATACGTCTCTATTTTAATTTTAGCAAAACAACCGGAATGCGCATAAAAAGATACTCTGACAGGAACTAATCGAACAGCGTCGGCTACTTTCTCGCATAACTTTACCGAAGTTGTTCTGTTTACAGTCATTCCGTCTTGCACCTTACCCGAAAAGGAACAGGAAACGTATTTGTCTCCGTCTTCAAGGACCACTCCGCCGCACACTTCTCTTCCGGTACGGTCAAATACTTTCAAACCGTCGCCTTTATTTAGCGGCGTTTCACACTGCACTCTGCCGCCTTTTATCCGACCCGCCAGTACGCCTGTGTGATTTTGCGAATGTACAAATATTATGTCATTATTTTGTCCGCGCAGATAACTCAATTCTCCCATTGCACGGTTAAACATTTCCGCAAGAATACGGTAGTTCTTACGGCTATTTATTAAAGTTTTACCCGTAATTTGCTCTTTGTATATACGCGAACATAATCCTGCATATTCGGGGCGACGATTTCTTCCCTCGATTTTAAATGTAGAAACACCTACCTCGGCAAGCTCTTTAATAATATCAATTCCGCACAAATCTTTGGCGGACAATAAGTATCCGTAAGTTTTGCCATTGTCGCAAGAGTAGAGTTTTCTGCACGGTTGAGCGCATAACCCGCGGTTTCCGCTATTTCCGCCGCTCAGCGAAGACAGCAAACACTGTCCCGATTGACAAACGCAAGTTGCGCCGTGAATAAAACACTCTGCCTCGATACCGACCTCTATAATCTCTTTAATTTCGTCAATACTGCTTTCTCTAGCGCACACTACCGTTGTTGCGCCGCAGTCTTTTATAAATTTTGCACCGTAAGCGTCGTGTATATTCAATTGCGTACTTGCTACTATGTCAAACGGCTTAGGCAATTTACCAGCCATTTTGATTAAAGCAATATCGGTTAATATTACACCGTCGGCGTTAAATTTATAAACACTGTTTAGCAAATTAACGGCATCGTCAAACTCGTCATTTTTTATTGACGTATTTAAAGCTATGTATACTTTCACGCCGAAGAAATGGCAGTAATCAATCCACTCTTTGATATTTTCAAGCGTAAAATTCGGGGCTTTCATTCTGGCATTAAACTTGTCAAGCCCCAAATACACGGCATCACAACCGTTGTTAACCGCCATGGTAAGTTGTGCCGCGCTTCCTGCCGGCGCTAAAATTTTATAAGCAGTTTTGTTTTTCAATATTTACCCTATTACCTTAATGACGCCCCGTACTTGGCGTTAATGTTTTTTAATGCTTTTCCGGATTGCTTTTCCACATCCGAATCTTGCAATGTTTTGTTCATATCTCTAAAAACTACCGATACAGCCAGACTTTTTTTACCTGCACCTATTTGCTCTCCGCGGTAGACGTCAAACAGTTTGGCATCTTCAACAAGAGACAGGCACAAAAATTCGTCTAATATGTCCTGCGCCGCAATATCTTCATCGCAGACAAAAGCAAAATCGCGTGTTACCGACGGGAATTTTGCAAAAGGACGGAAACGAATTTCCCCGTTTGAATTTTGCAAAGAACCGTTCTTCAAATCTATCAGTCTGTCTAGATACAATTCGGCGTACATACAGTCGCACTTAATTTCAAAATTTTGAGCAATTTGCGGATGGATACGTCCAAAATAGCCGCAACATACCTCTCCTACCATTATGTCTGCCGACACACCCGTATGCAATACGCAACTATCCGAGCGTATCAGCTTGACTTTATCTTGCGCAAAATAATGTATTATCTGTAAAATATCCGCACGGAAATCTTCAAAACTAACATCGGTAGCACACACGGAAATACGCGTTTGTTCATACGGTAATACCGAAAGAGGCAGTTTATCCGCCAAATATACTCTGCCTACTTCAAATAATCGTAGATTAGAATTATTGCGCGCCAAATTGAGCGAAACGCATTGTAACATATTCGGAGCCAAATTTCTGTTCATCATAGACAAATCTTCGCCTATAGGATTTTTAATTCTAATATACGCACTATCGTTTATCGGCGAAACGCTTGCTTTTTCAAATAATTCCTTGCCGCCAAAAGAATAAAAAATACATTCGTTATAGCGCATTCCCGTCAGCAAGCTCTCAATGTCGTATATCACTTTTTCAACACAAGATTTGCCGCCGCAAGTTACCTGCGATTTTTCCAACAATGTTCCCGTTATATTGTCATAACCGTAAACTCTGATAATTTCTTCGATAATATCACAATCACGATATATATCGTCTCTATATGGCGGAACAATACAAGTAATTTGTTTGTCTTGTATTGTTGTGCGTATATTTAACGATTGCAAAATAGATATTATTTTTTCTTCTGGAATTTCAATTCCCAACAGATTCTTAATCTTACTTTGTTTAAAAGTTACGGTTTTGCTATCGGCAACTTTACCGGTACTGATTCTGCCTGCAGTTACTTTACCGCACCCGAGTTGTTCGGCAAGATGCAAGGCGCGAGAAAGCCCCAAATTATTGGTATACGTCTCTATTCCCTTCTCAAAACGTGCAGAAGAATCCGATTTCAACCCGAGTCTACGGCTTGTCCTACGAACATTTAAACGGGCAAAAGACGCGGATTCAAATAAAACGCAATTTGTACTTTCTTTTATTCCGGAATTTGCACCGCCCATAATTCCCGCAAGTCCAACAGCACGGTCATTATCGGCAATGACTAAATCATCGTTATTCAATACATATTCTTTGCCGTCTAGCGGGATGATTTTTTCTCCGTTAGTTGCGCGGCGCACAATTATCGTTTTATCGCTGATATCGCTATAATCGAACGCGTGCATAGGTTGCCCTATTTCATAAAGCACGTAGTTAGTAATATCCACAAGATTATTTATTCCGCGAAGTCCGACTTTGGCAAGTCTGCTTGTTAACCATATAGGAGATTTTTCGATTTTAACGTCAGTAAGTCCCTGCATATAATAGCCCTTGCATATATCAGTCGCCCGAATGGCTACTTTTACTAAACTGTCAGTTTTAATATCCGTTTCACTGTAAGCAATATCAGGCTCTTTACAATTTTTCCCGAGAGCAACCGCTACTTCACGCGCAAGTCCTAAAACGCTGTTACAATCCTGACGGTTTGCCGTAATACTAACGTCAATTATGTAATCGTCTATACCAACCTCGCCGCGAATATCCGCTCCGACTTGCGCAGTATCTTTAAGTATCAAAACTCCGTCGGTATCCGCATTAGGATACATATCGGCAGTAATACCCAACTCATCGGCGCCGCAAAACATTCCCCAAGATTCCTCTCCGCGCATTTTCCCCTTAGTAATGTGCAGTCCGTTAGCAAGATTTGCGTTATGCAATGCCACAGGTACTTTGTCTCCGATTTTTACACGATGGTCGTTTGTAACGATAGGAATAATATTTCCGCCGATATCTACTTTACAGCAAAGCAATTTGTCGGCATTCGGATGCCGGCTGATTTCCGTGATTTTACAAACTTTAACATTAGTAACGTTCTCTCCAAGGTAGACGACTTCCTCAATTTCCAGCCCTATATCTACCATTTTTTTACATAGCGTATCTATATCTTCTGTAATGTCTACATAATCTTTTAACCAAGAAAGAGGTAATTTCATATCGTCATTTCTCCTATTTACCGAATTGCTTTAAAAAACGTTGATCGTTTTCAAAAAACAGCCTGATATCGGGTATACCGTATTTTATCATAGCAATGCGCTCTAGCCCCATACCGAATGCGTATCCGTTGTACTTTGCGCTGTCAATTCCGCAATTTTCCAAAACTTTGGGATTGACCATTCCCGCACCCAATACTTCTATCCAACCCGTTCCTTTACATAAAGAGCAGCCTTTTCCGCCGCAATTACTGCAAGTAAGGTCGACTTCTACGCTGGGCTCGGTAAAGGGGAAGAATGAGGGACGGAAACGTACCTTGGTATCCTTTCCGAACAAGTGCGAAGCAATGTACTCTAACGTTCCTTTTAAATCTCTTAGCGTTACTTTTTTATCCACAACCAAACCTTCTATTTGATGGAATACGGGCGAATGAGAGGCGTCGCTGTCCGAACGGAATACTTTACCGGGGCACACCATTTTAATCGGAGGTTTTTTATTTTCCATATACCTTGCCTGCATAGAAGAAGTTTGAGTACGCAACAATATGCCGTCTGCCAAATAAAACGTATCTTGCATATCCCGTGCAGGGTGATCATAAGGAATATTCAGCGCCTGAAAGTTGTAATAATCCGTTTCTATTTCCGGTCCGTTCAACACTTCAAACCCCATAGCAATCAAAAGATCGCATATTTCGTTTTTTACCAATGTAACCGGATGCAAAGCGCCCCAGGGCTTCATTTCGCACAGACTGATATCTATCTTCTCGTTTTTAAGACTCAGTTCCATTTCCTGACGCTTTAATTGCGTCAATTTTTCGGAAAAAGTACTTTCCATTACATTTCTGAGTTCGTTTACTTTTGCTCCGAATGTCGGCCGCTCTTCGGGCGGCAAATCTCTTATTCCTTTAAGAAGCGCTGTAAGTTCCCCCGTCTTACCCAAATACTTAACTTTCAAATCTTGTATTACTGCTACAGAAGTGCAACTTGATATTTCACGTTCGAATGTAGCTTTAATTTCCGCTATTGTGCTCATAGTTTCTCCTTTAAAATAATAAAGCCCCAAGTCGACAAAGCAACTTAGGACGATAATCTACCGTGGTACCACCTAATTTTAAAAAACCAAAAAGTTTTTTCTCTAAGTCGATAACGGAACCACCCGCAAGCAACTACTCTGTTTTTCATTGCCCGAACTCAGAAGGGAATATCTTTTTACGCAAAGGCAAGACTCTCACCGTCTCTTGCTCGCTCAACCATTGTCAGCCGTAAACTCTTTATCTTCGTCAGTGTCTTTGTAACTTGCAATACAGTCTTTAAATCTACAAGTTTGTTAATTTATATTTATTATATCAAATATTATCAACATTGACAACAGTTTTAATCAAAGAGATTTTATATATTAGAATTAGTTAATAACAAACCTCCCTGTAAATATGTTTGAGGTACCTTTCCTACAATTAAACTTTCACACAGCAAAATCGGCGTAGAACAATCGATTGTGGCGTGCATAGAGGGCATAACCAAATCTACTTTACTGTTAACGTTAATATACACTCGATGCAATGTTTGGTTTATACCGGCGGTTTCAAAAGTAGAGGTAAAAGTACAATTTACAGTGCCGATAGGAGTTACTACGATATTGACGTTAGGACCTTTTTCGGACAACAACGGTATTCCTGACAACGTACCTAGAGGTATTTGAACGTCTAGAGATTTAAGCCTGTTAATTTTGTCTTGAGAGAGAATTGCAGTATCACGGGCCAGCGTGTTTATTTTAGAACTATTTGCGGTAATGAGCGTTATTTCGTTATCGCTGTTTTTCTCTATCGTTACCAAATCGGAATAGTTGATATTTCCGCCTAAACTCAGCACTACAGCCTCGTTTACGGCGCGCGCCGTTTCGGATTTTAGGCGGTTTTCGGCTATATTAAGGATAGTCGGGGTCATTGATTTCCAGTAAATCCAACCGCCTAAAGCAATCGCTAAAATTATTACAGACAGAATAATAAGCACAAAAATGCGCAAAATTTTACGCTTCTTTTTGTGCTTAACACCGCTGTTTACCAATGTATAATTAGCCATAACCCACCTTATGTCTCATTATATTCGAGTTATGGCGCGATTGTTACATTTATTTCTTTTTTGTACGTGGTTTAAATATTACCGCAACTAAATAACCTGATACTATCGCAACCGATATTCCCGTAGCGCAAGCCGCAAGCCCGCCCTTTAAAGCCCCGTAAATACCTTCCGCTTTGGCGGCTTTGACGGCTCCTTTAACAAGAGCGCTGCCGAATCCCGATATGGGTATACTTGCACCGGCGCCGGCAAATTCTATCAGCTTACTGTACAGACCGAAACCCTCCAGAACGGCTCCTGCAATTAAAAATAGTACCAAAATTTTACCGTTAGTTAAATGGGTATAATTTATGATTATCTGCCCTATAAGACATATTGCTCCGCCTACCACAAATGCTTTTACAAACATTAAAAAAACTTCCATTAAATACAAACCTCCGCAAGATGAGTTATAGCAGGAATACTGTCTCCTTGAAAAGACGTTGTAGGACTCATTAACGCTCCTGTACCGGCAATAAGAATTTTTTTATAAGCACCGCTACGCAGTCTGCTAAGTAATACACTGTTAAATACCAAAGCCGAACAAGCCGCTCCGCTGCCGCCTTGGTATGTTTGTTGCTCATCCCAATATAACGATGCACCGCAGTCATGCTGTTGCTTAGATATATCGTATCCCTCTTGCCGTGTTAAATCGAGTAAAATATCCGAGCCTAATTTACCTAAATCGCCCGTAAATATAGCGTCGTAATCTTCGGGTACAGTATTAGTGTCTTTAAAAAATCTCACAAGCGTATCACAAGCCGACGGAGCCATTGCTGCACCCATATTGTTTGCGTCCATAATGCCGTAGTCTACTACTCTTCCGATTGTGGCCCTTGTAACGCGCGGTACAGGCGTTTCCGAAGCGGACGACAAAACACTCGCGCCTACACCCGTTGCCGTCCACTGAGTAACGGGCGAGCGTAATACGCCCAATTCTAACGGGTAACGGTATTGTCTTTCGGCAGTAGAAAAATGACTTCCTGCGGCGCATACGACATTTTCAAATCCGTTGGATATCAAACAAGAGCCTACAATTAAACTCTCTACAAACGTAGCACAGGCATTGTATAACCCTAAAAACCCCGCGTGCTGTTTACGTGCGGCAAATGACATAGAAACAATTTGGTTAAGCAAATCTCCACCGACAACGGCGTCGATTTCCATTGTTGTAAGATTTGCTTTTGCAATGGCGCCGTCAATGGCGTGTTCAAACATTTTGCGCTCTGCGCGCTCAAATGTTTTCTGCCCAAACATATCGTCTTCAAGCGCTATGTCGAAGAAACCCTTGTACCTACCGTCGTTTTCCTTCGGACCCGCAACGGTATATCCTTCTATTATGTTAGCATTAGTAAAAGTCAGCGTTCTGCTTTTATAGCATTCCATTTTTAACCTCCGAAAGCCAAGGTCAGCAATGCAATAATAACCGAAATAGTTACGCCGTTTACAATGACAGGACCTGCAACCAAAAACATTTTTGCTCCTACTCCGTAAATATAGCCCTCTGCTCTAAACTCCAAAGCAGGAGAAACTACTGCATTAGAGAACCCGGTAATGGGGATAGTAGAACCTGCGCCCGCAAACCGTCCTATGTTGTCGTATACGCCTAAACCTGTAAGAATTGCGGCGATCAACACCATTGTTCCCGAAGCAAGCACTGCCGCGTCCTCAATAGAAAACCACAATTTGTATAATTCGATAAAAGCTTGCCCTATTACGCATATTACGCCGCCGATTAAAAATGCCCAAAACATATTTTTCCAATGCGAACTTTTAGGCATTTTTTCAAATACATACGATTTGTAATTATCTTTAGAAATTACATTATTCTCGGTAATGCTCTTGTCCATAATTTTACTTCCTTTTTGTTTCGTCAAACATATTTTCACGGTCAAACTGCTTTGGCAAAAAAGTCTCTTTTTCGTCGGCATTAGCACCGTATTTTTTAGGCAATGGCAGTTTCATAGCTATATTTTTGACCAGGAAAATGATAATTATTCCATTTAAAAAGAAAAAAATGATTACGCAAAATATGCTTGCCGCATATTTAAAAATACACAATTTGCTTTATCGGCATATTAAAATTCGATGAAATATTGCATAATTATAATATTATGAATAACATAGTAATTGATAAAATTAAAATTTCAATAATAATTATTAAATAAATAAGATATATTGAAATAAAAGTCAAAATAAGTGGATCAGAAAGCAACAAAAGTGCAGTTGAAATATTATTTAACAATGCTACAAAAAAAGGCGCAAGATCTTACACTTGCACCTTCTGCAATTTAATTTTATTCAACTTTCGCGACTGCTTCACCTGCTAAAAACTCTGGAACCTCCTCAACTTTGTCAAACATCGGCTTTTCTACTGTTGTTACCGAAGTATCGGCAACAGAAATTTCTTGTAGTTTTTGCAGTAAGCTTTCGTAATCAGGCAAATCGGTTACATCGCTTATAGAAAACCGTTTCAAAAAGTCATCCGTAGTCGCAAACAATAACGGTTTTCCTATGGTATCTTTGCGCCCTACGCACTCAACAAGCCCCAAACGAACAAGGTTCTGCACAGAATATGTACAGTCTACCGAACGTATTTCTTCTACTTCTATACGGGTTACAGGCTGTTTGTATGCAATAATTGCAAGCGTTTCCAGCATTGCATTTGTCAACTCACGCTCTTTTATCGGATTCAATACCGCTTCTATGCGCCCCGAATAGTCGGGATTAGAAGCAAACTGCAATTTTTTATTAAAGCGCAGTAAATGTATTCCGCTTTCGCCGCTATATTTGTTTTCCAATTCGGCAAGAGCCTGTTTAAAATCTTTTGTCTCTGCGCCTAGTTTTTCCTTTATAAAAGATTCTTCGATTTCCTTGCCTGACACAAAAAGTATCGCTTCAATTTCATTACTCAAACGACTCATAATCGTCCTCCACTACTATCTCGATTTTTTCACTGTCGGGACGTTTTTCGATATAGATTTCCTCAAATAAACTGGCTTGATTCACTTTGATAATTTGCAATTTTAGCAATTCCAATACTGCTAAAAAAGTCGTAACGATTTCGTTTCGGCTGGCGTCTTCTTCAAACAACTCAACAAAACGGAATTTGTCTTCAACAAGCAAAATTTCCCGTATATAGGACATTTTCTGCGGAACGGAAAAACTCTCTTTCGTTATAGCGCGCGAAACGTTTTCGGCTTGAGTTTTTACCTGCAGTTTCATAAGGAACTTCTGAAATGCCTGCATAAAACCATCTACGCTGAGATTGTCTTTTACAACAGTTACCTCTTTTCCAACGTTCTTATCCGGTTCTCGGTAAAATCTGTCAACGTTTTCCTGTTCTTTCAATTCCGACACAATCTCTTTAAACAGTTTATATTCTTCAAGTTGTCTTATAAGTACTTTTTCGGGCGATTCTTCGTCCTCTTCCAAACCGGGCAAAACAGGCAATAATGCACGGGATTTAATTTCCAGTAAAGTTGCAGACATTGTCATATACTCGCTTGCCTGATCAACGTCAAGTTCGGACAACTGCGACATATACTGCAAAAACTGCTCAGTAACCTGCGAAACGAATATATCTTTAATTTCGATTTTGTTCTCTTTAACAAGTGCAAGCAACAAATCTAACGGGCCCGAAAAATTAGTCAGTTTCAATTCCAAAACCGACTTATTCTCGTCAAATATATACTCCTGTTGATATTCTTCTGCCATTAAAATATCAGCCCCCAAAACAAAATGAAACCTTCTCTGATTAAACCGCCGAATGTTCCTATATAAAGATTAAGCGGAGAAAATGCAGATATAATAGGGATATAATCCAAAACTATAAACCCTAGCATAATATACAAACTATATCTGCGCATAAAGGTCATAAATTTGTTATTTTCGTTAACAAAACAGCTAATCAATCTATAACCGTCCAACGGGAAAAGCGGTAAAATGTTAAACAATGCAAACGATATATTCAACTGAGTGGCATACAATGATAGCGAACGGCAAAAATGGATAAAATAATCCATTGATTGATTTGTTATTGCAACTTTGCCGAACAACACAAAGAACATAGAGAATATAAACGCCAACAATATGTTTGTAAGTATTCCGGCAATAGAAACAGTAATAGACCCGACTTTACGGTTTTTAAAATTATTCGGATTGATAGGAACAGGCTTTGCCCAACCAAATCCGACAAGCAGCATCATTATCAATCCCACTATATCGAAATGACGTAACGGATTCAAACTCAATCTGCCGTAAAGTTTTGCAGTTGCGTCTCCGTTCCACAATGCAACAAGTCCGTGTGCGATTTCGTGCAAAACAAGCGCGGTAAGTATAGCCAGAATAAACGCAATTAAATTTAACAGCGAGTATCTGGTTATTCCTTCTCCGTAATTTGTCAAAATCTGATACAGTCCCATATTAGTTTATTGTAGCAAAATCAGGTGATAAAGTCAATTATTTTAAATACCTATGCCGCAAGATAAAGGCTTGCGCTCTTAAATCGTTTTCAACGTTTTTAAACATTATTTTACCCTACCGATTTATAATAACAAAGAAAACGCCCTTATTTTGAGCGTGTTCTTCCAGTAAATATATAGATTAGGTGTTTTAAACAGATTTGTCAGACAATTTCATTAGTTATTTGTAGCAATGTCTTTTATATAATCCCAGTAAGTTTTAGCATCTACATTGCTTTGTACCGCAACAGACACTTCTTTAACAACTGCGCCGCTACTGTCTAACAACTTCGCCTTTCCTACGATATCCCCCTGTTTTACGGGAGCTTTAACCTTAGCGTCGATTTCATATTCTACCGTATAGTCAACGCTTCCTTTGCTGCCGAATGCAACAAGTTTGTCCGTAGCCGCTATTTGCGCTGTCTTTTCCTTTCCGCCGACTACTTCTATTTCGCCGATATTACTGTGTTTATCTACGTAAACTTTACTTTCGTAATTGGCAAAAGCATAGTTAAACATTTTAGATACTTCGTTAAAACGCGTCTTGCTGTCGGGCGCGCCTACTACAACCGCTATGATACGCGTATCTCCGCGCTTAGCCGTAGCAGACAAACAATGCTGCGCTTCGCTTGTATAACCCGTCTTACCGCCGTCGCAACCGTCATAAAAACGTATCAACTTGTTCGTATTGGTCATTCCCGTAACTCTTCCGGACGGGTGAACAAAGTCTTCCATCCAAATGCGCGAGCAAGTAAAGTAATGTTGGTGCTTTATCAAATTTGCAAACATAATGGCAACGTCTTTGGCGCAAGAGAATTGACTTACGGCAGGCAGCCCGGTACAATTTTCAAAGTGAGTAGCAACAAGCCCTAATTCTTTTGCTTTGGCATTCATTCCCTCAACAAAGTTTTCTACGCTTCCGCTAACGTGCTCCGCCACTGCAACACAACTGTCGTTTGCCGAGCAAACCACAATCGATTTGATAAGATTTTCCAACTTATACGAAGCGTTTGCATCCAGAAAAACTTGTGAACCGCCCATAGACGCCGCCCTGCTGCTTGCTATTACATTGTCTTCAAGCGTAACTTTACCGTTGTCGATAGCGTCGTAGACGCATAGCAAAGTCATAATTTTTGTCATACTGGCAATCGGACGTTTTTCCGTCGCATTGCTTTCGTAAATTATTTGACCGTCTTCAGACATCAATATCGCTTCGCGCGAAGTCGTTACAATAGTATTTTCTGCGCAAGCGGTAATAGGTACTAGAACGGCAGTTATAATTGCAATAAACAAAAATACTCCCAGTAACTTTCTAGTCATATATCTCTCCTTAGTTGTTTTACTTTAGCATTTGCAAAATAAGAGAAAATATACATAAGCACTACTTTCATACAATCTTCTATACTGTTAGGAATATCTGCTATTGTATCTAATTGTTTCGTCCGCAAAAGAATGCAGAAATATGCAAGAAGCGTAATTAAATTATATTGCAAATGAAAAAACTCGACAAAGAATTTGAAAAACATAAAAATATTTATTCAAAAAGCAAGCACAGCATTGTTCTAAAGCTTGCTTAAATAAGCATTATGTTCTTTTATTTTTAATATTTTTGCTTAATATTGAAATTCATAATCCGATTCTTGAATTATCTCGCCTGTTGCTACGAGTTTGTTGCCTTCATATAAATTAATTTTTGATCCTATATATAAATTATCTGGTGCATTTTTTGTATTGAGATAACGTACATATGCCATTGTATTATTTCCTTAATATATTTAAAAGAATAACATATTAATCCGAAAGCATTTTGGTCGGTATCTTGTTGCCCATCAACTGATACTAACGGACAATATCTATCATAATTTATTGGAGGGGGGGGGATATCCTTCCGCCATCGCATGGTTTAATCCAATGGATATCTGCTATAAAGACTTTTGTATTCAAAATAACACCTCTTTAAAAAAACCATATGCTTTTCACTATTGTATTCAAATATTGTATATCAATTCTGTTTGTTGTGCCAACTTAATTTATTTAAAAATTTACTATAAATTATCTTCAATTATTATTCTGTTCTTTCAATATAATCTAAAAGGTTTTGTTTTCCTGTTTCAAATTCCAGATATACAACATCGTCTTTAGTAATTCCAACAATCGGAATGTTATAACTATCCCAGAAGTACCTTGGCGCTACAATAATATTTATTATATCTCCGCACTTTACCTTGGTATGCAAAGTTGGCATATCAATCAAACGAAAAGGCGAATAGGTATAATGAACGTGGACATCATATAAAAATTCCACTTCCATATATTCTTCTTCAATTGAATTTACCTTAACTTCCAACGTCTCATAGTTCAAATCATCGCTATAATATTCCAGCATTCTTTTTTTATAGTGGCATCCCGAAAAAAACACACACATACCTATTATTAGGATAATTAAGATTATACTCACAGTTTTTTTCATTATTAATATTCTCCTATTAAAAAGAAGTATCCAAATACATATAGCCGTCTGTTATTTCTTGTTTATTATCATACAAAGAAGTTTACAGTTACAATATTATTAAAACGCAATTGCTTTTTGAAAAACGTCTATCCAAGCATGATAAATTATACTAGAGTTCTTCGTCTATATTTAAATATTTGTTAGTCTCTGGCGTAGCCCAAATGATTTAGTTAAGGTTTTCTATCTTTCATATGTTAAATTTTACCTTTCTGTTTTAGTAGTATCTAGTATTATACGTTTCTTGTCAGATTATGTCAATACTCCTACTTGAAGACGTTAAAAACAAGGCGAACGTTTCCGTAAATGCTTTTGCCTAAATGTAAAAAAACTGCCGAAAACTATCCGACAGTTTAAAATATATTATCTTGTAACCTTTTCCCAAACAGACTTGGCAGGAGTATCGGCAATACCGAGCTGCTCTTTTATCGTGTCATTTATGACGTCAAACCCTTGCAATGTTCCCAAATTGGTAGGAACAACATCACAGCCGTAAATTAGCAACGGAGTATATTCCCTTGTGTGGTCGGTATGAATTTTATGCGTAGGATCGCACCCGTGGTCGCCCGTAATGTAAAGAACGTCATCGTGTCTTAAAAGTTTAATAAGTTCCCCTACTTTTCCGTCAATTTCTTCCAAAGCCTCGGCATATCCAAAGACATCTCTGCGATGACCGTATTTCATATCGGTATCTACTAAATTAACAAACACAAGTCCGTCAAATTTCTCCTTTGCAATTTCTAATGTCTTGTTCAAGCCGTCCAAATTGCTTTCGGTATGAATACTGCGCGTAATACCGCGACCGTTAAAAATATACTCGATTTTGCCAACAGCAACGCTTTCTAGTCCTGCTTCTTTTACACAATCCAAAAGAGTAACGCCTGTCGGGTCCAAAGAAAAATCTTTACGTTCCGAAGTACGGACAAAGGGATATTCTCCCGCGAAAGGACGCGCAATAACCCGCCCTACGCCGTATGCTCCCGTACAAAGTTTACGGGCTTTTTCGCACATATCGTAAAGTTGCTCAATAGAGTACTTGTCCATATGAACGGCTATCTGTAAAACGCTGTCGGCAGAAGTATACACAATAGGATATCCTGTTTTTAAGTGTTCTTCGCCGTAATCTTTGATTACTTCCGTACCGCTGTAAGGTTTATTGCAAAGTATTTTTGTTCCCAATTCTTTTTCCAGCTTAGCAACAAAATTTTGCGGAAAACCGTTTGGGAAAATTGGTAAAAACTCTTTTGTAATAACGCCTGCCATTTCCCAATGCCCTACTGTTGTATCTTTGCCCTTAGACAGTTCTTCAAGACGGGCAAAAGCGGCGTTAGGCTGTCTGTCATCGTTATAAGTTCCGTCAATGTTGTACAATCCCATATCCGCCAAAACAGGAAGATTGAGGTCATAAGCATGACGTATATTTTTTAAAGTATTAGCTCCGTAATCGTTAAATTTTTTGCAATCCGGCATTGCACCGATACCAAAGCCGTCTATTACGAGAATAAAAGCCCTCATAAAGCACTCCTACTAATTTTAAAGCAAACGAATTCTATTCCCTTTGCCTGTATTACGATTTTTGATTATTTCACAGAAAAACAAGACCGACAGTTTTTCTGAATTGCTATTCAAACTAAACTTTACTATAATCGCGCAATTATAACTGAAAATTTAAACATTTGCTTACACAAATATTTATGCTATTGCAATACAATATAACTGCGGTTGTCAATGACAGTTAGTTGTAGTTAATCGTTATTAACTGTCGTTACGTATGTTATTATAGCAAATAATTTTAATTTATACAATCAAATTACGGCAGTTAGTATTTTCATTATGACAAAGAAAGCTACAATTTTGTAAATAAAGCCCAAAGCAAGCAATATTCCGACTTGATGAAAATCTCGTACTGCCTCGTCAAATTTACGACATATCGGCTTTTCGCACAGACACACAAAACAAGACATACAATACACAGCAATGTCTTCCAGCGCTATAAGTATTACAAAAAGAACTCCCCATATTACCGACACAGTAAACAATGCCACTACTGTTGCGCCAACATATAAACAAGCAATAAATGTTGCAACACAACAAAGCCAATATGTCTCTTTGAGCATATTACATAAAATCAAAATTAAATACAGTACCAAATAGCTTAATAAGAATAACAAAAAAGCCGAAAATCCGCCCGCCATTAACTTATTGGCAAATTCGCATCTGTTAAAATACCACCAACCGTACTGAAAAGCATAGAAAAATGCAATTCCGCACGCAATGCCTGCAACACAAAAAACTGCGCACATAATGAAACGCCATTTATAAGCGCATATTTTATATCCGATATCATATACAGTATTTTTGATATAATGTATAAAGCCCATATCAATTGATATGAGCTTTATTTTAAAAATATACGCCGAAAAGTAATTTTGCCATATCGGCAAAGGTAATAGTTAACGTTAAAGATAATCGTTTTTGCCGAATAAACTTTAACTATAACGTTAACTATAATTACTTTTCTGATAAAATAGCATCGCAGATACAGACGCAGTACGGCAAAAGTAATTTAGTGTCGGCATTTATTGTTTTCTTTGCTATGTTACTACACAGGGAAACCAACTTAGCATTTAAGCAATATGCTTAAGCGGTTACTTAGTTTCCAGTTTTTGTTATAGTTATTTTCCCAATTTTACCGAATATATTTTACAATTTTAAAGATAATTAGATTTACTTACAGAGTTTTATATATAAGCAGTCAAATCATCGTTTGTTTTTATAGCTTTTGCTTAAAAAGACATTAGTTCATTAGCATCCATTTTGCATACATACCGTATCCACGCGTCGGGTCATTTACAAAAACGTGGGTTACAGCGCCTACAAGTTTGCCGTTCTGTATTATAGGACTTCCGCTCATTCCTTGAACTATACCGCCTGTTTTGTCAATCAATTCGGGGTCGGTTATATGCAAGACCATTCCGCGGTCGTCTTTTGAACTTTGTTGGGTAGCCTTTACAATTTCTATATCGTAACATTTTCTTACGTTGTCGTCTAAAGTACAGTATATTTGAGCCTTTCCTGCCCTAACTTCGGATATATCAGCAACAGAAATTAACTCTTGACAAAAAGCAGGTAATGTATTAAATGTTCCGAATGCACCGAATTTATTATTTGCGTAAACATTGCCTATACGTTTATCAAAACAAAAACTTCCTTTTAACTCTCCTGCGGCTCCTTTTTTACCTTTCTCGATTCCGTCAATAGAGCAATTAAATATTCCGCCGTTTTTGCAAGTAATGATATTTCCATTTGCATCAGTAATGGGATGACCTAAACTACCGAAGTTAAGATTTTTTCTGACATAAGTTAATGTACCTATTCCGCTCGAAGAATCTCTGGACCACAATCCAAGTCGGTAATTATGACTTGACAAATCTTTTTGCGGAATAATAGTAGTTTCGCGCAATTCTCCGTCTCGCAAATACTTTACAGACAACGCTTGTCCGTTAGATTTATTTGCCAACTCGGAAAGCTTTGTAGAGCTGTAAATTTTTCTTCCGCCCAATTCGACAATTACATCGTTTATTTCGATTCCTGCTTGCATTGCGGGACAGCAGAGTTTTCCGTCTTCTGCTATAAACTCATTTAACCCTATTACCGTAACGCCGTCCCCGTCGATAGTAATCCCTAAGGGATATCCGCCAAGATAAACCTGCTCGTTAATTTTAGCGGTTGTATTAGCGTTTGACCCTGTAAACAAGTCTCCTATATCGTCAAAAATATCGCAATTAGCGGCTGTTGCTTGTATATTATTACAGTCATAGTATTCTGTATTTTCAGCAAAAACTGTTAAACAGAGACACTGAAAACACATAAGCACAACAAAAAGGATACTAAGTAATCTCTTCATATTCACCTCAAAACACTACGCATAGTTTGTGAATATGTCCGCGCAATATACATACATTTTAAAAGTAACTAAAACGCCCCGAAGGCTTATGGCTTTCGGGGCTAATATAAAAACTCACTGAGCGACTTATTAAATTGCAAGCAAAATGATTTCTTGCTACAAAAACAATATCTTTCTATAAATCACGCTTAAAATTTTCCGACCATTCGATTAATTCGTTAGCGTTAACTAAAGCGTGCTCGCCTATACTTCCCATAAGACGCGCCACTTCCACCGCACGTTGCTCCAATGTCGACAAAATATCAACGCTAGTAAAAGTTTTTCCATCCTTTTCGTATTTACTGATATACAAATTACAATCTGCCATTGCGCAAATTTGCGGCAAGTGCGTAATAACAATACTTTGGTATCCGGCATCCTTGCTGTGCGCCACTACCGCAAGTTTGTTTGCCACCATTTGCGCCATATTGCCCGATATGCCCGTATCTATTTCGTCAAACACCATTGTCGGGATCTTTTCCGCCAAAGCGGTTATATTTTTGACCGCCAACATAAAGCGCGACATTTCGCCGCCGGAGATAATCTTAGACAAAGGCTTCAACGGCTCCCCGATATTTGCCGACATAAGAAACTGAACTTTGTCATACCCGTCCGATGAAGGCGAAGCAGAATAATCTTGCAATGATACATTATCGTTAAATAACACTTCAAAGCGCGTACCTTTCATTCCCAATTCTGCCAACTCGCGCATAATGCGTTGTGCCAAAACCGCCGCAACGCGTTTGCGTTCATGCGACTTTCTAGTAGACAACTCGAACATTTTAGAAAGCACGTCGTTTTTTTCCGTGTTCAACTCCGTAATTCTTTGCGAACTGTTTGACAGATTATTGTATTGTTTTTCGGCATTATCTAAAAAGTTCAGCACGTCGGGTATTTCCCCGCCGTATTTGCGTTTTAACTGTTTTATCTTTTCTAGCCGTTCTTCCATTTTGTCCACTTCGGCAGGACTGTAATCAATAGAAGATATAATACTTTCTAAGTTTGAAGCGATATCCTGAATTTCTATTCTTGCCGCCGATAATCTTTCTGAAAGTTCTTCAACACTTTCTTCTATGTTGGAAATTTGACGGAGCGAAGCAACAGACTGCGCAATTTTAGAAACAGAACCTTCTTCTCCGTCAAGATTTGCGTAAGCATTTTCTATAGCGGAAGAAATTTTTTCCACATTGACCATACGTTTGTGAGCCAGTAACAACTCCTGTTCTTCTTGCTCGTCAAGATTTGCAGATTTAATCTCATCAATCTGAAATTTAAGTATATCGAGCAATCTCTCGCGTTCAGCGTCGCTTCCTCCAAAGGATTTCAATTCTTTATTTATTGAGTTAAGTTTAGGATACAGAACATTCTTCAATTCAATATCAACGCCGTTAAAATTGCAAAACGAGTCAAGAACCGATAATTGTTTACGTTCATCCAGTAATGCAAGATGCTGTCCTTGTCCGAATATATCTACCAATTCGGAACAAATTTCTTTCAATATAACCAATGTTGCGGTTTTCCCGTTAATTCTGATTTCGTTTTTACCAGATAAAGACATTTTACGGTTAAGTAAAATTTCGCAATCGCCGCCGTAACCGTATTCTTCAAGTTTATCCAAAACCGCACAGCCGTTATCAACCTCGAAAAGCGCTGTTACTTCTGCACGTTCTTGACCGAACTTTATCAAAGATTTATCCGCCCTATCGCCCAAAACAAATGCAAGCGAATCGATAATAATCGATTTGCCGCTGCCAGTTTCTCCGCTTAAAACCGTCAATCCCTTTTGAAAAGAAATCTCCAGATGGTCGATAAGCGCTATGTTGTCGATAATTAAATTTCTAAGCATACTCTTTGGTGTCCCTTTTCAGTAGAATAATTTTTAATAAAGTAAACGGTTTATTTCTTGCGTAAATATTTCGGCATTACGGGAAGTGGAACAGACGGCGAGTACGGTGCTGCGGTCCGCAACCATTCCCACCACTTCGGACAAACCGAGCTGTTCTAATGCGCCCGATACGGCAGACGCGCTATCTGCAAGCGTCTTAATCACCACAAGGTTATTTGCCGTTATAACCGAAATAACAGTCTCACGGACGATATTCAATAGCTTACCCGACAAACTAGAATCAATTTTCTGCTTTGTTACATATTTATACTTCTGATTTGCGGTAAGAGTTTTAACAAGTCCCAATTCTTTTATATCGCGCGAAATTGTGGCTTGAGTAACATTATAACCGGCATAATTCAGCTCGCTAACCAATTCGTCCTGCGTCTCGATATCACGAGAAGATATAATGCTCAATATTTTTGACTGTCTTGATGCTCTTGACATTTCCGCTCCTATTTCAGTAAATCATTCTGCCGCTTCGACTGATAACTTTATCAATTTTGTTTAGTAAATTTATTTCAAGGTTAATCTGAAAGACATTTTTTAATAGTGTTCGTTATACCATTTGGATTGTTGCGTATTATATATCACACACGCATAAAACGGATTGGCACTTTTATATAAGTTGCGTAATGCAATGTATAATGGTTGTTAAGCATATTTAATTGTAGTTAAACGCACTTAAACTTAGTTGTGAATTATATTATAAGTTCAGAATTTGTATAACTCTCTGTAACTCGTACAGACAAACATATAATATACATTGATGTTTTCGCCAGAATAGACGAAAAATGTGATTTCGCGATATTCAGGTTAAACACCGACATACTACATATACCAAACGACGGAAATTTTGATTTGCCGTTTAATGGTACATTAACTTCTAAAAAACAAACTCCAAAAAGATTTTTGCTATTTTATCATCTGAACAATATTATATATCTTTCATCTTCAATTTAATAATTATAAATCTTTTTGAATTTTTATTCAAGTATTTGCAAGCATATCGTTTATAACTTGACGTATAAACGTAATATTAAAGTTGTTATCGGACATTTGTTCAGATATTGTAGCGTGCGAAACAAATTTATCTTCAACTCCGAGAATTTTCAATGTGTTTCTTTTTTTTGTAGATGTAAGCCACCGTGCAACGCTTTGTCCGAATCCTCCGCTAATAACATTCTCTTCAAGAGTAATTACCGCTTTTTCAGTTGAATACAAAAAAGCATCGTCCAACGGCTTAACTGTAGTTACATCCACTACCTCAATATCAATGTCTGCAACCGCTTGCAATGCAAGTTCAACCATACGAGAACCAACTGCAAGAACAGTAATCTTTCCCTTATCTGTTTGCTTAACTACATTCCAAGTTCCTGTAAAATTGCGCTTTGCATCCGATAAATTTTTAGAATATCTGATTGCAACGGGTCCAAGTTCGCTTACGCTTGCAGTAATCATTTGAGATAATTCCAAGTAAGTTGAGGGCGTCCATATTTTTAAATTAGGTATGTTGCCGAGATAAGATAAATCAAAGAGGCCTTGGTGCGTTTTTCCGTCAGAACCAACAAACCCTGCTCTGTCTATCAAAAATGTAACCGGCAAATTTTGCAATGCAACGTCATGAAGAATTTGGTCGTAACTGCGTTGCAAAAACGTTGAATATATGGCAACAAATGGCTTAGAGCCGCCTTTCGCTAAACCGGCAGCAAATGTTACTGCATGTTCTTCCGCTATACCGACGTCAAAAAATCTATCGGAAAATCTTTGTTTAAATTCGTCCAAACCGTTTGCGCGAGTCATAGCGGCGCATACCGCCACTACGGATTTGTCATTCTCGGCGAGATTGCAAAGAGTATCGCCCACAACGACGCAACTGTCTAAAGGACTGCTAATACTGTTTTGACTCGTTACGGAATGGTAATTTTCGGGGTCGTTTTCAGCTGGCAAATATCCCTTGCCTTTTTTAGTAACGATATGTAAAACCGTCGGTTTGGTTACGTTATTCTTTATTTTAGTAAGATAATAAACTAAGTCTCTAATCTCGTTGCCGTCAATTATGCCGATATATTTTAAATCAAAGTTGTCAAAATAACTGTTTCTGACATATCTGAGTTTAGCGCGGCGTTTACACCAACGCAAAAAACGGTAAGTAGGTTTACCAAGCAACGGAACGGCGAGCAAAAACTTTTTAAGTCTTTCTTTATTGCGGTCATATTTTCCAACGCGCAGTTTAGACATATTTACGGTAGCAGAACCTACATTGTCGCTGATAGACATATTGTTGTCGTTTAATATGACGAGGAAATTAGTTGCGTCTTTAATGTTATTTAACGCTTCGTAAGTCATACCGCAAGTCATAGAACCGTCGCCGACAACAGATACTACGTTATAAGAATCTCCTACAATATCGCGTGCTTTTGCCAACCCGAGCGCCGCAGAAATCGACGTGCCTGCGTGCCCCGTATTAAAGCAATCGCTTTCGCTTTCAGAGCAATCGGGAAATCCGCTCAAACCGTTTTTTTGCCGTAAAGTAGAAAAATTCTCACCGCGATCGGTGAGAATTTTGTGAACGTAACTTTGATGCCCAACATCCCACACTATCTTGTCATTTTCGTCAAATACGTAATGCAATGCAACGGTAAGTTCAACAGCGCCCAGATTGCTTGCTAAATGTCCGCCGGTTTGTAAAACTTCTGTAATAAGTTTTTGACGGATATCGGCACATAACTCGGGGAGTTGTTTTATGTCGAGCTTTTTTAAATCTTGAATATTTTTTACTTGTTCAAGCACACTAGCCTTCTTTGCGGAAAACGCTTAAAAATTTTGCAACGCCGAAGATAATATTATTGGCCCTATTTACGGCATAATTTTTACCTATCGCTTTAAAAGTAATTGTCATTGTTGAGATAATGGCATATATCGCTACTTTAATAAAAAAGTTGGCAATATCCGAAAGATTCTCAGTAAAATCACGCGTTACGCTTAAAACAATAGATGCGGCGCATACACCGGAGACGATTCCGCATATATCGCCTACAATATCGCAACATACGGATGATACGATATGACTTTTCTTAGATAATTTAACTGCTGTCTTAGCCCCTTTAACTTTACGCGAAGCCATAGCCAAAAACGGTTCGACATCACAAGAAGTTGCCGCCGTGCCTACCATATCGAATGCTACGCCTAACGCCAATATCAAAAGCGTTAACAGACAAGACAACCATATTTGCGCGTCAGACAGTACCAATTCCGATGCCGCATTAACTCCCGCCGACAAAAACAAAGTAATAACGAACGCTTTCAGCGGCCACAAATTGTGTTTTTTCTTTTTCTTTTCGTTTTTTTCTTTCTTCTTATCCGTCTGGGCAGACTGACTGACTGCAATATTCTGTTCTTGTTCGTTTGTTTCGCTTTGTTCCCGTAACGGAACAGGGTCAGAATTTTTCATAAATCTCCGTTATTATTTTAAACGGCAAAACAAATATTTTGCCGCTTTAAAATTCTTTTGATTATTTATAATATAAAATAGGTGGTGACTTGTTAAATAAACCTTACGGCATAGGTTCAGTAGGATTTCCCAAGCAAAAACTCCCCGTCGCCGAAGAAGCAGTTTCCTTTTAATTTTGCCTACAATGCGTCGCCGCAATCGTAACTGAATCGCCACTTAGTCCGTACTATAATCTCTAACAAGTCTAGTTACAGTCTAGAAGATTTCCTTTGCAGTAATGTCGTATTTTAGTTTCTTTTGCAAAATTCATTTCGTAAAGCCATCGGTAAACGTTGTCGGCCAACAAGCGCTCACCGTTCATTACTCCCAAAATTTCACTCAAAACAAGCTACTCTGTACACAGCTTTTTATTCACCGCATAGCAGGTTTAATCTCAGAGAGTAGCGACAAATGTTGCCACCCTGTAGAGTCTCCACGAATACTGGGACTATGACGTATGCCATTACGCTTTACCCACCATTCTTAACTTCCAGCACCAACCCTCGTTTGGGCAACGAAAGCCAGCACAAGAAACTTCATCGATATGCTCGTCGACGGTCTTTTAGGCCCGCCTTCAATACGTCGATTACTGACTAGAATACTGCACCACCAAATTATATTCAATTAAGAGTTTTAAACTCAGTTATAATTTTAGCATATTATAGAAAAATATGCAAGTGTATTGAATGTTATGCCCGAAAAGGTGATTTTTTGAGAATCTATTTTGTCCTGATCAAATTTTGCTCAACAATATTTTCAATAAATGTCATATCATACGGCAATTTGGCAATAAGCGCTTTTATTTCATCCGTCAGTTTTAACGTGTAATCTTTTAAAGCGCGTTCACTCATAACATCCAAAAACGATTTTTCACACTTATTTGAGTCGAGCATATCGTCCACAGCCTGATAACAAATGCCGAGTTTTATTGCCACTTGGTCCAGAATTTCTGTTTCCTCGTCATTTGCGCCGGCGCACAATGCCCCGCAAACTAATGCAGCTCGAATCAAATCGCCAGTCTTATGCAGAGCAACATCGTTAGCTTCTTCTACCGTTTTTGTTTCGGTAAACAAATCCAAAGACTGTCCGCGTACCATACCGTTAATCCCGCTCATTTTAAGCATAAACTGACAAGCTTTTGCATATCCCTTATTGCTTAAAGAACCTTTGAATAACGTTTCTACGGCAAGGTTTAGCAATGCGTCGCCGGCAAGAACCGCGGCGGCTTCGCCAAACTGCATATGGCAAGACCTTTTACCGCGTCTTACGTCGTCATTGTCCATACAGGGCAAATCATCGTGAATAAGCGAATAAGTATGGATAAATTCCAATGCGGCGGCCATAATTTTAGCATTTTCGTTAATCTTACCACCGACAGCTTTTGCTGTAGCAAGCAGCAGCATCGGTCTTATGCGTTTACCTCCGCTAAAAAGACTATACTGCATCGCCTGAGCAACTTTATCGTTGCTGTTAGGAAAGTAGCCACGCAAAATCTCATCTACAATTTCAATGCCAATACTATTTTTCATCTGTCAATTTCCTCACTTTTTCCTGCAATACTACAAGTTTTCCTTTACAATCGTTTAAAGTTTTTAGGCAATCTTCCGCCAAATTAACACTTTCTTCAAAAATTGCAAGAGACTCTTCCAGCGATAAGCCTTCTTCAATCTGCGTTGCTAATTTATCTAGTTTATCAAGTTTTTGTTCCAAGCTCATTTTTTCACCTTATCGATAACTTTTGCATAAATTTCGCCGTCATATAGCGTCATTCGTATTTTAGAATCAACTTCAATATCGTCAACCGATTTTACAACATTGCAGTTATTAGAGATATAAGCATAACCGCGCTGCAAAACTTTAACAGGATTCATCGAATCGATTTTCGATAGATTATTATCAATAGCATTTTTGACGTTTATTGTGCACAATTCTACCGAATTTTGTATGGAATACAATCGCTGTCTAATAGTAGCGACAGTTTGTTCGACATTATAGGCAATATCGGCATTTACTCGCCTTGTGTCGTAATTTACTTTGTCAAAATACGATTTTAATCTTGCTAATATCATTGCCTGATTGTGTTCAAGCAGTGAATAAATTTTATCTTTGATTTGTCGGGAATCTATTGTAACAAATTCAGCCGCTTCCGAAGGCGTAACCGCACGGCGGTCTGCGGCAAAATCACACAGGGTAAAGTCAACGCCGTGCCCTACAGCCGAAACAATCGGCTTGTTACAATTTGCAACTGCACGGACTACGACTTCAGAATTGAATACGGATAGATCTTCATTAGAACCGCCGCCGCGTCCTACAATTACAACGTCTACATCAGCTGTATTAAAATAATCAATACCTGCGGCGATTTCTTCGCTTGCGCCGTCGCCCTGAACTTTTACAGAATATAAAATCAAATCAGTAAAGGGCTGTCTCCTTAAACATACATTAGTAATGTCGTGAATCACAGCTCCGGTTTGACTGGTTACTACGCCCACCTTTCTGCAACACTTGGGGACAACTCTTTTTCTCGATTCGTCAAACAAACCTTCCTTTTCAAGTTTTTCTTTCAATTCAACAAATCTGAGATAGGCAGTTCCCGTATTCAAAGTAGAAGTCAAACGTCTTACAAAAAAAGATAAGCTCCCTGTTCTGGTAAAATAATTTATCTGACCTTCCGCTACAACCATATTGCCTGCTTCTGGAACAGTCAAACTGTCATAGCAAAAACAGTTTACGGCAGCAGAATCGTCTTTAAGCGAAAAATACCAGCCGTCGCGGGACTTTTTTATATTGGTAATTTCACCGCAGACAGAAACGTTCCCTAGCACTCCGTCAATATCAATTATTCCGCGAATGTAATTATTAAGTTGAGTAACGTTAATTGTCATCAAATACCCTTAGCGGCCAATAACAAATTTTTAAACAAGGTTGCGCGGGTTACAGGGCCTATTCCGCCCGGTACGGGAGAGACGGCTTCACATTTATCATAAACTTCTTTAGCAACGTCTCCGCAAGTAACGCCGTTAACAAAACTCAATCCTACGTCGATCACGATACTTTTATCTGTTACAAAATTGTCCGTTACCAACCCTGCAACGCCGCAAGCGGATACAATAATATCCGCACGACGGCAGATCGATGGCAAATCGACTGTTTTAGTATGGCATATCGTAACCGTGGCGTTACGTTGTAGAAGCATAAGTGCCAAAGGCTTCCCGACGGCGTTTCCCCTACCTATTATTACCACATTCTTGCCATACAAATCTATTTCGTAATAATCCAACAAATTTAATACTGCCTGAGGCGTTGCAGGACGCAATCCTGCCTCTCCGTTGTACAACTTACAAATAGACAGCGGATTAAGACAGTCTATATCTTTTTTAATATCAATACTGCTCAAAACCTCGGCATATTGTATGGGCAACGGTTGCTGAAGTATTATTCCTGCAACATTTTTTTTCGCAGAAATACGTTTTAAAGTTTCGCTCAACTCAATAGGCGCACAATCGTCAGAAACAAGTTCGTTCTTACAGGTAATACCGAAATTTTTTGCGCTTTTAATCAAAGAAGATACATACTGATTCCAACGCGGTTCGTCAAATCCTATTGCATACAAAGTACCTATTTGCTTTTTATCTGTTTGTAATTTTATTTCTTCGCAAATAGAGTCCACGACCGGTTTTCCCAATAATAATTTGGCACTCATCGTCAAATCTCCTTTGCAATAGCAGACAAAACGCCGTTAACGAACGAAACGCTTTTATCTGTCGAATATTTTTTTGCAAACCCCACCGCCTCGTTTATAACAACGGCTTTAGGCGTATCGAGATTCTTCAGTTCATATAAAGCAAGTTCTAATGCGGCCAAATCTAAGCGGTAAATTCGCGACAATTTAAACTGACGCGAATGTTCGGCAATTACAATATCTAAATCGACCTTATTGGCTATTGCTCCGTCCACAAGCATTTTTGCAAAGGACAAATCCTCTTCGGTTAATTTATCTTGGTCGAACTGCGAAAAATCCCCGTCAAATTCTCCGCTTATTAAAAATGTATATAGTTTACAAAATGCAACTTCTCTTGCGTAACTTCTCATCAAAAAACTCCGTTATATACTAAAAACCCTTTGACAATTCAAAGGGTTATAGCGTTAATTTTCTTCAAACTCTACGTCAATGACGTGTACATTCACGTCTTTTACCTTAAACTCAGTCATACTTTCTATCGTATTTTTGACGGTATTTTGTATATTGCTGGCGACATCGCTTACCTCAACATTGTATCGGAGTTTAACGTAAACGTCCACATACATTTCATCGGCAATCTGTTCAACCTTTATTGAGTCGCGGGCTTGCTTGGAATTCTCCGTATATTTTACAACGCCGTCGACTTCGTTTAATGCGCAGTCAACTATGTCTCGCAAGATTTCGCTACTGTATACAAGTCTTCCCGACTTATCAAACCTATTTATAACCTTCATAAACGGCTCCTAAGTTTATCTTTAGTTTGATTATAGCACACAATTTTAAAAATTACAAGATTAAACAGACAGAATTCTTACATATTCGTGTGATATCGCCGCTTGAGTTGAGATAACATTATAAATACGAACCGTATCTTCTCTCTTTAAATCGCTTTTGTCAACAATTACGCTTACATTATCGGAATTTGCATTAACCGTAACCAAAACGTCGTTATAACCTTGAGCCTTCAACAATGTTTCCAGCAATAGCTCCGTTTCCATTGCGTCAACGATTTTTTGCTTTTTAACAAGTGCATTTTGACGAGCTTCTTTATATTCGTCCCCTTCCATTGCCAAGATTTGATTCAACTCTGCAATTTCGTAATTACGGGTCGTTTGTCTGTCCAAACGAGATGTTTGGAAAAAGCTTGTTTGTGTAACGTCGCCGTCTTTTCCGTCGTTGTTTTTAGTTGTTAGCAATGTAACGTTTAACACTGCCGCAACCACAAGTACAAGCACCATAGAAACAATCAACGCAATCTTTTTACCTTTCTTCATAAAATACTCCTCCTAACTTTTATATGTGAACACTTGAACTTTCGATACGTCGATACCGAGCAGTGTTACTACCACTTCAATAATTTTCATCTTTACTATCGGGTCCTTAGCGCCTTCGGCAACAATTACCACACCTAGTATATTTGGCGGTAAAACTTTTACAACTAACGGCTCGCCTTTAACGAATACTACGCTACTTGTTTCTTTTACAATATCGCCCGTGGTATTCGTTACGGTTTCGTATGCATAAACTTTTTCTTCATACGCATCGTGAGATATTGCCGCCGTAGCATTTCCGCAACCGTCAATTTTTTCTATTACGCTAACAATTTTATGCTCCATTTGGCTTATATATGATTCGTTGATTGTGTTTTTTGTGGCATTTTGTGTAGAAAAACCGGATAGAGCAATCAAAGCAATCACTATCAGCGCAAGTACCAATGCTATGTATATTTCTATATGCTTAATTGATTTAAATTTTACAAAAAAATCACTTACTTTTTTCATTCCTTTACTTCCATATAATTATGATTTTATAATTTGGAAAATATCTGTTCAGCACTTGATTAACTGTTTTTTCTTTTTCAGACGTTTGTTCTGCATCAAGCCGCAATTCTACTATTTTCTCATCAACTACGCTAATATTGTCAACCTGTATATTACTATCGTTTAATATTCTTTTAACATTGTCTATTGCAACGGTTTCTTGACGCTGACTGATATGGTTCAGATAAGACTGCTGAATTTCTATCTTACCGCCCGACTGTATCCAATTTCCGCTTTCCGAAGAAGTAAACAGACTTATAATCGGTTGTACTATAACTAAAGTTATTACTATTCCTACTACCGTTTTAATGTATTTCCGCGTATTACCGTCAGGCAATATTACATCGCATAATACTGCCAAAACAGCTATTCCGCATATACTGATTACCCATGCACCCATTACAATACTCCGTTAGCGCAAGTTATTGCTATCAAAACTAATATGCAAAGCATGAACGCAACTGCGCAAATTAGTACGGCTAAAAAAGTTAACGTCTTGCTTACTCCGCCAAGTACACGCACATACTTTTCGTCAACTATCGGCTCGCATATTGCCGCAACTCCTTGCAATCCTAAATTTACACACAAAATACTAATCAGCGGCTGAGCTACCGTTAACAAAAGGATAAGCAACGTAACCGCTCCGAAAGCATTTTTTATAAGTGAAGTACTAGCGACAACCATATCAAATCCGTCTGCAAGGTACCCGCCTAAAATAGGAATATAACTTTTAGTGGCAAATTTTGCCGCCCTAAAAGAAACACCGTCTATTGCCATAGCGGAAATACCTTGAACGGAAGTAAACGCAGAATATATCATAAAGACTATTCCCAAAATCCAAGTCGAAGAAGAAGTAAGAAAGGAAGACATTTTTCCGACCTTAACATTAGAAGAAAAATTGCTGACTATAGCGAAAATCAAAGCGAATATCGACAGCGGCATAATAATGTTTTGAACGACTTTTATTACAACTGTCGAAAACATTATCATTGATGGCTGACAAACGCTAGATATTGTATTGCCTCCGTTAGCCAAAATCAAAGTAAGTAAAATCGGCATAGACACTTCCGCTATTGTGCCGACTTTAAACAACAGTTCATATACTTGCCTATAAGATCGCACTATCAATGAAAGTACCGACATCAATACGACTGCCAGACCCACAAATGAAACAACGTCGTCCGTACCTTGTGAAATTAGTCCTCCCGAAGTTTTGCGTATAAGCCCCATTATAACCATCACGACAAAAATTGCAGACAACTCCGGCAGCAAACTTTTTAATCCGTCGCTCATCAAAGAAACAAGCAATTGTAAAAATGTTTGTGCGTCGTCATATTCACCGCTAATTATTTTTTTAACTTTATCGGCAACACTCCCTATAAAATCAAAACCTATTTCGTCCACTTTGGAAAAGTCTATCTTATCAATACCATCCGATACTTCTTGTTCCAAATCATCGATTACGTCTGCAAAAGCACAGACAGGCGAACAACACAGCATCAAAACGATTAAAACAACAATAACTAAAACCGTTTTTTTCATACTGCTATACCCTTTATAATACCGAATAATTTTTCGATTATCGGTAACGCACAAATCACTATCGCTATTTTAGAGGCTAAAAGCACTTTGTCGCCTATACTTTTGCAATTAGAATCAACGCAAATATTATTTGTGAATTCTGCAAGATAACCGATACCTACAACCTTTATAACGCAGGAGATCGCTTCCGAATCCACATTCGCTTCCTGCGAAAAATTGTAAAAGGTGTAAACCAAATCGTACAGTTTATCGCAAAGCATACTGAGTATAACTACAGAAGCCCCGATTGTTAACGGTAATGCTAATTCTTTATTCAGTTGGCGTACAACCAATATTGCCACAACAGAAAGTATTGCAATAATGGATAATTTTAAAAAATCCATAACTAAAAATTAAAAAGAGCTTTTAGAGTTTCGTAGAGTTGCGCAATCGTATCCAGCATCATTATCAAAGCAACAACCAATCCGACAATAGATACAACCGTAGCAATCTCGTCTTTGCCGGCACGTTTTAGCAGCATCCCTGCAATTGCAGTGATTATGCCTACTATTGCTATTTTAATAATTATCATAATATCCATATCAATCACCACTAAATAAGAAGAATACCGACAATCGCCCCTATTAAAGCACCTACTTTACTATATACAGAAGACTTGGCGACTTCCTGCTCTTTAACAAATTTAATATCTTCCGACAAAACTTTTTCGAAAAATTCAATATGATTAGAAAGCTGCTCGGAACTAACGCATACGAGATTACCGAAAAATTCTTCCAGATTTTTTCTTTGTGCTGTACCAACTTTGCATTTAAGTTTATTGTCGTTTAAATATTCGGCAAAAACTTTAGAACAATTTTCACTAAAGTTCCGGTTAAACTTGTCCAACTCCAACTGCTTGCCTACCACGTTTTCTTTTAATAACGAGATGTATTTGCGCAGATCTTGGTAAAAGTTATTCTTATCCAATACACGTTTTTCTATATACTTTCCGCATAGATAACCGCACAAAGTGCAAGCAATTAGTATTACTATGTCTATCATATTATTGTATAATTGAACAACAATCAGTATTGTTCATATTTTTTGCAGTCAATTATATTGACTGAGAAGTCTTTTTGAAGCGAAACTGCTTTATCAAAACTTTTATGCAAGATGTCGAACCTATTGATAAAATCATTGTAATCATATCCGTGCGCGCTGCAAATTATCTTTATGCCCGAACTGGCAGTTTTCTCGATATAGTCGGAATCTTTATCGGAAATTTCATCACAAACAATATAATCAGGCGACAATGCTCTTACCCCCACTTCAAATGCATACGACTTGCTTGTCCACTTAAGTACATCCACATTTGACGTTTGCAAGATTTTATCGCTAAAGAACAATTCTCCGCGTTCATCAACCGCCAGTACATTACTTTCCTGCGACAACTTGATTGCCAAATCACGCAAGAAAGTCGTCTTACCGCTTGCAGGAGGGCCAATCACAATGGTATTACTGTTTGCCAGTATACCTAGCGTACTCTCGTCTACGCAAGAAATCATATGCGGCACCCTAAAACAAAGAGAAGTATACTTTTGAAAAATGTTTTTATCTTTACCGAATACACTACCGCAAACACCGACTCTTACGCCGTCATCCAGAGTAAAAAAACCGTTTGCCAGTGTTTTCTCATAAGCGTAAACCGACTTATTACAGGCCGTGGTTACAATTTCATCACATACATTATCCGACATAACGATAGCATTCGTTTCTTTGGACAAAAATGCTTTCGTTCCTACGTAATACCAAATCCCGCCTGTATTTATCCGCACCGGTCGGTTATTCCGCACACGAATCTCGCGAATATCTTTAATATTGCATATTGCTTCTGAAATAATATCGGGCAGACATTCAAGCATTTTCATACAATATACTATTGGACAAGCGTTAATATTATGCAAACTAATCTATTTATCCTAATTTTTACTTTAAACATAACACTCGATTAGACAAGAAAAGTTTAATTAAAAAATAAATACAAAATTCAAACATTTTTATATACTTACACTATTAAAAAATAACAATACTATATTGATTTTAATAATTCTGAAGCGCGTACTTATAAAAGTAAATTTTAACAGGGATTGATGTTATACTCTGCGCGAATATTTTTTGTCAATACGGTAACGCATATTCTTATCGCGATTTATAGTTATAATCGGTATGTGTATGATGCCATATACTGCTACTTCTAAGCGTGCAGTGAGCAATGTTCGTTCTGTTTTAATCTCACAAAGTTTTATTGCAGCCGTTTTTTTTATGGCATTTGCTTATACTGTTTCAAATCTAAAAAAACTTGACAGAAGATTCGCTTTGCTAAAACAAAAGAATTCGGTACAGATAAACATTGATTAAAACAACACCACTGTTTACAACATTCGTTTCACAAAAAAATAACGCAATTGTACAAAACAATTGCGTTAAATATACTCAAAAATTTACTATTTTGCTCTTTCCATATATTCGCCGGTACGGGTATCGATACGGATCATATCGCCTTCGTTTACAAACATCGGTACCATCAAAGTATATCCGGTTTCTACAGTTGCGGGTTTATTGGCATTGGTTGCCGTATTGCCTGCTACAGCAGGTTCGCAATTAACGACTTGCAAAACAACGAAGTTAGGCGGTTCAACAGAAAACGCTTCTCCTTTGTAGAATTTTATTGTTGCAGTCATATTTTCCTTTAAAAACTGCAAAGCGTCTTCAACCTGACTTTTGTTAAGAGGAACTTGTTCATACGTTTCGCTATCCATAAAGTAATAAATACCGCCGTCATTATAAAGATATTCCATCTCTTTGTTTTCAATCTTGGCAAGTTCGTATTTTTCCGACGGGTTAAAAGTTTCTTCTCTAACCGCGCCCGTTACAACGTTTTTAATTTTCGTTCTTACGAAAGCCGCTCCTTTTCCGGGTTTAACGTGCTGAAAGTCAACAATAACGTAAATGCCGTTATTATATACAAAAGTTACGCCCTTTCTAAAATCGCCTGCTAAAATCATTTAAATTTCCTCCTAAGGTTCATTCTATAAAATTATAATATTTTTATCCGACATTGTCAAATCTATAACGCCATCTTCTTCAAATAACAACATATCTTCTATACGCACGCCTCCCAAGCCCGTAACGTATATGCCCGGTTCACAAGTAATTATCTGCCCGACATTTAACGTGTCTGACGAACGCATAGATGCATACGGCGTTTCGTGAATATCTATTCCTAAACTGTGCCCCGTACTGTGGGTAAAGTATTCTCCGTAACCGTTAGCCTTGATTATTTCTCTGCAAAATGCGTCCAACTCTTTTCCCGTCATACCCGCGTATGCGTTATTTATGCCCATGTTCTGAGCCAAAGTAACTATATTATAAATTTTACGCAACTCTTCGTTGGGTTCTCCGACAAAAACGGTACGCGTCATATCCGAGCAATAACCGTTAAACCTTGCGCCGAAGTCCATAGTAACGGCATCACCTGCCTCTATAACTTTGTTTGACGGATGCGCATGAGGTTTAGAAGAATTGATACCGCTAGCAACAATCGTGTCAAAAGCCAGTCCGCTACTTCCGCGTTTTGCCATTTGATATTCCAACTCTATTGCAATATCGCGTTCCGAAACGCCTACCTTTATGTAACCGAGTATGGAGGAAAATGCTTCGTCAGTAATAGCTTGCGCCTTTTTAATATATTCTAATTCCTGCGCAGTTTTAAAGCTTCTAACAAAATTTATATTCTTGCCGACGCCGACAAGTTCAAAATCTGCCAAATTGTCTTTTAGGTCGTTAAAATCGGTTACAACAATTTCAGTATCTTCATACCCGACGGTTTTTACAGAATTTTCTTTAAACAATTCCGTAATCACTCCGTATGCGCTGAGCCCGTTTTCAATCTGCTTAACTTCTACGTTTTCGCTAGACAAAGATTGCGCCATTTCATAATAACGCGGATCGGTAATAAAAACCGATTTATTATTCGGGAACAATGCAAGATAGCCGAAAGTAGAAGCAAATTCAGTGAAATAGAATCTGTTTTTTTCGCTCATTACTAAAATAGCGTCTACACCCGACAAAGCAAACAGTCTGTCAGTATTCTTCATATTACCTCCAATTTAATCAATGCTTTCATAAAGTTGTTTCATAATCAGCGCGTCATCTGCCTGTGTATCGTCAGATTCGCAAATAACAATCGGTTCAAGTTTATACTTTTTCATAATACTTGCAAGAGGAGAAAATTCCGGTCCGAACACGGTATCGGCAAATGTTAAATGACGGACTTCTCCGCCGTTACTATACTCTATTTTAGAAAAATGTATATGTATCTTTTTTGCGCGTTCCGAGCCCAGATTATTTATTAAATGTGTTATTATTTTCTCGTAATCTTCTGCCGTTTTTAAGCTGCCGTATGTTCTTGCGTTAATGTGCCCGAAGTCAATTGTAGGAATAAAGAAATCGGCAATTTTGCAAAACTCGGTAACTTCTTCTACGTCCCCGATTTGGTTTATTTTGCCCATAGTTTCAGGACAGAATAAACAGTCGTCCATTTTGTTTTCTACTATCAAATCCGCAAGTCTTGACATTCGTTTTTTTGTCAATTCAACCGCATCTTTTCTGGTCATTTTTCCTACTGACGCAGGATGAAAAACCACCCTATTTCCGCCGAATTCCCTAACTTTAAGACAACTTCTTAAAACATAATCGAAAGATTTTGCAGCCATTTCGTCTGACGGATTTGCAAAATTGATATAATACGGCGCGTGTACGGAAATTGCAACGTCAAATTCCTTGCCTTTATTACCGATTTCACGGGCCTTTTCGTCGCTGATGTTTATTCCTCTGCCAAACGAATACTCATACGCGTTTAACCCCTGTTTTGCCAACCATTGCGGCGCATCTACAGAAGATTTAAAGCCTTCGGAATAATATCTCAACCCGTTTCCGCTAGGACCGAACCTAATCATTAAACACGCTCTCCTTATCAATTTGCAATTGGAATTTTAATTCGTCGGGCGAATTAAACCTTTTTATATCCCGCAAATACTTTGTTAACGATAACTTTATTTTCTTTCCGTATAAATCGCCGCTATAGTCTAACAAATGCGCTTCAACCGCAAAACGAGCAATTTCAAATGTAGGAGTAGCGCCTATATTGACTATACACTTAGATATAACTCCGTTATCTAAACGCGCTATACCGCCGTAAACGCCTTGCGGTAAAAACTTATCCGAATCAACCACGATATTAGCAGTAGGAAAGCCCAAAGTCTTGCCCACACCGCGTCCGTGAACAATTTCTCCCGTAAGAAAAAATGGTTCCGTTAGTAATTTATTTGCAGCACTAATCTTTTTATCTTCTAACAATCGGCGCACAAGCGTAGTACTTATTTTTTCGTTATCTATACTTATCTGCTCAACAATATCTATAGGACAAATATCCTTTAAATAATTCTTGATGCCATCACAATCTAATCTGTCGCTACCGCAACAGTGGTCGTAACCGCAAACAACGCCCTTTAAATCGAGTTCACACAATCTATTTAAAAATTCTTTACCGCTCCTTTGTCTAAAAGCATTGTTAAATTCCGCTCCGATTATGCAATCGACCGATAAGGACTCATATATTTTTAAACGTTCTTCAAATGTATACAAAACAGGCAAATTACGACCTAACACTTTTAAATGGTTGTTAGTAAAAGTAAGTAGCGCAACTTTCGCTCCCAAATGTTTAGCCCTGTCTTTGGCTACCTCCAATAGCCTGATGTGCCCCTTGTGCATACACCCGAAGTATCCCAAGCATAAAACTATAGGGACGTTAAAATTTTCTCCAAACTTTAAAACTTTCACTGCTCACCTAAAAAGCGTTTTTCAAATAGTACTGTATCTTTAAATATCCGTCGACATTTTTACCCAAACCGAAGAAAACGTTTTTGCAATATATGCGCTTGTATCCTTCGATAAACGGACAAGCAATTTTTCTTCCGAAGTCTAAATCTTGATAACGGTCATCCGGCAAATCTAATCTTTCGATATCTCTCAAAGGATACTCGATATCTAAAAGAGCAGATTCTTTTAAGTCGCAAATTTCATCCAACGTTAGAGCGTTGCCAATATCAAAGCAACCCGACCTGAGCCTAATAAGTCCGCTCATATATCCTACAGTATTACAAGCATATGCAATATCTCTAGCCAAAGAACGAATATACGTTCCCGCACTGCAAGATATATCCACAACAAAAGTATCGAGACTTTGTTGTTTTACAAACTCAATGTCAAAGACAGTTATGCGTCTGGATTTCAGTTCTACTTCAATGCCGCTACGAGCCAATTTATAGCTACGCACGCCGCCAACAGATTTTGCCGAGTAAATAGGCGGAACTTGATCTATTTCCCCTACAAACCCGTTTAAAACGCCTTTAAATTCACATTCCGTCGGCAAATGCGAATTCGTATCGGATATAATACCGTACGAATCCAAAGTATCTGTGGTTTTGCCTAGAGTAATGAATGCTCGGTAGCATTTAACTTTATCTGTAAGAAAATCGAATAATCGCGTCGCTTGCCCTACTGCAATCGGTAATACGCCGCTAGCCCCCGGATCGAGAGTTCCTAAGTGTCCGATTTTCTTTTCGTGCAATATATATTTCAATTTGACTACAACATCGCTGGCTGTAGCGCCCACGGGCTTGATTACATTTAAAAAACCGTTCATATCGAGTAGCCAACAGCTCGGACTATTTTTTCGATTACGTCTTCCAAAAAGCCGGATATTTTACAACCTGCCGCATACAAATGTCCGCCGCCGCCAAATTCGGCGCAGATATCCCTTACGGAACAATTTTTACCGCGCATACTGACTTTATAATCGTTTTTAGCAAATTCGCATATACATACGCCTACTTTTGCAGTATCGATATCTATTGCATACGATACTATGCCTGACGTAATACTCGGATCTAATCCGAATTCGTCCAAATCCGCTTTTGTTACATAAATCAAAAACATTTGACCGTCGTAATACGAACGGATACGGGACACCACTCTTGCTTGCAATTTCGTTTCCGATAGCGTGGTATCCCTAAAAAAAGTACGGTAAACTTTTTCTATGTCTGCACCGCACCTAAAAAGGTTTCCCGCCATATCAAAGCATTCGCCGTCGGTGTTGTTGTGCGCAAAATTTCCGGTATCGGTACACAAGCCCATATACAAATACGTTGCTAATTTGCCGTCAATTTCTATACCTGATTCTTTTATAATTTCATATACTATTTGACAAGTGCTAGCATACGGTTTAAGACAATTATATTTAGAGAAAAATTCTCCGCCGTGATGGTCAATAGTCATCGTTTCGCCAAAATCAAAATATTCTTGCGAAAACTCGCCGACACGGAATATATCACCGCAATCAACGGCAACCAACAAATCGTATTTACCGTTAAATGCTTGAGATACAGTTCTCGTCTCGTCAAAACAAGAAATTCGTCCGTCTAATTTGCTGTCGCAAAAGACATTAACAGTCTTGCCGATTTTCTCTAATGCAAGTTTTAAACTTATACTTGCTCCGATCGTATCTCCGTCAGGATTTGTATGCGCAAACAAAGCAATCTTGTTTTTATCGGACAGAATTTTTGCCGCTTGCTCAATTGTTGTTGTCTGTTTTATTGATTTCATTTAATATCTCGTCAATCTTCTGTCCGTACGCCATAGACGTATCTAGCATAAAAGAGAATTCGGGAACTTTGCGTATGTGCATTTGTTTAGATATTTCACGGCGCAAATACGGTTCGCTTTCCCGTATTGCTAAAAAAGTTTGCGCCGCCCTATCGGTATTGGTAGAAAATATGCTAACATATACTTTTGCCGTAGCCAATTCTTTATCACAGTTTACTTCAAGAATAGTAAACATTTCGGTAATACGCGGATCTTTGACTTTTTTAGTCAGTATTTCCGCAAGATATCTTTTAAACTCGGAATTTAATTTGTTTATTCTGTTTGTCATTGTGCAATTTCTTCCATTTGATAAATTTCAAATATATCGCCAAGTTTGATATCGTTGTAATTTTCAACAGAAATACCGCATTCAAAACCGTATGCAACCTCTTTAACGTCGTCTTTAAATCTCTTTAAAGCAAGAATATTTCCTTCGTAAACGCTTATATTATTGCGGTAAATACGCACCTTGCCGTTTCTGACAACTTTTCCATTGGTAACATAGCATCCTGCAACAGTACCCACACCGGATATTTTAAATACTTCGCGAACTTCGGCAGAACCGGTAATATTTTCAGTAAACTTAGGAGCCAACATACCCTTCATTGCTGCGGTAACGTCATCTACTGCGTCATAAATTACGCTATACAAACGGATATCGACATTTTCTTTTTCTGCCAATGTTTTAGCATTATTGTCTGCTCTGACATTAAAGCCGATAACAATTGCCTCCGATGCTTTTGCAAGCATAATATCGGTTTCGTTTATTCCGCCTACACCTCCGTGTATTGCGCATACTTTAACTTCGTCATTGGATATTTTTTCCAAACTGGACTTCAATGCTTCCAAACTTCCCTGAACGTCGGTTTTTACAATAATGTTCAAAGTCTTTAATTGACCTTCGGAAATTCTGCCGAACAGATCTCCTAGATTGATTGAAGGTACCTGACGAGTATTTTCCAACTTAATCTTGTCTTTACGCTCTTCGGCGGCCTTTTTAACCAGTTTTTCATCAGCAACGTACATATAATCGCCCGCTTGCGGAACTTCCGAGAAACCTAGTACTTCCACAGGCGTTGACGGACCTGCCGACTTGACCTTTTTGCCTTTATCGTCAAACATAGCACGGATTTTACCCGTTGCCGCGCCTGCTATCAAACTGTCTCCGACGTTTAATGTTCCGTTGCTTACCAAAATAGTCGCAACCGGACCTCTGCCCTTGTCAAGTTTAGCTTCGATGATAGTTCCTGTTGCACGTTTTTTAGGATTAGCTTTAAGTTCTTTTAGTTCCGTAACTAATAAAACGCTTTCCAACAGCTTATCAATTCCCATACCCGTTTTAGCAGACACGGGAACCATTATCGTATCTCCGCCCCATTCCTCGGGAACAAGTTCGTATTCGGTTAATTGTTGCTTTACCCTGTCAGGATCAATGTGTGTTTTGTCCATCTTGTTTATCGCAACAACAATGGATACTCCTGCCGCTTTAGCGTGGTTTATGGCTTCTATAGTTTGCGGCATAACACCGTCATCGGCGGCAACAACTATAATAGCAATGTCCGTTATCTTTGCGCCGCGTGCACGCATAGCGGTAAATGCCGCGTGTCCGGGAGTATCGATAAAGGTAATTTGTTCTCCGCAAGCGGTTACAGTGTACGCACCTATATGTTGCGTAATTCCGCCTGCCTCGCCGCTTGTTACGTTAGTATTGCGGATTGCGTCCAAAAGAGAAGTCTTACCGTGGTCAACGTGTCCCATAACGGTAACTATAGGAGAACGCTTTGTATCGTTTTCCAAACCGTCGTCCGCTTCTGCATTTGAAATAATTTCTTCCGCTGTTTTCTCAACTTTCAACTCTAGCGTAACGTCATGCATACTTGCTATGTAAGCGGCATAATCGAAATCAACGGAATCGTTAATTGTCTTCATTATTCCTTCTTTAAAAAGTTGCTTTATAATTTCAGATGCAGATACACCGATTTTTTCACTCAACATTTTAATAGGAACTTCTTTTACGGTAATTACGGCGTTAGTAATTTTGGGCGCAACTACTGTACGCGAAGTATCCGACTTCTTACTGCGCGCACGGCGTACAACTTTGTCCTCGTCATAATCGGCAGAAAAATCACGCGTTAACAAACTTTTTTTAAAGCCTGTCTGACGTTTTTCTTCAGAATGTTCTTTTGTTTTATTTTTATTTCCGTGCGATTTTTGCGGACCGCTTTGAGGAATATCGACAATGGGCGCCGCCGCAAAACGTTTCTGCGCGGTTTTTTGTGCGCTACCGCGTCTGTTATCAGACTGCTGATCTTTGTTTTGAAATTGCGTTTGCGAACCGTTCTGACGTCTTGCATCCTGCCGTTGCTGTCCGTTCCGCGCTACTCCGCCGTCAGTTTTTCTTGCTCCGTTTTGCGTTGTTGCGGAACGCTTAGCAGTAGCGTTAGATAAATCCAAAAACTTCCTTACTTTTACGTTTCCCTTATCGTCAGTGTAGGTTTTAACCTCTCTGCCGTTTTCAATGGTAGTAACTACTTGAGTCTTTGGCTTTTCTTCTTTAACAACGGGTTCGGATATATTTTTAAAATTTTCTAAAGGTTCAGTAACTTCCGCGCCATCGGAAGGCTGAATATCTTCTTTTTCATTTTCTATAACCGCTTGATTGTTTTCAACCGTTTTCGGCTGCTCTACAACTTCGGTTACATTGTCCAAAGAAACCGTTTCTTCTATTTCAGGCTCGGCCGCTTTGGCAAACTCAACTCTACGCTTGTTGATTGCATCGGACAGCGAAAAAGCGTGTCGTTTAATTTCAGCAATCCTTTGCTGTAAATCGCGCGAAACGTCCAAAACGTTAGTCTTCAAATTTTTAACAGATTCTTGTCCTTTAATTTGTAGATTATTTGTCGTATTTGCCATATTACCTCCCAGCAACCAACGTTATGTTTTCTATTATAGCGTTGGCAAGCGAACTGTCGCAAATTGCCAAAGCCTTACAATTTCTCTTTTTTAATAAATCGTAGTCATCTATTTCTGCAATTCGACAACTGCGCTTTTTTGCAATATTTTCCAAAAATTTTACAGAATTTTCCGATAGAGACTTTGTGCGCAATATCAACTTGATTGTTTTACGACAAGTTTCTATGCTATCGCAACCGAATACTACCGAACCTTTTTTTATTGCAAAACCGATGTAAGTTTCAATCTTACTGTTCAATTATTTTCTCCAGTTCACTTGCGACCGTTTCTAACGAAAAGCCGTATGTTTTAGTGAATTTTTTATTTTTCAATGCCTTTTCAACGCAGGATTTGCTTTTGCAAATATACACGCCTCTGCCGTTTACTTTGCCCGTCGTATCAACAATTACACTCTGTTCGTAATTTAATACGCGGATAAGCTCATTCTTGGGTTTCATTTGCCTACAAGAAATACACATTCTTTCGGGAATCTTTTTACCTGAACTCACCGGATTACTCCTCGTCAGAATTTTTCATTTCTTCAAACATTCCGCTTTGCATAGCGGCAGTATAAGATTTAACGTCAATCTTCCAACCCGTAAGTTTCGCCGCTAAACGCGCATTCTGCCCTTCCTTACCGATTGCAAGCGAAAGTTTTTCATCGGGAACGACAACCTTAGCTTCCTTATTGTCTTCGTCGGCTTGTACAATCAAAACTTTAGCAGGAGACAACGCTCTTGCAATATAATCAAGTATATCGTTACTCCAAGGAATAATATCGATTTTTTCTCCGCCTATTTCAGAAACAATAGCATTAACTCTTACACCCTTGTTGCCTACGCATGCGCCCACGGCGTCTATATCGGGGTCGGTAGAATAAACTGCCATTTTAGTACGGAAACCTGCTTCGCGCACAATACTTTTGATTTGCACTATATCTGCACGGATTTCGGGCACTTCGTTTTCAAACAGACGTTTGATAAACATATAACTCGCGCGCGAAAGCATTACCTGAGTACCGCCGACGCTATCCCTTACACGCTTAACCAAAACTTTTATTCTATCACCAGCGTGATATTTTTCTCCGGGAATTTGTTCCTGAACTGTCAAAACTCCTTCCGTTTGGTTTTTGCCTATTTCAACGAAAATCGTACCGTCGTCTTTAACACGCGTAACTACGCCGATGAGCAATTCGTTTTCCTTATCCGAAAACTGATTAAAAGTAACGTCTTTTTCCGCTTGATGAAGACTGTTCATAATAACTTGTCTTGCATTCTGAGCGGCAATACGTCCAAACGTACGGGGGTCGATTTCCGTCAAAACCTCGTCTCCGAGTTTATACGATTTCTTTATCAGCTTGGCGTCTTCCAAAGCAATTTCCTTTTCGGGCGTTTCAACGACTTCAACCACTACCTTGCAAATATATGCTCTGATAGTAAACTTGTCGGGATTTGTTTTAACGACAACATTAGAAGCTTCGCCGAAATTCTTTTTACAAGCGATAGCTAGCGCCGTTTCCAAAGATTCGATTACCTTATCTTTGCTTATCCCTTTTTCTCTTTCCAATTCGTCTAACGCAAGGAAAAAATCTTTGCTGGTCATTTTTACGTTCCTCCTAAAACTCTATGATAGGCTCGACTTTTGCCGTATCTTTTTTTATAAATTTTATTGCCTCACCGGAATCAACGGTTATACAAAAAGAATCGTCGTCATAACTGGACAACACCCCTTGATAAACTTTTTTTCCGTTAAAAGGCTTGTACAATTTAACTGATATTTTTTTATTTAAATTACGCTTATAGTCGCGCTCGACTTTTAAAGGTCTGTCTAATCCGGGAGAAGAAACATTTAGAGTATACGATTCTTCAATCGGGTCAAGTTCGTCCAACGGTCCGTCTATGGCTCGGTGGAGTTTTTCACAATCGTCGATTGTTACACCGCCGTCCTTATCTATTACCACAGTCAAATTCATACCGTCAAAACGTTTCTCGTATGTTACTTCCAATATCTCCAGACCGAATTCATCCGCAATAGGCTGAACAAGCGCAAATACTTGATCGGAAACTTTACCCATATTTCCTCCACATATTAAGTTGAGAGTGGAGAAAAGCCTCCACTCTCACCATAGCATACATTAACTTTGGCGAAAATTGCAACAAGGCTACAAATTACTCAAACACCTGTAACGGGTTGCAATTTATTATGTACAAATTATAACACAGGTAAAATGCTTTGACAAGTATTTATATATAAATAATATAATTACTTAACTCTACTTGCCAAAACACTCATAGAACGCGCCACGGTAACAGCAGTATCGAAGCACAATTTTGAACCGTCATAGTTAACCTTGCAAGTTTTAGCAACGTCTTCTAATTTGGTACAATTCGGCTTTTTTACAAAAATACTGTTATCAAATAAATTTGAGAGTAACTCCGTTTGATTGACTTGTAAATTCGCAAATTGATACCCGATCGGCGCGGCATAATAATTCAATAAGTCCAATGTTTGCGGCAAATTCATTCCTACGATTTCACAGCCGTTTAAAAATTTGTACAAATCGGAAATAATTTCTGTTATCGTAGGAAAGAACACTATTTTTTCAACAGAAGTTTTCGCCTTAGACAAAACTTCGTTGCTAATATCGGCTTCCGGATTAACATAGGTAAAAAATTGTTCGGATATGTGTCCGTCGGTAATTTTTACGCCGCATATTGCAAAAATTTTATCTTTTGCAATGTTATATCCTGTAGCATTGATATGCAAAACAACATACGTTTTGTCGGATAAAATAGATTTGCCTATTATTTTATCTACAAAAGTAGTTTGTAAATATTCTTTATATATACTGGGTTTTATCAATACATACTCGTCGGCGACAGGTCGGGTAAATTCTGCCAACTTACTTATCGGCGAAATAATACACTTACATATGTCGTAAACGCACATTTCCAATTGTTCGCTATAACTGTTAAAAGACACTTTGCCGCGCACTATTACCGACATACTGTCGTAAATATCCATAACCTTTTTCATCTTTTTGTCATTTGCCAACGTTCTTGTACGCGATAACGTCAAGGCTTCCGAATCAGTCTTGCCCATTTTTTCTTTAATGGTCAAATAATCGGCAATTTCAAATTTAACAAAAACAACACAAGTAATCGAGCCGCCCGAAGCATCCGTAAGAGTAAATTTACATATATGCATATTAGGATTGCTTTTAGACGCTTTAAGAGACTTGTTTGAAACAGTACCGCAAATAACGCACGAATCCGTTGCCTTACGAATATCGGAAATATACATAGGCGAACTCAAAATTACCTTTCCGATATGCTTTTCTACATTACTGACGGTAAAGTATCTCGATGGCTTTAATAACTCTCTGTTAACAGCAAAATGAACCAGTTTTTCCTGTTCGGCAAGATCTACTTTTATTGACGCAGAATCATCAATTAACGACGTTAATTTGATTTCATAACAAGTATACTCTTTAAAAAATTTTTCTAATTGCCCGCATAAATCTGCCGTTTCTATGTTTTGATTCATTACGGAATTTACTTTAAATTCCACGTTAATTTCACGCCCGCTAATACTCACATACATATTGTTTTTTATAAGCGGAGCAAAAAGCGGATATTTATTTTTCAAAATATCGTTCAATAATTTTTTTAAACTTAGTTCCGTAAATTGGTCATTAACAAAACTAACAGAACAAGAATATGTTGTCGGCACTAAACTTCTTGTATACTCGGTTATTGCTTTTCTCGTCTCAATGTTTAATTCACCAACATTTGGGTAAGAAAAAGTGCAAAAAACTTTTCGCAGTTGCTTATCAACCCGAATTTCTCTTGCACGCAAATCATTTAACTCTGAAAATTGTTGATGTATCTTACTTATTATCATTTAGCAATTAAATCTATTTCCCTTTTGAACTCTTCTACAGCAACCGATTCGTCTACCGTTTTATAAATCTTTCCGTATTTAAAAAACACGCAACGCCCGTTAGCGCCTGCAATACCGACATCAGCGTCCAAACATTCTCCCGGACCGTTGACTTCGCACCCCATAACGGCAACTTTAATATTTTTGCGCATATCTTTTACATATTCGTAAATTTCCGTTGCGGCTTTTTCCAAATCATAACCGCATCTGCCGCATTTAGGACAAGATACAAATTTTACGCCGTCTCTTAAATTAAGAGACTTTAGTATTTCCTTTGCCGCACGGACTTCTTCAACAGGATTAGCCGTTAGAGAAACCCTGATAGTATCTCCTATTCCGTCAAGCAGCAATGTCCCTATTCCTACAGAATTTTTTACCAACCCCTGATATGCCGGTCCCGCTTCGGTTACGCCCAAATGGATAGGATAATCGAATGACGCGGCAATACTTCTGTTTACCCTTACCATTTCGGAAACGTCGCTGCTTTTTACGGACAATACTATTTTGTCAAAACCTTTATCTTCAAAATACGTTATATATTGACGTAAATTTGCTTCAATTGCTAAAACTTTATCGCCGTTGTGCTTTTTAAGCAAGTCTCGGTTAACAGAACCGCCGTTAACTCCAAGCCTTATAGGAATGCCGTTAGACTTAGCGCAATCGATTACGGAATCGAGTTGTTTAAAAGACATATTACCGGGGTTTATACGGATTTTGTCCGCCCCTGCCTCAATTGCCGCAACCGCAAGTCTGCCGTCAAAATGAATATCGGCAACGAGAGGCATATCTGTATTTTTTCTAACAATCGAAAACGCTTCTGCCGCTTTATTATCAGGCAACGCTATCCGCACTATATCGCAATCGGAATTTTGCAAGTCGTTTATCTGCCGTAAAGTACTGTCTACATCGCAGACGGAGACATTCGTCATTGACTGCACAGATATAGGTGCACCTCCGCCGATTGGTAAGTTTTTGATTCTTATTTTTTTCGTCATATCTTATAGTTTAAGTATATCTATCAATAGCATCAGTCCTATTAACACTATTAAACCTATACCGTTTATATATGCCTGCACTTTGCGGTTAATAGGTTTGCGCGCTATCCATTCGATGATAACAAAAATCATCTGACATCCGTCAAGAGCGGGCACAGGTAGCAAATTAAACACAGCAAGATTAACTGATATCAACACTATCAATCTAAGTATATTACCAAAACCTGTTGCAACAATTTGACTTGTTATACCTATAGTCGAAATAGGTCCGCCGATATCGTTTACGCCGACCATACCGGTAAATAAACCGCCAAGCGTTCGCAAAACAAGCATCGCTACTTCGCCGCAATAAGGCACAACGCGTACTAAGGCCTCGCCGAATCCGATTTTTTGGTTGACATAATCTACGCCCATTCCTATTCCGCTATATTCGTTTTCGGCGAATTTGACACTGCTGCCGAGCATAGACTTGTCGATTGTATAATCGTAAAACTTATTGCCTACCCTGACCGTCAAAGTTATTTCACCGGTTAGGTTTTGAACTGCATTAGAAAAATCGCCTTTTTTGAATAAAACGTTGCCGTTATTAACTTTATAAATCCAATCGCCTTTTTGTAAAATACGCTTTTCTTCGTCATTAGACTTTATTTCAGTTATAATTTCATCAACATTACAATTTACAAAATCGCTTTTAGTAAGTCCTGTTATAGTAACTTCTTCAAACGTTACCGTATCTGTTTCCTTGTCAAGAGTAGGTCTTAGCACGGTAAAAGTCATCTCATCGCTCTTCATATATCTGCTTATGTTATCCAAAACAAACACACGTTTGCCGTTTATTTTGTATATCAAATCTCCGCCCTGCAACTGTTGATTAACGGACGGTGCAAATTCATATACGTCGCTCACTTGTGCAAAAGTATCTCCGTAACAGGAAAAGGCAATTATTCCTATGAGAATAGCAGAAATAAAATTGAAAAATGCGCCGCTGAACAATACAATTAGTCTTTTCCACGGTTTTTGTTTGTTAAATGCTTTCGGATTTTCCTCTCCGTCCTCATTCTCGCCTTCAAAAGCGCAAAATCCGCCCAAAGGCAGTAATCGTAACGAAATAACTTCTCCGTTTTTCTTCTTTCTGGAAAAGATTTTCGGTCCCATCCCGATTGCGAATTCGTTTATTTGAAATCCCAATATCTTACCTGCGGTATAATGCCCTGTTTCGTGAATCAGCACCATAAACATCAGTATTACAAGTGCTAACAGTATCCTACCGATAGTAGACATAACCGAAGCAAAATTAGCCAACAATAAATTTAACATAATTCTCCGTCTATTATCTTCTCCGCATATTTTCTTGCACAACTGTCGTAAATTTTTATACTGTCAATATCAAGAGATTTACCGCTAACTTCTTTTGCAAAATAATTAACGATACGGATTATTATATTGTAAAAATCATTAAAAGATAATTGACTTTTTAAAAATTTCTCTACGCAAACATCGTTAGCAGCATTCATTACTGTTGCGCATAATGGCGGATACTGCTTTATTTCATATCCTAATTTTGCACAAGGAAAATTCTCGAAATTACATTTTTCAAATGTCAGTGTCAGCATATCTGACATATTTACACCGCCCGCATACGCCTTACAAGGCTTATCGAGTAAAGCAGATTGAATAGGTAAACGCATATCGGGGTTTGCCAATTGCGCTATAATACTTCCGTCGGAAAACTCTACCATAGAATGAACTATGCTTTGTCTATGTACTACTATTTGAATTGCATCGCTATTAACGCCGAACAGATAAGACGCTTCTATCACCTCTAAAGCCTTATTCATCATTGTTGCGCTGTCAATAGTAATTTTGGAGCCCATATTCCAGTTAGGATGTTTTAACGCCTGTTCAGGAGTTACATTTGAAAGTTCTTTTTTAGAAAAATTCCAAAACGGGCCGCCGCTTGCAGTCAAAAGAATCTTGTTTACATCCAATCTGTTATTCAGCAAACACTGACTTATGGCATAATGTTCGCTGTCAATCGGAATCAGTTTAGCCGAACTTTTTGATAAAGCGTCAAAGATAATCTCTCCGGCGCATACCAAGGCTTCCTTGTTTGCAATAGCAACATCTATATTACGGTTTAAACAGTATAGTATGCTCTCTATGGCGCAAATACCGCGAGTTGCAACTACTGCCAAATCGCAATTCTGTACGGCCTTAATCAGGCATTCGTCGCCCCCTACGCTAATCAAAGCATAATATTCAGGCTTAAACTCGGACACTTGCTCTGATAACTTTGCGGCGTTAGAATAAGCGACAAGGGAAACGACCTTTAAACTTTCTGTATTATCCCGTATAATGTCTAGCGTTTGCGTACCTATAGATCCGGTACTGCCGAGTATGGCAATTTTTCTCATAACAATATTTCCACACCGACTAATATATAAACATAAAGACAAAAGCGACTAAAACAGATGTCAACATTATTCCGTCGAACCTATCCATAATACCGCCGTGCTCGCCCAAAATACGACTGTAATCTTTTATTCCGCAATAACGTTTTACCTGACTGGCAATCAAATCTCCTATTTGGGTCGTAATCGAACCTGCTAAACCTATAATCACATATGTTAATACGATTTGTACGGTAGGCAAACCGTATCCTGCAAATGTTAAGCCCATCTGTTCTCCGAATATTTTAAAATAATCAAACAGGAAAAATACTAATGCCGAGCCGAATATTCCGCCGAATATTCCGCCAATCGACCCCTCAATAGTTTTCTTAGGACTTATTTCGGGACAGAGCTTATGTTTACCGAACAAACTTCCTACGAAAAAAGCAAATACGTCAGTAAAAGAAGCAACTGCAAATATCAATGCCAAACCGATAGCGTTTAACGGCAATAAATTATGCGAACGGTTCGTATCAGGAAAAACCGCCCAAATATCATTCTCTAAAAACGGCAATAATTCCGGAGAAATAATTGCTTGCGTGGACGCCGAACGGTTAATATATAACATAGTTGACATAAATAAGCCCGGATAAACAAGCATAAAACCTATGTATATCAAACTGTCAACTCGGTTTTTAACTAAGGACGTTACAATAGCGGCAATAAACACTACTAATGTAAAAAATATAATTCCGGTAAATCCGAACAAACTGTACATCATAGCAACGCCAAAGCCGTACAGCCAAATAAGCCAACTGAAACAGTCCGGTACGCGTTCCTTACCGAATGCACGACGCATTTCTATTACCGACAGCAATATCAATACGGCTAAAATAACAGAGTTAATTGCTCTTCCGCTTACAAACGTGTTCTTGCTCTCGTTGTTTGCATAGTTCGGAAAATATATATTGAGCATAACCATACCTATCATGACGATAAATATGATTGCACCAACCCATATTCTGTTAAATAATGATTTTTTATTAATCATTAACAATTCCTCCATAAGTGCGAATGCGTAGTTGATACTCTTTGATTATATTATCATACTCTTTCAAACTGAAATCCGGCCAAAGAGTATCCGAAAAATACAATTCGGAATACGCGCTTTGATACAATAGAAAGTTAGATAACCGTTTCTGCCCGCCTGTACGGATAATCAAATCAGGCTTAGGAATAAACGAATTATATAAAAACTCAGACAAACTTTCAACAGTAATTTCACTGTTAGATTTTGCCAAAGCATTCGCCGCCTTTACTATTTCATTTTGTCCGCCGTAATTTATACATAAATTTACGCAAATTCCGTCGAAATTTTTAGTTGCTTGCTCAATTTTTTTGATTTTGCTAACTAATTTCTCAGGAAGACCTTTTCTTTCTCCCGATACAACAATGCGGACGCGGTTTTTGCAAAATTTTTCCAAGCGACTGAGATATTTATCCGCCAAGGAAAAAAGAGAATCCACCTCTGCTTTGGGACGTTTCCAGTTTTCAGTCGAAAATACATATAAGGACAAGTACTTTATGCCTAAAGTTTGCGAAAAATCTATTATTTCTTCCGCCACTTCCAAACCTTTTTTATGTCCGTACATTCGTATCAGTCCCTTAGCTTTAGCCCAACGACCGTTACCGTCCATAATTATTCCGATGTGCGTAGGAATACTCATTTAACCGCAAATAAATAACGGCAAACTATCAGTTCCAAAATATCTTGTTTTTGTCTGACAGCCGTTACAATCTCCTTATCATATTCTTTTTGCTTTCTATCTACATAATAAACAAACTTGAAGTTTGTTATACCTAATTCCTGCATTTTGTTTTCGGCTTCACAAACTTCAAGTCCAATTAAATCAGTCAAATTCATTTCTAAACAGACATTACGTCATTTTCTTTTTCTTTAGAAAGTTTATCCACCGTTTCTATCAACTTAGATAAAGATTTATCAACTTCCGCTTCGTAATCGGAAATCAAATCCTCCGAAACCGTTTTAGCGTTCTTCTCTTTCTTTAGCGAATCCATTGCGTCTCTACGCGCATTTCTCAATACAACTTTTGTATCTTCGGCAAGTTTCTTCACTTGCTTAACTAATTCCTTACGGCGTTCTTCTGTTAACACAGGGAATGTTAATCTGATAACCGTACCGTCATTTTGCGGCGTTATGCCTATGTTAGCGGCAAGGATTGCTTTCTCTACCAATTTTAAAGCCGATTTATCCCAAAGCGTTATTACTAAACATCTCGGTTCGGGAATAGAAATATTACCCATTTGATTTATGGGAGTCAGCGCTCCGTAGTAGTCTACCTTGATACTCTCTACAAGTTTAGGATTAGCTCTGCCTGCGCGCATAAGATTATATTCGCTTTTCATATAAGAAATAGCTTTGTCGCATTCCATTTCAAAAGTGAGAAACAGTTCTTCGATTTGTGGGTTAGCGTAATTCATAATACTCTCCTATAATTTAATAAATGTATTGTACAACAATTCCCGTCTAATTTCAACAGTTATTTTATGGTTGTTCCAAGTTTTTCGCCGTTCAAAACCCGCAACACACCGTCGGGCTCGTCTTTGCTTAAAGCAACGACTTTCAACCCGTATTCCCTGCACATAGCCATAGCGGTCAAATCCATAGCTTTCAAATTATCCGATATAACTTTATCGAATGTTATTTCATCGTATTTTTTTGCTTTCGGATTTGTTTTGGGATCACTGTCATAAATACCGTCTATATTTTTAAGATAGAAAACTGCATCCGCATGCGTTTCGCAAGCGCGTAAAGATAATGCCGTGTCTGTAGAAAAATACGGTAAACCCGTTCCGCCAACAAAGATAACGACTTTGCCCGAAGTCATATACTCCAAAACTTTTGGCAAATAATACGGCTCGCATATTTTATCTATCGTAAATGAGGATACTACACGACAATCTACACCGCAAGCTTTAAGCGCTTCCGAAAGAGCAAGTCCGTTCATAACCGTAGCCAACATACCTATATGGTCGGCAACAGATCTATCCATCTGCTCGCTGCTCCTGCCGCGCCACAAATTTCCGCCGCCGACAACTATTCCTAGTTCTACGCCTGTTTCGGTAATGCGTTTTATTTGTTCGGCTACGGCGCTTACGCCCTCATTGTTAATTCCGCTTCCGCTAACCGACAATGCTTCGCCGCTTATTTTCAACAAAATACGCTTGTATCTAGTCATAACACACCTTCTATTTTTTGTTTGAAAAAGGGAACAATCAAATATTGTTCCCTAAACAATAAATACAAATTACTTAATGTTCTTCATTTGTTCTGCAATTTCGTCGACAAAATTATCTACGCGTTTTTCAATGCCTTCGCCCATTTCGTAACGCACAAATTTCGCAACAGTGATTTCCGCTCCTGCTTTCTTTGCTACGTCAGCAATTACTTGTTTTACAGACATAGCCGAATCGCGCACATATTCTTGTTCAAGCAAACAAACTTCCTTGTAGTACTTGTGAATACGTCCTTCAACCATTTTAGAAATAACAGCTTCGGGTTTGCCCTCATTTCTGGCTTGTACGGTAAGAATTTCTCTTTCCGAATCAAGTTGAGCAGCATCAACATCGGCAATCGAAATAACCTGCGGTCTGCTAGCGGCAATTTGCATACAAACGTTAAATGCAAGTTCCTGCAAATCGGCTTGGCTAGCCGTACTGTTTATTTGAGTCAACACGCCTATTTTTCCGCCCATATGGATATAACTTGCAACAATGCCGTTTCCGTTTACAACAAACTTTGTAAATCTACGGAAAGAAATTTTTTCTCCGATAGCCGCCGTTGCTTCGGCAATGAGTACGTTAAGCGTTTTAGACTTGTCTAAATAATAATTCTCTGCCAAAACTTCTTCGATTGTATGAGCGTTAGAATGTAAAATATGATTGGCAATATTGTCTACAAGAGCAATAAATTGATCGCTTCTTGCAACGAAGTCCGTTTCGCAGTTGATTTCTACTGCCACACCGGTTTTCTTGTCATCGGAGATAACACACTTTACAAGGCCTTCAGCCGCAATACGGTCGGCTTTTTTAGCGGCAGAAGCCATACCCTTTTCACGGAGATATTTAACCGCTTCGTCAAAATTACCGTCAGTTTCAACAAGGGCCTTTTTGCAGTCCATCATACCTACGCCTGTTTGCTCGCGCAGTTTCATTACGTCTTTATTAGTAAAATTAGCCATTGGTAACCTCCTCATCGGCAACTTTAACTTCTTCTTTGTCATCGTCTTCGGGAGCAGTCATAACAACGCCTTCCTTAGCTTCGATAACAGCGCCTGCAATAATAGAAGCAATAACTTTAATAGCGCCTATTGCGTCGTCGTTTGCAGGTATTACTACGTCTACTTGGTCGGGATCGCAGTTAGTATCTACGATAGCGACAATAGGAATATTCAAAGCGTGCGCTTCCGCAACGGCAATAGATTCTTTCTTGGGGTCTACGATAAAAATACATCCGGGCATACCCTTCATATCTTTGATACCGCCGAGATTGGCTTCGAGTTTATCGCGTTCTTCCAAAAGTTTTGCAACTTCTTTCTTGGGCAATACGTCAAGTTCGCCCAACTTTTCCATTTGATTTATATGGTTAAGTCTTTCGATACGGGACTTAATCGTCTTGTAATTTGTAAGCGTTCCGCCGAGCCAACGGTTATTAACGTAGTACATTCCGCAGCGTTCAGCTTCCGTTTTGATAGCCTCTTGCGCTTGTTTTTTCGTTCCTACAAACAATACGGGCTTGCCTTCTGCCGCAATATCGCGAACAAAAGTATACGCGATTTCAGCTTGCGCTACCGTTTGTTGAAGGTCGATAATATGTATATCGTTACGTTCTGCGTAGATATACTTCTTCATTTTGGGATTCCATCTTCTGGTTTGGTGTCCGAAGTGAACGCCGCTTTCCAAAAGCTGTTTCATTGATACAACTGCCATTTTTCTTTTCTCCTTATTTTTTATCGTTTTTTAACCTCTTTACGCCGTCAACTCTATACGCCACCAAGCGGCAAAACTTGGCACAACGGATAAATCTTGCGTAAATGCGAATTAAACCTAATAGATTATAGCACACTCAATACTAATTTGCAACAAATTTTATCTTACTTTTCATTCAACTTTAAACAACGAAAATTTTTGTAAATTTACAAATTAACTTATGGCAAGCCGTTATTTTCAATATCGACAAACTTCCAAATACATACTGTGCATTTTTAAGAATAATAAACTTGTAAATATCAAAATATCCGTAAAAGTAAAAGAATAGTACTTTAATAATGATTTTCTTCTTTTTTTCTCAAAATCCATAACAACGCAGCATTCAATTATTTTTAAGAATTGCTCAATATAATATTAGTAAATCAAAGGCGAAAAGCAATAAAAGTTATCGGGTTTGCATTATAATTATGTAACATACAACTGCATTAGTTATTTGCATAAATTGCAACGGTTACAGCATTTGATTTGAACTGCTTATATCAATTACAAAATATTGTAAAGGAATGTTATTTTACACAAACTATTGCATTGTTACGCAATACAATGTAATAGCAGTTAGTTATTTGTGGCAAAACGTCGTTAGATATTGTTCATACACTTAGAATAATCAAAAAAAACGTCGCTATCGGTTCAATAACTACGAAATAACAAAATTAAAAACATTTTGCTTAAGCGGATTGGAATACTAATACATTTCTTACAGTATAACTTGAACAAAAGGAGACATTATGAAAAATAGCGTCAAAAGATTACTCTTAGTAATTTTATCAGTTATAATGATTTTTGCTTTATGTGCTTGCAGCGAAGACAACAGCGGATTATCTGCATACGAAATCGCGGTTAAAAACGGTTTTGAAGGGACTGAAGCCGAATGGCTCAAATCCTTGCACACTACTAACACTATCAAAGAAACAACAAATAATTACAACGTTAACGTACAAAACGTTCACGATATTTCTCTTGCAACAAACATAGGTCTAAAATCGGCAGTTTCGGTTTACTGCAAGCATACGATTACCGAACGCGTATATGTAGGTATGTATCCGTTCGGTCAATACCAAACGCAAGAAAAGCAAGTACAGTCGGCAGGCTCGGGAGTTATATACAGGTTAGAAGATGACGGTTCGGCATATATAATAACCAACCATCACGTTGTATACGAAAATGACAGTATTGCCTCCGACCGCATAAGTAACGATATCAGCATATTTCTGTACGGAATGGAAAGCGCTCAGTACGCCATTCCCGCAACATATATCGGCGGATCGCTTAACTACGACATTGCCGTTCTGCGTATCGAAAAAAGCCAAATACTCAAATCTTCCATCGAAAACAATACAGTTGCTAACGTTACCTTTGCCGATTCTAACGAAATACGCACGGGACAGACTTCTATTGCAATAGGTAACCCCGAGGCGGAAGGAATATCTGCAACTTGCGGCATTGTAAGCGTTGATTCCGAATACATTACTATGAAAGCCGTTGACGAACAAACAAGCATTACTCTGCGCGTCATCCGTACAGATACGGCGGTAAACAGCGGAAACTCGGGCGGCGGATTATTTGACGACACAGGCAAACTTATTGGCATAGTAAACGCAAAAGTAAGCGACAGTTCCGTCGAAAATATTGCTTACGCCATACCCTGCAACGTCGCCAAAGCAATTGCGGAAAATATAATCGACTACAACAAACTTTACAATAAAAACTGTGTTATGCGCCCCATTCTCGGAATAACTATCCAAACGGTAGAAATGTACACGGAACTAGACAATAACGGCTTTTTAAATAAAGTAGAAAAAATAGCCGTTAATGACATTAACAGCAACAGCATAGTAAAAGATATTCTGCAAAAAGACGATATACTTTTGAGTATTCAAATCGGCAGTAATGACGCAATAAACATTACGCGCAATTATCAATTTACCGACGCTTTGCTTAACGCGCGCGTAAACGATGAAATCGTCATAGAATATCTGCGCGGCAACGTTAAAGAAAAGGCAACCGTAACCATAACGGAAAGTTGCCTGACAGAATACTAGTATCAAACAATTAAACAGAATTTTGCTGAATTGAAAAAGCAGACGGGATATACCGTCTGCTTTAAATTATTATTCGTGATGATGACATTCGCAATCGGGGTCGTCGCAACCGTCGCCCATTGCGGCAACTTCCGCTTCTAACTTTTTGTAAAGAATTTCATACAAATCGTCGTCTATTGGCAAGAAATTATAGTACGGCTCTCCGTCTTCTTCTACTTCTTCCAATTCAAATATTTCTATTACGGGGTCTTCGTCGTCAGCCTGTTGCAAACAAGCGTACTCTTTACCCTCGTGCTCAAGAGTAGCGATATGATAGAAAGGAATCTCGTTTCCGTCTTCGTCCTCTAACATTACAACGTCTTCGTCAACCTCACAACCGCAATCGCAATTGTGTTCGTGTTCGCAATCACACACGTTCTTTTTTTCTTCAGACATATTATACCTCCAATTTTATCTTTTACTGTCTAAATAATTTTGCAAAATAATGGTCGCAGCAACTTTATCTATAACTTTTTTTCTGTCCTCTCTCCGAACATTGCCTTGTATTAACACACGTTCAGCAGATAAAGTCGTAAAGCGCTCATCTAAATAATCAACGGGAATATCGCATATTTCGTTGATAGCGGCAATAAACTCCCGTGTTTTAAGCGTTTGTTCGTTTTCTTTTCCGTTTAAACCTAACGGCAAGCCCGAAACAAATCTCGTTACTTCCTTTTCTTTTGCCAAATCAACTATATACTTCGCGTCTCTTTCACGGTTGCCCGTACGCGTGTACGTTTCCAAAGGATTGGCTATTATTCCCGTTAAATCGGAAACAGCAATACCTATTCTGACATCCCCTACGTCCAACGCCATTATTCTACCCATAGTATTAACATTGTAACACATTCATTATAAAAAAGACAGTATATTTACATATTTTCTTAATTTTTAGAAATAATATTTAAATAAAAATTTCGTCGCATCACTCATTGAAGGACGAAATTAGTTTAAAATATACTAAAAAATTACTCTACAAAACTTTTAATTTTTTGCTTTCCCTTTTTTAAAGCATTTTTCACAGCAGGAATTTGGCTTATCATAACGCCTGCTACCGCGCCTACCGCCATCACAAAAATCGCTTTTTTCATAATTTCCTCCAAAAGTATTTGTTAGTAATAGTTTGGTCGGTAAATGCTAATATTATTCACAAATCTAAACGTATTCGATACTTGTTTTATCTACGCTCTTATTTTGCTGTTTTGCACGGTAATCTTCTATAGCCTTTTTAATCGCTTCTTCGGCAAGCACAGAACAGTGAATCTTTTGCGGAGGAAGTCCTTCCAGATATTCCACTACTTTTGCGTTAGTAACCTGCAAGGCTTCGTCCACAGTCATACCTATTATCATTTGAGTAGCAGTCGAACTTGTAGCGATTGCCGCAGCGCATCCGAATGTCTGAAATTTGGCGTCGACAATTTTGTCATTTTCTATTTTCAATGTAATTTTCATTATATCTCCGCAAGTGGCGTTACCAACGGTGCCTTCTCCGTCGGCATTTTCGATAACTCCTACATTTTGCGGATTGGCAAATGCGTCCAAAACCTTTTGATTATACATTATACGTTCCCCCTGTTTTCAAATTAAATAGCGGCGACATTTCTCTTAGTTTTGCTATTGTTTCTTTAAGTTTCTCCACGGTATAGTCAACTTCTTCCATTGTGTTATCTTTACCGAAAGAGAATCTGATAGAGCCGTGCGATACTTCGATAGGCACTCCCATTGCTAAAAGGACGTGAGACGGATCCAGACTGCCGCTGCTGCACGCAGAACCGCTTGATACGGCTATGCCGTTAAAGTCCATTAGCATCAGTATGCCTTCGCCCTCTACAAATTCAAAACTGAAATTGGCAACGCTAGGCACTCGGTGTTCTTTGTTACCGTTAAACCTGACATACGGTATTTCCGCCAACACCCTATCGACAAAGCGGTCGCGCAATTTGGCAATGCGGCTGTTGTTTTCTTCCATTTCAGTAACGGCGTATTCTAATGCCTTAGCCATTCCTACAACCAACGGCGTATTTGTTGTTCCTCCGCGTTGCGAGCGTTCCTGCCCGCCGCCGCAAATAAGTTTATCTAACTTGACGCCGTTGCGGATATACAAGGCGCCTACTCCCTTAGGACCGTAAAACTTATGCGCTGACATTGACAGCAGGTCTACGCCCAATTCTTTGACGTCAATTTTAATATACGGCATTGCCTGAACGCAATCGCTATGAAACAGCGCGCCGTGTTTATGCGCTATATCTGCAAGTTCGCGTATCGGCTCTATTGTTCCCACTTCGTTATTGACATACATAACGGATACTAACGTTGTTTGGTCGTCAATAGCGTTTTCCAAGTCCTTTGGCGAAACCCTGCCCGTACTGTCCACGGGCAAGCGCGTTACCCTAAAACCGTTGTTCTCCAGCCAATCTGCGGAAGTCAATATTGCGTGATGCTCTATTGCAGAAATAATAATATGATTGCCTTTGTGCCTGTTGTGCAAAGCAACGCCTTTCAGCGCCCAGTTGTCCGCCTCCGTACCGCTGGACGTAAAATACAATTCGTTAGGTTTGCAACCTATCAAACCTGCAACGGTCTCGCGGGCGTCGGCAACTGCCTTTGCCGTATCTCTGCCGAAGTAATGCTGACTGTCGGCATTGCCGTATTCATCTGTAAAATAAGGAAGCATCGCTTCGACAACCCTTTTGTCGCAGGGCGTTGTCGCCGCGTGGTCAATATAAATTCTCATTTAAGCAAACTCCTAAATTATAAGTCGTCATCGGCAAGTTGCTGCAATGAAATTGTATCCAAGTAGGTGTTTATATTTTCATACAATTTTGCCCACAAATTGCGTGATACGCAATGACATTTATTGTCGCATCCGTTATGGATACAATCGACTATTTCAAGATTATCCTCGACGGCGCGCAAAACTTGCCCTACCGTAATGTTTTGCGGAGAATCGAGCAATTTATAACCGCCGTTTGCGCCTCGTAAAGCAACGACAATATTTGCTTTTTTCATCAATGCAATTATTTGTTCAAGATACTTTTCCGTAACTCCCGTAGATTGTGCCAGCGCCGACACTGTTGCTACTTCGCCCTGCGCATACTTCTTTGCCAACTCTACCGCCACATACAAGCCGTACCTTGCTTTAGATGACATTTTCATAATTTAAATTCCTACTAATTTACTAGGATTAGTTTACTATAATTATATCCGTAAGTCAAATATTTTAGTGCTGTTTTTTTATACAGAATAAAAATTGTCTTCGATTTAAGCGGCTGGGAAATTTTTGTTACAAATGTCGACAATATAAAAAGCGCAGAACATTTAATTCTGCGCTCCAAATATCCGATTGATTTTATAGTGTTGCAAACAATTTTTCCGCGTCGATATAGTTGCTGGTAATACCCGAAATATACGGGTTGATATTTGCAATTTTACTTTCGCTGTCCATTGTCCACACTTCCAAGGGCATATTGTACTTTTTGCAAGTATTTATTTGCGGAATAGTTACAAGCATATAAAAAATATCCATAAAACAAACATTGCGTCCGTTATCTATTTTAACCATTGCTTTGACGTCTTTTGCCGTCAAGATATTTGCAATTAGACCCAGTCTGTCATTAGGACGGATTTGAGCAAGTTGTGATAGAAAGTTAATATCTCGCGCTATCCATGTAACCGTTGCAAGATTAGAATTGTCTATCACTTCTGCAAGGTAAGCGACCTGCTCTGCCGTAGCGCCGTTTTTAATTTCTATATACGGATATAAATCGAGTTCTTCGCACAAATCTACAAACTCCTCGTAAGTTGGTATCTGTTCGCCTGCAAATTTCTCATCTTTCCAACTGCCGAAATCGAGTTTTCTTACTTCTTCCAAAGTAATCTCGTTTATTTTAACTTCCTTTTTACTGTCGACATTTGAAGTACGGTTTATTGTATCGTCGTGTAACAATACCGCTTTGTTATCTTTTGTAAAGCTAACGTCGCACTCAACCATTTTAAATCCCTTTTCCGCAGACATTCTGTATGCGCTCAAAGTATTTTCCGGCGCGTCGCCGTAACCTCTGTGATTAACCGAATTGATTTTCCTGTTTCTGTTAGCGTCGACGTTTTGACTGCAACCGCACAATACCAGAGTAAGCGCCAACAATAAACAAAGCGCAACCGCAACTAATCTTTTTTTCATAATGTACTCCTAAGATATCCTATGTTTAATATCGCAAGTATATCAAATAAAACAATTAAATGCAATACGCAATTTTAAATTTACATTGAAAAATAAGACAAAAAGGCATAACCGTCAAAATTTTGACAGATATGCCCGTAAATAAATTTAATACACAAATAATTATGCGCTTGTTACTCAAAGCGACAAATAATAATCCGTTTAATGCAAAATGACAGGCAACCGTTCTTATAATTGCTGTAAGCAATTTGCTGTCAAACACTTATTATTAAACAGATTACAAATGCTTTTTAATAGTCTCCGTCAATTCGTCTTCATCGCAAAGTCCTATTATTCTGTCGACCAACTCGCCGTTTTTAAAAATACAAACATTAGGTATAGACATTACGTTGTAACGTTTTGCCAACGCCGCCGCTTGGTCAACATCCACTTTACCGAACTTTACGTTAGTAAGTTTGTCTGCAACTTCGTCAATTATGGGTGATAACATTCTGCACGGCCCGCACCAGTTTGCCCAAAAATCCACAACGGCAACGTCGTCTTTAATAAAACTGTCAAATGAATTTGCAATATCGTTAATTTTGCTCATTTTTATTTTCTCCTTCTATTTTATTATTATTTATTTTCTCGTTATTTACAATGGCTTTAAGCGTAGGCGATTCTGCCCATTTATGTTTACTTAATTTGTCTATAAGTGCAACAATAACAAACCCCACCGCAAGTCCTACAAAAAAAAGCAATATAGTAAGCCATTCTTTCCATTTAAGACCTATCGAAATGCCCAGTAAAATCAATGCGGGGATTATCGGCAAAATATATGCCACAAAAGCCAGTCTTGCCGTGTTTGCTTCGGGAATGTCAATTTCGACAATGTCTCCCAAGCGGGCATTCAAAGAATTTTCAACAAAAAAATCTGCGTGTCTTTGTTTTTCTGTCATTCCGCATTTTCCGCAGGAACCGCAAGCAGAATGACGCTCTATTCTGACTTGGGCAAACTTACCTTTGTCTTTTATTACTACACCTCTTTCAACCATTGTCTTCCTCACAAACAATACGCAAATCGCGGAGTTGCTTGTCATCCACTCTTGCAGGCGCTTCCGTCATCATACAACTGGCATTCTGCATTTTAGGGAAGGCTATGACGTCCTTGATATTAGATGTATCGGTAAGCACCATTACAAGTCTGTCAAGCCCCAACGCCAAACCGCCGTGCGGAGGCGTGCCGTACTTAAATGCGTCAACAAAGAAACCAAATCTGTCCGCAATTTGTTCGTCGGTAAAACCAAGCGCTTCAAACATTGTTTTTTGGACGTCGCGGTTATAAATACGCATACTGCCGCCGCCCATTTCGTCGCCGTTTATTACAACGTCGTATGCTTTTGCCCGTACGCGTGCCGGGTCTGTAAGCATATACTGTAAATCTTCGTTTTTGGGATGCGTAAACGGATGATGCATAGCGACAAAGCGTTTTTCCTCTTCGGAGTACTCAAATAACGGAAAGTCGACTACCCATAAGCAAGCAAAGTCTCCCGACTTACATAAGCCGAATTTTGCCGCCAAATGACAACGCAATGCACCCAAAGCAACAACGGTTGTTTTCCAATTGCCGTTTGCAACTAACAGCGCTATATCGCCCTGTTCCATACTAAGCGCAGATTTAATTGCCGAAAGTTCTTGTTCGTCAACGGCTTTTGCAAAACTGCATTTCACTCCGTCTGCGCCGAGTCCGTACCACGCAAGTCCGCCTACACCGTAAGTTTTTACAAATTCTACAAGTTTATCCAACTCTTTACGCGACAGCTTGTCCGCACCGTTTTTTAAAACTATTGCACGGACAGTTCCTCCTGCGTTTAAAGCATTTTGAAATACTACAAATTTACTGTTTTTAACAGTTTCGTCAAGATTTTGTATTTCCATTCCGAAACGCAAATCGGGTTTGTCGGAACCGTATCTGTTCATACATTCAACCCAAGGCATACGCACAAAATGTTCGGGCAAATCGACATTGCGGACTTCTTTAAATATTTTGCAAAGCAAGCCTTCGGTAAGTTGCATTACTTCCTCTTCCTGATCCACAAAACTCATTTCCAAGTCTATCTGAGTAAACTCTGGCTGACGGTTTGCACGCAAATCCTCATCGCGGAAACAACGGGCAATTTGGTAATATCTGTCCATTCCGCCAATCATAAGCAACTGTTTGTACAGTTGCGGAGATTGCGGCAAAGCGTAAAAAGTTCCGCTATGTACACGGCTGGGCACAAGATAATCTCTTGCTCCCTCCGGCGTAGATTTACCAAGCATAGGAGTTTCTATTTCCACAAATCCGTTATCCGAAAGATAATTGCGGGTAATTTGACATATTTTGTTACGCGCAATCAAATTTTGCTGTAATTTTTCGCGTCTTATATCCAAATACCTGTATTTTAGACGCAATGCCTCGTTTGCGCCGTCGTCGCCTACTGAGAATGGTGTCGTATCCGCCTCGGACAGTATTTTTAACTCTTCCGCGACAACTTCGATTTCTCCGGTTTTCATATTAGGATTTATGTTATTGCCGACACGTCTGCGTACCTTACCCACTACAGATATAACGTATTCCAACTTAATTGTAGACGCTTTTTCCAAAAGCTCGCGAGAACAAACGTCAGTATCGAAAACCACTTGCGAAATTCCGCTTCTGTCGCGCAACTGCAAAAATATAAGTCCGCCCAAATCACGTCTGCGGTGCACCCACCCCATAATCGTTATCTTTTTACCGATATAATCTGTTGTAATTTCTCCGCACATAACCGTGCGTTTTTGACCGTTTAACAATTCTGCCATTATACTGTCTCCTGTATACTACAAAACGTATTTTTTAAGATTTCTCGATTCTGTACGGAAATTATTTTCTACATAAGTCTTATCTATAACAACTTTTTTAGTTTGACCTTCTTCGTCGATATCGTACGAAATATCTTCTACTATATGTTCCATAATACTCTGAAGCCGTCTTGCGCCGATATCTTCCAAAGTATTGTTTTGGTCAAATGCCACGTTGGCAATTTCTCTTATACCGTCATCGGCAAATTGCAAATCTATGTTGTCTACCGCTAATAATTTTTTATATTGGTCTGTGATAGCATTGGCAGGAACCGTCAAAATTTTAACAAAATCGTCAATACCTAGACTGTCTAATTCTACCAACACGGGAAAACGTCCTTGAAGTTCGGGAATAAGGTCGGAAACCTTACTGACGTGAAACGCACCGCTTGCAATAAACAAAATGTAGTCGGTTTTAACGTTTCCGTATTTTGTATTGACAGTACATCCCTCAACGATGGGGAGAATATCTCTCTGTACGCCCTCTCTCGATACGTCAGGACCGTTTTGAGAAGATTTACCTGCTATCTTATCCATTTCGTCAATGAATATAATTCCGTCATTTTCAGCGCGGCGCACTGCTTCGATTTCAACGCTGTCAAGGTCAATCAGTTTTTCGCTTTCTTCCCCTGCAAATATCTTCAACGCTTCAGCAACGGTAACGGTACGTTTTTTTGTCTTTTTAGGAAGAATATCGCCGAAGATGCTTCCCAAATTTATTTCGCCCGCACCGGGTTGAATTTCTACAGGTTTAGGATTATCTGCAACTGAAATTTCCACTTGCATTTGATCCAAATTATGCTTAGACAATTCGTTTTCTAAGTCTATTTTGCTAATTCCCTCGGGAAGTCCCACGGGTTGTTTTAACATTATTTCTGCAAGTCTTTCTACGGCTTTATCAAATGCACGGGCTTCAACCTCTTTATAACGTTCGTCTTTAACCAAACGTATAGATACTTCTACAAGGTCGCGAATCATACTTTCTACATCGCGTCCGACATAACCCACTTCCGTATACTTAGTAGCCTCTACTTTCAAAAATGGCGCTTTTACCAGTTTTGCAAGTCTACGGGCAATTTCCGTTTTACCTACGCCCGTAGGCCCTTTCAAAATTATATTTTTAGGAGTAATCTCTTCGCGGTCGGCAAGTGATAACTTGCTTCTGCGGTATCTGTTTCGCAAAGCGATTGCAACAGCCTTTTTAGCTTGAAATTGACCTATTATATAACGATCCAATTCGTTTACTATTTGCTTTGGCGTCATTTTTTATGCCTCCTCAACTGTTATGTGTCCGTTTGTAAACACACAAATTTCACTTGCAATTTGCAACGCTTCTTTTGCTATTTCTTTAGCAGACAATTTGGTATTGCGGTATAACGCTTTTGCCGCAGCCAAAGCATAATTGCCGCCGCTGCCTATTGCACATACGCCGTCATCCGGTTCTATTACGTCTCCCGTTCCCGAAAGCAACAATATATTTTCCTTATCGGCGACAATCATCATTGCTTCTAATTTGCGCATAACGTTATCACGACGCCAAAGTTGTGCTACTTCCACTGCGGAGCGCAATAGATTTCCGCTGAATTTTTGCAACATCTCCTCAAATTTTTCCGACAAAGTAAACGCGTCGGCAACAGAACCTGCAAAACCCGTTATAATTTTTCCGTCATAAATACGTCTGACTTTAACGGCATTTCCTTTCATAATAACATTTTGTCCCTGCGTAACTTGCCCGTCGCCAGCAACGGCTATCTGTCCGTTGCGTTTGACGGCACATATCGTTGTACCTTTTATAGAATCGGCAAAAACTTCTGCCATAATATCATACCTCCTGATTGATAGTTAACAATTCTTTCATTTTATCAAGTGCGCGCACGCTGTACGCCGCTTTTCTTTGCGATTTATCCCTTATATTGTCTTTTAATGGAGTAAGTATACCGAAATTACTGTTCATCGGAGAATATTCGCCGAATTCCGTAGAAATATGCTTACACAAAGCGCCTGTCATTGTTTCCTGTGTGAACTCTATTGGATTTTGTCCGTTGATTATACGGTATCCCTGCAACGCCGCTATGAGCCCGCTCAAAGTAGACTCCATATAACCTTCTACGCCCGTTATCTGTCCTGCAAAGAATATCTTTCCATCACCTTTAAGTTGAAAATATTCGTTAAGAAACTTAGGCGCATTCAAGTATGTATTTCTGTGCATTACTCCGTAACGTACAAATTCGGCGTCCTTTAAAGCAGGTATCAATGAAAATACACGTTTTTGTTCCGAAAACTTTAAATTGGTTTGAAATCCGACCAAGTTATACAATGTTCCGTCAAGGTTTTCCTTGCGTAACTGCAACACTGCATAAGGTCTGATATCGGTTCTTTCGTCTCTTAAGCCTACGGGCTTTAACGGTCCGAATCTGATAGTATCCGCTCCGCGCTTTGCCATTATTTCGATAGGCATACAGCCTTCAAATACGTTAATCTCAAAATCGTGCAGTTGCACTGTTTCCGCATTCACAAGATTATCGTAAAATTTCAAATATTCGTCCTTAGTCATAGGACAATTTAAATAATCCGCGCTACCTTTGCCGTATCTCGAAGCAGTAAATGCGCTGTTGTAATCGATGCTTTCTGCCGTAACGATAGGCGCAACCGCATCAAAAAAATAAAGAAAATCTTTGCCGAACAAATCGGTTAATGCGGGAATTAGCGCGTCATCAGTTAACGGTCCTGTTGCAACAATAACAAAATCGTAGCCGTAGGTATTTAAAGAAGTTTCAACCTTGTTGACAATATGAAAATTTTCAAACTTTAACAATTCTTCCGTTACGGTTTGAGAAAACTTATTTCTATCTACCGCTAATGCGTTGCCTGCAGGCACTTTAGTCTGTTCTGCTATCCGCAAAATAAGACTGTCTAATAAACGCATTTCCGCCTTCAAAAGTCCGCTCGAAGTGTTGACGTCATCGCTTTTAAAGGAATTGGAACATACTACTTCGCACAAGGTATCGAGATTATGCGCGGGCGATTTTTTGTCAGGCTTCATTTCAACGAGCGTTACGTCTGCTCCGCGTTTAAGAAGTTGATAGCACGCCTCGCACCCTGCAAAACCGCCGCCGATAACTTTTACTTTCACTTACTCTCACCGCCGTCGTAATTGCATTCTTTATTAGAACAACGTACAACCCCGTCGCTGCCTTTTTTATAAACCAAATGAGAGCCGCAAATAGGACACATCTTACCTGTCGGCACATCCCACGAAACGAAATCGCAATCCGGATACCCGGTACAGCCGTAAAAAACAGTTCCTTTTTTAGATATACGCTTAATTACGTCTTTGCCGCATTTAGGGCATTGCGCGACAACTTCCGTTATAGGCTTAGTGTTTTTACAATTGGGATAATTACTGCACGCGAGATACTTTCCGTATCTGCCTTGCCGTTCAAGCATCTTTGCGCCGCAAATTTCACATTCTATGTCTGTTTCTTTAGGTGGCGCTTTTTCTTTTAAACTCTTCATATTAGAACAGTTTGGATAATTACTGCAAGCAAGATATTTTCCGTACCTGCCGGTTCTAATAACCATCGGCGAACCGCACTTTTCGCAAATCTCATCAGATACTTCGTCTTGCAAAACAATTTTTTCTCCGTGCATAGCGACTTTAACTTCGTCAAGCATTGGCTGATAAAACTCGTCTACAATTTTATACCATTGTTCTCCGTTGTCCTCTATTGCGTCAAGTTTATCTTCCATTTCAGCAGTAAACTGAACGTCTACGATTTTACCGAAGTACTGTTGGAGATAATCTGTAACCTGAATTCCCAAAGTGCTTGGAGCAAGCGCTTTTCCGTCTTTAGTTATATACTCTCGTTTATAAAGAGTTTGCATAGTTGCCGCGTAAGTACTGGGACGTCCTATGCCTTTTTCTTCCATAGTTTTAATAATACTTGCTTCGGTAAACCTTGCAGGCGGCTTTGTAAACTTCTGCTCGTGTTTTAACTTGATTAGTTCTAACTTATCGCCTATTTCCAAAGGCGGAATAACGGCATTTTCGCCTTCTTCGTTTTCTTTACTTTTCGTTTCGCCGTAAATTGCCAAATAACCTTCAAATATCAGTGTCTTACCTGTCGCGGTAAGTCCGTACTCTCCGCACGAAACGTTTACGTTTACGCTGTTATATGTTGCATTCGCCGCTTGACTTGCCAAAAATCTCTGATAAATCAGCTTGTACAATAGATATTGATTGCGTTGAACTTTATCTTTTATAGATTCGGGAGTAATATCCAAATTGATAGGACGGATAGCCTCGTGCGCGTCCTGAGCTTGTTTTTTAGAAGCATAAAAATTGGGTTTTTCCGGCAAATATTCCTGACCGTATTTAACAGCAATCGTTTCTCTTGCGCTTGCCACCGCGTCTGTAGACACTCTTACAGAGTCTGTACGGATATAGGTAACCAATGCAACGTGTCCCATTCCTGCAATATCAAACCCTTCGTAAAGCTGCTGTGCTACCGACATAGCTACTGCGCTGGTCATTTTGAGTTTATTGACGGCGTCCTGTTGCATTGTGCTGGTCGTAAAGGGCGGCAATGGCTTACTTTGCGTTACGGCTTTTTTAACGTTTGTAACCGTAAATTCGCCGTTATTTAATACAGACAATGCATCTTCGCACTGCTCTTTATTTTGAATTTTGTATTTTTTTCCGTCCTTTTCGGTCAGATTTGCAGTGAAACTCGGCTTTGCATTTGGCTTGTCCAAAGTTGCGGCAACCGTCCAGTATTCTTCCGGTTTAAAAGATTGAATTTCTTTTTCACGGTCAACTATCAAACGCAACGCCGCAGACTGTACTCTACCCGCAGAAAGTTTATTGCGTATTTTTTTACACAATACAGGAGACAGCGTATAACCGACAAGTCTGTCTAAAACCCTGCGGGCTTGCTGAGCATCGACTAAACCTTTATTGATATATTTAGGATTTTGTATTGCTGCATTAACGGCTTTCTTAGAAATTTCGTTAAACATAATACGGTTTTTTTCGTTAGGGTCCAGATTAAGCGCACATTGCAAATGGTACGAAATTGCTTCGCCTTCGCGGTCAGGGTCGGTTGCCAAATAAACTTGTTCGGCTTTGGCAACTTCTTGCCGTAAACGTGCAATTGTTTCCTTTTGTTCAGGCTTGCGGGCTTCGAGTTCGGGTTTATAATTATTTTTAAAATCCACACCCATCGTCTTTTCGGGTAAGTCCCATATATGCCCGCGAGAAGCGTCAACCTTGTACCCTTCCCCTAAATATTTGCCTATTGTTTTTGCTTTTGCCGGCGATTCGACAATTACAAGTTTCATTCAGTTCCTCCATATATCCGATAAGAATTACCGGGTAGCCTCGCAATTATACTCCTTAATTCCAAATTTGCCAACAAAAAATTTAAGTCGGACGGACTAAATCCTGTTTCGCAAACTAACTGATCGAACGATTTTTGTCCGACAGTCAAAACGTCGACAATTTTTTGTTCTTCAAAATTTAGTTGAATTATTTTATTTTCAACTTGTTTGCTCTCCAAGTTGTAAAAATCAATTATATCTCTCGGCGTAGTTACACACGCGCCTTGCATACTCTTAATAAGCGCGTTACTGCCGCTAAAACCCGAGTCGTATATTTCTCCGGGAACGACAAAAACGTCCTTTCCCTGTTCTAAAGCAAGCTCTACTGTAGAATTTGTTCCGCTCTTTAATGGTGCCTGACAAACGAGCAATCCGCGTGATAACCCTGCAACTATGCGGTTACGGTGCGGAAAATGATATGCTAACGGCGAAGCCCTTAAACCGTATTCCGAAATAATGAGTCCTCCGCCCTTTAAAATTCTGTCAGCCAAATTTTCGTTAGTCGGCGGATATATATTCAAAATACCCGACCCCAACACTGCAATGGTCAAACCGCTTTCGGTGAGAGTCGTTTCGTGCGCAATGCTGTCAACGCCGTAAGCAAGACCGCTTACAATTACAAAATGTTCGGCGAGCAATCTGGTAAAGTCTGTTGCTATCCGTCTGCCGTAAGAAGATACTTTTCGCGTGCCTACGACGGACAGGCAGTTTTTACTTAATAAAGTAATATCTCCTTTACAGAACAAAATGTAAGGCGGCTCATCGATATCGCGCAAACAGCGCGGATACTTTTCAGAATACCAAGTAACTGCTTCGATACGGTTTTGTTCCATATCGAAAATAATTCTCTCAGCGTCATTTTTCTTGATAGCAGATTTCAGTACACCGTAACTGTTACCCAATATAGAACGTATCCTATCATCACAGTCAAAATTTCTTACCAACTCATCGGCAGTGTCATACAGTTCGGAAAGTTGAAAAAACTTTTTAACCGTCAACCCGTTTTCGCCGAATAATATACACAATTTATCTTTTAAAGTATACATCTTCTCACACTCGGTATTTTCTGTCTAATGACCTGTATTGTATAGACTCGGCGATATGCTTAACAGAAATATTATCCGCTCCGTCTAAATCGGCTATTGTTCTTGCAACTTTTAAAATTCGGTTATATGCACGGGCAGATAAATTCAATCTGTCAAAAGAATCTTCCATCAAAGTAAGGCTTTCTTTATCTAATTTACAATACTTTTTAATATCGACTGTGGTCATTTGCGCATTACAACGCTTTCCGCTACCGCTCAAACGGCTAAGCTGTTTTTCACGCGCGATATTAACGCGTTTGCGTATTGTCTCGGACGGTTCAGCCAATGTATCGCTTTGTATATCGTAATATGTTACATTATCAACTTCTATATGAATATCTATTCTGTCGAGCAACGGACCCGAAAGCTTGCCCAAGTATCTATGTATTTGCGAAGCAGAGCAAGTGCATTCTGCCGTTGCGCTGCCGTAATTTCCGCACGGGCAAGGATTCATACTGGCAATCAACATAAAATCCGCAGGATACGTTACCGATACCGCATTACGGGCAACCGTTATTACTCCGTCTTCTAACGGTTGGCGTAAAGTTTCAAGAGTTTGACGGCTGTATTCGGGCAACTCGTCTAAAAACAAAACTCCGTTGTGCGCAAGACTGATTTCTCCCGGACGGGCTTTATTTCCGCCGCCTGTCAAAGCAACCATCGTGGCTGAGTGATGCGGCGTTCTGAACGGTCTTTCATATATAAAGCCTCCGTCAAGTTGACCGGAAATACTGTGAATTTTGGCAACTTCCAACGCTTCGTCAAAAGTTAAGTTCGGCATAATAGACGGCACAGCACGGGCAAGCATTGTTTTTCCCGCCCCCGGAGGGCCTACCATAAGAATATTATGTCCGCCTGCAACGGCTATTTCCATAGCGCGCTTTGCAGCAAATTGACCTTTTATATATTTAAAATCGTTATCGCCGCGTCTATACTCAACGTCGTTTTGCCAACTTCTGGTAGTCAACGGCTGTAATTCCGTTTGTCCTGTCAAAAATGCCACCGCTTCGCTAAGAGTGGCAACGGCGTATATTTCCGTACCTTCTATAAACACAGCTTCTTCGGCATTATCACGCGGTATAACAAAAACTCGTTCGCCTTGTTGTTTGGCAGAAATTATCATAGGCAACAAGCCGTTGATTTTTCGGACTTCGCCGTTTAAAGACAACTCCCCGAGAATTACTGCCTTTTTTAATGTATCATAAGGAATTTGTTTACTTGCGGCAAGCATACCGATTGCGATAGGTAAATCGTATAATGTGCCTTCCTTTTTTATATCTGCAGGAGCAAGGTTTATAACAACTGAAGCTACGGGATAGGAATAACCACTGTTTTTTACGGCAGAACGTATGCGCTCTTTAGATTCCTTTACAGCCGTATCTGCAAGTCCTACTATATCGTAGGTGGGCATACCGGAGTGCATATCTATTTCTGCTTGGACAGAAAAACCGTCTAATCCTTTTAAACCGTAGCTTTTGACGAGAGCGAGCATTAACTTTCTCCTTTGCTGAAAACACTTTCCTATTTTATTAGTATAACTGCCAAACTTAAAACAAACAAGTCTTTTAACAAAAAATAATTTAATAAATTTTTTTGAAAACTATTTAAATCTCATATTCGCTACAATAAAAAACAGCAAATCGTCTTAAAAGTAAAAAATTACAGCAAAACTGCTACTTACTAATTGGAAAACTTAGAAAAAAATGTACGAAATAAAGCAGACATAACAATGAGAACAAAAAACGCCGCTATAATTATGCTGTTAATTTAGTTTGTTAATTTTACAACCGAATATTGTTCCGTCTTTTAATAATGATTGTCGAATTGTATCAGACAAATCAGCCAAATTCATATTCCAATCAGCAATATGTTTACCTTGTCTGATATAAACTTGATTAGATAAATACTTGTCTGTAATAAACAAATCATAATCTTGCCGCTGAACTAAATTTAGTACATTAATGCAAATATCGTTATTATAAATGCTATGCGCGTATACAGGACCGTAGAAAAAGAACCTCCCCTCGGCGTCGTAAGCGTCGCCGAGATTAGTTTTAATATAAGTAAATCCGTATTCGTTAAAAAGATAAGCAAACGCTTGTTTAATTATTTTTTCATCATCGCTAAGAGAGTTTATATACATTCTTTCTAAAATACTAATTTCTTTTAAATACTCTTTGCTTAAAGAAAATACATCGTAACTGTTTTTGTTCTTACGCGCACCAAAATAAATTTGTTTTTCCGTTAAATCAATTTTATACATTTGAATGCCGTCCGTTACTATTTTGCCATAACCCACAAAACGTTTTTTTAAACAGGGCTGCCAATTATATTTAAAAATATTTACTCCTTCGATTTCGCACAAATCGTTACCGTCAAACTTTCCCAATAAAAGCAAGCCACTGTTTTTATTCATTATTCTTTTCTCCAATTTACATTCAAATTAAAATAAATTATAGATATAGCGAGAAGATTTGTCAAATATTAAATAAAAGCAACCCCGTTTGACGAGATTGCTTATCAGAATAAAGATTTAGTTAGAACTCTTAACTTTAGCCGCTTTACCTGTACGGGAACGCAAATAATAAAGCTTAGCTCTGCGTACATGTCCTTTGCGTACAACTACAATGCTGTCGATTTTAGGACTGTGAACAGGGAATATACGTTCAACGCCGATACCCGACGAAATACGTCTAACTGTAAAAGTTTCGCGAAGTCCGCCGTGTTTACGCGCAATAACAATTCCTTCGTAAGCTTGAATTCTTTCTTTGTTACCTTCTATAACTTTGAAATTAACGCGTACCGTATCGCCTACGTTAAAAGGAGTTACTTCTCTTAAAGATTCCGTTTCAATTTGCTTAATGATATCCATTTGACTTTTCCTCCAAAATATTTTTGTTAACTAAGCGTTCATAAACTATTAGCCAGAGGACCGCCCGAAGCCACTGATATATTTTAGCATACAGAAGGTTGAAACGCAAGCGTTTTTACACTACTTTTATTATTGAGTTTCAGATTTTTAATATAAATCCATTGTTAAATAAATTGCATTATACCGAATACAAATCAAATAAAATATATGGTGCTCATCTAAACCGCATTTTAATATAGTAACGGTTGTTAATTGCAAATAATTGTAAGGGTAATTAAAGATATATAACGCTAAACAGAGTTAAATAATCGACAAAGAAAAAAACGAACTAACTCTCTATACTTTAAATAGTTATTATTAAAAAAGCAGTATAAATTTCAATAACAACTTATCCAAAATAGAGATACAAATTTTGTACTGTCGCAAGTCATCTTCTCCTAAATATTGTTTTTGTCAAAATTACATATACTATGTCTAAGATAGTATTATCTAATTTAGCATATTTGACTGCAATTTAACGCTAATTACGAAAAGCGTCTTTTAAAACTGTAACTTCTTCGCACATCACTTCTACAACGTCAAAACGCGTAGGTGCGCCTGTATTCTTATTCAAATACAGCCAATACTTAGCCGCGCCTATTATTCTTTGACGTTTATAAGGCGTTACAGCTTCTCTCGGAAGACCGAACTTATCGCTTGCGCGGCTTTTAACTTCTACAAAAACGACAAAGCCGTCATTAACGGCAACGATGTCTATTTCGCCGAATCGGCATTTAAAATTACGTTCCAGTATTTTATATTTATGTTTAACAAGATAATCAGCAGCAATATCTTCGCCTTTTACGCCTTTAATATGAGTATTCATAATTTATGCTTCAACAAAATTTTTAATAAAACTGCGTCTATGTATTTCACAAGGACCGTATTCTTTAAGCAAACGTATATGTTCTGCGGTGCCATATCCTTTGTGCTTTGCAAAATTGTACTGCGGATATTGTTTATCGTATTCCATCATAAGCCTGTCTCTGGTAACTTTTGCAATTATACTTGCCGCCGCAATACTGTAACTTAACGAATCGCCGTGTATGATAGAAACGGTAGGTACTTTCGCCTCCAACTTTACCGCGTCAATCAATACCGTATCTACCTTTGACAGTCCGTTAATACATTGTAACATTCCTTGCTTTGTGGCATTGAGAATATTTATTGTATCAATTGTATTGTGCGAAACAACCGCTACTTGTACGTCCACTGCCTTTGACATAATTATATCAAAAAGCAACTCGCGCTTTTTTGCCGACAATTTCTTGCTATCGTTAATTCCTTCTACAATATCGTCTAACGGCATAATTACCGCCGCCACCACTACAGGTCCTGCAAGCGGTCCTCTGCCTGCCTCATCAACTCCTGCAATATATTGTTTTCCCTGCTCAACAAGTTGTCTTTCGTATTCCAGCATTATATTATATCCTTTGGCAAATCTAATGTAATTTTGCCCAATTTTCCTTTACGGAAGTCATCCAGTATCGCTTTGGCGCAACGTTCGTAATCGATTTCTCCGCCCCGAAGCAAAAAGCCTCTTTTGACTGCTATATTTTCAAAAATTTCTGCAACGTCTTTATTCTCTAATGAAATCTTGTACCTCTGCGTTAAATATTGCGGATATTGATTACTCAATTCTGACAGGAGTAAATTAGAAACTTCGTACAAGTCTACAACATCGTCTTTAATACTACCGATAAAACACAATCGCGAAGCGATTTGCTCGTTTTCAAACTTGGGCCACAGCGTTCCGGGAGTGTCAAGAAGTTCCAGTCCCGACTGCAATCTAACCCACTGTTTTCCTTTGGTAACTCCCGGCTTGTCGCCCGTTATAACGGTCTTTCTGCCTGACAAACAGTTTATCAGCGTAGATTTACCGCAATTAGGAACGCCGATTATAAGGCATCTGACGGGCTTAAAAACACCTTTACTCTTGTATCTTTCACGTAAGTCAGACGTTATTTCAGCAAAAGCACTTGATATTTTTGCCGCTTCCGACGATGCTGTAGCCGTAACTTTTATAAAATGTAAATTGTTTAAACGGAAGTACTTACACCATTCTTCGATTTTTGCGGCGTCTGCCAAATCGCATTTATTCAAAATAAATACACAAGGTTTATTCCCTACTATTTTATTAAAACTCGGATTGAAACAAGATGCAGGCGCGCGCGCATCTAGAACGTATCCGATAGCGTCGACGATTTTTACATTTTCTTCCATCATTCGTAGGGCTTTTGTCATATGCCCCGGAAACCATTGTATTGTCATTTTTTCTCCAATAAATCCGGACGGTTAGTTTTTGTAATCATCAAAGATTGTTCTTTTCTCCACCGCTCGATATTCTTGTGATTGCCGCTGATTAAAACTTCGGGAACGGTTAAACCGTTGAAATCTTGCGGTCTTGTATACTGTGGATACTCTAACAGCGAATCGGAAAAAGATTCGTCTGCAGTCGATTGACTGTTGCCCAGCACGTTAGGAACATAACGCAAAATAGAGTCTATCAAAACCATTGCAGGAAGTTCGCCTCCGGACAAAACATAATCGCCTATGGACAATTCCATATCTATGTCCATATCTATTATCCGTTGATCAACCCCCTCATAATGCCCGCACAAAATAAGAATGTTATTCTGCTCAGATAATTCCCTGACAATTTTTTGTTCTAAACGCTTGCCGCGCGGAGACATAAAAATTCTCAAAGATTTGTGTTCGGGGTCGACAGAACTTATACAATCGTGAATCGGCTGAGGAGTCATAACCATACCCGCTCCTCCGCCAAACGGCGTGTCATCACATTTTTTATGCTTATCAGTCGAATAATCTCGGATATTATGACAGTTTAATTCATATATACCGTTTTCCTTTGCCTTGCCCATAAGGGAACTGTCAAGCGCGGCAAACATTTCGGGAAAAAGAGTTAAAACTTCAATCTTCATAAACCGCCACCTCGTAAAAGCGTTTAGTTGCAAGAGCAATAGTTTTGTTATCGACATTTACCGAAAGCACTAAATCGTTTAAAAATGGAAAAAAAACGGTTTTTCCGTCTTTGTCGCATACAAAAACGTCAGCCGCACCATACTGCAGTACGTCTTTTACAGTACCTATAATATCGCCGTTTTCCAACGTAACTTTACAGCCGATGAGATCGGTTATAAAATATCTGTCTTTTTTTAACGCCAAACACTCTTTGTCTGCATACACCGACCAATTACGCAACCCTTCCGCCGTATTTCTATCGGCAATGCCGTCCAGTAAAACATAGCAAAATTCACCGTCAAAACGTATTTTTTCGATAGTATAAGTTTTAGTACCGATATACAACTGTTTTACATTCTTGAGCATCGTCGAATCATCGAGGTAACTTACAAGCTTAATTTCACCCTTAATCCCCTGCGCTTTAAGTACTTTACCGATTTCAATTTTCATATCAATTACTTTGTATTTAAATATATTTAAATTTGTTTCTAAAATATTGCAGATATATCTTTTTATAAGAAAAGCCACAAGATATAATACTTGTGGCAAATAATCTAATCGGCAATATCGATACTGTATCTTTTACCGTTTTTAATTCCTACCGCCTTGGCTAATGTGCGAATAGCCATTGCAATTTTGCCTTGTTTACCGATAACTTTTCCTATATCGTTCTCTGCAACGTGTATAGTAACAACCTCAACCCCGTTTTCTTCAGCCGAAGTAACATTAACTGCAGACTTGTCGTCAACAAGTTGCTCAACTATATAAGTAACTAATTCTACCATATTTTACCTCAAATTACGCTTTAGGCGCTTTTCTGGGCTCAAGCACATTTTCGCGAACAAGCAGTGTTCTTACTGTTTCGGTAGGTTGTACTCCGTTAGCAATCCATTTCTTTGCCTTATCTACGTCAAGATGAAGTTCTTCGTTTAACGGATTGTAAGTTCCGACCAAATCAACATATTGTCCGTCGCGTGCCTTGTGAGAATCGATTACTACTACACGGTAAAACGGGCTTTTTTTGTCTCCCATTCTTGTCAATCTCATTTTTACTGCCATTGTTTTTTCCTCCAAAAGTATTTATAATTTATATTTTATTTATTAAAAAGGTAAGCGTTTTGACTTAGCCATTTTTTTCATCATATCGCGAGACTGTTCAAACTGCTTAATAAGCCTGTTTACGTCTTGCACTTCAAGCCCGCAACCTGCGGCAATTCTCTTGCGTCTAGAATAATTGAGAATTTTAGGGTTACTGCGTTCTTCTTTTGTCATAGATTGTATAATCGCTTTGTTACGTTTAATCTGCGCTTCGTCAACTTTCTTGTCTCCCAATTTGAGTCTACCCGCACCGGGGATCATTCCGACAAGCGAATCGAGATCTCCCATTTTTGCAACTTGTTCAAACTGCTCTAAAAAGTCATTCAAATCAAAAGACGCTTCTTTTAACTTCTTAGCCATTTTCATAGCTTGTTCTTCGTCTATAGCTGTCTGAGCCTTTTCGATAAGAGTCAGCACATCGCCCATACCTAATATTCTGGACGCCATTCTGTCGGGATAAAACGGCTCTAAATCTTCGGGCTTTTCGCCTGTGCCGACAAATTTAATCGGTTTGCCTGTAACCGCTTTAATAGAAAGCGTTGCTCCGCCGCGTGTGTCGCCGTCCAATTTAGTCATTATAACGCCGCTGATATTCAATGCTTCGTCAAAAGTCTTAGCTACGTTTACAGCATCCTGACCTGTCATAGAATCGACAACCAAGAGAGTTTCGTAAACGTTTACCGCTTTCTTAATAGACTTTAATTCGTCCATCAATTCCTGATTTATATGCAAACGTCCCGCCGTATCTATAATGACTGTATCGAAACCGTTCTTCTCCGCATATTTTACAGCGCTTTCGGCAATTTTCGTCGGATTGCCCTGCCCCATTTCAAAAAAGCCCGATTTTACTTTGTTTGCAACAATCTCTAATTGCTTTATTGCCGCAGGTCTGTATACGTCGTCGGCGCAAAGAAGCACGCGCTTGCCTTGCTTCTGCAAATGCAATGCCAACTTTCCGCACATTGTTGTTTTACCAGCGCCTTGCAGTCCGCACATCATAATGATAGTAGGCAATTTAGGCGACACGCCCAACTTGCTTTGAGTTGAACCAAGCAATTCAATCAATTGTTCGTTGACGATTTTGATTACTTGCTGACCGGGAGTAAGACTTTTTAACACCTCTTCCCCTACGGCGAGTTCGGAAACTTTGCTAATAAAGTCCTTTGCAACGGTAAAATTAACGTCGGCTTCCAACAATGCAACGCGGACTTCGCGCATTGCTTGCTTTATTTCCAACTCAGTCAATGCGCCTCGGTTTTTCAATTTAGAAAAAACATGGTTAATTCTATCTGTTAAATTAGAAAAAGCAGCCAATTTTTACTCCTTTGAAATAAACTTTATAGCAATTTCCTTTAATTCTTTGTCATCATCACTACTTATTGCTTTAGACAAATCCTTTATCAACCGCGCTAAATGTATTGTGCTTTCAAACTTTACAAGCGCAGCCTCACTATTTATAATTGCGTCGCGAACACCTTGGCGGGAAATACCCGTTTCATTTGCAATTTCAGCCAATGAACAATCGCAATCGCAATACATAGAAACAGCCTCTCTTTGCTTACCTGTAAGTAAGTCGCCGTATATAGACAATAACTCCGATAACTGCAATTTAGATAATGCCATTTGTGTACCTATATGTAAAGCAAATTTACTTTACAAGCATATTCTATCTTAAATTTTACCCCTTGTCAAGCAATATATTCAAACATTTTAAAATACGGCATTCAATTATGAATGCCGTAAACAGTATTTATTATTTACTCTCGTTTTCATCTACAACAAGCAGTCCTATCGTAAGCAATCTATCGTACAAAGCGTCCAATGTCATATAATCGTAATTATAAATTGCACTCAAAGCCAATAAACGGCCATCGCTGTTTAATTCTCTTATTGTCTTTTGTTCGTCAGGATATAATTTTGAGAACAAGAATAGAATAATTTCGTTAAGCCCGTGATAAGTTGTTAAACAAGCATGGAGTTTTTGACTGCAGTCTCTTCTTTTAAAATCAGTTTGACCGTATTCATTAACATACTGACGACTCAAAAGCGTGTTTTTGCTCATCTGAGAATAATCGGACAACAAATAGTAAGCGTTCCATCTCGCATGCTCGATAAAGGCAAGTACATTGCTGGAATAGGTTTCAAAATAAAACGAATAATTGTTATATCCGCTATTTATGCAGGGATTTACATATTTGTCAAAATACTCTTCCTTAGTTATTACGCGCGTACAGTTTTCGTCTTGCTTACTCAGCCCAAAACCCAACAATCCAAGTTTAAACGGTATATTCAAAGCATGATAGATATTTGAAAACTGCTGATCCACATCCAGTTTGCCCCACTCTTCAACCATAATTTTACGGTTTTGCGCTTCTTTAAATCTCTCTAAAATTGCCTTTCGCTTTGATTCCGATTGTACTGTTCCGCTTGACCAGTTTGCAGATTCTGTAGTATCGTTATATAACAAGTTTATGCGCATAGCAAGTTCTGTTAAATGCTCGTTCACTATCGAATCTCTTGAATATGCGTCTTTCTCGTCCCCGAAATAAACAATACCGTCATTAGACTCATTAAGTTTAGAGCAATTCCCGTTCTTAGTACGCACAAAAATTTGGTAATTTTCTTCGTCCGCAAGCAATTTTCTTATAGTTTGCGCATAAGCAGAATCTACCAAGTCGTCATCCAGAGATATGATAAAATAAGTATAACTGTCTTCATTGACTATTTTTTTGAAAACTTCTTTAGCTTCAACTGAATTTGCATCTATTTTCTTAGGAGTAATTAAATCGCAAATTTTGTCAGGTTTCTCAAAGTCGCATCCTTTAAATTTTTCGTTTATTTCGTATAAAATTTTAGAAAAATTCTCATTATGCATTGAATTTTCGTTATTATCAATTACATAATAATGCACGGGCTTTGATGACAATCTGCCGTCGGCACATTCGGCAAACTGAAACTGCATTGCCGTCATACAAAATAGCCGATAATTGACTTTGCCGAATCCGACAAATACGACATTTAACTGTTTTGACTCTTTTATTGCACAATTATCCAAATAAAACGAACGAGGCAAATACTTACTCATAGGATATTCAAAAACAAATTTACGCGCCAAAAGTTCGTATTTATTAAAACAAGTTATATAAGCGCCTACGCTCTGCTCTGTTTTGGCAATAAACTTTTCGTTAATTACTTTTATTTCGTCAGTCTGCACTTCCAGATGAATAAAAAGCGTACCATCATATTTCTTTTTTATTAACGAAAAGAAATTTATCAACTCCAAATAAGACTGATTAGAGTCGCAAAAAGCTATTATATGATATTCTTTGCTTTTTTTTAGCTTATGCAATAAATATTTAGCGTCCAACCTAGAACGGAAAACAACGGTTCCGCTTTTAATTAGATCGGCATATTCGCTTTTGCCGATATTAGTTCCCCAAAGTATGCTGTTAGAATTTGTACGGACATATTTTAATCCCATAGGAGAAACACCGACAACTATATCGCAACTATGTCGAAAAAGTTTTTTTTGAGAAACAAAGTTCTTTAGCCTTTGACTGAAGAAGCTTACAAAACTCAGAATTGCCGTTGCAGAGCACAGTATTTCAACAATTATAAAATCAGCATAAAATATTGGATACTGTTTTGCAATTCCTAAAATCAAATTTGTTTCGGGTTTAAACACGAATAAATCCAATGCTTTGTTAATTAGCGACAAACAATAAAAGAAATCTAAATTTATGCCACTGCTCACAGCCGCTATAATATACAACGAATATCCCAACAAAAACGAAGGAATAAGATACAATAAATTTTTCTTAGAAACAAGCTCTTTATCTACAATTATTGTACGGATAAACAAATACGTCATCAAACCCAGTACAATTAAGGACAAAACTAAAAAAATTATTCCCAACGCCAAATACATTGCGCAATTCTCCTTTGTTTAAATATCGCAAAGCGGTTTATTTCTTATCATTTTATAACTCTTAACAGCAGGCAAATTGTATCCGCCATAATCGTCAAATGCATCGCCCACTATTTTGAATCCCAACTTTTCATAAAGCCTAATGGCCGCGATATTGTTTTCCAAAACCGTCAATTCTATAATCTCTGCATCGCTTGAACTCAATAGGCTATCAAGCATATAAAAACCGACACCACGCCTGCGAAAAGATTCCTTTACGGAAATATTACACATTGACGAACCCAACTTACGATAATTATAGGTTTTTTCCATATACTCTGATGCGCCAAAAAACGATCGAGGCGGAACAACTCCGCTATTGGCAAAATCCCTAAGCATACTGTCTTCATTCCACTTAAAATCGTTAGAATGACACAGAGCTACCGAAACTACTTCGTCCGTAGGCCTGTACTTTACAATGTATACTGCTTTTTTATAAAATACGCTATCTGCATTTTCAAACGAGCGTATCAATACTTTCTTCGCATTATTCATATCGCCGAAAATATCACTGTAAATAAACGGGTCGGTATTATAAATCAATTCCGCTGTTTCACAATAATCGGTTTGAAATGACAATAGCGACAATTCATAATTCTCAATCATATTCATCTATCATAACAAAGTTTTTGTATGCTATAATTGTAGGTTCTATCCACAATTTAATTTCGTTACTACCGCACATTTTATTTGGCAGACAATAATATTTAGAGTTTATTAAATACCTGAATTCCGACAATACTTCCACATCGATATTCTCATCGCGTGAAGGTGTAGAAATAGAAAAGTGCGCAATTCGATATCCGTCGCGAGTTTCGTGAGTATACTCATAAGTTCCGACATAGGGATAAATACCGTCTAAACCGCTTTCCTTATCACTGCCGTTTTGCAGATATCCGTAAACATAGATTATTTTTTTAATGGCTTCGTCCATTTGAGATTTTTCGTTGACGTTTTCAAATTTCAGCAATTCCTTTAATGGTCCTATTTGATTGAAATCAAGAAAATAATGGCGTCCTAAAAACGTGCGTAAAATCTCGTTTTTGGTCTTAGGTCCTTTTACAAAGACACACTCGTCATTCAACTTTTTAATTTCGTCTAAAACTTTTTCTACCGCGGTTATACTAGAACCGAATGTTTTTAAACGCTTTAACTGACTGGCAACCTCTGTCCTAAATGCGATATTTGCACTGTTTTGGAATTCGTCTATCTCCTTACCGGAAAAAATATAAAAACTGGAACGCTCCCTAAAATCGTTTTTAACTTCGGCATATTTAAAAAATCCGCAATAAAACACATACAGTGCTTTCAGCGTATTAAGTACAATAGACGTTGCCCGTTCCTTTTTACGCTCAATAGACAAATCGGCTCTCGTAAGCCATTCTAACATTTGTATGTGAGAATTGATATTGAGAGGATATTTGCTTTTGTATTTATTGTCTTGCGATTCGTTGATTTTAAGTAATTCAGACAAATAGTCTATAAGTTTCAATGCTCTGATTTCTGACGTAATAGACAAACGCTGCGCGTCGATTACTCTATTGCTTCCGTCTGTAACCGTGTGATTTTCGCCGAAATACCTGCTTACCCATCTCTCAAATGCAAGGGCTGTTTCTTTCTTTGTATCCTCTTTAAGTTTTTCGGCGTCGAATACGTTTGATCCAAATCGCATTTGAATATTGTAAAGCAATTTATCGTATGTATTATTGTCAACAGAAAATAAGAATTGCAGTACGCTTGTAGCACTCTCTTTGACAAATAAAATTGCAATAATCGTATCCCACACATGATGAAATAAATCCGGATATTTCAACTGATAATTATTGCGCAAGGCAAGCTTGTTTTCCGCCGTTAAAATATCGGAAACAGACATCGTCAATTGTTTGATATAACGGTAATTGATAGCATAAAAATCTTTGATGTAAATTTTTTTATTACTATCCCTTGTACTGCTAATATGCAAATCTCGCAAAACAGTAATATACGCCGTTGGCGAAACAATAATAAACTCTCCGTTGCGAGCAGTATAGTTTTCGTCGGCAGTCAGGTTTATTCTGACATAGCTGTTATCGCTACCGACACGGGCATAGTTTAAATATGCTACTTCGCGCCTATCCTTACCTACTTTATCGCGGACTACTTCTTCCAGATAGTAGAACTCGTTCCCGATATTTATCAGAGTCAAATTAGTACTTAAAATCTCGTCGGTTATATCGTCTTTAATTACGATTCTGTTTATACGGTCGAACGGTATTTTGTTGAGTCTAGAAGGAATAGTTCCGTCATCTGACTTATTCTCAAAATCCGGCAGCTCCAATACGGCATAAATATTCTTAAATTCATTTTTTAACGGTTCAAATTCCAAATCAATTTTGCGTAAATACGGAAAAAGCCGTAAAAATTCTATCAATTCGTCATACTTTGAATTAAGATTCTCTTTTCCTATTAGTCCGCGTGAAGAATTCCTAGCAATCTTGGCTTTTTGCACAAAATACGCGAATCTGTTGCTCGAATCCGGATTAAGCATCTCTGACAAATCCAATCTTTGACACAAAACTCCTCTTGAATGTATGTCCAACTGCACATCCATTATGGTGGGCTCTATAACAGAATAATTTAAATTCTTTTCAGTATATAATTCGGAAAATGTCTTGTTGACGCGCATATATGAATTGTAAATTTCGGAATCGTCTATATCTATATTACCGTCATTTTCTTTCCAGTTTCTAAACTTTGCATATATCAAAGCGAACGTCAAATTCAAAACATTAGAAAAATACTGATTGATTTCCTCTGTAGTAGTCAAAAAATCCGAATTGCCGTATTTATTATTAAAAATAATTTTCCGTACTTCGTTGTCCGCAACTAACAAGGAAACTTTTTTCAAACAATCGTTTCTATCCATAAATCAGTCTCCCAAAAGACATTTAACAACCTTTTTGTATGCTTCAATCGCTTTAATTTCATCTTCTGCAAGTAAGTCTTCCGATAATTTAAACAAAACGTCTTCCTGTATTTTAAAACGTTTCACTTCGTTCACTCCGAAAAAGTCTTCGCCTTTACCTACCATATCTAGACATATTTGATTGCCATGCGTATCTAAACTACCGAAAATTTCCATAATATCGCGTTTGATGTTCTCGTAACTTACAATCAAACAGTCAACAACTATGTCATCCGTCGGCACTGCATTAGGTACAAGTACAAACTTTTTATTGCAATAACGCGGTAAAATCCGTTGCATAAAGTCAAGTGTGCCGTATCTGAATTGATATGTAATTCTCATACAAGTCGCTATAGTATCGGAATACTCTATCGCCCAATTGGCTGTTAATTGATCTCCTGCCGGAGTATCAAAAATTACAGCAGAGCAATCGTACAGTTCGCAAGAATCTATAAGATCTTTAAACTTCTCTTTTACGCTGTTTCCGACATCGTAATTATTATTGCTTTCTTTATTCAACGGCTTACCCGTGTCGGCAGGTATAAACAAAACTGACGCATTGCTTTCGTTGTCTAAACCGAAATATTTACCGACAGGGATACATCTTCCGAAAATAGGATGACTTGACAGCGGGATAAAGTCAGGCGAATACAGACCTTTTGCAACACAGGTATTAAGCGCTTCCTGCACTGAATAAGACTTTGTATTTGCCCCTTTCTTTTTGAGTAAAAAAGTTAGTCCTGCGCTGTCTAAATCCAAATCCATCAAAATAATCGGATGTTTTGGAGAAGCATTTAATTGCTTAACAATATACGGTAAAGTGTTGTAAGCCAGTGAACTGCGCCCTGCGCCGCCCTTATAAGAAAAATACGATAATTTAATCATTTTATACCTCTTTAAAATTTATCTCTAATACATCTTTGCAAAGCATCAAATATTTGCTTTTCGGCATAGTCGTCCATATCTTTATATATCTTGTTAAAATTCTCGCGTTGAGCCTCGTTTATCCTCTCAAAATCTCCGATTTTCAGTTTGAATAAATCGGCAAAATTACTTAAAATTACACGTTTTAACAATACCGTCAAATTTTCTTCTTCGCGCACTATTCTGCCGTTTTCTGTAAGCAAATCGTTAAAAATGCTTTTTAAGAATGTACCCAATTCTTTGTTCAAATAGTTTTCAATAATATTTTCTATTTCCTGAACAACCGGCGCTTTTTTATTTGCAAGTTCGTTTTTTTCACCGACTAAAGTAATTATTTTTTCTTCGTAATCAGACTTAATTGATGCCAACTCTATTTCTGCGGCTTGTTCCTGTTCGGACAAACGGCGCAATATTTCTTTGTCTTTGGCAGCCAGAGCTTTATCCTTATCGGCAAGTTCTTTATCTTTTTTTGCTATATATTCTTCTTTAAGTAAAGCAAACGGCTCCTCGTACTTTTCGTAATAGTCATAAAAACTACGGAGCGCAAAAACGTAATTATAGTTATTGATGAGCTGATATCCGTCCCTATCCCATAACCATTCGTTTTCCATTTTGTTGCTCATAATGTTATCCTTGAAAAGACGCATCTCGTATTGCGGATACGGTGTAAGATACATAGATAAAACGTTATACGTTTTAATGATAACCGGTAACAAATTTAATGCGACTATGTTTTGTTTACGCACAAAACGCGCTTGAAGCGTTATGGAATTTTGCGCAACACTGTCATCAGGTAAATTTTCGTTTAATTTGACAAGATATTGCTCGCAAATGTATTCTTTTCTCAATCTGGCAAGTTTTTTATAAAGCCTTTGTACATTAGGTATTGTGTACTGTAAACTGTCGTAAAACTCTACTTCCTTATTTTTAGATTTATAATCCAAATCAACGCCTGCCGCCATCATAATATTTATAGCAAACAATACGTTAAATAAAGCATCGCTGGTACTGGCGGTTTCTATACTTTGTGCAGTAACTAGGTTAAAGTTATAACTGAAAAAGTCCTTAGTAGTATCAACCTTAGAAAAATATGTGTCTACATAATGCCCAGCGTCCATCATTACTTTATTAAACAGCGAAAAATGGCGCCTATATATTCTTTTAATAAAATCAAAATCACGTTTTTGGTATGCTTGTAGCGAATCCAAATCCATCCCGTATTGTTTTTCATCGGCATTTTCAATCGTTACGTCGTCGCCGCTGTCTTTTATATTATTGCGTAATTTTCTAACAAGGCTTATGGAATTTGAAAATGTTTCATAAAATGCCAAATATGCGTCGCTTACAACATAAGTATAATACAATGAAATATCGGTATCTTTATGATAATCTGACGGAATATCGGTAAATGTCCACCCCTTATAACGCATATTAACACCGTTGTTGTCAAGCAACGGTTGGTCGTCGCCGTTCAAAATATAATCAACACCCAAATCGCCGTTGATTTTTAAAGCCGATTTCGACAATTTATCTAAACATTTTGCAATAATGCTTTCAACAAACGACAATTCCTTTCTCGTTCTCTCATTTTGCGAAATCCTCTTCTGTGCTTGAATAAAACAATTGTCAATTTCTATCGTGTTCCTGTTCGCATCTAAATCATTAGCAAGTAACCGTCTTATTTCAATTGCAACACGCAGCACTAATGCAATTGACTCTGTATAGCAAATTATATTTGATTCTTCCGATACATAGGGCGAAGCGTCAAATACCAGCTCTTCCGTATCAGCATGAATACGTCGCAAAACATCGTTAAAAGCAATATTGATTTTTTCGGAAACGTCGGGATATTTACCTAAATCCAAATTAAATTTAGCGTATTCCGCAAGCGTTATAATGCCGTAACACTGCGAAATCAGCCCCACACGGTTATCGCTTTTCTTCATTACAAAGCCTTGCGAATTGTTATTGACATCTAAATTCATAAAACTTTCAATCATCTTTTTACCGACTTCTTCTTTATCGATATACAAATTGAAAATTTCCTGCGCCCTGTTTGCAAGCGTATCTGCAGATTTGGCAGACGGTTTAAGCAACAGATCAATTCTTTGGTTGTTGGTCTCCATTTGTTTCTCTCCCCTAGTTGTTTAGTTTTATTTTTATGGCAGGCATTATGCCGCCGTATGCATCTGTAAAATTATAGTCTATATACGCTACGCTACCGTTGAAACCGCAAAACGTTTTCCGCTTTCTGACCGTCTCCATATCAGATAGCCAAGCAAATTTATAAGGTAATTCATTTGATTTTTCTGCAAATTCTGTTTCGGAAATTTTATCTATTTTACCTTCTGTCTTTTTCACGTCCTCTACACTAGGCAAATACGGCATACCGCTAACTATTTGTTTTTCTTCTTGCGTAAAAGCGATGTCGTAAAATTTAGTCAGCCATTGTGTTAAAACAGAATTATCCCCCTCACAAACATCAATTATATTTTTGGCAACAAAATCAGCCGTATCGTCATTAACGTTCGTCAGCATCCATTTAATCGGCTTAAACGCATACAGCGTATTTGAAGATTTAACAATTCTGTCGCCGTTACCGAATTGGTATATATCGTTTACCATTACAAAATCTCGTATGCCTTCATACTCTGTTGAAGGATACGTTCCAAATAGTAATTCATATCTGTCGTCCACGCGGCATAGTTTATCGGCAAATTTTTCTTTCAGTTTGCTTAAATTGTTTTTTGCATCAGAAATTGCATCGGGATTTTGCTTCCTGACGTCTTCAATAATTTCTTGTATGTAATTTCCGGTGCGCAGTTTGTAAATTTTATCTTGATTAAACGCTTTTAAAACCGTCAAAACTCTGCTTTCGGGTAAAGCGTTTTGTAACTGTTTGGTATTAAAATCAGAACACAATAAAAAAGAATTTCTAACAATAGAATAAACCGATTCGTCGTTCGGCGAAATGACACAAAAAGAAAATAAATTTTTTCGTATACGATTATATTTTTCAAATAATTCTATCTCTTTCTCGATAGCACCCCCCCCCATCAGGCAATTTATATCGAAAAAGAAAATAACTCCGCAACAGTTTTCGTCCGCCAAGCAGCGTTCGACCTTTTCGTACCAAATATCTCCGTTACACAGTTCTTTATCATACCAAAAATTCAAACCGGCATCAAACAGCTTATTCAAATCTTGATATACAATTTCACTGCTTTTATGAGAATACGAAACAAACAAATATTTAGCGCCAGACGGCAGTCCCTTTCTATCTAAATATGTATTTGGCATAAATGCAACTTCGTTAGACATATTTTTCCTACTCCGAAATGATATACTGTTACAAATAATTTAAAATAATCGGCAAATGTAAATTTTTACATATTCTTGATTTTGCAAAATTCGCAAACAAAATCAAATTTACCTAAAATTCGACACTATTCAATTTAATAAGTATTATATATGTTATACGCAAAATTGTCAACACCAACATTAAAATATGTAGACAAGCTATCAAACAAACATTTATCAACTTATATTTATTGTTCAATACCACTATATTGAATAACACAGCATAAATCACATTGAATTTGATTGACAGAGAATGATTTATAAATTATAATAAAACAAACGTTGCAAAACAACTGTTTTATAAAGGAGATGACATTATGCCGCCAAAAGCAAAATTTACAAAGCAGGAGATTATTGATGCCGCATTAGAAATAATAGAAACCGACGGCATAGAATTGCTTACAGCCCGCAGTCTAGGAGAACGGCTTGGAAGTTCTGCTAGACCTATTTTTACGACTTTTAACAGTATGGAAGAAGTCATTTCGGACACAACCGCTTACGCAAACGAAATTTATACCAAATATGTCGAAAAAGGATTAAAAGAAGCACTACCCTTTAAAGGCGCAGGAGAAAACTATATAAAATTTGCAAGCGAACGTCCAAAACTGTTTCAGCTACTGTTTATGAAAGAAAGTAACAACATACCGGATATGCGCACGGTACTTCAAGGGATAGAATCAAGTTATAATAAAATACTCAATTCAATCGTTTCAAGTTACAATGTTGACCACGAACAGGCAAAGAAGCTCTATTTACATATATGGATATACTCTCACGGAATAGCCGTTTTAACGGCAACTAAAGTCTGCGAGTTCACAACCGAGCAAGTCTCGGAAATGCTTAGTGATGTATTTATAAGTATACTAAAAAGGATAAAAAGCGGAGAAATAAAATGATAAAAGCGGAACATATTTTTAAATCCTTCAACAACGGGATAACCGAAGTATTAAAAGACATTTCTTTGAATATTTCGGACGGAGATTTTGTTGTGATTCTCGGCGCATCCGGCTCGGGAAAATCTACGCTAATGAATGTGCTTTCAGGATTAGAACAAGCCGACAAAGGTAAAATTACCGTTAACGAACAAGAATTGACCACCTTAAACGACAAGCAACTAACCGAATTCCGCAAAAACAATATAGGATTTGTTTTTCAGCAATACTATTTGCTGCCGCACTTAAACGTAGAAAGCAACATTAAACTCGGTGCAGATTTGGTCAAAAACCACAACTATGCAGAGATAATCGAGTCGCTAGGATTGACCGACAAAATAAAAAAGCACCCAAGCGAACTGTCGGGAGGCGAACAGCAACGGGTGTGTATAGCAAGAGCATTGGCAAAAAAACCATCCGTACTTTTCTTAGATGAACCTACCGGCGCATTAGACGAAGCCACGGGACGCGATGTTTTGGATTACATTATTAAAGAAAAAGAGCGGCACGGTTTTACTATGATTATGGTAACGCACAACCAAAATATTGCCGAGACAGCGCATACCGTCATAAAGATGAATAGCGGTAAAATAGTAGAAATCCATACAAACAATAAACAAAAAACAGCAAGAGAAATTGGGTGGTAAAATGATAATATCGTTTAAAAGCGCATTAAAACTCGTGGGCATTGCAATCGTACTTTTTTGCGCAGCGTTCGTTTGCACGTTCTTTCTCAATTTTTACTTGGACGTACTGCCCTTGCGCGACGAAGTTACAGAGCAAATGTTACCTTTGTACGAAGCGCAACTTGCAACGGCACAAATGTGCTGTGCAATAACGGGCGGAGTATTAACTTTCATTGCCTGCATAATGGCGCTGTTTTATGTTAAGTTGTATATTGATGAGCATTACAAAGAACTGGGTACATTCAAAGCTTTGGGATACTCGGCAAATAGACTTGCGGCAAGTTTTATGCTGTTTGGTCTAAGTGCGTTTGTTGGCTGTGCATTGGGATACGGGTTAGGACACGCTATGATGCCATCGATTTACAAATGGCTGACCATTGACGGATTGAATGTGGAAATTCACTACCACACAGGTTTACTGTTTGGTATAGTTATTACGCCTACGATATTTCTTGGCGCAGTAGCATATCTTTGCGCCTACTTGCAGTTAAAAAAGCCCGCGCTTGCAATATTAAAAGGACAACGCAAGCAACGCAAAATCAAGTCAAATAACGGCTCAAAGCAAAACAACAACAGTTTTTTAAAGGAAATGTGCTTTAAAACAATAACGGACAATAAACTTCTTACCTTTTTTGTTACTTTTTCAGCATTTTGCTTTTCAGCAATGATACAAATGGGCGCGTCTATGGAGAGTTTGGTTGACGGCACTATGGGTTGGATGATACTTGCAATAGGTTTGGTTTTAGCAGGCACGTCGGCTTTTATGGCGTTGACTTCGCTTGTTAAAAACACATCTCAAAGTATCGCAATGATGAAAACATTCGGTTACTCCCTTAGAGAGCGTGTAACAAGCATATTTGCGGGGTTCATTCCCTTTGCGATACTCGGCTTTGTTATCGGAACCGTTTATCAATACGGCTTACTGACACTTATGATTAACCTCATTTTTAAAGATGTCGGAGAAGTGCCCGACTACTCTTTCAATGTAAAAATAATGTTTATTACTTTGGCGGCATTTATTGTAACCTACACCGCCATTACAGCGATATACGTGGCAAAAGTTAACAAAGTTTCTGTTAAGCAAATTATGTTGGAAAATTGAATAACCTGAATTCAAAATAAATAAGAATTAAAAAAAAAGCGAAGAACGTACAAATTCTTCGCTTTTTGTAATTTACCCTAAACAAAACTATTGTATGAACAAAATTATTATTTTAAGTCAACCGCTCAACAAGTTCCATAAATTTCTTTTCGTTTTGTATTTCGTTTGTAACATAATTTCCGTTATAGAAAACGGCATAATTCGTCCACGCCATAGGCGCATTTTGCGCTTTTTCTTTACTGTCTATAAATACGCTCTCAAAAGGTATGCCTTTCTCTTTGGCAAAACTTTCTACGACAGGAACATATTTTGCCGTAAAAGGACAGCCGTGCGTGTAATAGATTACAAAACCGCTTTTATCTGTTTTCGGAGTTTTGACACAAGCCTTGAATTGCGGAACGGGTGTATTATCGTCAAACGGCAAATACAGTAACGTAAAATTCGGGTCGGCTTTATCTGCAACCTTAAACCCTTTATATGCAAGATATTTCGGGTCGGACAAAAACGGCATTTTCTTTGGCGAAGATATTACGGTTATGCCGTGTTTGCCTTGCGCTTTTGCATCGGCAATACAAGCGTTCAATAAATCGTTAGCATAGCCGTGTCCCTTAAATGAACCCGAAACCCAAAAGCAATTTATATGCATATAGCCGCTTGCTTCGATAGGACACCAAGCATTTTCGGCAGGGATATACTCTATAAAACATTTGCCGCGCTCGACAGATTTCAAAAAAACCAAACCGTCGTTTAACCTGTCTTTGAGCCACGCTTTTTTGCTTGCTACTTGCACGTCCTTATTGTTAGATATGGCACAGCAAATATGTTCTTTTTCCAAATTATCAAGTGTGAGTTTTATGTATTCCATTTTAACTGTTTCCTGTTTATCTTTCGATTATTATGTCGCTATGGTATATTTTGGACTTTCATATAAAGCCTAAATTATCCCCTCGACGTAACTTTCGGAGTCGAATTCCAGTAAATCGTCTATGCCTTCGCCCACTCCAACAAAATAAACGGGAATATCCATATCGTGCTTTATTGCAAGTACTACTCCGCCCTTTGCAGTTCCGTCCAACTTAGTCAAGACAATGCCGTCAATGTCAATTGCCTCGTTAAATACGTCCACTTGCTGTATTGCGTTTTGCCCTGTTGTAGCGTCAAGCACTATCAGATTTCTACGATCGGCATCAGGAAACTCCCTGTCCACCACGCGGTTAATTTTAGAAAGCTCATCCATCAAATTTTTCTTATTGTGAAGGCGCCCCGCCGTATCGACAAGTACTATATCTGTACCGCGGCTCTTTGCAGACGCAACGGCATCGTAAACTACGGCGGCAGGATCACTGCCTTCCTCGTGTTTGATAATGCGGACTTTTGCTCTGTTTGCCCAAACTTCCAACTGCTCGCTCGCGGCAGCGCGGAATGTATCGGCAGCGGCAATCACGACAGATTTGCCCTGTTTTACAAAAATATTTGCAAGCTTACCTATCGTAGTGGTTTTACCTACGCCGTTCACTCCTGCTACCATTATTACGCAAGGAGTATTAAATTCAAATTTTTCATCACCAAGAATATCGCACATAACGTTTTTCAGATACTGATTAGCTTGTTTCGCATCTGAAATACGGTCTTGACGCATTCTTTCGCGCAATTCTTCTATTATGTCTGTCGTAGTATCTTCGCCTATGTCGCTTCCGAGCAATATAAACTCTAATTCTTCGTAGAAATCTTCGTCAAATATTCCACGCTTAAACAGCTCGTTTAATTTAAATCCTATTTGCTGTTTTGTTTTACGCAAACCGTCAATTATTTTTTGAAAAAACCCCATATCTCACTCTACCTTTTTTAAGGCTATACTTGCCGTATTCAATCTTTCATCAAGGTTATAATTCTTTTAAGTTTACATTCCAACGGCAAAAAAGCATAACTATCAATAAATATACTTTATCGTACCGTTCCGAAAACCTTTCAAATTTACCTTACATAGCCTGTTTGATTGCTTCCGTAAGTTTTACGGATACAATCTTAGATACGCCCTTTTCTTCCATTGTAACGCCGTAAAGCACATCGGCGTTTTCCATAGTAGGCTTTTTGTGCGTAATAACCACAAATTGCGTAGATGAAGAAAACTTACGCAAATATTTTGCAATTCTTTCGGCATTTGCATCATCGAGAGCGGCTTCAATTTCGTCCAGAACACAGAAAGGCATCGGATTAAACTTCAATATTGAAAACAATATTGCCGCCGCCGTCATAGTACGTTCTCCGCCTGACAGCAATGAAATATTCTGCAATTTCTTTCCGGGCGGCTGAGCTTCTATTTCTACGCCCTGATCGAGAGAAGCCTTGTTAGGATCGTTTTCTACATACAAACGCGCATTACCGCCGTTAAACAATTCGCGGAAGATAATCTTAAAGTTATCGTTAATTTTATTCATACCTTCTTCAAAGCGCGCTTCAATATCAGTGGTCAACCCCTTTAAAGCACCTTTCAAATCATTTTCCGCTTTCTTCAAGTCTTCTATTTGACTCAACAAATCGTCATATCTGTTTTGCGTTTCTTCCAAGTCCTGAATAGCGTTTACGTTCACGCTACCCAACTTTAATAATGCTTGCTTGCACTCGGAAATCCGTTCTTTACCCGCTTCCTTATCGTAGTTTTCGTCTTTGTACTGCATTGCGGCAGAATAAGTAATGCCGTATTCTTCTTGTACCTTTTGTTGTAATTGCAACAAATCGTCGTCTATCTTGCTGAGAATGTATTCTTCTTTATCGATTGTTCCGCGCAAACTTTCAATTTCGTTAGACAACCGCATACGCTCATCTGTTAATCTTTGAAAATCCGCGTCTAATTGGTTTTTCAAATTGCCCGAGGAAGCAATCTGCTCTGTTAATTGCGTCATTTCTTCCTGCAATGCGGCATCGACTATGCTTTCATTCATTGTCTGATACATTCCGTCAATCGCTACGCGAACTTGCTCTATATAAGCTTCGGCAGATTTATTGCTTTCTGCCAATGCCTCCGACTGCGCTTGATTCGATTTTATTTCTTTCTCTGCAGATTCGATATTTGCAATCAGTACAGCTAAACGATAGCGCTTATCGGAAAGAGATGCAGAAATCCCGTCCTTTGCCACAATCTCAGTTTGCGACATTTCTTTTAAATGCTCCATTTTTGAACGGAGTTGTTTTTCCTGAGACGACAATTCTACTAAACGCTTTTCGTTTTTATCGACTAACTGGTCTATTACTATAAGCCTATTGTCAATCTTATTCTTTTCACCTGAAAGTCCCAATATATTTTTCTTGTCGGAATTACTCAAAGTGTTAGATGTTTCGATTTTTTCTTTAACTGTAGCAATTTCGATATTAAGCACGTTAATATTATCCAACAATTTATTCTGAGTTAGACGCGACTCTTCCAACAAACTGTCCAACTTACTTTTTTCTTCTTCGGATTGCTGTAAATCTTTCTCCAGTAATTTCAGTTTTTCGCTGCGTTCAGCAATCTGCGTTTCGTAAGAGAGCAAATTGCCTGTAGATTGTTTACGCAGACTACCGCCTTCGAGTGAACCGTCGTTAGAAATACGTTCGCCTGTAAGCGTTACCATACGGTGCGTATAACGGTATTTACGGCTCAATTTAACGGCATTATCAAAGTTGTCTACAATAACGATACCGCCCAGCAACGATTCAAAGACGTTAGAATAATGCTTGTCAAACTGTACCAAATCGCTTGCAACTCCCAGCACTCCTTGCTCTGACAGTACTTCTGCACGTTCAATACCGTGCGGTTTCATAGACGAAACCGGCAAGAAAGTCGCCTTGCCGTAATCGTTTATTTTTAGGTAGTTTATAAGGTACTTTACATCATCTTCGTTTTCTGTAACGATATTCTGCAATCTGCCGCCCAAAGCAGTTTCGATTGCAAGCTGTAATTTAGGCTCAACCTTTATTAAATTTGCAACAACACCCGCAATGTGTGAAGCCAACTCTCTGTCGCGCTTTGCATCTTGCATTAAGTATTGCACACTGGCTTGGTAACCTTTGTAATTGTTAGCGAAATCTTTAAGCATTTCAATTCCGCCCTGCTCGCCAGAGTATGCCTGATGTTTACGCTGCAATTCTTTGTTTAAATTGAATTGCTTAAACTCCATATCTTTGATTTGCTGTTTTAATTGATTTGATTTTATTACAAGTTGGTCTTTTTCTTTTTTCAACGAATCAAATCTTGTCATCAAATCGCCCTCTTCTCCCGAAGACGCTTTAAGCTTCAACGCCAATTCTTCCTCGCGCGCGGCTATTTGTTCCAGACGTTCGCGCAAAGTACTTTTTTCTGTTTGACAAGCGGCCAATTTACTATTACATTCCGATGTTGACAAAATGACTTCATCTAACTTTTTACGCAGCGATTCCGTTTGATTATTTATTTCTTCTACTTTAGTGCCCACTTCAGCATACTGCTTATTTATATCGGTAATATCTTTTTCTAATTCGCAACGTTCTTCGTTACGACGTAGCAATATAGTCCCTATTTTAGTATTAGCATCAAGTATATTGTCTATTTCCTGCTTATTTGCGGTAATCTGCTCTTCTTTTGATTGAATATCACGGAGACAACCGTTAATTCTCTCCTGAATAAGATTCTTCGCACCTTCTTTTTTCTCGGATTCGACTGCAAGAGCCAACTGTCTGTCTCGTAGCGCGGCTATCTCGTCGTCAATGCCGTTGCGCCTATGGAACATATCGTCATATTGCTCGTTGACGTCAACATACTGAGATTCTTTAAGCGAATACTCTTCACGTAAGCCGTCTAAGCGTTTTTTGCCGTTTTCCTTGTCTTGACTGGCATGGTCATATCCGTAAATATACGCATTGATTTCACAAAGTCTCAGTTCATCGTAAATTGTAAGGTATTTTTTTGCATTCGTTGATTGACGTTTTAATTCCGGCAGACGGTGTTTCAACTCTTCTACCAAAATCATTATATTTTGCATATTACCGCGCGTTTTTTCCAATTTGCGTTCAGTATCGACTTTCTTGATACGGAAAGTCGAAATACCCAATGCCTCTTCAAAAATAGCGCGTCTGTCTTCGGGACGGGCATTCAATACGGCATCCATACGCCCCTGTCCGACGATGGAGTACCCCTCTTTTCCAAGTCCGACGCCGCGTAGCAATTCTAAAATATCTCTCAAACGTACAACATTACGGTTAAGAAGATATTCGCTTTCGTTACTGCGGTAAAGTTTACGGCTAATAATGATTTCATCCATAGCGATAGGAAAGATACGCGTTGTATTGTCAAAATACAAGGATACTTCACAATAGCTCATAGATTTTCTGGTATCGGTACCGTTAAAAATTAAGTCCTGCATCAATTTACCGCGCAGATTTTTAGTACTTTGTTCTCCCAATACCCATCTTATTGAGTCGGAAATATTACTTTTTCCGCAACCGTTAGGTCCGACAATACCGGTAATAGGCTGATCGAACTTCAATTCAACTTTATCGGCAAAACTTTTAAAGCCGTACATTTCTATTTTTTTAAGATAAAGCACTACTCTATTCTCCATTTAGTTACAATTTTTTTTGCAGCGGCTTGTTCGGCAATCTTCCTGCTTGCTCCGACTCCTGAACACAAGCATTTACCGTCGATATATAAGCCGTACTTATATTGCGGCGAATTGTCCGCACCCGTTCTCTCAATTAACTTATATACAGGCGTCGGTAATTTATTGTGTTGGCAATATTCTTGTAATTTTGTTTTGCAATCCTTATTTAAAGCACCGTGCGCATTAACAAGTTTGTCTTTTAACGAATGTAAAATAAAACTTCTTGCCGCTTCAATTCCGCCGTCTAAATATATCGCCGATACTATCGCCTCGTACAAATTCGATTCTATTTTTTTAGATGCGCTTTTTATTCTTTTTGCACCGCTGGCAACTTGCAAATATTGCATTATTTCTAATTTATCAACAATAGGTCTTAAAGCGTCGGCAGAAACGATATTCGAGCGCATTGTAGACAATTGCCCTACTTGACATTCAACGTAATTAGCAAATAAATACTCCGACACAATACAGTCTAAAATTGCGTCTCCGAAAAATTCCATTTTTTCGTTGTCTTCTAAAGATTGGACATTTGCATACGAAGAATGGGTAAATGCCTGTATAAGCAGTTTTTTATTTTTAAATTTGTATTGTAATTTTAATTCAATAGCATTTATAACCTTGTCTGTCATTATGTTTACAAGCAATTATGCCTACTTTTCCAGTTTATTTGTGTTTTAATTATACTATATAACCGCCTGTTTGGCAATGAAATTATCAAAAATAGGAATATGTTTCACGATTTATAACACTAATATCCGTTTGTTTCACAGAATAAAAAACCATCGACAAAACTGCCGATGGTTCAAATTTAAACAAAATAAAAACTATTTATTGTCAGCCGAAACTTCTACAACTTGTTTTCCGTCATAATATCCGCAAGCGTCGCAAACTTTATGAGAAACCTTCAATTCGTGGCATTGAGGACATTCTACCAAAACAGGAGCCGTTGCCGTCCAGTTAGCTGCTCTCTTGTGTTTTCTTTGTTTTGATACTTTTCTCTTGGGTACTGCCATAGTAATGCACCTCCGTTAGAATTTTAAATTTTTAAGTACCGAAAAGGGATTGTCGTGCGTCGTATCGCAATCGCACTGCTTTTCGTTTAGGTTTGTTCCGCACTTAGGGCACAAGCCTTTGCAATCGTCTTGACACAAAAACAAACTCGGCATTGACAGAATTATTTCGTCGCTAACCGCTTTTGTTGCGTCAAGCATACTTGTTGAGTAAATATAACCGTCATCGTTTGCCGATATGTCTTTGTAAAACATCTGTTCAAAATGTAATTTCACTACTTTGTCAAGGTTTGTCAAACATCTGTCGCAATTACCTTTTACATAGCATATAATATTACCGCTGACGCTGACATTGGGATTTAAAAAGGTTACGTCAAAATTAACTTTTACTTTTTCCAAAACAGCGTTCGGATAAGCAAGCAAGTCATTGTCTAGAACAAATTCGCCCGTAAACGGCAAAGTTTTACCGACATTAGCGATATTATCAGTCAAATCAATTACAATTCTTTCAGACACTAGTCTATTATACAAAGTTAGTAACGTTTTGTCAACGGTTTAACCCAACTTTGCTTCAAGCATTGTTTCGCGGGCAATAACTAGTTCCTCGTTAGTAGGCACAACAAGTATTTTTACTTTCGAATCTTTTGCTTGAATTTCGGCTATAACTCCGCGCGGACAACTAGCGTTTTTCTTCTCATCGAGTTTTACGCCTAAATAGTCCATTCCTTGCAACGATTTACTACGAACGACATCGTCGTTTTCGCCTATTCCTGCAGTAAATACAATTACGTCTACACCGTTTAAAGCAGCAGCATAAGCGCCGATATATTTTTTAACTCCGTAAGTAAACATATTTAATGCGAGTTCCGCACGACGGTTACCGTTATTTGCCGCATTAGACAAATCTCTGAAATCAGACGAAACTCCAGAAACACCCAAAACTCCGCACTTCTTGTTAAGATAATTAAGCATTTCCGAAACGCTTAAACCTTCCTTTTTAGCAAGATACTCTGCCGCCGAATAATCGATATCTCCGCTTCGAGTTCCCATAGGCACTCCTGCAAGCGGAGTAAATCCCATTGACGTATCTATACATTCGCCGCCGTTAACAGCCGTAATCGAAGAACCGTTGCCTAAATGACAAGTAATAATTTTTAAACTCTTTAAATCTTTTTTAAGATACTTTGCCGCTTCCTGCGCTACAAACTTATGACTTGTTCCGTGAGCGCCGTAACGGCGAATCTTGTATTTTTCGTAGTGAGCGTAATCTATTGCATACATATACGCGTAGTCAGGCATAGTAAAATGGAATCCCGTATCAAATACCAAAACCATCGGCGTATCAGGCATTTCCAAAAGGCACGCTTTAATTCCCACTATCGCCGCAGGATTATGCAAAGGTGCAAGATCCTTTATTTCTTCCATCAATTCCATAGATTCGGGAGTTACAAGCGTCGGTTTTTTAAACGCCTCACCCGAGGCAACAACGCGGTGTCCAACTCCGTCAATTTCGGACATAGAAGAAATAACGCCAACATCCTTGTCCATTAACTTTTTAAGCACCAACTGAACGGCAACGTTATGGTTCGGCATATCTACTTGTTGTTCAATCGTTTTTCCGTGCGCTTTGTAAATAAAGTTTGAATTTTCTATACCTATACGCTCGCAGTTGCCTTTTGCAAGCACGCTTTCCGTTTCCATATCTATAAGTTGATACTTCAACGAAGAACTTCCCGAGTTAATAACTAATATTTTCATTACATTCTACCTCTAATTATAATTGCGTTTGCAATACCGTTATTGCCACAGCGCCCACTATATCTTCCGCCTTGCAGCCGCGGGACAAGTCGTTTAACGGCTTTGCAAATCCTTGACAAATAGGGCCTACCGCCATAAAACCGCCAAGACGTTCCGCTATCTTGTACCCGATATTTCCCGCTTGCAAATCGGGGAATATAAATACGTTAGCGTGTCCGGCAACGGAACTTCCCTTTGCTTTCATTTCGCCGACTGACGGAACTATTGCCGCATCGAACTGAAGTTCGCCGTCCAATTTAATGTCGGGAGCTTTTTCTTTGGCAATACGCGTCGCTTCCTGAACGAGCGTAACGTTATCGTGTTTTGCACTGCCCTTAGACGAGAAAGACAGCATTGCAACACGGGGTTCGATTCCCGCTATTGCTTGCGCAGACTTTGCCGTAGCAATTGCGCAATCGGCAAGGCCCTCTGCAGTATATGTCGGGTTAAGACCGCAATCGGCAAACACAACCAAGCCGTCAGGACAATACTGATTGCCTTGCGGCGGACAAATCATAAGGTTAAAACTGGATACCGCCGAAACTCCTTTTGCTGTTTTAATGATTTGAAGTCCCGGACGAAGCGTATTAGCAGTAGAATGGCACGCGCCCGAAACGAGTCCGTCGACATCGCCCATTTTCAACATCATCGCACCAAAATACGTTCCGTCTTTTAAAAGTTCAGCCGCCTGTTCGCTCGTCATACCTTTAGACGCACGTAACTCACATAACTTTGCATTGTACTCGGGCAATTTATCGCTAGTTAAATGGTTTACAATTTCTACACCCGAAAGATCAACTTGCGGATTGCTTGCTTTTATTGCATCGGGATTTCCAAGCAATATAATTCTTGCAATGCCCTCTTTCGTTGCCATAGCCGCCGCCGCAACAACTCTGCTGTCTTCGCCTTCGCACAAAACGATAGTTTTATTTAGAGTTGCGGCTTTTGCCTTGATTTGTTCCAAAACGTTCATAATATTCTCCTTATAAAACACTTTATTTATCATTAAATTTTGTGTATAATATCAGTGTCGTTTTACCGATAAATTATAGCATATTGCTTTTACAATGTAAAGAAAATTACTAGACTAGGATACAAAAATGACAACAACTGCAATTATCTGTGAATTTAATCCGTTACACTCCGGACATAAAAAACTTATTGATTATGCAAAAACTTTTTCCGACAGAATCGTTTGCATTATGAGCGGTAATTTTACGCAAAGAGGAATGCCTGCCTGCGCAGATAAATACTCGCGGGCAAAACACGCCGTTTTATCGGGAGCCGACCTTGTAGTTGAACTTCCGACAATTTACGCTATTGCCTCTGCAGAAAACTTTGCATTGGGCGGAGTGCAAATTGCAAACATTTTAAAAGTTAACAATCTTCTTTTCGGCAGCGAATGCGGCGACATATCTCAACTACAGGAATGTGCCGTCTTACTTGACGATTCTAATATAAACCGACAAATCGCATCCGAGTTATCAAAGGGTGTCAGTTACCCAAAAGCCGTAGCAACGGCATTAGACTCGCATATACTTGAAAGTCCAAATAATATTTTGGCAATAGAATATTTACGAGCAATCAAGAAGACTCGATCGAACATTGTTCCCGTAACCGTTAAAAGAGAAAATAATTACAACGGAACGCCGCAACAGTTTGCATCATCCGCCGCTCTCAGAAATGATAAGGCATTAAGAAATTTATATTCTTATGATTTCGTATCAAAAGACATTGACGACAGCATCGAATTACAGTACAAAGGCTTTGCAACCGGCATTTTGGCTTTATACGAAAAAACGCAACTTTCTGAAATAGAAGGAGTTATCGAAGGACTGGAAAACCGAATTTTTAATGCAGATAAAACTTGCGGCTACGACAAAATGATAGAAGAAATCAAATCGAAACGCTATACCAGACTAAAATTACAACGGATAATTCTAAATGCGATATTAAACATAACTAAAGAAACAGCCGAACAAAGCAAACAGCAAAAGCCCGAGATAAAAGTTTTGGCAGTAAAAAGCGACAAAGTAAATTTGCTGGCAGGAATAGAAAACAAAAGCGACAAGCTTACTCTCAAAGCCGACCGACTCTACTATTCATTATCAAATAAAGTACCTCCCACAAAACTAATCAAAATTGATTAACTAAGTTAAATATACTAATTTTGCTATGAATACCACTATTATGTTAAACATAGTAGTTTAAATTTTGCCCATTATTGATATAAAATCCAGATTTTAGACAAAATACTCTTTATTTTTTTTAAATAAGCACAATAGATTTTATTGTGAAATATTTAAAAGTTTTTGCAACAGCAATATTTATCTGTATAATAACAATATTTATATCTGCACCGTCAAAGTATATGCAGAGCTTTTTTGACGGCATAACCATTTGGGCTTATAACGTATTACCCGCAATATTTCCATTTACCGTCATAACTACAGTCACATTAAAATTGCAATCTGAAAACAGATATTCTTTTACAAAGTGCTTATTCAATATTGACTGCGACAAAATCCTGCTATCGAGTATTATTTGCGGATACCCTATCGGCGCAAAATGCATAGCTGACAGTAACGCAGATACAAATACGTCCACAAAAATGTGTGCGTTTTGTTCCACGGCAGGGCCTATATTTATGATTGCAACCGTAGGAGCAAAACTGTTACAAAGCACTACGGCTACCGTCATAATAATAATCGTGCATATATGTTCGGCAATAATTAACGGTTTAATTTTCAAAACAAAAAAAACTTCTCAAATATCCAATGTAAGCCTTAGCGATAGAAAAGAAAATCTCGGAGATATAGTTACGAATTCGGCTTTGTCGATTATTTCAGTCGGCGGATTGATAGCATTGTTCTATATGTTTACCGATATGATAAAATGTTTGTTGCCGGAATATATTACCGATAATTTAGTATTCGGTTTTGCAATAGGATTATTTGAAATGACAAACGGACTTTTTGCAATATGTAAACTTGCAGATATTACTACCGCAACCGTGTTATGCAGTGCATTGCTGTCTTTTGGCGGACTGTGCGTTTTTTTGCAGTGTTTTGCTTTTTTAAGCAATAAAAACGTTAAACCGTTAGATATTATCAAAATGAAACTTATACAATCTTCTATAGCTACTATTTTGAGCTTTATTTTGGTAAAAATATTTATGTGAGCATCTACTACAACGCTCTACGCTCACATTACGTCAATTAGCCTAGATTTAATATAAAGCATATCAAAAAGAAATTTGAAATTTTAGAAAAAATATTCAAAAAAATAACAACTTACAATCTGTCTTTAAGCAAAAAGTACCGCTGAGTAACCGAACGAACTATCAAATCGTCTTTAATCATTGCTTCAAGCTCTTGCTTGGATGCCCATTTAGCGTCTACTGTTTCATTTTTATCCAATACAAAATCTTTAATACTTAAATTTATTTTTGCAAGATATATGTCCATAAAATAATTTTTTTGTTTATAAACGTTTAGTAAATTCAAGTCCTGTGTGGATATTGAAATGCCGATTTCTTCTTTTACTTCACGGATAGCCGCTTGCAGTGTGTTTTCCCCCGCAAGCACACCGCCGCCTATAAACTCCCACAAGCCACCGGCTTTTTTATCAGGATGACGTTGAGTTATTAGCAGGTCGCCATTTGAATTTTTAATCCACACTTCACAGCAAACGTAGTATTCTCCGTATTCAAAGGCGTCGCCCCTACGTATCACTTTATTTTGAAACACTCTATTCCGATCATAAACATCCCAATATTCAGCCATCGCTTTTACCATTTAAAAATTCATTATTTGCTAGGTGCTCTCGATTGACGTAAAACATCATGCCACATAAAAATGCAATCGCCAAAAAATAGGCAAACAACAATTCAACTTACTTTGTCAATTTAAATTGCATTACTAAAATTGAATCTTAACGTTCAAAAACGGCTCTTTGCAGATACTCTAAAACGCTTGCAGTATCGTTGAAAGACAAACAGCCGTCCGTTTGCGAAACGCCGTACTCTGTCGATTTTTCGCCCTCATAAAGAAAACTTTCGAGCATAATTCCGTTAATATTTTTATTTTTGATAACAATTTGCGCATTAGTCAATTGATTGCGCGCAATTTTACCGCTGTTAGCATGACTCAAATCTGCCATTACAAAATCGCTTAAATTTAAAGATACAAGTTTGTCTTTAGCACTCTCTACACTACTTTCATCAATATTTGATAGAAATTTACCGTTAAGTTTACCGCCACGCAAAACTATGTGAGAGTACCTAGCGCCGTCGGTTGAAATTTGAGCGCCTTTAAAGGGAAAGACACAAGGTTTACTTACCGCATAAAGAGAATCTATAACTTTTTCAATATCGCCGTCTGTGCCGTTTTTAATGCCGCAACAGACGTCTATGCCTGAGGCAAACTCACGGTGATAACTGTCCTCCGAACTTCTTGCTCCTACAAACCAGTAAGAAACCAAATCTGAAAAATACTCATACAGTTCAGGATACAACAACTCATCTGCAACAGGTAATCCAAGTTCCAGACTATTTATCATCATTTGACGGCAACGGATGATGCCTTCCACTAAATCAACACTATCGCAAGATTTTAAATGAAAACAACTCCCCTTATAACCTTGTCCGTTAGAATGAGGTTTTGCTGTATATATACGCGCAACAACAAGCAAATTACTGCACTTTTCCGTAACGGCGTGTAATTTTGTCAGATATTCGTTCATTGCAGACGGTTCATCGGCAGAGCAAGGTCCGCAAACAACAACAAAGCGCTTGCGGTCAACAAAATTACTTTTTAACTCGTTGTCAAAACGTTTTTTTATAAGTTGCAGTTTTTCCGAGACAGGAACAAGATTTTTAAAATAGTCCGCATTCGGCAACTTCTTTTGTTCTTCAAACATATTATCTATCCAAATATTTGCATATTTCTTCGTAACAGCATTCGGGTACGAACTCGCTAAAATCCTGTTTAAGCGTAGCTAATTCTCTAACTAACGAACTGGATATATGACGGTATTTTTTATCTCCAACAACAAACACCGTTTCCCCGTTCCAGTACTGCGCATTGATGTCATTCAAATCAATTACCGACTGTAAATCTAAAGCGTTTCGGATTGATTTTACCATTACACGGGCATTTACGCTCTTGCAAAAATCTGTCATCATTCCGCTGTGAGAAACAACTTCCACATTCTTTAAATGAGTTAGGGCTTTTTGCAACATATTTAACCTTATATCCGTAGGGATAATATATTTCTTTTCGATATTAACTCCTATAACTACATATAGCTTGTCCACAAGCTTTGACGCTTTTTCAATAGCGTCAACATGTCCTTTCGTTACAGGACAAAAAGAACCCGCATATACTCCAATACGCATCACTTACTCCTTTGAAAAAAATCAAACATTACCGTGCCGATCTTACGGCTATCGTACTTGTCCAAACAACTAACTGTTTTCGGTAAATCGTCCTCTGCAAGATGCTCGCAAATGACAATGCCGTTTTCGTTGAGCAAATCGTTTACGCAAACCGCATTTAACACACTCAAATAATAATCGGATTTATACGGCGGATCAACAAAGATAATATCGAATTTGCAACATACTTCTGCAAGACAACGTTTATAATCACAAAACATAATTTCGGGAGTAATGCCGATTTTTGCAAAATTTTGCTTAATTGAATCTACCGCTTGCCGATTATTATCGCAAATAATTGCTCTAACTGCACCTCTGCTTAAACTTTCAATTGCAAGTTGCCCCGATCCGGCAAACAAATCAAGCACGGTAGCGTCTTGCAATCTGTAATTTATAATATTAAACAGCGTTTCCTTCATACGGTCTAAAGTAGGACGCGTGTCATATTTGGGAGCAATCAAAGTACGCCCCTTGTATTTTCCGGCAATAACTCTCATAATTTCCGTATATATTGTACACTATCGACAGAAATTAGTAAAGAAGTATTTAACTTTAACGCTAATGTAAATTACACAAAATCTCATAAATTATATTACTGTTATTGCTCATATTAACACCCGATCCGACAAGTTCAATCTCGTCTCCTACGGCAACCGATGCGCCTGTAACGTCAACCATCGACATTGCCATACAAATCGATACTATCGGAAAAAGCCGCTTGTTTGCTACCAAAACCTTAGAATTAACCAACGTTCTAGCTAATCCTTGAGCATATCCTACGTCTACAATTGCTATAGTACGGTCTGTATTACAGACATATTTTCCGCCGTACCCCACAACATCGCCTTTTTTCACCTGTCTAACAGCCACAACATTAGCCGTAACTTTTTTAACTGCACTCAAATTTTTATCACCGTAACCGTATAGCCCCAATCCTATTCTTACCATATCTAAACGGTATTTTGAAGATAATAGCGCACCTGTAGTATTCGCAATATGCTTAACCAACGGCTTTTTTAACGATTCTTCCATATATTTGACGCAGCGCATAAACACATTAAACTGTTTATCGCATTCAAGAATATCATCGCCCCAAAAATGAGAATATACTCCTTCTATTGTAATACTCTTGCAATAGGAGAACTTATTTAGCAACTCGCTCAGATCCGCTTCATCAAAACCCAACCGCGACATTCCGCTGTTTATCTTTATATGTATTCTCGCGTTACATAACTGTTTTTCTGTTGCATAACGTAAAAATTCAAGTGTCTCAAAACTGTCAACAGTAATTATGCAATTGAGCTTAAGCGCCAACAGTAACGACTCATTATGCTGCGGCAACAGTATCAAAATATCTTTACCCAACCCGCTTATTTTTTCCGCTTCCTGTGCACTGCCTACTGCAAAACAATCTACAACATCTACAAGATATCTGGCAATGCGTTCGATTCCGTGTCCGTATGCGTCGTTTTTTACCACGGCACATAGTTTAGAATCGCCTATAATACTTTTAAAATATTCGGCATTTTTTAATAATGCATCGTAATTTATTGTTTGCAAACCTTACTCCTTTAAAAGCGTAATAATATTTAAAATTTTTATAGAGTATCTTAAGTAAGAAATAGTATTTTGCTTTTAATTATCCTTAAATTGTCATACTTCAATTTGCCACTCAACAAAACCATTTACTAATTAAGAGAGACGTGCTATAATATATTTATGAGATTTCAAGCTTATTTTGCACCGGCAATAAAAATATTGCTCTATATTATTGCCGTAATATTGTTAGGCGGCACCATAGTAGGAATACTGTTTTTTTGTAAAGTTCCTATTGATTTAACTATTAACCAAGCAACGCTATTAGTTAGCGTATGCCCTTTGTGCGCAATTGTTGACCTTCTTTTTGCAACTTTACACTACAAAGTTGACAGCAAATGTCTTCGGCTTTATGTGGGTTTTATAGATATTTTCGGCGGAAAAGTCGGTATAGATAAAATACTAAACATTGTCTTTGATAACGGCAAAATGTATATAAGTTATCTAAGCGGCAAAGGTATGGATCCGATTATTTCGGCAATAGTTATAAATCCCAAGCGGTATATAGAAATGAAAGACTTGTTAATTTCTAAAAATCCTAAAATAGTATTTTATGACGCGCAAAATGACACTTCTGTTAGCAAGTAATAACAAACACAAAGTAATAGAAATCAAATCTATACTTAAAAACAGATTTGATAAAATAGTAACACTGGAAGAAGAGGGAATAGTCTGTAATCCCGAAGAAAACGGCACTACGTTTTACGATAATGCTTTAATCAAGGCAACAGAAGTAGCAAAATACACTTCTTACACAGTACTTGCCGACGACACGGGTTTATGCGTAGACGCATTAAACGGTGAACCGGGAACTCACTCTGCCAGATACAGCGGAGACCACGACAACGCAAAAAACCGAGCTAAACTATTAGAGAAATTAAAGAATACAAATAACCGCACCGCGCACTTTGAAACCGCCGTCGTATTGAGATTCCCTAACGGACAGGTAATTTCTGCAAGCGGACGCGTCGACGGATACATTCTTAAAGAAGAACAAGGCACAAACGGTTTCGGGTATGACAGTATCTTCTACTCAAACGAATTAGCAAAATGTTTCGGCATAGCGACAGATGAAGAAAAGAATTCTGTAAGCCACCGCGCAAGAGCATTACAATCCTTGGTAAATAAATTAGAAGAATCGAAACTTCAAAATTAACAGGAATCGAAATGAATATTACGGTAATTAACGGATCAGAAAAACACGGAATCACTTATAACATAAAAGAAATGTTTTTAGAACCGTTTAGACAAACAGCAACTATAACCGAATTTTATCTACCTAAAGACTGTCCGAATTTTTGCATTGGTTGCACCACTTGCTTTACTAAAGATGCAATTCTATGTAAAGATGCCGACTATATACAGAAAATCGAAAAATCATTGCTGCAAGCAGATTTGATTGTGTTTGCCTCGCCCGCTTATGTTATGCACACTACAGGCGCACTGAAAAATCTTCTGGACCATTTTGGGTATAGGTGGATGCCGCATCGTCCCGCAAAAGAGATGTTTACAAAACGTGCGGTAATATTAACTCAATGCTTAGGTGCAGGAGCAAAATCTACCGCTAAAGATATACGGGACAGTCTGTCTTGGTGGGGAATTTCTAAAATAAAAGTTTTTACTGCCAAACTTATGCAAGATATAGTTTGGGATAATCTTTCCGAAAAGAAACGCAACAGTATTACTAAAAACATAAAAAGACTTTCTAAAAAATTCAAAAAAATAGATTATTCAAAACCGACAAAAACTAGGACTATTACCAAAATCAAGTTTAATATTTGCCGAATTATACAAAAATCTATCCGTGCAAAAAACATTGAAAGCGCTGACTGCAAATATTGGGAACAAAACGGTTGGTTAAAAAATAACCGCCCGTGGAAGAGAATAAAATAATTTTAAAATACAAGAATACGGAACTTTTTGTTCCGTATTCTACTAATAGCATTTTTTTAGATATTTCTTTATACTAGCAAACTATTTTTAACAATTTACGCAAATCGTCAATTTGATAAGTCGGCAAAAACGACGTTTGGTTTTTCGTATGCTTAGGATTATACCAACAAGTATCTATTCCTGCATTGATTCCGCCTTGAATATCGCTTGTCAGAGAATCTCCTATAATAAGCGTTTTGGTTTTGTCTAAGTTTTCGATATTTGAAAAACAATATTCAAAGTATTCTTTTTGGGGTTTTGGATACCCTACTTCTTCCGAAACAAAGCGTTTTATAAAATACTTGTCTAAACCGCTACCCTTCATACGGCTGTTTTGTATTGACAATACACCGTTAGAAACAAGGTATAATCTTGAAAAAGAGTGTAATTCTTTTAGAACTTCGAGAGCATTATCTACAATAAAATATCCATTGTGTAAATTCGATTCGTATAAATTAGAAACTTCTTCTAATCCGTTAACAATATTCAATTCATTAAAAGTTTCAACAAATCGGTTTATAAGCACTTCGTCTTTTGTTTGCTTGCCCTGTTCAAACAGTTGCCACTGCCGTATGTTGTGCTTTCTGTATACTTGCAACACATTATTATCGAAGGACAAATTATATTTTGCAAAAGCGCTCCTTAACGCTTGTTCTTCAGCCTTATCAAAATCGAGTATAGTATTGTCCGCGTCAAAAAGTAATATATCGTATTTCATTTCAATTTTACCCAATATGTATATTTTTACAAGAAATGGCTTTAGCAATCTACAAATTTTGTTATAAAGTCAGCTTACTATGCCCGTAAAATGCTTCCATTATGTTTGCCCCAACGCTTGTACCACTTCTTATGAGTTGGTTTGTTAAGACACTTTCTTTCTTTTCGTTTTTGATTTCATTACAAATTTTAATTGTCTCGAAAGCAAACTGTTTAGATTTTACTATCAAAGAACTTTCTTTCATACGCACTATTCAACTTACTTTATAGCATACTTCTTCACTTTTCGCTATTACCTTTTACTTCAAATCGGCAAGTTTCAGTGAAGAGTGAAAAGTGAAAAAGTAAAATCGACAAATCTCTTACGAAATTTGCCGATTTAATGGAGCGGGAGACGGGATTCGAACC
>CAMRUG010000003.1 GCA_947053925.1 uncultured Clostridia bacterium
ATTTTAATGTTAGCGCGAGCGGCGTCACCAGCAAACTCAATGCCGCGGGGAATATAGGATTACACCGCGCCCGGCAATCTGCCTTTTTTTACCGGTCTCTTTTGCAGATTTTTTATATGTAGACCAAGTGCTTTTTTGTGGATAAATCTAAGTACAAATTTATTTTGCCGCTGACACCTATACGGGTTTGGAGATAATAAGGCGGATGGGAAAGGGGGACTGTAAAACGCCAATTATAACAAAATACTATCCCTCTACGCGCAGGCTAGTATTTTGTTGCGAGCAAGCTCGTAACAAAAACTCAACTCATCCAATCGCGGGGTCGCCTTTTATTGCGAGCAAGCTCGTAACAAAAGTTATTTTTTCTTTATTTTTATTCTTATATTTTCAAATAAGACAACATTACTAACAATGTTTTCCCTCCCCTCTACGCGCAGGCTAGTATTTTGTTGCGTGCAAGCTCGCTTTTTCAAATTTAATATCCTATTTCTCGTTTTCTTTTTATTCCACCATCTCACCCGTTCTCGCTCGTAACAAAAGTCCGCTTATCCGTATTTCTTATTTATTCCAATGACAATTCAACTTAAAGAATTAAAATCTAGTTATCTCTTTTAGTGCCTATCTTTTTATAGTAAGTTTGTATCACTAATATTTTCCCTTCTCCCCCACTCCTAATGCAATTAGCCTTGTTTCCTTTTTACTCCACTTTTCAAATCTTTTCTTTCTCAAAACAAAAGTATTAGTTATATATTTATTTGCGAGTTTATTTTTATAAGCAAACTTCAAACAAAAATCCACAATAAACGAACTACTATCCATTTTATCTTTCATTTTTCTCTTCTATTTTCAATTATTGATTTTCCTTATATCTTTTTTACCGCTCACAAGTAATTCCTTGTTGTGTGAATACAAAAATATTAAAGAACAGTATTTACAAAACAATATTTTACTGCAACCAGAAATCTATCTTTAACAATGAAAAGTTAAAGTTCTATTACGGAAACCATTAAAGATGTTGATAACTTTACTAAATGATATTAAAATACAAATATTAAATTTCATTCTTTATCAACAAAGCATTTATATCTTGATTATTTAAAAGTAAAAATAGCGCGGCAAGGGTTTTATACTTTCCTTACACGCGCAATCAAAATTATTTATTAACTATAATAGTTTTGTTTATTTAACGTTTTCTATAATTTTTGTTTGTTCCTCTACCGCAATATTGAATTTGGTTGTGCAACCTAGTTTTTCCGTCCGCCTAAATCTATACACCGCTTCCGCCGTAGGAAGATACAAATACTCATTATTAAAAGACAGTGTATAAAACGCGCCTGCCTTATAAAAAATTTTTTCTTCCTTAAACGTTGCCGTTATTCCCTGTGCGTTATGGACGATTTCGCCATCACCCACGCTGACGTAGTTTTTACCGACTAGTTTTTCTGCCGCAAAATATGCTTTTAATTCGTAATCGGGACGGGATACTTCATCCCTTACGCAATCAATTTGCCAATTATACCAATCTGTAACTTTATCAAACCGACCGCCTTCAAGTTGACCGTATTTGTTTTGTTTTACTTGCCGACCGCATTTACCGCAAGTAAGCGTATTGCCGCTTGCCGTCATTGCGAATTCCGTCCCGCACTCAGGACATTTATACAATATGCCTTCCAGCCCTTCCGCTAAGTTAGGAACGTCGATTTCTATTTTATTTTTAAGTTGGTAAGCGTAATCGTCGTAAGCCAAATCTTCCACAATTCTTTTATGAATTTCGTCTACGGAAATACTTGCCATTTCTTCCTGACTTACTGCCAGTTTCACTTCCGCAGTCATCGGTACAAAGCGCTTGTTTTTTGCCCAACGGGGCTTGTGCAAGTAACTGCCGTCAAAACGAACGGTAACAAGCGGCACTTTTAACAATTTGACCAACTTGGCAATTGACGGTTTTATTATATTAGGCGTACCTACAACCGACAGTTTCGCTTCCGGATAGATTGCTACGGCACGGTTATGTTCCAGCACATATTTTATATCGCGTATAAGCGAAGTATCTACGGCAAACTGTTTTTTGGGCAAAATCCCCATATACTTTATAGCATTTGGCCACTTAACAATTTGCGTTACGGAAATTACAAAATTGATACAATTAGGATATGCGTCGTAAATCAGTCCGCCGACATCGGCAAATCCGCTATGGTTTGCAACGACAATATACGGCGGTTTGATATTTTTTAAACTGCCGAGTGTTTTTAAAGTAACTTTCTTTTTAAAATATCTGCGTCCGTAAAATGTTATTCCCAACTTGATTAACGCTTTATTTGCTAATTTAGGACTTTTCTTTACTTTGGACATTGTGATTCTCCGTTTTCTTTAATTTACAAAAACGTTACAATATTGTTTATATACGCTATTGAATGTTTATTTTTTGTTCCGAAACGCGCTATCTATTTACTCGCCGTAACACAGATTTTGCTGTTAAAGACATTTGTTTAGTTTTCTAACGTAATGCTAAAACTTAGCTAACGCCGAAACGACGCAAAATTACGGCATAAACTTAGCACAATAGTTATCTCTGTTAAAAGTGTTGTCAGTTTGACTGTGTAGTATCCCTGCCGTGATTTTGACTGATTATTTGTTAAATTGTTATAAGATAAATACTGTTTTATCAATGTACCCATGCAAGTGTTCAATTTGTTTTTTGAACGATACGTCATTTTTACAGTTACCTTAAAGCCGTAGCAGTTTTACGGTTGCAACAATTACCCTACTTATTTTGCAACACAAAAAAACTCCCGTACAAGCGGGAGTTAAAAATTTATTGATTATTTTGAAGTTGGTCCTTTATTTTTACCCACAATGTGTCGTCGCTTTTTATCCAACCCATTCTTTCTGCCCACTCTATTACGTACGCGTTTGTCTTGTAATATTCTATGAGTTCTTCGGTGGCTTTTCCTTGCGCCTCGCATTCTTTTATCATTGCCTGCAAATGTTCCCTGCGGTTGTTCATCGACGCCATTTGCGTCAGCGTCGTGAGCAGCATACATACCAGAAGCAACAGTATCAGCATTGCCACTACGAACAGTATTGACGTCTTTTTGCTGTAAAATATGCGTTCCATCAACTTTGTCCTCCAACTTTGCAGTGAACAAATTATACAACGCTTGCGAAGCCTTGTCAAGTAAAGTTTTACAAGTAGCAATACAAATTACAGCGCCGACTGCAACTCCCAAGAAAACAAAAAAGCGGAATTCGCCGTTATTGACGTTTAAATTCGTTATCCATAAAAGCCACAGCGAAACAGCCCCGAACACGCAGTCGAAAATAACGGCGGCAAGTTTTGCACGTGTAAACGCCATAAAAAACACATACACCGCAGTAAGGACAATACCTAACGCTACGAACACAACAAATACATACAGTTGTTCGATGCCTTCGCCCAGCATTAGCGGAACAGCCCCTTTAACGTCATACCGCCCTGACGGAATGTTAAACCGGACAGGCTTGAATATTCCATTACCACCACGCCCTGTTCTTTATCGAGTTTAGTAACGTTAAGTCCGTTGCCCTTGATAAACAGCGTATTATTGTTTAGTTTAAGTTGCGCCTCACGTTCGGAAATTTCGATGACCTGTTTAACGCCTTTTACCGTTAAAATACTGTTTTCGCAAAACAGCGCATACTGCTGACGTTCGTTTGTTGATTTTTCTGCCATAATAAAAAACCCCTTACATAAATTATGCAAGGGAACGGCGGTTTAATACAAATTAGTCGTTATGTTTTTGAGTTAACCGATTACAAAGCCGCATTACAGATTTAATTGTTCTTATTTTAAATATTTGTTTTGTTTAAATCGAAATATTGTGTATATATACTTAATGCACGGACGATACAGAATAAAACTTGTTTTGATTACAATGACTTATATCATATTTGACTAAAATTGCCCAGAAACACTTTCTGATATAAAGTGCGGTTATGCAAATTGTTCGACAGCAAATTATAGTAAAAAATCATTACATCCCTGTAAAGCAAAAAACACTGCCTGATTTGCAGTGTTTTGATTTGCTATTACGTTTTTTATTTTACTGTTTTAAGACGAGTTCGTAGCCGTTTGGCGTATCCTTTACAGCATAACCCTTTTGTGCAAGTTCGTCGCGCAGTCTATCACTTTCCGCCCAGTTCTTTTCTTTACGGGCTTGCAGGCGTTGTTCTGCAATCGCTTTAATATCTTCGGGTATTACCAAAGCGGGAGATTCAACTTCCTTAACCTTATCGAAGTCAAGCGCAAACACTTTGTCAAATTCCAACGCTAGTTTATATACGTCGTTAGACTTAGGCAACTTTAACATAGTCCACAAAACGCCCATTGCAAGCGGTACGTTCAAATCGTCGTTAATTGCTTCTTCAAATTTTTGCCTATATCCGTCAAGTACCTCCCTATCCGTTTGAACATTGCTGTTTTTATGCGCTAAAAGCAAATTGCACAGTTTACTGTAAGCCGATTTTGCCGCCTCCATTGCCGCCCAAGTAAAATTGAGTTTTTGACGGTACTGAACATTGAGATACAGATAGCGCAATTCCATAGGCGTATACCCGCGAGCCGCGACATCCGCAACGGTATAGTCATTGCCGAGCGACTTACTCATTTTTCCGCCGTCAATCAGCATAAATTCGCAATGCATCCAGTAGTTGACCGCTTTATGCCCAAGCCAACACTCTGCTTGCGCAATTTCGTTTTCGTGATGAATGGGAATATGGTCCACTCCGCCGGTATGAATATCGAAAGTTTCCCCGAGATACTTACGGCTCATTGCAGTACACTCGATATGCCAACCGGGGAATCCCATTCCCCAAGGGCTGTCCCACTGTTGAAGATGGTTTGGCGCTGCTTTTTTCCACAAGGCAAAATCTATCGGATGACGTTTGAAACTGTTTACTTCTACACGCGCGCCGTGCTTTTGGTCTTCGAGCTTAACACCCGAGAGTTTTCCGTAACCGGCAAACTTCTCTACCGAAAAGTAAATACCGTCCTCCGTTTGGTAAGCATAGCCTTTATCGAGCAATGCCTTGACTACCGCTATCATTTCCGCAATGTTATCGGTCGCTTTAGGACACAAAGTCGGGCGTTTGATATTTAGCGCGTCAACGTCCTGCATAAACCTTGCGGTAATTTCCTCCGCGATTTGGAGAGGAGTTTTACCCGTTGCAACGGCAGACTTACTCATTTTATCTTCGCCGTCGTCGCCGTCCGAAACAAGATGCCCGACGTCGGTAATGTTCATTACCGATTTGACTTTGTAACCGTTGTATTCCAAAATACGCCTTAACTCGTCCATAAAGACATACGCACGAAGATTGCCTATGTGCGCAGGCTTGTAAACGGTAGGTCCGCAGGAATACATACCGACCTGCCCTGCCTTGATGGGCTGAAAAACTTCCTTTTTGCGCGTTAGCGTATTGTATACTTTAAGTTGCATAACTGTCTCCGTACCATATATTATATGCTTGTTTTATTTTAACACAATATGCAAAATGTAACAAGCAGAAAATGCAATTATAATATCTACTACACGGAAGTAAGTTTTGACAAATTCTGCTTAAAATGCTACACACTGTAAAAAACACTCTAGGAGCTCTGTATTATTGCATACTGTTAACTATTACAAATGTGTTTCTGTAATTTGTTATGATTTAAAAACAATCGGCAGCGCATTATACTCAAACTTGTTACAACTCTAAAAATTTTAAAATCTCTCTTGCGCTGGGCGTTGTCAATAATTTTAACAGTACAAATAGTATTAACAAGTAAAACGCGTTCAGAATACTTTTACTTGGAAATTTTTTGATTTTAACATATACCGTTATTGAAAACATCCACTGCCAAAAAAGTTTTTGATTTTTAAATTATTGCAAATATTGCATTGTTGTGATAAAATATGCGTTGATAAACAATACTTATTAAACGGAGATATTATTATGATTGACGTTAATCTTATAAGACAAAATCCCGATACTGTGCGCGAAAGGTATTTAAAACGCGGCAAGGATATAGATTTTACCGACTTTTTAAAGTTGGACGAACAACGCAAAACAATTATTGCAAGCGTAGAAACTATGAAAGCCGAACGCAACCGTGTTTCTGCAGAGATACCCAAACTTAAAAAAGCAGGACAGGACGTATCCGCCACCATTGCCGAAATGAAAACTCTCGGCGACAAAATTTCCGAACAAGATGCCGAGCTCAATTCCGTCAACGACAAAATACGCGACTTTTTGCTCAGACTGCCTAATCTGCCTGACGAAGATTTACTTGCAGGCGGCAAAGAAAACAACAAGCCTATCAAAACTTTCGGAGTAAAACCGCACTTCGATTTCAAACCGAAAGACCACGTTGAACTTGCCAAATCTCTCGGACTTATCGACTACGAACGCGGCGCAAAACTAGCAGGCAACGGCAGTTGGATATATACGGGTATGGGCGCGCGGCTCGAATGGGCATTGCTTAACTACTTTATCGACAGCCACATTGAAAAAGGTTACACCTTTATGTTGCCGCCCTATATGCTAAGTTACGAATGCGGCTTAACTGCCGGACAGTTCCCGAAGTTCGAGGACGACGTATACCAAATCGCCAACGGCGAAGGACGCAAGTTTATGTTACCGACAGCCGAAACGGCTCTTGTAAACCTTTACCGCGATGAGATTTTACCGGAAATCGAACTGCCGCGCAAATTCTTCGGTTACTCCGCTTGTTTCCGCAGAGAGGCAGGCAGTTACCGCGCAGAAGAACGCGGAATGATACGCGGACACCAATTTAACAAAGTAGAACTGTTCCAGTACACCACTCCGGACAAATCCGACGAAGCCTTTGAAGAAATGGTAAATATGGCGTGCGGACTTGTTGAAGGACTGGGTCTGCACTATCAACTGAGTAAACTTGCGGCGGGCGATTGCTCGGACAGTATGGCGCGCACTTACGACATAGAAATTTACATTCCGTCAATGAATATCTACAAGGAAGTTTCTTCCGCTTCCAACGCGCGCGACTACCAAGCGCGCAGAGGCAATATGCGTTATAGGAGAGACGCGGACAAAAAACTTGACTTTATGCACACGCTCAACGCCAGCGGATTGGCAACAAGCCGCGTGTTCCCCGCTCTACTAGAACAAAACCAAAATGCCGACGGCTCGGTTACAATCCCCGAAGTACTGCGCAAGTATATGGGCGGATTAGAAAAGTTAGTTCCGATTAAAAAGTAATTTGTCAGGCAAATTATACGGCAACTTACAAACTAAAATAAAAACAATTTTTACAGGCTGACAAATTAAATGTCAGCCCTTTTATTATATATTTTAAATCCTACTCCTAATACGGCAGTGAATTGCTACATAATGCCGCACTCAAGTTTCGTACATAATTACTTTTTTTAAATGCCATTATACCTATCAAAAATTACATACGAAATAGTATAATTTACGCACTTAAAATTTTCAAAATTCTTATATTACATTGCCGAATAATCGTTATTAAGCATTTACAATTTTTTATAAATAATGTACAATGTTGACAAACTAATTTGCCAAACGGCTAGGAGCAAAACCATATGACAGAACAGGAAAAAATGCTAAACGGTATGATATACGACGCAAGCGATGACGAATTGCTTACAATGCGCAAATACGCGCACAGACTTTGCAACCGTTACAACAAGTTAGACGAAGACGACGAAAAACGTCAGGACATTATCGAATCTCTTATTCCCGAACATAACGGAGTATATCTGCAAGGTCCTATTTATTTCGATTACGGCGAATTTACTACTTTCGGAAAAGGTTGTTATGCAAATTTCAACTTTACCGTATTAGACTGCGCGCCCGTAACAATTGGCGACAATGTGTTTTTCGGACCTAACGTATGCATTGCAACGCCTGTACACCCGTTGTTACCTTCCGAACGTAATATGTATACAAACGACAGAGGCACCTTAACCGACCGCGAATATGCGCGTCCGATAGTGATAAAATCTGACTGTTGGATTGCCTCCAACGTTACGATATGCGGCGGAGTTACAGTAGGCAAAGGCTCGGTTATAGGCGCAGGCTCGGTAGTTACGCGCGACATTCCCGAAGGCGTTTTTGCCGCAGGCAACCCCTGCAAAGTCATACGCAAACTTACCGAAGCAGACAGTATTTACAACAAAAAAGAATTGTGGGACAAGTAATCGTTACGATTAAACAGCAACTCATTGTACTACCGTAAATTACGGCGGTAACAATTTTAGGAACGAACCGTAATCCAGTATAACAGACGGTTGCTTTAAATTGCCGTTTGAATACTTTTACAATCAACGCAAAAACAGTTTGCGGACTCGGATAAAGCACTACTGTTTAAGATAGCGGATTAAACATTTACAATTTGTTAAAGCAACAAAAGTAGCGCAAAACGTCTACTATTCAATAAGGCTCGATAAGCAATTTAATAAAAAATATTTAACGCCCCGACAATAACATCGGGGCATTTTTGCTGTCTGCTTCGGCATAAAAAACCGTTTTAATTACTTCTAAACAATACAAAATAACTAACAAAAAGCGGTAACTAACTCTATGCAAACGGCATATCTTATATGTATGAAAAAAGATATTACAGATAAATTTGCGGCAAACGTTTTCGACTATAAAAAAATGCGCAAATATCTTCCTAAACGCACATACAAAGCAATAAAAACCGCCCGCGAGCAAGGCGGCGAATTATCTAAAAAAGATATAGAAATTTACGCTACCGCGCTTAAAAAATGGGCAATAAAAAAGGGCGCGCGAAGGTATGCGCATTGGTTTCAGCCTTTAAATAACTTTACGGCGGGCAAACGCGACAGTCTGTATTCTGTTGACAGCGATGGTAACGCCGTCTACAAGTTCCGCGCAAAAGAGCTTATTAACGGCGAAGGCGACGCGTCAAGTTTCCCTAACGGCGGTATGCGCCAGACGTTTGAAGCGCGCGGAATTACCAAATGGGACTACGCGGTTTTTCCATTTATAAAGGGTAATTGTCTGCGTATTCCTACCACGTTTTGCGGTGCATACGGAGAAAAATTAGACAAGAAATCTCCGCTTATAAAAAGCTCCTGCGCGCTTAACGGGCAAGCGGTAAAACTGCTCAAACTTTTGGGATTTAACTCCAACAACGTATACAGCGTTGTCGGCGCAGAGCAGGAATACTTTTTGATTGACAGGAATTTATACAAAAAACGCAAAGACTTAGTTTATACAGGGCGAACGTTGTTCGGTGCCAAACCCTGCAAAGGACAGGAATTCGACGACCACTACTTCCGCCCGCCGACAAACAGAGTTATTGCATATATGAACGACGTAGACAAAGAATTGTGGGCGTTAGGCATCATAGCCAAAACGGAACACAACGAAGTTGCGCCCTGTCAGTACGAACTTGCTCCGTGCTATTCCAAGTCTAACGAAGCGTGCGACCAAAACCAAATAATAATGGAAACCTTATGCGAAACGGCAGAAAAGCACGGGTTTAAATGCCTGCTTCACGAAAAGCCCTTTGAAAATATCAGCGGAAGCGGCAAACACAACAACTGGTCGCTCAAAGCCGACACACTAGACAATCTGTTAGAGCAAGGCGCAACGCCGCAACGCAACGCATTGTTTTTACTTATAATTACTGCCGTTATCAAAGCGGTAGACGATTACAATAACTTGCTTATCGCTTCCGTTTCTTCCGCCGCCAACGATATGCGGCTGGGCGGATACGAAGCGCCTCCGCAAATACTTACGGTATTTTTAGGCGAAACTTTGAGCGATATTTTTGAGAAAATCGTTTCGGGCAATTTTACCGTCGGGAGCGACTTGCTTCCGCCCGTCATTACATCCACAGACCGCAACCGCACTTCTCCTTTTGCGTTTTGCGGCAATAAGTTCGAGTTCAGAATGGTAGGCTCGTCTCAGTCCATCGCCGACGTAAACACAGTTCTTAACACCATTGTAGCAGAAAGTTTCAGGCAGTTTAACGATAAACTTGAAAAGTCAAACAATGTTTTTAAAGACGTAAACGACATTATAGCCGATACATACAGTCAACACAAACGCGTTATTTTTAACGGCAACGGGTATTCTGACGAATGGATACGGGAAGCGCAGAAACGCGGTTTTACCAACGCCTCTGCGGCGCAGTCTCTTGCAGATTTTTCCGACGTTAAAAACATAGAACTCTTTGAACGGCACAAGGTACTAAACGGCAAAGAACTGATTGCGCGCAAACAGATACTGCTAAATAACTACTGCAATACTGTAAGACTGGAAAGCATTGTAACTTGTGAAATCTACAAACGTCAAATTGTACCTGCCATCGAAAGTTACGTTAAAGAACTTACTACCTTAGCAATGCAAAAATCTCAATTAAATCTGGATTGCGAAACGGAACAAAATAAAATAATGCTGCTTGATAACATACTGAAAAAGAGCGACAAACTTGCCGAACTTATATTAACCGAACTGGAAAAGGAAAACAACGACGTTGAAACAAAAGCAAAATCTTACAGCGACACGGTATTGCCTACTGTAAGTAAATTGCGAGTGCTTGTCAACGAAGCGGAAAAAATCTGCCCCAAATCTAATTGGCCTCTGCCTACTTACGGGCAACTGCTATTCGGCGAAAAATAAATAAAAACAAGTAATGCAACACAAAAGGCAAGCGCACGTCCTAATTTTTGACGTGCGCCCTACTTATATTTTAACAACAAATACTACTTTACAATTTTATATAATTCTTCTGCGGCAAGCCGCGTTTTGGCAACAACGCCCTTGACGTTTTTAGGAAAGCAATAATATAGATATTCGATATTGCCTATACAAATTACGTCGCCTGTTTCGTACCAATAATAATCGGCATAAATACTGTACGATAATTGCGGCGGCTGTCCGTAATCCAGTTTGCCGTCGTCGGTTACCAAACGGAATCCGCTTTTGTCGTGCGTTAAATGACCGCTCCCTATATCGTACACCGCTTTTGTACCTTTCATAACATATATGTCAACGTCTATATCTAATTTGTATTTTCCGCTTTCAATTTCTTCCCTTACGCAAGAACGTTCCCACTGGTACCAATCAGGGATATGGTCAAACTTACCGTCGCCGTCATCCGACGTCAAGTAACCGTGTATATCAAGCGTATAAGACTTACCGCAATTATTACATTTCAGACTTATGCCGCGTCCTACGGTTTGCCCTTCCGCCAAACAATGCGGACACTTGTACAACACACGCTCGAGTCCGTCAGCGCGGAACGGTTCGTCCACTACAATGTTATGCTCTTGCTGATAGCGGAAGTTGTCAAAAGTAAAACGCTCTTGAAGAATGGCGTTAATATCATCAACGCTCATTTCTTTTATCTTTTCGGGAGAAAGCAAGTACTCCATTTTTGCCGAAACGTCCGCCTTGCGCTGTTGCAGACAATTGTAAAGAGGGTCGTGCAAAAATGCCCCTTCGGTCTTTATCATCACTACGGGTACATTCATTATTTTAATGCACTTACCTATTCCGTAAGGCAAGGGCGTAGCCGTACCGTCAAAACTGTAACTCGCCTCCGGATACAGCAAGACGGAAGTTTTGAGTTCTTTTAAACAATGGTACATATTGCGTACCAGCGCCGTATCGGTAACGAATTTATTTGTCGGTATACACCCGAGATTACGCATTAAACCGCGCTTGCCGACAAACCCGTCCGAAGTCATCACGATATTAAATCTTCTTGGATAGAGTATTGTAGCAACAATCTTTAAGTCGATAAAACTCGAATGGTTCATCAAATAAAGACACGGCTCTTTCTTGCCGAGTTGGTCCATTCCGACTTTGCTGTATGTAAAATTTGCGGATTTTAATTCGCCTGCGGACAGCAATTTCATTAACCACCTGAACAGCCTGCTTGTACGCTTGGGAGTTATGGGCTTTTCTTTTTTTAAATTGACAACCTTGTCATAAGAGAGTCTTTTTACTTTAATCTTCACAATTAACCTTCAATCAGTTTATTTAGAACACAAAAATACAGTGTTTTGTTTTATACCATAATTTATTTTACGTCGCTAAAGTATAATAACACTTTTGTACAAATTTTTCAACACAAAACGTGTTTTTTGTAGAACAATATTAAGTTTAAAAGCCCACTTATATTTTGATAAGTTAATAAATCGTTTTAAAACTATATTCGTTATCTGTTGTAAATTTAAATCAAGAAATATAAATAAAAGTTTTGTATGCTAAGCCGTTTTTATCGATATACGATAAAAGACACCGACAGTGATTAACTGTCGATGTCTTATTGAATATGTTTTTTAATTATTTTGTCTGCTCTTCTGTTGTTCCGTTTTCAGGCGTTTCTTTTTCTGTTTGCTCTTCCAGACGAGTTTCCGTTGTTGCAGTTTGTCCGTCTGACTGTTCCGTAATGCTTTCGGTCTGCTCAACTTGTATATCTCCAACTACTTCGGCATTCAGTTCCGCTAATTTTTGCTGACGGAATTTTTTGTTTTCCTTCTTTACAATTACCGCAGGAATAAACACAAACGCCGCAGCAAGCGAAGAGAACAAAAACATTTCAAAAGGATATACCGTATCCCCTAAATCGTAGCCTATCGGTTTGCCCGTATTTGCATCTATAAGCTGATTCAAAACAATATATCCTGATGCAGGAGATTTTCCGAAACCGTCAATTACAGGACCGAAACCGTTGACAACCAGCGGATTGACTATTGCGCCTATAATCATAGGCAGCATTACAAAGATGATTATGCGGATACCTTGGAAACACCCCGCCTTTTCTTCGGGAGTATAATCTCGCGCAGTAGCGTTAAACAATGCTGCCGCAAGTAACGATGCTCCCTCTATCATTGTGCCGCCTAGAATAAACAGAACGTAACGCCAAACGGGATTGCAGTTTGTAAACTTGATAATGTAAACAAGTATTCCTCCGAGTACGCCCATTACTGCAACAGGATAAAAGAACTTGTCTTTGCCGTACTTATCCATAAGCTTACCGCCGACAACAGCCAAACCTGCCGACAACAGCACTACCACGGCAAGAGGAATAACGTAACCGTCTTCAAAGCCTACGGTGTATTGCATCAGCATTATCATCTGCGGTTGCCACAATTGCATTGCAAGTCCCGAAAACATCATACCTATAAGGCAGATATAAATCATTTTGTGTTTTTTGATATTTTTCGGTTTAAAGCCGTATGCAACTTCCTGAATATACTTACCTGATCTGTCGGGTTTAAGTCGAGGACTGTCTTTTAACGTAAACAAACCTATAACTCCCGAAATTGCCGTCAAGCCACCCAAAATCAAGAAGAACAACCACCACATTGCCGAACGCGTCAATTCGCCGTCGGTATACTTGGGTAATGTAAGCGGATCGAATACGACAAAAATCAGCATCAATGCCGCAACAGGCATAATGGACAGTATAACTTCGACAAAGCCGCGGTTTGTAATATCCGTAACGTCGGTAACCCACGAAGAAAATGCCGCATCGTTACTCATAGAGCCGAATACTGTCATAACACAGTCCATTACTACAAAGATAACGACAAGCGCAATTATATTGTCTCGGCTTGCGGTATCGAACAACCCGAACGCCGCCGTTACCGCGCCCCAGATAATGTAGCCCCAACATACAAATACTTTGCGTTTGCCCAAGCGGTCGGATAATACTCCGCCGAAGATAGTTACCAAAGCCGCCACTACCGCGCTTGCCGCAACCGTCGCGCTTGTCGCCCAAGTATCGGTTGTTATCATCTTTTGGATATAAGTAGAAAAATAAACGTTTTCCACCATCCAAGCCAACTGTCCCATAAGGCCGAACAACACAATAGAAAACCAAATTTTGCCGCCCAGTTTAATTGACTTTTTTACGACTACTTCCGCCATAAAACTCTCTCCTTTTATTTACCAATAAACATAACAGTCTACAACGGAAATAATAAATTAGTTCTATTGATAAGTCTGTAATATCAGTATGATATATTTTATCACAACAGCTGTTAAATTACAATACCGAAATCAGTTTTTTTTGACGAAGTAATAAAACGAGCATCGGTTTTCTTTATCATTTTAGCTGTTAAAACTCGTCCGCTTCCGGAAAACAATGCTGATGCGTAGAAGCCAGAACACGGAAACCCTCGGCGCGCAATTTACCGCAACGCGCTCCAAAACGTCTTTCGCGCATATTAAAATACGACTTGAAACTACGAATGTCGTTTTCGGTAAATTGCGACTTGTGTACAGAAATGGCTCCGATATGCGTTTTGCTTGTTTTAGTAACGTTTACATAGGTATTGGGATTTGACGTATAATAATACGCAATAACAATATCTTTTACACTGCCCTGCAAATTAAACCGTTCGGTCAACTTGTCCCACGACGAGTAAAATACCGCTTTTGTTGCCGCCTGTCCCGTTTTCAAATGGTCGGGATGACATTCGCTTCTTACCGTATAATCGGGGCAAAACACTGCTTGCGGTTTAACTTCGAGTATAATTTCTGTTAAATTCTTGCTGACGGCATCAACGGTGTAATCTCCGCCGTCAACGTAATTCAAAAATCTTACGTCTTGTACGCCGAGTAATTTGGCGGAATCAAGTGATTCATTTTTTCTTATTTTAACAATTTCATCGCTTGACAGCGAATTATCTATACTGCCTACGCTACCGTCGGTAACTATTGCAAACGTTACCGTCTTACCTAAAGAAGTAAGCCGAGCAACAGTGCCGCCGCAACTAACTTCTATATCGTCGGGATGCGGACCAACAAACAAAAATCTGTCGAAATTTGTCAATTTTGGAATTGGAACTGCTTTTTTAAGAATAGATAAATACATACGTTACTCCTTTATCTCCACTGTTTTAGAAATGCAAATAACAAGACAAAAAGCGTTCCATTTATATGAAACGCCTTTTAAGTAAAATTTATTTACAAAGTTCTTCAAGTTCTGCCAAAGTCTTTTCAAACGACTCTGTTACAATTTTAAAAGGTTCTTCAGACGTCAAGTCTACTCCTGCTACTTTCAATTCAGAAACAGGGTCCATCGAACCGCCCAGCGACAAAAACTTTTTGTAATCGCGGACAGCCGATTCGCCTTCGCTTAAAATCTTTTCGGCTATACATACCGCCGAGATAATACCTGTCGAATATTTGTAAACGTAAAACGCTCTGTAAAAATGCGGGATACGCGCCCATTCGTATTTAATTTCATCGTTATGATGAACGGCATCGCCGTAATACATTTTGTTAAGTTCCAAATACTTTTCGCACATAACGTCAGCCGTTAACGGTTGTCCTTTTTCCACCATATCGTGAGAAATTTGTTCAAATTCCGCAAACATAGCCTGACGGTACATTGTAGTACGGAGCATATCCAAATAGTACTGCAACAAATACTTTTTAAGTTTTACGTCTTTTTCCGTCTTTAAAAGATACTTTAACAACAGCACTTCGTTACAGGTCGACGCTACTTCCGCAACAAAAATTTTGTACCCTGCTTTTGCAAAGGGCTGAGCCTTTTCGCTATAATAACTGTGCATCGAATGTCCCATTTCGTGCGCTATTGTAAAAATGTCGTGAGTTGTCTTTTGGTAATTTAACAACATATACGGGTGAACGCCCGACACGCCCATAGAGTACGCTCCCGTGCGCTTGGTCGGAGTTTCATGTACGTCTATCCAACGGTTATCGAACGCGTGTTTTACTACCTTTAAGTAATCTTCGCCAAGCGGAGCCAAGCCTTTCATAACTAAATCGCAAGCCTGTTCGTATTCGCAGGATATATCCGCGTCTTCAAAAATCGAAACATACAAGTCGTACATATTGAGAGTATCGAGTCCCATCAACTTTTTGCGAAGCGCGATATACTTGTGCAGAGGCGCAAAACTTGCGTGCATACACTTGATTAAATTGTCGTATACCGTTTTATCAACGTGTTCGGCAAACAACGCCTGTTCCATCGTGCTGTTGAACTTCTTAGCCTGAGCAAAGAACCAGTCGGATTTTACGCTTCCTTCGTACAAACCTGCTAACGTGTTTATCTTTTCGATATACGACTTATAGTAAGTTTCAAAAGCAAGTTTACGGACATTTTGGTCCTTGTGCTGTAACAGCATAGAATATGTGCCGTGCCCGAGTTGCACTTCTTCGCCGTCTACGGTTATTTTATCGAATTTAATATCGCCGCTGTCTAGTCTGTTAAATACTTCGTGGAACTGTTCCGAAAACGCGCCTACGCCTGCAAGCAATTTTTCTTCCGCGTTAGAAAGTATGTGAGCCTTGCCGTCCAGCAAATTTTTAAGTTGAACGTCGTAATCGGAAAATGCAGAGTCGGCAATTAACGATTTCAACTGCTTATCGGGAAGCGCGGACAATTCGGGCGCAACAAATGACGTAACGGTGCTGTATTCTGTAAGCAATCCGTAAATACGCGAATAACGCGCCTGTCTTGCTCCGTCTTGACTGTCTTCGTTATAGCTCATATAAGCGTAGCAATACAACTGTTCCATTTTTAAGTCGATTGCGTCGGAAAGCTTCAAAAACTTTAACAATGTATCTTTGTCGTGGAGTTTGCCTTGGTAGTCTGCCAACTGCTTATACTTAACAGACATTTCTTCAAAGCACTTTTCCCACTTTTCTTCCGTTGCAAAAATATCGCTCAAATCCCATTTGTACTTTTCGGGGATTTCACTTCTCTGTGCATAACTCATAATTATATCTCCTTATTTAATTATCTTGATTTAACAACTCTGTCAGGTATTTTTTGTAATCTTCGGCAAAACGTTCATCGTGCAATGCGTAATCCGTAAAACCTTTTATGTAACCTAATTTGTCTCCGAAATCATGACGTCTGCCTACAAAGTCGTAAGCATAAACGGATTTTTCGTGCATTAAGTTTCTCAATACATCCGTCAATACCAATTCGCCCTTGCCGTTTTCTTGCGTTTTATCCATATAGCCGAACATATCGGATGTAACGACATATCTTCCGAGCGGCGCAAGCAGAGAATGGATATCGGATTCTTTTTGCGGTTTTTCGATAATATCTTCCAGCAAGTGGAGTCTGCCTTCACTGCGTATAATTTTAGTAGATGCGTATTTGACTATATCCTGACGCGCAACGGGCTGAACGCCAATTATACTCGATTCGGTTTTTTCGTACGCTTCTACAAGTTGCTTTGTTACCGAACCGTTTTCGTTTAAAATAACGTCGTCGCCGTTACACACAACAAACGGTTCGTTATTTGCCCATTCGCGCGCAAGAGCAACTGCTCGGGCAGTACCCGTAGGACGTTCCTGAATAAAAAACGTTATTCTGGCGCGTTCGTTTATTGTTATTAAACTTGCAAGATAGTCTCTGCGACCCAAACTGTCCATATAATTTTCCAACTCGGCATCACGGTTAAAATATTTTTCAACAAGTTGTTTTTCTGGAGAGATAATAACGGCAATATCTTTTATACCCGCGTCCATCACTTCTTCGACAATAATCTGCAATGCCGGTTTGTCTGCTACCGCAAGCATTTCTTTGGGCATAGCCTTGGTATAAGGCATAAATCTCGTTCCCTTACCTGCGGCAAGTATAACCGCTTTGTTAACTTTCATACTAACCTGCTTTTAACGCAATACTGCACTTCTTCAGCCGACAATTATTTCACGGCTTACGATTCTGCTTCTTACGTTTATTTATTTTTATAACATTATACTGTATTATTTTAACGCCGTCAAGCAAGCAAACGGTTTACTGTAAAGCATTTACACAGTTATAAGCGATTAAACGTTAAAAACGGAATTTTACGACAAAATCCGCCTTTGATGATTTTTAAGTTTTATATTGAATTTACTTTGCATTGTAATGATATATGTGTATATGTACATATTATAAATTTAAAAATTGTCTTCGCTTAGTATCGGCTCGATAAATTTTGTTGTAAAGCGAGCAAATAAAATTTCCCGCTCAAAATGTGAGCGGGAATATTTTCATTAAAATTTATTACTGCAACTTTAAATTTAAATAACGGTATAACCTTCGGTATTTTCTATTACTTTAAAAATGTCTATTTCTTTACCGCTTGTACTGTCTACATATACATAGTACTGACGGTCGCCGTCTTGGCACTGAAATTCGTAACACAAATGCTGTTTTTCGCCTTTTTCTATTAACGCTTTAGCTATATTGGTTACTTTAAGTCTGGGCATAACTGCGGACTTTGCTTGTTCTTCCGTTACGTTACCGAAACTTATTTGTCTGTCCTGATGATTTAAAATATACGCTCTCGCTTCAAGACCCACTACTTCGCCGCTTGTACTGTCTACGGCGACTTTGATAAGTTCGGGATAGATAATTACACCGTCGATAACGGGCGCGCAGTTAACATACGTTACAAAATCCTGCGTTTTGCTTATCCAAACGCCTTTAACGTCATAACCGAGTTTATTGCAGAATTCTTCTGCTTTAGATATACATTTATCGCAATCAACAACGCTTTCTCCGCTTTGTTCGTTATATGCCTCGTACTGCGCAACTTTGCCGTTAGCGGCAAGATATACTCTGCCCTTTTCGGTGTCGTAAAGATAAAATAAGCCTTTGTTGTTTATTTCCGATACAAATTTGTTTTCGCCGAAAATTTCCGAAACTATTTTTGCGCCATCGGCATGAGAGATTTTATTATCTGTTTTTAGTACTTTTTCTTCTACGCTTTCCGAAAAAGGTCCGTCGTAAATAAGTTTTTCGTACTCAAAAGTTTTACTGTCCACTTCGTTAAGACTGTCGGACAAATTACCTACGTTATTTTGACCGTTGCCGTTGGTAATAAACATACCCGAATCGCTTTCGGCATAGCCTTGCAAAAAGTTATACAAATTTGTGGCTACGTCGTCAAGATTACGCAAAGCCATTCGTTCGCCTTCCGTTAGTTGTTCGCCTCGGGACAATTTACCTAAAAGATAAGTTGCGTAATCCTGAGTTTGATTGACGAACTTTTGACAAGCGGAAATATTGTCGCTGTCTTGAAAAGGCAGATTAGACAAACTTTGGTTTACCTGATTGGCGTGAATAACAACCTTAGCAAGCATTTCCGTTTGGTGAGCGGTATCGCCGGAGGATGCTATTTTGCCGAGATTGGCGTCAAGATTTTTCATACTGTCGCAGGCAAGATACAGAGAACGTCTGTATCCGTTTTCCTGCGATATTTTGTAGGTATTTTCGTCGTCGATAACAGACATACGCATCGTTGCTACTCTGTTGGACGCTACAACGCCTATAACAATTGCCGAAGCGATTGCAATCAATGCCACAACGCCGAAAAATATCATCCAAAAATTTTTTATGGAATTATTTCTACATATCATTTATTTTTCTCCTATACTTTTTTTACCGATTGAATTTGTTTTAAGTTAATACCGAAATATGCGCGGTTACTTTTGAAATTTACTATTACCAAAGTAGTCAAAAACGTATTGCGCACCGATAATAAGATAGACTGCCGAATTTTATTAAGAACAGAAAATATGCTTTCCTATCGTAACGATTTGCGGTCTGGACCAAATCCATTTGCTTGTTGCCGTAGCGGGATTAAAGTAATACAATGCTCCGCCTGAAGGATCCCAACCGTTCATAGCGTCCTGCGCCGCGCGCGTACATTCGTCGTTTGTTCCCAAATTGATTTGTCCGTCGGAAACGCAGGTAAAAGCACCCGCTTGGTAAATAACGCCGGAAATGCTGTTGGGAAACTTAGAACTTGCAACACGGTTTAAAATAACTGCCGCAACCGCTACTTTACCGGTATAACTTTCTCCGCGCGCTTCGCCGTAAATACAGCAGGACAGCAAATACAAATCGCTGTTAGATATTCCGCTCGGTTTAGTTGTTGTACCCGTAGACGCCGTACCCGAAGTCAAGGATATTCCCATTGCTTTTGCAGTGGCATTGCCTACAATTCCGTCAGCAGTCAGACCGTTTTTACGTTGAAAGTACTGTACTGCCGATTTAGTCTTGGCGCCGAAAATGCCGTCTACAGAACCGGTATAGTAACCCCAGCGTTTGAGTTTTGTTTGAATGTTTTTGACAACGGTACCTTTAGAACCGACTTTAACCGTTGCGGCAGACGCATGATTTGCCGTAACAAACACTGTTATCAACGTTGCCAAAATCAAAACAGCCAAAACTATCGCCGTGATTTTTACTTTTTTTGTTAATATCACAAAGTTTTCCTCCTGATTTTTTGTGGTTAGTATGAGAATAAACTTTTAAATATATGCAAAAATCTTTCTACGCTTATCGAGTGCAAAGCAACCGTAGAAAGAGGTACATAACGTTTTTATTTGTGATTTTATCATACAAATAGAAGAATTTCGCTGCTATCCGCGTTTTTGAATTTATAAAAACAAAACTTGCCAGTGTGAGTAATGATTGGTAAAAGTATCTTAAACGACAAAAAAACACGCCGCTAATTAAAGCGGCGCGTATTTGATATATTAAAACTATTTACGGTTTTCTTGCCATTGACGGATAATTTCCAGCAATTTAGATTTATAAACGATTTGGTTTGTGCCGTTGCTTTCGCCGCCCACAAAACACAGCGGAGGATATACTACGCACCACCAGTTATTTCCCGAACCGCTGCCGAGTTCGATAATCAAAGCGTCGTATACTCCTGCCGACAGAGTAACGCCGTTATAAGCCCTGTCGGGGAAATTTTCTTTACACAGTTTTGCATTGCTTACATAATCGAATCCGTTTGCCGCAAGCGTTTTGTTGCATACTTTTTCTATATTGCCAAGTTCGCGTTCGACTATATCCATAGCCTTTTGTTTTGTAGTTGCGTCAGACAGTTTGGGCGTTAAATAATCTACTACCGCCGACTTGACCTTAAATTTAACGTCCTGATCCGATTGGCTGTTGCTGTCCGCGCGGATATGTATACGCAAAAATTCCGCATTCGACGTTTTGGCAGGAACTGCCAATATTATTCCTATCAATGCAATCAACGCGCCTATAGCCATAAAAATCTTTTTCATATTATGCTCCAGATATGTAATGTTTTTTTTCACTGATGTTATTGACGCAAAATTTACTTACAAGTATGCGTTTGTAAAAATTTTTAATAAAGTTTTGTGCTTTTTTGTCGAAAGGGTTTTGACGCATTATATACACTTAAAAACAACATTGTTACAAAATTAACATACAATAAAACTCGTATTCGCTTAACAGCGGCTCGACAATTTTTGCCGCAAAGGGCTACAATAAAAAATCCGACAATTTAATTGTCGGAAAACGAATATTTAATAAAATTAAATTTCTTCTATACCTCTAAGTACGCTGCGGCAGACTCTTGTATCGAAACCGTTTTGAGATAATTTTTCGGCAACTTTGTTTGCTTCTTGCTCGTTATCAAACGCAATATAATACGCACTGCCGCTACCCGTCATATTACATAACAATTGCTGCTTACGGCAATATTGCAAATAATTAAAAGCGTAGTCGGAAATATTCTCGACAGCCGCTTGCAAATTGTTATTAAATAATTTAACGGCTTTTTTTGCTTGTCCGCTCTCAAAAAGTTTTATTATTTTACCGTTATCGGTACAAACGGGTTTAGTTGTCAAATTATCAAATCGGGCATACGCTTGCGCAGAAGAAACTCCGACGTTAAATGTCGTTAGCGCGAAATACAAAGTGTCGGTCATTCCGTAAAAAATTACGTCGTCTCCTTTGCCCGACATACGCCCCAAACCGCCGCGTAGCATAAAATTAACGTCGCTTCCTATGCTGCTGCAAATCTCATACACTCGATACGAATTAACGTCTATATTATTCAGTTTACACATACAGTAAATTACCGCCGCCGCATCTGCCGAAGAACCGCCCATTCCTGCTGACATAGGTATATTTTTGCTTATCCGTATATCTGCTCCGTTTGTGCCGAATACAGTTATAAAGGCGCACGCGGCTTTGTAAGCCGTATTGTGTTCGGTTTGAATTTCCGCCTGCCCCCAAACGTTAACCGTTCTGTCATTGCGTTTTTCGACTTCTACAATGTCGTAAATATCCGTTGAAACGGCAATGCTGTCAATGTCGTGATAACCGTTTTTTACACCCGTAATATTGAGAGTTAAATTGAGTTTTGCGTAAACTTTCACTTTCATAGTTTAACAATTATAGCACAAAATTCCGCATTCCGCAATAGCGCTATACTTATAAAAAAACTTTGATTTTTGTCCGTTTTAAACTTTTATAATGTACAAAAAAACAGCAATATATTTGCGTAGTAACTGATACTAAACGGTATATTTCACACTTAAAAACAACATTGAAAACGCCCTTTCCGTTTAAGAAAAGAGCGTTATTTGTTTTCGGTTTTTGCCGTATATTTTTACTTCGATTAGATAATTGCTTTAACCGTTTTAAATTTTGTTGTACACTACGATACGCGCGTCCTTATCCAACGGATTTGTGATTTCAGGATTGACTGCAACAAGGTCTTCTTCGGACATATGCAAACTTTTTGCAAGGTTCCACAATGTTTCGCCTTTGCTTGCAAGGCACACTTCGATAGCGGGCAAACAGGATTTATCAAACGGTTTTTCATCTGCACTGACGATTACCGTATAGTTTACATCGCGTGAACTGTCTACCGTTATGCACAAGTCTATATCGGCTTGCAATCCGCCCGTTTCTTTAACCGCAAAACCCATAACCGCCACATTTGCGGCTGACGAACAAGTCGGCATAAGAAAATCTATATCCACTTTTTCAGAGAACGGCAACTCTAACTGTTCGCTTTCGATATTGCTTTCCTTTTGGTAAAGAAGCGTTGCATACACTACGCCTTCTACAAGCGCTTGACGTTCCTGAGATTGACAGTTAGTAACAATTGCGCCCACGTTTACCGCTGTAATAGGTTTCTTTGCGCTATCGGCGTTTAACGATACGGCAAGGTGCTTTGAAGAGACTGCGCTTCCGCACGGCAATGTAGTTGTTACGGTTTTGCGTTCAAACGTAAAATCACAGTCTGCGCCGTACGCATCGGTAACAATTCCGATAACGCCGACTTTAGTCGCTTCCACAACCGCGCAAGCGGCAATTTCAACAGAAAATGCAGTATTTATGTCGTTTTCCGCAATGTCTAAACGTACCTTTGTATTTTTTGTTATTACACGCAATTTAAGTTGACAATCCGACAATTCGCTTGCAGATTCCAACTCTCTGTCAAACATAAAAGGCAAAGTATCGGTAACAATTTCGCCGTCGGAAATGTAAGTCAGACGCACTGCGGCTTCGCCTACAATATGGAGTATTCCGTTAAGATTTGTGTATTCGGTAGCGCAAAGACTGCTTTCGGCAAGCAAAACGGTAGAGATATTGCGGGTTGTATTCAATTCTTCGTCCACAACAAAAGGCAATGTAACAACGTTAGCCGAACTTAACGCTTCTACATTGTCGGAAAGTATGTACATATCTTCTCCGCCGGAAAGATACGGTACGCTTGCCGTAACATAGGCATAGGCGGCAATTTCCAGCAAAATCGTAAGCGTTGCCGTATTGGCATTAGTATCGACTTTACTGTCTACCGTTACCACTTCAAATGTCAATTTACTGTCGGAATCCAACAAATCGCTTTGCATACTAGCCGTAAAATCGGCATTATAACTCGAACTCAATACCGATGTGCCGTCAGTATACATAAACTTGATATTGGTTTTGCCGTAAAAGGATACTTCACCGACTGTCGCTTCGTAGGAGTTAATGCAATTCTCCACGCCAAGCGACAGAACTTCGCTGATATCCTGCTTTACAGATATTCTTACGCTTTCCGCCGTTTGAATTTTACCTATAAATTTGCGACTACAAAAGGTTTCATTTGAAAATTGCGCGTTTGCCATAATTTTACTTACCCCCCACATTTCTTATCATTGTAATATACGGAAGAATAGGCAATGTTATGCCAACACGCAAAAAAATTATAAAGAAAAGTTTGTCGAATAACCGTACAAACTTTTGATAACTTTTAAATACTAGAATATATAGATTTTAAATATCGCTGCTGTGGGTGCGGTCGGCAAGAGAAATTTCTCCGCAAACCATATCCGTATAGGTACAACTGATACGGTCAAAAATATCGTTTTGCAGTTTTACTACAAAAACGTTTTCGTGCGCTTCGCTTATTACGCCCTTGTAACGTTTTATTTTGTTTCTGCCGCGGTTGACTTTTACGTCTACGTCCCGCCCCACTAAATTAGATACATATTCACGCGCTTCGTCTACGCTAACGGATTTTTTCATAAGTTAATTATTTACCGTTTGCCGCTAAATAATACAAAAGGACTTGAATTTTTATTTTCAAGTCCCTAAATATTACAAATCGTCGTCAAAGTCGTCGTTCTCGTCCTCTTCGTCGTAATCGTCGTCAAAGTCCACGCCCAAATCGTCGGGATAATCGTCCAACTCCAAATCGATATTTTCTTCGTCTTCAAATTCTTCCTCGTCTTCTTCGTCGTCTCCGAATTCTCTGTCCAATTCTTCCAAAGGAATGTCTCCGTCTTCGTCGGCGTCCTTCGTATCGTCGTCATCCAAATATTCGCGCCAATCGTCGTTGTCTTCGTCGATATCTTTCTCGCGGGATTCCGCCGAAAGACAATTTTCGCACATATCTTCGTCCATTCCTATATATGCCGTTTTGCAAACCGGACACAATTTTAGCGGTTCGTCATCGTCAATGATATCGTCCAAAAGCACGATTTTACTTTCCAGTCCCAACTCCGCTTTGCAGATATCGCACATATCTTCGCTTTCTAAAATGTAATTGAGATCGCAACGCGGACACTTTTTATACTTTCCCATTCAAGCCACCGTTATCTGTATTTCGCTAAATACCGGCAACGCTATTTACCCCGCAGCCGAATTAAATATTAGCGCAACTAATTTAACACTATTCCTATAAATTGTAAACTGTTTTTACTTATATTTTTTACAGAAATTTTACAGTTAAAATATTTTACACTATTGTCTGCAATTTACAAATAATTTATTCGTCTTATGCAAAAAAATTATGTTATTTTTCTTCCGTGTCTTCCGCATTGTCAGACTTCTTCTCTTCTTGTAAATTACCGTCCTGCCGTTTAGTATCGGCAATTTCTTTTTCTTGCTTGTTTTTAGCCATTTTGCTTGCTTGGACAAGTTTGACTATATGAACTATTATCAAAGCCCCGTTCATAATACTTGTAGAATACGCCTTGACTAAAATACCGTAAATTACAAACACCGTCGCGCCGACGATATTTATTATACGCGTTTTCTTTTCGTTAGAAAATAAAAAAGAAATAAGAACAAACGCAGATGCAATTATGCCTATCGCTTCGTAAATCCATTTAAGTTGAGTGTCGGTTAAAGCAAACGCAAGTTGTGTTAAAAACATATTTTTCTCCTTTGGTATACGGCATATTACTTTACGCCGCTTAAATCTATTTCAAAATAATTGGCAACCGCCGCGCGTTTAAGATTATACTTTGCCGCCAAATTTTGACTTGCAATATTGTCTTGCACTATGTATGCAAACGGTATGTCTCCCCTTTTGATAACTTTGGCTGTTATATCCGTCATTACCTCTAACGCATACCCTTGCCTTCGGTATTCGGGCAACGTATAAAGCATTCCGAGACTGCCCTCCTTGTGCAGAAGACACCAGCAAACAGGCTTGCCGTCGACATACGCGGCGGATGACGGGTGCAAAGCCAGACATTCGCGTATATCGTCAAGCGGAGCACGGTAATGGGTGCCGTCCGATACCTGTTGCGCATAACCGCTGTCTATTGCACGCAAATCGCATCGGCTCTCGTGCAAAATCGGTTCGCCGTTCCATACATACAAATAGCAATCGGTTTGCCAATTAAACGGGTATTTGCTTTTGATATAGTCCGTTACAAATTGCGATACTCCGCAAAACTTAACTGCTTTACCTAAAACCGAACGTATTACTCCGTCGATAAAACTTGTACTTTCCGAATATATACAGCACTCCGCACTGCCGTTTGTATTTGCTACAACGGCATAACTTACACCGTCGTTATAGACGGTAACGTTGTCAAAGTATTTGCAGTATCCTTCCATTATCAGCGCTTCGCCGCTTGAACGGAAGTAATCGAGCAATTGAGTTGTAACAGGTATTTTCTTCATAGCCTGCATTAGTATACCAAAGCGCGCAAAGTTTTTCAATATTTTTTAATAAAAAACTAAAACTATTTTTAAATAATATTTGGCAAAATAATTTTTAAAATAATAAACTAAAATTAACCGTGCTTTATTTGACAAGCCGCAAGCCTATTAAATTTTAAAAACAACTTAAAATACATTCTTGACCGACACTTCCTATTTTTTAAACGCGCTGAAAACATATTGAATTTACAAATTTATTTGATACGTCTCAATACTATGTTTTTAAATAATAAATGAAAAACTAACGCTTGCGTTCGGCTTTATTAAATTGACACTGTTTGTCAATAAATGTTAAAATAAATACGTTAAAGGGGAGGGTTCAATATGGAACGTATCGTAATCGGTATTGCAGGCGGCACAGGCTCGGGCAAAACAACCATAGCCAAAAAAGTTTTTCAAGCATTTAAAAATAGCGCGGTAATACTTTGCCACGATTACTATTACAAAGCGCACGAAGAAATGCCCTTTGAAGAACGCACAAAACTCAACTACGACCACCCCGATTCGCTAGATACCGATATGCTTGTTCAACACGTCAAACAACTTAAAGAAGGCGTAGCAATCAAGCACCCCACTTACGACTTTGTATCCCACAGCCGAGGAGAATGGCAGGAAATGCAGTCGGCAAAAATAATAATTGTCGAAGGCATCCTTATATTTACCAGTAAAGAACTGTGCGACTTGTGCGACGTAAAACTGTTTGTCGATACAGACGCGGACGTGCGTTTTATACGCAGACTTAAACGCGACGTAGAAAAACGCGGCAGAAGTATGGATTCGGTAATAAACCAGTATTTAAATACGGTAAAACCTATGCACGAACAGTTTGTCGAACCGAGCAAAGCCAAAGCCGACCTTATAATTCCCGAGGGCGGACACAACGTTATAGCAATCTCTATGATAGTAGACGGCATCCGTAAAAAACTGTCGCAAGGAGAATAAATGAAAATTCAACTTCAATACGCTAATAATGCGCGTGATTTAGGCGGAATCGTTACCGCTTACGGCACAATAAAACAGCACAAACTACTGCGTTCGGGAGAACTCAGCCGTATTAACGCAAGCGACGCGCAAAGACTACTAGATGACGGACTTCAATGCATAATAGACTTGCGCACTCCTACAGAGATTTCCGCGCGCCCAGATATTCAAATCAAAGGCGTTGACAGCCTTAACATTTCTATCATACGCGCAACTACTTTCGGTATCAGTTACGAAACGCTTGACGGAAAACAAATTGCAGAAAAACTGGAAGCGGGTTTTCAGCGTATGTCTGCACGCGGCGAAACGTATTCGGAACATATGCAAATACTTTACCGCAATTTTATACGCGATGAACACTGCCGTATAAAATACGGCGAATTTTTAAAAACGCTTGCCAACCGCCCTATCAACGGAGCGTATCTGTGGCACTGCTCTATGGGAAAAGACCGCGTAGGCACTTGCACCGCTTTACTACTGCATATTTTAGGCGCAGACAAACAGGATATTATGACCGACTACTTGCTTACAAACGAGCAAACGCGCGAAAATACCCGAAGTATTCTCTATAAAGTAATGCCGTATATTTCGGAAGAGCGCTTAAATATAGTAGAATCGATGTTGTTGGTATCAAAGAGTTATCTTGAAACATTTTGGGAAGAAATAAATTTGCAATACGGCAGTATTGATAAATTTATTGAACAATGCGGCGTAACAGAACAAGACAAATTGAATTTGCGCGCAAATTATTTAACAATGTAAAATTTAAAAACCAATAACATATAACGGGACCTTGTACTTATACACAATATAAATAAGTACTTTGATTTATCAACAATATAATAAAATTTTTCAAAAATAAATTTACAAACGAAAAGCAAGACGAATGCAAGCCTTTGTCTTGCTTTTTGTTTGTATCCCACTTACTTCCGTTTTAAGTTTACCGCGCCGTAAAACACTTAAACAACAAAAACATCACAGTCAATGATATCTCTACTGATCCTATCAACGTATTTACTCTTACAGGTACTGCTAAATTAACCGTTAAAGGCGAAGGTAAGGTTACTAATAATAACGTTCTAGGTTATATCGTTTATGCTCAAGACTCTGCCGAAGTTACTATTGAAGCAGGTACTTACTATGCTGTAGACAGTACTATCGTTCAAGTTAAAAATACAGCTAGGGCTATTATCAACGGTGGTCATTTCTCCGTTTTGGGCGAAAACGAATACGGTTCAAAATATATCCTTAATAAACTTGACGCTGACGAAGCTACTGCTGTTATCTCCGTAGCAGGCGGTACGTTTATCAACTTTAACCCCGCTGACGTTAAAGGCGATCCTACTGACCCTACCTCGTATTTGGCAACAGATTATAAGGTAACTGTAGATGATAACAAATATACAGTTGTAAGTGCTATCAATTATACTTCTATTGAAGATTTATTAAACAATAACTCTGACAAACTCGGTATTACTCTTTCGGCTGCTCAATCCACTAAATACTTTCTTGTTAAAGGTACGTTTGTGGAATACCAAAACACTAAGAACGGAACAGATTCTTCAAAAATGTGGGGAAATCTTTACATTCAAGATAAATCAGGAAACAAAATTTTAGTTCGCGGAATTCAAACATTAGCCGGCAAGCGTTTTGATTCTACAGGTATAGAAGGTCTTACAGACATTGCTGTAGGCGATGAAATCGTTGTTTATGGCACGGCACAACTTTACAATGGAGAAGCTCAAGTTAATGGTCATATAATACTAGCTGTATGGAGGAATACAAAATATTTAACAAGCGATGCATTGCTTGAGTATGTCGCTCCAAGTGAGACGGCTATAGAAAATTTAACATTGCACGGTCTTGCAAGTTGGTCAACATCTAACAGCGACGTAATTGCAATCAGCGGTACAACAGGAACTGTAACCCGCGGAGCAACGGACGTAACGGTTACTCTTACAGCAACTGTCGCGGATCCGTTTACAGGAGTAGAACAATCGAAATCTTATAATGTTGTTGTAAAAGCATTGATTGCTGGTGAACAAAAAGTTACAATGAAATATTCAGGAACTACAACAGCAAATATGAAAAAAGACGAAAATAATGCAACGACAGTTGGATTAAATGCTGATATATTCACTGTGGAATCGCAAACTTCTGGAACAACTCAAAACGGCTTGAATAAAGATGGTACAATTAGATTATATGGTAATACAACAACTGCAGGCGATGGTAACAGTCTTATAATTAAAATTGCAGATGGGTATCAAATTAATTCAATTACAATTAAATTTGGTAATACTATTGCAGATTTTACTCTAAACGGAGGCAAAAAAATTACTCCAACATCAAATGGAGAGAGTACTTATGTGATTAACGGAAATACTGTTACAATTAAAAACGTACACTCTACGAATGCTCAGTTATGGATTGCTAGCATCAATATTGCATATCAATCAGTTGCATAATCTATTGAAATAAAACATAAAAACAAGGCAAGAAAATTCTTGCCTTGTTTTTATGTTTATAGATAGTTAAATGGTTATTTACTATTCATAGCAATAACGCTTGATTTGCTAAAATATTTACAGAAATTAAATTTCCAAATTATTTAATACCCAAATATTCTACCGATACAACAGTGATAACACCATTAGATGTCGCCGATTTGCAATCAAACGCTAATTCGTAAGTGTAGTTTTGTCCTTGAAGATTTGTAGGAATCTTAAAGGACATATCGCCCTGTGTCCAACCCGAAGCCGCTATTTCGACAGTACCGACAGCAGTTTCGCTATTTTTGACAGTCAAAACTATTGAATTAACGTAATTTGCGTCTATTCTGTCAAGAGTTACGACTATTTTACTGATTACATTTTCAAATGTAGTCGCAATTTTACCTACTGATGCGTTATTTTTGCGTCCGCATTTTACCCATGCCCAATTGTTACCCCATTTATTGCTGTTGAAATTTACCATTGTAAATTCGTGTCCGTCTGTAGTTTTAGCAATCCAAGTCGCAGTATATGCCGATATAGCACTGCCTTCTGTATGAGCATCGGGGAACGTCAATTTAGCAATTTGTACGGGAGGTACATAATCGTTCTCAACAATAGTAATAGAAATAACCATATTACCTGTTATAAGAACACTATACTCATTTGAAGCATTAGCCGTAACTAAATTATTGTTAGCTGTAACTTCAAAAACTTTATATCCTTCATTAGTAGTAATAGTGAAATTGATTATTTGACCGTTTTCACATGATTCGGGTATTTCACTTACAGTACCGTTTTCCTGTCCTTCCACAGTTACGGTAATCGCGCTTGTACCTCTTGCAACAATAGCACTTGTAGTACAACCCGAATCAAATTCCTTTGTTCCGTTGTAATTTTTCAAGACTCCTACTACTGTTATTGTATCGCCTACGCCGATTGTCGCAATATCTATTTCGCTGTCTTTAACATTCTTCATTCTGAAAGCAGTAACGTCTTTGTCGCCAACAGTAATAATAAGAGTTCTGTTTCCGTATTGTTCGCTATAATTCTCAGCCGATTTAACAACACCCGTAAGTTTATAAGTACCTTGAAGAGCCGCTCCGCTTTCTAATGCATACAACGCCGTAACAACGTCAGCGTCGGCAATTTCGTGGTCGCAAATAGAGCAAACGCTTGCAACATATTGGTGGTTAGAGCATACAACATAAGTCGTTACATCGCCTGTGGTTGCTTTAACAGCAGCGCCTGCCTTCAAATACGAGGTAGGGGAAGTAGGATCGCCTTTAACGTCAGCGGGGTTGAAGTTGATAAACGTACCGCCTGCTACGGAGATAACAGCAGTAGCTTCGTCAGCGTCAAGTTTATTAAGGATATATTTTGAACCGTATTCGTTTTCGCCCAAAACGGAGAAATGACCACCGTTGATAATAGCCCTAGCTGTATTTTTAACTTGAACGATAGTACTGTCTACAGCATAGTAAGTACCTGCTTCAATAGTAACTTCGGCAGAGTCTTGAGCATAAACGATATAACCTAGAACGTTATTATTAGTAACCTTACCTGCGCCTTTAACGGTTAATTTAGCAGTACCTGTAAGAGTAAATACGTCGATAGGATCAGTAGAGATATCATTGACTGTGATGTTTTTGTTGTTTAAGTTGATGATTACTGCTTTATCTGCAATAGTAATACCGCTTTGAAGCGTAATATTTTGCATAAGAGTAATTTCAGCACCTGCCGTAGCTTCGGTAACTGCCGTAGCAAGGTCAGCATAATATACGCCGCCAATGCGTGCAACAGCGTGAGCAGTATCCTTAGCACCGCAAACACAAGTCAAGTGAGCGTCATAAGAGTGATTTTCCTTAGTGGAAATTGCATCGCAATTAGCGCACTTCTTCCAGTGTTGCGTATCGTCTTGAGTTTCATCAGTATACTCGCCCGAGAAATCGTGATTACCTGTGGGGTTGATTACAGCCATACCCGTAAGCGGTTCTTGACAATTTTGGCATCTTGTACCGGCCTCGTGTCCTGCAACTCCGCAAGTGGGGTCTAATCGTGCCACATCTTCGGGTTCGTGCGCAGTCTTGTCAATAGATTGCGTTTCGGTCTTGCCGCACTTTTCACACTCTACTTCGTGCGAGCCTGCCTCTGAACAGCTAGCGGGTTTGATGAGTCTAATCTCTTTCCATTGGTGTTCGCCGGGTTTGCATTCTTTATCGCAAGCGGTAACAGCCAAGGCAAGACAAGCGATCATCAAGATTGCCAGTAATATTTTAACAGCCTTTTTCATTACATTTTCTCCTTATTTGTTTTTTAAAAAAAGCGCAGAAAGCATACTCTATGCCTTTCTACGCTTAAATTACACTATTGCGTTGACAAATATGGGTTATAATTACCCCTTTAATGCAGATTGAGTATTGTTTAACGGTTAAAAGACGATTATTCATCTATTGACCACCTCTCAAATTATACCACAAAATTTGCCGACTGTTCTACACGACTAATTGTACCACGATACCGAACAAATTGCAACACAATAATTGCAAAATTGACAAAGAAATATATTGCTTTTGATATTTTGCAAGAGTGATACTTTATTAACATTGCAAAAGTTATATAGAAATGTTACCTTTATTTTTCTTAATATTATATATGTTATAAGTTTAGTATTGTTTCTTATCTAATTACTACTCCACTGTAACCGTACCAAAATTGTTATTCTACTAACAGCGTAGAATCTCCGGTTTCGCTTAATCGGCTTACAGTTTGTTATGAACAGAGTACACGCATAATAATTGTCTACACTACCATACTACTACTAAGGAGGAAAATTATGAGTAATAATAGCAAATACACCACAGCCGACAACGATAAACTCGAACTTGCGATAGGCATTATAACGATTATCGTAGTATTGGCGTTAGCGGCGTGGTTCTTTTTAGCAATGTCATCACGCGCGCAAGGACTGAGCGCAATCGCATACTCAAACGAAATTCGCAGAGGAAGCGGTCAAGAATTAACCTGTTCCGTTAAAACAAACAAAATCAAAGACGGTACAAAAGTTATTTGGAAAGTAAACGGAAAGAAAGTTGAAGAAGGCGTTTACAGCAAAAACGAGCCGTTGACGTTTAATTATGTACCAGAAACGGCAGGACAGAATTCGGTATCGGTAAAGGTAGGTAAATACAGCCAAACGGCTTTTATAAACGTACTGCCTCCTATGCTGACATTACAGGCGCCTAATATCACTATTACTTACGGAGAAGAACTGCCCGAACTCAACTTCGATTGCTGCGGTTTCGTAGACGGAGACGACATAAACACTCTTTGTTACGACGGTACTTGCGCAGTAGCAGATTACGCAAACTGCGGTGAAAACGGCGGCAAACTCAATGCGGGCGTATACCGCATACAGTTTGACAAACCTTGCTGTTTTAAAGATTACGAAGTAAATATGACGGAAGGCACTCTGACTGTTTTGCCCAAACAACTGACCGTAACAAATACGTTTACTAAAACTTACGACCAAAATAACGTTATACTCGACCCCGACTTTACTTTTGACGGAGTAATAGACGGCGACGAAGTTGACGCAACTTGCGACAAACTGTACTTTGACAACAAAAACGCAGGCACAAACAAAAACGTAATGCTTGCCAATGTCAAACTTGTAGGTAAAGACAGTTGCAACTATGTATTAACGGGCGAAGCGCACGGCACTATAACTCCTAAAAAAGTCGTCATTAACGGACTGACGATTAAAGACAAAATTTATGACGGCACAACCAAAGCCACTATCGACAAAATGGGCTCGCTTAGCGGAATTATTACAGGCGACAATGTGGCAATAGGTAACATTAACGTCAACTTTGCAGACGCTTATATCGGCGAAAAAGAAGTTGTTATCAACGACGTAACGCTTATAGGCATTGACAAAGACAACTACGTTGTAGACGAGGTTAAAATTGACGGAGCAAATATAACCACAACTATTTGGAACAAACTGTTTGGAAACGACCCTGCCATAGCAGGCTAATTAAACTGCGCCGCATATCAAATTTTAAATAACTGTCATTATCAATTACAACGTAAAAAGACTTCCTGAATTTAAGGAAGTCTTTTTGTTATTTAATGCTATTTGCGCTTGTAAGGGTTTACGAATCTAGGATTATTGAGAACTTCTCCTAGCACAATCGCTTGCTGTAAACCGTCCATCTCGGCATTTACAAAGTGTTCGGGATCATCGCAATAAGATTCGTCGTGCTCCACTAGACGCACTCCGTCCAATTCGTTGCAACCCTCGTCGTCAACTTCGCCCAACGAGCCGACAATGGGCTCGTAATGCTCCGCTTTGCCGCTATGCTCGTGCATTGAGCTTTGGATTTGACGTTGCTTATGCTCACGCTCCTTAACCTTACGCTCTGCCTGCTGCACTTTCATACGAGCCAAATAGTCGCGCTGATGTTCCGTTCTGCCGTTGCCGTCGGTATATTGCTGTCTGCGCTGCTGTTCGGCAATTTCGCTTTTTCGCTTTGCCTCCTTAGTTTTCTTTACAGCGGCAACAACCATAGCGATGATGACCACCATAAAAACGACGGGCACAATAATAAAAGGAATAATCTCAGCGATTTCAACAAAGTTCAATAAGTTTGTCATTTCCATTCCCTAATTACTTTTTGCTTTTGCCGCCGCTTTCCGTACCGTTGCCGCTTATTGCGTTACGCATAGACGTATCGGCTTGGATATTCTGCATTTGGTAGTAATCCATAATACCCAGTCTGCCGTTTCTGAACGCTTCCGCCATTGCCTTGGGAACTTCCGCTTCCGCTTCGACAACCTTTGCGCGCATTTCCTGCGTATGGGCTTTCATTTCCTGCTCGGTAGCTATTGCCATAGCACGGCGTTCTTCGGCGTTAGCCTGCGCAATACGCTTGTCGGCTTCGGCTTGGTCCATTTGAAGTTGAGCGCCGATATTACGGCCAACGTCAACGTCGGCTATATCGATAGACAAAATTTCAAACGCTGTACCTGCATCAAGTCCCTTGGTCAAAACTGTTTTAGATATAAGATCAGGATTTTCTAAAACCGCCTTATGTTGTTCGGACGAACCGACGGTTGTAACGATACCTTCGCCTACGCGGGCAATAATCGTTTCTTCTCCTGCGCCGCCGATAAGACGGGATATATTTGCTCTTACTGTTACACGCGCTTTAACGCGTAATTCGATACCGTTTTTTGCTATTGCGGATATTACGGGCGTTTCGATAACTTTGGGATTGACCGATACTTTTACGGCGTTCAAAACGTCTCTGCCGGCAAGGTCGATTGCCTTGGCTTCCTGCAACGAAAGATTGATATTTGCGCTGTGCGCAGAAATAAGCGCGTTTACAACGTTACTGACGTTACCGCCCGCCATAATATGCGATTCGAGTTCGGTAATATCTATATTCAAACCCGCTTTACGCGCTCTAATATAAACGTCAACAAGCATTCTGTATTTAATACGGCGCATCTTCATACCAACCAGACGCGACATAGATACGTGAGCTTTACTTACTAACGCAATAAAGTATGTGCCGATAGGCAAAAATATCAACAGTAACAGCAACAACGCCGCTACGACAATAACTGCTATCGCCCATGCAGGAAAATCCGAACCACCTGCAAACATCATCAACATATTCATTTTAACTTCCTCCAAAAGATGATTGTATTCATCAAATTTTTATTACCGTTATTTTTTGCCCTTCTACTTCCAAAACTTTTACGGAAGCACCGGCCTCTATAAATCCGTCGCGGGCAACAACGTCAAATACTTCTCCGTCAAAATCGACTTTGCCGCTCGGACGCAGTACCGTTGTGGTAACGCCTGTTTTATTTACCAAACGCGAATAGTCTCGTGTACCCTCCGTAATATCTTCGGGAACAGCCGTTCCGACATTGAAAATTGCCGTTTTGCCGAGTTTGCTCTTGCGTATTAAAGTACTGGCTACCACAAACATAATGACAAACAGCACTAACGCTATAAGCACCATATAAAGCAACATATATACGTCGCCGCCGCATACCATACGCACGACTATGCCTGCAATTACCAAGATTATGCCGCTGATACCGCATATACCGAATCCCGGCACAAACATTTCGACTGCACAAAGTATTATTCCCAACACAAACAAAGCGATTGCCCACGCGTTCATTTCCGTAAACAAACGGGCAAAACTGCTGTCTGCAAAAGAATTCATCAATAATATCAAAACATCCATTTTACTTTACCGTTAATCTAAATATGGCTGTAATAAGCCTATCGTGCCGTCCTTTCTGCGGTATACGGCCTCTACGTTACCTGTATCCTCATTGACGAACAGATAAAAATCGTGATCTACCATTTCTAAATTCTCGGCGGCTTCTATTGCCGTCATACTTTCAACTTCAAAACGTTTGACTTTGGCAATTTCAATCGGAGTATCTTCCACATCGGACACGAATTCGTATTCCGTCGGACGCTCGGGCATTTTATACGATTTATTCAACTTTTCGCGGTGCTTAACGATTTGACGTTCGAGTTTGGGCAGACACGAATCGATATTGTAGTACATTGTGTCGCCTACAACTTCCGAACGGATATGGGCGCCGTGATAGTTAATAGAAATTTCCATTTTGCATTGTCTTCCAAGATCGGTCAAAACAATTTTACAAGGAGTGTGTCCGTCAGGAAAATATTTGTCGAGTTTTTTTGTTTTGGCAGTCAATATTTGTTCAAGCCTTTCTGACGCGCGATAATTTTTCGTAATAATTTCCAATTGCATAACGTACCTCCTAAATATGTAATGCTATGTTCGGCTATTCGCCTAATATAATTATACCATAATATTTTCTCAAATACAATACTAAATATTTTAGATAATCATTTATAATTTTTATATTTTGGTATTTTACTATGTTAATTATTATATTTACCGTCGTTTTATAATACAGTGAATTTGCCGGAACTATCCCTAACGGCAAATTTGTTATAGCCGCTGATAGTTTACAACATTTTCGTTTATATCAAAAGCGTTATCTCCGCTATAGGCAAACGGCAATTACAATCACAAAAGTAATAACGGCGTTTCTTAACTTGAAACGCCGCACAATTTAAAACTTTTTAAAAATAATTTTATCGCCCATTGCGTCAACAATTACAGTGTCGCCCTTTTTGATATCTCCCGTCAGCAACCTTTCCGCCAATGTATCTTCCACTTTACGCTGGATAATACGTTTTAACGGACGCGCGCCGTAGGCCTTATCGTATCCTTCGCTTGCCAAAATTCTTATTGCATCGTCCGTAAAACGTAAGTTCAAAACGCCCTTTAACCGTTTGTACAAACCGAAGCACAGTAACTCGGTTATTTTAGCCGTTTCTTCACGACTGAGGTAATCGAATATAACAATCTCGTCAACGCGGTTTAAAAACTCGGGACGGAAAAATTTCTTCAACGACCTTTCAACATTGTCGCGCATTGTAACATAGTCGTCGCGCTGTCCGAATCCGAGAGACGGAGAAGAGCCGTCGGTTACGCCGATATTGCTTGTAAGAATAATAACGGTATTACGGAAATCTACCGTCTTGCCGTGCGAATCGGTCAGCCGCCCTTCGTCTAAAATCTGCAACAACAAATTAAATACGTCGGGATGAGCCTTTTCGATTTCGTCAAACAGTACCACGCTGTAGGGTTTGCGCAATACCTTTTCCGTAAGATATCCGCTCTCGTCATAGCCTGCGTATCCCGGAGGCGCGCCGATAAGTTTTGCCGTAGACTGCTTGTCCATATACTCGGACATATCTATCCTTATAACTTCGCTGTCAAAACCGAACAGACATTCGGCAAGCGCTTTGGCAAGTTCTGTTTTACCTACGCCCGTCGGACCCACAAATATAAAACTACCTATAGGTCTATTAGGGTCTTTCAGACCTGCACGCTGACGGCGGACTGCACGGGACACCGCTTTGACCGCTTCGCTTTGTCCGATCACGCGCTTTGAAAGTTCGTCTTCGAGATGAACTAGTTTATCCTTTTCGGCACGGGACAATTCCGCAACGGGAATACCAGTCATTTGCGAAACAACAAGTCTTACGTCGTTTGCCGTCAATCTGCACTGGTATTCGTCCAGTTGCATTTGGTATTCGCCTTGAATATGCTCGTATTCGAATTTCAATTCGTTATAACGCTTCTGCAAATTTGCAAACTGCTCTCCGCTTTTAGGAAAAGCAGCGTCTAGTCTGCGCTTTAAAACTTTCAGTTCGTTAGAAAGTTCTATGAGTCTGGGCGGTACGGCGTAAGCGGAAATTTTGAGTTTACTGCACGCTTCGTCTATTATATCGAATGCTTTATCGGGTAAAAAGCGGTCGGTAACGTATCTGACGGACAACTGAACGGCCGTCGCTATCGCTTCGTCCGTAATAGTTACGCCGTGATGTTTTTCGTATTTTGACTTGACTCCGCCGACGATTTTTACCGCAAGTTCGGGAGTCGGTTCTTCAACCGTTATAGGTTGGAAACGGCGTTCGAGCGCAGGGTCTTTTTCGATATACTGACGGTATTCGCGAATAGTCGTCGCGCCTATTATGCGCAACTCTCCGCGCGCAAGAGCAGGCTTCAATATCTCTGCCGCGTCCATTGTGCCGTCGGCAGTGCCGCCTGCGCCTACCATATTGTGAATTTCGTCTATAAACAAAATTACATCGCCGTCGGATATTACTTCGCTGATAAAATTAGTTAGCCTTTCTTCAAAATCGCCGCGGAACCGCGTTCCTGCGACCATTCCCGCAATATCGACTTCGATAAGGCGTTTTCCTTGCAGTTCGGTAGGAACGTGCCCTTGCGCTATGCAAGTAGCCAATCCCTCCACTACGGCGGTTTTACCTACTCCCGGTTCGCCTATTAAAACGGGATTGTTTTTTGACCTGCGCGTCAAAGTCTGTATAACGCGTTCAATCTCCAAATCTCTGCCTATAACAGGATCAAAACCACCCATAGCGGCTTTATCGGTCAAATCCACTCCGTAAGATAACGTGTTTGCACAAACCTTTCTCGTCGGCTGACTTGTCGTTACCAATTCGTTTTCGTCATCTTTGATTTTGCCCAAATCCATCAGTTTGTTACGGTTAGGTATATCCTCCATAACCCGAGCAAACAAATCGTCTATTGTCCTGTCGCTTTCGTTAAGCAGATATGCGATTTTTCCGTATGCGTACGTTTCTTTCATAGACAACAACGCAATGAGAATATGTACGCAATTAACGTCTCTTTCGCCCAACTGTTCGGCAATAAGAGCCGCGCGGGCGTTTAGCGTAGTTATTTCGGACGACTCGCGGACGCTGCCGCTGCGCCCCCTTTCTTTGGGTTCGAGGTTGCGTTCCGTCAAGCCGAATTCCGAAAGATATTTTTTTGCTTCGTTTTCAATTTTCGACAACGCGTACAAAACGTGTTGCGGCTCAAGCAGAGCAACTTGTTTGAATTTAGCAAAATCTCTTGCGTAATCGTATACGGTTTGAAGTGTTTCTGATTGCATTATTTACCGTCCTAAGCCTTTCGACTGCGTATATATATTATTGTAACAAATAATGCAAACTTTTTCAACAAAAATATACGGTTTGAAATTTAACTATACGCGTAATTTTTTGCGGGCGCGCTTTTTATTCGGTTTAGAAGTTTTAAGACGGACGGCGAGCCTCCATATTTCGTGTACTAACGTAGGCAAAGCGGACAGTACTACGGCAACAAGATACATATACCATTTCATAAACGTCAAACCGAATACGCTTTGGAATACGGGAACAACCGCGACCACCGCTACCAATGCCACCGAAACAATAATGCTGACTGTCATAAACGGAGTTATACCGCCTTTAAACAGCCCTCTGTTATTACGCATTTCAAGAACATACAACAACTGTGATACCGACAATATCAAATATGCCATTGTGCAAGCGGTCTTGTAATCGAAAACGTTTCCTATAGCGTAGCCGATAAGCGTAGCCGCGCCGAAACAGATACCCCCGACGGCAACGCGCCTGCCTCCGCCTCCGCTGAAAAAGGTCTCGTCCTTGCCCTTAGGCGGTCGGTTCATAACGTCGGCTTCCTGTTTGTAAATTCCGAGCGCAAGACCTGGGAGTCCGTCAGTTACTAGATTTATCCACAATAATTGCATTGCGGATAACGGCGACACGTTCCAAATCAGCAAAGCGAACAATACCGATAAGACTTCTCCTATATTACAGGTTAAAAGATATGTAACCGACTTTTTTATATTTTCGTACACACTGCGCCCAAGAGATACGGCGTCGACGATTGTGGCAAAATTGTCGTCGGTAAGAATTATGTCCGAAGCGTCTTTTGCAACTTCCGTACCGCTGCCCATAGCGCAGCCGATATCTGCATTTTTAAGTGCGGGAGCGTCGTTTACGCCGTCGCCCGTCATAGCGACCACAGCCCCCTGCTTTTGCCAAGCGGATACTATCCTTAACTTATCCGCAGGAGTAACCCTCGCATACACTGCTATTTGGGTAACTTTATTTGCCAATTCCTCTTCCGACCAACTCGCAAGCGTTTCGCCGTCGACGGCAATATCGCTTGATGTCATTATTCCCAAATTACGGGCAATTTCTTTGGCTGTTTCTACATTATCGCCCGTAATCATTACGGGACGTATTCCTGCGCTTTTGCAGGTTTTAACAGCATCTACGGCTTCTAAACGCGGCGGGTCGGCAATCGTAAACAACGCCAAAATATGCAACTGCTGTTCTAATGCCAGCGAACGCGGAAAGTTGTGCCCGACTTTGTTCACAGACAGCGCCAAAACACGCAAGCCCTTTTGCGCGTAAATATGGTACTGTTTTTCAAATACCGCGTAATTATCCGCGCCTTTCATAGCTTCGAGACTGCCTTTTGTTACGGCAAAGTATTCGCCGTCAGACTTAACGACGACAGTCATAAGTTTACGCGAACTGTCAAACGGAAGTTCGTAAAGTCTCAAACAACTCTTGGTAACTTCTGTAATGTCCGTTACTGCAATCTCCGTGGGGTCTCCGAGCCACTCGCCGCTGTTGTTTTTCGTAGCGTCGCAACACCAGCAATATGCCTGCAATTTAAAGTCCTGTTTGTTTAAATTGGGAGTCGTTACATATTGTGCGCCGTCAAATACACCCGTTAACGTCATTTTGTTTTGAGTAAGCGTTCCCGTTTTGTCCGAACAGATAACCGTTGCGCTTCCCAATGCTTCCACTGCCGTCAGACGTTTTACAACGGCATTTTTAGAAGCCATTTTTTCGATACCTTTTGCAAGCACTACAGTAACAACAGCAGGAAGCCCCTCGGGAATGGCGGCAACAGCAAGCGAAACGGAGGTTAACAACACGTCGACAAAAACGGAAGTCAACGTATCTCCCTGCGACATACGTTTGATACCCTTTACAAAACCGAGAATCAACACGGCAATACATACTGCAAGGCATACTAAACCGATAACTTTGGATAACTGTTTTAACTTTTGCTGCAACGGAGTCAAAGTGTTTTGGGATTTTGCCAACATTCCCGCAATTTTACCGAGTTCGGTATTTTTGCCGACTTCCGTTACTTCTGCAAAACAACGCCCTTTTGTTACAAAACTGCCGCTGTAAACCGTATTATCCTTTGTCGGCTTTTTGTTGGATAAAGCAGCCTGTTTTTCAACGGGAACGCTTTCGCCAGTCAATGCGGACTGATTGACAAACAAACTTTCGGCAAACAACAACTTGCAGTCTGCCGTAACTACGTCTCCCGCTTCGAATACAACTATATCTCCGCGCGTAACATATCTGCTGTCAATCAAAACAATTTCGCCGTTGCGGCAAACGCGCGTTTTGGGCGAAGTAAGCTGTTTTAACGCTTCCAACGATTTTTCGGCGCGGTATTCCTGCACCGTGCCGAGCGTTGCATTGGCAAGTACTATCGCGACAATTATTATAGGCTCTAACAGGTCGGATTTGTCTCCCGTATACAAAGCCATACCGAAAGATACCGCCGCCGCTACCAACAGAATAATTATCATTAAATCTGCAAATTGCGACAAAAATTTACGCAAAAAACCGCGCTTGTTTTTTTCTTCGGTTTCGTTATAACCGATTTGCTCCAAACGCTGTTCCGCCTCTTGCTGAGTTAAACCCTTTTTTACAATTTCGTCAGTGTTTATCATACTTGTAATTTATGTACAAGCATAACAAATTAGAAGTATCGCTACAAACCGCCAAAATATTTTAACCACCACTAAAAGCGCAAACAGCCAAAAGCGTATTTTACTATTTTAAATTTTATTAAGGCACAAAAAAAGAAACCCTGCAAGAGTTCCTTTAATTTTGCAATTTAAACGTTGCCCAGTAAATGCTCTTCGTATTGTTTTGCTTTGTAAGCAAACTGTTTTTTATAATCTTTTATTGCAAACGGCAAATACACTACCAGAGCCAATATTTCTGCAAATGGGTAACAAAACCAGATTCCTTTCATCTGCCACAAATAATTAAACAGTATAGCGGACGGAATAAGGAATATCAACTGCCGCGACAGACTCATCAGCAAACTCGATATAGGGCAGTTGATAGACTGCAACATATTGATAATCAAAATACTGAACGCCGCAGGAATAAACGCTATGCTTATGCACCTGAACGCATACGCGCCCTCTTGGACGAACAGCGCATTTTTAGCGTTAAACTCCTCTAACGTCTGTCCTTCAGACGCTTTTTTACTTTTAAATATAGACATAAGTAGTTCGGGACAAAGTTGGAACAACAGCGTTCCCACAACCATAACTCCCAAAGCAATAAATAAAGCGAGTTTAAAGGTGTCGTTAAAACGTTTCTTTTCGTTAGCGCCATAGTTGTAACTTAAAATGGGCATTGTACCCTGCATCAGCCCGAATACCGGCATAAATACAAAGGACTGAACTTTGAAGTATGCCGAAAGTATGTTGATGCCGTTATCGTATTTTTTGAGCATTATATTCATTATAATTGTTATAACCGACCCCATTGCATTCATAACAAACGCAGGAGTACCGATTTTTGCTATGCGGGCGAAGTAATGCCTACTCGGTTTAAAACCTTTGAGCGAAATGGAAACGTCTTGTTTTTTAGTAAAGAAAACTATTAAATCTATTGCGGCTGCCGCCCATTGCCCGATAACCGTTGCAAGAATAGCACCTAATACTCCCCACTTAAACGCCATAATAAATAATGCGTCTAATGCAATATTTGTAAGCGCGCCCACAAGTTGTGTAATCATAGGAATCTTCATATTGCCCGTTGCCTGCAAAATACGCGCAAGAGTGATATCTATTATCAGACCGCCTGACAGAGCCAAATAAACCGTCAAATACAACGAGCCTTGATTGATTACATAATTTACATCTACGCCGTCTTTTTCCTCCACAAATGCGGCAACAAACGGACGTGAAACGGTAAAGGCGAGTATTATCATTACCGCCCAAGCAATAAATGCCATTATTAATGCCGTTTTTGCACATTTATCGGCATTTTGACGGTTGCCTTCTCCGAGTTTACGCGCTATATACGCGTTTGCTCCAACTCCGATTCCTATAGCGATAGCGACAACCAGCATTGTCATCGGCATTACTATGCTTACGGCGGTAAAAGAATCGAACCCGATATCTTTGCCCACATAACCGTTTACAGTATAATTGATACCCGTCAAAAAGATTGAGTCTACGATATTGTATAACGCTTGTACCAGCATCGAAAAAATTGCTGGCAAACTCATAGTAAGCAGTAATTTGCCTATTTTTGTGTTGCGCATTTTATCCGATTGTAACGCCGCGTCTTGTTCTTTTAAACCTGCGGTTATTTCTTTTTCTTCCAAAATTCTCTCCTTCGTAAAAAACGGTTGCCTGAAACGACAACCGAATAATTTTAACACAATACCTTGTTTAACGCAACCAAAAACCGCGTCAATAGCAATGTGTTTAAACGTTCAAATTTAAAATTTTCAATGATGTTACTTGCTTATATGTTCATATTTACAAAACGTAATAATATATTCTCCGTCAGCAACAGGTTCGGATTGCTCGGTTAGTTTCCACTCCGTCATTTCGTCAAGATTCGGAAAAAACAGTTCTGCCTGCCCGTCGGCTTGTACTTTGGTAATATAAGCGGTATCGCAACCGTTAAGCATAAGACGGTAAACGCTTGCGCCTCCTATAATAAATACGTCGTCAGTATCGTACTTGGTAAGTTCCCGATTTAACGCTTCGACAGTAGAAACGGTAACAGCCCCGTCGTGATAAGTACCGCTTGCGTCCAATACGATATTTATGCGGTTAGGCAACGCACCGTTTTTAAAACTCGCAAAAGTGTTTGCCCCCATAACGACGACTTTGCCCGTAGTCGTTTCGCGGAAAAACTTCATATCCTTTTTTAAGCGGAACAGCAAATCGTTTTTCTTTCCTATTCCCCACTTTTCGTCTACTACTACAATTAAATTCATAATTACATTCCTTTTAATTACCGTTTGCGTTAACCATCGACAAATACTCCCCTAACGTAACGCCGAAATGAAATTTACCGCTATCTAAATCCAATTCCCATTCGTCCGAAGCAGATTGTCGTCCGCAATATAATAAACAATTTTTAGATAAAGCGGCTTAAGACCACTCTTGATTAGCCTTTTCAAATTGTATACGATTGAGCAAAAACGTTAAGGTACCAAAGTATTGCAACGCAAGAACGCGCCTTAAAATATTTTCCCTTGCCAGCCTACCCGTTTGAGGGCGGAGAAGCGAGTAAGACAAGGCGACTGCGTATTTTGAGATACGAGTAAACTTAGCCGTACACGACTGAGCAAAAAACGCAAAGGCAACACAGTATTGCGATGCTTATACGCCATCAAATAGCAACTTCAAATTTTTCGTTAAACGGCTCAAACTCGTAACCTTCGAGTTTAACGTCATCTACCGTAAACTTGTAAAAATCGGTTATATCTTTGTTGATAACAAGTTTAGGGGCATTGTGAGTTGTACCTTTGAGCATACGTTCAACTTGCGGAATATGCCTGTCGTAAATATGCGCGTCGGCAATGACGTGAACGAGTTCTCCGACTTCGAGATTAGATACTTGCGCGAACATATGTACAAGTACGGCATACTGAACGACGTTCCAGTTATTGGCAACAGCCATATCGTTAGAACGCTGATTGAGTATCGCGTTTAATCTGCCGCTGACAACGTTAAAAATTACGGAATAAGCGCACGGATACAAGTTCATCTCGTTAAGGTCTTGATGAACGTAAATGTTAGTTATAATTCTACGGCTTGCAGGATTGTGTTTAAGGTCGTACAACACACGGTCGACTTGGTCGAACATTCCTTCCTTGTACTTATGTTTAACGCCCAGTTGATAGCCGTAAGCCTTGCCTATGCTTCCGTTTTCGTCCGCCCAACTGTCCCATATATGCGATTTCAATTCGTGAATATTGTTGCTTTTCTTTTGCCATATCCACAAAAGCTCGTCCACTGCCGACTTAAACGCCGTACGGCGAAGAGTGATAATGGGAAACTCCTTAGACAAGTCGTAACGGTTGACTACGCAAAACTTTTTGACGGTATGCGCAGGCGTTCCGTCTTCCCAGTGAGGGCGTACGTTAAGATCCGTGTCCGCAACTCCGTTATCTATAATATCGCGCATATTTTGAATAAAAATCTTATCGGCATTACTCATAATAAAATACTTCCTTATCTGATTTAATTCTAACAAAAATTGCCGTTTCGGTCAATCAAAACGGCAATTTATCCTATTTGTTTTTCCACTGTCGGCACAACGTATACATCGGAGTACTGTTTGTTGATTTCTCTCTGGATATATTCCGTTATCTGCTGTGCGGTAAACTTGGTATCGTAATGCACAGCCAAATCGAATATCAAATTCGTATGCGTCGGACCTTTGACCATACGGAAGTCGTGGATGGTAAAATGTTCGTCCATAGCAACGACTATTTTTTCCACTTCGGCTTTGTACTCGTCTAACTTGGCGTCTCCGATAACTATAGGGTCTAAATGTATAACGAGCGTTATGTTCGTATTCTCGGCAAAGTCGCGCTCTATCTGGTCAATCATATCGTGGCTTTCTAAAACTGATACCGACGAATCTACTTCGACGTGAACGCTTGCATAATACTTATCCGGTCCGTAATTGTGTATATTAAGGTCGTGAACGCCCAATACTCCCGAAAATTGCTTGATACGCGCAACTACGCTTTCCACCAGTTTTTCGTCAGGCGCCGCGCCAATCAAATTATTGTAAGTTTCGCGTAAAATTTTGATACCCGCAACCGCTATCACGACCGCTACCGCAACTCCCATAAAACCGTCTATATTAAAGCCTGTATAGTGGGAAATTATAACGGAAACAAGTACGGCGCTTGTAGCGCCTACGTCCGATATGCTGTCGATTGACGTCGCTTTCAACAAGTCCGAACCGTAACGTCTGCCGAGTTTGCGGTTGAAGAAAAACATCCACAGTTTTACCAACACCGAAACGGAAAGTATTACTATTGTAACAATTTCAAACGGTATTTCGGCAGAATTGCCTTTAAAAGTATCAACAATCTTAGTTACGCTCTCTATGCACAGTTCTACCGCGACTACCAACACGATAAACGCGACTACCATGGCAGCAACATACTCTGCCCTGCGGTGTCCGTAAGGATGTCCTTTGTCGGCAGGTTTACTTGCAAGAGTTACCCCGACAACCGATACGATATTACTGCCGCAATCGGACAAGTTATTCATACCGTCGGCAAGTACCGATACTAAACCGAATAGCGCTCCGGCAACGATTTTGGCTGCGGCAAGCAATATATTTAAAATAATACACACAATGCCCGACATTTTACACACGCTATCGCGCGTAGCGGCATTTTCGGTGTCATTACGGTTTTTTATAAAAATTTTCAACAACAAATTTGTCATAAGCGTATTTTACTGCAACGGTAATTGTTTTGTCAACGTACAAATTTCTAATGCAAATTACACATTAAAAAACTAAAACTATACAATGTTATTTTTTCGCCGATAAATCTTGTGCAAATGTTGCAACCACGCACTTCATCGCTTCGTCGGCGTCCGTCCCTTCAAGATATGCGCGCACTTTATTTTCCGTTCCGCTCTTACGTAAAACCACTCTGCAATCGGGGTACAGCGCCGAGATACGTGCAACGGTAGACGTCAAACTCGTCTCGGAAGCCAAACGGGCGTTATTGTCGTTAAGCGCAATGTTTTTAACGGCATACGGCAATTCTATACACTCTTTTGTATACTCAAATATACTGCCCTTTTCCGAATAAATTTTACATATAAACAAAGCGTTGATAATAGCGTCCGAACTTGTAGCAAGATCGCTCAAAATATAATGTCCGCTTTCTTCTCCGCCGAAATTCAATCCGAGTTTTGCCATTTGACCGAATACGTTAATATCCCCCACTGCGCTTCTGACAAGGTTTACGTTCATTTCCGACAACGCTTTTTCAACTCCGCCGTTAGTAAGAACCGTACCGCACACAGCGTTGCCTGCAAGTTTGCCGCATTCGTGCAAATACTTGGCTATAGCGTAAAATACCTTGTTGTTAGGCACAAAGTTTCCGTTTTCAAAGACCGCTAATCTGTCGGCATCGCCGTCAAAAGCAAACCCCAGTTTGCACTTGCTCTGACTCATCTTTGACGCAAGAAAGTCAGGACAGGTTGCGCCGCAATCAACATTTACTTTTTCGCCGTTTATTTTATTGCAAAATGCGGTAACGCTTGCGCCTGCCTTGGAAAATATCAAAGGCGCGACTTTGTAACTAGAACCGTAACAGCAGTCGAGCGCGACCGAAAGCCCGTTTAATTTGACGTTTACGGCTTTTAACGCGTCTTCCGCATAGATATTGTCTATATCGTAAAAAATAGGTTCGTAAACTTTTTCACGGCTGATTTCCGTCTCGCTCAGATTTTCCATCATACGCGAAACTATCGCCTGTTTTGACGCGCACATCTTAACGCCGTAGCGGTCAAAAACTTTAAGCCCGTTGTCGGTAGGAGGATTGTGGCTAGCCGTTATCATAATACCGTAATCTCCGCCTAGTTTACGCGTAAAATGCCCTACCGCATTAGTTGGCAGAATACCCAAATTTATTACGTTTCCGCCGCCCGAATAAACCCCCTGCGCCAAAGCGGAAAATAAATTACTGCCCGACTTACGCGTATCCCGTGCGACAACAACTATCGGGCAATCTCCTAAAAGCGCCAAACTTTTTCCTAACAAAAAAGCAGTACCGTCCGTCAAGGTACTGCCATACGTTCCGCGTATACCGTCCGTACCAAATAAATTCATATCTATCTCCTTATACTACAATTTTAAAATTCTTTGGTACGCTAATATTCTTCTGCTTACAGGGCGGCATTGCCCGACAAGGAACAAAACCACCCGCTTAAATATTTAATTTATTTTAACGTTTTTGCATACGAAACGGCAAAGCTGCCCGCTTTTGCACCGTCGGAACAAGCGGTAACGATTTGCTTTAAACTGCCGTTTGTAACGTCTCCTGCGGCAAACAAGCCTTTTACAGACGTTTCGCATCTGCCGTCAACAACCAAATAGCCCTTGACTTTGTCAAGCCCGTCTATTTGAATAAAATCGGATATGGGTGCCGCGCCTACTGCGACAAATACGCCGTCAACTTCGATACTGCGCTGACCGCCGTTTGCGTAAACGGTAATTCCCGTAACCTTTTCTTCGCCTGTAATTTCCGCTACGCCGGCATTATATATTACTTCTACATTGCCTTTATTTTGCAATGCGGCAACGTTTATTTCTTCCGCCGTTAGTGCGCTGTTAGAAGCAATAATATATACTTTACTGCACAAATCCGCAAGATATAACGCTTCGCGCACCGCTTGGTTGCCGTATCCTACAACTGCGACGGGAGCGCCTTTGTAAAAATTGCCGTCGCAAGTCGCGCAATAACTGACGCCTTTGCCGACATAACCGTCTTCTATACCCAGTTTGTTGTGCGCAGTACCTGTAGATACTATTACGCTTGCAAAATCATACTCGCCTTTGTCCGTTTTTATTACAAACTTATTGTCCCGTTTAGTTAACTCCAAAACTTTTTGACGTACGACTTTTAAACCGAGTTTTTTTGCCTGACTTGCCATATCGGTTGCAAGTTGCCAGCCTTCGACAGATACATACGACGGAAAATTTTCTATTTTGTCTATGTTAGCCACCAAACCGCCCAAACCGAACTGTTCAAACAGCGTAACCTCGGCGTTAGCGCGCAATGCGTATACCGCCGCCGTTAAACCTGCAACTCCGCCGCCTATTATTGCTATATTTTTCATAAGTATTTACTCTCCGTTTTGTATGCGAATACAATTATTTTATACTATCCTAAATGCGTAACTTGTAAAAAATTGATTTATTTATGACACTATTGACGTAAACACCGAAATAGCATACCAAATCTGAACGGCAACGATTTAACACATACCGCTAATCGGTTTTTTACGCTACGCATTGTCGAGATTATTTTATCAAATTTTTTAAAATACGTAAAGCAAAAGCGTTTGCTAATAATACAAACGCTTCTCTTATTTAATTATTTGTTAGTAATTATAACGACATCGCCGTTGCCTTCGATATTTTTATTTTCTAACAACGTTCCGCCGTAGGAGTTGCCTTCAAATACAAACGTCGAACCGACTGCGGTACTCGTTGATTTTAAAATTTCTCCGTCCTTATCGCAAAAAGTCGTTAATGTATTGTTTTTAACTGTGATAACGGCGTCCGCTCCTATATCGTTAAAACGTATAGCGCGGTCTTGACCGTTAATGAACTCGTTATTCTCAATTACTATAGTTCCGCCGACAGTGCCAACTTTTCCGTTACTTTTAACGCTTTGTAAGGCTATAGCGTTATGTTTGATATTTTCAAATTGACAGCCTTTTACGTTGATACCTTCGCTGTTAGTAGTATAAATTCCCTGAAAAGCGTTTTTGAATACGCACTGCTCGAATACGAGATTTTTCCAAATACGCGCGTCCTCACCCGAGCCGAAATGCGCCGCCGCAATTCCGCCCGTTTCAGCTTCCATTTTGTCTGATGACTTCGCGGAATCTTTCATATCGAATTCGCATTTACGCATAGTCAAACCGTCGCAGGAGAGCAGGTTATGATACCAACCGTTAAATTCGCAGTATTCGGTAAACTTCAATTCGCTAAACACAAGGTCTTTAATAACAAACTCTGAATAATAATCTTGATTTTTTTCTGTAACAGGGTTATATACGGTATTATTACCGGAATACATATGTCCGACAACCAACTCTAAACCGTTTACCACAGTACCGCTTTCGCCGATAATACTGACATTTGAAATTTCACGGATATACCACGGTATACTGCTTGTTAACGTGTCGACAGACACATACTTGCTTTGACGTATATAAAGTTTATCGTAAGTATCGGCAACAAGTTTGATTGTAGAATTGTTTTTGAACGAATCGAATGCCATTTGCGCCGAAGCGGAATTGACGGTATATTCGTACTTTACGTCTTCTTCCTGATTGTTTTCTATATTGGTTACTATGGTGTCCGCGTTCATAGCCCTGCCTACTATAGCACCGACATTCATTGCCGCAGGACCGTAATGGTTGGTAACTTGGTCTACCTTAACCGTAATATTACTTACGCTGTTTCCTGTTGCCGAAGCGACTTGACCGTCGGCGCATTGCAAAGCACCGACAATGCCGCCTATATCGCGGTATCCTTTAAGTACTGCATTTTTAACAGTGCAATCGGTAACGGAATTGGCAACATTGTAACCTACGATTCCGCCGACTTTGTCGCCGTTATCGTAACTGCTTCCGCTAGCATTAGGCACACAAATAATTTCCAACCCGTCTACCGAACAATTTGTAATGTTAGAGTACGAAAAGCCTGCAATAGCGCCTGCCCAATGGTTAGCATTTATCTGCGCGTTTTTAACTGTAATATTGCTTATTTGCATAGATGCTGTGTTTCCGACAATTACGGATACTTTCTCTGTGCCGGTAATTATTGCTCCGTCAACGGTAAAATTGCGGATAGTCGCCTCACACTGCCACATATCTCCGAATAAGCCTATATTGCCTTGTCCTGTAATTTTTAAATTACTGATAGTATGACCTTGCCCGTCAAACGTTCCCAAGAAACCGTTAATAGGAGTCCACTCTTGGTTGTTAAGGTCAATATCCGCATCCAAAACTACGGTTTTGCCGCTGTATTTATCGGAAGTATTAACGTTATCTCTGAAAAGAGCAAACTGCTCGGAATCAGTTATAACGTACTTGTCGCAAGTTCCGCAATAAAGCGTATCTTTGTCGTAATCGCTGTGATTTGCGGCAACAACCAGATCCGCCAAATTTACTTCTACGTCCTCGGTCAATGCAAAGTTTTTGTTGCACGATTTACAAGTCCTGTACGCTTGCATACCGTCCGTATGGTCGTTTAAGACAGCGTTTACCGTTTCAAACTTATGCCCTTTAGGTATAGCAACCGTTGTAAGTTCGTTGCCGTCTGTGGCAAAGTCTTTTCCGCATAGAGTACAGTGATTGTGTTCTATTATTCCGTCGGTATCGCAAGTTGCGTCTACTTTACTTACAGGTTGTAAATTATGTTTTTCTGTATCTGTCGGTATAGTTACTTCCGTTATTTCGTTTTTATTACCGTCAAAGTTCTTCCCGCACAGTGTACAATGCTGATGCGCTACGGTTCCTTCCGTTGTGCAGGTTGAGTCTACTCCGTCAACAGGTTGTAAATTGTGATTATTCTCATTTACAGGTATCTTTTCTTCTTCCTTTTTGTTACAGGAAGAATCTGTACAGTATCTTTCTTTAAGTCCTTGCTCTGTGCAAGTGGGTTCTTTAACTGTCTGCCACTCTCCGAAAGTACACTTGTGTTGGCAGGCAACTAATGTTGCCAGACACGACAGTACTGCTACTACTAGTATAACTATCGTTAGCTTTCTTTTCATTTTCGTCTCCTTTTAACAATCGTTGTTTTGATGATTGATTCTGACGTTTATTGTTTAAACGGCGTTTCCAACCCAAAACTCGAATTTGACTTTTAAAAATTATAACACGCTAAAATAACGCCGTTTTCTATGTTTTTATTGCTATAATTATAAACAGTTATTTAAACGCTAATTTTGCCTTGTTGTTTTTTGCAATTGTCTGTAACATTATATAGTTTCGGTTACAATATTGTCAAGAATAATTCTACCGTACAAAAAAGCACTTCCGAATTTTGCTGAGTTCGGAAGTGCTTCGATGTAACAACAGAAAGATTATCTCTTAGAGAATTGCGGAGCTTTACGGGCTTTCTTCAAACCGTACTTCTTTCTTTCCTTCATACGCGGATCACGCGTTAAGAAACCGCTCTTCTTCAAAATCGCTTTATCTTCGCCTGCCAATACCAACGCACGGGAAAGACCGTGGCGGATAGCACCTGCTTGTCCTGTATAACCGCCGCCGCTTACATTTACTACTACGTCGTACTTAGAGATTGTATCGGTAGCGTTTAACGGTTGACGTACTATATACTTCATAGTATCGAGACCAAAGTATTGGTCGATATCTCTGCCGTTAATCGTAATTGTTCCGTTGCCGCCGGGGATAATTCTTACGCGGGCGATAGACTTCTTTCTTCTGCCCGTTCCCCAAAATTGAACTTTTTTCTTTGCGCTAACTTTTGCCATTGTTCATTCCCTCCTTAGTCCAACGCCAACACTTCGGGCTTTTGAGCCTCGTGCTTGTGTTCTGCGCCTTTGTAAACGCGAAGTTTTGTGAGCATCTTTCTACCGAGACTGTTGTGGGGAAGCATTCCCTTAACTGCCTTCATCATAGCAAAGTCGCTTCTTTCCGCCATAAGCTTACTATACTTAGTTTGCTTCAAGTGTCCGGGTCTGGGCGAACGGCGAACATACATTTTTTGATCTAATTTTTTGCCCGTTAAAACTACTTTGTCGCAGTTGAGTACAATTACGAAATCTCCCGTATCAACGTGCGGCGTAAAAGTGGGCTTATTCTTTCCACGAAGGATAGACGCAACCTGACTGGCAACGCGACCGAGAGGTTTGCCTGCGGCGTCTACAACATACCATTTCCTTTCAACGGCTTCTTTCTTAGCCATAAAAGTCTTAACCATTTTTAATTTCTCCTGTTTCTCCGTTAAACAACGGAATATTTAAGTTTGATTGCTGTTCACGGTTGAACAATTACCGCCAGTGGACGCGGTTTAGATACGGCAGAGCTTAAAATACCGTACCGAATTATTCACAGCCTTACAATTATACAAAATGGCGTGTTCCTTGTCAAGCAATATTTACCAATCGGATTGTATATTTAATGATTATTTATCACAGCGTAGACCATCTATAAGCATAGTACTGTCCCAAAAAGTTTTCTGCGTTAATCTCTGCATTCGTTACGTCCACCGCTACAGCCGACGACGATGACGCGCCGTTTTTGGTAACTTTCCAGTTTTCTGTATTTGCAAAGGTTACTTTTGCAAGTTTTGTACATTGGTCGAAAGCCCAACATTCGATATTGACTACCTGCTCGGTAATTGTAATTTCGCTTATTGCAGTATTTTGGAACGCATACGATTCAATCAGTCTTAAAGACGACGGCAGTTTGACCGTAACAAGATTTGTACAGTTTGAAAAAGCGCCGCGCAGTACTCTTTCTACACCCTCGGGGATTATAATATTTGTTATAAGTTCGTTGTTTTCAAAAGCGTACTCGGCTATTTTGACTACGCCTTCGGGAATTTCTCCGTTCTTATTAGCGCGGTAAAGAATTGTGCCGTCTTTAGACAGAACTGCGTTATTAACCGATTTGTACGTTGCGTTTTGCTCGCTTACCGTTATGGTGTCTATTACTGACTTGCATCCATTAAACATTTCGCCTATATTTGTTAAGCCGCTGCCGATATGCACCGATTTCAATTCCGTACAACTGCGGAATATGTTACCAGTTATTTTTTCTACACTGTCGGGAAAACTCATTGAACTGATTTTCGTACCGGAAAACGCATTTTCGCCTATCGTCTTGACGGCTGAATGCAGGTTAACCGCCGTTAACTTCAAGCATTGATTAAAAGCATTCTTAGGGATTGCCGTCATACTTGCGGGTATATTGACAGTGCCTTCTATGCCTTCTGGAGCCTTTTTGATGGTAGTCATCGCTTTATCGTACAAAATTCCGTCCAACGAACTGTATACGGCGTTCTTTTCGTCAACCTTTATACTTTTTAAAGACGGTATTGTAAAGAAATACGAATATATACTTGAAACGGTTGACGGCAGTTCAATTTCCGTCAACTTAGCACAGCTATAGAAAGGTTTAGACGTGTCCATATAGGAAGTCGTCTCCGTAATTTTTTCTACGCCCTCCGCAAAAACGATTTTTTCCAACTTTGAACTTCGAAAAGAATTTTTACCGAAATTTACAGTTTGTCCCGATACGGTCAACTCTGTCAAGCCCGACGAATAAAAAGCGGATTCCCCTATTGACGTAACAGAGGCAGGCAGCGAGACGGAAGTCAATTTTGAGCAGAACCAAAACATATTTTTAGGCAGTTCCGAAAGTCCTGCACCGAAAGTAACGCTTTCGAGTTTAGACTGCTGAAAAACACCCTCCTCGCAAATAGTTAAAGTATCTGGAAGAACTATCGAGGTTATACCCGATCCGTAAAAACACTGCGATTTTAGCGTTGTAATTCCCTCCGGAATCGTTACGCTCGTTATGTTCTTTTTAGACTTAAAGGCATTTGCGCCTATTGTGGTTATCGCGATACCCTGATAAGTAGCGGGAATTACTACCGCCGTTGCTTCTTCGTTGGTAAAACCCGTTACCGCATAAGTTCCGTCAGACAGCAACTCAAAAGTTAATTCTGCCGTTATTTTTTCTTGCCAGCCGCAAACTTGACAAACACCGTCTTTAACTGAGTGGTAGCTTTCGTCTGTCTTTTCATTACAGCGACTGCATTGATGCCAGTGCGTATTATCTCCGAATTTCCATTCGGTTGAACTGTCGTGTCCTAACGCTTCAATAGGTACTCTGACGCTTTGCTTACACAGTTGACACACTCCGCTTTTTTCTCCGTTCGTCAAACAATCGGGCTGCTTTGTAATTTCAAAATCAGCGATATCGTGCTCCAACTTTTCTATTTCTTCCGTTTGCTTGTCTTTACACTCCGTGCATACACGCTCGCGCTCTCCTTTTTCGGTACAGGTTGCTTGCTTTACGGTTGTCCATTCGCCGTAAGTATGCTGAGTATGTTTTTTACACGATACGCACAGCAACGCCGTACTGAACACTAGCAAAGTCAATAAAAACAACAAAGTTTTTTTCTTCATTTCAATTCTCCTTATCTCCCGTATATTGACCGAACTTATTTACACAAACATTTCTTTTTAACTGTTTTTCAGTTCGGCCGATTTAAATTTTAACCTGTTTCAGATTAAAAGTCAATAACCTAAAACAGATTAAGTTATAATTTATCGGTTTTTAATAAAGGATAATATTATGAGGAGAAGGAGAATGTATAAGAGAATAAGAGATTTGAGAGAAGACAGAGATAAAAACCAAACGGAGATTGCCAAAATGCTGGGAATGTCGCAAACGGGATACTCTAAGTACGAAACGGGAGAAAACGACGTACCTACACAAATACTTATAAAACTTGCGCGTTATTACGATACCAGCATTGACTATATTTTAGGAGAAACGGATATAGAAAAAAGGTACCCGACGAAGTAACTGCTTACTAAGTCCGACACCTTCAATATTTATTGATTTTACTCCATTTAAATTGCTTCGCGCCGTCTGTCAGATATACCGTCGTGAATAACCTCAACTATTTTAACAAGCGCAATAGGAACGCAAAGCGCAAATACAACAATTATAACGGCGGATATTTCGATAGACAAAACAATTTCTTCCAAAGGAATACGGTTACGCTTTTTTATGCACGCCGCCGCAATTGTGCATATCAGCATAACAACGAATATCAGACCCATTACACTGAACAAAATATAACTTACCAAGTTGATATTAAATTCCGTCATAAGCACAAAACTTCCGTAATGGTCCGCCGTATAAAAAACTCTCTCGGCATTTGCAAAAAATACCAGTCGCTCGCTTCCGCGGTTTAACAAAGTGTAACCGTCGCTATATACGTCGCACTCCACCATTTTGTAGTTATTGGGATTGTCTATCAACTGTTCGCGGTTCAAAAATTCGTCTCCGCCCACCATATATTTATTTGCGTCTTCACTCGGCACTTCGCCGCGGTCGTCTTTTACAACAAAATTATCGGGCAAGCGTTTAAATTTGTATATGTAAGCCGAAACGTCGTTTTTGTTGTAATAAAAACCGTCTTCGTAAACAAAACTATATGTAGACATTCCCGCAACGAAACACGCCAACATTACAAATATAAGCACGCAATAAAATATATGTTGTTTAGATTTGTTTGCATTCATAAAGCCATTTCCTTATTCGTAATAAACTTTTTCCAACGTCAAGCCTTTTGCAGGCATTGTCTTATATTTTACTCTTATTCCTTCAAGCGATTTTTTTACGTCATCGATATCATATTTATGCTTACCTACGTCTACAAGCAAACCGCACATATTGCGTACCTGGTTGTAAAGAAAAGCGTTGCCGTTGACAGTAAAACAAATTGTGCCGTCAGCGTTATCCGTAACGCTAAAACCGTTGACCGTACGCACCGTTCCCTTAAGATTGCTTCCCGTATTTTGAAAAGTCTTAAAGTCGTGAGTGCCCACAAGCAATTCTGCCGCCGATTGCATAGCAATGATATCCAGCGGTTTGTAGACCTGAGTATGGTTTACGTCCAATGTAGGTTTCCTGACGGGCGAAACGTAAATGCGGTAACAGTAAGTTTTAGATACTGCCGAAAAACGCGCGTCAAAGCCGTCGGAAACCATCTCCGCATTTGTAACCGCAACGCTAACGGGCAACGACAAATTTACTCCCAAACACAATTTATACGGATTTACTTTTTTGTCCGTCGTAAAATGTGCAACCTGTCCTCTCGCGTGTACTCCAACGTCCGTTCTCCCTGCGGCATACAAACGGATAAATTCTCCGCCGAAATATTTACTCAGAGCGCGCTCTACCGCGTCCTGAACCGAATTGCCGTTTGTTTGCGACTGCCATCCGCAAAAGTCCGTACCGACATATTCTATTGTAAGTTTTATTTTAGTCATATTTTTTACGCATACTTGCGGTTAAGGCAATACAGTTGACTTAAACTATTTTATATTGTTTTGCGCTTTAAACGCTTTGATATTTTCTTTTATGTGTTCGGTTTTTAAAATTCTTTTACAATGCCCGTACACTGTCAGGAGGCAATATCGGGCTCATAAATTGCAAACTGTGTGCGCATTTAAAAATACAGCCAGTTTACGTCGTTAATGTACAGCCAATCCACATTAGCGTTTATCCACTGCGATTTCATTCCGAAAATAACAAAGACCGTTACGAAGAACAGCAGAACTACAAGCGTACCTACAAGGTCGCGCCAAGTAAGTTTCATAACGCGCATTTGAGTACGTTTTGTAGCCCCCTCGTAACAGCGGCTGTTCATAGCGTTTGCAAGTTCTTCCGCACGTCTGAAACCGCCGACAAGCAAGGGAATGAGAATGGGTATAAACGCTTTTGCGCGCTTTACAAGTCCTCCCGTATCGAAATCCGCGCCTCTTGCTTTTTGCGCGTTTATTATACGGTCTGTTTCTTCCATCAAACTCGGAATAAACGAAAGAGTAAGGCTCATTATCAAAGCCAATTCGTGAACGGGAACGCGTATGACTTTTAACGGCTTCAACAGACTTTCTATTGCGTGGGTTAAGTCTACGGGAGTTGTAGTCAACGTCAACACACTCGAACCCATAACCAAATATACCAGTCTTAAAAACATTTTTGCCGCAAAATACAAACCCGCGTCCCAAATCTCGAATATCCACCAACTTACAAGCAATTTGTCTTTTTCGGGGTCGCCCTTTGTAAAGAAAATATTGAGCACTACCGTAAGCAGTAACAATACTATTATGCCCTTAATCGATTTAAGAATCGATTTAAGCGGAACGCGCGACGAGGCGATAAGAATTATTAAGAACACCGTTATAAAGCCGAAAACGACAAAACTTTGCACAAAGAAGATTCCCACCATAAACACAAGACACAGCAAAAATTTTATGCGGGCGTCCATTTTGTGAACGAAAGAATTTGACGGATAGTACTGTCCGAACGTTACGTCTTTAAGCATACTACTCGCCTCCTTTCAAACGCATAACCGCTTCAAATGTCTGTTCGACGGTTTTGCAATTGTCGGGAATAATATATCCGTTACGCTCTAACTCGTTTGCAAACTTTGCCATATGAGGGATTTCGAGATTCATAGAAACAATGTCTTCTTCGTTTCTGAATAAGTCTCTCGGAGTAGTATCGTAAGCAATCTGTCCGTCGCGGAATACGATTATTCTGTCGGCGTTTTCGTATACTTCGTTCATATCGTGCGATACCATAACGACTGTAATACCCTGCTCTTTATTAAGAGAAGACACCAACGACAGAATCTCGCGCTTGCCCCTAGGGTCCAGTCCTGCGGTAGGCTCGTCCATTACGAGAATCTGCGGTTTCATTGCCAATACGCCTGCCAAAGCAACGCGGCGTTTTTCGCCGCCGGAAAGGTCAAAGGGAGACTTGTTTTTTACTTCTTTGAAATCCAATCCTACAAGACCAATCGCTTCTTCGGCAAGGGCTTCGCGCTCTGCCTTATCCTTTAAACCGAAGTTTTTGAGACCGAAACATACGTCGTCAAGTACGCTGTCTGCAAACAGTTGGTATTCGGGATACTGAAATACCATTCCCACCTGCTTGCGCAACAGTTTTAAGTCCACTTTCTTTTGAGAAAGATTATGCTCCAAAACGCGCAATTCTCCGCTTTGCACACGGATGAGCGCATTTAAATGCTGTACAAAAGTTGTTTTGCCGCTACCGGTATGTCCTACCACGGCGACAAATTCGCCCTTTTTAATATTTAAAGTAATGTTATTTAAAGCCTGTTTGCTAAAAGGCGACTTAGCATTGTAAGTAAAACAAAGATTGTCGGCGGCAATTGCGGTTTGACTGTCCGTAACCAACTGCGGCGTTACTACTTGTTTGTTAGGTTTTGACATACTTCACCTCCTAACACTTTAGCGTCGATACAGTTTTCGGTAACGTTAAAACCTGCGCTTTTGAGTTTACGGGACAATGCAATCGAACGCGGCGCGTCCAATCCCACCGAACTAAGCAGTCGGTCATCGTCAAAAATCTCCATAGGACTGCCGATTTTTACAACGTGCCCTCCGCTCATAACAACGACCTTACCGCAATCGAGTACTTCCTCCATAAAGTGAGTAATAAGCACCACCGTCATTCCCTGCTTATTCAATTGTTTTGCAACGTTTAATACTTCCCGTCTTCCTAACGGATCAAGCATTGCGGTTGACTCGTCAAATACGATTACTTTGGGGCGTATTGCCAACGCGCCCGCTATTGCTATACGCTGTTTTTGTCCGCCCGAAAGTTTGTGAGGCGAACGCTTTGCGTATTCGGTCATTCCGACCTGTTCGAGCGCTTGTGATACCCTTTCGACAATTTCGGGCTGCGGAATTCCCAGATTCTCCGGTCCGAAAGCAACGTCTTCTTCGACAATGCTTGCTACCATTTGGTTATCGGGATTTTGGAAAACCATTCCTACGTTTTTGCGTATTTCAAACAAATTTTTCTTGTCCGCAGTGCTTAGCCCAGCAACGGTAACCGTACCCGATTTAGGCAAAATCAATCCGTTCAATAATTTGGCAAGAGTCGATTTCCCAGAGCCGTTATGTCCTACAAGCGCGACAAAAGCCCCTTCTTCTATAGAAAGGCTTACTCCTTCTACGCCTACGGCGTAGGAAACGTCGTTGTTTTCATCGTAAGTTTTGTAGTAGTAACTGACGTTATCAAGTGTGATGATATCCATAACTGATCTGTCCTTTTAGGTATATCTCGTAAGCCGTTTGTTTGACGGTCTGTATGTCGATATTACTCTACCTTGTAGTTTTAAAATTCTCCGCAAGCCAAAACACGGCAATATGCTACGCTTACAACGTGTACATTTGCAACCATTTAGCTATGCGGTTATCGTCTATATTGTATTCTTGAAACAAAAACTCTTTAACGGTTTTGTACTTTCTTAGAATTCGGTTATATGCCGAATTGAAAAATCTCATTTCAACATTGTTTGCAACCTTAAAAATCTTGCGGTATTTGTTGTAATGCTTGTAATGTTCAAACTGTTTATTGAATTTTTCGTTGCTCTCGATACGGTAAAAATTTGACAGCATATAATCGTTTTTAACCGTTTCGATATCTGCGCCCAAAGCGAGCAGAATAAGCATACTTGCAACGCCCGTTCTGTCTTTACCTGCCGTACAATGGAACAAAAACTTATCGCCGTTATCCATCACTTCAAACATTTTTGCATATGCTTTGTTTTTAAAAGGAAACTTGCGGTACAAGTGTTTGAAACGCAATCTGAACGCCCACTTCGATACGCCCGAAGGCAACCACTTCGGAATCATCTTTACAACTTTATCTTGTTTGACAACCATACTTCCGTGCGTTCTTGCGGCAGGGATATTATAGTAAACCGCGCCTTGCGGAACATAATCGGGCTTATACTCTACTTCGTCGTAACTGCGCAAATCAAAAATATCGTCAAGTTGCAATTTGTCCAATTCCGTCTTGTCGTAGTCGCTTAAACCGTACAACGCGCCTGAACGGAATATCATACCGTCGCGTATAACTCGTCCGTCGACAAGCCTGATACCTCCCAAATCACGCAGATTGTCTATATTTATTAAAGTCGGATATTTGACGCCGTAGTCGCCTTGCTTATAGTACATTTTGTATTATTCCCCTTCCCTAATAAAAAGTATTGCCCAAACGGTACAAAGCAACAACGTTTTTATCAAACGGATATTGTAAACGTATATTTAGCCGTACACAATTTAAACATTGTCAAACATTTACGTTACGCTAAGTATAATTATAGATATTGTACCAAACATACGCAATTTTGGCAACTGAAATATATTTGTAAATCTTTAGCACAAACTGCCTTTTATGTGGTATACTGTTCGGTATACTAAGGAGCCTATAATGTACACGCAAAAAGAAGTAGCACAAAATTACGTCAATATTGCACAAGCAAAAACATCTCAAAAATGGTACAAAATGCTTGTACTCGCAGTATTTGCGGGAGCGTTTATCGCGCTTGCAGGGTTTACAGCAACAGTCGCAGGATCAGCCTATGACGGAATACAATCAGTACTTATTAAAGCGGCTGTTTTCCCCGTAGGGCTTATTCTCGTAACGCTGACAGCAAGCGAGTTGTTTACCGGAAACTGCATATTATTAGCCCCCGTTCTAAGCAAAGACGTCAAGATAACCTCTATGCTTAAAAATCTGGGCATAGTCTATCTCGGCAATTTACTAGGCTCTGTTATAATCGCACTACTGGCAGTTTATTGCGGCGCAATGAACGCGAGTATTGCAAACGCAACGATACAATGCGCATCTACAAAATGCAATGCGAATTTTTTAGAGGCGTTTTTACGCGCAATACCGTGCAATATACTTGTATGTCTTGCTGTGTGGACGTCTATGTCAAGCAAGAGCGCGTCCGGCAAAATACTGGCTGTATATATGCCCATATTTGCATTTGTTGTATGCGGTTTTGAACACAGCGTCGCAAATATGTACTACTTAACGGCGGGACTGCTTGCTTCTGCAAAAACAGGTGTTGCGGCTGCGGGTTTGACAGTGGGCAAGTCTTTATTATACTGTTTACTACCCACGACTTTGGGTAACATAATCGGCGGAATGGTATTTGTTGCACTGCCGCTGTGGCTTGTACATTTTAAAAAAGAAAGGCCAATTAAACAAGAAAAAGAAATAAAAGACGAGAACTAACATAAATAGAATTTGAAGCATTTTATCAAACCGCTTATTACTTACGGAAAATCCGTTATTTATTTAATGGATGACAGAAATAACTATTTATAAAACGTACGGTATTTTTGAAATGCGCTTTAAAAGTCATACACATATTAAGGCGCATTTTGTTCTGGCAAAGAAAGGACAAATATTCAAAACTATTTAGAATACGACATTACACCACCGTCTAAACTGCTTTTATTGCTTGACAAAGAAGTTGACCGTCCTTATAATACCAATGTAAGAGACAGCCAGACGGTTGCGTGTGGTTACACACGAGGAAAGTCCGAGCACCACAGAGCAAGAATGCAGGCTAACGGCCTGTTAAGGCGACTTAAAGGAAAGTGCAACAGAAATATACCGCAACGGTTTGCCGTTGTAAGGGTGGAAATGCAGGGTAAGAGCCTACAAACGTTTTGGCGACAACGCGTTCATGTAAACCCCATTCGGTGCAAGAAATGAGACTAAATGTTTGCTCGACATCTCGACATATTCGCTTGAACCGTTCGGTAACGAGCGGTCTAGAAAGATAACCGTCCAATACAGAACTCGGCTTACAGACTGAACTCTTACAAATAAATATGAGGTCGCAAGGGTAACTCCCCTGCGACCTCTTTTTTATTGTAGTTCTTTACAACAAAAATTGTCAAACCGCCGTCTGCAATCTTGAAGCCGAACATTGCGAGTGTATGAACAAGTGTTAAGTCTTTATTTTAAAATTCACTCAACTCTGCTCCGCTGGTAAGCGAAAATAATTTTTATTGTCTTCCTTTGCAACAAAAATTGTCGAGCTACTGGTAGGCGAAGACAATTTTTATTACTCCGATACACTACCGTCCGCTGTCTGCTCGTCCGTTTTTTCTTTCAATACATAAAACGTTTGTTTGGGACCCGTATCGTTCATTAAAACGGTTTTATCGCGATACTTAAACAAAAGTAATCCCGCTACCCACAAGTCGCCGCAACAGCCTCCGATATGCATACCTAACATAAACGCCGCTAAAAACTTGCTGAACGCTGAAGGTAAAAGAAAGCACAATACAAGAAAAACGGGCAAAAATACAACAAACGGCGCAAAAACCGCTATTAACGCAGTTTTACGGTAAACGTATATTTTCGGCACTCCGCAAAAAGCCACCGTCAAAGTGATGCCGAATGTCAATTTTTGTTTTGTCATTGCCTTGTACGCCGCGCCGTGCACCAGTTCGTGCAAGATGACATAAATTACCATTATTACCAATGCCACAAGCAACCGTATTAAATTGTATTTGTCGCTTAAATTAAACAATTCTTTAAACGGAACGCCTATTATAAAATACGCTCCGACAACGACAGCCGCGATGACAGCCAAAGCAATGAGATTAAGCACTAATCCGACACTTGACTTTTGCGCGTCGATAGTTTTGATTAGTTTGTAATTGTGCGGAAGTTCCGTCTCGTAATTATTCATAGTTTGTCCTCTATTTGCGCTTCAAACGCATATTCACATTTTATATACGCTTTTGCCTAATGTTGATTTTTTTTATTTTATAATTATGTCGTATTTGAGTATAATCCGAGTTACCCTGTCGCCGTTTAGCACATTTTCATTTACCCAGACTACGAATTGATATCCTATTAGTACTTACTGCACGTTCGAGTATAAAAATACGACAAGGGCGTGTTACAATACGCTTCGCAAACTTGCAGTACAGTTGGATTTACTGCAAGTTTACAGTTTATTACAAAACCATTGTTGCCATTAAAGTACCAACGAGGTTCAAATCTTCTCCCTGAACTATTTCATAAGCAATACCGTACTCGGAAAGTATTTCCGTAAGGTAATGCTCAAAACGCTGACGGTAGCCTGTCAAACGGTTAAAAGTTGTGCCTTCCGCCACTATCGCTACGGGCAGAGACTTATTACTACAAGATGCTACCGCTAAAGCGGAATTGACTATTGCACCCATTTTTGCCGCGCGGTCGATAAGTTCGCGGCAAACGTCTTTGGCAAAATTTTCATCAGCATTGTTATTAAATTTGCAACAAAAGCCGCTGTTATTCAAAAATTCCGAAACGTTTTTGAGTTCGAACGGAGCAAGAATTACTTCTTCCGTAAAACAATTTTCCTTTACAGCCGTTTTTAACGCTTCGTAAATTATATCAGCAAGATATTTACCGCTGGTCATTTTTTCAAACAGCTGCTTGTCGGGAACAGCCGTGCACTCTATACAAGTTTTGTCAAAGTCGCCTTCACTAAAACCGTCGTAATTGCCGCATTCGGTATTGATGAGCATATTGCCGTCAGGCAGATTTTTAACTTTTAAAATATTTGCCGTATTTTCTATGTAGCAGACGTTTGTTCCAGTGCCGTATATATAACCCAGATACGCAGAATACTGTTTGTCCGAATTTGCCATTCCGCCGAGAAGGGTGGCTACGGTGTCGTTGAGAATAACGATTTTACGCTCTGCGTTGTCGAACTTTTTGCAAGCGGACAGCGTCTCATATCCCACCTTTGTACCGATTACTTCGGGAGCGTTAACTTCTTTACTGAACATTACGACTTCGCCGTCAATGTCAGCGCCCATATTTACCTGATAGGAAAAACAAAAGCCTATATTAGTTGCACCGCTTAAATGTCCCTTTATTCTTTCCGCAATTGTGTCGTAAAATTCTTCCTTGCCAAAATGCGTTCCGTCCGAGGCGGGCATTTTGCTCTTTTCCAACTTTTCGATAACGACTTTGCCGTTACCGTCAAAATAGCCTGTAGCAACGCGGAAATTAGTTCCGCCGGCATCTATCAATACGCGCCTGTCGTTATATTTAATCAACGAACGGTTAACGTCCATCAGATATGTGGGAATCATCGGCATACCGCCTGCGCCTTTGAGTCCCAAACCCATTTTATAAATAAAATCGTCGATACGACTCTTTACTTCTATACTTTCCGCGCTTTGGTTATGTTTCTTTAAAAATTCCTTTGCCGTCATAGTTTACCTTCCAAAAATTTATTGACGCTAACCTTAGAAATCAATCTCTGCTCTACCAGTTCGTCGACTTTTTTCTCGCGCAAAATATCCTGCTCAGTTCTGTCATCACAGTAGATATATACATTCGCCTTAGTCAATTTGGTAACGTATCTGCCGCCGTTTTCTTTAATTAGTTTTACAATGCTGTACAACTGTTCCGAATCGGACAACTCAAGCGACCTTGCAAGGCAAAATGCCGTATTGTTGTATTTATCGGATTTTTTAGCAATATCGGAAGCGTATTCTTTTATCTTAGCCCACGCTATCTGCGTTACGCGTTTTTTTGACACCTGTCCGTCCAACGACACGGGGCGTTCCATTTTAAAATTGTTGTTTACTCCCTTGCGGATGTTGTACTTTTCCAGTAATCCGTCAACAGACAAATTGCTTTCCTGCACTAGATACTTCAACGTCATCATAGTAGCATAGGCGTCTTCTTCCGAATTATGCTGAGTAAATTCAACCCCTATTTCCGCCGCTATCTTATCCAGTCCTCTTACATTCTTTTCGCCCTTGTATAACCTGTACAAAAGTTGAGAGCAAATAAATTCAAAGTTAATAGACGGCAACTTGTATCTTTTGCAAGCCTCGTTCAGCATCCTTACGTCGGCATCCACTGCGTGTCCTAAAACCGTATATTCGGAGTCTTCTAGCAGTACCTTGATTTTGCCGTAAACTTGTGAAAAATCGGGAGAAGAATCCAACAGTTTTTTATCTAAGTGCAAGTCTATACCCACGTTTTTACGCGTGCCGTTTAGGTTATACCGCGTTTTGGGATTTATCCAAACATTCTCTCGGCTCACAATATTAAACTGTCCGTCGGCAATTACTATACCTATACTGCATATACTTGACGGTTGATAACCGTTTGCCGCCTCTATGTCAAAAGCCAAATATTTCATAATTTTTACCTGGTTAATACTTTACCAAATTAACGGAAAAATAGCAACAATTAATTACATATTGAACAAGGCGCACTTAAAATATTTGCCCGGTTTTTTATTTTCGGCTTTACGCATTACGAAGTTAATAATTTCAGAATAATCTTTCGTCCAAAACGGAAAATCAAAGACAACGCCGCCCAACAGTTACGAATTGCATTTGGGTAAAAACTCTGCAAAAAGGTAGAACCGACTACTGTTAAAAAAGTCCTGCCGCAAAAATTACAGCAAGACTAGTTTATTTTTAATTTGCAGTTTAATACATTAACAAATGCGGATATCGGCATATAAACAATCAAACAACAGTTTTACTTTTTGCGTTTTTGATCGTGAGTATTACTTTCGGCATCTAAAATAACGGACGGCAACATAGGTTGCGCTATAACAGGCAAATTGGATTGTTTTTTATTCTTGACGATAAACTTGATTGCTACTACTAACTGCCAAATACCTACAGAAATTAAAAACGCAGCAAAACACATTCGCAAAATCTTGTTCGTCGCCATATCCGCACACAGCGCGCCCGCCACTGCCATAGCGACGGCAGGGATAATTATCCACCAAATATGCCCTGTTTTGATTAGTTTGTTTTTAGCGTGAAAACCCAGAGCGACACAGCACATAGGTAAAAAACTTATTAAATTTATTGCTTGTATAGTCTTTTGCTCCAAATCTAAAAAAGACAACAGCGGCGTAAGCAATGTGCCGCCGCCCATTCCCATTCCGCCTATTATTCCCGAAAGAAAGCCGAACAAAATCAGTAAAAATATTTGCATATTATTCTCCTTATCAGTTACGCGAACTCCGCAGCCGAAAACATTTGATTTCGACTTGATTTTTTTAGTAACAACCGTCATCAAACATATTTAAAGAGAAACTAAACAGTTTTTTAAGCGGTTAAAATTTTAAACACTTATGCGTAACGGCGAAAAATTCATTACTCATATTTAATTAAACAAAACAGCAAACGCAGGGTGGCGTTTTCAAAAAAACATCTTTATTCCGCCGGCAATTAAAACTATTGCAAATATAATCTTGATTACGTTGCTTTTAAGTTTTGAAAGCAATAATGCGCCTACGATGCCGCCCGTAACAACGCCAAGCGTTACCCACAGAGTAGGAGTCCAATCGACAAGACCCTTAAAAATATATACCGCCGCGCTTACGAGTGTAAGAGGCAGAATTACAAGCAATGCCGTAGCCTGAGCGTTTTTTTGATTGAGTTTAATAGCCGACAGCAGTAATGCGACGACTATAACGCCTCCTCCGCCGCCTAAAAAGCCGTTTACAAAACCTGCAACAGCCGAAAATATCACTAAAATCCATTTGTTTTTGGCAGATAAATTCATTTTATTCTCCAAATTACGCTTTGTTTGTCTTAATTTGATTGACCTTTAATTTAGTTTGTATTAAAATGTCTTTATATATGTAAAAGTATGCTAATTTTACAATGAGGTACTTATAAGTTATGAACAAGAAAAATGCAACAAAATTCGTTATGTCGGAAAGCACAAAAAGAACGGTAATAATTACGGCTATATGTTTAGTGGCTGTAATCGTTATATCTATTGTTCTTGCAGTTATGTTAAAACCGACGATAATCGACCCTGACACTAACAATCCCGACAATACACCGTCGTCAAACCTGACTATCAAAAACGGCGACTTTGCTATTGTAAGATCTGAAGACACAACTTACCCTATGAGCGCTCTTAACTGGACGAAATACGGTTACAAATCTCCCGAAGGAAGTTCTCACAACTTTGAAACAATTGGAACTACCGAAAAAGTTGTTATGGGTACGGTAGATACCTCCGAAGAGAATTGGTCTAAAGTAGTAGAAGATATTGCTATCGAAAGTATAACAAACGTATCAAATCCCGGTACTCCTAGCAGCAGTACTCAAAATGACAACGTTTATATGATTGCAACAAAAGAACCTTCTTCTGCAAGCATTATTTCGGACAGTTTCTCTATACCTGCCACAACATCTTCTAAAATTACAGTATGGCTTAACACCTATCAACTTAAAGAAGGTTCGACAGCCACAATAATGATTCAAAAATACACCACTACGCCTAACGCGCTTGAAGAAAACCGCTATGCGTACAAATTTGACATTCCCAAATCGGAAAACGACGAATGGATTGCATACGAATTCCACGTATTCAACCGTCAAACGAGTTCTCAATCGGTTAGATGCAGTGTCGGTATCGGTAATGTTTACGAAGCAGACAAAGAGTCCGAAGGCATTTTGTTCATTGACGATATCGAATACGAAGCAATAACCGCTAACGATTACCGCGAATATGTTGATGCAGACGGAATCGATCCCGAAGACAAGTCGTATTACGCTATTACCAAAGAAGATAAGAAAGATAACAAAAAGTCCGAATATCTTACTCTTGTAGCGCAAGGCTCTACGCAGGTAGAATTTTTAGATACGGCAGATAAGTATCTTAACGAAGCTATCGTAGACGGCAAAAAATATTCTCCGTTTACCGTACGCGAAGATTACAACAGAGACGGTCAACCGAGCGGCTTTGGAATTTACAAACTTACTAACGACGGTACTGTACGCACCCCGCAAGTTTTAGGACTCGATAGTTCCATTCATTTGCAGATAACGCCTAACACACAAGACTACCATCATATAAGTTTTTGGGTAAGAACCGATTCTGACAAAAACGCTCTTGCAAAAGCAAAAGTTTATGTTCAAAGTAAAGCCGATTCCGAAACGGAATACACCACGTTATCTAACGGGACTATAATTATTGAAACAAGTCAAGAAATAGTTACCGATACAAACAACGGCTGGACGAAGTACGATATTTACCTTAAACCCGCATATACAGGTAACGAAATCCGTATTTTGTTCGCTTTCGGAGATATTGACGGTTATCCCGAGGAAACTGCAAAGTATGTTCCCAAAGGAACGATGTACGTTACAACGCCCGAACACGAAGCAATTTCTTCCGACACGTACGAAAGCGCAAGCAACGGTACTTACGTTAAGACATACAGTTTGATAGGTTCTGTTGCTAGTACAATAACGGCAAACGGTTCTTTCTCGACTCACACATCGTCAACCGAAAACCAACCTTCCAGTTGGACACCGGTTTTCGCAGGAGAAAACGCAATTTATAAAGACGGACAAGGCGACCGTATCCCCTCCAACGTAAAAACAGACGTTAACGCCGTTCAGGGAAGCGGTATTGAATTTAACAGCCCGATTGCTTCTCTTATAGACGACAATGCCAAAAACGTATTAAAGATTGTTACTAACGGCACAAGTTTCGGATATATATCCAATAATATCACGCTTTCAAAAAATACCGTTTACGCAATTTCCGTAATAGCAAAAGTCGAAAACGGACAAAAACCTTATATTTATCTTATCAATAACGATAAAGCAAGAGATGACGGCGCGATTATGGCAAGTGTAACCGAGCAGTACGCTTCGGACGCGAATATTGACAATACACTATTCGGAGATCCTACCAACGAACAAATGGGTAACGGTTGGGTACGCTACTATATAATTGTAGTTACAGGAACTACTGCTCTTGAACACGTTCGCATTGCACTGTTCAACGGTTCAATCGAAGGCGACACGACAAATTCAACAGTATATTACGACGATGTTAAACTAACGGCGCTCGGAACGTATTCTGTCGGCGAAGATACGGAAAATAAAGACGCTACCGAATATGCAGTAACGTGGAAAGAAAATGACGGCTATGGCGACTTGTTTGAAAAAATCAACGAAGAAACGGACAGATTTGAAGACTTGGGAGTAACGCTTGTTGAACCGACAGATGAAGAATGGAAAGAAATGAAGACCATTCCCGAAGACGAAGACGACAAGAGCGACGATACAAACAGTCCTATCAAAAAGAGAGAAGTTGACTATGCACTACTGTTTTCGATACTCTCCAGCGTAATCTTGGTTGCCGCGTTAGCAGTTGTAGTCGTTGTAAGAATCTTCAAAAAAAGAAAACAACAATAATCAATAACCTATAAGTAAAAAGTTGCATTCAATCTAGAATGCAACTTTTTTATTGTATACAGAAAACAAGCACGCTGTCTTGTTTTAAACATACAGCGCGCCGCGTTAACTCTTTACTGCAATATGCCTAAAAAATGCAGTTATTACCGTAATATTTGTTGTTATAAATTCGTCGGCATATAATTTTTAGCTCTGATTTATCAATGCAGCATAGACTAATTCCGAAACTTGAAGCGACGTAAGACCGTCTGTTTCTATTGCAATATCCTGCGCACAAAGGGCGTAAACGGCATTTCTTTGCGCTAAAATTTTGTCCAGCTCACTTATACTCAAATTATCGAATAACGGCCGTGAAGTCCCGTCAAGGCGGTCAAAAACGGTTTTAGCGTTTACTTTAAGCCAAACAATGGTAGATTCTTTTGCCAACGCTTCAAATTCTTTAAGCGTTGCGCTACCGCCGCCGCAAGCGATTACTGTATTTTCGATACCGTAACACGAATCAAGCGCACGACTTTCAAAATTGCGGAATTCCTTTTCGCCGCATTCAGTAAAAATATCCTTTATCGAACAACCTGCCAACCGTGTTATTTCATCGTCTATATCTACAAAATCATACCCCAGTTTTTTTGCTAAAATTTTTCCTACGGACGTCTTGTATGAACAAGCAAAGCCTATTAAAACGATTTTCATTGCGCAACACTCAACCTACTCACCAAATAATCTACGGCATCATAATAACTCTGTATACCCTTGCCGTAAAAACAAGCCGAGCAAACGTCGCGCAACACGTCCGTATGACGGAAGTTTTCACGCGCATATATATCCGACATATGCACTTCGACAACTGGGATATCGATACATTCGATACAATCGCGCAAGGCATAACTGTAATGGCTGTATGCGCCCGCGTTAAAAATTATACCGGCACAGTTTGCTTGCTGTAAAATATTGACGAGCTTGCCCTCTTCGTTATTCTGCGCGCAAACAACTTCCGCACCTAAACGCTTGGCATATTCGGATACTTTTTTTTGCAAAGCGTCTAGTGTATCCGTTCCGTAAAACTCCGTTTTACGCTTGCCTAACATATTCATATTTACGCCGTTAAGCAGTAGTATTCTCATTTGTTTTTTTCTCCCAAACGCTTACTTTCAACATATTTTAAAAATCCGTCAAAATCGTCCTGAGTACGGGTATCCGTCCAAAGCGCAAAACTTTTTGCTCCCTGATGATACAGCATTTCCAATCCGCTTACAACAGGGATATGACGGCGGCGGGCTTTTTCGGCAAGTCCGCTATAACCCTTATAGTCTGCAACAAAAACAAACTCTGCGCTTTCAGGCAGTCCCATACCCTGTTCAAATTCGCACTCTGGAACAAAACTTAACACTCCGTACGGCTTTTCGAGTTGATTTTCCAGATTGTACTTTTCTGTCAGTTCTTCTGCGTGCAACGCCGTTCGGTTCAGTACTTTCATCTGTGCGTTATACAACTGCAATTCGATTATGCACCTTTCGGCGGCGCCTCCTGCGCCCACTATCAATAATTGTTTGTTGCGTATATCTATTTTTCTGTTGAATAACGATTTTGTTATACCGTAACCGTCAGTTGACTGCGGAAGAATATTTTTACCCACGGTATTGACCGAAACGCAATTTGATTCTAACAATTTTGAAACCCTGCGCTTAAAAGGCATTGTGATATTCAGCCCGTCGAATTTGTCTATAATTTCAAGTAATTTACCGTCGGAAATAACGTCTGACAGCGTAACTGCTTTGTATTCACAGGCAATATTTGAACCTCGCGACAAGTAACGCATAAGCACGGGAGACAAACTCGTACCGACATCGCTGCCAATTAAACCGAACTTTAATACATTTAAACCCAGCGACTGATAAAACGCAGGGAATGAAACGTCAAACGGAGCGTCATCTATACTTCCGCCGCCGCAAGCGATTGACAAAACCGCTTGACACATTGCAATGCGGTGATCGCCGAAACTTGTAAATTCCGGCAAAACGGGGCGTTGACCGTTGGATATAATTGTCAGGTCTTTACCGTCAAAAACCGCTTTTTGTCCGCATACCGCCGCAATATGCTCTATGGCGCGGATACGGTTACATTCCTTATTTTGCAATTCGGCAACGTTACGGAAAACGTGCGTTCCCTTTATTAACATCGCCATACTTGCAAGCGCAGGAATTTCGTCTATGCCGTCGGCTACGTCCTGCTCATCGGCATACAGCGGATTTAAAATGCTATTTTCGACAACGATACTGCCGACTTCTTCGCCGAATTGCAAGCGGACGTTTTTTATCTTGATATTCGCTTCGCTCTTTGTCAAAACGTTTAAAAAGCCTATACGACTGTCGTTTAACAAAACGTTATCTACCGTTACTTCGCTGTTTGTAAGCAATGCCAACGCCACCAAATACGCGGCAGACGAAACATCGTTCGGCACGGTAATATCAAACGCTTTTACAGTACTTTTAGTTACCGCCGCCGTTACGCCGTCCGTTTTGATATCTGCGCCGCAATAATCAAGTAACAATTCCGTATGGTTGCGCGTAGGTATACTTTCGACATACTGCGTTGTGCCGTCGGCAAACAGTCCTGCAATCAAAACCGCAGACTTAACCTGCGCTGAATTGACTTGGGCATAAAACGTATTGCCTCTGAGTTTTCCGCCGAGGCATTCAAACAAGCCGTCTTCGATTACAGAAATATCCGCACCCATAGTTTTTAAAGGAGTTACCACTCTGTCCATAGGGCGTCTGACAAGGGAATTATCCCCCGTAAATTTTGCTTTTACGCCAAGTCCTGCCACAAGCCCCGCAAGCAGCCGAGCCGTCGTTCCGCTGTTTTCGCAATCTAATACCACGTTGCCGTTTGGCTTTTTTATCGGGGTAACGGTTGCCGTCGTACCGTTTAGATTTATTGTCGCGCCCAACTTACGGAGGCATATGACGGTAGTCAAAACGTCTGAGCAAATTGACAAATTGCGAATGACGCTCTCTCTATCGGCAACAGACGCCAATATGAGCGCGCGGTGAGAGATTGATTTGTCTCCGCCTATATAGTCTGGGCAAAATTTAAATTGTCCGTTTAAGTTAAGCATTGTTCCTTTCCTTAGTAATTATAATAACGATTTGACGGTATCTAACGGCAAACAAACGGTTTCAAATTTATCGGGTAAAACAAATGAAATATTGCCGTCGGTGTTTTTCTTGTCGTTTGACGTCAAATTCAAAATTTCGTCTGTCAAAGGATACACCGTAAAACGTGTTAGTATTTCCCGCTGCCATTTGTCTAAATAATTTTTGGTACATAATTTCAGTTTGTATGCAAGCAACGTTTCGTAATACAAGCCGTTTGCAACCGCCTCGCCGTGCGTGAGATTTAAAGACAATTCCATAGCGTGCCCTACTGTATGTCCGAAGTTAAGTTTGCGCCTAATGCCCAAATCGTACATATCGGCATTGCACAATTCCGTTTTGTAACTTACGCACGCTTTGATTAAATCAAGCATATCCTTTCCGCACGCATTATCGATTCCTGCGCTTAACATACGGTATTTTAAAAGTTCGCCCTGTCCGTCCGTTAATTGCCTTTTACTAAGCGTTTTTAAAAAATCAGTATCTATATTGACATCGGCATTGTAAAACGAGCCTACGGCGTTTTTTACCGTTCCCAAGTTTATTGCAGTTTTGCCGCCGATAGCGGCGTCTATTTGCGCAACAAGAGTGGTCGGCACAACCGTCAAATTTACGCCGCGCTTATATACGCTTGCCGCAAAACCTACAACGTCGCTTACGCTGCCGCCGCCTACCGCAACAATGCGTCCTTGTCGCTCAAGGTTTTTACTCAAAAACCACTCGCAAAGTTTTTCGACATAACAAAAACTCTTTGCTTGTTCTCCCTGCGGCAATAAGTAAACGTTGTCGCTTGCTATTCCGTAAAGACCGCTCAACTTTTCATCGGTAACAATCAAATAATCTTTGTAATCGTTTAAATTGAATTTTTTGAAATTTACCATTTAAAATTTACCTTGCTTTAATAACTGATTAAGCAAAACGTAAGCCAAAATATTATCGGCAATCACGCCGACATTAGGAACTACGCAAGTATCGGCGCGTTCGTAATGCTGTATAACAGTCCGTTTTGTTACATTGTCTACCGTTTCTACTCCTTTGACCGTAGGTACGGGTTTGACTGTTAAATGACACAAAATATCGCGCCCGTTTGTTATACCTGCCACAATACCGCCGCAATTATCGGTACCGTATACTATTTTTCCGTTTTCGAGCTTTAATTTGTCCGCGCACTCGATGCCTGTCAGACCTGCGTATTTTTCTCCTATTCCGAAAGTTATTCCCTTTACAGACGGTATTCCCATAAGATTGGCGGATATTACCGCATCCAAACGTTCGCTGTACGGTAATGCTTCGCCTATGCCCATTTCTACGCCCGTTGCTCCTACGGCAACCGTTCCGCCGAGACTGTTACCCGTTTGAGCAACAGCGGTAATTTTGTCCAGCATCAAATTTGTCGCATACCTGCACGGACAATGCAACAAAGCAAAATGTTCCTCGCGTTCAGATACTCCGAAACGGTATCTGTTGCGCGAAGCAATACCGCCGATTTTTTCGACATAGTGATAAGTGGAAATATTTTTACTTGCTAAAAGTTGTTTACAGATTGCGCCCAAAACGACATAGCAGACACTGCTTCTTGCCGAAGCCTGCTCGTTAAGTTCGCGGACGCTTTGTCCGTAACGAGCTTGTCCGACTAAATCTATATGTCCGCTTCTGAGAGCGGTAATTTCGGGACGGATTTCGATACTGTGATTAGGCACAAAAAATTCCAAATCGCCGCTGACAGTAACCGTATCGCTCTCAAAGCCTACAAAACTAACGATGTCATCGTATTGCTGTCTTCCGCTACGCCCTACGCCGCTTTTACGCAACTTAAGTTGCTCGTTAACGTATGCAACGCTAAAAGACGCTCCTTCAGGCAATCCCGATATTTTGCCGCCGTATCCTTCGCCGTGCGACTTGCCGTAAAATTCAAAAGTTATCATACCAAAATTTATAAATACATTTTAAAATTGCAGAATTATTTCCAACTTGACGGGCACGTTCGGTTATTTTTAAACCATTCGGTGTCTTTCAGTTTTACGTCCGACTCGGAAAAATACATTGACACTTGACCATTTGTGCACGCGTACACTATATTGCCGTTTAGCGAAGCAAAACCGACGTCTTTGTACGAATCGCCGTTCTTTTCGATTTCGCCGACAGTCGTAACGTAAACGGCGTCGGTATAAGGCGCAATACGGTTAATAAACTTTTGCGCAGGGAATGTGTTTTCGAGTTTTTTAGTATACTCTACACTGCCTGCACAACAGCAAATGCAAATACACTGAGGCTTTATTTTGTGCAGTAACGACGCGCTTGCGGCAGTATAAGAACCGTGATGCCCGCCCTTGTATAACTGAACTTCGGGTAAATCAGGATTGCTGTTGACAAGCGACGTTTCGCCGCTGTCTTCTAAATCGCCTGTTAAAAGATAATGGTTGTCGCCCTGAGTAATAAGCACGCAAACGGAATAATTGTTTTCGTTAGACGTTTCCTGTTCGTAATACTTTTGGTAAAGTATCTCCATTGTTACAGAGCCGTCGCCCGTCAAGTCGTAAACTTTCTGCGCGCCGTTTGCATTGTTTACGCAATCGAGAGCGGTATATACGTTTGCGCCTTTCTGCTGTGCTTGGTCGCGCTTTGCGCAAAAATCTTTGTAAACTTGACTTGTTGCGTTTGTGCGGGAAAATTGAATGATATTCTCGCATTCGTATCTGTCAAATATGCCTTGCGCCTCCTTTGTGCCTACAAAACCAGCAATATGGTCCTGATGGGCGTGAGTGGCTATGACGTATTCCAACTTGTTGTCGGTACAATAATTGTCGACATACTCGGCAATAGTTTCGGCACTGCCCGCTCTAGAACCGGCGTCGATTAAAATATCCGTTTCGCCTGCCTTTATATACACCGAGTCGCCAGTAAAATTGTTGCCTAATTCCAAAAAGTGAATGGACAACTGCTCGTTTTTGATTGCCGCAACATCGTAAGTATTGCTGTTAAATTTTAAAGTATTGTCGGATATTATAAGCGGATCGAACCAACCCTTATAATAACCTACGCAACCTATGACAACAAAAGCAATTATTAAAATAACGGTAAGAACGATAAAAAACTTTTTCTGTTTTTTATTAGACGCTCTGCTTGCGCTTGTGGCAGTCGCCGCGACAATGCCCGTAAGCGCGTCCTTGTTCTCTTTAAAATTTTTAGACGTATCGTACTTTTTTGCCGCCTTTACCACGCGGTTTACATTGGCTTTGGTCGTGCTTTTGCCGCCCGACTTCTTTTTTGCCGAACTGCCGGAAGTCTTTTTGTTACCGCCGTCGGATTTGTTTGCCATACGTTTTCCTCCCTGCCAAAATATTTTATGCCGTTTGCTGTCCGGTAGTTTCTTCCTGTTTTTTCCACGCCTCGGGGCATATCCTGTTTTGATTAAACCATTCGGTATCTTTAAACAAGGTATTATTGTTAGTACAGTTAACAAAAACGCCTTTTTCGTTGGACGTTACACAAATATTGCCATTGAGAGGCGTAGAACTTGAGCCTTCAACGTTTACGTTTGTTAAAAACACCATATCCGTTTGCACGGCAATGCGGTCTATCGCTTCCTGAGCGGGAAAATTGTACTTTTTGTCGCCGCAGCAAGTGCAGATACAGACAAGTTTGGGCGTTATTGCCGCCATTAACTCCTGAGAAGAAGATGTGTCGCTGCCGTGATGTCCGCCCTTATACAAAACGCAATGGGGAAGCGGCTTTTCGATACTGTTATAATACTGTACCATTGCTCTTTCACCGTTTGACTCCAAATCGCCTGTAAATAAGTAATGGTTGACATATTTGTCGTTATCGGGGTTTTCTGCGTTTGTATTGTCGTAGTTCTGTCCGTACTGGTTAAACATAACGCATACCGAGTTTGAGTTTTCATCGCTCTTTATCGGAGACGCATAGTACTTGTTATATACTATCTCCATTTCGATATAATCGGTAAGTTTTATTTTGCGTCCGCTTTCGTTGTTCCACCACTCTAACGCCGTTATTACGTTTGCGCCGTTTTGCTTTTGAACGTCGCACTTCGCTTCAAAATCTTTGCTTACCTGCGAAGTCGTGTTTCTGTTTGCATAACGGATGATATTTTCGCATTTATACCTGTCCAGTATTCCCGAAACGGTACTGTTGCCTACAAAACCCGAAATGTGGTCTTCGTGCGCGTGAGTAGCAATGACGTATTCTAACACGCCGTCTGTGCAGTAATTAGAAATGTATTTGTCTATTGTTGCCGCGCTGGAATAGGTACTTCCTGCGTCAATAAGAATATCCGTGTCGCCTGCCTTGATGAAAACGCTGTCGCCTGCCAAATTGTTTTCAAACGCTATAAAATGTATTTGCAACTCGTCTTGGACATAGGACGTATTTGTAATTTTGACAGAACCGTCCTGCTGCAAAATACCGTATTTGCCGTAATTTGCAACTTCGGGAGTTTTTTCTTTTACGGTAATTTCTACAACACAGCCGACTTTTATTCCGTCAGTGTAGGTTACGTTTACGCGCTTTACTCCAAATGTGGACGAGTCAAAACCGCTTACTTCAAAATCGGTTACGGCTTTATCGGTTGTATCGCTGTAATACGCCGTTACTTCTATATCTGCTTTGTTGAGAGTACCGCCGATTTCAATTTCCGGTCCGTTGTAAACCGCAGTAATAGAAACCAGCGTTACGGGTTCAGGATTTGTTTCAACAACCTTTACAGTAACGGTTGTGGTTTTTGTTACGTTATTTTCCGTATAACTGATTGTTACAACCTTGTCGCCTGCTGTTTCCGAACTGAACCCCGACAGTTCAAAGTTCGTTACGGTTTTATCGGAATTGTCGCTGTACTTTGCAGTAACGGTAATTTTGCTCTTTTCGAGAGCACCGCCTACTTCTATACCGTCCCCGTTATATACTGCCGATATTGAATCTAACTTAACAAATATATTACACGCAATTAAGCCTGCGCCGCACACAACAAGCACAGCAACAAGCAAAATAACAAAAAGCCTTTTAAATGCGTATAAGTTTAATTTTTCAGAACTTTTCATAATCTTCTCCAACCGTATTAGTTTAGCGTATCAGTAACAACTCTCTGATTTCGGACATTTTTTCCATTGCGGAGCGGTAACCCTCTTCCACCATTTGGTCTATATTGTCAAGACTTGTGTTTTTGTATTCGGAAAGTTCGGGTTCTATTACCAAATCGCTGTTTAAAAGCCCTTTGTACATTGTAGACTTTGTAGTTATATTCCACGTTGCCACAAGCGTATCTTTAAGTTTTTTAGACTTTGTTCCGCTTCCGCGGTTGTGATTCAAGTCCACCCCTATCACAATGTCCGCGCCCATTTGCCTACACACGTCCGCAGGCATATTGTTCAAGAGTCCGCCGTCAACAAGCAGCATACCGTCAAGTTCGACGGGCTTAAACAGCATCGGTACTGCACAGGATGCCGAAACTGCGCGCGCAACGCTACCTTCGTTTAACACAACTTCCCGTCCGCTGGATATGTCCACTGCAACCGCACAAAAGGGCATATTCAGTTCGTTAAAACTTTTGCCCGACAGCAGTCTGTCGGCTATAGCCTCTACATTTGCAGATTCCGACCGCAAGACTAATTTCGAGTTTACAATATCTTTACGGCGCAAAGTTTTGGCTTCCTCAAGCATTTGTTCGCAAGTGATACCTGCCGCATACATTGCTCCCACAATACTGCCTGCGCTTGTGCCCGCAACGCAATCGAATTTTATACGCGACTGCTCGAATGCGCGCAAAACGCCTATGTGAGCAAAACCTCTTGTTCCGCCGCCCGAAAGCGCCAGCCCTAGTTTGTAACGGGATTTTATAAAACCGTCGCCGTTTTGTTTACGCTTAAATAATGCCATATAATAAATTATATAATACATTGTCAAATTTTGCAATGCTTTAAAATTAACGGATATTAACAACGGTCGTTAAAAATAATATATTCTGCTATCAACAGTACGCGAAAAGCAAAAGGACGCTTTGCATTGCAAAACGTCCCTTGGTTTGTTGTAGTTAATTTACGTTTTAATTGTCAGTCAACGTTCATTATTTGAGTTTCAACATTTGTAACAACGCCAGTAAAATCAATCCTATATTCATGCGACCACGAAAATCTATAAGACGAATCGCTTATATTAAATGATTGCTCTACATAATTATTAATATAACGCACATCTACAGGGTCCAATTCAAGTATCGCATCAATATTTACCCTTTCGCCTGTATCCAATTTTACAATAAATGTTACTTGTATCTTTTCTATTTTATTGTCATGATTTTCATCAAAATATACGATATTTACTGAAGAATCATTGATCAATGCCGCATTGTTATGATTGGGATATATATCTCGTAATTGAAAAGCAAAAGCATCATATACCTTATTGTAATTATCTTCTAAAATTCGATTGCCATGTCGCGTGTTATATGAATTCAAAAATTCGTCAAATGTCATTTCGTTTTGAAATTCGTCCGTTTTGCGTAGTCCGCAATTCTTACAATACAGTAACATACATTCGTTGTGGTTATTATAATAAAAATAATTATGGTATGGAGGAATTATTAGCGGTCCAAAGCGTTGTTCAGCAATATAATTAGGACACCATTCATCTTCATATTCACTCATTATACCTGAATACCACCGGTGCGTTATTTTACAACCATCGCAATCTTTGCAATACCAATATCCTGCATTTCCTTCCTCTGTACAACTTATTTTCGGTTGCATGTATACTGCATTGCTATGCGGACATGCTTCAATAACATAATCAGGCAATGACATTTCTACCCTAGCGAAAGCGACACCCGAAAAACATATAATTGGAATAATATATAAAACTGCAAATACCATGCCGGAAATTGACATCTTTTTACCGCGATCGTCGAATTTGACTCGCCTCTTGAAACCTATGATATCAAATGACAAAAACGATATTACGCTACATGGTACCAAAATACCTATTGCGAACATAAAATACAACCCTTGCAATGTTTCCGGATAGTGAATGAAACAAAAATACACGCTCATTCCCAACGCGCCCAATCCTCCAAAGACCGAGCATACAAAACCTGCTATCGCCCATTTGTTTTTGGGAGGTTTAGGTTTTTTAATACCTTTTTCCTCGTCAGTCATTTCTGACACGGGAGGAAGCGTTTCGGCGTCTTCTACAAAGGTATGAGATATTGTCCACTTTTTGCTTTTTACAATCAGCCAAAAAGAATAAATACCAAGCGTTACAACGGTCAGCAAAGTCCACAATATACGTTTGCCGAAGTACTGCATACCCGTACCGTCAAAGTACATTGTATGCCCGTCTATTGTTTTGTGTTTTGCATACCAACGTTCCTTGTAGCAATGCGCCCAATAGAAGCCAATGGTCAGAGTAATGACCGTTACTAAATTTGCTACGAAATTGATACCGAACAGTTGATACCACTTGCCGTCAAAGTGAGATTGATTGTTTTCCTCGTCTGCCTCTACTCCCTCAAAATGGATATGCTTTGTTTGCCACTCTATTATCAGCAACCTGCCCTTTATCAAAAAATAGATACCTAACGTTATTATGCTCAACAATACCCACTTGATATAATTGCCGAACAGTTGACGCGCTTTGCCGTCAAATACTAAACGTCTGCCGTTAATGTATGTATGCGAGGCTTCCCAACGCATACGCCAGCACACCATTGCGGGATATGCCAACCCTAAAGTAATAAACGTAACGAACCCCGACAACAACCCTCTGAAAAAGTTAGCAAACGCACCGCCCGTAAACGTAGATTGGTCGGGCGTGAGGTTTTCGACTTTTTTGTTTTTTGCCATAGTTTTTCCCTCCTATGTAGTAATGTAACACAAGTATACCCCCCCCCGATTAGAAAAAGTCAAGTCATTTTTTTGAATTGCCGCAACGCAAAAAATAACAGCCTCCGCAAAACTGCAGAGACTGCTAAAATATTATTTAAATATTACTTTTTAAAATAACGGTTATACAATCCTTCAAAGGCTTTTCCGTGGCGGGCTTCGTCTCGAGCCATTTCGTGAACGGTATCGTGGATAGCGTCCAATCCTGCTGCCTTTGCGCGCTTTGCAAGGTCAGTTTTGCCCATCGTTGCGCCGTTTTCCGCTTCGATACGCATAGCAAGGTTTTTAGCGGTGCTGTCGGTTACAACTTCGCCCAACAGTTCGGCAAATTTAGCGGCGTGTTCGGCTTCTTCGTAAGCAGCCTTTTCCCAATAGAGTCCGATTTCGGGATAACCTTCGCGGAAAGCAACGCGAGCCATAGCAAGGTACATACCAACTTCGCTGCATTCGCCGTTAAAGTTAGCGCGAAGATCATCGATTATATCTTGAGAAACGCCTTGAGCAACGCCTACAACGTGTTCCGCCGCCCAACTGAGTTCGCCTGCTTGCGCAACAAACTTTTCCTTAGGGGCTTTGCATTGGGGACATCTTTCGGGGGCTTCCGTTCCTTCGTGAACGTATCCGCATACAGAACATACAAATTTCATTTTTAAAATTCTCCTATTTATTTTTTGCGGCATATAAATGCCTATTTAATACTTTATTTTACAGAAAATATATCCGCAGTAAATCAAATCTGCCTATAAAATACTTTTTATCATATTGGGGCAAATTAAAACAATGCGTTACATTACAATGCGGCTTATTCTTCTTCAAGCGTAAAATCTTCTGCGCCTACTCCGCACAACGGGCAGATTTCGGGCGCTTCTTCGCCTTCGTGAACATATCCGCATACATTACAAATCCATCTTTTCATTTGATTTCTCCTTTATTGTTTATTTTGACTTGCGTCTTTATTATTACGACATTCGTCGCAACAGCCGTAAAAAGTTATCTCGTAACGGTCAACGCCTGCAATACTATGTTTAACGTCAACTTGAGACATATCGATATCTACGATTTTACCGCAGCAACTGCAAACTAAATGCGCGTGGTCGGAGACGTTTGCGTCGTATCTCTCCGCATATCCTTCCGCGCTTAACTTTTTTATTTTGCCGATACTAAGCAATTCTTGTAAATTGCGGTAAACCGTTGCTATGCTTATGTTGGGAATAATCTCGCGCGTTCGGGCGTATATCCACGCAACGTCGGGGTGCGATGTGGTTTGACACAGCACATTGTACACCGCTTCGCGCTGTTTAGAAAATCTCATTGAAAGTTATCCTTTAATAATTATATGATAAACTTTATCATTTATTTTGTCAATAGTTATTTTTATAATTTTTATAAAAATGTTTTAATTTTAGTACGGCGCTGCACTTTTACCGAATAATACTCCGCAAAACAAACTTTGACAACCGACACGGACAGAGACATTTAAAACGCTTGATAAAATACCGCAAAGCGTTTACAATATTGTTATGAATATGCAACAAATGCTCTCGCCCTTCAGACGGGCGATACAAGATTACAAAATGATAGAAAGCGGCGACAAAATTGCCGTAGGAGTTTCCGGCGGCAAGGACAGTCTTGTTTTGCTGACGTTACTTGCCGAATATCAAAAATATTTTGACTGCAAATTCGACCTTATGGCGGTTACGGTGGATATGGGGTTTACGGAAAATGCTTACACCCCTATTACTCAATACTGCAAAAAACTGGGAGTAGAATACTCCGTCGTAAAAACGGATATTGCCGAAATTATATTCGATATCCGTAAAGAGAAAAACCCTTGCAGTTTGTGCGCCAAAATGCGGCGCGGAGCGTTAAACAGCGAGATTACAAGCAGGGGGTTTAACAAACTTGCACTAGGACACCACAAAGACGACGTTGTAGAAACGTTTTTGCTAAGTTTGTTTTACGAAGGCAGACTGAATACATTTCAGCCCAAGTCGTATATGTCAAGAAGCGGAGTAACGCTTATACGCCCTATGATTTACCTTGCGGAAAAGGATATTTCGGGCTTGGCAAAGACAATGCCCGTAGTACACAATCCTTGCCCTGCAAACAAACACACCGAGCGCGAAAGTATGAAACAACTGCTTGCCGACTTATCTAAAAAGTACCCTAACCTTTCGGAAAAATTTGCCAACGCCGTTATGCACCCCGAACGTTACAATTTGTGGGACAGCATCGACACAGACGGCAAAAAATAAATATGCTTTTACAAACCGTTCTCAAGTCAATTTAAACAATCTTTTGCATATTCAGGGTGCGCACTGATGTAGCAATTTGCACTAAAAACGGCACTGAATACATTTTAAAAATAAAACATATCGTATGCAGCAACAATATTTATAATTACAATCCGCTTAGCAAATTTAGTGTTAAGCGGAATTTTCTTATTATATAAAAATCAAAAATTCGGTCTAAAATTGCAAATTCCGACATTTAATATATCAACACCACTGTCGGAGACGTTAATGAAAGACTATATTGCGGAACGCGTAACGGATATTGCAACATACCTGTTAAAAAACAAGTGTACCGTACGCGAAGTCGCAAAGGTATACTGCGTGAGCAAATCGACAGCGCACAAGGACCTTGCCGAACGGCTTCCGCAAATTGACAAACAACTGTATAACGACGTTTACGAAATACTGCGCGATAACTGGGACGACCGCTACATTCGCGGCGGCGAAGCCACAAAAAGGAAGTATAAAAGTGAATAAAATTAAAAATAAAAATGCAAAAACCCGACTAAACCGTAAAAAGTTTAATCGGGTTATTTTGTTTAAAGCAGTTGTATGCATGACTTAAACTGCGAAAAAAAATTTCGATAATTTCTTACAATGAAACAATAGCCGGCGCGTATATATTTTACACACTTCAAAGCACGATATTAAAACGGATATACACAAACGATAAGTTAAATTAAACCCAACCTTGTGATACCGAGAGCGAGTGTGTTCGCAACAAAAAGAAAAATTACTTTCGCTTACCGGTAACTCAGTAATTTTTGTTGCGCTGCGCTGCAAGTATCTGCAACGAGAACGCAACTCCGTTGCGGACGAAGCAAAGCCTTTTTTTAGCCGAATGCACGAGCAACAAAGTTTAAACAATGTCCTTCCGCTTGACACAAGAGCGAGTGGTTCGCCCGAGCGACAATTTTAATTAAACGTATCCGCTTAACACTGGAGCGAGTGTGTATACGTTTTACGCCTCGCGAAGCGCGAAGTTAAAACGGATACACACGAGCGACTTACCAATGGTTTTTCGCGTGTTCGCAAAACGCCAAAAACGGCGGGACATACAGACGTTGACCGTCGTCCAAAACGACGTAGCCGCACCACAAGCCGAAACGCTGATGACAACTGTTGTTTACAATTACAGCCTTTGTAGTAGTATAGTTGTCGTAGAGCATTTCGACGTCGAAAACAAACCGCCCTTCGTCATCTGTATAGCGGTAGTCATCGCCAATCTGCATTTCCTCTACCTTGCCGAGTTTGTACGCTTTGTTATCGTAAAAAAACATATTTTCGGTAGCGGCAGAAGTATTTCCGAAACCCCAGCCTATATTAAAGCCGAAGTGTTTGCCGTCGACAACCGTTCCGCCGTTGCCCCACACCCAACTGTGAGAATACGGCCATACGCCGCGCCCCCAGTCCAAAAGACCAAAGCCGTTGTGTATTTCATACGCCATATCGTCAATACGGCATCGTCCGCTTGCAACAAAACAGTTTTCCTTGTAGTTGAGATACCACTGATGACGGTTGGCAAAAGGAGTGGCAATTACCATTTTGTCCTTATTTGCAGAGCAGTTTGTAAGCAAAACGTCAATTTCTGCTTTTAAACCTTTTTTACCCACGCAACTTAAAGACAACCGTCTGGACTTTTCGGTTACTTCAAACTGACATAGAATATTGTCGGAAAAATATTTCAACGTGCTTGGTGTTTCGGGATTTTCGGACATTTTGTTTTTAAATGCGTTTTTAAACAAAATCTGTTTGCCTACGCTACGGCGTTTACCCGTATCAAGGTCGATAAGCGTTGCCGAAACGGACGTAGCATAAGAAATATGCCCCATTGTCATCTGCAAGACGATATGCCCGAAGTGGATTTGGTAAAAATCCCATTCCTTTAACCTTAGCGGAGGGCATTTAACGCGCTTGCGGTCATAAACGTAAAGCATACGTTTGGCATAACCTGCGTTGGATAACGCGCCCGACTTATTAAGTAATTTTTGTGTTGTAACTATCTCGTTCATAACTCACTCAGTTTTTATTTCTTTGAAACAGCATAAGCAGGCGCAGTATCAACTCCAAAATTTCCACATACAAATATACAAGGGTCGTTACAAGCGAAAACGCCACATTCCACTCGTACTTTTTGTCGGCACCGCTTTGTACTAAAATGTCTATATTTTGCAAATCCCATGTGAGCATAATCGTAGCCCAAATTATACAAACTGCGGAAATGCCGAGTTGTATCCAAAAGTAAAACGTTTCGGCATAAGTAAACACTCCGAAAGCGCTAAGCGCCCACATAACAAGTTGTACAATAATAAGGCTGAAAAACGCTATCATAATACAGCGCATAAACTTACTGCTGATTTTAACTTCCAGCAATTTGTTGACCGCAACGGATATAAGGAACACTATTGCCGTACCCAACAGCGCGGCAATGGATATACCGAAACCGACGAATATATCTACAAACAGCGATAAACAACCTAAAAGCCCGCCCTGCAATACCGAATAGATTATGCCTAGCACCTTGGCTGTTGACGGAACAAAAGCGATTACAAGCGACATAATCAGCAAAGGCAGAGTACACGCCGCAGTAGCAATGCCTACGCCGATGAGCGCAGAAGCAAGATCGTTTTTCATACACAAATAAACAACCAGTTCTGTTGCCAAGGCAGAGAGCATTGTAAGTACACCGTAAATTGCGGCTTTGCCGTAAACTCCCTTGTAGGTTGCAGGCTGTGTTTCCATACCCATTTCGCCGCGACCGGATTTTGCCACCCAACGTCTAAGCGACGGATTGCCCATTCTCATAGTAGTATTTCTCCTTATGTTGAGTATTTTACCATAATCTGGTAAATAATGCAAGTTTAACATTATGTTATAAACGCTACACCATTATATGTTATTTTAAACACGTATAATTAAAGCAACATTAAATTTAGATACAATACGGCATAATTTTGTTAAAAATATAAGCCAAATAGCATAATTGCGCAAATGTTTACAATTATATCAACTTGCTTGACAAAAAAGCGTTAAAAAACTAGAATAGAATAAAAATTGCTTTCGCTTTATATCGGCTCGACAATTTTTGTTGCAAAGGACAACAATAACAATATAAAAATCTTAAACGGCATATAATGCAACGATTGCATATATATACACTTGTGCAAATGCAAGTGAGTTGATTTGAAAACCGTTAAATGTTTAAAACAGGAGATTTATATAAATTATGGCAGAATTGACAATGGACAAACTGGTAAATCTTGCAAAAGGACGCGGCTTTGTATATTCCGGCAGTGAAATATACGGCGGGCTTTCCAACTCGTGGGATTACGGTCCGTTAGGAGTAGAACTTAAAAACAACATAAAACAGGCGTGGTACCGTAAATTCGTAAAAGAACACCCGCTAAACGTCGGACTTGACTCGGCAATTATAATGAATCCCAGAACATGGGAAGCGACGGGACACTTGGCAGGTTTTTCCGACCCGCTTATGGACTGCAAAAGTTGTAAAACTCGTTACCGCGCGGACAATTTGATTGAAGAATACCAAGCGAAACACAATCTTGAAAATACGGTTGCAAGTATGTCGGACGACGATATGTCTAAGTACATTTCCGAACACCAAATACACTGTCCCGTGTGCGGCAAGTGCGACTTTACGCCTATACGCAAATTTAATCTTATGTTTAAGACGTTTATCGGCGTAACGGAAAACTCCACTTCTACCGTTTACTTGCGCCCTGAAACGGCTCAAGGTATTTTTGTCAATTTCAAAAATATCTGCCGTACAACCCGCAAAAAAGTACCTTTCGGCGTAGGACAAATAGGTAAGGCGTTCCGCAACGAAATAACCCCCGGAAACTTTATCTTCCGCCAAAGAGAATTCGAGCAAATGGAAATGGAATTTTTCTGCAAGCCGAACACTGACCTTGAATGGTTTGACTACTGGAAAAACTTCTGCAAACAGTGGTTACTCGACCTAGGTATGAAAGAGGAAAATTTGCGTCTGCGCGACCACGACAAAGACGAACTGTGCTTTTACAGCAAAGCCACAACCGACTTTGAAGTTAAATTCCCGTTCGGTTGGGGAGAACTGTGGGGAATCGCCGACAGAACGGACTACGACCTTACGCGCCATCAGGAAACGGCAGGTCAACCGCTTGATTATACCGACCCGATTACAAACGAAAAATATATTCCGTACGTTATCGAACCGAGTTTGGGCGTAGACAGAGCGTTTTTGGCATTTTTAAGCAACGCATACGACGAAGAAGTTGTCGGCGACAATGATACGCGCGTTGTACTTCACTTGCACCCCGAACTTGCACCCGTTAAGGTATGCGTACTGCCGCTGTCTAAAAAATTGGGAGACAAGGCAAGCGAAATATACAACGATTTACTTAAAGAGTTTGCTTGCGAATACGACGAAGCGGGAAGCATCGGCAAACGCTACCGCCGTCAGGACGAAATAGGTACACCCTACTGCGTTACGGTAGACTTCGATACAGAAACGGACAACGCCGTTACGGTACGCGACCGCGACACAATGCAACAGGAACGCATACCGCTTGCCGAACTTAAAGAGTATTTGAAAGCAAGAATAAATATTTTTTAAATATCGATGAGAAACGCAAACAAATGCGTTTCTCTTTTTTTGAATATTTAATTTGTTCGTAAAGGTTATTATTTGTAGTTTGTCAAAATGACAATACAATTCATATTGTTTCATATACAAAAAAATAGCGCTTTGATTTGTAATAACAAACCAGTTAAAATATCTTTTTTTACTCCAAAATTATTCTTGCAAAAACGCTCAAAAAGCATTATAATTAGAAAATCGACGCTTTATAATCAAGTTTTATAATAATGACTACGCGCCGATTAGGAGACAGTTAATGGATATAAATCTAAAAATTACCGAAGAACTAGACGTTGCAAAATGGCAAGTTGACGCGGCGGTAAACTTAATTGACGAAGGGAATACTATTCCGTTTATTTCGCGTTACCGTAAAGAAGTTACAGGACAGCTTAACGACGAACAATTACGCAAACTTTACGAAAGACTGACTTATCTAAGAAACCTTGAAGAAAAGAAAGAACAGGTTTTAAAAAGCATTGACGAACAAGGGCTTTTAACGGATGAACTGCGTGAATCAATCTTAAATGCCGAAACTCAAGTAGCCGTCGACGACCTTTACCGTCCGTACCGTCCTAAACGCCGTACACGCGCTATTGTCGCCAAAGAGAAAGGGCTTGAACCGCTTGCAAATATAATTTTATTGCAGGAAACCGACAAAAACGCAAAAGAACTTGCAAAAGAATATATAAACGAAGAAAAAGGCGTCAAAACCGCCAAAGACGCGTTACAAGGAGCGTTGGATATAATTGCCGAAATAATATCGGACAATGCCGATTACCGCAAGGACATCCGCGAATTGACGTTCAGACTGGGAAAACTGGTCTCGGCGGCAAAGAAGCCCGACGTTAAAACCGTATACGACAACTACTACGCCTACGAAGAAGACTTGACCAAAATTGCCGGACACCGCGTACTTGCGGTAAACCGTGGCGAAACGGAGAAAATTTTAACCGTAAAAATATCTGCTCCGACGGAACTTATCAACGATTACCTTGTTCGGCATATTATTATACGAGATAATCCCAATACTAAACCTTTGCTCGAACTGGCAATTGCCGACAGTTACACCCGTTTAATCGCGCCCAGTATCGAAACGGAAATACGTAATATGCTTACAGAAAAAGCCGAAGAAGGCGCCATTGCGGTATTCGGTAAGAATCTCGAACAATTGCTTATGCAGCCGCCCGTTACCGGACAAGTAGTTCTAGGGTGGGACCCCGCATTCCGCACTGGCTGTAAACTTGCAGTTGTAGACGGAACGGGAAAAGTGTTAGATACCACGGTAATATATCCTACCGCACCCACTACTCCAGAAAAAATAGCAAAAGCAAAATTGACTCTCAGTCAGCTAATAAAAAAATACAATATCACCTTAATTTCTCTAGGCAACGGCACGGCTTCGCGTGAAAGCGAGCAGATTATCGTCGAATTGCTGCACGAAACCGGTCTGCCCGTCCAATACGTTATCGTAAACGAAGCGGGCGCTTCGGTTTACTCTGCAAGCAAGTTGGCAACAGAAGAATTTCCCGAATTTGACGTAGGTCAGCGCAGTGCGGCAAGTATTGCAAGGAGACTTCAAGACCCGCTTGCAGAACTCGTTAAAATCGACCCTAAATCTATAGGCGTAGGTCAATACCAACACGATATGAACCAAAAGAAACTGGGAGAAACTCTCGAAGGGGTGGTAGAAGACTGCGTAAACAAAGTCGGCGTAGACCTAAACACTGCTTCCGCACCGCTATTGACTTACATTTCCGGAATCAACAGTTCTATAGCAAAAAATATCGTTACTTACCGTGAACAAAACGGACGGTTTACAAGCAGAGAACAACTGCTTAAAGTCGACAAACTGGGAGCAAAAGCGTACGAGCAATGCGCAGGCTTTTTGCGTATAACGGGCGGGGACAATCCCCTTGACGCCACAAGCGTGCACCCTGAAAGTTATGAAGCGGCGACTAAGTTTATGGAACTGGAACACATTTCTCCCGAGAGTATAGGAAACCTTAACGGACTTTCGAAAACGGTTAAAAATTACGAGAAACTTGCAGACAAACTCGGCGTAGGAGAATTGACGTTGCGCGACATCGTTGCCGAACTGGAAAAACCCGCGCGCGACCCGCGCGAAGAAATGCCCAAACCTATTTTAAGAAGCGACGTCCTTGAAATGAAAGACTTAAAAGAGGGAATGTTACTTAAAGGAACAGTACGCAACGTTATCGACTTCGGCGTGTTTGTAGATATAGGCGTACACCAAGACGGATTGGTACATATATCGCAACTTTCGGCGACTAAATTTGTAAAACATCCGCTGGAAGTAGTAAAAGTAGGAGATATCGTAGACATAAAAGTTTTAGGCGTAGACCTAGATAAAAAACGCATTTCTCTTACAATGAAAATATAACTTATTATTAAGAACAAACGGGTTGACATATTGCCGACCCGTTTTAAATTGCACATACTAACGTTTGTATTAGAAACTGTATAATATTTAGAGAAACACTGCTTAGAATTTAATCTTTTGTAATGTATTTAAACAACGCATTATCCTTGTATGGAAAATACACATAAATAAGTTATGTGAATATAAAGACACAATACTTATGAAATTTCTATACTTTAGAGCAGGATATTCTAATCACAAAGCATACTGCCAATTGTACTCAAGTAATAATTGTTACGCGCTTTGTATACTAATAGTCAACTAAACCCAATAGATAATCGGCGGAAACGTCGAAGAATTCTGCCGCCGCTTTAATATTGCTTGCAGTAGGCTCGCTTTTGCCGCGCTCCCACAAAGCGATAGCGCTTTGATTGACGCCTATTGCACTTGCAAGTTCAATTTGCGTAATATTGTTTTCATCACGCAAATTTTTTAGTCTTATTGCAAATAACGTCATTGCGTGTAGTCCGCTCTACCCAATAGATAATCGCAACTTACGTTAAAATAATCTGCCAACTTTACTAAGTACGAAATTTTCGGTTCGTTTCTCTCATCCAGCCAGTTTAACACACATTGATTAGATACGCCTACGATTTTGGCTACTCTGTAAGCGGTAATGCCTTCTTCCTTTATTAACTTTTTCAATCTTTCGCTAAACACTTTCATAAAATAAGTATACAAGTTTTTTTGAGCATATATTTGACTAGTCAAGAAAACTTGACTATAATATACATTATAAGATTTGACAGATTTTATGCTTTGACCGACTAAGTTACCTTTAGAATCGGTAACTCTACAGTAAAAGTTTTAGGCAAGTTTGCTGAAGCAGGACGCAAGGCAATAGCAAGAAATTATACAAATCGCAACAAAACACAGATGAAGTCGTTGATTGTATTGTTTTTAATTGCTATTCTCATTAACAATGTCATTATGTAAAGAAGTGTAACTAGAACTTTATATATTGTAGTATAAACATTTAAAACAAATTTATTAAAAGGAATTATTGAAATGGAAATAAATACTCAACTTATCGAACAATATATTAAAAATAACAATATTTCTAAAGCGGAGTTTTGTAAACAATGCAATATATCTTCGCAGACACTTCGCCAAATTTTGAGCAACGAACGGACAAATATGACATACAGCATTATAAATATTGCCGACATTTTAAATGTAGAAATAAACGATTTGTTACTAAAATAAATATTCCCAAAAAAGAAACATCCCGACATAGTTTTGTCGGGATGTTTAACTATGGTTAGTTCAATACTATTCATCCACTTCGGCAAAACAACTTCCGCCGATAAATTCGCGCAACAATGAATTGCACGGAACCCATTTTTCATCCATTTCTTTGAAGTATTTCAAAAACTTAATGAGTCTGTTAGCAGTTATATAGTGAGCGCTATCCGACTTCACTTCCTGAAGCGCGGGCAGAGCGTACTTTTTTAAAACGCACAATTCGTAAGTCAATGCCGAGTTAAACACATAGTTACAGCCTTCCTGATAGGGATATATCCACTTAAACTCGCCGCGGCGAACACTCGGCCACATTTCCAGCGTTCTTTCTGCCGAAGCGTTGCGGTATTTTTTGTCGCGAACTATGCGGCGGAGCAATCTTATATCGGTATAACTTATCGGGTTATGATAATCGAGATTTATCTGGAATTGCGGCGCAATATAAATTTTAAACTTTTGGTGTTTTGTTACCGTATAAGTCAATTGATCGTTAAGCGCGTGTATACCTTCAATAATGATAGGCGTGTCGGGCGTTATTTTAGTTTTTATACCTGTTGCCGCCCTACCGTTACCGAATTGGTAATTTGGCAATTCAACCTCCTCGCCCTCGATAAGCGCTTGCATGTGCTCGTTAAACAATTTCACATCCAAAGCATCAATATGTTCAAAATCAGGGTCTCCGTACTCGTCGACGGGAATTTGGTTTCTGTCCTTATAATACATATCCAACGAAATTCGGAGCGGTTTTATTCCGCGAGACATAAGTTCTATCTTTAATCTGTTGGAGAAAGTTGTTTTGCCCGAACTTGACGGACCGGCAATGCAAATAAGGCGGATATTCTCGATATCCTGAGCAATAAGTCCTCCCAACTCGTGCAGCATACCGTTGTGCAAAGTTTCGTTCATATTGATAAAATCCACATAAGTGTCTTCGGTAACGTGCTCGTTCATCTTAGACACCAAATCGGCATTACACAACTTTGCCCACTTGTGCGCGTTGCGCAATACGCGCGAGAAAGTCGGTTCGTCGTTAAATTCGGGGATAACTCCCTTGGCTTCGTAGCGGGGATATTGTACAATTAAATTTCCGTCATAACAAAACAGATTGTAACTCTTTAAATATCCCGTAGACGGCGTCATATATCCGAACATATAGTTAAGATAGTCGCCGCACTTATAAAAATGACATATTTTCTCAGGACGGTATTTAAGCGTTTCTGCCTTGTCAATTTCGCCTTGACTGACAAAATAGTCATACGCTTCTTCTTTGGTGAGCGAAGTTTTAACAAAGGGCAAATCTGCTTTTACAAGTCTGTCCAATTCCTTACAAACGGCGTTTAACATTTTTTTGTCTATTACCGTTTTAGGGTCTAACACCGTAATCATCAACGAACGCGAAATAGCGTAGCAAATCTTTATTTGATAATTAGGATAAAGATTGTGAAACGCCATAGCAAGCAGATATCTCAAACTAGTTTCGTACACTTTAACAGCGTCGGGCGAAGTTAAATCCAGCAATTTCACATCGGCGTCATAGCAAAGTTCGTAAGTTAACTCGCGCAGTCTGTTATTAACTTTAACCGCCATATATTTTTTGTCCGAATTGTCCGCCAAATTAAGCACAGGCGTGCGTTCGTCCAAACGGTAAGTTTTGTCAGAAATATTTATAGTAAACATTTTGTTCTCCTTGTGTCTGTAATTACGACACTTCTGATTAAATTTTATTAAAAAAACAATTTAATAATCTACAGCTTATAAATTTATTATACTAGACATTGCTGAATATAACTTACAGAAATAACTCTTTACGCTGTCTGCTTGCAAAATTTTATTACCGATATAAACTATATCCTTTTGATTGGCTATTGCCAACAGTTTAAACTAATATGCAATCTCTAAAATAATGCCGTATATTATTAAACATTTTTAATTGTCAATTTTTGTCCGAGTCAAAAGATACACACACTCAGTATCAATTCACAAATTTATTTTTATACGTAATTGTATGCCGACAGTATCTTATCTTGACAGGCACTGTATCTTACCATATTTTAAAAGCAAAGTCAATAGCAAATAAAAAATAAACTATACAATTTAGCGCTATAACATATAAAAATTTTTAATAACAAGTAAATTATCAAAACACAATAAAACAACACATACAAAATTTGTTACACGAAACAGCTTTTAAAAACAAATCTTGCCATACTATACTCTATTGAAAACAAAAAGTATTTATTTTACTTTATAAACTATTGGTAGTATAATACAAAAAACATATTGAGACAATAAACGATAATTTAACAAATATATTAAAGGGAGACGGATTTATGAATGCGGAATTTAAAATCAACGGGAAACAAATCGAAACCGAAAGACTGATATTAAGACCGTTTAAGCAATCCGATTTGAACGATTTTTTTGAATATGCTTCGGTCGAAGGCGTTGGAGAAATGGCGGGTTGGCAGCATCACGAAAACAAAGATATAAGTCAGCGTATATTGGATTCGTTTATATCCGAAGATAAAACTTTTGCCATCTGTTTAAAAAGCAATAATAAAGTAATCGGTTCGTTAGGCATTGAAAAATACGGATTAGAAGATAAATTAACCGAATTTAACAATTTGAAAGGCAGAGAAATCGGCTATGTATTAAGCAAAGATTATTGGGGACAAGGTTTAATGCCGGAAGCAGTTAAAGCAATAATCGACTATTTATTTGTAGATCTCGATTTTGACTTTTTAACTTGCGGATATTTTACTTTTAACAATCAATCTAAAAGAGTTCAGGAAAAATGCGGCTTCAAGCCGTACAGAAAACTCGAATTGGAAACGCAATTAGGCACAAAAGAGCAAACGCTATTAAATCTTCTTCTTAATCCCAGCAAAAAACTCAATTTGGTTTATTCTCATCCTGAAACTTTAATTTACAAAAAATAGACAAATTTAAACAACAAAATTTTACAAATTATCGGATATTAAAAATAGCGGGGAACTTTAACAATCCCCGCTATTTTATAATTGATTTTAAATTACTAGATAAGCCTTGGCTTAAATTACATTTTGACAGGCTCGGGATAAATTTCTCCGAAAGTATCTACGGTTACCGTTTTCATTACCTGCTTTTCGTAAGGACGGTCTGAGTAATCGGTATACTGATCGGCTATTTCGTCAACGACGTCCATTCCGTCAATGACCTTACCGAAAGCCGCATACGCTCCGTCTAAATGAGGCGAATTTTGGTGCATAATAAAAAACTGACTGCCGGCGCTGTTAGGATTCATTGCCCGCGCCATAGAAATCACTCCGCGCTCGTGCTTTAAACCGTTATTAAAGCCGTTTTGACTGAATTCGCCTTTAATAGAATAATTCGGTCCGCCCGTTCCGCGTCCGTCGGGACAGCCGCCCTGAATCATAAAGCCGCGAATTACACGGTGGAATATAAGTCCGTTATAAAAGCCCTTGTTTACCAAACTTATAAAATTGTTGACGGTATTGGGTGCAATTTGCGGATACAGTTCTACAACGATTTTTTTGCCGTTTTCCATTGTAATTGTTACTTGCGGATTATTCATAAAATTCTCCTTAAAATAAAACTGTACAAATTATAAATGAATAGAATAAAAATGTCAATGTAATATTTTTACACATTGAACTGAGTTGAGCGAGAATAACATAACTTACACTACTGATACAGGTCGCCGTTAATCTTGTATTTTGTCAATATATTTAATTGCCTTACATTGAAATTGTGAATTTTTAAATTTATAGAGTTGTGTAATATCTGTTTGAGACAATTTACATTATAAAACTTGAAGTACTCTCAAAATAATCAATCTTCGAGTTGTCTCTATTGAGTTGCAACTTTGTTTGACTTTATCTGTACGTTTTTGTATAATTTATATAATAGCAACTTAACGACAATTAAAACGATTAACTACTATTAAGTACTGTTAACCACTATTATACATCACATAACACGAACCGTTAATATGTATGTGATATATAATATGATTTCAATTTTGATACCGCAAATAAAGTATTTGCTACCATTGTATTTTGCATCGCAATATGCCGTATTTTGTCGGTATTTGATTAAAGGAGACTACTATGATTACAAACAAACAAATGGAAAAATTTGCCGAACTTGCCGTAAGAGTGGGCGCAAATATGCAACAAGGACAGGAAGTCGTTATCCGTGCGGACGTAAACTGTCAGGACTTTGTTCATTTGATTGCCGCAAAAGCCTACGAATTCGGCGCAAAAAAAGTACATATCGAATGGCGCGACGAAAAACTAGACAGATTGAGTATGCTTAATGCCGACAAAGAAGCGATATGCGATATTCCGTCCTATCAGACGGCAATGTGGGATTATTCTGTTTCTCACAAGTGCTGTTTAATCTCCATATCGGCAGAGGACCCGAACAAATACAAAAACTGCGACGCCGACAAACTGTCCGCTTACCAAGTGGCTTTTCAAACGGCAAGGCAGATGTTCCGTAACGCTACTATGTCTAACTACTTACGCTGGACTATCGTTTCAATCCCCACACCCGAATGGGCAAAACAGGTATTCCCTAACGAGGACGTAGCCGTTGCTATTGACAAAATGTGGAATGCTATCGGACACATTATGCGCTTAGACCAAGACGACCCTACCGCAGCGTGGAAAAAACATATCGATACGCTCGTTAAGCGCGCAGAGTTTTTAAACAAACACAATTTTGAATTTATGCATATGACAAACTCACACGGAACGGACTTAACCGTCGGACTTGCAACGGACCACATTTGGGTCGCCGCTCAGGAAGAAGGACAGGACGGTATTCCGTTTACTGCAAATATGCCTACGGAAGAAGTTTTTACCGCTCCGCACTGCCGCAAAATAAACGGTACTGTAGTAAACGCTTTGCCTCTTGTAAATAACGGCAATATCATAGACAATTTTAAAATAACTTTTAAAGACGGCAAGGTTGTAGATTATTCTGCAGAGGTCGGTTATGACGCGTTAAAAGGACTGCTAACAAGCGATGACGGAGTACTGTCTTTAGGAGAAATTGCTTTGATTGGCAAACACTCGCCCATTGCCGAAAGCGGAATACTGTTCTACAATACGCTGTTTGACGAAAATGCAAGTTGTCATCTTGCATTCGGCGCAAGTTACCCCACAACGGTAAAAGGCGGCACAGATATGAAAAAAGACGAACTGTTAAAACACGGTATGAATCAAAGCATCCAACACGTTGATTTTATGGTCGGAACAAAAGACCTTAATATCGACGGAATAGGCTACGACGGAAAAATTACGCCTATCTTCCGCGACGGCGAGTGGGTAATATAAATTTAGGTTTGCGTAAAAATAATTACCGCATTAAAATGTCCAAAACTCACCTATAAAGGTCAACTATGAAAAATACCTTTAAACAAACATTACTAAACATTGTCGGTAGCGAATTGGAACAAATAGGATTTAACTTGATTTCCACCAATGGATATCCTGTTTACCACAGAAGAACAGATGAACTCATAGAAATTATACAGTTTAGTAAAGCAAAATACGAAACTTACATTACAGTAGGAATTGCCACGGTTTATTTAAATAATTCAAAAGAATTTTCAAATATAAGCTATCCTGCTTTTAATGAATTTTCCGACGGAGATTTAAATAAAATAACGGTTGATGACTGTATAAAAAAACACTACTTAAAGGGAAATATCGGCAATGCGTTTCATTTCGGCAACATATATTTTGTTTTAGGAATGGGCATAATGGGCATTTCGGATAACACTAAAAAGCCGTTTGGTATAAGATTAAAGAAATATAAAGACACAACATTCGTTAATGTTTGCGAGTTGATTAACAAAAAACTTAAAAAGTATTTTGAAATGGTTGAAATAAAAAAGTGTTAATATATTTTAAATTTGCTAAAAAACTGACAGGGACTGCACCAATGCAGTCCCTGAATTTTTAACAACGCTTAAATGCAGATATTACTTGTCTTCCTGTACATCGCTATCGCTTTGACGGTTAGACGCAAGCGAAGAATCATCGGCAACACTGCCTATAATTACGCTTTCGCAAACAAGTACCGGCTTTTCTTTTTTACGTTGGATAATTTTTATAACGAATACCGAGCCCACAAACAGCAATATTGCCGTTGCAAGCGAAATTACAGCACACCACGCAATGCCGAGATTTGCCGAAGCGCCTGCAACCAAATATGACAAAAAAGTTATTCCTGCTATCAATCCTGCATAAGGCATTTGCGTTTTAACGTGATTAACGTGATTACAGTTTGCTCCCGTTGACGACAATATAGTAGTATCGGATATAGGCGAAATATGGTCTCCGAATACTGCTCCGCCAAGCGTTGCAGATACGGTTACAAGAGTTATTGCATTTACGTCTGTGCCTAGGATTGTAGTAGCGATAGGTATAAGCACGGTAAACGTACCCCACGATGTACCTGTAGCGAACGCTATACCGCACGCAAGCAAAAAGAATACGGCAGGGAAAAACGCACCGAGAGATACTCCCGTCAAAGTGTTTTGCACAAATCCGCGCGCATCGAGATAACCGCCCTTAGAGCCCATAATAGCCGAAAGCGTCCACGCAAACGTTAAAATCAGTATTGCCGAAGCCATTGTTTTAAAGCCCTCGGCAACGCTGGACATAATATCTTTAAACGAAACGGCGCGAGCGATAAGATAGTAGACAACAACAATAACCAAAGCGATTGTAGAGCCTATTGCAAGACTCATACCTGCATCACAATTTGCAAATGCTTCGACAATGTTAGCGCCTTTAAAAATACCGCCTGTGTACAGCATACCAAAAATACAGCAAACTATAAGTACCGCAACGGGAATAATAAGATTGCGAACTTTGCCGTTTGACGACGGTATTATTACCGTTTCCTGTCCGTCAAAATGTTTACCTGCGTCAACGTCGCCCGTTTGCTCTGCAATTTTATCATCTTTACGCATTTTTCCGAAAGAAATACCTAACGCGCAAAAAACAAAAACCATTACGATTGTTAGTAAAGCGTAGATATTAAACGGTATCGTTAAAACGAAAATGGTCATATCGTTGCCTTGCAATTGTCCCATAACTGCCGCCGCCCAAGATGAAATCGGCGCAATTATGCATACGGGCGCGGCGGTACTGTCTATTATCCAAGCAAGTTTGGAGTGAGAAACCTTGAACTTATCCGTTACGGGTCTCATAACCGAACCGACTGTAAGACAATTGAAATAGTCGTCTACAAAGACCAAACAACCCAGCAACGCCGTTGCGCACAAAGCACCGCGTTGTGATTTGATTTTGCGCTGTGCCCACGCGCCGTATGCCGCTGCTCCGCCCGACTTTTGCATCAGAATAACGAATATTCCCAAGACAACTAAAAACACTAAAATTGACGCATTTTCGCCCAATTTTTCACTCATTACCGTAAACATTGTTTCTAGAGCGTACAGAGGATTGCCGCTTGCGTAAAACATAGCTCCAACAAAAATTCCTGCAAATAACGACAAATACACTTGCCTTGTTACAAGTGCCAAAACTATTGCCACAATTGCAGGTACAAATGCCCAAAATGTTCCTATCATTTTAACCGCCTTCCAACAAAAACTCAATAAAAAAATCGCGAACTATTAAACGTCGCGACAAAAGCGGTAACATCTAATAGCGCAACACACTCAAAGTGTGACAGTCGCAAAGATATTCTCCTTGCGCCCAGCAAGTCTGCCGTTAGGGACAGCAAACCGCTTCGGCAGTTTTTCCTTTACCGTTAAGACCCTTTAACCCTTTTATCTTAACTTATCTTAAAAACCGCGCCTCTATCTTGATTTATTTATTTGTAAATAAATTATATATGAACGGCATAATTTGTGTCAAATAATTTAATATGATTTTTAAAATTATATCAGTTTGCCATTATATTGAACAAGTTACATAAAAAAATAAAACTCTCAAACCGAGAGTTTTACCGTAAACGCATTGAACAACGTTACATATTGGGAATATCCCCTACTCCGTTTAAAATCAGACGCGGACGGAAAGGAAAACGTTCGACCGTTTCACGGGAAGATACTCCCGACAAGACCAGTACCGAATCGAGTCCGCTTTCGGTGGCGGCAATTATATCCGTATCCATTCTGTCGCCTATCATTGCAACGTCAGGCGAATGTATACCGAACTTATGGAACCGCGACATTGCCGCGCGCATCATCAGAGGATTGGGTTTACCGACATAATATGCCTTGCGGTTTGTTGCATATTCGATAGGCGCAACAAGTGCTTTACAAGCAGGAATTTCGCCGTGTTCTGTAGGCGTTGTCAAGTCGGAATTCGTACCGATTAAACGCGCCCCGCGGTTTACCAGTTTGGTGGCTTTTTTTATGCTTTCAAAATTGTAATTTTCCGTTTCGCCTATTACAACATACTCGGGGTCGACGTCATTTAAAGTAATGCCAACATCGTACAAGGCGTTTGTAAGCCCTGCGTCGCCGATAACGTATGCCGTGGACGCGCCTTGCGCCTTTAAAAAGCTTGCCGTAGCAAGCGCGGCGGTATGAAAGTTAGATTCGTCCACTTTAAGCCCCATACGAGCCAACTTTTGCTGAAGTTCCTTAGGCGACTTTTGACTGTTATTTGTTAAAAATAAAAACTTTTTATCGTTTTTGTGCAGCCAGTCGACAAATTCTTTAACGCCGCTAAGCAACGTATTTCCGTGGTATATAACGCCGTCCATATCGCAAATAAAACCTTTTTTGTTGCGCAATGTTTCCATTTTATTTCTCCTATAATCAAACTTTTTTAAAGCCGTAATTTATTTAAGTTTATTTGTTTTACAACTTGATTGTACTATAAACAAAATAAATTGTAAAGTTATTACCGCTACTTATTGAGCATTGAAAAAATTATGTAGCGTACATATTCTTCCGCTATATCTATATCGGTATTTGCATACAACATACGTGCGCCTACAACGTCTTCAATTTCGTTTAGCACCCATTTGCCGTTATCAATTATAAAATCGACGCCGACATAATCACACTTTAAATACTTGTATATTTTGGCGGCAATTTCAATCTGATAATCTGTCGGAACCGCCTTTTGAGCGTTACCGCCGAGAGAGTAATTGCTTTTAAAGTTGTTTGGATTGTGCCGTAAAATGCTTGCTACAACCTGACCGCCCAACATATACAGCCGCATATCTTTGCCCTGTTCCGAACACGGACGCTGTATAATAAACCGCTTGTTTAACTGCTTAAAACTGTGCGCAATTTGACCGTATTCGGTCGAGTTGTTTGCCATAAAGACCTCTTTACCGCCGCAACCGTCAATGCTTTTTACAATGCAGGGGTAATTTGAAATAGACGAACATTCTGAACCGCTTCGAGTGTCGAGCACAGGGATACCTAACTTTCTGCACATAAGATAGGTCTGCCATTTGTCGTTTGCAATACCGGAAGTCAGATAATTGTTAAATACTCTAACGCCGTTATCTTCCAGCCGCTTATTTATATTCGGAGCAATAACGCGTACAATAGCGAAATCGGGGATATTATTTAACGGCAAATCATCGTTATCGATAACTACAAGTTGTAAATCGACATTTAACGGCTTAAACCCATTTTTCAGTTTGTTTATATACCAATCGTTACGCTTTACGCCCTGCGCGTTATAAACTAAAATGCCTTTCATTTTTGTAATTCGCCCAGTATATGTTTTAAAATAAGTTCGCTCATATCCACTCCCGTGCAGTCAAATGTCGACTTAAAATGCACGTTAGAATTAACTTCGCAAATATACGGCTTACCGTTGTCGCCCAAAAGTACGTCAACGCCGGCGAAATCCAGCCCCAAAATTTCACACGCGCGCAAAGCGATATCTTGCTGTTCCCGTGTGGGAGTAATCTGCTTCATTTTAGCGCCGTTAGTAATATTAGAGCGGAAATCGTTATCGTTATAGCGCAATAAAGACGCCGCAACTTTGCCGCCCACAACGTTTATTCGGACGTCCTTGCCGCAACTTGAGGCGATAAATTGCTGAAAAAGACAATCTTTGAAATTTATCTTTTCGATAATACTTTGCGCCTGCTCGAAAGTAGTTGCCAGATATACTTGCTGACCGAAAGAGCCGTATGCTTCCTTTATTACTAGCGGTAAACCTAAAATATCTATTGCTTGACGCAAAAAATCCAATTTGTTGTAGCCTACTCCTTCAAAAGTTTTGGGCGCTATAACCGTCTTGGGAATATTTACTTTATTTATTAAAGCGAGCGCGGTCAGTATTTTGTTGTCGCACAATTCTATTGCTTTTGCCGAATTGTAAACGGGGATATGAAGTTTTTCCATCCTTTGCGCCAAATAAATATCCTTATCCCAAAAGATAACAAACTGCGGCAAAACAAACGAAGAAAAACTATCATCGATAGAACATAACAGAGAATCGGTAGTTTTTACTTCTAACTTGATATTTAATTTATTGGCGGCTTTTTCAAAAAAGACATACAATTCTTTGAATTTGTTTGAATTGATAAAACTGTTTACCACTAACCAACCTAACATTTTTTTAATCTCCGTAAACGCTGTTTAAATTTTGAACTACAAAAATTACGTATACAAATAGTATATCAAAAACCAGAATAAAACACAACGCATTGATTCTTTGTAAATAAGTTTGTGTTCACGCATATCCAGTATAACATTTAACTTAAATTCGGACGAGTATTTTGAATTAAAATTCTTTGTTGTAATATCAAAAATGCACTGTCAAAAGTTTCTAACTTTTGATGTGCATTTCAAAATAAGTTTTAATGCATTTTACTTCGCAATCGAATACAATCTTATCCGCCGAACAATTTGACTAGCTATATGATTACACCATTCTCAAATCTGGGCTCTTTCGGTTTTTTACGATGTTCATTTAAGCACATAGGTAAGATACTGGAAATTGGTCAACATTATAAGCATAATATGTTTTGAATTCTACAATCAATTACACCGTTCTCAAACTTACCGCTACCCGTCGTACCTATTACTAATGTCTTATGTCTATATAGAACTACACAATTCTCAAACACGCGTCCATCGTGTCAAACTCTGCGAATCGTTTTAGACCTATATAGAATTACACCATTCTCAAACGATAGAAGGTAGCAAGATTGTGTATATATAGTTTTAGACCTATATGAAATTACACCATTCTCAAACTACTGCCGATTATGTACCCGACAAGTTTAAATTTTAAACATAATTCGAATTATATCATTCTCTAACTTAATTCTTAATATATCGCAAAGGGATTTTCTTCATATTTCAAAACTTCTTCCCACGTTAACTTATGCTCAACACAATACTCATAAACGGCATTCTCATCGTTGTTGAATTTTTCGTACAAAATTTGATTACCCATTACTTGATACAGAGGTATTACAACCGTAGATATTTCTTTTTTGTATCGGTTAAACCAATAATTGTTATCGTATTCTCCCATCATAAAAGCTCCTTCATATTATTATATATTTCTTCATATTTTGCGTGTGTTCTAAGCAAATAATTTAAAATCTATATGGAATTACAGCATTCTCAAACACAACGGCAGCTGCACAGCCTGCACCCAAGTTTTAGACCTATATGAAATTACACCATTCTCAAACCCTTTCCATTGCGCAGTAAAATCGTCTAATGTTTTAGACCTATATGAAATTACACCATTCTCAAACTGCTGTACTTGTCGATGAGCAGTTCTCCGCGTTTTAGACCTATATGAAATTACACCATTCTCAAACGCTTATTGACAGAAAGCGCACAAAGATATTGTTTTAGACCTATATGAAATTACACCATTCTCAAACGGAAGAATAGGCAATATTCGGTATCCGGCAGTTTTAGACCTATATGAAATTACACCATTCTCAAACACTACTGATACCAGGATAAAACAGTCTTGCGTTTTAGACCTATATGAAATTACACCATTCTCAAACTATCAACAAACACAAGCCTATAAATAATACGTTTTAGACCTATATGAAATTACACCATTCTCAAACAAGATTAGTACCAGGATTAATGTTATCTTTGTTTTAGACCTATATGAAATTACACCATTCTCAAACCTTTGAATAACTTGTCCGTTGTATGTCAGTGTTTTAGACCTATATGAAATTACACCATTCTCAAACCTTGTTTGTCTTGATTTGCGAAGAATTCTAGTTTTAGACCTATATGAAATTACACCATTCTCAAACAGTTCATTTGGCGGTTGATGTCGTTTTGTTGTTTTAGACCTATATGAAATTACACCATTCTCAAACTTGCGTTTGCGGAGTATGGCTTTGCGTTTAGTTTTAGACCTATATGAAATTACACCATTCTCAAACTTGATGAATGCGGTGGATATGCCGAAAATTGTTTTAGACCTATATGAAATTACACCATTCTCAAACGAGTGGGTATTGGTAAACCCCGATATTGTGGTTTTAGACCTATATGAAATTACACCATTCTCAAACCCGCGCCCTGTCTTCTTTGCTTGGCGGTAAGTTTTAGACCTATATGAAATTACACCATTCTCAAACTCGCCAGTATATCTTACGCCTTTTAATTTCGTTTTAGACCTATATGAAATTACACCATTCTCAAACCATAGGTTTGAATTTGGGCGAAAAATTGAAGTTTTAGACCTATATGAAATTACACCATTCTCAAACACGAGAGCCGATTATATCCACACAACAGGCGTTTTAGACCTATATGAAATTACACCATTCTCAAACCTCAAATTTGAAAATTTTTACGATTACCGGTCGCATTAATTCAATATAGGCATTTATAATTTACTAAATTTATCTTAAAAAGTCAAACAATCTAACGTGTTCATTACCTTAGTCGGTTTGCATAACAGGCAAATACTCGCACCTGTCTTCGTCATAAACGATTATTGCTTCGTCTTTGATTTTTGTTTTGAAACTGCTGTCAATACACAAAATACTTATGCCGTTTATCTGACAATGCTTAAACAGCAACGACAATTGCTCGCTGTTTAAATAGCTTCTTAGACTTATACAAACGATAACTTTTATTGACGTAAGGCGTGAAAGCAACGAAACGTAATCGCACAACTTTTCAAACAAATTATCGTATTCCTCTAAAAATGCTACGCTTATTGCTTTTAATAATATTGTAATATCAGCATCGCGTACTGTTAACGGATAATCGATATCTAATGTCAAATCGTTAAAATACATTGTTAACGACGTCAATAGTTCGTTAGTTGCAACGATATGATTTTCGTCAAATGCTAATTTTTTTAAGTTATCCTGTAATATTGCGGTCGCTTTTTTATCGTTTAAGTTCATATTGTGATAATCAGCCAAATATACCGCATATTTGGCAAAATCAATATCCTGGCCTCCGCTTATAAGTCTCCACTTGCCCTGCTGCCCTTTGACTTGCATACACATATCGCCTGTAAAAGAAGCAAACATTGCCGAATGTTCGCAAATCAATGACCATGCGTTGCTAATATCAAAGTCTATTTCGTTTTCTAAATCGTAGTTTATTAACTTCATACCAATATGTATTTGTCTACAGAATCTATTACCTGACTTTTATTTTCACCAACCAAATATACGATATCTGCAAATTGTTTTTCGGTAATTACCATAATCTGCACCGTTCCCTTTGCAGGTACTTGGTTTGCCAAATGCCGTTTAACTAGTTCTACCGTAGAACCGTTAAGCGCCAATTTAAAATAAACTGACTTTTGCATCATTATAAAACCTTCTTTTATCAAAAAGGTTCTAAATTGCCTATATGCGGTTCTATCAGCCGCCGTTTCCGTAGGCAAATCGAAAAATACAATTATTCTCATAAATCTAAAACTCATAACCGCAAAATTGCAACGCATTTACATCGCCGTTTTCTATTGCATAAATAACACGTTTAACATACAACCCTATGGCATTGTTTAAAGAATACTTCTTATTATCAAATAGTACTTCCTTGTTTATCAACTGCTGTAAAATATGCTTGTGCTCTTTATTAAAACTTTTAACATCCATTTGCAAAACCGTTCTGTCTACAAACGGACGAAAAGGCTCCATAAGGTCGCAACTCAAATTGAAGTGATTGTATTCGTTGTTGTGATTTATTCCGAAATTTGCAGAATAGCCGTTAACTGCAACTTCGCGGTTAAATGCCGATAACAGTATACTGTAACCGTAATCTAACGCGGCATTGGTATCTGTTGCTATTTGCCTTGTAAAATCGTTACCGAAAACAGCATTAAAGTAAACTTTCGCCGCGTGTCCTTCTCTGTTGGTAATGTCGCCTTGACGGACATCCGCCATATAATTAAACAACATATCTGCTTGAGTTTGATGACCGTACTTTTTAAGTACTAACATTTGCTGATAAATTTTATGCCGAACAATTTCCGTCCATATAATTTGTTTATTATATTCTGCCCAAGCAATCTGCTTTCGCAAACAGCCGCTGGTATCGTAACGTAACGAAGTGGGAACAAGTTCAAAAAACGGATTGTGCTTTTCATCGCAAAATATAACTTTAATTTTACGACGCGTAAGTTCACACAATAAACTGGCCGTAACCGCTACGGCAACACTTTCTACTATCAACACAGATATTTCCGAAAGATGAATTTTGACAGTTTCTTCTCCGCGGCAAACCAAATAATCCAAACGGTGTTCAAGCTTGCATCTGTTTGTTACCGTTACCACGCGCCAACTCAACTGTTATTCTCCTTGTCAAATTGACTCAGCGGTATTTTTTGTTCAAATATGCCTGTTACGGACCTGTGAACGATACTGATATCGTCCAATGATTCAAATACTGAAGAAGTCAATATATTTCCGCAAGACTTTCCTTCTTCTACCAACGATAAATTACTAGTTGTAGCATTGCACTGCAACGCTTTAGCTATCTCTGCTAGCACAACACACTGTTTTGCACGACATAAATTGGCAAATTTTTGTCTCAAATTTTCAGTCGACAATTTATGTACAAACGATTGAAGACTTGCCGCACCGCTATATTTGGAAGATGACAGTTTTTCCATAAATACGTCATATAAGATTTTATTCTGTTCCAACGTAATATCGTCATAATCAGTAACGTTATATGTTTGTTTTTGTACGCTTGCTTTATTGTATTTTTCTACAACGTTTACCACTTTTTTCAGATACCGTTCGGTTTCTTCATCACAGGCATTTTGCTGCGCAATGCGCCAAATAATTCTGTTACCCGTCATTGCAGAAAGAGACAATAATGTATTTCCGAACTCAAACATTGTTTGAACCTTTATTCTAGGTATAAGAATTCTAGCATTTTGTAGCCCGCATTTTTCGCAATAATCAATTCGGCTTTTGTTATCCAATAATTTGTTCGAATCTTTTGCAGTTACGCCCAACAATTTATAGTAACATTTTTCATTTTGTTCCTTTTTAGTCTGCTTAACTTGGGTATACTTGACCAGCATATAGTACGCACGTGTTTCGCTGATATAACCGCCGTACTTTGCTGTATCGGACATACATTTGTATTTGCGGTTTGTGCTGTTCTCTCCCTTTAAAGGAACTAAATTAGCATTGTCGGCGTTTTTCTTTTGCAGTGTGGCTTCGAATAACTGTCCTTTTACCACTTTGCTTTCGCGAGTGAACAGCACTGCATTACTGCGCATTGTTTTTTCGACTTGCGCCATTGTTCCGTCTTCTCCGGCAATCCATGCTACTACAGATTTATTTTTGACATCGTGTTCAAACAGTTTTGCCGGCGAAACGAGTTTCTCTGTAGGATGGTTTTTCATCCAAAATCTTGCGTTATGCTCATAGCGGACATTATAAACGTTACCAACCACTATGTTCAAATAAGCGTCCTTTGCGTGATGCAAGTCGTTAAGCTCACGGCACTTTACAAAACGGGATACGCGCTGTTCTCCCATTTGTTTCGGCATAGCACGGAAGTCGCTGATATTACCTGCTTTTGACCACACAATTTCGCTCTCGGGAAATACACCTTTAAGTAATTCTATTACTTCCTTAGTTGTTTGACGCGTTTCGACAAGTTGCCTGTTAATAAAATCGGCAAGTTCATCATCGGTTAACGGTGTGTTACGGGTTAAACGTCTGTATTTCTCCTCACTCATCAAACCTTGCTTCTTCAAGACTAGCCATTTGCTCTCCATTTTTTTGCGTACGCTTTCTTCAATGGGATATGTATCCGTTTTAACTGCATTGTGTGTGCGGTATGTTAACACAAGATTACTATGAATACTGTCGTCTTTTACTTTACTGCGGGGATATATGTGGTCTTTGTCATACAAATGCAAATTATTGTAATCAATAACATCTCCCGTATAAATATCAATGCCATTTTGCATAAAGTATAAAAACAACTTGGTATTTTGAAGACTTTCCGGCTTGAGTTCACAAAATTGTTTATAAACATTTTCGTTGAACATATCATCGCGTTGCTCTTTTAGTTTGTCCAGAGCAGCAGACAACATTTGGTAACGCGACGCATTACGTTTGCGTTCTTCTGACTTATCTTTTTTGCTATTTGTATCGCGTGCAACTTCTACAAATATTTTAGACGGCGCGCGTCCTAGTATATCGGTCAATTCCTTTACTATACATAGAGTCTGCCATATTTGCTTTTTAACGGCAGGAGAACAGTATAATGAGTCGACAACATCATACGAAATCCCGCTAGATATATTATCACGAAGTTGATTGAATCCGTCTTTAAAACCGTATACTTCGTTATTCCATATTTCCATAAAGTTATACTGACTGTTCCGCATAGCATCTATTATCGACAAAGTATGCAATTCTCCCGTATCGGGATCTGTTCCGATACGTTTTGTAAGCATTTCTTTAGAATAACGTCCCCAACCTTTAAGAGACAAGCCCTTGATTATACTGATTTGCTGCTCGGTTAAATAGTCAAATTCCTTTTTTAAACGCTTTACTAGATTGTTTTTTTTCGGACCAGCTATGGTAGCATATAGAATTATTTTTTCAATATCTTCTCTGTGTTCTTCAACTCCCCTTACAGAGCCGTCAAATATTTTGACAAACTGATAGTAGGTACGTCGATGAACAGTTGCACCATCGTCAAAACCATCTATTTCAATTTTGTCATTATCTTCATATACGTTCTGTAATTTTAACCACTGTTTTAAAATTTTTGCAGTAAGTTTGCTTTCTCCATTTGTAGCATAATACTCCGACAATTTCAATTTTAAATCGACGCTTAAACGCGTGCCGTTTATTCTGATACAGTTAACAACATTGAGAAAAGCAAATTCCTCGTATAAAAGACTACATTTAGGCAAAACCTTTGCGCCGTCTACATACGGACATTTATTTGTCATACGCTGAACGAAATTATTCTCTGTGGCAAATAAATCAATTTTTTGTTCGTAATTCCAAGGAAGAATTTTGCCGCTTTCAGAACGTACTATCCAGTATTTGCCGCTATGATTATTTGTAGGACCAACATAATACGGCATTTTAAACGTCAAAAGCGATTTAATTTTGTCGTACGTTCTAATACCGCTTTTATCAGTTTCATTGATAAAAGCATAACGCGGATATTGGATAATGTTTTTTAAAATCGTTTCCAACTCTGCCAAATTAAGTTGATACGGCAAAGTGGAATTACGTTTACTAACCTGCTTTGGCATAAACGTACCGTCAGCCATATCCGACAAAATACGTTGCACAGTTTCGTCGTTTTGTGCTTGCTCATACGAAGTTAATATTGATTTGACGTATTTTACGAAATCTTCATAGCTACGACTTTTAGCTGTTTCCAACAACTGCTTATTGCCGTCAACCTTCTTGCCGAAATTAACTTTACCGCTATAAGCAGTATAGTTAGTTTCTTTGTCGTTCTTTTTAAACATTAAGTCGTAAGTTTCTTGAGGAAAATACTTTTTTAGCACTCTTTTTAAATCCGCAAGATCTTTACTATGTTTTTTGTACCTTTCTACCATTCCTTCCGACAAAAAACTATAATTGCCCAAAATTGTTTTTAATTGTGCATAATCATAAAGTAATTTAGCGTTTTCGATAAGTATATAGTCATCTTGCAACAACTCTCGATATTCCGATTCTTTTGCTTCCCATTCGCAATCGAAAGTAACCGACAGCGAAGTTTCAGTGTCGGGAAACAATGCTTTGATCTTAACGGAATTACCCGCTATCAGTTTTAACACTGCTTCTAATCGGCTGTTTTTAGGTGCATCAAAACAATCCTTATAACGCTGTGCGCGTTCGGATTTAGTACCTTTTTCGACTAAACAATTTTGGAATTTTTTAATTATTTCCTTGGTCAAATTTAATTGCTCAACTTTTTCACTACTTGACAAATAACAGGCAATTGAATTCAAAGGCGCCTCAATATTATCAATAACGCTTACGCTATCGCCTTCTTGCAAAAAGTGCCCGCGGTATTTGATAATATGATGCAACGCCAGATATACCAATCTCGGATCAGGATCGGTCTCGGTCATCATTGCCAACCGTAAATGGTAAATCGTTTTGTATTTTTTGTAAAATTCTTTATCGGTATAGTCTTTATCGTTAAACAACGAAAACTTAGTCTTTTCACGTTTGTCGCCGTCATATAAATTGCTGTCTGAAAGACGTGCGAAAAAATTGCCGTCAATTTGATTGATAACGGGCGCAAAAATTTCTTGCAGCAATTCTATACGCCATTTGCGTCGTTCTAATCTTCTGCGAGATTCTCGGCTCAAACGTCTGTTACTTGCAGATTGAGCCGAATCAAACAAACGTACGCCCCACAAATTTTTATTATTTGCGCGTAAAAGTTTATAATTAGTATCGGTAACCGCCCAGCCGACTGAATCGGTGCCTATATCCAAGCCCAAATAATAATTTTCGTAATTTCTTTTGTTTTTTTGACTCATAACTATTGACTCCTTTGTATAAAACTGCTATCATATATACATCTATATGAATTACACCAGTTCAAATAAAGATTTATTCTAACCGTCGCTTTTTGCGACACACTGTTATCAGTGATACCTGCTTCGGCAGGTTTTTTTTGTGAGATTGATTGCCCAAGTTTGTACTGTAACAATCCTCTCTATTTAATAATAAAATACAAATAATAGTTTTTAACGCAACAATCCAAATAAAAACCATATTATTTATTGTTAATTTAATAGATTAAATCAAACAGTGATTATTTTAAATAACGTTATTCTTTTACAACAACTACTTATAATGATATCCCTAATATAATACTATGTCAATACAGAACTGAAAAATCAAATATGAATTTATTTAAAAACAATAAAAAATGTCAATTATAGCAAAATGAATTCACCTTGATTTTTATTTAATTTTATCATACATATATTTTTAACCTTAGCGGTATTCTTAAAATACTCCTTTGTCTTATTTACCGCTTTTATTGACTCTACGTCCATATATAATTATTTTTTGATTGACGTACAAATAAAAAAGTTAAACTTTTTATTGAGAAACATTTTTTGCAGTAAAATAACAATATTAGTCGATTTGGTATAAATTAAAAATGTTTTTTACAAACCTAACGGCATTTTGATAAACAGAAAATATTACAAACTTATGTTTAAACACAACTACTAATATTTCTAAATTTGTTTAGTATTTTTATGCAAAATACACTTTAAAACTTCAATGTTCTTTACGGTGAACATTTTTATCTTATTGCAATACTGAACTGACTGTACAATTACAATACAACCAACATTCTAAATTGCAATACTGCCTATTTTATTTGCTTTTATATTCTCGTTCCACATATTCTCATTAGCAAATTGAACACAATATAAATAGTCTCCGTTGTATTCTTCTCCGTAAATACGCAAAAACACATCGTATTGTCCGCTTTGTAAATTTAATTTTGCAGAACAGTTAAAATTATTTGCACCGTCAAAATTTTTAACGTTTTCCGTCAGCACTGTCGTGCCGTCTTTATCGGCAAATATAAGTTGAGCATATTTTGCACGGTTAAGATTACCGAATCCGACATTTTTAATATCGAGCTCAATCTGCAGATTATCGGATTTAGTTGAATACTTAAAAACCGAATTTGTTAAAACGAATCTGTATCCCAAACGGTTTTCTATATATGTAAAGGCAGGCAAACCGTAATAAATCTTGTCCATTCCGCAATTTGCCGTATATAAACTGTTCTTCCATTTTGTTATTACTTCGTTATTCCACTCTATATTGAGATAACTCAAATGTAATGTATTCATTTCGGGCAAACAATTTTCGATATTATGCAGACTGCTTGAAGGTATTACTACTTCGCCACCGTAAGGCAAATGACCGGTTTGTCTGCTTAAAAACTTTACTTCTCTCTGTCTGTCGGTATATGTTCCCAAGTCATTGTCAGAACCCAAATAACCGTCATTATACAGTCCCAGTCTGTATTCTTTTTTAGACGAATCTATCGAGTAATTATCAATATCGTTTAGAGATATGCCTAAATAATCGTAAATCATTTTGGGCGTCCGCACAAGAATGGGAATACTTTGAGTATTAGAAAGCAATGCCTCTATAATCGGCGTTATATTTGCAGCATTTGCAATAGCGCTAGAATGCATTTCTCCCCACGGACCTATTAACCCTGCCTCGATAGCCGTTATTGTATTCGGGTAAGAATTAAGTACTACGCATACCTGTTCAATATGTTTTAAAATTACTTGTAAACTTGGCTCTTTGTCTTTACTTCCGCCGTAATACGGATCGTAAGCAAACCTGACAACAGCGTTTTTGCTGTTGGATTTTAGCAAAGCCAACAAGTCGCCAAGTCCGTCTAAGGCGGCTTGCGTCAACTGTTTATCTTTCTCTCCGTTTACTGCTTGCGAAAACTCGCTTATATCTATACGCAAATGATATAATTGCGTAGACGGTGAAATTATATTTTTATTGTAAGCCACACCGTCTTCTGAAACTTTTACAGATATGGGGCGGTAAAAACCTTGGTCGGGGTTATTTATTTTAGCAATACTTTCAACATAATTTAGCGGTTGTATATGCTTTTGAAGTGAATTGCACGAGTATAAACCCATACATACAAACAACATAGATAAAACTGCAAAACATAATGTTGTAAATCTTTTTATTTTCATAATTTTAATACCCGCTACTTTTTTAGGAATAACCTGTCCCCAAAAACCCATTTGATTTTTACAATTACCTTACCCGCATTGTTAAGTTTAGCATAATGATTTGTAAACTTTTTTGCGGATTTGAAACATTGACTTTACAAATAAATTTATCATAATTACATTTATATTTCAAGCGTATTAAACATTTGGTGCAAAATTTAGACTATAATAATTAAATAAAATATGTTTATTATTTTAGACACTATATTTAACTAAATAAATATTCTATATTTTAAGTGTAAGACGTTTACAAACAATGTAAACTGTGTTAAAATATGTACACATTTGGACGATTAACTCAGCTGGGAGAGTGTCTCCTTGACGTGGAGGAAGTCACAGGTTCGAGTCCTGTATCGTCCACCACTCGTTCGTAAAGCGAACCCGTAGAAAAGTCTGTTACATTGTAACGGACTTTTCCTTTTTTATTGCCGTAATAAATTACTTTATTGACAAAAGTATCTATAAGTGCCTGTTTGTTTTCGGTTTTGGAATAGTCAAGGTGTTTGAAACGCTTTACGTAATAGCGCAAATCTTCCAACTTAAAATCAAGAATTTCAGACTCTTCAACTTCAAGTTGCAGTTCGACTTCTTTACGCTCTTTTTCGAGTTGGTCTAATTTTTCAAGAATCGTATTTTTCGCCTTGCCGTCCATAAGCAGTTGTAAAAGATTATCCGTTGCTTTTTTATTGGCGGTAAGCAATTTTTCTAATCTCGGTACGTTTCCGTTTTTTAGTTCGTTCTGTAAAATTTCGTATAGTGCTTGCGAAATCTTATCGATTAGTTTATCGTCAAGCAATTTAAGCGTTTCCTGAATAACTGCATTTTCAATCAAGTCTTTTGAAACTGTTTCTTGCTTGCAACCGTCTTTTTTGCCGAAACAACGATAATAAGCATATTTCTTGCCTGTATGACTTGTTCCGCTTGCGCCCGTCATAGAACTCTCGCATAGACCGCAAAAGAGTTTTGTAGTCAACAAAAACGGCTCTCTCGCCTTCTTGGATGAGGGGGCTTTATTGTTTCGTTCTAAACGGCTTTGTACGGCTTCGTAAAGCTCATCGGATATAATTTGCGGAATGCCGCCTTTAATTTCTTTATCGTGAAAAATATAATAACCGAGATAGCGGCGATTATGTAGAATACGTTTTACCGTACCGTGACCGATTGTTTTGCCTTTGTTAAAAATCTTATTGTCAAGCAAAAACTCCTCTATTTCAACAATAGTTTTCCCGTCTGCGTACATTTCAAAAATTTTACGAACGAATACGGCTTCGCTTTCGTTGATTTGATAGTGTTTGTCTTCGTCTATATAATAACCGAGCGGAATAGCGCCGCCGAAGAATTGACATTTGCTTGCCGATACTTCGATACCGCGTTTTATCTTCTGCGAGAGTTCGACGGAATAATATTCCGCCATACTTTCGAGTACGCCTTCTACAAGAATACCGCTTGCGTCTTCGGTTATGTTTTCTTTGGCAGATAAAACGCGCACGCCGTTCTTTTTCAATTTTGCTTTATAAGTTGCGCTATCGTAGCGGTTGCGTGCAAAACGGTCCAACTGATAAACAAGAACATACTTGAAAGTCTTTTTCTTGCTATCTTCAATCATACGCAAAAATTCGGGACGCTTATCCGTAGTTCCCGTCAATGCTCTGTCTATGTATTCCGCTATTACATTGTAGTCGTTACGCTTGGCAAATTCGTAACACTCTTTTAACTGACCTTCAATTGATTGCTCCGTTTGCGAATGGGAACTGAACCGTGCATATATTACGACGTTTACCATAAAAATTACTCCTTCCAAAAAGCAAAAACGGGTATCCTGTTTCTTTCCGAAATCGTAGCGAAAATCACGAAGTGAGTCTCGCTCTTATCCTGTTCAAAAATTTAGGACTTTTTCGGCTTTTTAGAGTCAATTATATTTTATCACTTTTACCTAAAAACATCAACAAATACTTGGCATTTTTTATAAAAAGTGTTATAATCTTTACAAGAGTTAAAAGGAGCAATATATTGATATGACTTTTTCGGAAAAAGTGAAAGCCGTTCGCAATCAATTACAATTAACGCAGGAAGAACTCGCCCACAAATTAGGCGTTAGTTTTGCAACGGTTAATCGTTGGGAAAGCGGTTCGTATAAACCGAGCAAAATGGGACAAAGAATGTTTGAAGAATTTGTAGAAAAGAACAATTTAAATCAGGAGAATAACGAATGAAAAAGTCAATCAACGTACAAGGTTACCCTATCGGAATAAAGGGTATCGAAAAAGAAAATTATATTTCTTTAACGGATATTGCACGCTTTAAAAATCCGGAAGCGCCTGCCGACGTGGTTAAAAATTGGATGCGTACACGCGCAACGATAGACTTTCTCGGTCTATGGGAAGAGCTCAATAATCCAAATGTTAACGTGGTCGAAATCGACCAGTTTAAAAATCAAGCGGGGGCAAATGCTTTTACGATGTCTCCAAAAAAATGGATTGAAGCGACAAATGCAATCGGTATCTATTCTTCTTCCGGCAAATACGGCGGCGGAACTTTTGCACATCAAGATATAGCGTTTGAGTTTGCAAGTTGGGTTTCGGCTGAATTTAAGTTGTATCTAATCAAAGAATTCCAGCGGCTTAAAATCAACGAACAAAAAGAACTTGAATGGAACAGCAAGCGCGAACTATCAAAAGTTAACTACCATATCCATACCGATGCAATTAAAAGTAATTTAGTCGTTCCGACTTTGAACGATTGGCAAGTCAGTTTCGTATATGCGTCAGAAGCGGATATACTTAACACTGCTCTATTCGGTAAAACAGCGGCAGATTGGCGAAAAGAAAATCCCGATAAAAAGGGAAACATACGCGACTATGCAACCATGGAACAATTGCTTGTAATAGCAAATATGGAAAGTTATAACGCTATTTTAATCGCACAGGGATTACCGCAATCCGAACGATTGAAACTATTAAACGCAATGGCTGACAGCCAAATGCAAGTATTGCTGAATAGTCCTAAAAGATTGAAATAAGTGAATCAGAGTACTTAAAAATCCCCTTATTTAGGGAACAGGATAAAGGTGGGATTCACTTGGTGTGCATGCCACCCACATAAACACAAACGGGATACCCGTTTTGAGAACAAAAAGGAAATACCATGATTAACAAAAGTAACTTTAAAGAATTGATTATAAAACTTGGCTTTACGGATAACGGCACATTATTTGTAAAAGAATTCGCGCAATTTTCTTGTTCGATGTCCGTCGACTTTGTAAATGAAAAATTAATCTATCCTACTTTTATCGTCGGCAGAGAGCGCAACGATTCTTTTAGCCAAGACGAAAATTTCGTTGTGTTTGAATGTGTAAACCGACTTTTAGAAAAAGGTTATCGTCCCGAACATATCGAACTCGAAAAGGTTTGGACTTTGGGACATATTCAAAAAAGCGGGCGTGCCGATATTTGCGTTTATAATAAAGATAAGTCCGCTATGCTTTTCATCATAGAATGTAAATCTGCAGGTAGAGAGTATAATAAAGCCTTAAAAAACACTTTAAATGACGGCGCACAGTTATTTTCCTATTGGCAACAAGAACAATCGACTAAATGGCTTTGCCTTTATCAGTCTGATTATGTGAATAATGAAGTTTGTTACAAAGCGACTACAATCAATTGCTCTGACGATAAAAATATAGAAGATTTAGCGAAGAAAGATAAAACCATAAAACTTTATTCTTCCGCCTTTACTGCACCGGAAAAATATTTAGTATGGAAAGAAACTTATAATCTTCAAATTCTTGATAATATCATATTTGCAGAAGATACGGTTGCATACGAAATCGGAATAAGGCCTTTACGTAAAAAAGATTTAAAAGACTTTTCGCCGGAAGATAAAATAGTAAACCGTTTTGAAGAAATATTGCGCCACAATAACGTAAGCGATAAAGAAAATGCCTTTAATCGGTTAATAGCGTTGTTTATTTGTAAACTCGTCGATGAAATAGAAAAATCCGATACAGACGAAGTAGAATTTCAATATAAACTCGGCACAGACACATATGAAAGTCTGCAAGACAGATTGCAAAGACTTCATAAACAAGGTATGGACGAGTTTATGAAAGAAAAGATTTTCTATGTAGAAAACGATTACGCCGAAAAATTGTTTTTGCAATACACCGGTTCTAAAAGAAAACAAGCGATAGAAGATTTAAGTAAAACAATAAGAATTTTAAAATTCTATACAAATAACGATTTTGCTTTTAAAGATGTACATAACGAAGAACTTTTCTTCCAAAACGGTAAAATCTTAGTCGAAGTCGTTCAACTTTTTGAAAATTACAGAATTGTCTATCCTGCAAAACATCAATTTTTGGGGGATTTGTTCGAACAGTTATTAAATAAAGGTTTTAAGCAAAACGAAGGGCAATTTTTTACTCCTACTCCCATAACCCGTTTTATATGGGATAGTTTGCCTATTGAAAAAATAATTAAGAACAAAGACAAATACAATTTACCGAGAGTTATCGACTATGCTTGCGGCGCTGGGCATTTCTTAACCGAAGGCGTTGAAGCAATCAATAGTTATTTTGAACATATCGGTAATGCGGCATTAGTGCAAAATAATGCGTGGGTTGAAACCAATATTTATGGGATAGAGAAGGACTACCGTTTGGCTCGTGTGTCAAAAGTTTCAATGTTTATGAACGGTGCGGGCGGAGCAAATATTGTTTTTGGGGACGGACTTGAAAACTATCCCGAAAAACAGATTGAAGCAAATTCGTTTGATATTTTGGTTGCTAATCCGCCGTATTCCGTTGAAGCTTTTAAGCCACATTTAAAATTAAAAAATAATTCTTTTGAATTGTTAAAAATTATATCTAATAACGGATCGGAAATAGAAACGCTATTTGTTGAACGAATTGCTCAACTTGTAAAGCCAAAAGGTATCGCCGCCGTATTGTTACCTTCTCCGATACTCTCAAATACTTCATCAAGTTACATTGTAGCACGAGAACAGTTTTTAAAACATTTTCTTATTCGCGCAATTGTCAGTTTAGGTTCGAAAACTTTTGGGGCAACCGGTACAAATACGGTAATTATGTTTTTGGAAAAACGTGATGAACCGCCCATACAAGAGAAGTTAGTTGAAGATAGTGCTAATGCAATCCTTTCTAATCTTAATTTAACGGATTGGATTGATAGCGAAATCAAATTACAATATTTATCTCAAATCGGCGTTGCTGATGACGAATACGCTGTATTGATTGACGAAAATCAAGATATAAATTTATTGCAAGAATCCGATTATTTTAAAGGATATTTTACCGAATATAACAAAACTAAAAGAAAACAAACGGTAAGAGCGTTTATAAAAGAACGGGAATTTAATAAACTCAAATATTTTGCTTTGGTTTGCAAACAAGAAACTTTAATAATCACAGCTCCTGCCGATAATATAAAACAAAAAGAATTTTTAGGATATGATTGGAGTAATCGCAAGGGTGCCGAAGGAATCGTTATCAATAAATTCGGCGGAATGATGTTTGATGAACAGAACCGATATGCAGAGAACACATTAGCGTTTCTTATCAAACAATCATTTTTTAACAATAAGTTATCATTGCTAGATAAAGAACATTATTATGCGTATTACGAATTAAAAAATTTAATAGATTTTAGTAGATTAGAATTTCATAAAGCGATTAAGATTGTTAATGACAAAAAATTAACAATCAGTAGCAAATACAATTTATTACCGTTGGGACAAATCTGCGATGTTCGTATAGGTGGTACTCCTTCTAGAAAAAATATGCAATACTTTACAGGAACTAACTTATGGGTTACCATTGCAGAAATGAATGGTCAAGTGATTAACGATACTAAAGAGAAAATTACTGAACAAGCAATAAAAAATTCTAACGTAAAACTTATTCCGAAAGGTACAACTCTGTTAAGTTTTAAGTTGAGTATTGGGAAAACGGCAATAGCAGGTGTTGATTTATACACAAATGAAGCAATAGCCGCACTTATACCGCTTACAAAAAATTTATTGAATGCGTATTTATTCCATTTATTTCACAGTGGTTTAATAGATTTAACGAATGTTGGAAACAAAGCATTTGGTAAAAGTTTAAATAGCACATATTTAAAAGAAGAAGTAAAAATCCCAGTACCCCCGCTTGATATTCAAGAAAAGATAATTGCGGAATGTCAAAAAGTTGATGAAGAATATAACTCTACACGCATGACTATCGAAGAATATCGTAGAAAGATTGAGAAACTATTTCGCGAACTCGACGTAATTTCTGGGGGGGGTATGAGTTAAGACTATCTGACAGAGAACTATTCAATTTGTTTATCGGAAAGCGCGTATTAAATAGCGAACTTGTCGAAACAGGATTGCCCGTATTTAGTGCTAATACTTATGAGCCTTTCGGGTATATAAACTCGGATATAGTTAAAGACTTCTCTACACCTTCGGTTATTTGGGGAATTGACGGGGATTGGATGACGAATACTCTCCCTTCAAATTATGCGTTTTATCCAACGGACCATTGCGGTGTAATTCGTTTGAAAAAAAGCAATGTAATTGAATACAAATATTTGGCTTGGTTGCTTTTGCAAGAAGGTAAAAAGGCGCGGTTTTCAAGGTCGTATCGGGCTTCAATTGATAGGGTAAGTCAAATAAAATTAGCCGTTCCTCCATATGAAAAACAAAAAGAATTTGTTGCTCAAGTTGATGTTTTAGAACAACAAATAGCAGAATTGGAATCAAAGCTGGGTGCAATAGATAAAGAAAAACAAGACATTATTTCTAAATATTTAAACTGATTGGAGTTAAATATGGAACAATCAAAATGGCTGGACGAAGCATTGGCTTGTTATGAAGAAGAAAAGTCAAAAAACCCAGACTATCTTTCTTTCGATAACACAATGATTAAAGCCTTTGCCCGCCGAATTGTCAGACAAATAAAAGAACAAATGAAACTCGACAACGAACAATGTGAATTATTGTTAAATGCTATTTTTAAAAGGAGATAATGAGAAATGGCAGAAGCTCTTACAGGCGTAAACGGCTCAATTATAAAATGGGCTCGCGAATATTACAACATGTCACCAATGGATGCTGCTTACACTATTGGTATTGATTTAGAGCGATATGAAAAATGGGAAGAAGGGACAGAGTTTCCCACGTATGCAAAGTTAAAGCAAATAAGTGCTGTATTCCATAAGCCCTGCGCCATTTTCTTCTTTCCTACTCCACCAGAATTGCCAAGTATAAAAGGTGATTTGAGAACTCTTCCATCTTCTATTGTGGACACTTTAAGCAAGAATGTAGTTCTTCAATTTGAGAAAGCTAAAGTATATCAACTTAATTTGCAAGAGTTATATGGTAGTCGTGAAAGCATAATTGAAAAGTATCAAAATTTACAATTGGACAGAAATGCGCTATGCAAAACATTAAGACAGCAATTTGAATTTCCAGTTAGCGCACAAAAAGCAAGAAAATCTGATAAAGTAGTTTTTGAAATATTTAGAGAAAAATTTTATAATTTAGGCATTTATGTTTTTAAAGATGCTTTTAAAGATAATAGCATATCTGGACTTTGTGTCAACGATAAAAATTATCCTATAATTATAATAAATAATGCGATGTCGTTTGCACGACAAAATTTCACATTGTTTCACGAGTTATATCATCTTATTTCTAATACGAGTGGCGTGGAAATTATTCGCGATGAATACTATAATGAACTTAATGACTCTCAAAAAGCAATAGAGAAAGAATGTGATTGTTTTGCAAATGAATTTTTAGTGCCTACAACAGATTTCGAACTTGAATTAAAAAAACAAGAAATTACAGAAAAAAGAATTGCAGAATTAGCTACATTGTATTCTGTTAGTAAAGAAGCAATTATGTATAAGCTATATGCGCTTCATATTATTTCAGCAGATGATTATGCCGCATTGAAAGAATATTTCTACGGAGATGCTATTCGAAGTAAACAAAATAATGGCGACACAAAGAGCAGTGGGAATTACTATTTTACAAAACTTTCATATTTGGGGCATCAATATACTGGCGAAGTATTTAGTCAATATTTCTCAGGCAAAATTGATACTTACCGCGCAAGTGAAATGCTATCAAGTAAAGTAGAACATCTCTCTAAATTGGAAGCGACATTTTTTAGGGGGATTAAATAATGGTTTATGTTATTGATACTTGTGTCTTCCGCAAACTTTTAGATCATTTACCGCGCAAAGGTAGCTACTTTGAAAAAGTATGGAATAAATTTGAAAATGGAATTATAGCAAAAAATTATATTTCTGTAGATGAATGCTTTAATGAACTAGATAAGCATTACGATGATAAAAGTGCAAATGCTCTATGGCTAAAAAAATATAAGAATATGTTCCTATCTCCTACAAACGCGGAATCTTTAATTATAAAGGATATTTTTACATCTGCCAAAATGAGAGAAAGCGTACATACTAAAAATATTCTTGATAATAGACCTTCCGCGGATGTGTTTTTAGCCGCAAAGGCAAAAACAACAAACGCCATTGTGGTAACAGTAGAATCATACAAACCTAATTCTGCACAATTACCAAATATATGCGAAAAAATTGGAGTTCAATTTATTAGTTATGACGATTTTATGGAAATCTTAATGCAAGATGAATGATTCATCAATCCACGCGTTTCGTCCGTTTGTAATTAAAGTTAGGTTCGTTTTTAAGAACGAGCGTTCCACCAAGCGCAGACTTGCTTATTAGTCGCAACAGATAAGGTACTGAAAACAGTACCTTTTTCTATTGTTTCCTTTTACTGCGTCTGCTTTATCTTAATGATATACGGATAACGAAATAATGTAGCGCTCCACTTTGTTTCGCTTACCGTTGCTTAGGCAATCGGACGAGTCCTGTATCGTCCACCAAACAATATCCTATTGAAGCCGTAAGGATTTGAGTGGGTATTGTTTTAGACATTTTATTATTTATCGAAAAACACTGCTTCTATCCCAAGTCAATTTTCCTACTACAGCAAAAGCAATTTCGGAAGCAATAATATATGCTTGAATACATTATCAGTTTGTAGTATAATTAAATTCACTTAAAAATAACAAAATCAATTTTACGGTAATACACTATGGAACTGGCAGATATAGTTTTTAAAAGAAAAACATACGACGAATCACGTTTGACAGAATACGGTTTTAAAAAAGAACACGACACTCTTATCTACACAACCCCTATTTTAGACGGGCAATTTTTATTTACGGTAAATATTGTAAACGATAGTATCACAACTGACGTTATAGAACTTTCACTAAACGAGCCCTTTGCCCTTTACCACATAGACGAAGCTAACGGCGCGTTTGTCGGTCAAATACGGTCAGAAGCAGAAAAAATCCTGTCAGATATTGCAAGCAAATGTTTTGTTACCAGAATTTTTAAAACCGCACAGGCAAAAATGTGCATTAAATACATACAAAAAAAGTACGACAGCCAGTTAGAATTTTTGTGGCAAAAATTTCCGGATAATGCTATATGGCGTAGGAGCGACAACGGCAAATGGTACGGCGCGTTACTTACCGTATCGGCAAAAAAATTAAATATCAATTCTGACGAGACAGTTGAAATAATAGATTTGAGAATGAATCCTGCAGATAAAGAAATTTTGCTTGACGGTAAAAATTTTTTAGAAGGTTACCATATGAACAAAAATAGCTGGTTTACCGTTATATTAGACGGAAGAGTTCCCGACGACAACTTGCAAAAGTTGATTGATAACAGTTTTGTTTTAGCAAAAAAGAAGTAATATTACAATTCAGCATCAAACAGTATTGTTAAGTAACTTGTGCGTATTACCTATTTAGTAAGTGATTAGTGCAATAATAGCATTGGTTAAAAGTATACTAATAAGTATTTGGTTTGTTAGACCAACGAAGCATTTTGTATTATTTGAATATTTTGACTGTAATTTGTAAAAATTTGTTTCAAATAATTGACACAAAACAATAATAATGTTATTATTTATAGGCGCTTGACGAATTATACGGGGGTGTAGCTCAGCTGGGAGAGCACCTGCCTTGCAAGCAGGGGGTCAGCGGTTCGATCCCGCTCATCTCCACCACTCGTCAAGCGCAATATTAAAGTGTGGCTTTCAATGCTTAAAGCACTGCATAAATGCGCAATACATTGGGCAACAGCAGAGTAAATGCCCACAACTTAATACTTCCAATTATAGGAGCATAGCTCAGCAGGTTAGAGCACCACAATGCAACACAGGGTGGTGAACAACGGCAGAGTAAGTGCCAAAAACTTAATATTTCCAATTATAGGAGCATAGCTCAGCAGGTTAGAGCACCACCCTGATAAGGTGGGGGTCGGTGGTTCGAGTCCACTTGCTCCTACCAAAGTACCGCAAAGCGGTACTTTTTTTATGTTTACAAACAAGCATTGAACTTGTTCATAAGCGAAGTTTGTGAGCATAAAAAGTACAATGGCGTAGCCGTTGTTGGTAGGAAAAGAGACGAGAACCGTTAGTTTGTTGAGACCACCACCATTACATCGTAGATATAAGGCAAAGTGTTCGCTACGCTTGGCTAAGAAGGTGGGCGACTTTTTTTACTACTGCACCGCAACTTTTTTGTGCAACAGGAATTATCGAAATAACGTAGCGCTCCGTTTCACTACGCTTACCCTGCGCTACGCTTGGGACGAGTCCACTTGCTCCTACCAAAGTACCGCAAAGCGGTACTTTTTATGTTTACAAACAAGCATTGAACTTGTTCATAAGCGAAGTTTGTGAACATAAAAAGTACAATGGCGTAGCCGTTGTTGGTAGGAAAAGAGACGATAACCGTTAGTTTGTTGAGACCACCACCATTACATCGTAGATATAAGGTGGTCGGTGATGACGCGATTTGCGTAACAAATACGCTGAGGGGCGTTGCTGACGCTCCTTGCACGAGTCCACTTGCTCCTACCATACCCAACCTAAAACGAACCATCGTTTTGGGTTTTCTTTTTTGTGTTTTTAATTTCAAGTAAAGGTTGTTATTTACTTATTTAATTTATATCTTAATTATTTATTGTATTTTAATAAACAGCAATTTATAAAACTACAAATTCCCATAAAGCCAAACGCACGCCACAATCACAATATTGTATTTATGTTATATACCATGTTTTGTGATTGTATCTATAGTATAAGCCACCGACACAGTAAATTTGACTTTTTTGACTGTGTAAAAGTATTGATTTTAAATTTCAAATATGCTATACTGTTTATGCTAAACAATCATTATAGTCCCAAATTAGGAGTAAGGGCATTTTTTCATTTTATAGAAAAATTTTCAACATTACACAAATTGAATTTGACAAAAATGCAAATTCCTTTTATGTGTGTGTTGGACTATACCCTTACGCATAATGATTGTTTAGCGACTATTGGAGTTTGTGTTTTTTGTGCGCTTACTTCGGTAGGCGCACTTTTTATTTTACGGAGGAATATATGGGAGAAACTATTAAAGTAATTATTGTAATTTTGATAACTTTCGTGATTACTTTTTTTATCATAAAAAAATTTAAAAAGAAAGAGCTAGAAATTGAAGAAGAGACAAAAAATGATGAAATGATAACTAAAACAATTACAGGTGCAAGAGAATTAGTTGAGATGGCTGCTAACGATTATATTGCTAAAAAAACACGCGAAGGGTATGTCCTTATTTATAAAGCCCCGATTGAAAAATTGTATTGGATAGTTTGTTCAACTACAATTACTATGAAAAAGATAAAATAATATAAAGACTGCCCGCGATAAATTTAAAATATTACACACAAAAGTATAACAATTAGTACAAATAGTTTATAAATACGGTAGTTTTCTAATGAACGAGGTATTCTTTAGTGAATATAATAAAATTACTTTGGAGATGAAAAAAATATGTCAAAAGGATTACTATACTTTGCTCGAAATTCTGCGTTTCAACATTTAATAAAAATAGGCAAAACTACACTTGCTACTTTTGAAGCGCGTGGACTGTCATCGTCTAATGTTCCCGAACCTTTTGAGGCAATAGCGATTTTTGAATGTGAAGATGTGGATTGGGTAGAAAAAAAGGTGCATAAACAATTTGAACAGTTTAGACATCACTCTCAAATTTGGCACAAAACAACTGAATTTTTTTGGAGCGGTTGTGTCGAAGAAGCAAAGATATATACACGCGATTTAAAAGGTGTAAAAGAAATTACCAACAGTGTTACGGAAGTAATCGAAACAACAACAGAGACTGGCGAAAAACAAACTAAAAGATTGCCTAATACAACTTTTGAAATGGTTGGCATTACAATCGGTGAAAAAATTTATTTTGAAAACGATACAACAAAAGTTGCGATAGTTAAAGATAAAATTAACAAGATTGAGTATGGCGGAAAAACTTACACACTTTCACAGTTGGCAAGTGAATTGGGCGGTGGCGGACGTGTTAGCGGTTCGTGGTATTTCTTTTATAATGGCAAACGGATATGGGAACTTCGCCCGGATCAACAAGAAAAATAAGTTTACAGATTATCATCTTTTCGTTTTAGGTTGTAATTACTCTACCAGTTGCGGCTTGTTTGTTGTCGCATATAAAAAGGGAGACAAAATGTCTCCTTTTTTGTTATACTTTTTTGCTACTGCACCGCAACTTTTTTGATAATTACTTTTTCTTTTCCTGACGGCGTTTATCGTTTATTACTGTCAATGCCTTTTCGTCTATAAGCGTAATGCCTTCTTCTTTGGCGATTTTTACCATTTGCGTCAATGCCGCTTTTAAAAACACTCTCGGAATTTTTACAAGGTTTGCGCACGCTTCATCGGTAAATTTAACATCTGGGTCTATCCGAGAAGCGGCATAAATAACCGATTTGACATCTCCATCGCGGGCAGGGATTTTCTCCGCAACGGGCTTTGTGAACCTGGTATACCAAAAGTTTGTGCTGTCCCTATAACCGTAATCGACAGGTACACGCGGAAAACTGTTAGCCTTGACTCCGTTAACAATTGCGCTATGGTATTTTTCTTGCATTAAAATACGGTCGATTTTTAATATGAAATGTGCGCCGAATTTGCTTGTTATTCCGTTAAAATTACGGTAAGGCGGTTCATACCCCTCCAAGAACCCTGCCTTGTCTAAATAAGCGTCTTCCAGGTCGCTTGCCCAACTGCATTCAAATACCTGATAGCTTTCTCCGACATATTTCGGTCTGTTCCCTTCAAGAGTGCTGTCGACAAGCGTAAACAGACAGCCTTTCATTTTTTCTTCCGTAGTATCCCCCGGAAAGCCGAGCCGCACCGCCTCTTTAAAATACTTGCGTTCGTCAGTGATAAAACTGAGCGTTACTTTGCCGTTACGCAAAATATTTTGTGCAGTGTTAGAACTGTTGCGGCATTCCAAAACCATTGCGTAATAGTCCTTGCCTGCTATGTAGTATGGAAAGCAAAGCGAATACGCTCCCAAATTAGTTTGTCCGTTTTCGCTAACTGTTCCTACCAAAGTTGTCGGCATAGGAAAGAATGCCGAAGTCTGATAAAAATTATCTACGATGCGCAATTCTTTAAGTTTGTTCATTGTTACCTCCGAATATTACAATATATGACTACGTTTTAACTTTCGCATATTTAAATTTAAAAACAGTTTAAAGATTAGCCTTTCCTAAAACATTACAAGCAAAAAGCCTACAAGCACACCGACAAACACGGCGAGAGCCGGCATTTTGCTTTTCCACATTAGGATAGATTCGGGCAGTAATTCGCCGAATACGACATACAGCATAGCGCCGCTTGCAAAGCCCAAAGACAACACCAGCATTATATCGTTAATACCGCCCAAAGCATACCCTATCAGCGCGCCCAAAACCGTAGGAAGTCCGCTAAGCGCCGTTAAAGGCACGGCTTTAACTTTACTCATTCCGCCTGATATAAGCGGCACAGACACGGACATGCCCTCAGGAATGTTGTGTAATCCGATTACTATCGCCATTATAAAACCGCTGCCCGAAAACAAGTCCGCAGTAAGGTTAGGCGTGGCGGCATAAGACGCGCCTATTACCATACCTTCGGGAAGATTGTGCAATGCTATTGCAAGCATCATAACAAGTCCCGCTACAAACAAATTAGATTTTTGCTTTTTGTGCGTTTGCAAATGGTTAGAGTGAATAAGCTCGTCCAAATCGTCTGCTGTTTGAGGATGCGCCTCGTCTATATGCGAGACTTCGTGATTCGTGCGCTTGTCGATTACTAAGTTGAGCAAATACACTAACGCATAACCGACAATTACTGCCGCAACAACTATCAAGGGCGTATAACTAGGCAAATCGCCCGATTTCATCATTTCTATCGGTTCGCTCATCAAATCGAAGCACACCACCGACAGCATTATGCCGCCTGCAAAAGACAGCAGTAAACTGACTATCTTGTTAGACTCGCGCCGCAACAACGCGCCTACAAGACCGCCCAGTCCCGTACCGATAACGCCGGATATAAACGTAATTACTATAATTGCTAAATAATCCATAATACTTTTCTTTCGTCCCGATAAAGTTGCATAAAATTGAACCGTGTAATTGTTAAAGTGTTACTAATTTATTGTCAGATTAAACGTGCAGTATTTTAATGCCGCAGTTTAACTTGCGTTTAATTTGTATTAGAGTTTACGCTAATCATTATTATATCACACATTAGTTATATAGCAAATAAACCTCGCTATTTAATATAAAATTTTATGTTTTAAAAGTGCAAATTTAAAAAGGGGAACGAGTAAGATCGTCCCCCTTATTGCTTTTAAATCAGCCCTGCCAAAACTCCGTTTGTTCTACATAATTTGTTGCAACTCCGTATGTAGGTGTTTGCAAATTCAAATCTAAAGTTACGTCAAGTATGGATACCAACTTGATATTGCCGCCGAGTTTTGTCAAATTGTAATCGCCGTCGTGATATATATTCAAATTTAATTCGCCAAGCATACTGTCGATTGCAGACAAATCTAATTTTAATACAAACGCCTGCGTTTCCGCATTATATTCATACCATTTGATTATATCTTCGATACCGAAGTCGCTCTTCTTTTCGCCGTTCATAGCGTCGCGGATTTGACCTTCTATCATATTAGAGAAATTGACCATTTCTAAAATATAATCGAATGCTCCGTTTGCGAACTCTTGCGTTGTAAGATTTTCCGCCGCGTAATTGCGTTCGTCAATATATACGCCGTTTTTAGATTTCTCCACTTCTCTTTCAAGAGGACCGATAACGTTTTTGCCGCTTACGCATCTCCAACAATACTTATTGCCTGCAACAAGGTTACAGTCTATATCGTGCTTAGTGCAATGGTAATACGTTTCGGTTTCGGTATAATATATCGTCTTTTTTATATACGAGTTACGAATTACAGAAATGCGTTCGGTGTCGCCGTTGAAGTACAAATAACTGTCTCCGCCGCGGTCATCGAATGCAGCGTTTGCCACAATGTCTAACGAACCTGTTTTTTCACGTTCTAACTTGACTGCAACAAACGACTTTTCGTTTTCGTCTATATCTACTTTAGCGTGTACGCCAATATCTACGTTACCTAAATTGACGTGGAGATTACCCTTTAAGTCGAAAGCACGCAAGTCTTTGCCTGTAACTTGGTCAACAGTCTTCATATCTGCCGTATTGACAAACGCCAAGAGCAGTTGTTTTAGACTGTTAAGGTCGATATGGGAGGACTTGTCATAAGCAAGTATATCGTTTACTACAGCGTATTGCGCCACATTATCCGTTTCGACAATATCCGATGCAGATACAGTCATACCTTCGATATTAACCGAAATATTGTCGTACACCAAGGACAAAGCGTCGAGCGATAAGCCGTTTTCCGTTTGACTTACCATAATCGATATATCGCCCAAACTGCCCATAAATACACTGCCGTTTACGGTAAGACTGAATACTCCGTTTTCGTAAGATATATTGCGCAATACGGTCGAGAAGTCTATGGTCCTATCTATATCCTTAACTTCAGTCATTGCCGCAATAATCTTGTCCATAAGTGTTTTGATTTGCGGCACAACACGTTGCAATTCGGGCAAAACTTCGTTATAACACTCAACCAAAGTATCTTTGCGTATTGTTGCTTTTAGTTTGCCGTTATATGTTACATAAATTTCGCCGTCGATATAAACCGCATCTAACGTTATAAACTGTTCCCACTGATTTGTAGCCGCGTTTACTTTGAGTAACGTTAGATTTGCTCTCAGTTTAAAGTCGTCTTGTGCTGTGTTTTTATAGTAAAACTCCACATACGAACCGGACGATATAGCGTACTTGTCCTGTCCAACCGCTATTTCCGATTGCTTTGTAAAGTCGAAACGCCAACTGTTGGTATAAACAAGTTTCTTAAACGTTTCAAAATAATCTTCAAATACATCTTCTATTACTACGTAATTCTCGTTTCCGGTAAATTCGTAATAATACTGCAATACGTCGGGTTTGATATTTACGGTACTGTCATCATTGATTTGTACAGAAAGTTTTTCAACATTCCCGTTACGCAAGTTCAACTTAACGGGCATATTCAAAACAGTAATGCCGATTTGTCCGAAGTTTGATTCTGCTTCTGCAAATATCGTAAGAGATTGTAAAATTGCTTTTAAATCTATACCGTCAAACAGTGATAACGTATCTGAAAGGTCCGCTTTATCTGCTCCGCTGAATTCGTTTACGATTTCGTCGATTTCCTTAACCTTTTCAATTATGTAAGCGATATTACCCGTAACGAACAACTGGTTGTCGTAATTTATCTTTACCGTATTGTCAAAATACGTTATATAAAGTTCGCCTATACGGAAACGGAAAATGCCGTCAATCAAATTGATATTTGCATATACGGTGTTTTTCTCGTCGATTTCAATCAACAGGTTAGTAGAATAATCTCCGCTTGGCGCCGTTACTGCACTTTCGCTTACATTGACGTTTGCGTTTAGATTCAAGGAGATATCTTTGTATGCAAGTCCGTTTATCGATGCATTTAAGCCGTCGTTGTTAGCTAATGTAATATCAAATTCCGACAGCCCGTATATACCGCCGTTTACAGTTAATTTCAACGCACTTCCGTCAAACGACAAAGATTTTATTAGTTTCGGTATATCGTTTAAATTTGCATTGTCGACAATATTTATAATCAAATTCAACAAAATATCGACATACTCATTATAACCGAAATACTGTTCTAACGTTTGAGTTAAAGACTGATTGATACTTGCCGCGCCCGAACTGATATCCAAAGCCAGTCTTATGCCGCCGATGTCGGCATACAAAACGCCGTCCACCAAATAAACTTCGGCATTTAGCATTTGTACATTGTCAAGCGACAATGTTGCATTTACATACAAACCGCCGTTATAATTTACATTTGCTACTATTCCGTAACACTTTTCGCCAAATGCAATATTGCCCGATACAATGAATTCGTATCCTTGCGCTCTTATAAGATTCGCTATTTCTTCAACAAATGCTTCCGCCAAATCGGTAACGTTAATAAAACTGTCGTCAACCGTTATTTCGGGATAACTTAAACCGTGAACAAGGCTAACGTTTACGCTTACGCCGTCTACTTCTACGTTCGCTTTGGCAAACGTT
>CAMRUG010000004.1 GCA_947053925.1 uncultured Clostridia bacterium
GCATGCGGGGCATTTGAAAGTAAATCCCCGTACCGTCAATTCGCGTTTTCCGTCGCAAATTTTACACGGCTCGCGAAATGAAAGATTTTTCCCACGAACGACCGTATAAAATACGTCGCCAATATTGACGGGTCGCGGGGCGCGATAATGTATCGCGGTTGTTTGGTTTGGTGTGTTTGGATTGTGCATTTTTGCCTCCTTAAATTAAATCGAATATTGATATTTGCGATCGTACCGTATCGAGCCATTGTGTACCCGTCGCGTATTCGTCGGGATCAATTTCAAATAAGATATAATCGCGTTGCAACCGATACGCCGCAACCGCTGTCGCGCAACTGCCGCCGAACGGATCGAGTATCAAGTCGCCCTCGCGGGTATGTTGCCGAATTATGCGCGATAGTAGGTCGGTCGGCTTTTGGTTTTGGTGTATCCGTTCTTTTTCGGATAGACGGTTGAATTTCCATATATCGCCGTATCGCGGCATACCGTCCATAAACGGGGCGCGACCCTTGTTTGCGTATATGATAAACTCGTAATTTTTTCCGTATTGTGCGCCGAGGTCGCCCATTGTCGGCGCGCCTTTATCCCACACGATAATATTTTTTACGGTAAAGTATTTCTCGATTTCCGCTTTGAAAAAATCGACTTTATCACTACCGCAAAACATATAAAGAGGGGAGTTGTCTTTCAAAACGTCGTACAGTAACGGGATCACGTCGATTATGAGTTGCGGGTTGTCGTCGTTTTGAATAGGCTTGCAAAATTTATGTGATTTGTCCGCTCGGTTGTTCGTCTTGTAGTTGATAAGATACGGCGGGTCGGTTATGACGCAATCAACGCGTACCCCCCCCCGCAACATATCGCGCAAACCGTCGAGGCAATCCATGTTGTAAACGCGGTTTCGCTCGATCGTCATTTTTCCTCCCGCACACATGCGCCGCATGTTGTTTTTTTGCATTTTTCGGGGTCGTTTGCGTATTTTCTTCCGCATGTTGCGATTGCGGTTTTGTCTGTTCCGATAGCGGGATCGACGCCGATTATTGTTATCGTTTCGTTTTCGGGCAAAAGGGGGATTTCGTCGATACGCTCGATAAATATTTCCGCGTCGCCCGCCTTGACGGGGTATTTTCCGTTTGTATCCGCGGGCGTAAAGTTCTTTGCGTGGGTAATATCGCTCGTGTGCTTGCAATCGGGGTCGCACGGCGCGCACTTTTTCCGATCGCAAACGTAATATATTTTTCCCGCTTGTTTATCCATTATCGCGCCTCCCGTATCCGACGGACGCATAACGACAACCATTGACGGAAAGGGCGCGGCGGATTTGCTTTCGTTGAAATGCAACCGTCCGCGTATAAACCGTACCGCGTGTTTTTTGTATATGTAATCGTGAAAATACGCCGTATCCGTTCGGGCGGGAATAAGCATAACAACCGTTGTACCCCCCCCCGCAACAACCTCCGCATGTGCTTTCGCAACCCATTTCGCGAGGTCGCGTCCGTACGGCGGATTGCAAAATACGGTTTCGCCGCGCCAACTTTGCGCGAGTCCGTCAATTTCCTTTGTGAAATAGCGGGCGCATTTTGCATTTTGCGGTGTGGCGCACGGGTCGAGCGTAAACGCAAATTCTTTGTTTAATTCGTCGAAAAACGCTTGCGGCGTCGCCCACTCGTTCGTATTGCTTGTAAACATTGCCGAGTTAATCATTGTCGCGCCTCCTATGTTGCGCCGCATGCGGGCAAGTCGCCCAATGCGGGATATAACCTTTCCCGTCGATAACGGGGGAAAGGAAACCGCCGCCCGCTCGGTCGATTATAGTTGCTTTGATGACGCGCCCGTCCTCGGTAACGACCGTCGATTTGCCTTTGTAATTTTCTTGATATTCGACCGCGTCCGCGTCGCACGGCATATTTTTTCCGTTTTGCGTTTTTATCCACACAATCGGCGCGCCGCAACTTTTACAATTTACGATCCGCATTTGCCGCCTCCGCTTTCTTTTGTTTTACCAATTCCGCCGCCCGTATCGGTATCACAACGCCATAATTGCAAGCGTCGCAACACAACCCGCGATCTTTAACGGGCGCGGGATTATTCCCGTATCCGCTGTATTCTTTTTTGCATATACAACATTTCTTTTTGTCGTCCATAGTTCAATACTCCTTGATATGTTTGACGTGGGATTTCTTAAAGAAAACGCGGCACGTCGGGGTTTCGAGATAATAACCGATAATGCGTCGATTGTCGAAAATGAGGCACTCGGTACGCGTCGCGAGGGTTGCGATATGTAGAAAACCCGCCGCGTCCGATCCGTCGGTAAACTCAATAAAAACGGATTTCCCGCAAAGTGCGGTCAATTTCGCGCTTTCGGCGCGGGTATGGATATACCCGTCTTTCGGGGGAGGAATTATCATAAAACGCCCTCCGTATAATGCGGGTTTAATCCGTTTGACGCCGCCTCGTCGCGTACGGCGTCGTATTTGTCAACGTGTCCGCAAGGATTTTCCCAACCGTCGCAAATCAAACACAAACTCCCGTCGTACGATCGCACGGTCTTTATTTCTCCGCGCCTTTTCCCGCAAACGGGGCAAAACCAATACAATTTTACTTTGACCGTTTTATATCCCTCGTGTTCAAAGCATGCGGGGATACATACTTCTTTTGTGTTTGCCGCGCGGCGCGGTGTAAAATTGCCCGTTGTGCGCTGTCGTTGTTTTGGTATGTAACCGTTAATAAATCGGATTTCCAAATCTTCGAGCGATTGCGTCTTTAACATGAGGCAACGGCTGTCTTTTTCGATTGTTTTCAAATCGTTGAAATATTCGGGGTAACCCCTCCAAAGACAATAAACCGAGTAAATACGTTGTTTCGGGCAAAACCAACAACCGCCGCGCGCCGTAATGTTGTAAATCGGGGATACGAGGTCGTACGGCTTGCAAATATCAAACGCCATGCGCTCGGTAATGTTGTTTTCGCAAAGTACGGATCGTTTATGTATTTTGTCCGTCGCGCGGGCGCGGAGGGCAAACATGCGCTCGACCTCGTCCGCCGCAATCCCGATATATTCCGTTATTTCGTCGTGCAAACTGTTTTCGTATTGTTTTATGACGTCGAGTTTTAGACGGGAATTGCACCACGCGCCGACTTGAAACGGGAAACCGTAAATTTCCCCGACGTGTGCACCCTTTTGCTTTTTGCGGTAAAAATATTCTCTAAACGAATATTGCGCCGAAAGGTGTTTGACCGTATATCCGAGTTTTTCTTTGATAATTTTTTCGGCGGTCGGTATCTACGCCGCCATGATCGGGTGTTCGCCGCTTATTTCGGGCGTATATCGAATATCGACATATACGACCTCGTCGAGCGGGAGTCCGAGTTCTTTTATTTTGATAAGTTGCGCGATACTATCTTTCCCGAACGATAAAAAGGCAATGTGTTTCATAGCCGCCGCCTCCTTAAAGCCCTTGCATACTGTCGCGCGCAAGGGCGATCAACGAGTCCGCCGTTACGCATTTTTCGCGCGTGTATCCGTTCGTGCATGTAATAACGACGGTTTCCTCGCCCGTCTTTTCGTCTTTCACGTATTCCGCGCCGCGGACGCAAATACGCGCCGCCCGCAAAAGAGGGGAAAGGTAGTTTTTAACGAACGCCGCTTTTGTCTTGCTTTCGATTTCCGCCGTATCCTCGTCGGCATTTACCGACGCGATCGCGTCGCCGACAATCTTTTTAATCAAAATCCGCAATTTTTCGTTTTCGAGCGTCTTTTTGTAAATTGTATCGGTGTTTCCGATAATCAATTTTTCGGCGCGGTCTTTTAACCACATGAGGGCGTCGGTGTATTCCTCGAAAGCGCGGTATTTTTCGATATAGCCGAACGACATATCGGTTTTGCGGAGAGTGTGTTCATATCCGTTGATTTCGGCGATATATGTTTTTGCGGTTTCTTTTATGACGGTCGCCTCGTGGATAATCCCGTCCACGACCTCGCGCGACGATATGTAATAGATTTTTTTCATTATTCGCCTCCGAGTATCAAATCGTACAAAATGCCCGCGTAACCGTCGTTGAGTGCCTTTTCTTTCAATTCTAAAAGCGGGCAATTTTGGTTGATTTCGACTAAATGCACGTGGTCGAAATATTCGCAATCCATACACGCGCAACGCGTACAATGATTTTCGACGTCGATTTTGAAAACATTATGTAATTGCGCGCGTTGTTCGTCGGGCGTATAAACTTCGACGTACGCCGTAACGATCCCGTCAATTCTCGATATTTTTATCGCCTTGACGATCGGGACGAGTTTAACAAAAAAGTTGTAAAACGTTTCCGCCCGTGCGCCCGATAGTTCTTGCGTCGAAACGCCCGAAACAATAATCTTTGTCGGCTTGCCAAATACGCCGAGCGGGTTTGTGGTGGTTTGGGTAGTGTTCATATTTTGCCTCCTTAAATTTTGCCGTATTTGTCGGCGTATTCTTTGCATGCGGCGCGGATAACGACTCCGTATCCGTTGCCTTGTCTTTCCGCGATTTCGCGCAATACTTTGTCCGTGTCGGCGGGGATCAATGCCGAAATGGGTACGTTCTTTGTCGCGCGTACGTCTTTTTTTGCCGTGTCCGTCATGTTTGCACCTCCATAAAATAAAGTGGGTTTGTTGCAACAAACCCACTTTTGAAAGGTCGATAACCCGTATAAAACAAAAATAGGCTTGTTTTTTAACAAACCTATTGTAAATTAGCAAAAAAAATGTAAAAACTTTATTGCAATTTAAAATGCAGTGTGATAAACTTATATGGTAACAATTACGGCAAACTATACATAGTTGGGAGATACGCAATGAGTAAAACCAATTTGGCGTTGACAAGATTACTCAATTATCGTCTGGGGGGGGGTATAGACCTTTCCGCTTGTCGTCATATAACAAGTACTTTTAAACTGTAAAAGGGAAATTTCCCCCTTTTACAGTTTTTTTTATTGTAAATTTTTTAAAGGAGAGATATCAATGAAGAAGGTTGTTCGTATATTGCTGGCAATCGTTATGGTAATGTGTTTGACATTGACAATTACCGCTTGTAAAAACGACTGTCAAAAAGGCAATCACACATGGGATGACGGTAAAGTTACTTCCGCTCCGACGTGTACCGAAAAAGGGGTAAAAACTTACACTTGCGTAAAGTGTAACGAAACCAAAACAGAAGATATAGACAAATTAGGACACGACTTTGAAAACGGAATAGATAAAGGCACAACCGAAGCAACTTGTACTTCGGCGGCTATACAAACCATCCAATGCGCGCGCTGTTCCGAAACTACTACTAAAACGGTAGGCAGTCCTTTGTCTCACAACCCGTCCAATACTTGGCAGGTAGACGCGGTCAAGAACACTCACTACAAAACTTGTGCAAACGGCTGCGGACTGCGCATTGACGAACACGCAATCGACTTTGTTCTCGATGCCGAACAGCCTAACGCTCCCACTTGCGAACAGGCAGGCTCGCTCTCGTATCACTGTACTCACGAAGGTTGTACAGTAACAAATACTGATGAACAGGCTAAACTCGGACACTCTCCTGCAACAGAATGGAGCCACGGCGAAATTGACGGCAAAGATATGCACTGGCACGAATGCACGCGCGAGGATTGCAGTGCTAAACTCGACCTTGCCGAATGCAGCGTAGACGTTACGGCTTATATTCACGAAAATATCGGCGGTGTAAACAAACACTATAATGTTTGCTCCGTTTGCGAAACTCACTACAACGAAGAAAACTGTGCAGCAACAGGCGAATACCAAATTGATACTGCTCTAAATAAACACTACAAAACGTGCGACAAGTGCGAATACCGTTTGGAAGAAGCCGACCACGATGCGCTCGGCGAACTTGTAAAATCAGCTGAGGGGCACGCTCACAAGTGTTCTGCCTGCGGCAATACTCCTGCTTTAACGGCGCATACCGAAGTGGAAATTCCCGCTGTTGCTCCCACCTGTAATGAAGACGGAACAACTGCCGGCGTCAAGTGCTCGGAATGCGAATATGTCATAACTGCGCCCGAGATCGATACTAAACGTCCAAAACATAACTATGAATGGATTTACGGTGCGGACAGAGCGGACGATATGCTTGCTTATGCTCATTACCAAAAGTGCAGTGTATGCGCTCACATAGACGCAAGCAGTAAATCTGTCGATCATACACTTAAAATGACCCAAGGCGACAAAGACTATCACTGGGAAGCCTGCGAATGCGGCTATGCCGATTTGGAAAACAAATCCGCGCACAATTACGAAACGGAACTTGTATGCCCCGTATGTAACAAAGTGCCCGAGCATATTCGCTTTGCTTTGCGTATAGGCGACGGAGAATACCAAAGTTGGCACGATAATGTTGCAGAAGAACAAAACGTAACTTTGCAAGAAGTTGTAAACCAAGTTCCTGCAAACAGCACGGCTACGATTTATATCGGAATGGACATTGAAGACGGCGTTGGAATTTTCGTTTCCAACAACAAAAACATTACGTTCAGATTCAACAACCACACATATAACGTTTCCCGCGAGACGGTAGGTAGTGCAGGCACGGAAAATCAGGCTTTCCATTTAGAACAAGGCTCAACAGTTGCAATTTACAACGCTACTATAACGGCTACTGCAAGTAACGTCCGTATGTTAGTGCAAAACTACAGCAACTTAACGCTGGATAACGTAAAACTTAATGCGGCAGACAATGCTAACGTAGCGTATGTATTGTCTAATAATGCGGGAACGGTTGTTCTCTGCAACGATACGGAATTGAGAGCGCACGATGGCAAAGTGGCTTTGGACGTTTACTACAACTTAAAGGGATATTACCCTGCAGGCGTTAGCGTAACCGTCGAAAGCGGCTGTTTGGTAAGCGGAATTATCGAATACGGCGCGGACGTTGAATCGGACGGTTGGACAGACAAAACCGTATTGTCTCTTCCCAGTAAAGACCGTAACTACAATATCCGTTTTACGACAAGCAACGTAACTTGTGAGACCGCCAATATCACCAAGGGCGGAGACCGCTTAACTCACGAAGAAGATAACGGAATTGTAACAACAGAGCCTACGTGTGCGGTTAAAGGCGTTAAAACGTATACTTGCACCCGTTGCGGACATACGCGCACGGAAGATATAGCGGCGCTCGGACACGATTTTGCAACCGTACTTACAACCGATTCCCAAGCAAAGACTCACTATTATGCTTGCTCGCGCTGCGACGAACGTCAAGACGAAACGGAATGCACATTTGAAACACGCGGCGCAGTTGCGGCAACTTGTATAAGTACCGGTATGCGCGGTGAGACTTACTGCTCGGTATGCAATCACGTTTACGAGAAAAACACTGCTACAAACAAAAACCCTGCTAATCACGAAGGAAGTCTCGAATGGACTACCGACGGCGAAGTCCATTATCAGCAATACAGTTGTTGTCATGCGGAAGATACCGACAACTTGCACGAAATGGAATGGGTAGCGGAATCTACAACTGCGACCTGCGTAAGCGGCGGTGTTACGACATACAAATGCGGACACGAAGGCTGTACTCTTACCAAAACGGAAAACGTTTCCGCGCTCGGTCATACTTACGGAGACTTTGCAGACGATAATAACGGCGAAACCCACACCAAGACCTGTACGCGCGCAGGTTGTACGACAGATACGGCAGGACACTCCGTAACGGAAAACCACGAATATGTGTATATTTCTGTAGATAACGACAAGCATACAAAAATGTGCGATTGCGGTTACGAAGTTGAAGAAGTGCATATTTGGAATAACGGCGAAGTTACAACCGCGCCTACTTGTACGGAAGACGGCGTAAAAACGTATACCTGTACGGCGGACGGCTGCGGCGGCACTAAGACCGAAGTGATTGTCAAATTAGGACACGAATTTGCCGCAACTTATTCGGTAGACGACGAAACAGGCAAGCATTACCGCTCTTGCACGCACGCGGGTTGCACGGTACGCGATGACGAACACCAACCCGATATGAAAACTACTTCCACCGCAAATTGTACACAAGCAGGAGTGGAAACAACAGCTTGTCAACATACTAATTGTTCGGTACAAACGTCAAAGGACGTGGCGGCACTGGGACACAACGTTGAAACGGCAACTTATCAAAGCGAAGGCAAACATATCGGCGAATGCGCAAGATGCAATGAGACTGTTACCGAAGACTGTAATGCCGACGGCGCAAACGGCGAATGTTCTGCTTGCGGACGTAAAGCAGCGTCTAAATCAGTAGAAAGCAATATTACATTTACATATAACGATATAACAAGCAGTAAGATAACTAACGGTTACGAACTTACAAAAGAAGGCGTTTTTGTTTCTATTATTAAGGATACGGGAACAACTGCTCCACAAACATATCAAAATGTTGAGATAAGAGCGTATATAAGTAATAAATTAACTGTAAAACTTGCCGGTGGTTTAATAACTTCAATTGAGTTTGGCGGCGGTATTGCCAATGCTAACAGTAAAGGTAAGAAACCCACAGGATGCAGTGTTAATATCGGTAGTTTGACAGACTGGAAATCTTGGAGCAACGACAATGACGGTGCAAGCGAGATAACGTTTGTAGTTAAAGGAGAGGCTGGAAACTGGGGCTTTAAGTACATTAAAGTTTATTATACGGCTACATCAGCTTGTTACCACGACAATGTTCGTCATATCGAAAGCGCAATCCAAGCCGACTGCGTTACAATGGGCTTCTCGGGCGAGTGCTATTACTGCCCCGATTGCGGACATTGCTATCAGGACGCTAATTGCGTAAACGACGCTGACGTTACCGTTACGCCTGCTCTTAGCGAAAACGGCGAACACAGTTACGGCGACGTTGTAGCGGTAAGAACTGCAACCTGCGTTGAAACGGGCGTAAAAGTCGAACACAAGCATTGCTCTGTATGCGGACAATATGTCAGTGCAGACGGAACAACTGTACTTAGCGAAAGCGATGTTATAGAAGCTGTGAATGCAAATAACCACGCTTACGGCGAGTGGCAGCAAAGCGGAACGGAAGCCGAACCCACACATACGCGTATATGCGGCAACGACAATACTCATACCGAAACCGTTGCTTGTTCTGCAGCAGACGGCGCGCAATATTTGACAAGTCCTACCCATCACTGGAAGGAGTGCGCAACTTGCGGCAATACAATCGGTTATGTAGAACACGACTTTACAAACGGCGACTGTGTTTGCGGTGCAAGCAGCGACACAAAGTATTTGCCGATTAACGTAACCAATGCTGTAAGCGGTACGCCTTTGACCGAAACCGTTGCAACTGTAAACGGACTTTCGGAATTGGGAATTGTAGGACAAAGTTACACGTTTACCGTTACCGTAACGGGTTACCGCGTTGAATCGGTTGTAGCAAACGGTACTGAACTGACCGCAGTCGACGGCGTATATACCTATACGGTAGTAGACGGCGACAATAACATAGTAATAAACTTAGTAAAACTTGTAAAACTGTCAGTTACTGTCAACGGAGAAACGTTGGGCAGTGTAACGCCGAGCATAAACCTTGATAGTCAAGGCATTGCCACTGTGGATAAAGGTACCGAACTCAGTCTTAATGTTGGGTACGACGCAAGTAAGGTAACGGTTGGCATAACGGTTAACGGCACGGCGGTTACGGACATAAATGCCGCAATAACTTTATCTGACGACACCGAAGTTGTAATAACGTTTAGTAATGTTGTAACGGTAACTTACGACGAAGAACTGACGATTGCTAACGGAATGGTAGAGATTACCGTCGACGGCGAAACGTTAACTTCGGGCGATAAAGTTGCGGTAGGTTCAACTCTTGCAATTACAATCGCACACGACGATGGCTATGAAGTTACAAGCGTAAAAGTCGGCGAAGACGAAGCAACCCTCAGCGGCGATACTTACACCTATCTAATCCCCGACACTCTTGCCGCCGGCACAGAACTTGCCGTAACGGTAACTATAGAAGAAGCAAAGAAGGAACCTTTGGTCGTTAAGTTTGTTAAAAATACAATGGGTAATACTGGCGGATATACTGAGACAAAAACGACAATAAACACTAATCCTATACTAACTGTTGAAAATTTTCATAATAATAACAATGGCTGGGATTATATAAAATGCGGTCGTAAAAATGTCGCCAGTGTAGCAAAGATAACTACAGGTCAACTTACGCAGGCAATAACAAAAATTGAACTAACAATAGATACTATTACTGCTGCAAAAGTAAATAGTATTACACTTAAAATTGCCGACAATGCAGATTTTAATAATTCTACAGATGTTAGCGTTAATAAATCAACAGGTGTTCAACCTATAGTTATTCCTTCTCCTGCCGCAAATATGTATTATCAATTAGTATTTGATTGTGCTAGTGGCGCCTCAAATGGTTTAATACAAATATCGCAAGTAGCATATTATTATGCTTAAATTTAATTAGAACTAATTTCAAAAAGAGAAAGGCTATCCGCCTTTCTCTTTTTAACTGCAATTTTAACAAATTATCAAATGTTTGAAAATTAAAAGTTTGCAAGAAACCAAGTGCCTATAATTTTACTTTTTGTATATAATAATACTAGAAAATATTTTTTGATAAATTGACTTTAATTTAATTATGTGTTACAATTAGTGTAATGAAATTTAGGGCTGATCTTTAGAGATCCGGGTCCACCTTCGGCGGGGATGTTCCCCGCCATTTTTTTGTAATATCATATTGTATTTAAGTGTTATTTTATACAACAATAATTAGAACCATAAAATTATTTCGGTAATGTATACGTAAAAATATTATCCGAAATACTCGGTTACAAAAATGCAACGATTACGCTAAACCGCTATGTACATAGCCTTATGGAACATAAAGCAGAAATGATGAATAGGCTAGGCAAATTGCTGTAAGTGTAATATTTGTGATACAAAATAGTCAATAATATTGACTTTAGTGTTTATTCGTGATACAATTTGCGTATAGTAAGTTAGGAGGAGATATTATGGCAAAAACTTCTACATTACATACGCGTATAGAAACGGATTTGAAAAACAGCGCGGAAAGCATATTTGCTCAATTAGGGCTTACTTCGGCAGACGCAATAAAACTGTTTTACAAACAAGTAGAACTGCAAGGCGGTTTGCCTTTTGAGCTTAAAGTGCCGCCAAAAGTGCTTGCGGAGCAAAAACTGTTTGATGAAATAGAAGCGGGTATAAAGTCTGCCGAAACGCAAGGATACATTAGCCTTGCCGACAGCAAAAAGGCTATCTTGGAGTAGACTATGGAAATACGACTTACTCCCGAAGCACACAACGATATACTTGGCATATACGGTTACGTTAAAAAGGATGGCGAACAAATTGCCCAAAAACAAGCACAGTACATATACGACGGAATAGAAAAATTGTCGCAATTTCCCAATATGGGCGCGGCATTGCAGAAGTTTGTAAAACGTAAAACCGCGCTTCGATATCTGGTAATACATAGCACATACATTGTAATTTACAATGTTGCCAATACAATAGATATTATTCGCGTTTTCCGTAAAGACCAAGATTTTATTTCTATTTTGGGTTTAACAAATAGTATATAGACGCTAACCAAAATGACATGGTTGTGTAATGTAACTCTGCCGTTTTACAAATAAAACTCTCCGAAATTCGATCGGAGAGTTCTCTTTTGTATAATTACGATGTTTAAATTACTCTTCTGTTTTAGTTGTTGTTGCCGCTACAATTTTGTCTGCAATGGCGGTGCAAAGGTTATTTGCCTCCATATTGTAGGCTTGTTTTATGCATTGGTAGACGGCTTCTTCTTTGCTGGAGCCGTGTCCCTTAACAACCGTTTTAGACGCGCCTAGAAGCACTGCGCCGCCGTAGTTGTTGTAATCCATAAGGTCCTTTACTTCGTACATTTTCTTTTTGATGAGCAGTGCGCCTATTTTAGATTTAAAACTCGACATCATAGATTTTTTGAGCAAGCGCATAAGTTCTAAACACGCGCCCTCTGTCGATTTGAGTAAAACGTTGCCGCTAAATCCGTCGCATACCACAAGGTCTATTTCGCCCGAAAGCAAATCGCGCGCTTCCATATTTCCTACAAAGTTAATAGACGGCGTATTGCTTAGAAGTTGGTATGTTTCCTTTCTTAACGCGTCGCCTTTTTCCTCTTCTACGCCAATATTAAGCAGTGCTACTTTGGGATTTTTTACTCCGTAAGCCTTGTTCATATACAGACTGCCCATTATTGCAAACTGTTGCAGATATACGGGGTCGCAGTCTACATTTGCGCCGCTGTCGCATATACCGACAATTTTGCCCTGTATCATTGTGGGTAAAATAGGGCAAAAGGCGGGGCGTTTTACTCCCCTTATACGTCCTACGCGCAACACCGTGCCGGCAAGCAGAGCGCCCGTAGAACCCAAACTTACCAAAGCGCGCGCTTCGGTATCGGTGCGTACCAGTTCAAACGCTTTAGACATAGAACTGTCTTTTTTCGTTTTTATGGCTTCGGTGGGTTTGTCGTTGCAACTTATAACTTCGCTCGCGTGCAGTATTTCCAAACGGTTTTTGTCGTATTTCTCTTTTGCAAGCAATGCCGCAAGTTGCGTTTCGTCGCCCACAAGAGTAATTTTTATATCTTTTATTTTATTTAATGCTTTTACGACGCCGCTTACATTGACTGTAGGACTGTTGTCTCCGCCCATTGCGTCTACTACAATTTTTATCATATCTTCACCTTCAAAAACGATTTTCGGATAGTGTCAGTATAGCATTATTAGTTTTAACTGTCAATAATATGTCGGTTTTAAGGGGCAGTGTAATAAAAACAGATATAAAAGCCGTATCGGATACTTATTAAAATAATATTTAAATTGCAAAGAGATTTAAATTCATCACGGCTTGTATGCGCTTAAAGTATGTTTTGTAAACTTACAGGCTTGCGCTGTCAGAACTTTGCCGCAAGCCGTTTTTTATTTTAAAGAAATAATTTAAAAGACTCTAAACGCTTTTTCACTTTTGTTTTGAATTTTGTCAAATAATTCGGTTTTTAGAAATAGTATACTTTTTTATCACATCTCAGTAAAACGACGACTTTGTTTTTTCAGCAACTTGACATAATGGTGTTAAAATGCTAATATTAAAAATGCTTAGTCGCATTAAATTTTTAATTGGGGAATTTAACAAAAGTGATAGAAATACGTCAAGTTGAAACCAATAAGGAACAGAAAGAATTCTTGCAGTTTCCTTTAAAACTATATAAAGACAATCCCTATTTCGTGCCGCCTCTCTATGCGGACGAAAAGAAGATTTTTAATAAAAACTATATGTATTACGACCAAGCCGAAGCAGTGTACTTCAATGCTTATATGGACGACATTATGGTCGGGAGAATATCCGGAATATTGCAGAATGCCGCAAATAAAAAATGGGGACAGAACCGCGCCAGATTTACGCGTTTTGACGCAATAGACAATCAGGAAGTGGCAAGCGCATTGTTTAATGCGGTTGAGTCGTGGGCAAGAAGCAAAAACTTAAGCGAAATTGTAGGACCTTTGGGATTTTCCGACTTAGAACGCGAAGGGCTGCTTATCGAAGGTTTTGACCAACTGTCTACTTTTGAAGAACAGTACAATTACGGGTATTATCAAAAACTTATTGAAAACTGCGGTTACGTTAAAGACGTCGATTGGGTAGAACGTAAAGTCAGTATTCCTGACGGCGGTATTGATCCGCGTATAGAAAAAATAAGTAACGATATGCTTAAAAAGTACAACCTCCGTTTTGCAGAGGCTAAAAATACCGAAGATTTTCTTAAACGTTATGTTGATCAAGTTTTCCGTATTTGGGACGAAACATACGACAAAATTTACGGTACGGTTCCTTTTACCGATAAAGTAAAAAGGGCAATGTTAAACAACTTTAAATTAGTTATTGATTTGCGCTTTATTACCGCTATCGTAGACGAAAACGATAAAATAGTTGCTTTCGGCGTAGTGTTTCCGTCCATGGCAAAGGCAGTGCAGAAGTCGGGCGGTAAGCTGACGCCTGCGTGTCTTACCAAAATATTACACGATATCAAAAACCCCAGTATTGTCGAAATGGCGTTAATAGGCGTGTTGGACGAATACAAAAACAAAGGTATCGCAACTGCTTTGGTTTCGGTATTCAGCGAAAGAATGCAGCGTTACGGCATAGAGTATGCCGAAACAAACTTAATGTTGGAGCACAACAGTCCTATACAAAACTTGTGGAAGCATTTTAATACGGTACAGCACAAGCGCCGCCGTTGCTTTATAAAAAAGTTTGATGCCGACTGACAGCAACGTGCAAAAGTTTATTTGCCTAAAATCGACATTATATAAATAAATTTTTTATATTATTTGTTTGTTTTTGCGCAAATTTTCAGGTAATGTTAATTACTTAGTGGTATCATTTGTAAGAAAAGTGTATAATTATTTTATGGAAAGATAATTTTGCGAGGAGTATAGCCGTGTTAAGAGTTTTAGTTGATTCGGGAAGCAGTATAAAATTTTCGGAACAAGAGAAGTGCAATGTAGAAATAATTCCGTTAAGATATTTGATGGGAGACAAGGAATATCAGGACGGCTTGGACGAAACGATAGACGACTTTTACAAAGAGTTGATAGACAACAATCTCTTTCCCCAAACGTCTTTGCCGCAACTTGATATATTGAAAGATAAAGTTGACGGGTACGTTAGCGCAGGAGACGAAGTTATTATTATAACTATATCGTCCAAAATTTCAGGCACTTATAATGCAATTTGCAATTTGTTTGCAGATATAAACAGCGTACACGTTGTAGATTCGCTGTCGGCTGTCGGCGGTCTAAGATTGATTGTAGAAGAAATAAACCGCAACAGAGATTTGCCGATAGACGAAATACTTGCAAAAGTCAATGCGCTTATTCCCAAAATTCGCGTAATAGCTATTCCCGAAACGTTAGATTATCTGATGAAAGGCGGAAGACTTTCTAAAAAAGAATGGCTGTTCGGCAGTATTTTAAATCTAAAACCTCTTATTACTATAACAAACGGCGTGGTAAAAGTTGCTACGAAAAAGATAGGACTTAAAATGGCAATGCGCGAATGCGCCGATACGTTGAAAAAGTGGAATGCCGACGAGAATTATCCTATCATTGCTTCGTATACTTATAACTCTGAAAATTTGACAAAATTGATAGAGATGACGGACGCAGTTTACAAACCTTTAATGTCGGAATACGATAACCTTTGTCCCGTAATTGCCTGCCACTGGGGACCGAACGCGTTCGGGTATATTTTTGTAAGCAAAGACTGATTTAAAGACGGTATGAAACTATCGCATTAAATGTTTTATATATTTGTTTGAATTTAAAAAAGACGTTGATACTGTTGTTCAACGTCTTTTTGCGTAAGTATTTGCTAAACCGGAAATTATCACATAATGCGGCAGTCTTTAAGGCTGCGCATATTGACAACACGGTTTTAACAATGTACAATATATCTGTGAGCGAAACAGGTTGTGTGAAATATATACTCACCGATATGCGGCGGAAGGTAACCGCATTATCGAGGGGAAAGTTTTGAAAATAATTGTAAAAATAATTGCAAGGTATAATCTATGAGCATTTCAGACGGTTACGGTAAGTATTCTATCGACCAAGTAGCGACAAGTTTAAATTACGGACAGCCGATGACGGCGGTACAACGTAGCGTAAACCGTGTCGTATCCGTTGCAATGTACGTTTGCATTGCAGTATTGTTTGTAGCAACAATTGCGTGCCTGTGCTTTAAAGAAAGTATGAGCGCGGCGTTGTATACGGGTTTGGCGATGTTGTTGCCCGTCGCGCTTATTTTGATTTTAAAGCGGACGACCTTTCTGCGGAACAAAGTCGAACAGTTAATTAAAGCGTGTCTTAGCGATGCGGTAGAAATTGACGCTACTATGAAGTACGAATTTTATTTGTTCGACAGCGGCGACAACATTATGTCTTATGTGGTGCATTTCGATATGGACGGCACAGAGTATGCCGTAACATACGCCAAACCCGTTGTAAATACCGACCCTATGATTGATTTGGTAGTTTCTAGCCGACCCGATTTGGCAGTTTTTAACGGCAAATTTTTTAAGGCGCTGTATTCGCCTAAGTATAACGATGTACTTATATTGACTGCGCAACAGCATACTCAAGAATCTGCAGAAATAGAATAAATTACTTTAAATTAAAAAAACGCTTGTTAAGTGTGTTTGTTAAACATCGGTGTGCAAGCGTTTTTTTGTTGATTTTAATAAGTTTAAGTCAGGCGGATATGAACAATAGTATTTATTTGCAGCCGATATTATCTACTACGTTTAGCTTTTGATTGATAGCGTAAGCGTACAATCTTTTCACATATTCGTCGCAAAGGTCTTTCGGGTTGTGGCAGTCTGACGACACGATAACCTTTGCGTTGTATTTTTTGCACAAGTCTATCAGCAGTTGAGTAGGGTAGTGGAAACGGTGGTAACGTATGCCGTTGGCGTTTAATTCTAGTACCGTATCGTATTTTACGGCTTCTTTGACTACCTCTTCGAATGCGTTTGCCATTATTTGGGTAACGGCAGGGCAGTTATAAAAAATCACATCGGGGTGAGCGACTAGCGAAAAATAGCCCGAGCGTATGCCTGCTTTTACGTTGTTGCAGTACGCAATAACGTTTTCTTCGTCTATGCCGTCAAAAAAGGAATTTTTGAGTTTGCCGTTTAAGACATATTCGTGTTGCCCCATAACAAGATAGTCTAGATGATTAAGCAGGGTTTTATAATAACCGTCATTGTTTTCAAAGTACTCTATCTCTACGGCTGAAAGTATATTTATTTTATCTCCGTATAAATTTTGAGCGTGTTTAAATTGCGGCAAGTACTCGCCTTGCAGAGTTTCGACTGTCATATAATTCGGCGATGTCAGGTTTAGCGGATGGGTACAGTGGTCTGATATGCCGATAATCTCGTAACCGAATTTGACGGCTTCTTTAACATAGTCGCTTACCGTACCTCCGGCGTGTCCGCACATATAGTTATGAGTATGAAAGTTGCTTTTTATTTTTACGTTTTTTGTAGGACAAGTATTAAAGTCTTTTAACATTATTCTCCTTTGACGCTTTTGCGCATAATATCAAATTGAACAAATCAAGTATGTATTTGTAATTTTTAGTCGGACAAAATTTTGAAAACACGTTATTTATGCAATCTGACCTTGCAAAGATACTGATATATTCGGTAAGCATAATTGCCGTTGCGCTATATACGGGCAGTTTACAAAGCGTTTTTTTACACTCTTGAACGCAGGGCGTTGCCGGTTATAAATTTATGCTGTACCGCTTATCTTTAGATTGATTGCTGCTTTGTTGACTTTTAGTATACTACTTACTTATTTTACAGTCAATATGCGGCAATAAACAGTATATAAAAATTATTTATTTATCGGTTGACAAAATAGAACAAATGTTTTATAATTGTAAAACAATATATTTTTATTGAATATGATTAAATGAATTACCGTTAGTATTAACTTTTAGAGGCAAGTAGAGTATGGACATATTGCATTGCGATCTTAACAATTTTTACGCTTCGGTAGAGCAGACGTTGAATCCCGAACTGCAAGGAAAGTACATTGCGGTATCGGGCAACCCCGAAACGCGCAGCGGAGTAATTCTTGCAAAAAACACGGCGGCTAAACAAATGGGCGTATTAACGGGAGAGCCTATTTGGCAAGCAAAGCAAAAGTGCCCCGAGCTTATTTGCGTGCCGCCGCATTTTGAGTATTATGTGCATTATTCTAAACGTGTGCGGGCTATATACGAACGCTATACCGACAAGGTAGAGGGTTTTGGTTTGGACGAGTGCTGGCTGGATGTTACGCACAGCAAAATATTCGGCACACCTTACGAAATTGCCGAAAAAATCCGCGCCGAAGTTAAGGCGGAAACAGGCTTGACAATATCTGTCGGAGTATCTTTTACCAAGACTTTTGCAAAGTTGGGAAGCGACCTTAAGAAGCCCGATGCGACTACCGTTATTTCTCGCGAAAACTACAAGCAGGTAGTGTGGACGTTGCCTGTACGCGAAATGCTGCTAATAGGTAAACACACCGAAGACAAACTTAACGAGATGGGAATATTTACTTTGGGCGACCTTGCAAACGGCAGTGTGGTTGCCTTAAAAAAGCGCTTTGGAATAGTTGGCGAAAGGCTGTACCGAGCCGCGCGCGGAGAAGACGAGGAAGAAGTACGCGAAGCCCATACCGAAAGAGATATAAAGAGCGTAAGCCACGGTACGACAACGCTTAGAGATATGGTAACGTACGAGGACGCGAATAAAGTTATTTTTTATCTTTCGGATATGGTTGCAACCCGACTGCGCCGTTACGGATATGTAGGCGAAGTAGTGCATTTGTATATACGCCGAAACGACCTTACTTACGAAGGAAAACAACGCAAAATAAGCGCCACACACATTGCCGACGATATATATCACGCTGCTTTGGAGCTTTTAAAGAGCCTTTGGCGCGGCGAAGCAGACAAACCGTTACGTTCTTTGACCGTTGGTGTTTCGGGCTTGTACGAAGTGTATTTGGGCGCGCAAATGAGTCTTTTTGACGAGCGCAAAGACAAGAACGAGCAGTTAGAATATTACCTTGACCGTATACGAAAAAAGTACGGTTTTAATGCTATTACGCGCGCAGGCATACTGGATAACGACCTGCTTTCTAACAAGCTTTTCAGCGAGGAGGACCTTTTGCCGTTTAAAAGATAGTAAACTGTTTTTTAGGTAAATGGTTGCCGTTTGAGCATATATTTAAAATTTATAAAGTGTGGAAACAGGCTAGTTAGGAAGATGTTTTAATGCACGGAATTTATTTTATTATAACTAAGTTTTATTTGAAAATAAGTTTCAATGTCAGAACTTTTAATTGCAAAAATAGGGCATTTTTTATAAGTTTTGACGCTGATTTTAGCCGTTTTTGAGTAACTTTTATAACAAATTTACGGTTTTAGCGCCGATTTTACCAAAAAATTGCGCAAACTTGCCTGTTTTTGCCCCACAAATGCCACGACTAAAATACCCGTAAATTCCCCGTAAATTTCCCGCCTTTTATCCCGTAAAATGCAGGAAATCCAATCGGGCATTGACACACAATTATAACAAAAATTTCAACCCCAAAAGCGACGAAACTTAACGATTTCGTCGCTTTTTATAATTTGCTAATAATTACCGGCTATTGACTTTATGTGTATTTTTTTGTATACTAAAAAACACAAGTTTTTTTTGATAATGACAATTATACTTGAGAGGAAATATATGAGAGTACTATCTACAAAATTGAATCTTATTGAAAGTGTAACTGATTCGCAGTTTTATGAAACAATTATTAAGTGGCTAAAGTCAGCTGGGCCATATAAAAAAGTTGGAGAAATGTTTGAATCTTGTGAAGATAAAAATAATGTTCATTTTGTGGCAGACTACTGTATGCTTGATACATTAAATATAGAAAATGAAGCTGGCATTTATAACGTTGTTAAACTTGAAAATATTTTTCACTCACAGACTTGGACGACAGAAATTATCTTAGCGGTTACTGCAAACGAAAAAGTTGTGTATTTTCATATCGACTGTTCACGTGATGTAACGCGTTTTGATGAAGTACCTGCAATGCGTAGTGATGTTATAAGAGCATTTGTAAATAGCGGATACATTAGGCAACCAGTCATACCGATTATAGAGAATCCTCTTGATTTGAATGTCGATGTGATGAATTTAATTGTATCAGGGATTCAAGAGAAATATACTGCGGAAATTCCCCTTATTTTAATTACCTCTTATTTCGATTCTTTTGCAGGTGAGATAGACGAAGAAATACTTGCTAGAAAACTCGCAGGATTAGCATATGTAGTAAAATGCAGCAATGAAGATACGCGAGTACTTAAGGATAAGGCACATCGTAAGGCACCATTTAACGGTACGGTCGCGATTTATAGTAAAGGTGGAAAATCGAAGCAGTTTCGAAAGGATGATGTTTTTCATGGTGTGGCACTAGATTCGTTAGTATCGCAGGAGGTACTGCGTTACATTACGGCAAAAGTAGACGCTGAGGCGCCTACGTGGGAATTACTACATACCGAAATAGTTCACGCTCAGGCAAAGCATAATGAAGAAATGTTGGGTTTGGCTTTTGATGAAAATGAAGCACTGGATGAACAATTGAAAAAAGCAAAAGAGCGCATCTCTATGCTAGTTCAGGAAAACCTCCAATTAAAAGCCAAAACTGACAGTTTGGAAGTTGCGTTAAAGTTGAGTGAATCGGGAAAACCGATTTTGAAAAAATCTGATATTCCAGAATTTTTCGAAGGTGAGCAGCATGATTTAGTGGTTTCGATCTTGCAAAGAGCACTTTCTACTAGTGGCACGAGTGAAACAAGAAGATATGAGTTGCTCACAGATTTACTAAAAAAGAATCAAATTTTAGGCAACGGCAAGGAGGTTTTTGAAGTTGTAAAATCAATTTTTTCTAATGGCGAAGAAATGACTTCAAAAGATATTTCCGAACTGAAACGCATTGGGTTTGAAATTGTGAGTGAAACCCCTCATTACAAACTCGTGTACAAGAGAAGCAAATATTGGTTCACGGTATCAAAAACCGCTAGTGATAAAAAGCGAAGTGGAAAGAATCTGATGTCAGATATTACTAGAAGGCTCTCTGTTTATAAGTGATGTTGTTTTAATCCAACACAAAGAACATAACTAACAAAACTAAACTTTTTAACAAAATTATCGTTAAAATCATTGACAAAAATTGAACTAAATGTTAATATAAAATTAGGTGATAAAAATGCTCAATAATTTGAAATTAATTAGAGAAATATATGGAGTTTCTCAAGATACAGTTGCGAAAGTGGCAGGAGTAAGCAGGTCAACGGTGTCTCAATGGGAAACGGGGCTATTGACGGCTTCACAAGTCAAATTGGAGCAGTTATCAATTTTTTTTGGAATAGGACCAGACTTTTTTTATGAAAAAAATTTGGATGATGAGGCTAAAGAGTTAATTCGTGCTACTGCTAAGAGGGAGAAAGTAATTGTTGCTGCTAATGCCGAAAGAGATAAAGCAAATGAACTGGCATATTTTCTTGAAAATACTAGTTTTAGAAAACAGATGGCGAATTTTATGTATGCAATGAAAATGATGCTAGCGTTGTCCGATGAAGCGACGATAAATGATTTAGAAGAGGCATCGATAATTACTAAAAAGATGAGCAAAAGATTAGATGCAATATATGAAATAAGAAAAGGTGAAGAATAATTAATTTGATTATATAATGAATAAGAGAAAACCCTCTTGAGTGCTAGTCAAGAAGGCCTTGTAAGATACATATAAAATATGCTCTAACACAATTATTTTATCATGTTATTTTAGATAAGTCAACGATATGATTTAGAAAATCACTTATAGCTCTTATTCTTGATATAAAATATTATAAGGAGGTAAGAGCTATGTTGTATGCAACTAAAATATCAATGAAGCGAGGCTGCGAAAATTCAGAGAGTGTTCTGGAAATTGATCAAATATATGTTGATGATTTCAATGGTCATGCAAATTGGTATAAAAAGGCAGATCTTTATGATTTAATTCGTTATAAAAATGGTGTAATTAAAGTCTATAGATCTCCATATCCAGTGCTTGAGGCAGTTCTGAGTGTAAATGGTGAGAAATATGTTCGTTCAGAAGCAAATAACTGGAAGCGAGATAATTTACTCGCATTGCCAAGATATTAAACAAAATAGAGTCGAGAAAAATACTCGGCTCTTTTTTTGTTAAAAGAAAACCATTAGATAGTCTGCTACTAATGTTGTTTGTTTTTGCTAGAATCTTTATCATTTTTTTATAAAATGAACATTAGGTGTGAGCTCGCACTCACGTGAGTGAAATATAGTTAAAATATTGACAAAATATTGGCAATAAGTATTGTAAATTCACTCAAATTGTGATAAAATATTAGCACCATGAAAAATCAATACGATATTTCTACATTTGTTAATGTGCTGACCGTACAGGCAGCAGGAAAAAATCTGTGCGAACGCTTCAAAAAAAGGCGCAAGGAAATGGGACTTTCTCAAAGAGAAATGGCAATGCAATCGGGCGTTAATTATTCGTCGTTGCGCCGTTTTGAAAGCACGGGTGAAATTTCTTTTGTTTCTCTTTTGAATCTTGCCAAGGTGTTGGGGTGTTTGGAAGACTTCAACGCCGTTTTTGCAACACCCATTATCAAAGATTTAAAGGACTACAACAATGATTGACAACGTCAAAAAACTAACGGTAAAATACAACGGCAAAACTGTCGGCATTTTGTCGGAAATCGAAACGGGGCAAATCGCGTTTCAGTACGACGAAAAATGGTGCAAAAACGGGTTTTCGGTCTCGCCCATTTCGTTGCCGCTTTCGCGCGAGGTGTATATAAACCGCAAGCCGACGTTCGGCGGATTGTATGGCGTGTTTAACGATTCTTTGCCGGACGGTTGGGGCGAATTGTTGGTTGCGCGGATGCTTTCGCGGCAAGGGTTGGATTACGGGAAATTGTCGCCGTTGACAAAGTTGTCCATTGTTGGCGAAAACGGCTTGGGGGGATTGACATATGAACCGTCGCAGGCGGACAAGGAGCAAATAAGTTTCGATTTGGATACGTTGGCGCAACAGGCGGCGCAGTTGCTTGATGACGGCACCGTTGGCGATGACTTTGACAAAATATACAGGCTAGGCGGTTCAAGCGGCGGAGCGCGTCCTAAGGCACATATTCGCGACGGTGAGGACGAGTGGATTGTAAAATTTCCATGCAGAATCGATCCTGCGAATGTTGGCGAACTTGAATATAATGCGAATATGCTAGCAAAGAAGTGCGGAATAGATGTGAACGAGTGCAAACTGTTTCCGTCGCAAATTTGTAGCGGTTACTTCGGCGCAAAGCGTTTTGACCGAGTGGGCGGAAAGCGTGTGCATATGGTGTCGCTATCGTCTATTTTGGAGACGACGCACCGCATTGCAAACTTGGATTATATGCACTTGTTTCAGGTGATTTCGGTGGTGTGCAAGGATATGGACGATATGAGCGAGGCGTACCGCAGAATGTGCTTTAACGTGTTGTACGGCAACCGCGACGACCATGGCAAAAACTTTGCGTTTATTTATGACGAGAAACTGCAAGGCTACTGCCTGTCGCCGGCGTACGACATAACCCAAACGCCCAACAAACCCGAACACGAAATGACCGTCCTCGGCAACGCCAAACCAACCGAAAAGGATTTGCTTCCAATTGCCAAAGAATTTGATATATCATTAACTATATCAAAGACAATATTTGATCGAATTTCGTTAATTTGCAATAGCATTAAGTAAGCGTATTCATTTTAAAATAAAACTTTGCTTGTACAATGGAAGGTTTAATGGTACAAAGATTGTATATAAGTTATGACTAGTTAATATGGTTGCGTTGCAAATTTTGTGATAGAATTAAAGCTGTAGTTGTTTTTTTGCTTGAGTCTTTAGATGATAGTATAAAATTCAATCTTTAGTTTCTATGTGCAGTGTATTTATATTCAATAATGAAGAAATTTATAAAGGAGTATAATATGTCTTATCATGAAGCGCCACAACAAATGGCTGGTTATCTTTATCAAGTTGTGCAATCATTATTGCTTTTGCTTGATAGTGATGATCCGTCGTATAGTATTTGTATTGAAAAATTTGACGATATTGCTTTTATAGAAAATGGTAGTCCGAAGGATTTAATACAAGTAAAGCATCATAAAAATCGCCAAGGAAATTTGTCTGACTTGAGTGTTGATCTATGGCGAAGTATAAGCAGTTGGTGTGATGCAATTCGCAATTATGATTTAGATATAGTTAGCACTAATTTTATTATTATTACTACTGCATCTGCAACGAATGATTCTATTGCTTGGTATTTATCTCAAAATCAGAAACAGCGTAATGTTGACACAGCAATTAAAAAAATACAAACAATAACAAAAAAGAAGAGCAATGTGGTACAAAAGTTTATTGATAATTTTCAGTCTCTATCGAAAATCCAACAAGAACAATTGATTTCTCAAATATTTATAATAGATAACAGCTGTAAATTGATAGATTATCGCACTGAATTAAAAAAGAGATTGCGATTGGGAACCTTGCCTAAATATTTAGAAAGTATATGTGATGAACTTGAAGGTTGGTGGTTTCAAAAAGCAATAAGTTTTCTCTGCGAAGAAGATGTTAATTGTATTAAACAAAGGGAAGTTCAAGCGAAATTGTATGATATATTTCAATCTTATCAAGACGATAATTTGCCGATAACTATAGATTCGAATATTTCTCCTACTGCAGAAGAAATCCGAGAATTAGGAATGGATACAAGAATTTTTTTAGAACAGCTAAAACTTATATGTTTAACTGACAAGAGAATGCAATTGGCGCTTAAAGATTATTATAATGCATATCGTCAAAAAGCTATGTGGATACGAGAAGAACTATTGTATGTAAATGATTTGGAGAATTATGAAAAAAGATTAATTGACGAGTGGGAGCGCTTATTTGAGATAAGTAAAGAGCATCTTGAGCGTTTTAATAAAGATGAACAAAGGCGCATAGAAGAGGGAAGAGAATTATATAATAAAATTCAAGATTTAGATATTAAAATTAAAGATAGGGTTTCTAGTCCGTTTATAATGAGGGGCTCATATCAACAACTTTCCAATGAATTAAAAGTTGGCTGGCATGTTGATTTTTATAAACGACTATATAATTTGTTGCGCGGAGGAAAAAATGAGAAATTGGGATAAGCGTTGTAGAGAAATAGCATATTTGTTAAATCCTGCATTTTGCGCAGGTATAATCTTTGAGACTATAACGTCTTATTATAATGAAAAGAAACAGCAATTTCCATTCCCATTAGTCTATTTAGTTTTACCAATTGTATTACATAAAAAAACGCGAGAATCAATAAATTCACGAACGCATATGAAAGTTTTTTTACAGCGAAATCCGGAATGCTTAGTAGGATTTGCAGAAAGAGCCAAAGATTTAGTGGTCATTACAAATGAGAGCTTGGAATTCTTGTTGAAGTGTAATATAATTAGATTTAAAAATGGTACATTGGAAGTTCAAGGTCTATTGAAGAAGAAATTGCAAAATACAATGGACGATGAAATAGTGGATTGCTATAAGAAAGCTAATTCCATAGGGAAATGGTTTGCACGAAATGGAATGGTTGAAAATATTTATCAATGTTGGGGAGTAAGGCCGTAATGCAAATTGAAAAATTAATAATATATGGTAAAAATGGAAAAATACGAGTTCTTAAATTTGAAGTTGGAGAACTTAATATAATATCTGGCAGATCAAAAACAGGCAAATCGGTTATTGGAGACATTATAGATTATTGTTTTGGTGGCAATACATGTAATATTGCTGAAGGAGTGGTTAGAAATACTGCTGAATGGTATGCTCTACTATTAAATAATGCAGGTGAACATATATTTATAGGCAGAAAAAATCCAGAACAAGGTCAATCTTCATGCAGTATATGTTGTTATCAATTAGGGATTTCAGATTTTCCTAAAGATATTACTCAAACTGTAAAAGTTGATGTTAATGGACTGGAACAATTTTTATCAAATAAAATTGGCATTATAAACAATATTCATATGCCGATTGAAGGACAAACAAGGCAACCGCTAGTTGCAAATATAAGGCATTCTCTTGCATTTTGTATCCAAAATCAAGATGAAATAGCCGCACAAAAAACATTATTTCATAAACAGAATGATGGGTTTGTTATGCAAGCAATCAAAGATACAATCCCTTATTTTTTAGGAATTATTAATGAAGATACTATTAGGTTGCTTTCAGAAAAATCGCTACTTAAAAGAGAATGTATAAATATTAGAAAATCATTAACTGAGTTGGAACAAATAAAAGGTCCTGGTTTGGAACGCGCAGTGGCATTAGTCGAAGAAGCAAAAGGAGTAGGTTTGCTTTCTGATGTGACTCAAATTGATTTTAGCAACTATTTGTCAGTTAGGGAAGTTTTTACTAATATAGTTAAATGGGAGCCAGAGGAAGTTTTTATTTCTGGGATGGATCGTATCAGCTTCTTGCAAACTGAAGTTCAGGGAATGCAAAAAGAATTAGAAGATTGTGAGTATGCTATTAAAAGCATTAAGGAATTTGTTGGAAGTCATGATGGCTATGAAAGGGAAATCAACCATCAAATCAATAGATTGAAATCAATAGGATTGTTTGAAGAATTAAATTTTGACGAAGGGGTTTGTCCTTTCTGTTCTCAAAAATTAGATGGTGAATCGCCAATAGTTTTGCAAATTAAGGAATCAATTGAACGACTGGCTATTAATCTAGAAACAACGAGTCGTGATACTCCGTATCTTGATAAACAATTGGATGACCTTAAAAGTAAAAAACAAAGTTTAATTGAAAAAATTAAACAAGCAAACATTGAAATAAATGCATTGTATAAAGCAAATTCGAATGCACAAATTTACAAGGATTTAAATGAACGTCGAGCCAAGGTTATTGGGAGGATCAGTTTGTGGCTAGATAGTGTATATTTAATTGATGACTCTACAAAGAAAAAAGAACAACTTATAGCAAAACAAAATAGAATAAACGAAATAGACGAACTATTAAGTCAAGATTTGGTAGAAGATAAAAAACAGTCTATTTTGAATCGTATGTCGGTAGATATGTCTAAATGGGCTAAAGAACTAAAATTAGAACATTCTGAATTTCCGTATCGTTTAGACATAAACAAAATGACCGTTGTTGTTGATAAGGAACGCCCAGTACCATTGCAACAACTAGGTAGCGGTTCAAATTGGCTGGGGTGTCATCTAATTGCGTTCTTTGCACTACACAAGGTGTTCATTAATCGTCGAAGACCTGTGCCACAATTTATATTTATAGATCAGCCCTCGCAAGTATATTTTCCTTCCGAAGACGATGCGAGAAAAGTGGATAGTCAAGAAATAAGGATGATTTATAAATTTATTTATAAAATGGTGATAGAATTAAGTCCAAATTTACAAGTGATAATTGTTGATCATGCTGATATTAAAGAAGATTATTTTAAAAATGCTATTGTAGAAGAGTGGTGGAATGATGGTTGTGCGCTTATACCATCATCGTGGTACAAAGAATAGAATTTATAGGCTGGTTCATTTACTCAAGTGAACCAGTTTTTATTTCGGTGTGTTAGAGCTCTGCATTACTATTAATATGTTAGTGTTAAATAACAAATATTTTGTTTAAAAACTCGTACATTTGTATTGTAAATGATAGTTTTGTGTGTTATAATTTATTTATATTACTAAAAGGTACATTTATATGGCAGTTAGTTATAATAAATTATGGAAATTACTTATTGACAAAGGTATGACAAAGACGGATTTGCGTCAAGCTACTGAAATATCCACATCCACATTAGCTAAAATGGGTCGCAACGAAACGGTGTCTATGGATGTTATGCTACGCATTTGTAAAGTTTGTGACTGCAAATTGGATGACATTGTTGACGTAACAAAAGAAGACTGACCCTAAGGTGGATGAAACGATATGAATTTTATTGATTTATTCGCAGGTGCTGGGGGTTTATCAGAAGGATTTATTCAATCCGGATTTGTCCCAGTAGCACATGTTGAAATGAATGTTGATGCTTCTAATACGCTGAGAACTCGTGCTTGTTATCACTATTTGGACAAAAATGGTCAGTTGGATACTTATTATAAATATGAAAAAGGTCTGATAACCAGAGATTACCTATATAACTTGGTTCCCCCAGCGATATATGAGTCAGTAATCAATGCCGAAATTTCTGAAAAGACGATAAATGATATTTTTAAGCAAGTGGACGAACTGTTGCTGAAAAATGAAAATTGGAAAAAACAAGTCGATGTTATTATTGGAGGTCCTCCCTGTCAGGCGTACTCATTAGTAGGGCGTGCAGTAAAAGATGATAAAATGAGAGGGGATTATCGAAACTTTCTCTATAAGATGTATTGTAGGTTTTTAAGACGGTATCGTCCTAAAATGTTTGTTTTTGAAAATGTTCCTGGCTTGTTAACAGCCAGTGGCGGAGAACATTTTAGAAATCTAAAAAAATATTTACAACATATAGGTTATAGAGTAAAGTGCCAAGAACTTAATGCAAAGGATTTTGGTGTGCTTCAAAGTCGCCGGAGACTTATTATTATTGGTTGGCGAATAGGTGAAGAGCATTTTTATCCTGAGTTCGTCCCGATTAAACATGGTTATCTTGTAAGCGATATTTTGAATGACCTCCCTAAAATGCAAGCAGGAGAAACAAAAAATAGATATCGCAAAGTTGCGCCAAGTATGTATTTAACCGAGTATGGAATTCGAACGGAAAAAGATGTGCTTACATTTCATGTTGCTCGCCCGCATATTGAAAGAGATAGGGAAATTTATAGAAAAGTAATTAGTGCATGGAATGATGGGCATAAAAGGTTAAAATATTCGGATCTCCCTGATGAATTGGCTACTCATAAAAACAAGTCAGCGTTTTTAGATAGATTTAAAATTGTTGAGGGGGATTTGCCGGCTTGTCATACAATGATGGCGCATATTTCTAAGGATGGACATTATTTTATTCATCCTGACATCAAGCAAGCAAGGTCAATTACAGTGCGAGAAGCTGCAAGAATCCAGTCATTTCCAGACAATTATTTCTTTGAAGGAAGTCGTACTGCAGCATTTACACAAATAGGTAATGCCGTGCCTCCTCTAATGGCAAAAGCCATAGCAACTGCACTTTTAGATCAATTGAATAAATAACCACGGAGCATACAAATGAGCAATCTCTTGATACAACAATATGGAATGTTTAAAAAGAAACATTTGGACGAGAATCCATACAGTTGTCTTTTGAATACTTCCATTGAAATAAATCCTCACCAAGTAGATGCTTTTTGTGCGGCAGTAAAAGCGCTAAAAACAGGTGGTATAATTCTAGGTGATGAAGTTGGATTGGGAAAGACAATCGAAGCTGGACTAGTAATAAAGTATGTAATAAAAACTGGCGCAAAAAAGATAATGATAGTTCTACCGTCATCGTTGCGTAAGCAATGGGAAATAGAACTTTTAGAAAAATTTAATTTTAGTAATAAAGAAGTAAAAATAATTGATCGTAACGCCTTAAATTTTGATCCATATGGGCTGTTAGACCTATGGCTAAAAAAGAAAGATCAGTTATGTATAGCACTTACGTCTTACGATTTTTCGGCTAAGTTAATACAAGAATATCCGTCTATTAAGTGGGATTTTATTGTAATAGATGAGGCGCACAATCTTCGCAATGCTTTTCACGGAGCAAAGCGTGCAAAACGATTGTATGATGTTACTAAAAATATTCCCAAAATACTCCTAACTGCAACGCCATTGCAAAATAGACTTAATGATCTACACGGAATCGTATCTTTTATTGATGATCGTATTTTTGGCGGCGAAAAGGCATTCGTAAAGCAATATATTAATGATCAAGATTACGTTACATTAAAGCAAAATCTTGCTCCGGTTTTGTATAGGACTTTAAGAAGGGATGTTGTAAAGTATATGCAATTCCCAAACAGAGAGTGCCGAACATTTGATTTTGAATTGAGTTATCAAGAAATTTTATTATACGAACGTGTAAACGAATTTTTAAAGAGACCAATTTTATATTCGATACCACAGCAAAATCGTAATTTAATTATATTAGTAATTCGCAAACTACTTGCTTCATCAAGTTTTGCTTTGGTAGAGACTTTTGAAGTCTTGCAAGATAGATTGGAGAAGTTGTATCAAGGTTCGCGCTCACAAGAAGCGAAAGAAGGCTTTGATTTATTCTTGCAATATTTGGAAGACGAACTTGACGAAATCGGGCAGGAAGAGGACGAGGATGTCGTCTTTCAAAAGCAACAAATACAAAATGAGTTGGACGAAGTAAATGCAATAATTGAACAGGCAGAAAAAATAAAAATTAATGCAAAAGTTAAGGCTTTGCGACAAGCAATTGATGTTGCATTTGCAATTCAAGATAAAAAGGGGATACCGCAAAAGATAGTTATATTTACAGAGTCTAAGCGAACTCAAAAATACATTGCAAGCGAATTGGTTGCGAATGGTATGGACGATGATGATATTGTCTTGTTTAATGGTGAAAATACCGACGCAAAAACACGAGAGATATATAGAGCATATAGTGCCAAAAATTTTGGAAAGTCAAATTATGGACCTGCGGTAGAACGCAAACATGCAATCGTTGACTACTTTAAAAATAATGCCAAAATCCTTATATTGACGGATGCGGGTAGCGAAGGTTTGAATTTGCAATTTTGCAATACAGTTATAAATTACGATTTGCCTTGGAACCCAATGAAGATTGAACAAAGAATTGGTCGTTGTCATCGTTATGGACAAAAGAACGATGTTGTGGCAATAAACTTGTTGAACTCAACCAATCAAGCGGATAGACGCGTGTACGAAATCTTATCTCAAAAATTCGAGTTGTTTAATGGCGTTTTTGGTGCTTCTGATATAGCGTTGGGAATATTGGAGTCGGGAGTAAACTTTGAACAAGAAGTATTGGCAATTTACCAAAGGTGCAATAGTGTGGTAGAGATCACAAAGGCTTTTGACAAATTGAGTAGACGATTGGATGCTAAGCGAAATAACCGTGCAAGAGAATTGCAAGAAATTCTGTTGTCCCGTTCAAGTGACGAAAAACGCGCCGACCTTGATACAATACAAAAAGATATAAGCAAATATTTGAAACAAGTTGACTATTGGAATGGTGTGGAGATTGAAGACTTAGAATTGCCTCCGCTTAACTACTGGAGAGTAGATTCGTGGGGCGAAGAAACAATCGGTGGTCATGGCTATCTGTTTGTTGGTGCAATGTGCGACAGCACAAAAGTGCTGTTCCCAGTATTGTTGATGTGCGACGAAAACGGCAATTATATAGATTTTGATGAGGACGATTTATTGCCAGAACTGGATAAAATAGACGATACTGATATTTTGAATTTCTCTGCTACATCAAAAGAAACGGAATTGGTCAACAAAATATATTGGCAACTGCACGCCGAAATGGTCAACAAGTACGAATCAATTGTTGCTCCAATAAAGGCGTATCACAAAAAGAAGATGGATAACTGGCTTGCAGTTCAAATCGAGTTGCTAAACATTCGTATGCAGGAATTGGCTGACGAGGCTCAAGAGTTATTGCGTCAAGCTAATGCGGCAACCAATTTTAATGAAAAACTGGATTGGCGTAGACAGTTGGAAAAGAAACGTGACGAAATTAAAAAGTTTCAAGAGAGTTTTCACGAAAGGGTTTCAAAACTAAACGAAGAAGCAGATCTGCAAGTTACCGATTTTAATAAAACTTTGGAAATTCAGCCATTTTTGGTTATTAAAGTTGTATTGAAGTTCTAAGGAGAAAATTTATGAGTTATAGTGTAATATTAAAAAAAGTTAGAATTAAAAATTTTAGATCTATTATTGATGAAACGATAGAATTTGATAGATTTAATATTTTTGTTGGTTTTAATGATAGTGGTAAATCTAATGTGCTAAAAGCATTAAACTTGTTTTTTAATGGAAAAACTGAAAATACACATGAGTTTAATTTTGATAGGGATTATAGTCAAAAGGGTATTACTGGTCAAGGAAAAGCAAAGGAAATAATAATTGAGTTGGATTTATTAGTACCAAATAATTTTAGTGAAAAAGGCGTGAAAACATGGAAAAAAGTTTGGCGTAGAGATGGCTTGTTTTCTGATAATCTTAAAGATTTATTTAAGGAGTATTCGAAATGTGTTACTCTTTTTAATCGAATTATTTTTGAATATATTCCAGCAGTAAAAAGTTCGGATTATTTTCAAGATTTGTTATTGAAATTATATTATTCGATGATTCAATCAGCTAATAATGCACTTGCTACAATGAACAAATCATATTCTTCCACGTTGAAGTCATTAACTATTGGGCTGAGTGATAACATAAAAAAACAGTTAAATATTTTATCTACTGTGCAAATGCCTGATGAATTATCAATCTTATTTCGTAATATGAAAATAAGCACTAAAGATAATTACGTACATAATATTGATTTAGACTATCGTGGCGATGGAATTAAGGCTCGGCACATACCATCGATACTGTTAAGTATTACACGAAATGTAAAAACAAATAGGCAAAAAAATTCAATAGATTATACGTATATATGGGGATATGAGGAACCTGAAAACGGAGTTGAGTTTTCAGCGTGTCAGAAATTGGCGGAAGAATTATATGGATATAATAATGAAATTCAAATACTTCTAACGACTCATTCGCCTGCTATATATGGAATGAGAGATAGGGTAGGTGCTACTTGTTATTATACGTATAAAAATGATAGAGGGGCATCTAAATATGAATCTGATTATAGCGTTGCAGAGTTGCATAATAAAATAGGACTCATGCCATTAATTGCTCCTTATATTGAAGAAAGACAAAGACTGTTGAGAGAAATGCAGGAAGAAAACAATCGTATTGTTAGCGAATTTCAAGCAGTAAAAGAATTGAGTCAAAAAGTTGTTTTGTACACGGAAGGTCAGACCGACGCAATGTATATAGGAAAGGCATTAGAGGGTACTAAATATATTTCTCGCGTGCTTATCAACCCGAACCTTAAAGACGTAGATTATGGAGACAGCAATCTAGAACAAAGATATAAATTATTACAGCAAGTGCCAGGTGTTAAAATATGTATATTTGATAGAGATAATACAAAATATATTATTTCGGAGGAGTATTGCAAAGGAGACAATAATACATTCAAATTTTCGATTCCAATACCTTCTTTTAGACAACAAGGAGATTTAATTTCTATTGAGCATTATTTTAAAGATGATGAAATAATGACATTTGATGAAAATGGAAGGCGATTATTTATGCTTCAAGAATTTGACAAACAAGGCAATACGCGAGATGATGTATATTTTTGTCAGTATCCTATTCGTGTGGGGATAAACACGCCGTTACATATATTAGACGGAAGAGATGAGAACTCGAAAGTTTTTAAGCGAAAGGGAACGGAAAACGTTGCTTTGTCTAAAAAAGCATTTGCTACTAATGTTATTACTCAAAAAGCAAATTTCAATTTTAAATTAGACGAATTCAAATTAATAGTAAATGTGATTGCTAAAATAATTGATTTAGTAGATACGAAGTAAAGAATTTAAACCGATATTGGACGAATCGAATAGAAATGACTGTTATGCTAAAATAAGGTGAGTTATAGTTGACATGATAGAAAATACTAGTTTATAAAAATGGCTAGAACAAGGGGGCATGTGTATCTTTATAGAGAATATGACATGCATACTTTTGTTGAAATCCTTCTATGTTGCTAAGGATATTTACTAAGCTAGATGATTTAGATTTGAATGTGCTTTTCCCAGAAAAGAAAATGGTGATAAGCTTATATATAATTAATATGTGGGGTTTGGAATAACAAAAGGAGCACAATATTATGCAAAAGACAGGAAAATTGGAGCTGACGTGGGTTGGCAAATATGAATCAAAAGTAATTGAGCCCAGGATATTAGTTGAAAATCCTGAGTTGAGTTATGGTGATCCGAATAGTGAAAATATGCTCATTCACGGTGATAATCTTATTGCATTAAAGGCGCTTGAACAGGATTATGCAGGCAGAATTAAGTGCATATATATCGATCCGCCGTATAATACCGGTTATGCATTTACCCATTACGATGACTCTGTTGAGCATAGTATTTGGCTTTCTTTGATGCGTCAGAGATTGGAAATATTATATACTTTGTTGGATGATGACAACGGTTCATTATGGATAAGTATTGATGATGACGAAAGGGATTATCTAAAAGTATTATGTGATGAGATATTGGGGCGTGCTAACTTTGTGTGCTCAGTTATTTGGCAAAAAAAGTATTCGCCACAAAACGATGCAAAGTGGCTATCAGATAATCATGATTATGTTTTGGTTTACGCTAAAAATAAAGCGGTTTGGAGACCAAATTTGTTGCCACGCAGCGAGGAAGCGAATGCTAGATATAAAAATCCTGATAATGATCCGCGCGGTCCGTGGAAATCGGGAGATATTTCTGTTAAAAGAGTAACGCCTAAAGACATTTACGAGGTAATTACTCCTTCTGGGCGGCGGGTATTACCGCCTGCTGGTACTAGCTGGCGACTTTCTAAAGAAACATTTGATGATTATGTTGCAGATAATAGAATTTGGTTTGGACCTGATGGTAATAATGTTCCGTCTATAAAAAGATTTTTGTCTGAAGTAAAGGATGGTATGACATCTTTAACTATTTGGTTGCGTGAAGAGGTGGGAGACAATCAAGAGGCTAAACGCGAGGTAAAAGAGTTAAACAGTGATGATGTCTTTGATACGCCTAAACCAGAAAGACTTATAGAAAAAATACTAAAATTAGCCACTAAAGAAGGAGATTTAGTTCTTGATTCATTTCTTGGCTCCGGTACAACAGCGGCAGTTGCTCATAAAATGGACAGACGGTGGATTGGCATTGAACTTGGCAATCATGCTTATACGCATTGCAAAGTTCGTTTAGATAAAGTAATTGACGGCGAACAGGGTGGTATTTCTAAAGCGGTTGGTTGGAAAGGCGGTGGGGGATATAAGTTTTATGAATTAGCACCCAGTTTGCTTGTGCCTAATCCAATTATTCCCGAAATTAAGCAAATCAATCCAGTATATACATTTGAAATGTTGTGCGAGGCAATTTGTAAATTAGAAGGTTTTAAATATAAGCCTAATGGCAGAATTCATGGACAATCAAGCGAAAAGAGATTTATCCACATTACGAAGGAATTTGTAAACGGTGAGTATGTAAATAGTCTTATTGCTACATTGGGTGAAGGACAGTCGTTGCTTATATATGGAACAAAGATTCAATCGGATTTAAGATTGCCCGATAATATTGTAGTAAAAAAAATACCAAAAGATTTGCTAGACAAGTGTACATTTGAAAGCGAGGTAAGATAATATGGACGAAATAGTAAAAAATATAAGTTATGCTATGAGTTTGAGAGAGCCACAAACGGAAGCTCTCAGTTATCTTGATGCAATAAGTGTTCATTGTGACTATAAACGTGATAATTTAGCAAACGTACAAGATGTTGCAACGGAATATTGCGAAGATAAGCACAAGATTAAGATTGATTTTGAATTTCCATCATTTTGTTTTGACATGGCAACTGGTATAGGCAAAACGCGCTTGATGGGCGCCGCTATTTATTATTTGTACAAGACAAAGGGGTACAAACACTTCTTTATTCTTGCTCCTGGAAACACCATTTACGATAAACTTCGCAAGGAGTCTAATCCGGCGCACCCCAAATACATATTCAAAGGGTTAGAATCTGAGATGGGCAGACCAAAGGTGTATGATGGTGAGAATTATACTACATATCCAGTTAGGTATGTTCAAGGTGAAATTGAAATAGAAAAGTCTTCTGAAATCCAGCTGTTTATTTTTAACATTGGCAAAATTTTTAACAGTAAAACGGATACTACATTTAAGTTTCACAAATTTCAAGAAACATTGGGTTCTTCATTTGCAGATGTTTTGTCACGGTTTAATGATCTTGTTATTTGTATGGACGAGGCACATCGTTACTATGCCCCTGCGTCTATGAACGCGATTAACTACTTAAAACCAGTTCTAGGTTTGGAATTTACTGCAACGCCTAAAAGTCATAGCAATGTAATTTATAGTTATGACTTGGCGAAAGGTGCAGGTAAGTATTTGAAGATACCAACAGTTTTGGGCAGAACTAATATTGGTGGTTATAGTGCGGATGACATAGAAGAAATGAAAATCCGTGATGGCTTGACATTGCATGAAAATCGCAAAAGGGTGGTTTATCAATATTGCAATGAAACAGGGTTGGATTATGTAAAGCCAATCGTTCTTATTGCCTGTAAGGACACAGAACATGCCAAGAAAGTTCGCGCGTTAATTGATAATGACAATTTTGAACGTGGAAAATATTGCGGAAAAGTTATAGAAATCCATTCCAATATGAAAGGTGAAGAGTCTGAAGAAAATATTCGTTTGTTACTTTCCATCGAAAGATCTGATAACCCTGTAGAAATAGTCTTACACGTTTACAAATTGAAAGAGGGCTGGGATGTAAACAATTTGTTCACGATCATTCCTTTGAATGCGGCCAAAAGTGATATTTTGGCTTTGCAAACGATTGGTCGTGGCTTGCGCTTGCCGTTTGGTTTTATTACAGGCAATGACGAAATAGACACACTAGATATAGTTGCACATGAGCATTATCGTCAGATTGTTGACGAAATCAAAGAAAGCAAAGTTTTTAGACAACGCAATTTAGATGAAGAAAAAATTGAAGAGACAGAGACATTTGAATTGAAACCAATAGTCGATGAAGAACAGTTGGATTTATTTGGAGAAATGTTGACTTCGATAGGTGTGAAATCTTTTGAGCAAATTAATAATACTACAACTCAAGAACAACTATATCGAGAGTATACAAAAACATTTGGTAGAGATCCGAGAAAGAATACAACTAGCGGAATGCAGCAAATGTCAATTTTTGATAGTATAGGTTCAAAACAACAACCTGTTGTGGAGTCTGTATCACAAGAAACGCTAACTATGTCTGAAGGAATAGAGCCTAAAACTAATCTGCCATTAAAAAAGGAAGAATTTGTTGCAAAACTAGATGAATATTGTAAGGTCGCGATTTCTGTACCTAAAATTCTTATTCAGCCAAGTTCGGTGGTTACATTAAGACCGTTTGCGGTAAAGTGTAATATTATGGAATTTGAGATTGCTGCAGCTCAAATTGAAAGGTACGATGCGATAAATGCGGAAAAATTGAAGTCGTTTGATGCTCAAATTCTTGAAGTGGAGAACCCGATAAATACCATTGCCTGCATGCTGTTGGACTGTGATGAATTGAGTGAGGTGTCTGTTGATGATGCTGAATACATTTTGGATGTCGTTAAGCAATATTTGGCACAAGTTGAAGGCACAGATGACGACAAGAGAAAAATCGTTCGTCGGTATGCAACGCTTATTCTTAATGACATTATTAAGCAAATACACACCCACATGGACAAGCAGACATATTATACGTCGGTTGTGCAAAAAGATTTAATCATCTTTGGAAAGTCTGTAAAAACAATACGTAAGGATAGCGGAGTAGTGTCTTTTCGCAAAGAAATCGCTGACAAGAAAAACATTCGAAAGTATGTATATACTGGATATAAAAAATCGTATTATTCGCAAAATGGATTTGATAGTGATACAGAAAGGGCATTTTCTGTTATACTTGAGGATGACAAAGAAGTTTTACGTTGGATAAAACCACCTCTAAATCAACTTGGCATTTTTTGGCAAGCTGGTCAGCAGTACAACCCAGACTTTTTAGTGGAAACAAATGACGGTAAGTACATGATTGAAGTAAAAGCACGCAACGAAGTGAGTACAACAGAAGTTCAAATCAAAGCACAAGAAGGTGTAAAGTGGTGCAAATATGCAACACAAGTGGATTTCGATAATAAAAAATGGAAATATAGACTTGTTACAGACGACTGTATAAATATTGGTAATACGTTTAAGTACACAATCGGACTCGCTGTAAATATTAATTCGGAGGAGTAAGCATGGAAGATAATGAAATGTTAAGAAGGGCACAAATGTATATTGAAGCCATGTCTCAAGGCATTAATCCTGTGACTGGAGAGGTTGTTTGTGATAATGACACATTGAATAATATTAAAGTTTCTAGGTGTTTATTTTTTGTTAATGATATTTTGAAGGAACTTATTTGCAATAATGGAAAGCTCCATAGAGAGAAAGTTCCAAGAGTACAAAAACAAAATTTTGTTTACAATGAACATTTAATGCAACAAGTTACTGTTTGTAATACGCCAATATCACTTTCAGAAATTATTAGAAATATTCTAAAAATATATGGTGACGAGACCAAACTAACTTATAAAATGGTGGCTGAGTTGCTGTTAAATAAAGGAATATACATAAAAAATGCAGAAAACAGTCCTAAGTATATTGCAACTCCAGAATCTAAAAAGTATGGAATATATACTGAATTAAGGCACACAATGCAAGGCGATAGATTGATTACATTGTATAATAGTGAAGGACAAAAATATCTTTTGTCATTGCTAAAAGATTTGAAATAAATATTAAGAGAGGAATTATGGATAAAAGTTTCCTTGAGGCGGAAGTTCGTCAAAAAATAATAGAAGCATTGAGAGTTGATTTGGTTGGTCCAAGTAGTGAGGACGAAATATTGGACGAGAACCCAATGTTTGAGTATTTAACGGGCATGTTGTATCCTCAAGTGTTGGCAGATGCTGATTTGCTTGAACAAGAAATTGATGGTGATATACAACATGATATAGATTGTGACTTTACACCACAACCGGACGAAGACGATAACGAACCAATGGCTGCAACCAAGTTTAAACAGCAGTCATCTATTGGTATGAGCTTTTATTTGGCAAAATCAACGCAAAGTATGATGGTTCGAGTCTCTTGGGGGGATTATATAAAGGGTACCGAGACTGAGACCAACGAAGAGAGGGAAGAGAGGTCTAGAATAATTTATAAACGACTTGATATGCTTGACGATATTCGTATTGATCTCTCAACAAATAACCGTGTGCAAGATATTGCACTAACGCAGGATCCCTGTTTGCACTTGCATGTGGTAAAGTTTGGCTTGGAAAATAATTATATGTTGGTAACAATACATCTGACCAACAAGCGTCCAAGGGGCAATTCTCCATTGGAGTCCATAATATTCCAAGCAAAATTGGAAGTCACATTAGAATCTCCCAAGGAGTATTTTGTTGCAGAAAATACATGTAGAGGAATACTTGCTGCTGATGAATTTTACTATGCACAACGTCCTATTTTCGGTCGCGGAAGAGGGTGCGCCGTTATGTGGGATAAGATAGATGCTGACCATGCTTCTAAAGTATACACGACATTTATTCCAGAATATGAATTTCCTGGTGTCAAGGCCGTAATAGACGGTTTTTCAAAAGATCACTTTTTGATGAGTTTCTTGGCAAAGCCTGCGAATAAAGCGCAGTCCATTCAACGTTTGAAAGAATTGTACAAAGCCTATAAGTATTGGATAGAATACACCATGGAAAAAGATGGTAGAATGCAAGACACGGAATTTAGACAAAAAGTCGGGAACGAAGCTATAGCAAAATGTCATGATGCATTAAGAAGAATAGGTGAAGGGATAGCACTTATCGAAAGTAATGAAATCGCTTTTGAATCTTTCAGTTTTATGAATAGTGTAATGGCGATGCAACGTAGCATTGGAGCATATGCTAAAAAACATGGAAAGGGGATAAAATGCTCTTTTGCTGATTTTATGGATCCGCGCAAGGAAGAAAACAACTTTTGTTGGAGACCATTTCAAATTGCCTTTATTTTGATGAATATTAAAGGTATCATTGAACCGACCTGCGAAGACAGAGAAATTGTTGATCTATTATATTTCCCGACAGGCGGTGGTAAAACCGAGGCTTATCTGGGACTCATTGCTTTCACTATTGCTCATCGTCGGCTGACAAATGGAATGCATAGTGAGTTTAACAATGATGGGGGAGTTACTGTAATATTAAGATATACTTTGCGTTTGCTTACTACACAACAAAGAGACAGACTTACAAAAATGGTAATTGCTGCCGAATACGTGAGAAGAAGTAATATGAAACGCTATGGGTATGAACCCATCAGTATTGGATTCTTTGTTGGTGGACAAGTTACTCCAAATAACTTTGATGAATTGAAGGACTCTTCCTCTGACCCAGGCGCTGCGAAATATAAAAGGGGCTTACTTTATAAACAGCTGCTCACATGCCCGTTCTGTGGAAAAAAACTAGAAGAAAAGAACTTTCATATTGATCATGATGCGAAAGAAGTTAAGATTTATTGCGATGACAAGGACTGCCTTTTCTATAAGTATGGATATTCTAATACTGGAATAACTCTGTCTATTCCCGTTCATATGATAGACGAAGAAATATATAGAAAATGCCCAACCATAATTCTTGCAACTGTCGATAAATTTGCTGTGCTACCGTGGAAGCCCGAAGCGAATTCTTTATTTGGAAGAATTCATCAAAAATGTACGCGTGATGGGTATATTGCTATGGGAGAAAAGGTACACAAGATACATCAGGAGACGGAAGAGTTGGCAGCATCGAAATTAATAGATGTAAAGCCTTTTGCGCCACCAGAGTTGATAGTTCAGGATGAGTTGCACTTGATTACTGGACCATTAGGCACAATTTATGGAGCATACGAGACAATAATTCAAGACTTGTGTACATATGAAAAGGATGGCAAAAAAATTAGACCCAAATATATTGTTTCTACAGCAACTATAAAGAATGCCCCAGAACAAATACGGTGTTTGTACGGACGCAGAAACTCGATGCAGTTTCCGCCAAATGGTTTGGAAATAGGGGATAGTTTCTTTATAAAAGAGATTCCAACGGAAGAAAAGCCTTTTCGGAAGTATGTCGGAATTAGTGCAAGTGGACAATCTATGAAGACAACCACTTTGCGCACATATGCAATAATTTTGCAAACGGTCCATGAACTTGAGAAAGTAGAAAAGTATAAAGACGTGCTCGATCCATATTATACGTTGATTGGCTATTTTAACAGTATTAGAGAGCTTGGTGGCACAGTTCGTTTACTGCAAGACGACATACCTAAAAGAATAAATCGCTTAAAAAAGAAATATAAGTTTAATTCGCTCAGATATATTAATAATAAAATTGAGATAACATCACGCATAAGTTCAAGTAAAATAGCAGAAAGTCTTCAAAAGTTGGAAATACCGATGGATAAGAAGGAATGTTTGGATACTGCAATAGCGACAAACATGATTGCGGTTGGTATGGACGTGGATCGTTTGGGCATGATGACAGTAATGGGGCAACCTAAGCAAAACTCCGAGTATATTCAGGCTACCAGCCGTATTGGTCGTCAACATCCAGGTGTTGTATTTACAATATATAATCCTTATAGACCAAGAGACCTCTCGCACTATGAAAATTTTGTCGGGTATCATTCTCAACTGTATAGATACGTAGAAGGTACAACGGCTACGCCATTTTCTGCTCGTGCAAGAGATCGTGTATTGCATGCATTAGTTATTGCTGCAATTAGATTGAAATTTCCACAGTTTGGCGAAAATTCGACAGCAAACAATATCGATAGTTTAACTGATTATCAAAAAGAAATTGTCATAGACACTATATTAGATAGGTTGGCTATCGTGAATCCTAAAGCTCGTGAAGATACAAAAAGAGAAATTGAAATTTTTATTGGTGACTGGAAAAGTTTGGCTGCGCAAAGAAAACCTTTGACATATTTTGTAGCAGTTAAGAGCTTGGACAATTACAATAGGTTGATGAATCGTTACAGTGATAACTGCGCTCCGACAGAGAAAGGAACCCTTAACTCAATGCGAGAGGTTGAAGCATCGTCGACGTTGTATTATTTTTTGGAGGATTAAAATGGCGAGTTTTTTTGATAGAAATAAAATTGGAGAAGTTAGACCAAACCAATTGATTACTACATTTGGTCCAGGATCAATAATTGATGCGGTAAGAGATTCAGTCACGATTTTAGATACGGATTATTGGAAAGAAAAAGGCAAAAAAATAATTGACGGTAGGCTTGCTGCATATTTAGGAGTATCACACTTTTATATGCCTAAGACAAGCGACAAAGGAGATTTGCCAGTAGTATCTTTTCCAAACTATCACGTTTGTTCGAATGCTAAATGTAACAATTTATTTGATATTCGTGAAGATTTTGATGAGGAACGATACAAGAAGTTCGGAGCAACTTGTCCCAAATGCGGCAACCAAGCATATCCTTCAAGATTTATAGTGATGTGCAATAATGGTCACATGGACGATTTTCCTTGGAATTGGTGGGTTCACTATGGTGCAAAAACAAATTGTAAAGGACATTTTAGATTATATTCTAATGGTAATACTTCAACATTGGCAGATATGACAGTTGAGTGCCTAGATTGTCATCAAAAACGTAGTATGAGCGGGGCAACTCAACCAGATAATTTTACTGGATTAAATTGCTCTGGACGCCATCCTTTTCGTCCTCATCATAAATGTGAGTCTTGCAAAGAAGGAGTTATACCTTCGCAGCGTGGAGCATCTAATGTCTATTTCCCAGTTATTAGAAGTGCGATTTCTATCCCTCCGTGGACTGATCCATTGTACAATTTGATAGACGAACACTTACGATTTATTGAACAAATGGAAGAGGTTGGCGTGCCTGATGCCACCGGCAGGGCTTATCAACAATATTTTTCAGACAAATACACTCGCGAGCAATTCGACAGGGCGTTGGAAAAACGTCGCCAGAATATCAAGGAGTTTTCAGAAATTAAATTGATGGAGTATCAAGCAATTACTCATCATAATGATCCATCATATGCTTCAAACAAAAAGCATTTTAAGGCTGAAGAAGATGCTGTTCCGGCATGGTTAAAAAAGTATTTTTCTAGAGTTATTAAAATCACTAGGTTGCGTGACGTAATGGTGTTACTGGGTTTCACGAGAGTTACAGCCCCTGATCCAGATGCAGAAATGCAAGTTAATATTGTTCCGCTTAATAGAGCCCGAAGTGAAATGTGGTTACCTGCTGTGGAGATTAATGGCGAAGGTGTTTTTATAGAATTTAATAAAGACGAAATTGCAAAATGGGAAAAAGAAACTAATATTAGACTTTTATCTAAGCAATATGAACTTTGTTACGAACAATACTGTGTATCGCATGGTTGGACACAGACTGTAAAGCGTGGTGCAAAGTATGTTTTATTGCATACGTTCGCGCATTTAATGATAAAAGAAATGTCATTACAATCTGGATATTCATCGTCTGCGATTCGTGAAAGGGTATATTGTAATGATGATATGTGTGGCATTTTGCTGTATACTGGCAGTGCGGATAAAGAAGGCTCTCTCGGCGGTCTGGTTGAACTTGGCGGTTATGAGCATTTGGCGGAGCTACTTAAAGGTGTTTTAGAAAACGCATTGGTATGTACGAATGATCCGGAATGTATGACGAATACGCCTACAATAGAGAAGTTCAACGGCGCTGCTTGTCACTCTTGTTGCATGATTTCCGAAACGGCTTGTGAAAATGGCAATAGATTGTTGGACAGAGGATTAATAGTGCCATTATCTGGTAGGGAGGACCAATCATTTTTCAAACAATTGGTGGTGGAGTTATGTCATTTAGAAGTATAAAAACAGAATTGATTCTGAATTCCATTATTGAAGAGTTAAATGCCTTGGGCAAAGGTGATTTCTCTGTTTCGGCTTTTCCTCACTCATTAGAATTAATTTCGAATATTTTCCCACAGATTAGTGATACTCAAAAGATTTTTTTATTGAATCTTGTATTAGATGCATATACTTGCGGAGAGAGTGATGAAGTGGAACTGGTTGCAACAGTCCCAGTGTCGTTTGCGTTGAAGTCTAGGCGCACGCAAGACGTAGCTCACCAAATTTTACACGATGCAAAGCAAAGCGTATTAATTACTGGTTATTCAATCTCTGATTTTATTAATGAATTTATTGACGAAATCGTTGCAAAAAGCAACAAGGGTGTTTTTGTGAAAGTATTTATTAATGATATAGATAATCAGATTGCGGTTGAAAAATTGGTGCGTTACCAAAGTAGATTTTTACAAATTTATAACTATACAAATGATGAGGATAAAATGTCTGCGCTACACGCCAAAGTAATTAGCATTGATGGCGAGGTCTCCTTGATATCATCGGCAAATTTATCATATTATGGAATGAGTGGTAACATAGAAATTGGTAGTTTAATTAAGTCAAAACGAATAGCAATGCAAATCAGTGAGTTATTTACTCAATTGATTTTTCAAAAAGTCTTAAAATTAGTTGTTAAGAAAGTAAAAAACTAAAAATCGCTTGACAATCGAACGAATGTTCTATATAATGATAAGGAAGGTTATATGGAACGATGAAAGAGATATTGTACGAGTTTTATGATGGGCATGTGGAGTGTTTGGAAGTTGAAGATGCAGTAGCGGAAGTGTATGGGCAAATTGTTACAGAAGAGGAGCGCAATGAACGCAAAGAAACGCGCAGGCATCAGTCTTTGGAAGTTATGTTAGACGCAGGTTTTGACTTTGCGGACGAAAGGGCAAGCATTGATTACATCCTTGAACAGCAAGAGTTGCGCGAAAGCGAACGGCGGTTTAGGCAGCAATACAATCAGTGTGTTAGGGCAATGTATAGGGCTCTCAAAAAGTACATTCCCAAACGTCAAACGCAAGCATATTTGTTGTACACGCAAATGTATTTTTCAAAGGTCGAAATTGCCCACCTTATGGGCATAACGGAAGGTGCTGTCCGTAAGTTACTTTTGAAAGCGAAAGCAAATGTTAAGAAGTTAAAAGACAGATTGCAGGAAATCCGCAAAATGCCTTATGTACCGCAAACTGAAAGTTTACACACAAACGCAAATAAGCAATAAAAATAATTTTAAAATATGATAGGGGGGGACGATTTTTCGCGCCTCTCGTGGCTTTATAATAGAGGGTAATAAAAGTTTATGACGCTTAACGGTAATTAACTTTTGTTAAATACTTACTACTACATCGTATCACGTTGGTTATTTTGCTTTGCAATAAATAGTGTTCGTGTACGATATTATAGAGGGACATACAATTTAATATTTTTATCCAAGGGTGATTGTACAAATTTGCAGTCGCCCTTTTTGTATATATACATTTTACAACAAGGAGGTGATGCGTATGAATGTTTTGTAAAGATTTTAATGCAAAAATGTAGTAAAAACAGCGAGCAAACGTGTGGGATTGGTGCAACAAATACATTGAAATTTGTAGCAGGATAAGTAAAATGTAATTCGTGTTGCAAATTGCATTTTAGCGGTTCGGTAGCGGGAAACCCGCCTGCCGTTTGCTTGCACAAGAAAAAGAAGGAGGAAAAGAACATAAGCAATCAACCAATTATTTTCAATATTAGTTATACACCGTATAAAATTCGTAGAGATGCTTCGACATACGAACAAGAAAAATTCAAACAGCAAAGAGCCTTTTACGAGATGTCCGGAGACGGTAACAATATCTATAAATACATAACGAACGATCGCAAATTAAACGGAGAAAACAGCAAGACAGAAACACGTTCGATGATACAGTATTTTGAAAAGTCTACAGGCGTTTTCAACGATCAAGGAGGCATAATACGTCAGCAACTACACGAAATACAGCAACGCGCAAAAGCCCATAAAAACCTATGGCACGGCTTCATATCTCTCAACGAGGAAATGAGTTACAAAATAGACTGCGCGGAAAAGTGCGTACACTTAGTAAAACGCACCTTTGGAGATTTATTCAAAGATATGGGTTTAGATCCTAAAAACATAGACCTAATCTGTGCCTTACACAAAGATAAGCCTCATCATCTGCATATACACTTTTGGTTTGCGGAAAAAGAACCTAAATGCAAATACCGTGGCAAAAATTTAGAGTACCGCCATAAAGGCAAAATACCCAAAGCGGTAATAGACAAAATGCACATTAGACTAAATCTCTACATAGACGAAAGCCATCCCGAAATATATAATTCCCGAGATGTAGCCATCAAGGAACTTAAACGGATGACTTTTAATAAAAGAATAGTAGAATACAACGACGTCAAAAAAGCGGTAATAGCATTAGCAAAGGAAATACCTAAAACAGCAAGTTTCTTTTACGGCAAAAGGGACATGGAACTGTACCGAGATAAAGTAGATAATATTGCTCATTTATTAGTCCTACACGATAGACGCATAGCCAAAGCCAACGCTAACTTTTATATTAACATTTCTCAACTAAATAAAAAAATAAAAGCACTATGTAATACCGACCACGCAGGAAAGCACATAAACCACTACAAAATTGACAGTAATAACATTACCGTTACCCAAGACTTAATACAGGACTTCAAACATAGACAAGGCAATGTAATATTACAAGCAGTTAAACAAATAAAGGGAGAACTGTCTCAAACACGCATACACCACAAGGTAAACGATAAACCCTTAAAACGCCGCCTTGCCATATCTCACCGTAAAGTAGGCAAACTGTTCGACAACTTCATTCTATCCTACATAGACGAAATACAAACAGCAGAACAAGAGTATTCTAAAAAGATACAGCAAGAGGAAAACGACATAGACGAGCAAACCAACTCTGCCAAGCAAAACACTAAATACAATTACGGTAAATAACTTCCTGATTCGGTTGAATAACTTTGCAAAAACCTATTGACACTTCCCCGCAAAAGATTTATACTAAATGCGTAAATCGTATATATACTGTTTGGTAAAAACTGCAATAACTAAAAAAGCAGTTAAAAGAATCGTCTTAACGGCGAAACAAAGGAGGTAAAACCTATGGCAAAGCAATGGACAGTGGAAGAAGTAGTAGAGTACGAAAGAACGCATAAGCCGAAAGGACAAGTCTACGGCAAGTATGGAACAATAGCCAAGCATTACCTTGAACAGCATCAAGGAATAGAGATGACAATGATAGGGCAAATTCCCGATTACCTACACAACATAGATAAGCAAGCGGACGAGATGTACGATACTCTGTATGAGCAGTTGTCTAAACGCCCCGAATACCAGAAGACGGGAGATTACATTGACGACCTTCGCAAGCAAACGGAAATGCAAAACTTTATCGAACACGAAATACTTACTACTTAATTTATATTTGGGAGGAAAAATAAAATGGTAACACGCAAAGAAGACACGCCGCAAAGGTTGGCTAACCGCAAGTACGAAGAAAAGAACAAACAAAAACGCAAGGACGCAAGCGGAAATTTTCAAACGATGATTCCGCGCGAAAAATTCGAGGAAATTAACGCGTTCCTTAAACAAAACAACATCACAAAAGTATACTTCATTTTGCAAGCCTACGAAATTCTTAAAACACAACACAATCAATCAAACACAAAAAAGGAGGAATAAAATTGATAGAGAGAGAACATTGTATCTATAAATTTACGCATTTATGGTAAAAGATACATTTTCTAACAACACACAAATTACAAACGATATGCTTGCCCAAATACTTGCAACTTTACAGGCGCAGGGAGAGGCAATCAAATCGCTTATGGGCGAACAAGCGCCCGCAACAATTATTCAGTCAAACGCGGTATCAAGTCGTGGCAGACGGGCAAAAATGGGCTTCAAATTTACTAAAAAGGAGATAGACATTATGCCATCAAGATACCAAAACATATTTGCGTGCGGAGACACAATAATACCGTACCGTTACCACAAGGGCGTTTACGAAGTAAACTACCGCCGCAAAGGAATTCACATTTATGCTTGCGCAAGCACGATTGAAGAAATGAAACGCCGTTTTTTAGACAAGTTAATGAGAGGAGAACAAGTAAACCACAACAAACCGCAGCGCGCAGCAACATACAACACACCCAAAACTTACAACAAAACAACCAAACCGCCGCAAGGCATACCGTTTGCTCACTACGTGGACGAGTGGTTGGCGTCCAAGCGTTTTAACGTTAAGGAAAGCACCTTTAAGGAATACCAACGCGTAGCAGATACGCACTTAAAACGGGATTTTATGGGCGTTACAATGGCGGAGATGACACGCAGCCGCGTGCAGGAATACTTGTTCGGCTTTGTAGAACAGGAAAAGCACCGCACTGCGGAAAAACTGTCGGTTGCGTTTTCGTGCATTTTCGAACTTGCCGTAGAGGACAAAGTGGTGGAATCCAACCCGATGAAGAAAATCAAACTTCCCTACGCCGAACGTAAAAAAGGTTCCGCCTTTACCTTGAAGGAGGAAGCGGAACTTGTAAACATATGCCGGAAAAATTTGCAGTCCGATTGGGCACACGCGTTTTTAGTGCTGGTGTACTTCGGCTTGCGCAAGTCGGAATTAACCAGCATAAAAATAAAGGACGAAAACCTAAGTTGTATATCGAGTAAAACCCGTTTGGGTAGGAAGGAAGTTGTTCGCACAATACCCTTTACGCCGGTATTCAAACGCGTACTGCCGTATGTGGATTTTAACAGGGCAAAGCGCGCCAATCCCAACACGATGCAAACGGCAATGAGAAAGCATTTCCCTAACCATCACATACACGAACTGCGCTATACGTTTATAACGCGCTGTAAGGAGTGCGGCGTTGCGGGCGAAGTGGTTATGCAGTGGGACGGGCATTCCTACGACAGGGATGTTGTAACATCGGTAGTGGACAGAGGCTACACCGACTATTCGCAAGAATTTTTGCAGCGTCAAGCCTTAAAAGTGGATTACGAATTGCCGACACTAAAATACGACGAATAACCCCACAAAATTTACCCACATTTTTATCCCCGTAAATTCCCGCAAAAATTACGGGGTAAAAGATAAAAGTGGTTTAAAAAACCTAAAATCTGGCGCAAAAACACCAGATTTTAGGTTAAAATGGCTAGGGTAGCAGGATTTGAACCTGCGAATGACGGAGTCAGAATCCGTTGCCTTACCGCTTGGCTATACCCCAATGCAATCTATAGTATAAAACTTTTGTTTATTACTGTCAATCTTTTGCGTTAATTTCGTTTGTATTTTATGTTTTAGCCGCGTCTTAGTTATAAATTATTATTTTTATATTAGTATATTCTCTTACCCCGCCGCAGGGCGTTTGCTCTTGACAATTAGGTTAATTTATGGTAGATTATATTCAAAATGGAATATTATGTCCGTAAGGAGATTTCAGTATGAATATCAGACCGTATCAAAAGAAAGATTTCCGTTATGTTCAGGATATATGTATGGCAACGTCATCTTATAAAGACGACGATACGCCCGTTAACCGCGCCCATTTATGCGCGTTGTACTGCGATTATTATTTGGATAACGAGCCCGAAACGTGTTTTGTCGCTGTAAACGAAGACGATATTCCGATAGGATACATTTTGTGCGCTGCGGACAGAGAAAATTACGCGGAAATGATGGACGCATATTATCTTCCTCTTGTGCGCAAGCTCGATAGCGGAGAATTTTTCCGCATTAACGCATTGTCTAAGGTTGAACAGCGTTATGTCCGTCAGGGATATACGGCGCATTTGCATATAGACATTTTGGAAGACTACCAACATCAAGGCATCGGCACTAAACTTATTGAAACGTTGTTTAATAAACTTACCGAACTTAAAGTAGAAGGCGTATATCTTATTTGTGGAGCAAAAAACGATGCGGCGCGCAGATTTTACGAAAAAACGGGCTTTGCGGATATCGACTATATTACGGGCGCGGTAGTTTACGGCAAAAAATTTATTACAGATGACGAACAATAATATCGGTTTCGGAAAAATTCTTACCGAAAAGGAAGCGGCAAGTTTAAATCCGCTTGTACTAGCGTATGTGGGAGACGCGGTGGAAAGTTTGTTTGTCCGCCACCGTTTGGCTGTTTCTCACGACTTAAAAGCCGGCGAATTGCACAAACTCGCGTCAGATAAAGTAAACGCGCACGAACAGGCAGTTTTGTCCGATAAACTTTTCGATATATTATCCGATGACGAAAAATCGGTTTTTCTGCGCGGGCGCAACGGTAAGGCGCATCATAAGGCCAAAAACCAAACGGGCGCGGATTACCGTAAGGCAACAGGTTTAGAAGCGGTGTTAGGATACTTGTACCTTACGGGCAACAACGAGCGTATAAATCAATTACTGGGCAATTATTATGAAGATTGAAGGAAGAAACAGCGTATTCGAAGCGCTTAAATCGGATAGCATAACGGTCAATTCTTTAATGTGCGAAAAAGGCAAATCGGACAGTATTATTTCTTTGGCGCGCAAATCTGGCGTTAAGGTTACCTTTGTCGACAAAAAGGTATTGGATAAAGAAAGTACAGAAGGCAGGCATCAAGGCTATATTGCCGATGTCGTCGAGTTCGAGTATTGCGAAGTAGAAGATATTTTAAACGTAAGCAGGCAGCCTTTTATAGTAATACTGGACGGAATTAACGACCCTCACAATTTCGGCAGTATAATCCGTGCGTGCGAATGTGCCGGAGTGGACGGAATAATTATCGGCAAAAACAGACAGGTTGCCGTAACCGATACGGTTGTGCGCTGTTCGGCAGGCGCTGTGTCGCACGTTAAAATTGCGCGCGTAACAAACGTAAATAACGCTATCAAACAACTAAAAGACAATAACGTTTGGGTGTATGCTTTGGATATGGACGGGGAAGAAATTACCGCTGTCAATTTAAAAGGCGCGGTTGCAATAGTCGTCGGCGGCGAAGGAAACGGCGTATCTCAATACGCTCGTACACTGTCCGACGGTATAATTTCCCTTAAACTCAAAGGAAAAGTCAATTCACTAAACGCTTCCGTCGCTTGCGGAATTGCGTTGTACGAAGTAGTACGTCAGCGGGGATAAATTTTGGATAAAATTATAGAACAGGCTAAATGCGGCAACCAACTTGCAATAGAACAGATATCGGCGCAGTACAAGGGACTTATTCGATCTTACGCCAACAAGTTTTATCTTGTCGGCGGCGACAAAGAAGATTTACTGCAGGAAGGTATGTTGGGGTTGTATTTTGCGGTAATAAACTACGACGAAGAAAAGGGAAGTTTCCCCGCTTTTGTAGAATTGTGCGTGTTACGTCAGATACTGGACGCTGTTAAGCGCGATAACGGCGCAAAAAACAAGCCGTTATATAATTACGTCGATATAGACGAAGTGCGTAACGTAATTACGGATTCGTCTACTCCGCTGGAAAATCTGCTGCGTAAAGAACACGCCGAAAGAGTAGCGCAAATAATCGAAACCAAATTAACTCCTACCGAAAAACAGGTAATCAAACTTTTTTCGGAAGGGTACAGTTACGAAGACATATCGGAAAAATTAGGAAAAAGTTACAAGGCGGTAGACGGCGCGCTTCAACGCGCCCGCAAAAAACTGTTGGTAACTAAGGAGTAGAAATGAATTACGTTGCATTATACCGTAAATACCGTCCGCAGATTTTTGACGACGTTATAGGGCAAGACCATATAATAAATACTTTGCGTAACCAAATATTAAAGGACAAGGTGTCTCACGCCTATCTGTTTACGGGTACCCGCGGAACGGGTAAAACGACCACGGCAAAAATTTTCGCCCGTGCGGTAAACTGTTCCGATGCCAAACAGCATAACGGCAATCCCTGCGGCAAATGCGCCGTTTGCAAGGACGCAGGACAAGCTAATCTCGATATTATCGAAATGGACGCCGCAAGCAATAACGGCGTGGATTATGCAAGAGATATCCGCGAAAAAGTACAGTTTCCGCCTATTAACGGCAAATACAAAGTGTATATAATCGACGAGGTTCATATGCTGTCGCAGGGTGCGTTTAACGCCTTGCTAAAAACACTGGAGGAGCCTCCCGCTCACGCGCTGTTTATTTTGTGTACGACCGAAGTTCACAAAATTCCCGCAACGATTTTGTCCCGTTGTATGCGTTTTGATTTCAGGCTTGTGCCTACTGCTACGCTTGCCGAACATATTGCAAAAATCTACGATAAAGAAGGCAAAAAATACGAAAAGGAAGCGGTATTTTCAATTGCGCAGGCGGGCGAAGGAAGCGTCAGAGACAGCGTTTCGATAGCGGACAGATGCCTGTCGGTATCGAGCGGTAAACTGACTTATAACGACGTTTTGCAGGTATTGGGAGTGTCTTCTAAAAACAGCGTTTCGGCTTTGTGCGACGCTATTTTAGATGCAAGGGTAGGCGATATACTTACAGAAATAAACAATGCCGTAAACAGCGGTAAGGACGTTGCCCGTCTTTCCAAAGACGTATCGCTTTATATGCGCGACTTGCTGATGGTAAAGGAGTGCGCAAATGCAAATGCGGCGCTGTGCTTGCCTTCCGACGCTTACGAAAAACTTGTAAGAACGGCAGAAAAAATTACTCTTAAAAAACTTCTTTATGCAATAGACGTATTTGTTGGTCTGGATAGTAAGTTGAAATATGCCCTGTCTCCGCTTGTAACGCTGGAAGCCGCGGCATTAAAAGTTGCCTGTAGCTCCGGCGAAGTGGACGTTGACGGGTTGGATAAGCGTATAACGCGTTTAGAACAGTTGCCGCAAAATATTTCGGCGGAAAACCAAAGCGTATTTATCGTTGACAAACGCAATGCAAAATCAATTTGGAAAGGCGTAAAACTGTCGCTGTCAGGTAAAAATATGCCGCTGTTAAGCGGTGTATGGAGCGAAGTGCGCGTTAATTTCGATCAGGATAACAGTTTTATCGTTACGGCACCCAAAGGCGCATATATGCTTATCGATATGGAATATAAGCAGATTTTGTTAAAGGAAATTTCCAAGTTTTGCGACAATAGCGTAACTTTTGTGTGCGAAGAAAAAATAAGCGAAAGCGACCTTGACAGACAACTTAAAAATTTGGGCAGAGATGTCCGCTTTGATACAAAAAAATAAACAGGGAGATATATTGTTATGGGAAATAAATACGGTTATAATGGTGCAGGCGGAAACGGCGGCGGCTTTGGCGGCGGCGGAATGCAAAACTTGATGAAACAAGCTCAGCAAATGCAGCAAAAGTTGGCGGAAGCGCAGCAGCAGTTGGAAGAATTGGAAGTTACGGGCAGCGCAAGCGGCGGAATGGTGCAGGTTACGGTCAACGGCAAAAAGACGGTTTTGTCGGTTAACATAAAACCCGAAGCGTGCGACCCCGACGACGCGGAAATGCTGGAAGACCTTGTTATGGCGGCAATCTCCGATGCGTATTCTAAGGCGCAGGAAGAAGAAGACAGAATTATGGCTCCCTTTGCCGCAATGAAAGGACTTTTATAATATGCCTAATTATATCGAGCCTATCGAAAAACTTATCCGTCAGTTGACCAAACTTCCGGGTGTAGGTTCTAAAACTGCACAGAGGTACGCTCTGACGGTATTGTCGATGTCTGACGAAGAGGCGAAGGCATTTGCCGAAGCGGTAATCGACGCTAAGGAAAACGTTAAAATTTGTTCCGTTTGCGGTAACTATACGGACAAAGACCCTTGCCATATTTGCAACACGCGCGATAATTCGGTTATTTGCGTGGTGCAGGAGGCCAAGGACGTACTGGCTATCGAAAGATTGGGAGAATACAAGGGCGTTTATCACGTTTTGGGAGGAGTATTAAATCCGCTCAAAGGTATAGGACGCGACGATTTGCGTTTTGCCGAGTTGTTCAAGCGTTTGGCAGGCAACGTCAGCGAAGTTATTCTTGCCACCGATACGTCGGCAGAAGGCGAAGCCACGGCAACTTACATAGCGCGGTACGTCAAACAGTACGGCGTAAAGGTAACGCGTCTTGCTCAGGGGATTTCTATCGGGAGCGAATTGCAATATGCGGACGAGGTTACTTTGTCGCGCGCATTTACCAACCGTAAGGAACTGTGAACTACGCTATATGTCTAATGCCGCAGAGTTTTGGTGCGGTAAGATAATTATGAGATTAGATAAATTTTTAAAAGTATCGCGTATATTAAAACGGCGTACTGTCGCGCAAGATGCGGCAAACGGCGGAAAAGTGGACGTGAACGGACGTCCTGCAAAGCCTGCTTGTCAACTTAAAGTGGGCGATTTGGTGCGCGTGCATTTTGCTACGGCAGACCTTACTTTCAGAGTTAAAATGCTCAAAGAAACTGTCAAAAAAGACGAGGCCGCCGATATGTATGAAATTGTAATTGACGAATAATGAAAAGCGCAATAATAGTAGCCGCAGGAAGTTCGACTCGATTCGGCGGTAATAAACTGAACGAAAAAATAGCAGGTAAAACCGTACTTGAACGCTCGGTGGATATTTTCCGCGGAATTTCAGACGAAATAATCGTTGTAGGCGATTACGAAATAGAGGGCGCAGTATGCGTTAAAGGCGGCGCAACGCGGTTCGATTCGGTATTAAACGGACTTAACGCGGTATCGGAGAACTGCGATATCGTAGCAATACACGACGGCGCGCGCCCGTATGCTTCTAAGCAACTGGTACTTAACCTGTTTGCCGAGTGCGAGCAGTACGGCAGCGCAGTGCCATCCTTGCCTATAACGGATACGGTTTGGCGCAAAACGCAGGGCGGACTCTCTCAGCCTAAACGCGACGATTTGCTTTCCGTTCAAACGCCGCAGGTGTTTTCCTGCTCAAAACTCCGTTACGCTTTTGCGAACGCTGACCGTAAATATACGGACGAAAGCGGTTTGTTTTACGTAACGTACGGAGAGGTGCATTTTGTTGACGGCGAACGCGGCAATATCAAAATAACGTACAAGGACGATTTGCCCGATTACAGGGTGGGCGTAGGCTTTGACGTTCACGCTTTTACGGAAGGACAAGGCGTAATTCTCGGCGGAGTAACAATCCCGTTTGATAAAAAGTTACAGGGACATTCCGACGCCGACGTACTGTGCCACGCAATTTCCGACGCCGTATTGTCCGCTTCCGACAACAAGGATATCGGACATCAATTTCCTGATACCGACTCCAAATATAAGGGCGCAAACAGTATGCAGTTGCTTGCTGCTTGCGTTGATTTGGTAAATAAACGCGGATATTGTGTAGTAAATGTTTCGGCAGTGATTATTTGTCAGTTGCCTAAAATGTCGCCGTATATCGATTCGATGTCGGCTAGTTTGGCAAACGTATTAAAGACAGACAAAACCTGCGTAAACTTGTCTGCAACTACAACCGAACATTTGGGCGCGCTCGGCAACGGCGACGGCATAGCGGTACAGGCACAGGCTTTGCTTAGAAGAATAAATTGAAAGGTTAATTTTTAATAAATTAGAACAGAGGTTATATATGAAAATTAAAGATAAGAAGATTGTCTGTTTGGTAATATTAGGCGTATCGATAGTGTCGTTGCTTTCTGCTATTGTTTCAGGTTTTGTTGCAGGAATAGTAGATTTAGCGAGCGATATAAAATATTTAATAAAAGAGGGAAGTTCATCTTATATGTTGCTTTCTATTGCCACTTTGTTGCAAGTATTCTGCGGTGCGGCGTTTGCGGCGGTATTTTTCTTTTGTAAAAAGAAACGCAATGTAGTAAATATAGTACTTTCTGCGACTCTTGCGGGATTGTTCTTTATTTTTAATACGGTATTCGGAATTATAGATTATTTTTCCGGTGCTTACAACTCTTGCATGTCATACATTTCAATTTGTCTTACCTTAATCGTTTCATCTGTAATTATGATTGTGTCGGACAGACTTGTAAGAAAATATAACGCAGATATTGCTGAAGCAATGGTAAATCCGCAAAACGGTCAGCCGAATTTAAATAACGGAAGTTCAGATTCTGACAAAAACAATTAAAAGTAATAATATGTAAAAACAGCGTCGTTTTAGTTTTCGACGCTGTTTTTGTATGCCGATTTGTTCATAATTACTCCGCGGAGAGCGTCCGAACCCGACAAAGCGTTATTAAGAGCAAACAAACCGTTTGCCGTTTTGACCTTAAAATGTCGGGTAGAGTATAATTCTCTATTTCACAAAAATAGTATTTCTTTGCCTTTTGAAGAGGCTTTTAAACAAAGATTTTTTTATTGTCGATTCGAGGCGCGGAACAGGATTTGCTTTAATCGGAATAAGTTTTTAACATTTCTTTCAGTTTTTCAAGATGCAATTCTTCGTCTATAATAATGCGCTGAATGATTGCTTCAACCTGTTCGTTCTCGAGAATAAACAGCATTTTTTTGTATGTGGCTATTGCTTCCAACTCTCCGCCTATATCGTCCATAAGCATTTTTTGCGGAGTTTTGGACTGCGATACTGTTGACGTACTAAAGTAGGTGCGCGTGTTAGGGCATTGAATGAATTTTGGGTCTACGCCGAGTTTAAGCATTGCTTCTCCCAAAATGTCCAAATGTTTCATTTCGGCTATCGCTATACCCATCAAGGTGTCGGCGTAATCTTTGTTAATGTCTCCGAAATAAAAGTGGTGGTATGTATACTGCAAAATTGCCGTCAATTCGCTTTTGAGCGTTGCGTAAGCAAAAGATATTATTTGTCCGCTGCGCACGTCTTTTACTAAATATTCTGTTGACGGATACGGAAGATTGGCTATAAGCGGTTTCATAAATTCTCCTTATTGTCTGCTTCAATGTATGCGGTATTTTACGGCGTTGTTAATATTATTTATATCGTTTTTTGTCTGACGCGCAATGTAATTAAATTCTGATTTTTCAATGCGTTAGTCTTGCACAGAATCGGAAGTTGTCTGTATTTACGGAGTCCTTTGTGATTTTGAATAAAACACAAAATTATCAAGCGGCGGCAAATTTATGCAAATTGCAGTGTCGCAAATACTTTTTGACGCATATTGTGTTTGTATGAAAACACTTTCCGTAACTCTTATATGTAAAAACGAACAGGACAATTTAAAACGTCTGTTGCCAACGCTGGATTTTGCAGACGAAATTATTGTGGTTGATACAGGTTCCGATGACGGCACGGTTGAGACAGCCCAAGATTACGGCTGTATTGTCGGCTATTTTAAATGGCGCGACGATTTTGCCGCCGCGCGCAATTACGCTATAAATTTGGCAAGCGGCGACTATGTAATGTGGCTTGACGCAGACGACGCTGTGAGTAAATCTCTTGCGCGTGAAATCGAACGGTGGAAACAAGACGGAAGCGATACTGCCGATACATATTACATAAAGTACCGAATGGGAACGAATTCCGATTTTTGGTTTTGGCGCGAACGCATTTTAAAAAGGTGCTCGAAATGCCGTTTTAAAGGTTTTATTCACGAAGCAATAGTGCCGTTCGGACAATCAAAGTATTTAAATGCCGAAATTATACACACGTCATCTGTCAGCCACGAAAAGCGCAATCTGGAAATTTACAGGAAAGCGGCAGAAAGCGGACGGCGTTTTTTCTTGCGCGATAAATATTATTTTGCGCGCACTCTTACCGAAAACGGCTTGTTTGCCGAAGCAGAACACTTGTTAAACGATTTCCGCATAAATCCGCGCGCTTATGCTCCCGACCGTGCAGACGCGTGTAAACTGTTAGCACGACAGTATTTGTCGGATAGTAAAAGTAAACAGGCGTTAAACGTATTGATATACGGAACAAAAATTCTTCCGCCCGATTCGGAAACGTGCTGTTTAATAGGCGATTGCTATTTTGCCGACGGAAAATATTTGTATGCCGCGCAGTGGTACGAATACGCAAATATAAGCAAAATTCAGTACGGATTTGTAAACGATTATTACAAGAGCTTTTATCCCGATATTCAGTTGTCCGTTTGTTACTATAGGCTCGGAAATTACGGTAAGGCGCAGTTTTATCACAGAGTTGCAAAGGCAATAAACCCTAAGCATCCGTCTGTTATCGCCAACGACAAATTCTTTCAAAACAAAAAGAAGTAACAGTGTAAAAAATAACAATTTTCAGTTAAAAAATTTAATGCTTACTGCGGATACCGCAAAAGCGTTATATACTAAGTAAATATAAAAACCTTCCTAACTTTTATATCCGTCCGAAATTGAATTTTCGGGCGGATATTTTGTCATCCTTTCGCTACACAACTTGTCGGTTGCAGTCTGTAATCTTAAAGTTGAGCATTGCGAGAGTATGGACAAATGTTAAGTCTTTATCTTCTAATTTACTCAACTCCGCTCACAAGCGATGACACATTTTTCTTGTCGTCCTTACGCAACAAAAATTGTCGAGCCGCTGGTAAGCGAAGACAATTTTTATTATTTTAAATACATTAAGATTGATATTTTCTTTTGAATGTGCTATAATAACCTTGCGACGTCAATAAAATAACCCTTTTATCCTCTAATTTGGGGTACACTTCAATTATAGAGGGCATTTTGTATTATTTTTTTTGGAAGTAGTAAAAAATTGGTAGTAATACCTGTTCTAGACTACTTCCTACGGAAAAGGGTTATTGGCGTCGCAACCACGGAACGGTATTCTACGGTGCCGTTCCCGTAAGGGGCGGCATCTTTTTTATGGCAACAATCGGAAAAACTTGTTCGTGTTTCGGGCATTTCGATGTCAATATAACGGACGATTTGGTAGCAAGAACAAGGATAGAAATCGACAAAGCGGTAGCGGACGGGGTAAGGATATTCCTATTCGGCGGCAGAAGCGATTTTGACGATTTATGCTATGATATAGTTACCGAGAAGAAGAAAGCCGAACCGCAAATTGATATAAAAAGAGTGTTTTGTTTCCCGCTTGATAAACAATTGCGAAAACCGCCGAGATGGTTTATACGGAAAGAGTATGAGGCATTGGAATGTCCTACAAAAGACTTTGATTATTGGTACACGTCAATTTATTACCGTAATATAGCAATGATAGATCAAAGCGATTTGATTTTGTTTTGGGTAGAGTCGCGGGAAAACAGCGGCGCTTACAAGACTTATCAATATGCGGTAAAGAAACACAAACACATAGTCAATTTGTTTTCAAAACATTGGTATCAAGGCGCACCGCAATAAGAACCTTATAATTTTTTTTACGTGAGCAACGCATACGTCTGTTCAGAAGGTCTCCGATTAAATCCGAGAACTACTGCGGTATGAGTTTCAGCCACAAGTAGACCACATTCGGTGTAGACCTGATATAATAGCGTAGCGGCAAAATGCCGTTGCGCTATTTTTTTATTGTCGTCGTTTATAACAAAATTAACAAACCGATACTGAGCGAAGAAACGTTTTTCTTTTGCGGTACTTACTTGTCGAACGGTATTGCAGTTTGTTCAAGTTTAAATTTATTTTTTTCAGTCAACCGATACGGGTAAAAGATAGTTGAAGCGGCATATCTTTTATCAGTCATTAAAATATTTTTAATACATATAGTTTTATTTTCTGTCAACTATAAATATTGTCAATAATCAGTGGGCGGGTTTTCAGTTGACAATGCTATGACAAAAAACTATAATTGTATCGTGAAAGTTTTGGCGTTAGTCGGTTTTAATTCGGCTGGCGGCAAATATTCAAAATATTTAAGGAGCGACATTAATGAACAAGAAAAGCATCAAAGATGTAAACGTAAAAGGCAAGAGATGTTTGGTACGCGTGGACTTTAACGTGCCTATGAAAGACGGCGTTATTACCGACGAAAACCGTATTAACGGCGCGCTTCCCACAATCAAGTATTTGATGGAACACGGCGCAAAGGTTATACTGTGCTCTCACTTGGGCAAACCCCACAACATTTTTACGCCTAACTTCAAATTGAATAAAAAAGAAAAGAAGGCTGTCGAAGCGTTACCTGCTAACGAACAAGCCGCCGCAAAAGAAGAATATATTGCAAAAGCGTTAAAGGGCGACGCAAAGAAATTTTCCCTTAAACCCGTTGCAGACAGACTCAATCAGTTGCTGAACGGCAAAGTAACCTTTGCAACAGATATTGTAGGCGCTGACGCGCAGGCTAAGGTTGCCGCTTTAAAGGAAGGAGAAGTAGTACTTCTTGAAAACACCCGTTTTGACGCGGGCGAAGAAGGACGCGACGAAGAATTTTGCAAGAAACTTGCCGCTTATGCGGATATTTATGTAAACGACGCTTTCGGTACGGCTCACCGTTCGCACGCCAGTACCGCGGCTATTGTAGAATACGGTTTTGTTAAAGACGCAGTTTGCGGATTCCTTATCGAAAAGGAATTGTCCGTTATGGCAAACGCGTTAGAAAACCCCGTACGTCCTTTTGTGGCGATTCTCGGCGGCGCTAAGGTTGCAGATAAACTTAACGTTATCAATAACTTGCTCGAAAAGTGCGATACGTTGATTATCGGCGGAGGTATGGCATATACTTTCTTGAAAGCGCAAGGATACGAAATCGGCAAGTCGCTTCTTGATGAAGAAAAAATCGATTACTGCCGCGATATGCTTGCCAAGGCAGAACAGCAAGGCAAAAAGATTTACCTGCCTGTAGACTGCGTAACGATAGCAGATTTCCCCAACCCCATTGACGCGGCAGTCGAAACCAAAGTTGTTGATGTTACGGCAATTCCCGCCGACCGCGAAGGCGCAGATATCGGACCCAAAACCTGCGCTTTGTACGCAGACGTTATCAAAGGCGCAAAGACGGTTATATGGAACGGACCTATGGGAATTTTTGAAAACCCGACTTTGGCAAAAGGTACTAACGCAGTAGCAAAAGCAATGGCGGAAAGCAGTGCGACGACTATTATCGGCGGCGGAGATTCGGCGGCGGCGGTAGCGCAACTCGGTTATGCCGACAAGATGAGCCACGTTTCGACAGGCGGCGGAGCAAGTCTGGAATTGTTTGAAGGTAAAGTGCTTCCCGGAATCGCTTGCTTAAATGACAAATAATTAAAAATATGTTTTGCGGCGTACGGGGCGTGCGCCGTAAATTTTGATAGGAGACGTTAAAATGAAAAACAAAATTATTGCAGGTAACTGGAAGATGAACAATAACCGCGTACAGACGGAAGCGTTAATAAACGAACTTATTCCGCTTGTAAAAGATACGGTTAATACGGTTATTGTCTGTGTGCCTTATACCGACTTATGCAAGGCGGTAAAACTTACCAAAGGTACTAATATTCACGTCGGCGCGCAGAACTGCCACTGGAAAGAATCGGGAGCATATACAGGAGAAATTGCTCCGTCTATGCTTACGGAAATCGGCGTAGAATACGTTGTCATAGGGCACTCCGAACGCCGTACATATTTCGGCGAAACGGACGCAACCGTACTCGCCCGTACTAAGGCAGCGCTTGCCGCAGGACTTAAACCTATTGTGTGCATAGGCGAAACTCTTGACGAGCGTAACAGCGGCAATATGCAATCGGTATTATCCCGCCAAGTTTTAGACGGTTTCGCCGATATTACCGCTGACGAACTTAAAAATATTATTGTCGCTTACGAACCTGTTTGGGCAATCGGCACAGGCGTTACCGCAACGGACGAACAGGCTAACGACGCCATTAAATATGTCCGCAGTGTTTTTGCAGGCAAATACGGTAAGGATGCCGCCGAAAAACTGTACATACAATACGGCGGCAGTATGAACGATAAAAACGCCGAAGGACTGCTCAATATGCCGGAAATCGACGGCGGACTTATCGGCGGAGCAAGTCTTGTTGCAGAAAAATTTTCCAAGGTAGTCAACGCTCACAAATAGGAGTTTATTATGGATAAAAAAATAACAGCATTAGTAATAATGGACGGTTACGGCTTGTCTAAGACCGAACGCGGCAATGCTATAGGCGTTAACTGCTCGCCTTACGTCAGATATCTTATGTCAACTTATCCCACAACTACGCTTGACGCAAGCGGACTTGCAGTAGGGCTTCCCGAAGGACAAATGGGCAACAGCGAAGTAGGACATTTGAATATAGGCGCAGGCAGAGTTATCTATCAGGAACTGACCCGCATAACAAAATCTATCGCCGACGGAGATTTCTTTACCAATCCCGCATTTTTGACGGCAATAGAAACAGTCAAGAAGAATAACGGAAAACTGCACGTTATGGGGCTTTGCTCTAACGGAGGAGTACATTCGCACATTACGCATCTGTTTGCGCTGATCGAACTTGCCAAGCGCGAGGGACTCGATAACGTTTACGTTCATTGCTATATGGACGGCAGAGACGTTTCTCCTACAAGCGGAGTAACCTTTATTCAGCAGTTGCAGACCAAAATGGACGAATTGCGATTCGGTAAAATTGCAACGGTTTGCGGCAGATATTACGCAATGGACAGAGATAACCGTTGGGATAGGGTAGAAAAAGCCTACGATATGCTGACTCTCGGTGTTGGAGAAAACTATACAGACGAGCCTGCAGAAGAACTTAAACGCAGTTACAAGGAAAACGTAACGGACGAATTTATTCTGCCTACCGTAGTAACGGAAAACGGTAAGCCTGTTGCCACAATCGAAAACGGCGATGCGGTTATATTCTTTAACTTCCGTCCAGACAGAGCAAGAGAAATGACCCGAGCGTTTACGCAAAGCGGTTTTGACGGATTTGACCTGAAAGGCAAGGCGCGCAAGGTACACTGGGTTTGTATGACTCAGTATGACGAAAAGTTTACGGGAATAGACATTGCTTACCGTCCCGAAACGTACACGAATACTTTGGGCGAATATTTGGCTAAGCAGGGTAAAACGCAACTGCGTATTGCCGAAACGGAGAAATACGCCCACGTAACCTTTTTCTTTAACGGAGGAGTCGAAGCGGCAAACGAAAACGAGAGCCGTGTGCTTATTTCTTCTCCTAAGGTTGCAACTTACGATTTACAGCCCGAAATGAGCGCGGAAGAAGTTTGCACCCGTGCAATTGCGGAAATCGAAAAAGACAAGTACGACGTTATGATTCTCAACTACGCCAACTGCGATATGGTAGGGCATACGGGAGTTATTTCTGCAACGGAAAAAGCCGTAGCAACGGTAGACGATTGCGTTCGTCGCGTTGTCGAGTGCGTGTTACAGCAGGGCGGCAGAGTTTTTGTAACAGCCGACCACGGCAATGCCGAAAGAATGCTTGCCGAAGACGGTTCGCCTTTTACTGCGCATACGACTAATAAAGTACCCTTTATTATGGTTGACGAACAACTTAGAGAGAATGTAACGCTTGAGCAGGGCGCGCTGTGCGATATTGCTCCCACAATGTTGTATTCGATGGGTATGGATATCCCTTCCGAAATGACAGGAAAAGTGCTGATTAAAAATAAATAAAAAAATATTTAAAAAACAGGAAACTTTTTGCCGCTAACTGCCGTATATATAAAGGGGGCATTTGCTTTAAAACTGTTTTTAGAACCGAGTCCGGTATTTTATCGGACTCGGTCTTTTTGTAAATCAAACAAAATAACAATTTGTTTCTATTTAATATTTTAAAATGTCGATATGTTTTACATAAAATTTGTTGCAAAAAGATAAATGTTGTGGTATACTACATAAGCGTATTAAGTTAGGCGGGGCATTTTGCCCCTAGGACTAGAACGGAGGTTCACAAAAGTGTTATATATTTTGGCTGCCGTAGATGCGGCAATCGTATCTGGAATAAAAATCGCTCTTGCGGCATTAGCGTTGATTTGCACGGCGTTTATTATATTTGTTGTTATGAAGCAATCGGGTAACTCCGACGGAGTAGAGGCCATGACGGGTTCTTCTTCTAAAAATGACGAATCGGAAACTTACTACGGCAAAAATGCAGGTTCAAGAAAGGAAGCGCGTTTAAAACTGTTGACATACATTGCGGCAGGACTTCTTGCCGTTGTGTGCATTGTGTTGATTGTTTTGCAGACATTCATTCCTTAAAATTCAAAGGTTAATTAGGGCGGTTGTATTTTCAAACCGCCTTTTTTGTTGCTTTTAGGGCCAGTGCAATTTAATAAGCAAAAATATTTGTATAAAACTTCGGTTTAAGGGTAATTAGAAATACAGACTATGAATATCAATCAAAAAATATTAGATATTATCAAGAATATTGAAACAGATTATTTTACTGCAAAGCAGTTGAATATTTTACTTGGCAGTAAGTCTACCGCCGATCGGCAGATTGTAGCAAAGGCTCTTGCCGAATTGCAGTCGCAAAACGAAATTTTGTTTGACGGTCGCAGTCGCCGATACCGCATTGTTCGCGAGGGAGATTTCAGCAAAGCGGTATTCGAGTCCAACGCGCGCGGATTCGGTTTTCTTATCCGCGATGACGGCGACGATTTGTTTGTGCCGGCACATAGAGTAAACGGCGCGTTTCACAAAGATACCGTTTTGTACAAGCGTATAGAGGGAACCGACGACGAGGCGGAAATAGTCAAAGTTTTGTCTCGCGGAGTTAGCAGTATTGTCGGTACTTACGATAAGACCAACAACACGCGTTTTGTAATTCCCGATGACAAACACTTTGTAAAGGATATTTACATTCAGCCTAAAAAAGACTTGAATGCAAAAAACGGACAAAAAGTAGTAGTTAAAATAAACGTATATCCGTATGACGGTCATTCTAAGCCGGAAGGGGAAATAACCCAAATACTGGGCTTTCCGCAAAACAAAAACGTAGATATGCTGTCTGTCGCATACGCATACGGTTTGACGGATAAATTTGATGACGAATGCGTAAAGTATGCGATGAAAATTCCGCAGACTTTACAGGAAAAAGATTACGTCGGACGTAAAGATTTGCGGGGTAAAAGAATATTTACTATTGACGGCGCTGACGCCAAAGACTTGGACGACGCTGTTTCCGTGTCGGAAAACGGCGACGGTACTTATACTCTCGGAGTGCATATTGCTGACGTATCTAACTACGTCAAACCGCAAAGCGCAATCGATAAGGAAGCGTTTGCGCGCGGTACAAGCGTATATTTTCCCGAAACGGTATTTCCTATGCTTCCGCGTGAATTGTCCAACGGTATCTGTTCCCTGTACGAACACGTCGATAGGCTTACATTAACTTGCGAGATGACAATCGACAAATACGGCAAGGTAACGGATTCGGATATTTATCCGTCGGTCATTAACAGTTGTCATAGGTTAACCTACGATGAAGTGCAGGCAATTTTTGACGGAGATGAAACTGTAATTGGTCAATACTCGGATATTTACGATGATTTAATTGCTATGAAGCGGCTAGCGCAAATATTGCAAAACAAGCGTAATAAGCGCGGAAACATAGAGTTTGCAAGCAAGGAAGTATACTTTGTTCACAATGATAACGGCGAAGTTACAGACGTTTTGCTGCGCGAAAACACTTTTTCGCATCAGTTAATAGAAGAGTTTATGATAGCGGCTAACGAGACCGTTGCCGAATATGCAGAAACGTGCGATTATCCTTTTGTTTATCGCGTGCACGATAAACCCGATGCCGAAAAGTTAGCGGTATTGTTCGCGCTTTTAAAGGGTTTGGGTATCAATGTCAAGCAGTCGCAGGAAGTGCACAATTCTATACTGCAAGACGCGCTGTCGCAAGCGGAAAAGACTCCGTATTTTCATTTGGTAAACGACGTTATGCTGCGTTCTATGCAAAAAGCCAAGTACAGCGACGTAAACACGGGACATTTCGGGTTGGCAAGCAGGTGTTACTGTCATTTTACTTCGCCGATACGCCGTTATCCCGATTTGGTTGTGCATAGAATACTTAAAACGGCCGTTCTCGGCAAAATGACGGATAAAGCGTTGCGCGCTTACACCGATATGGCATACGATGCGGCAAAACAGTCCTCTATCCGCGAAAAAATTGCCGACGAAGCCGAACGCAAAGCCGACGACGTTAAAAAATGCGCCTATGCCGAAAGGCTAATCGGAAAGACTTTTACCGCCCGTATTTCAGGCGTTACCGAACGTGGCATTTATGCCGAGTTGCCGAATACGGTAGAGGGATTTATTTCTGTCGATAAACTCGGAGGCTGTTTTAAATACAATCCCGCATTATTCAGTCTTTCAAACGGAAGCGTAAAATACGCTTTGGGAGACGAGGTGCAAATAACGGTTGCAAGCGTTAATAAGCAGGCGTGTAAAATAGACTTCGATTTAGGCAACTGTCCGCAAAATACGTCTAAGAACAGTAAATAAATTACAATGTCTAAATGTAAAAGTTGACGAAAAGTTTACTTTAAGGATATAATATATATACTGAGTAATTGTGTCAAAACTAAGATGCAATTAGGGCGGTTTACTAATGATAGATAAAATTTTGCAATGGTGCGGAATAGTTTTCGGAATTGTCGGCGTTACCTGCTTGTTTTTGGAAGCAATAGGCAGTATCCGCAAACACAACAATACTAAGCTGAGTATTTTAAGTTTGGTATTTCTTACCGTGTCGTTAGTAGGCTATATCGTAACAGAATTAGTTTTGCGCTCTCAGGGTTTGCCGTCTTTTTTTTCGGTAGTCTGGGTAGTATTTTTGTGGGCGTATCTTATCTGCAATTTGGTGTCCTATCTCAAAATAAACAAGAAAAACCGCGCGCTAAAACGCGAAAAGAAGCAAAAAGAGGCTGCTTTGCAAACGGAAGTTGAAATACAGAGCGTAACGTCTGACGGTACTGCGGACAAGTCGGCAGATACAGAACAAGTCGAAGTACTGTTACCGCAAGATACCGAGCAGGTATCTAAAAATGCCGTTGCAGACGAACAGCAGACGGTTGAACAGCCCGAAGAACAGGTTTCGGCAAAAAAGCGTAATTCCAATAAAAACAAAAATAAAAAATCAACGGATAAAAAATGAAAGTTATTGCTACCAACAAAAAGGCGTATCACAATTATTTTGTTGTAGAAACGCTTGAATGCGGAATAAATTTAGTCGGTTGCGAGGTTAAATCTTTGCGTAAAGGCGAAGTTAATCTTGCCGACTCTTATTGCCGTGTAGAAAACGGTAGTTTGGTTTTGCTCGGTTGCCACATTAAAAATTACGACAAGGGCAGTTATTTTAACGTCGACAGCAGACGGGACAGACGTTTGCTTGCGCACAAACGCGAAATTATGCGTTTGTTGGGTAAGGTAAGAGAAAAAGGATACTCCGTTGTTCCCTTAAAAATGTATTTTAAGGACAGTCTCGTTAAAGTAGAAGTAGGACTTGTAAAAGGTAAGCAAAACTACGACAAAAAGGAAACGTTGCTCAAAAAAGACGCCGAACGCGATCAGCAACGGGCAATTAAAGAGTATTCCGAAAGACGGTAATTATGAAAAACAACGACAGAAATTTCGGTATATCAAAACTCGACTTCTCCCGTATTGCCGTTATCGGTTGCCCCGGAAGCGGTAAAACTACGTTAAGCAACGAGTTGGGATTATTACTTAACAGGACAGTAATTCATTTGGATAAAGTATTGTGGAATCCAAACTGGCAAATGCTGCCTTACGACGAACGCAAAGTTATTCACGACGACTTGATTGCGCAAGACAAATGGCTTATCGACGGAATGTGGCGAAGTCATCTCGTAGACCGTTTTAAACGCGCCACAACGGTAATTTTTTTAGATTATAAACGTAGTGTAAGTTTACATAGGGCGTTAAAGCGGCGTATAAAATATGCAGGTAAACAGCGCGACGATATAGCAGACGGTTGTCTAGAAAAGTTAGACAACGATTTTATGCGCTATATTTGGTCGTTCCGCAAAAACGTCCGTCCGCTTATTTACAATCTTATAAAAGACAATCCGCAAATTTCGGTAGTTATATTGTCCTCGCCTAAAACGGCTAAGCGTTTTTTGTTTATGTTAGACGAATATCTGTGTACGGTAGGACCAACCAACGGTATGTAAAGCAATTGCTTTATACCGTTTTTTTTTTATTATTTGCGACAATAGCGTCGAAGAATGCCTAGCCGTTATCAGGCGAATATAATTTACATTATTGTTTTTTGCGGCAAGATAGAACAACTTCGGGATAGCCGTGCAAACCTATTTTAAGAACAAATATAAAAAACGTATTAGAAAATCAACGCTTTAATTTGAAAAATTCTATTAGATATAGACAAACACTTATTTACTTCACTGCAATATATTGTACAATTGTTTGCGGTATTTATTTTACAATTTATTTTAAGTGTGTTATAATTTCCACATATAATGCGTTATTATGTTCGCATTAAAAAACAATTACTATTTTATAGGAGTATTCGCATTTATGAAAACTTTCAAAGGCGGTTTTCACGTGCCCGACAACAAAGCGTTGACGGCTGACAAGGCAATCGAACAGATGCCTTCCGTTACCGATTATTACGTTTCGTTATCTCAGCACATAGGAAAACCTGCGGAACTTGCCGTACAGGTCGGCGACACGGTTAAGGAAGGTCAATTGCTGGCAAAGGCTTCGTCGTTTGTTTCAGCAAATATCCATTCTCCCGTTTGCGGCGAAATTATCGGCGTAGAAAAACGCAGAAACGCGCAAGGCTCAATGGCGGATTATGTCCATATCAAAGCTAACGGCAAGCAGGACGTAGAACTTATGCCGAAACTTACCGATGCAACACGCGAACAAATTGTCGAACGCGTAGCGCTTGCAGGTATCGTAGGTATGGGCGGCGCTGGATTCCCCACGGCGGTAAAACTTCAACCTAAGGACCCTGTAGACACGCTTATTATAAACGCGGCGGAATGCGAGCCTTATCTCAACTGCGACAACCGTTTGATGATCGAGCGCACGCAGGAGTTTATACAAGGCGTAAGACTTATTGCCAAAGCCATCAATGTTACCAATATTTATATCGGTATCGAAGCCAACAAGATGGAGGCGTACGACGCGCTTGTTAAACTTGACGGAATAATAGGCGAAAAGGACGAAAAACACGACGGCGATATAGTAGTGGTCTTGCTCAAAAAGAAATATCCGCAAGGCGCGGAAAAAACGCTTATTAAGGCTTGCGTTAACCGCGATGTGCCTGTCGGCGGATTGCCTGCGGCTGTCGGTTGCATAGTAAATAACGTAGCAACGGCTTACGCGACATACGACGCGGTAGTAAACGGAGTACCTTTGTACAAACGTCTTATGACGGTCAGCGGCAAGGGAGTACGCAACCCCAAAAATATCGAATTGCGTATAGGTACGCCCCTTTCGGCGGTAGTTGATTTCTGCGGCGGTTTGTCGGATGACACGGTAAAACTCGTTTCCGGCGGACCGATGATGGGCTTTTCTCTTGCAGGACTTGACGTATGCACAACCAAGACAGACAGCGGATTTTTGGCATTGACCGACAAGGAAGCAAGCACGGTATTGCCTACTCCCTGTATCAACTGCGGTAAGTGCGCAAGCGTATGTCCTATGAGACTTATGCCTATGTATATCGACTTTTACGCAACGGTCGGCGATTATGACAAAGCAGTGTCTATCGGCGGTGCAATGAATTGCTTTGAATGCGGCACTTGCGCTTACGTTTGTCCTGCAAAACGTCCTATTGTCCAAAGCGTAAGACTTACTAAAACTAAGATGAAGGAGAAAAAGTAATATGTCCAATTATGTATATTCGAGTTCTCCGCACGTCAAGTCGCCCAATACGACAAGACGGATAATGATAGACGTTTGCATAGCGTTACTCCCCGCGTGCATAGCAGGATGCGTTTTGCTCGGTCTTGCCGAGGCACGTCTCGGATGGTTATCCTTTATGGTGTTGGCGCTGGCTTGTTTATCGGCTGTGGCTGCGGAATTTATTTTCTTGCTTTGCTGCAAAAAGAAATTTGCGGAAATAATCAAACAGTTTGACTTTTCGTCGCTTGTAACGGGCTTACTTGTCGGTATGAATATGTATGCTACCTCCAAGTGGTACGCCGTTATACTTGCAAGCGTTTTCGCAATAATCATAGTAAAAATGCTTTTCGGCGGAACAGGTAAAAATATCGTCAACCCTGCAATCGCAGGCAGAATATTTGCCTTTATCGCTTTCGGCGCGGCTTTCGGCGGCGCAATGGGCTTTGAAAAGAAAGTATTCGGTATAAAAGCGGGTTTTGTTCAAACTGGCGCAACGCCTTTGCAAGCGTTTTTCAATGCGGACAAAACTAACACGCTTTCTAACCTTGATTTATTGATAGGAACGGGCGTTCCGGGTTGTATAGGCGAAATTTGTAAAATCGCGCTTATTGCAGGCGGTATTTATCTGGTAGTGCGCGGAGTTTTGAACTTCCGCTGGCCGCTTGTTTACATATTGACTACAGGCGTTGTAGCGGTTCTTATCGTTTGGATAGAGAGTTGTATGAAAGACGGTAAATTTATTGCCGCGTTAATGGGCACTAAGTTTGTACCTGCCTTAAAATCTTTCCTGCCGTCAATACTTTCGGGCGGTTTGATTTTGGGCGCTATATTTATGGCTACCGACTATGTAACTACTCCCAATACAAAGTTGGGTAATTATATCTACTTTGTGTTACTTGGTATACTTACGGCAGTACTCCGTAGAGCAGTCAAGGGCGAAGCGGTATCGTTTGCAATTTTGCTTATGAATTTGCTTGTTCCTTTGTTCGATTTGTATATCCGCCGTAAACCTTTCGGTTATGTTAAACCTGCTAAAACTAAAAAAGTAAAGGAGGCGAAGAACAATGGCTAAGAAAGAAAAAACCGTTGCTGTCGAAACGGCGGACACGTCTGTTTCTGCGGAAAAAGCAATGAAAAAAGGCACAGTAATTCAAGCCGTTAAAGCAGTCGCCGTCCTTGTGATTATCTGCCTTGTTTGCGGCGCTTTGCTTGCTTTATGTAACGACCTTCTGTACGTTTCTGATGAAGTAAGAGCAGACAGAGCATTGCAAAAAATCTATCCTAATTTTAAAAACGACGATTCGTTTGCCGGCTTGGACAGTTCAAAAGCCTCCACTCCTTACGGACAAGTATTGAGCGTTAAAAAGTCTACCGACGGCGCTTACATTCTTGAAGCGGTAAGCAGCAATATAGGATTCAGTAACGGAACTGTATCTATTTTTGTTGCCGTAAGCGGCGGAACGGATCCTAAAATTGTCGGTTGGACTGTTGATAAAAACGTAGGTCAATCGTTTATCGGAAATATTACTTCTAAACATCAAAAAACTTGGTTTATAAATCAGTCTATTACTGTTGTTAATCCTGAAAATCCCGAAGGTTCGGGTTTGGGAAGCGGTGCAACCCATACGGAAAATGCAATCGGATACGCAATAAATGCGGCAAGTTATTACTGCATTAACGTATTAAAACTTGTATCTACTCCCGAAAGCGAAGCCAAGGACGCAGTTATAGCATTGCTTGGAGCGGAAGCGGACGGTTACAGTTTTGTTGCAGTTAAGGACGCAGATTACCTCGAAGCGTGCAAAGTAGACGAACACGAGTTGTCATTCTATTTCGAAGGCAAAAAGACAGAGTCCGATCCTCTTGCGGTATATGTTTACGGCGAAGACGAAAACCGTCAAATCGTAGTAGTTAAAGACAATTTAACTCACGCCGAGAGGCTGGAAGAGTCGGCGGTAGTCGCTAAGAGCGAAGGTATAAATGACAGCCTTGTTGCCAAAGCGCAATCGCGCAGTTACTTCGAATATCAAGTTCAAAAGTCTCACGCGGCGTTTGAATTTGCGGGAATGGGCGATATCAACAGCGAATTTGCTACAAAAGACGAGTACGGAACTGCTAACAAAGTCTACTTGTCTACCGACGGCGCAATAATGGTGGAAGCAACCGGTAAGGGCGGCTTTGCAAGCGGAACGGTTACGGTAAACGTAATTATCGCAGATAGCGTAATTAAGGGCTGGACGATTGTTTCTAACGTAGATCAATCGTATATCGGTAATATCAAGAACGAACATATGACAAGTTGGTATGTAGGACAAAGTATCGGTCAACCTATCGAGTTGGGTAGTAATAAGGTTACGGGAACTACATTGTCAAGTACCGCTATCAACAATGCCGTTAATATGGCGTGCTATTATGCAAGAAATACTTTACAACAAGGAGGGGCTGAATAATGAAAAAAGAAAGATTTAATCAAATTGCGCTTGACGGTTTGGTCAGACAAAACCCCACCTTGCGTTTGGTGCTAGGAACTTGTCCTACGCTTGCCGTAACTATATCGGCAATTAACAGTTTCGGTATGGGTATGGCAGTGTTGTTTGTATTGGTGTGCAGTAACGTAATTATTTCGTTGCTTCGCAACGTTATTCCCGACAGAGTGCGTATTCCCTGCTTTATCGTAATCATCGCAACTTTTGTTACAATCGTCAGTATGTTTATGGAGGCGTTCTTGCCTAGTTTGTTTGAGAGTTTGGGCGTATGGTTGGCACTTATAGTCGTAAACTGTATTGTATTAGGCAGAGCGGAAAGTTTTGCTTCGCACAATCCTGTCGGAGAATCCGCGCTTGACGGACTGTTTATGGGCTTGGGCTTTACTCTTTCGGTAACGCTTATAGCAATTGTCCGTGAACTTCTTGGATCTGCTTCATTCTTCGGAATGGAACTGTGGGATCCTTCTAAGTTCTCTATAAAATTCTTTACTTCTAATGCAGGAGCATTCTTGACATACGGATTGTTTATTGCAATATTTAACGTATGCTATAACGCGGTAGACCGCAAATTAAAGCACAAGCACGCGCAGCAGACGCTTGCGCCCGTAACGGTTGCAGAAACAAAGGAGGCTGAGTAATATGGACGTATTAGGCATCATTTTCTCGGCGTTATTCGCTAATAACTTTATACTGGCTCAATTTAAAGGAATATGTCCGTTTTTGGGCGTTTCCCAAAAACCGGGTTCGGCTCTCGGTATGGGCTTGGCAGTTACGGCGGTTATGGTTATAACCTGCGCCGTTACATATCCTATTTACACATTTGTGTTAGTGCCTTTGGGAATAAAGTATTTATACATTATCGTTTTCATTTTGGTTATCGCTTCGTTGGTGCAAATGTTGGAAATGATATTGAAAAAGTTTACCCCCGGTTTGTATTCTTCTTTGGGAATTTACCTTCCTTTGGTTACTACAAACTGTGCTATTTTGGGTGTTGCTCAACTTGTAACTGCCGAAGTAGCCGCAACGTCTGCACATTTTGCCAAAACGTTGGTAGTGTTCGGTAAAGCGGTAAAAATTTCTATGGCTATGTCTTTCGGCGAAGCAGTGCTTTCCGGATTATTCTACGGACTTGGCTTTACGCTTGCAATTATTCTCCTTGCAGGTCTCCGTCAAAAGGTTGACAGACTTAACGTTGCTAAACCTATGCGCGGCTTCCCTATGACTATGATTACGGCTTGCTTTATGGCAATGGCGTTCTACATCTTTTCGTTGATAGGCTAGGAGGTAGAATATGAATTTACTTTTATTTGCTGAAATAGGGCGCGATATAGAATGGGTTACATTAGGTATCGCTTTGGCAATTATGGTTGGTATAGGGCTTTTGATGGCTCTCTGTATAATACTGATTTCACGCTTTTGCCAAGTTAAGGAAGACCCTCGTATCAAGGAAGTAGAACAGCGTTTAGCAGGCGCTAATTGCGGTGCTTGCGGACATCCGGGTTGCTCTGGCTTTGCAAAGGCTCTTGTAGAGGGTACTGCTACGCTTGACAGTTGCGGTCAAACAAATAAAGAAGCGCAAATAGAAATATCCAACATTTTGGGTATTGCGTATGACGGCAATGCCGAACCCACAATAGCCGTTGTGGCTTGTAGCGGCGGCAGTCAGTGTGAAGACAAATACGCATATCAAGGTTACGGAACCTGCGTAAGCCAAAATATGCTTGCAGGCGGACGTAAGGCTTGCGAAGTCGGCTGTATGGGTAGCGGCAGTTGCGTAGACGCGTGTCCGTATATGGCAATCGAGTGTTTTGACGGCTATGCGCACATAGACCCCGAACTCTGCCGTTCCTGCGGACTGTGTATTCAAACTTGTCCCAAACGTCTTATTAAGCGTGTGCCTAAATCGGCAACCGTATATGTCGCGTGTTCGACCGAATGCCGCGGTAAGGACGTTATGAGTAAGTGTAAGGCAGGCTGTATCGCTTGCGGCAAGTGCGAAAGAACTTGCCCCTCGGGAGCAATCCACCTTGTCAACAACGTGCCTATTATAGATTACAGTAAATGTACTCATTGCGGTAAGTGTTTAGAGGCTTGCCCGAGACACTGTATCAAGCACGTTCACCCCGTAGATACTCACGAAAAGACAATTACTAAGGTAGAACCCGAAAAGGAATCTAAGGCGGAATAGTTTGATAAAAATTGTCTTTGAGTAACGGTTTAATAATTAAAAAGACTGCAAATTTTTGCAGTCTTTTTTGCTGTAACCGTTTTTACGGATATAAAATTTGTATGTGTTTTAGTAGTGGACGAAAGGATAAAAGATTGATGAACGCTTGTTTTTTGTGTAAAAGCGACAATTTGTAAGTTGTGTACGGTTTTAAAAACGTTTGAGTTTGGAACTGTCAAAATAGTGCGGAATACCGTGTTTGTATTCCAGTTGAACTTCTCCGTCAATAAGCGGCAACACATAGTGTAAAAAGTCCTGCGTAATATGCGCTCCGTCTTCCGAAATATAATTTTTCGGTACAAGCCTTACTGCGTTCGCTACGGTAGCAAGGTCTACGCTTTCGCAAACCGTCATTCCGTCTTTGACGGACAATGAAGCCATAACTCCGCTAAGACCGTCTAGGGCTAATTGTACGGCGTATTTTCCGCACAAAATAGCGTCTTGTTGGTCGCGTAGCGACAGAATATGCGCCGCCGCCCTCTGCGGCAAACTCAAATCAATTGCGCGGGTAGAAATATTTAATCTCTTTGAAACCATATTAGAAAGTTTTGCGGCGACTCCGCCCAGTTGGACGTGGTCGAAACTGTCTAAAATATCGTTTGCCCCTACATATCCGTACTCGTTGCGTACACCCTCCGAAACGGCAACTAAGCAGTGCCCTTTTTGTCTGTATACCCTTTCTGCGTCTTGCAAAAAACTGTCTTCGTCAAAGGTTTTTTCGGGAAGATAAATCAGATCGGGACCTTTGCCGCACAAGGTAGCGACAGAGCAGGCGGCAGTGAGCCAGCCCGTATCTCTTCCCATTATTTCGCAAACCGTAATACGGCCTTTTTCGTATACGGCAGTATCCAGGGCAATTTCTTCAAGAGTTGTTGCAATGTATTTAGAAGCCGAGCCGTAACCGGGGCAATAGTGCGTATTAACAAGGTCGTTATCTACAGTCTTAGGTACGCCTATAACTTTGCAGGGGAAGTTTATTTTTTCAAAATAAGCCGCCAGTTTTGCGCAGGTATCCATCGAGTCGTTTCCGCCGTTATATGTTAAACAGGTAATATTGTGTCTTTCAAAAACCGAAGCGATATTTTTGTATATTTCACTGTCCTGTTCAAAATTGGGCAATTTGTATCTGCACGAACCGAAAGCGGAAGCAGGCGTTTTAGCAAGCAAATCTAAGTCGTTTGCCGTCAAATCGGATACGTCGAAAAAATCTTCTTTAAGTATTCCGTTCATTCCGAAGTGCGCGCAAGTTATTTTGTCAAAACTTTTGCTTTCGATTGCTTGACGTATAACTCCCGCGGCGCTTGCGTTTATTACAGCGGTAGCGCCTCCCGACTGTGCAAGTAACAAATTTCCCTGTTTCATTTGATTTGTGCCTCCGTTTAGTGTGTTATTATGCTGTATTTAAACGCTGGCTTGATATAATGCAAATACTAGCATTAAATTCGATTAACTGAGTATAGCAATGCGGCAAAATCGTGTTAACTAAGCCATAATGAGTAATATATAATACTTAACCGTTTATTACCGTTATACTGTTGATTCAATACTAACAATTATATACCAAAATGACCGTAAAAATCAACCGTAGCGGTATCTTAAAATTTAATAATAAATTTCTGCTTTTTAAATTTTATTTTAATATCAATACGGCCTTTACAAAAATTAAGGGTTGCCAAAAACAGTTTAAAGGGGTATAATACTTATTGTTCGTGTTAAATACAAATTCAGAAGGCGACAAATGAAAAACGACAGATTTTTTGTGGGCTTTGCTACCACTCCCGAAGAACTTGACGAGATATACAAATTGCGTTACGAAGATATGATTTTGGAATACTGTCAAGACAATATCAATGAAAACGGCAGAGATATACAGTCTTATGACGACTATGCGCAACATATCGTAGTTAAGGATTTGTCTAACGGCGGGGCAATAATCGGATATTACCGTATGATTACCGACAAAGCGGTTATAGGAAACGGACGTAAATTTGTATGCGAAGAAGAATTTAACATAGATTATTTAAAATCTTGCGGCGAAAAAGTTTGTGAGTTTTCGCGCGCTGTCGTCAAAAAGAATTACCGCGGCGGCATAGTTATTTTGTTACTGTGGCAGTTTATACTCAATTATATGAAAGAAAACGGTTACCGCTTTCTTATAGGCGACGCCAGTTTCTTCGGGGTAAACAGGGAAGAGTATATCAAGGAAGTTTCGTATCTTATAAATAACTATAAAATTCCCGATGATTACAAAATAAAGTCCCTTGACGGTTTACCGGATATGAAACTGTTAACGCCTGACGAATATGACGAGAAAGAAGTTATGCGCAGTATTCCTCCGCTTATCAAGGCATATATTTCGCTCGGCGGCAAAGTGTCTTCACAAACGTTTACCGATATGGCGTTTAAAAGCGTAGACTTGTTTGTTTTGGTAGATATGCAAAATTGCAACGACGCTTATATGAACAGAATATTGTCTTTGTAAACTCAGGTCGCAGTTGTGCGGCCTTTTTACTTTGTAACGGCAGAAAATGTCGGTTTTGCTGATAAATTGTTATTTGTTGTATTTGCTTTTCTTCCGTTTTGTGTTAAAATAATAGACAGAAAATTTTGTTTGGAGTTATTTATGTATAAGTTTTTTGCATATCTCAACCGTATGAAGTACATAAACCGCTGGGGGCTTATGCACTCTACCGTCAACGAAAATATTATGGAACACAGTCAGCAGGTAGCGGTTATAGCGCACGCGCTGGCTACGATTTCTAACGTATATTTCGGAGGCAAACTCGACCCTAACAGCATTGCGGTCAAGGCGTTGTTTCACGAAACCAGCGAAGTTTTAACGGGCGATTTGCCTACGCCTATCAAATATTTCAACCCCGAAATACGCGACGCGTACAAAAAGTTGGAAAGTTATTCTAACAAGAGATTGTTAGAGCATCTTCCAAGCGAACTTTCAGCCGAATACGCTAGAATAATAAACGAAAATAACGATGAAGAGTACAAGTTTGTAAAATACGCAGACAAAATCTGCGCGTATATCAAATGCGTTGACGAAGTAAAAATGAGCAATTCCGAGTTTTACAAGGCGGAAAAAACCATTTATCAGGATATCCGCAATTATCACCGCCCCGAGGTGGATTATTTTATGGATAATTTTGTGGAAGCGTACAAATTGTCTTTGGACGAATTAGACAGATGATTGTTTTTGACAATGTTTCCTTGCATTATCATTACGACGAATATACCCTGCTCAAAAATTTAACTTTCAGTTTAAATGAGGGCGTAAATACCGTTTTGTGCGATGTGCAAAGCGGCAAATCTTCCGTCTGCAAACTGCTTACAAAGGAAGTTGAACCCTCAGGCGGTACAATAACTTTCGACGGCATTGATATTTCCCGTATCACAAACGAAGGTTTGGGCATACTTTATTTATCAAGCGCGCCTGCCTTTTTTGAAAACCGCAGTGTTTTATATAATATAGCCTATCCGCTTAAAGTGCGAAAAATAAACAAACACGCGCGCAACGGAATTGCCGCTAAGGTTGCGGATAATTTAGGAATAACGGATTTGAGTGTCAAAGTGAAAAAACTTGACGCGTCAGAGCGTAAGCGTATTGCTCTTGCCAGAGGCTTGACGGTCGAACGCAAAGCGGTGCTGTTTGACGATTTCTTTGACGGAACGGAAAATATTGAAGAAATTTTGAATATGTTTTCTGCTAAGATAAAAGTTATATTTACTTCCGACATTCAGTTTGCGCAAGGGCATTGCGTAGTGCTGGACGGAGGCAATACCGAGTATACGGGCAATGCGGAAGGAGCGAAAAAAAGCGTTTCTAGTTTAGAGTGGTTGTACAATAAACTTACAAACGGTCAAAATGACGACTAATCAGCGCCGTTTAGAACTATAATTACAATAAAACAATATTATTGCCGTAGTATTTGCGGCAAATTAAGGAGCAATAATGGCAAATAAAGATTTTTTCGATGAGGAATTTGAAAAATTAGAAACCGAAGCGGCTCAAAAGGAAACCAAAGCCGATTTGCAGGCGGACAGGAGCGACGACGGTCATTCGAATCGGACTTCTACGCCGTCTGACGGAGGTAAATTTGACAGTTGGTCGGGTTACGGCGCTCCGACGCGCGAGCAGACTACTGCAAAAAAACCGCTTTATATAATGCTTATATGTTTGGCGCTTGTACTGTGTATCGGTCTCGGAAGTTTGCTTACGGTTATTTTCGGAGGTATAGCAAAGTCCGATCAACAAGCGTTGCTAGACAAAGTAATAAATATTTTAGATAACGATTTTTACGAAGAAGTTTCCGATGAAAAAATGTGGGAAGCGGTAGAAGCGGCAGGCACTGCGTTATTGCAAACGGGCGGAGACCGTTACAGCCGTTTGATGTCCCCTAAAACTTTTTACCGTTATATGTACGGCGATACGGTAGAAGTACCTCATCCCAACGGGGAGTTCGGTATGACTTTCCAATTTGTAGAAGGCGTAGGTATGTATATACTGTCTGTAAACAAGGACAGCAATTCATACGGTTGGCTGCAGGACTACGACATTATAGTAAAGATTGACAACATTAACGAAGGACGTGGCGCAACTGTAACCGTTGGTGGTAAACAATACAGTTTTACCGAACTGGTTACGTCTGATTGCGATGAGGAAACGTTTGACCTTATTTTCGATGCTACAAATTCGGCTACTTTTCACGCTTTGCGCAACGGCGAAATTCAGCAGTATACAATCGCCCGCCGCACGGTAGATTATAACAATCCGGATTATCCGTATGACTATGTTGAATTTTATTTCGGCGACGATTGTACTAACGTATCGTTGACAAGACAGGGTACGGCAAGATACTCTACCAAGGAAGAACGTCATTTAGACAAACTTCCTTCTAATACGGGCTATATCCGCTTGAGCGAATTTGCAAGCCTAGACAAAAATCCGCTTGCCTATAACGAATTTAAAGCGGCAATGGATTTGTTCAAAAGCAAAACAGACAAGAATTTCCAACACCTTGTACTTGACTTAAAGGGCAATCCGGGAGGCGATGTAAATGTTGCCAGACTTATTGCAGGCTTGCTTATTACCGACCACAATCTTTCCTCTTCGGATAAATCAAAGGTTACTTCCAAAACGGGAGAATTGCTCGTAACATCCCTCAATTTCCGTAACGGATACAATAATTACTATGAAGTAGAGTCCGGTTACGACAATTACTTTGCTACTCCTAACGGAACGAAATGCGACATAGTCGTGTGGACGGACGGCGGTTCTGCAAGCGCAAGCGAATTGCTTACGGGAACTCTGCTCGATTACAAAACGGCAGTGCATATGGGTACAAAAACTTACGGTAAGGGAATCGCGCAGGTTGTTATGCCGTTAGAAGGATACAAAGGCACCTTTGAAATGAACGGTGTAAGCATAACTGAAAACTGGTATATTTATTATACGGCGGCAAGATACTATCCCCCTCTTTCGTCTAACATTCACGAACAAGGTTATACTCCCAGTGAAGAATACAACAATCTTTACGATTACGAATCGTTGTGGGACGCAACTCGCAGTTATTTTCAAACCGGACTTGCCGCATAATCTGATTGTTTGTGATAATGTCCGTTCGGAGTTTTGCGAATAACGGCTATCAAGCGTTATTATAACTTTAAATATGCTTGTATTCTCAAAAACAGATTGCGGAATAACGGTATTAACCGTATAAAATTATAATTACAAAACAGACCTTTTCTAAAATTTGAAAAGGTCTGTTTTTATGTACCGATAATATTTTAATTTTTAACATACCAGTTATCGTAAAACCAGTACAGTTTGTTTTTTACCTCGGCGTCGGCAATGTTGTCTATAGGATGGAAAAACTCGCGCGAAGCAGTAGAGGGCGTTTCAAACTTGTATCCTTCGGCATTTTCGTCCTGTTTGCTTTCTGGCTTTTCTTCTTTTTTAAACAACTTGCTTACCGTATCCATCACGGCAGGGTTAGTCATCATTTGGAAGATTGCGCCCGTCTTGTCTTCCTTTGAAGCGTCTTTGTCCGAAAGTTTAGTTACGCAGTCCATAATATTTTTAGTGTCTTCGGACATAAACTGAGATAACCCGTCAAGCGGAGATTTGTTCTTTGGCGGCGTATTGTTTTTGGATAACAGTTGCCAAGCGATAAGCAGCATCGCTATTGTCGACAAATTCAAAGTTTTACACCCCCAAATTTTTGTAATCATTACATTATATGCCGACATATAATTTATAGTAACAAACAATTTTAAGGAGAATGAAAAAAATGTCAAACAGTCAAGATCCGCGCAACATATTCGTCGCTCAACGTCAAGAGTATTCCGAACCTAAACAGGAAAACACAACTAAAAAAACGGAATCCGAATACAAAACCGTACCACCGCAAAATAAAGACGACTACGCCGACAAGGTAGAAGAAATGAAACGCCTTGCCGCCAAATACGAACGCGAAGGCGAAGGTCAACTTGTAAAAGACATAGTAAATAACGTAATAGAACAAAAAGCGCGCGGTAACCTTACAAACGACCAACTTATTATGTTCGCTAAACGCGTAACGCCGCTATTAAACTCCGAACAGCGCGAACGCCTTAACGGCTTACTCAACGAATTGCTAAAAATTTAATTCTTGTAAAAAAAATTATAAAAACCTTGCAGAAAGCGGGATTGCCGCACACTGCAAGGTTTTTTTGTCGACCTTTGTAACGAAAACCGCCGAGTCGAGTTAAGCGAAGACAATTTTTATTTTTGTTCCTGACTTAATCTTTTTTACTTAAAAATTCTATTGCGTTAAGCAGCGAGTAGCAGTCGTTTTTAGTAGTAACGGCGCTTACCGACGCGCGTACTACGCCTTGATTTAACGTACCTAAATATTTGTGCATAAGGGGCGCGCATTGCAGTCCTCCGCGCACGGCAATGTCGTACTTGTTTGACAGTTCGTCGGCAATTTCGTTACTGTCCGTATTCCCCACGTTAAAAGCGACGATTCCGCTGTGATTTTGTTTAGAATATAACTTTACGTTTTTTATTTGTTTAAGTCCGTCCAAAATTATGCTTTGAGTTTCCGCAATGTTGTCGCGGTTATTTTGCCAGTTCGACAGCCAATAGTCTATGCCCGCGCTCATACCCAAAATTGCTGGGCAGGGCAGTGTTCCCGATTCTAACCCGTCGGGTAGAGTTTCGGGCTGATAGTACGATTCGCTTTCCGTGCCCGTGCCGCCGAAACGTATAGGACGCAGTTTACAGCGTTTGTTAAATATCAGCGCGCCTGCGCCCTGTATTCCGTGCAGTCCTTTGTGTCCTGCAACAGCCGCCATATCTACATAACACTTGTTCATATCGATAGGGAAGTACCCCATACTTTGCGCGCAATCTACTAAAAACAGCATATTGTTTTGCCGTGCTACGATACCTAACTCGTAAAGTTTTTGACTGTCTCCGTTTACGTTGGAAGCGTGCGATACGCACAATAAATAGGTGTCCTCCCGTATCAGTCGGCTTATTTCATCTGCGGTAATTTCGCCGTTCTCGTCAGGCTCGGCTACGGAAACTTTTACAAAGCCTTTTTTTTCGAGTTGCATAACGGGGCGCAAAACAGAATTGTGTTCGCGGGTGGAAATGATAATATGTCCGCGTTTTGCCGTTCCGAGTATTGCAAGGTTAAGCGCTTCGGTACAGCCGCTTGTAAACGCCACGTTATTCGCGCTGTCGTTGTTGGCAAGCAGCGAAAGTTTGCGTTTTGTTTCGTACAGTTTTTGTTGCAGTACTAACGCTTGTTTATTTCCGCTCCGGTTAGGGTTGTACGGATAGTTAACTATACAATCCGTTACCGCGTCTATTACGCACTGCGGTTTGTAATCGGTAGTTGCGGCATTGTCCAAATAAATCATATCTTCACCTAAAACCTTTATAATTTATTTAAAGTCTTACCCGTAAAGTTTAACGTAAATGTTAATTTACCGTTTAACTACGGCATAAACTTATTGAGTTTAAATTAAAACAGAACTCGATATACTGTATGCAGAAAATACGTTTTTGTACTTTAAATCAAATGGTGTTTTTTATACTTATTTGACACAAAAGTTAAATTAAAGTCGTAGTATATTTTACGGGAAATTTTTTGCCGTATGACAAAGGCGGACGGAATTGTAGCGGTGTGCCTGCAGTATTCTATAAACTTGTACATAGGAGGATAAATATGGAATACGTTATTGCGGTTTACCGTTCGAGAAACGTAACTATTCAGGCGTATAACTATCTGCTAAGCAAGGGCATAACCTGCGCGTTGATTTCCACTCCGCGTTCGGCAAATGTCGGTTGCGGACTGTCGGTCAAGTTTAGCAGAGACGTATTGTCTAACGTCAGATATACTTTAGAGCGCGGCGAAACTTTTGTCGGGTTTTTCTTGGCGCGCGTTAATTACGGCGGTACTACAATTACAAGAATTTAATTGTTTAAAGCCTTGAAAAATAATAACAAATAGGTTATACTTACTGTATATTTTTATTTTTACAAACGGTAAGGAAAGTTATGACGGACGTACAGCAGATACTTCAAATACTGGCAAAAGATTTCCCTAATGCAAAAAGCGAACTTGTATTTAATTCGCCTTACGAGTTACTTGTTGCAGTAATTTTGTCCGCGCAATGCACCGACAAGCGTGTCAATCAGGTTACTCCCGCTTTGTTTGCTGTTGCTCCTACGCCCGATAAAATGGCAAAGTTAGAATTAAGCGAAATAGAAAAACTCATTCATTCCTGCGGATTCTATCACAGTAAGGCAACTTACTTAAAAGAAATGTCGCAGGACATTTTGGACCGCTTTAACGGGCAAGTGCCTGATAACCTTTCCGACTTGCAAAGTTTAAAAGGCGTCGGGCGCAAGACCGCAAACGTAGTTTACGCTTTTGCCTTCGGCGGACAAGCCATAGCGGTAGATACTCACGTTTTCAGGGTTTCTAACCGTTTGGGAATAGCAACTGCAAAAAACGTATTGGATACGGAAAAACAGTTAATGGCGGCAATTCCTCCCGATATGTGGGCGGACAGTCATCATTACATTTTGCTTCACGGACGGTACGTTTGCAAATCGCAACACCCCAACTGCCGTGAGTGTTCGGTAAAAGAACTGTGCAGATATTATAAGGAACATAACAATGACGGAAAAATTTAAAAGTTGTCTTGGGTGCGCAAAACCGTCGTGCGCAAGCGCCTGTCCTATAAATAACGATATTCCGCAATTTTTGCAGTATGTAAACGGGGGCGATTACGCTTCGGCGGTACAAATACTCGGTCATCCTTTCGGAGAAATATGCGGATACGTTTGTCCTCACGAAAGGCAATGTCAGGGCGGTTGCGTTTTAAATAAACGCGGTGCTCCCGTGCTTATAAGCGAAGCGGAAATACTGGCGTTTTCAGTAAGTCCGTACAAATTAGAACGGTTTGGCAATTTACTTTCGGGTATGTCCGTTGCCGTCGTCGGCGGCGGAGTGTGCGGCATAACTTTCGCTGTCAAAATGTACGAGCAAGGCGCAGACGTTACCGTGTACGAAAAGGACAAGCTCTTGTCTACTTTGCGGCTTATTCCGTCTTTCCGTTTGCCTATTAAAGCGGTAGAGCGCGTAGAAAGGGCTGTAAACGGAAAAATAAATGTTGTTAATAAACTTGTAAACGCCGTTACAATGCAGAAATTACGACGTAACTACGACGTTGTACTGGTTGCTTCCGGCGCTTCGCTCAACTACGGTCTGGGCGTAATCGGGGAAGAACTCGCAACCGATTACAAGGACTGTCTTTTGGGAAAATACAGCGGCAATAACGTGGTAATTATAGGCGGAGGCAACAGCGCGATGGACTGTGCGCGCTATGTCGTCAGCCGCGGCGGAAATGCAACCGTCGCTTACAGGAGGACGGTACAGGATATGCCTGCCTTTTCAAAAGAAATAGAGCAGGCGCAACGCGAAAACGTTAAATTTTGTTGCAATGCCGCTCCCGTTAAGTTGGAAAAAAGCAACGGTAAATTATTGCTTACGCTGGCAAAAACGGTCAGCGAAGGGCGAGGCAAGTTAGTGATTACCGATGAAACGACCGCGATAGAATGCGATTGCGTTGTATCGGCGGTAGGCAGTAAATTCAACGGCGAATTGCTCGGCGGAACGGACAATTTAGCGCAATATGACAACGTGTATATCGGCGGCGATGCGGCAGGCGGCAAACTCGTTGCGGAAGCGGTAGCCGACGGCATCAGATTGGCTCAAACGATAATAGGCGGCAAGAGGTGAAAATGTTTATAGATAAAGTTAAAATTTATATAAAATCAGGTAACGGCGGCGACGGTTCTGCCAGTTTGCATACGGAAAAATATGTGCCTAACGGCGGACCCGACGGCGGCGACGGCGGTAAGGGCGGCGATGTTATATTTGAAGCAACCACTTCGGAAAACACTTTAAACGCTTTTCATTACCAAAAGCATTTTAGAGCAGGCAACGGCGAAAACGGCGGCAAAAAGAACTGCTACGGCAAGCAGGGCGAACCCATAACGGTAAAAGTACCCGTAGGCACAGTAATCAAAAGCGTAGACGGCAACGTTATAGCCGATATGTTTTATGACGGTCAGCGAGAAGTAATACTTGTAGGCGGTAAGGGCGGCAGAGGCAACTATCACTTCAAAAATTCCCGCAGACAGTCTCCTTCGTTTGCGGAACTGGGGCAGAGGACGGAAGAGTACGAAGTTGTTTTAGAACTTAAAACGATTGCCGACGTCGGACTTGTCGGCTTCCCTAATGTAGGCAAAAGCACCCTTTTGTCGGTAGTGTCCGACGCTAAACCTAAGATTGCAAATTACCATTTTACAACTTTATCGCCCAATCTCGGCGTTGTCAGTTATCACGACAGTACTTTTGTTTTGGCTGATATTCCGGGGCTTATCGAGGGCGCAAGCGAGGGACTCGGGCTGGGACACAGTTTTTTGCGGCATATAGAGCGTACCAGATTGCTTGTTCACGTTTTGGATATTTCGGGAAGCGAACAGCGCGATCCGCTTGACGACTTTGAACTTATCAATAACGAAATTTACAGTTACGACGGCAATTTGCGCAATCTTCCGATGATTGTCGTTGCTAACAAGATGGATATGCCCGAAGCGGAAGATAACCTTTGCCGTTTCAAGAAAAAATACGGCGGCAAATACCAAGTAATACCTATGACCACGATAATACACGAGGGTGTAAACGAATTTATTGCAACGGTTGCTAAAACGTTAGAAGGCGTAGCGCAAACCGAGCCGCTTAAATACCAACCCTACAAATTGCAAACGGAAGAAAACGATGAGTTTGAAATCGTCAAACTTTCTAACGGTGCGTACGAAGTTACGGGCGGACTTGTTACGCAGTTATCGCGCAAAGTCGATTTGGACGACTACGACAGTTTCAGGTACTTTCAGCGCGTGATAAAAGAGCGCGGAGTGGAAACGGCATTGAAAAAAGCGGGCGCGCAGGACGGAGATACCGTAATAATGGGCGAAATCGAATTCGAGTTTGTAGTCTAGCGCTAAAATTAAACGCCGCAAGTTTCAGGCAAAACCGAGCAGGTAAAACTATCAAAATTTTGCCGTATGTAGTACGCCTTGCGGAAACGGCGGATAGAGGTTTAATACAAATTAAACGCCTCATTATGGTTTTTTAACGTGTCAGTTGCGCCTAAAACGGGAGGAGCGCGTCAAGGCAATTTTATTTGTTTTGATGTCAAATTTGCGTGCTATTAACCTATGCTAAAACTCAATTACAAATTGCATTTACTTAAATTTTAAAGGGATAGTTATGATTACTACAAAGCAGAGAAGTAAACTTAAATCAATGGCAAATACTTTAAAACCGTCTGTTACCGTAGGTAAAGACGAATTGACGGAAAACGTGCTTAGAGAAATCGAAACGGCGCTTTACCATTACGAACTGGTAAAAGTGGCGTCGTTGCAAAGTTGTACGCTTACTGCTCGCGATATGTGCAACGAAGTCTGCGGCAAATTAGGCTGTGAACCGGTACTGGTTGTAGGTAACCGTTTTGTTGTCTACAAGTACAGCGACAAGGAAAATATTACTCATATCGAGTTTTAAGTATTTTTCGGAGGCAGAATGAAAATAGCGGTGTTTGCCGATATTCACGGCAGTATTGACGGAATGAACGCTGTTCTCGGCATAGTTCGCAATGAACAACCCGACAAAGTAGTTATCTGCGGCGATTTGTTCAGCGCAAACAGCCGTTCGGAAATTGCCGCTTTAACGTCAAAAATCGACGCGGTTACCTATATCTTGCGCGGCAATAACGACCGAGAGTGCGAGGCGGCGCTTTTGCCGGCTGGAATGGACGACTATGCCGTTATGTATCACTTTTCTAGGACGCTGTTTTTTACCCACGGACACGTTTACAACAAGTACCGTATTCCGCCTATATTGAAAGATGGAGACATTCTGATTTACGGGCATACTCATTGCGCGTTGTTGCAGAAATTTAACGGTTTGTATATTGCCAACGTCGGTTCGGTGTCCTGTCCGCGCGACGGTATGCCAAGTTATTTGATTGTTGACGAACAAGGCATAACATTGAAACGTCTTGACGGTGAAATTATAAACGTATTGCTTTTTGAATGAATTTAATAACGTTAATATATTTTCAAAAGGAAGCGTTGATGCGCTTCTTTGGTTTTTTATAAAAATAGGTGTTTGAATTTTAAATTTAAAAACCGTATAGAAGTTTAAAACAACTGCGTTCAAAAATCGGATATCTCTAAAATAAGAATTCTTATCTCAATAATAACATAATAAAAAATTTCTCAGTATCCGTCTGTATGTTTATTTACCGTAATGGTTCAATAAGTATACTTTACAAAACGGCAAAAATAGTTGAGCGTTATACCAATCGCACAATATTCGGGTTTAAAAAGAACAATATTTAAAGGGGCGTAGAAACAATGTTTTCAACGCCCCTTTTAGTGTAATTTCAAAAATATTTAATGCGACGGTTACTTTAAAATAAATCTTACTTAATATCTGCAAAAAATTCGTCGTAGGAAATTCCGAAATATCTTACCAATGCAATTATATAACTTGCTTTCGGTTCATTGACGTTTCGTTCCCAATAGTCGACGGCTTTTTGACTTACTCCTATTATATCCGCTAATTGCGCTTGAGATATTTCCTTTTCCTGCCGCAATTCTCTTATTCTTTCGCCTAAACTTATCATAGTAATATTGTAGAAGAATTCTTCTTTGAATACTTGACAAAGAAGAAAACTTCTTGTAATATATTGTCAATATCAACATATATGGTAGTGTATATGGTTAATATAATGTTAGAGAAGAATGATAAGAAAATAGTAATTGGCAACCTTATAGCGGCTTCTTATGCGTTCGATTCGGTCAGAAGACGTTCCTGTATCTCCGAATGGGGATTTATATTATCACGCGAAACATTGTCTAATGATATAATTGTTGATGCTATTAAATATTTTAAAAAGTTGAAAAAAGATATAGTTAATAATAACTTAAGTTATAGTGCATATCTTTATATTGATAGAGTAATCGAAATTATAGGAAAATACAAAGTTTAGTTTTTTTATTTTAAACAAAAATAATTAAACCGCAATTTGAAATTCAATCAAATTGCGGTTTTAAATTTAACCTTGTTTTTTGTTGTTTCTTGCCCAAATTCTCATTCTTTCACTGTGGTCCAGTATCGCTTTGCGCAGTCTTATTGAAGCGGGCGTAACTTCCACAAGTTCATCGTCGGAAATAAATTCCAAGCACTGTTCAAGACTCAGTATCGTCGGCGGCGTAAGTTTCAACGCTTCGTCGCTTCCGCTTGCGCGGTTGTTTGTCAAGTGCTTTGTTTTGCACACGTTTACCGTTATGTCGTCTTCGCGGCTGTTTTCGCCAACAACCATACCGGAATACACAGGCAAACCCACGCCCACAAACAGACGGCAACGTTCCTGCGCGTTAAACAGTCCGTAAGCAGTGGTAACGCCGTCTTCAAAAGCAACCAGACTTCCGCGGGTGCGTTCGGCAACTTCGCCTTTGTACGGCTCGTAACTGTCCAAAACACTGCTCATAACTCCAAAGCCTTTTGTGTCCGTCAACAGTTCGCTTCGGTATCCGAACAGAGCGCGGCTGGGTATTTTAAATTCCAACTTTGTGCCTCCTTGGCTGTCGGGAGACATATTAATGAGTTCGGCTTTTCTTGCGCCCAGTTTGTTCATTACGCTTCCGACATAGTTATCGGGTACTTCAACCACTAAATACTCAATCGGTTCGCATTTGACGCCGTTAATTTCTTTAAAGATAACTTTTGGGCGGGATACTTGAAATTCGTAACCTTCTCTGCGCATTTCTTCTATTAATATCGACAGGTGCAGTTCGCCTCTGCCGTACACTTTAAAGCAGTCGGCAGAATCGGTTTCTTCTACGCGCATAGATACGTTTGTTTCCACTTCCTTAAACAGGCGCGCTCTTATATGACGGCTTGTAACGTACTTGCCCTCTTTACCTGCAAACGGGCTGTTGTTTACCATAAACAGCATACTTACCGTCGGTTCGTCAATGTTTACAAAGGGCAGGGGTTCTACGCAGTCCACCGAGCAGACGGTGTCGCCTATATTCATATCTGTTATGCCGTTTATTGCAACTATGTCGCCCATACTGCCCTCGGCGCATTCTACCCGTTTCAGTCCTTCAAACTGGTAAAGACGTGTAACTTTGGCAGAGTTGTACACGTTGTCTTTGTGGCAAATCATTACCTGCTGTCCGCTTGTGATTTTGCCGCGGTTTACCTTTCCTATACCTATGCGGCCTACATACTCGTCGTAGTCGATATTGCAGATCAGCAGTTGCAAACCGTTGTCGATTTCTCCGCTAGGGGCAGGGATTTCGCTGAGGATAGCGTCGAGCAGCGGCGCCATATTGTCTGACGGGGTATTGAGGCTTGCCGAAGCCCAGCCTTGCTTTGCCGAAGCGTAAATTATTTTAAAATCGAATTGGTCGTCATTGGCGTTAAGTTCCATAAACAGTTCCATTATCTGTTCCTGAAGTTCGTGTTCGTCAAATTCGCCTTTGTCAACCTTGTTTATTACCACAAGCACTTTTTTGCCGAGCCCGAGAGCCTTTTTTAAAACGTATCTCGTTTGCGGCATACAGCCCTCGATTGCGTCTACAAGCAGTAATACGCCGTCAACCATCGAAAGTATGCGTTCTACCTCGCCGCCGAAATCGGCGTGTCCGGGGGTGTCGATAATGTTAATTTTAGTACCTTTGTAGTGTACGGCGGTGTTTTTGGCAAGTATCGTTATTCCGCGTTCGCGCTCTATGTCGTTGTTGTCCATAACGCGCTCTGCAACTACTTCGTTAGCGCGGAATACTCCGTTTTGTTTTAACAGTTGGTCGACAAGCGTTGTCTTGCCGTGGTCAACGTGTGCGATTATCGCTATATTTCTTACGTCTGTTCTTTGCATTTATTTATCTCCTTGACGGGCAACAAAGTTGCCTGTCGAAAATTACTTACAATTATGTTTGAATTTTTGCACAACTTAAAAATTATACAACTAAACGCTTGCCGCCGTCAAATATATAGTAATAAATATATAATAATTATTGCGCGCTTGCAAAATTTTTACAAACACCTTTTAAAAGTATTGCTCATATACTACTCTATACAAGGAGAAGTTTATGTGCGGAATATTCGGAATGATAGGGCAAAACGCCGTTGAAAACACTTGCAGAGCATTAAAGTATCTGGAATACCGCGGGTACGATTCGGCAGGAACTGCATACAAAACGGACGGCAGTTTAAACATTGTAAAGACCGTCGGCAGGGTAGAAAAACTTACGGAAATTATGCCCGAAACTAACGGCTGCAATTTGTCGATCGGGCATACGCGCTGGGCTACGCACGGCAAAGTATGTCAGGAAAACGCCCATCCGTTTTATTCTTACGGTAAAAAGTTTGCAATAGTACATAACGGCATTATTGAAAACCACGTCAATTTAAAGTATAAACTCAATTCAATCGGCGTAAAGTTTTTGTCGGAAACGGATAGCGAAGCGGTAGCGCATTTGCTGGAGAAAAACTACTCGGACAGTGTGTTCGATTCGGTTCTTTTAACCGCAAACGAACTTGAGGGGGCTTTTGCCGTCGTTGCGACAAATACCTACGACGACAGTTTGTATGCGCTAAAAAACAAAAGTCCGCTTGTAGTCGGCATTGCGGATACGGGCGTTTATTTTTGCTCGGATATACGCTGTATTTCCCATTTTGCAAATAAAGTTGCCGTTGTTCCCGACAAAACCATAGCGGTAGCAACGCGCAACAGCGTTATGTTTTACGGTTTTGACGGCAATCCTGTCTCCGTCAAGTTTTTTACTGCCGATACCGCTCAGGAAACGGAAACGGTCGACGGCGACTATATGCTAAAGGAGATTTTGGAAATTCCCGACAAAATACGTCAAGCCAAGCAGGGATATATCAAGAGCGGCGGACTCAATCTGCCGTCAAAAACCGTTCACAGGCTAAAACGTATTTATTTGATAGGTTGCGGTACGGCATACAACAGCGGTTTAGAAGTCGCCGCTGTAGCCCGTAAACTGTTAGGAATAGACGTTATCCCCGTTATTGCAAGCGAGTTTATTTACGACAGTTATCCCGTAGACAGTTACACACTGGCGTTTTTGATAAGCCAAAGCGGCGAAACGGCAGATACAATCCGCGCGGCGGAAAGAGTAAATTCGCTAGGAGGCTTTACCTACGCGGTAACTAATACTGCAAACTCGTCTCTGAGTTTTACTTCAAGCGTTACCAAAAATATCTATGCCGACGCCGAATATGCCGTAGCAAGTACCAAGGCGTACAACTGCCAACTTGTTACTCTTACGTTGCTTTTTGCCGATTTGGCGTATTTAAAGGGCTCTATTGACGAACAGACCCGCAACAAAATTTTTGATTCGATAGACGTTTTGCCGTCTGCCGTTGACAAAGTTTTAGAGGACAGTTATCAAATTTCGCGTATTGCCGAAGAAGTAAAAGACAGTTCCGCTGTGTTCTTTATAGGCAGAACGGCAGACTATCCTACCGCCGCAGAGGGCTCCTTAAAGTTAAAGGAAATCAGTTATATCCATTCCGAAGCGTATCCTGCAGGCGAACTTAAACACGGCACGCTTGCTTTAATGGAAAAGGGCGTAACCGTAGTCGCAATTGCCTGCGACAGCGCGCAAATAGACAAAATGTCGCTGTCCATTGCCGAAGTCGCCGCACGCGGCGCGCGCGTTATAGCGGTATCGCCTTATAATTTCGATAACGCCGCGCTTGTCAAAGTTCCCGTTGTCAACAAATTGCTTTACGGCATACTGTCCGTTGTGCCGCTTCAGCTTTTGGCATATTACGTTGCCAAACGTCTGGGGCGCGACATAGACAAACCTCGCAATCTTGCAAAATCCGTTACGGTAGAATAGTCAACAGAAGTTGCCTTTTAAACATTAGTGTGTTATCATAAAATCAACTAAGGTGTTTTATGGATATTTACACGCACGGCGGTAATGCGCGCAGGCATTTTGCGGAATTATACGGCAAAAGCACTTATGCGCAGTTTATCCGCTATCAAAAACTGGTATACAATTTTAAAAAGCAGTACAATCACTCCGATTGTTATCTTTTGTCGTCATCTGGCAGGGTAGAGTTTTGCGGTAACCACACCGACCACAACGGCGGCAGGGTTATAGGTTGTTCGGTAAATCTGGATATCGTAGGCGCATTTAAAGCCAACAACGGCAGAGTCGTCCGTATACAAAGCGCAAAACATCCTGCAATAGAATTTACCGTTGGCGAAAGCGCTTTACAAGGCGGCGCCGCCATCGCCCAAAACGTAATAAATTACTTGCTGGAAAACGGCTACAATGCCGGCGGTTTCGATTTGTATACCGATTCGCTCGTGTTAAACGGCGCAGGCATATCTTCCTCCGCCGCTTACGAGATGCTTATTGCCAATATCGTAAACAAACTGTTTAACGGCGGAGTAATTCAAGACGACGTTTTGGCAAAAGCGGGTCAGTATGCCGAGCAGGTAAGTTTGAACAAACCTTGCGGACTGTTAGACCAAGGTGCGGTTCTAAGCGGAGGTATGACGGAGTTCGACTTTAAAGGCGGATTTGCGTGCAAGCGGCTTAACGCCCGAACCGACGGTATAAAACTCGTCTTGATAGACACGGGTAAGAGCCACGCAAATTTGTCTCACTTGTATGCGGCAATTCCTTCCGATATGTACGACGTTGCAAAGTGCTTTGGCGCAGATAGACTGATAGACGTAAAGGAAAGCGATTTTTACAGTAATTTCAATAAGACGGTTCAAGCCGTAGGGCTCGGTAAAGCCAACCGCGCAAAGCACTTTTTTGAAGAAAACGCGCGTGTAGACAGACTGTCGGTTGCGCTTGAACAGGGGAATGTCGAAGAAATTATACGCATAGTAAACCAATCGGGCGACAGCAGCATAAACCTGCTCCGTAACTGCGCCGTAGACGAAAACGACACGGCAATATCCGATGCCGTAACTTTTGCCAGAAGTTTGGGCAACGTAGGAGCAAGGGTGCACGGCGGCGGCTTTGCAGGTACCGTTTTGTGCGTTATCCCGAGCGGTATTTTTGCCGAAGTATTTGCGGCATTGTGCGCAAAATACGGCGAAAGTAAAATTTTACCTATGAGAATTCGCCCCGTAGGCGTAAAAATATTGTAAATATCAAATAGTTTTTCTTTGAATCGTCAAACTAAGAGCAATACTTAAAAAGACTGTAATATAGCCTCCGCTAAGCGGAGGCTTTTTATATATGGTGAATTATACTTTCAAGTGCAACAGGTAAATAAAAAAGAAGTTCATATAAATCTCAAGTATAATTATTTTACCACGACAAATTTTTACCAAAGGAGCATTTATATTAACTGCAATTATCTTACTATAGAAGAGTGCTTTTTAACTAAAAAAATACAATTGCATAATATTAAACAAAAAGTTTAGAAATTTTAAAATAAGTTTAGTAAAAGTAATAAAATCGTTTGACAATACTTAATATCGGGTATATAATCACAATGTTGCCCAAGGCAAACAAGATTTATTGTATATGTTGGACTACGCGCCAACGTCGTGAAATGCGGCAGTGTCGTGCAAACGGCTAAATATATGGTGAATATTTTGTTTTGCTTGAAGGGCATTTTTTATTGCAAACAAAACGGTGCGGTGTTTAACGGTGTACGGGTTTCTTGCACATTTTGGCGTAACTACCTTTGCGCTAATATATGCGTAATTACAAAATTGTCAGTAACAGGCGTTATTTGGCAATATGTCGCTATCAGACTATCGGATTCTATCTTGTGGCGCTCTTTCAACCGTTTTAAAAAACTTGTTTATTTGCTTCTAATTAAATTTGCGAAAAATGTCGCAAAGGAGAATTTTATGGTAGAAATCGGACGGAAAATAAAACAGTACCGCTTGCAACTCGGCTTAACTCAAGAAGAACTTGCCGACAGGACGGAACTTACCAAGGGCTATATCTCGCAGTTGGAAAACGACTTATGTTCGCCGTCCATTGCAACTTTGCAGGATATTTTAAATATTTTGGGCGTTTCGTTGCAGGAGTTTTTTACCGAACCGAAAAACGAAAAAGTAGTGTATACGTCTGCCGATTATTTTACATCTAAAAACGGCGACGGCAACAATACTTGGCTTATTCCCAATTCACAGCGTAAGGAAATGGAGCCTATCATTTTGACCCTTCCCGAAAACGGACGTTGCGAGGAACGTCTGCCCTTTGAAGGAGAAGAATTCGGTTATGTTCTTGAGGGCAAGATAGAAATCGTTACCTTAAAAGAAAAGCACAAACTTAAAAAGGGCGATTCGTTTTCTATCGACGGCAAAAAACAGCATACGGTAGTAAACGCAAATAAGGGCGTAAGCAGGATACTTTGGGTTACAACGCCGTCCAATTTTTAACGGATAACGCGTTTACTTGCCGTTAAATTTAATAAAGCAAAATATTTTTAAGTTGTTTTATTGCAACGCGGTTTACAGCAGATACATTTGTTTAAACGTCGTGTAAGACAGCGGCATATTTAATTTACAAAACAGTGCAGGAGAAAACTTCTATGAACGAAAACATAATAGAATTGAGAAATATAAACAAATCGTACAGCGACAAACCCGTTGTAAAAAATTTGTCGCTTACGATAAAGCGCGGCGAATTCGTTACTCTTTTAGGTCCTTCCGGCTGCGGCAAGACTACGACTCTCCGTATGATTGCAGGTTTTGAACAGCCTACAAGCGGCAAAGTTTATTTTAACGGAGAGGACATTACCGAACTTCCGCCGCACAAACGCGCGCTCAATACCGTGTTTCAGCGTTACGCGCTTTTTCCTCATCTCAATGTTTTCGGAAATATCGCTTACGGACTCAAACTGAAATTTGTTCCTAACGGAGAACCGTATACCGACAAAAATGGCAACACCGTACAAAAAATGCGCAAACTTACCAAGGCTGAGATTACGGATAAAGTAAACGCCGCGCTTAAAATGGTAGACCTGGAGGACTACGGACACCGTGCCGTCAATTCGCTTTCGGGCGGACAGCAGCAGCGTGTGGCAATAGCGCGCGCGCTTGTAAACGAACCGCAGGTATTGCTGCTTGACGAACCTTTGGGCGCATTAGACCTTAAAATGCGCAAGGATATGCAAATAGAACTTATGCAAATGCACGAAAAACTGGGGATAACTTTTGTTTACGTTACGCACGATCAGGAAGAAGCGCTTACTATGTCCGATAAAATAGTCGTAATGAAAGACGGCGTTATACAGCAAATCGGCACTCCTACCAAGATATACGACGAGCCTGCAAACGCTTTTGTTGCCGACTTTATAGGAGAATCGAACATTTTGTCGGGCGTTATGGTAAAGGATTTTTGCGTTGATATTTCTGGACACAAATTCGAGTGCGTGGACAAGGGCTTTAAGCGCAACGAACCTATCGACGTCATTATACGTCCGGAAGATATCAGGATTGTAGACAAAAACGACAAGCAATGTCTTGTAGAAGCGGAAGTACTAACCTGTGTATTTAAGGGCGACCATTATCAGGTTACGGCGTTGACCTACGGCGACGAACGTAACGAAATTATCATTCACGACAACGTTCAGGTAAACTGCGGCGACGTAATCGGCATTTATATCAAGCCGTTCGATTTCCATATAATGCACAAATCACGCATTATCAACACTTTGGAAGGCAAAGTGTACGATGAAAACATTGTAGAATTCTGCGGCGGACGGTTTGACTGCGTTACGAGTTTGCCGGCAGATACTAGCGTTAAAATAACGGTAGATTTTGACGACGTAGAACTTATGGACGACGAAGAGGACGGCACAATCGGCGCAACGATTATATCGGCAATTTACAAGGGCAGTTACTGGCAGTATATAGTGCGTACCGACGACTATTACGACTTTTTTGTCGATAACGATTACGAATGGACCTTGAATGACCGCGTGGGAATTAAAATTGCTCCCGACAAAATCGTTTTAGAACCGATTGTAAAAACGGAAGAAGAAAATAAGGAGAATCAAGATGCGTAAGGTAAAATTCCGCTTTTCGCGCAAGGCTTTTGCTTATCCGTATATGATTTTTTTACTGTTGTTTGTGGTAGTACCGCTTGTTATCGTTTTGATTAACGCGTTTTTGGGCGATGACGGCAAGTTGACGTTCGACAACTTTATCGAATTCTTTTCGGACGCCAGCGGCGGTTTGACGGTTCTGGGGAATTCGTTGATTATAGGGCTTGTTACGACTCTTATCTGTCTTGTAATAGGCTATCCCGTAGCATATTTTTTGGCAAAGTATCACGCAAGCAGTAAAATTTTCGTACTGTTGTTTATTTTGCCTATGTGGGTTAACTTCCTTATTCGCACGCTTTCGACCAAGGCGATTTTTATGGCTTTGGACATAAAACTCGGTATGGGCACGATTATGTTCGGAATGGTTTACAATTATCTGCCGTATATGATATTGCCGTTACATACGACGCTGGTATCCATCGACCACAGTTATATCGAAGCGGCAGAGGACTTAGGGGCGGACAGGTTTACCGTATTGTGGAAAACGGTACTGCCGTTATCTCTGTCGGGCATCGTCAGCGGAGTAACGATGACATTTATCCCCGCAATATCGACCTTTGCCATATCGGAGATTTTGTCAAGCAGTAAAATTTTCCTGTTCGGCGATTCTATCAATATGTATTTTTCTAAGGCAACAAACAGTCTGGGCGTAGGAAGCGTAATGAGTTTTGTAATGCTGATAATCGTTATAATTGCCAATGTGCTTATGAGCTTGACGGAAAAGAAAGAGGAGGTAAAAAGCGCGTTATGAAAAACAAAATCGGGCGTATTTTTGCCGACGGTTATTTAGGATTGATTTTGGCGTTAATGTATCTGCCGATATTTTTGATAATCGTTTTCAGTTTCTCGGGTTCAAGCAGGTTCAGTTTTGCCGACGGATTTACGTTCAACAGTTACAAGGCTATTTTTACCAGCGGCGCGCAGTCTGCCAATTTGCTGTCCGCGTTAAAATATACCCTTATTCTTGCAGTTTCGGCAAGCGTAATTTCTACGGTTTTGGGTACATTTGCCACAATAGGAATTTATTATTTGGGAAGAAAGGTAAAAAAGATTACTCTTACAGTCAACCAACTTCCTATGATTAACAGCGAAGTGGTAATGGCAGTTTCTCTTATGGTATTTTTTGCGGCGTTCAGTTTTATCTTTCCGCAAGGTATGACGAGACTGATTATAAGCCACGTTGCGTTTTGTACGCCTTATGTCGTGCTGTCTATATTGCCGCGTTTACAGCAAATGGACCCCAATATGTACGAAGCGGCTCTGGATTTGGGCTCGAGTCCTTTGGCTGCGATATTCAAAGTCGTGATACCTTTTCTTACTCCGGGTATCGTGTCCGGTTTTGCAATGGCGTTTACCCTTTCGTTGGACGACTTTATTATAACGCAATTTAACAAGGGCGATACGGGAATAGAAACACTGTCGACGTATATTTACGAAGACGCCAGAGTTAAAAGTCTCGAACCGTTTTGGTTTGCTGTATTTTCAATATTTTTTGTGGTAATACTGACGTTGCTTTTGCTCATCAATATCCGCAAAAACAAAAAGGAGGCGGCAAAATAATGAAAAAATTGTTTGCAACTTTTTTGTGCGTTTTGCTGTTATTGTCCGTTGTATTAGCGGTTTCGGCGTGCGACGATAAAGGCGTTACTACGGATGAACTGGTAGTGTACAATTCTGCCGACTACATTTACGACACCGAGTTGACCGATTTTAAAGAATACTACAGGGCGGTAACGGGCAAGAATATCAAAATCACTTACGTTACTTACGATACCAACGAAACAATGCTTACAAAGATTGAAAAGGGCGACAGCGTTGTGGACGTAGTGTGCCCCAGCGAATACGCAATTCAAAAATTATTGGAAGGCGGACACCTTGTAAAACTGAATTATTTTGACGAAGATCTTTATACCGACGGTTTTAATTTTGCCGGTTACGAGCATTTTAGCGGTCAAATCGACACTAACATTATAGATATGGTAGAAGACGCGTTTAGTAATTTGCAAATTAAAGATGAGCAGGGTAATTTGACTGAAGACAAAATAACCGATTACTTTGTTCCGTATATGTACGGTACTCTCGGCATACTGTACAACAAGCAGGAATTTAAACGTCTGGGTATTTACGACAAAGACGTAATGAACAAGGCTAATTGGGGCATTTTGTTCAACGACGACGGCAGCGGCAATATTTTGTCCGAAGGGCTTACGGGCAATATACTGATGAAAGACAGTATCCGCGACAGTTACGCGATAACGTTGTTTTATCTTAAAGAAAGCGGCAAACTGGACGGGCTTACTTCGCCTGACGGTAAAACTTATACCGATATGCCTGTAAGCGAGTTGATTAACGTTGCCGACAGTCAGGTTTTGGATATTTGCCGCGAAGTGCTTACAGAGCAGAAAAAACAGTTGTTCGGCTACGAAGTCGACTTCGGCAAAGACGATTTGCTTATGGGTAACGCCATTGTCGACCTTGCTTGGAGCGGAGACGCTATGTACGCCGTTGACGAAAGTTGGGACGAGTATCTTTGCCCGAAATGCGTTTCGCAAACGGGAGAAAAACAGGGTACGGACATAATATGTTCCGAATGCGGAGCAGAATGCGGAGACTATGAATTGAGTTACTATGTACCGCACTCGGCAGGTAATATTTGGTTTGACGGTTGGGTTATCCCCGATACTTACGATCCGTCGCATTTAACGGCAATAAAACTGTTTATTAACTTTTTGAACAATCCCGAAGTGGCAATTCAAAACATTTTGGAAATAGGCTATTCGGCGGCTGTCAGTCCCGAAGCGATACGTCAGGTTATCGAAGATGACGACGAATTAAAGGGCGAATTGTCCGAAGCGTATCTGGTCAACTCAGACTACTGGGAAAAAGTCGACGAGGACGGTAAACAAATAGAAAAGTTCAAATTTAACAGTTGGCAGGAATTTGAAGAATTTTTCTTCGATTACCGCAACGAGATGGACAACAGTAATTGGCGCTATCCGTTTTTAATTGACGTAAACGGCAACGGCGTTTACGACCGCGCGTTGAATACGTTGGGAGTTATGCGCGATTTCGGCGAAAATAACAAAGCGGTTGTAACGATGTGGAACAAAGCGCGTTCAACCGGAGTAAACGCTTTGCCTCTGCTGGGTTATACGGTATTAGCGGTTGCGGTAGTTGTCGGCATTATCGTACTGTGCGAATATCTTAAATATCTCAAAAGGACGGTGGTAAAAATACCCAAGTCGGAAACAGACGGCAGTGCATCGCCAAAGGACTGAACCGTAAAAATATAAACTAAATGCAAACGCTGTAAGAAAACCTGTTCTTACGGCGTTTTTAATGTCGATTTTTTACTTTTTGTACCCAACTAGGGCAATAAAGTTGTAATTGCATTTGATTTGTGTTAAAATATCCTGAGTAAATATACTATTTTATAAACCGATACAAACAAAAAGGAAATTATGAAGATTATTCCACAACCTAAAAAATTTGAAAAGATTTGCGGAAGTTTTACTATAAATCAAGATTGCTATATTTATTGCGACAAGGAATTTAAGTCGCAAGCCGAGCGGCTTGTCGGTATGGTTTTGACAAGCACGGGTATCAACGTTACTTTTACCGATGAGATAGATAATGCTAAAATAATTTTCAGTAAGTACGAAGACTGCGGAGACGAAGCGTATATCGTTATGCTGTCGCAGGATATTCTTACTGTCAAAGCAAATACTTTTTCCGGCTGTTTTTATGCTGTAGAAACTTTACGGCAGTTATTTGAACTCGATTCGGAACAGCAGGAAATCTCTTGCGTAAACTGTTATATCGAAGACAGACCCAAATATGTTCATCGCGGTTTGCTAATAGATATTTGCCGTCATTTTTACGGCACGGGCGTCTTAAAGCAAATCATAGACATTATGTCGCAGGTAAAACTTAACAAATTGCATTTGCACTTGTCGGACGATCAAGGTTTCCGTGTGCAAATAGACAAATATCCGCTTTTAAATACCGTGTCAAGTATGCGGGACGGTTCTGAAGTTGTAAAGAACGGCAAAAAATATGTAGAAGAAGAACCGCACGGCGGTTACTTGACAAAAGACGAAATCCGCGAAATCGTAAAGTACGCCGCCGAACGCGCGATAGACGTCATTCCCGAAATAGATATACCGGGGCATAGCGTCGCGGCGCTTGCGGCATATCCCGAGTATAGTTGCGCGGGGCAGATTGCGGAAGTACGCAAGCAATGGGGTATTTCTAAAGATATTCTGTGCGCGGGCAACGACGGTGTTTACGCTTTCGTATGCGGTATTTTGGACGAAGTTTGCGAATTGTTTCCGTCAAAGTATATTCACCTAGGCGGCGACGAAGTACCTAAGGACAGATGGTGCAACTGTAAACTGTGCCGCGAAAAACTTGCGGAATTGCATCTTAAAGACTTTGACGAATTGCAAACGTATATGGTAGAGGTATTCCGTAAGCACCTGGAAGAAAAGGGCAAAACGGTAATATGTTGGAACGACGGTATTACCGATACAACCGATAAAAAAATTATCAGTCAAGTGTGGAAACCTTTTACTAATAAGGACGGCATTAAAGACGCAAATAACGGACGTAAAGTTATTATGTCTCCGTTTTTCAGAACCTATTTCGATTATCCTTATGCAATGACTCCGCTAAGTAAAACATTGCGTTTTAAACCGGATAAAGGCGTTAAAAAGGTAAATAGAGCCAACGTGTTAGGCGTTGAGGGGTGCCTTTGGACGGAATATGTCGACAGCGTTGATAAACTCTTTTTCAATTTGCTGCCGCGCGTTGACGTTTTGTCCGAATGCGCTTGGGGATACCGCGGCAGGAGTATAAAAAAGCGTATTCAATCGCGCTTTGAAATATACGACAAAATGAACGTTGTTTGCAACAAGTCGGGTTTGCGCTCCAAGCGTAATATCAGGTTGATAAACAAGTTTTTTAAGAAAAATGCTAATATAGAATTGGAAAGATATCTCGGTAAAGGTAAGGAGAAAACTTTATGAAAAAAATAGGAGTACTTACAAGCGGCGGCGATTCTCAGGGAATGAACGCGGCAATATACGCTGTAGTAAGGTACGGTCTTGAACACGGGCTGGAAGTTTACGGAATACAAAGCGGCTATCAGGGGCTTATCGACGGCAAGGTAGAAAAAATGACCGCATCGAGCGTAGAAAATATCATTCATCGCGGCGGCACGGTTTTGCAGACTGCGCGTTGTCCTGCTATGAAAACGGAAGACGGACAGAAAAAAGCCGTAAATACCCTAAAACGCCACGGAATAGAAGGGCTTGTAGTTATCGGAGGAGACGGAAGTTTTAACGGCGCAAAGGTATTGTCTACCAAATACGGCATCAAGACAATCGGCATTCCGGGGACGATTGATAACGACTTGGCATATACCGATTTTACTTTGGGATTTGACAGTGCAACGAGCGTTGTAATCAATTCGGTACAGATGCTGCGCGATACAATGGCGTGCAACGGACGTACCTGCGTTGTGGAAGTAATGGGACGTAACTGCGGAGATATTGCAATGTATGCGGCATTGACAAGCGGTGCGGAAATTGTAATTGTTCCCGAAATCGGATACGATTTAGACGGCATTGTAGCAAGGCTGACTGCAAATGCCAAATCAGGCAAAATGGATAATATTATTTTGGTGGCGGAAGGCGTTTGTTCTGCCGAACAGGTTGCCGCAGATATTAAAGAGCGTATGGATATCAACATCCGTTCGGTCGCTCTCGGTCATATCCAACGCGGCGGAAACGCAACTTTCCAAGACAGACTGTTGGGCGTCCGTATGGGTGCGCGTGCTGTCGAATTGCTTGTTCAGGGCAAGACGGACCGTGTAATCGGTATCCGTAATAACGCTATTATCGACGAAGATATAGTCGAGGCGCTTGCTAAGGTCAAGCAAATAGACAAAAGCGTTTACGACCTTGCAAATAAACTTGTCGAGTATTAAGATTTTATTTTTCTAGTTTTAATAAAAAAAACGCTTTTCTGGAAATAGACAGGGAAGCGTTTTTTTTTGCAGTTTGTTAACTAATATGTCTTAATTGTATTGTAAAAAACGGATACACTTTTGTATTACGAATGACCCAAATGTTTTTCTACCATTAAAAGCGTTTCGTTGTCAGGCAAATCGATTTGTCTGGCAAATTCGGCAAGTTCTACAACCCGCTGTTCTACAAGTTGCTGCTTTTTGCGGTATAGGTCGCTTCCCAAATCGCAGACGAAACAGCCTTTGCCTTGTATCGTATATATGTAACCGTCTTTTTCCAGCATTTCGTAAGCGGTTTTAACGGGAATAACGCTTATTTCGAGTTCGCGCGCTATAACCCTGATAGAGGGCAGACATTCGTTCGCGGCAAGTTTGCCTTTGAGTATTTGCGAAACTATTTCGGAATACAGTTGTTCGTATATCGGTGTTTCGCTTCGTTGTTGTATTATCAGTTTCATCGTATTACAAATTTACTTTTTCAAATTTTTTAATTGCGGTTTTATTTGCTAACAGCGTTGACAGCGTATATATTATAACGCCTGCAAGTAAAACTGTCAATCTTGCCCACAGGTAGTTAACGTCGTAACCGTCGAGCGATTTTGTTAAAGCAGGAATAAGTTGTACAAGCAATTCAAATACGCCGTATGTCAGCACAAACGTAATCAAGCCGAGAATAAGCGTTACGCCGTATTTGTATCCGGTTTTAAAATAGCGCGGAATTACGACTAAATTGAACATTGCTAGGGCAATCAGAGCAACTCCGAAAAAAGTCAAGTTTGCGTCTAATCCTACAAAATTAGCGCCGTTAGGGTTCAGGAGTTTTGACGGGTAAGCTAGTATTGCGGATACCGCCAAATTAAGCATTTGACAGAGCACGATAACAAGAGTAGTGGAGGATACTATATCCGAGCGTTTGACGGGCAGTATTGCGGAAAACTCTTGCGAACGGTTTTCGTTTACAAACTGAAAATATAGCATAATGTGCATTATGCTGTAACCGGTGCCGACAATATACGGGTAGTTCGGTATAATTATCATAGCGCCCAGCAGCGCAAAAAGGTAAAGCGCGCGCGGCATATTCAGCCGCAGTTCTTTTTTAAACAGTTTTAGCATTTTGCATTTACCTCCTTGTTGTAATAAATCATAATGTCGTCGATCGTCGGTTTTTCTGTCAAAAATTTGTCTGACGATTGTATTTTATCTCTCTTTATTAAAGCGGTGTAACCGAAAGCGTGTTCTTTAAAGGCTATCACGCGGCTTTTGAGTTCGTCGGTTAATTCTTCGCCTTTAATAAGGCAATGACTTTCCAAGAGCTCGTCCTTGCCTTCTTCAAGCAATATTTTGCCGTTTTTTATAAACAGTACATAGTCGGCGCATTTTTCTAAGTCGTTTGTTATGTGGGTAGAAAATAAGATACTTTTGTCTCCTTGCTGAACAATATCGCGGAACACGTCCAACAGTTCGTCGCGGGCAATAGGGTCCAGTCCGCTTGTCGGTTCGTCAAATATAAACAGTTTAGCATTGTGGCTCATTGCAAGCGACAAAGCAAACTTTACTTTCATTCCGGCAGAAAGTTCTTTTACGCGTTTGTTTACGTCAAGATTGAATTCTTTAAGGTAACGCGCAAAGTCCTCGTTTGACCATTCGTCGAAAAACGTTTTGTAAACCGCTATAATATCGGTAAGTTTTTTGTTGCGGTAGTACTCGAAGGTGCCGCTGCTGAAACTTATCAACTTTTTGCACTCCGTTTCGTTTTCGGCAATTTCCCTGCCCATAACGGTTATTTTGCCAGAATCGGGCAAGACGCTGCCCATTATACATTTTAAGGTAGTTGTTTTTCCTGCGCCGTTTTGTCCAATGAAGCCGACTATCGCTCCTGCGGGTATTTCAAACGAAACATTGTCCAGTTTAAATCCCGAAAAAGTTTTGCATAGATTTTCTACTTTTAACATTGTTGCTCCTTATGCCAACTGTGTATTTTTAATATACACAGTATAACGCCCTCTTGTTGCCTTGTCAATAGTTTTTTATAAATTTTTGACAACAAAAGTGCCGTCAATAAAATTTAAGTAAAATTATTTTGTTCAAGCGTTTTTCAATAAAACAAATAAAGAGTGCGATACAAATCAAATAGTTAATTTTTACTTAAAACGGTAAATAGCGTCGTTAAACTCCGGTTTTGTAGTTTCATTTAAAAACAAATAGATTGATGTGTCAAAATTTTTATTCTTATTCGATAGGAGATAATTGTGTTAGACATATTGGCAAAATACGGTGAACACGGCAATAAATGTGTCAAATCGCAGTTATTTGTATAATAGAAATATAAAAATAAATTTTTGGGGAAAATTTACAAAAATGTCGGGTGTATTTTGAAAATTTATTGTTGAACGCTCGGCAGTTGCTAAATTTATTATAAAACTTTATGTGTCGATAAAAATAAAATATAATCACAAACCGTAAAATTTAATTGCCTATATTGCGGTAGTGTGTTAAAATAGATTCATAAAAAATACATATTCTTTGGGGCGTGGTGCAAATCCACACCGATAGTTAAAGCCTATGAACGTAGCATTTGCTGCGCCGAGCGGGTGAAATTCCCGAGCCGACGGTAACAGTCCGGATGAGAAAAGAATTGTCAACTATATTTGTAATGTAGTTTTGCGCGCTCTCAGAGGATTTTCTCTGAGATTTTTTATTGCAATTTTTACAGCGTATAGCGCAAAACGGCAAAATTTACAAAGTTATTTTGGAACGCCAAAACGGATTACGGTATCGAATGCTGTCAAATCAGAGCGGTATTTGTATAACCGAGCAACGGCGAACGTTAAAAAACTTGTATAATTTTGTTTAAACGTTAAATTACGGTTGACGTATTGCCTTTTCAAAGAGAAGGAGAAAAATATGAAAAAAGATGCAACAAAACAAGACCAAACTGCAAGCGTTGACGCTTCCGTAACAGAAAAAGACGCAGAACTAAAAGCAGGAACATTGTCCGACGGCGAGATTGCACAAGCAGACAGTGTAAATACTGAAACTTCTGCCGAACAGGTAAAGAAAAGACCTAAAATCAAGTTTTTTTCCGCGGGCAATATAGCGGTTATGGCAATACTGACTGCAATTTCGTTTATATTGTATATGTTTGTAAAATTTCCGCTGCCGTTTATGTTTCCGGGTTGGCTCGATATGCAAATATCCGATCTTCCTGCGCTGTTGGGCGGTTTTGCTTTAGGACCTGTTGCCGGCTGTATCATAATTATTATTAAATGTTGTTTAAAAATGCCGTTTTCGGGTACTATGTGCGTAGGCGAGTTGGCTGATATTATCGTAGGTATTGCTTTTGTTCTGCCGGCGTCCTTATTTTACAGAAAATACAAAACGCGTAAAAGCGCGTTAATAGGGCTATGCATCGGTTCGGCAAGCGCAATTGTATGTTCCGTACTTGCAAACTGGCTTATACTTATTCCGTTTTATGCGTCAGTAATGTTCGGCGGCGGCGATTATGCCGCGGGTCTTGCAAAGATTGTAAATATGGTGTCGTCATTATACAGCAAAGTTACTGTGGACAATTTTTACGCTTATTATTTGCCTTTAGCGGTTGCGCCTTTTAACGCATTGCGCTGTATTGTGTGCGCATTGATAACTTACTTTACTTATAAGCCGCTATCTAAGGCATTGCATTGGGAAATCAAACGTAAACCCAAGTCCGACAGCAGTAAAGCAACTGCCGATACTGCCGTTAATACGCAAGAAGCGACAGCCGCCGACACGGTCGGCAATACCGTTGCAGACGAAGAAACGGACGGACAAAATATATCCGAAACCGTCGAATAACGCGATGACCGAAAATTAAAATAATTGTTGGTTATTTATCTGAACAAAAAGACTCATTGTCTTTATTTCTCTTCAAACGCAAACGTCGGTGCTTTACTGTATCGGCGTTTGTGTTTTTGCCGTATAAAAATAAGTCAAATAGTGCCGACCGCTTAAAAAGGTTTATAATAACGGTGTTTTATATTCGAGCGAAGTAAAAAAGCCTATTAAAAAAAGAGAATTGCAAAACAGAATTGACGTAAATCAAAAAAAACAAACGTTAAAAAGCGGTTGCGGTGTAACCGACGCGAATAATCAAAACGTAACGGCAGGTGTAACTCTGGCAAGTAAGACGGTACTACAAGATAGCGCAATCCGCAATCGTTAGTAGTAAAACTTGACAGTGTTGTTACTTGTAATTTACAAGAGTACTAAAAAATACAGTTGCTTTTATGACAGCAAGTATAAAACCGTACGTTCAAACCGAATAAGGAGTGCTTTTATATCACTTGCAATGCTGCGTATTTTGGGGTATAATAATTGTTATGTTAAAAACTTTTGTAAGCACTTCCGTTTTAGAAACGGAACAAATAGCCGAAGAATTTGCGCGCGGTCTCACGGGCGGAGAAACGGTACTGTTAAACGGCGAAATGGGCGCTGGCAAAACTCATTTTACCAAGGGTATTGCCAAAGGACTGGATATTGCCGACGTTATAACAAGTCCTACGTTTACGTTGCACAATATTTATTACGGCAGACTGACTTTAAATCATTTCGATTTTTACAGGATAGAAGATTTCTCCGAAGCGGAAATGCTGGGGCTGGACGAATTTTTTTACGATAAGCGCGGTGTGTCGGTGATAGAGTGGAGTGAGAACATAAAACCGTTGATACCCGCAAATCACATAGTAGTAACAATCGAAAAACTCTCAGACTTACAGCGTAAAATAACATTAAACGGATAGACTATGAAAGTTCTTTATATAGATACCACAACTGCCGATTTGGTAGTAGCAGTAATAGAACAGAATAAAATAACAGACGTAAGTCAACGCGCTATGGGCGTAAAACACAGCGAAACTTTGTGTAACAAAGTGGCGGAAGCGCTTGCAGAAGCAGGCGTCGGGTTCGATTGTTTTGACGCCTATGCTTGCGCCTTAGGACCGGGAAGTTTTACGGGTATACGGATAGGCATTTCTACCATAAAAGGCTACTGTACGGCAATAGAACGCCCCTATATCGAAGTAAATTCTCTCGAAGCGATAGCAAGGTCTGCTTTTTGCGGTAAAATCGGGCGCGCGGTAATAGACGCAGGCAACGGCTATTACTACTTTGACGGCAACGTTACTTTGCCTTACGTGATACCGTATGACGACGTTACGGCAGTAAATGCCGGAAGCGCTTCGGGCGCGTGCGACTATCTTGACGGCGCGGTGGAAATAATATGTCAAAAATACGCTGATAACGATTTTAGCAAAACTCTTTCGCCGATATATATCCGTAAATCACAGGCAGAAATCACCCGTGAAAATTTGCTTAAAAACAAGTAAAACAAATCGTTTGATTGTAAAAAACATTTGCACGCTAAAACGATAGAACCGCCTTTGCTCTTTAATCTTTTTACGGATATTAGTGTACAAAGGGTCGTTACCGAGTTGGAGTTTTAGTAGCAGTACTGTGCGGCACGGTTTGTATATATTTAATTGACTCAATTGAAATGTTTGCTATTTAATTTGTCTGTATAAATTGTTGTTATTTTAGACAACCGAAAGACAGTAATAAATAAATTCTGCCTAAATAAATCGGGTATAGTTTCAAGATAAAAATAAAGTAAAATTAACTGTTTGATACTTTGCCGGTATAATTACAGAAACGCACTCCGCTGTTTGGAGTTAACGCAATTAACATAATAACGGCAGAGCGGTTTGAAACAAATAAAAGGATATAGTGTATGATAGAAAAAATCACTTTCAGTATGCAGAATATTTTTCAGCTTGCAGATATTGAAAAAGAGTGTTTCGGCAAGGACGCTTGGACGATAAACAATTTGCGCGCCGAGTTCTGCAACGAGTTTTCTCATTTTTTTGCCGCAACTTTCAACGGGAAAATAGTAGGGTATGTATGCGTGCGTTTAATGTACGAAGAAGCCCAGATATGCAATATATGCGTTGCAAACAAATACCGCCGTCAAGGCTATGCAAGCAAACTGTTAGAACAGGTTGCGGTATTCGCCGCGGAAAACGGTTGCGAGCGGTGCGAACTCGAGGTGAACGTAGCCAATACTCCGGCAGTAGAACTGTACAAAAAATGCGGATACGATATTGCAGGCACGCGACCTAACTTTTACCGCCGAACCCGTTACAGTACGCGCGACGCTTACACAATGGTGCTTCAACTAAGCAAATAGTCGCGTTTGCAGAATACTATTACAGACATAATACCCTGTTTTGTACCAAAAAAGGTCAAAACAGGGTAGTTTTTTTGACTTTTATATTAAACTTTAAATGTAAAATGGAATGTGTTTTGTTTTATAGGTTAGTTTCTTTTAAATGCTATTGTTTTTTAGCGATTTGCCGCAATTTGTTTCGGTATTTAGTTCGCAGTTTTAGATACCGTTTTTTTTTGTTTAATATAAAAAGTTTTTGTCGAATGGTGGCACAATGATAAATTTTTTTTCATACAATAACATACGGTGAAAACATATTACGAACAACTGGGCTCAACGGGAAGTCCGATAATATACTTGCACGGTTGGGGATGCGACGGTAGCATCTTTAAACCTATTGTCAAAAGGCTAAGGCAATTTAACAACTATTTGATAGACTTTGCAGGTTTCGGTCAAAGCGAACAGCCGCCTTTTGACGGTTGGAGCGTTGCCGATTATGCAAATCAAGTGATAGATTTTTTAGCAGAACAGGGTATCGGTTCGGCAACGTTTGTCGGGCACAGTTTCGGATGCCGCGTTGCAATGGTAGTTGCCGCTACACGTCCCGAACTGGTCGAACGTATGATTCTTGTTGCGCCTGCAGGTTTAAGACGGTTTTCACTGGCGCGGTGGATAAAAGTTAAAGTGTATAAATTACGCAAAAAAACAGGGCGTTTGCCGTCAAAACAAAGCGGTAGTGAGGATTACAAAAATTGTAGCGACGGTATGAAAAACACTTTTGTCAAGGTCGTCAATCAGGATTTATCCGACTTCGCCAAACGCGTCAAGTGTCAAACTTTGATAGTAAACGGCAGAACCGATACCGCAACGCCTTTAAAACACGCCAAACGTTTGCATAGGCTTATTAAAAACAGCGAATTGGTAGAGATTACGGGAGACCATTTTGCCTTCTTTTATTCGCCGCAGGCTTTTGCGCAAACAATACAACTGTTTGTAGAACAGGAGAGAACGTTATGAATTTCGTTTATTCTCTTTCAGATACCTTTCTCCTTGTTGTGCTGTCGTTCGAGTGCCTGCGCGTGTTGCAGTCAACGGGATACCGTCCCGAGCGCGGATATTTAAAGGTTTTGCTAACGCCGTATTTTTTAGCGTTGGTTTTGACGGAAACCGCCGCAGTTTTAATGTATTGTTACAGCCTTCCCGAATACGCTGTTACGGCTTTTTATTTTGCAGTCGCTTGTCCGTGCGCTTTTATAAAACGCAAATGCCCGTTAAAATTTACAAAGCGTATTTTAAGATTGCTTGTTGCGGAAGCGGCTGTGCTTTTTGTTTTGTGTTTCTTTGTCGGTAACGCGTTTTTTGCGGCGTGTCTGCCCGTAATTGCTCTTTTGGCTTGGGCAGTATGCTTGCCGATAGATAAGGCGATTGCAACGCATTATTTAAAAAAAGCGTGCAAAAAACTCGAAGAAAGCAACGTTACGGTAGTGGCGGTAACGGGCAGTTACGGCAAGACTTCCGTTAAAGATATGCTGACGGCATTGTTGGACGACGCGGTGTCTCCAAACGGCAGTTGCAATACGCCGCTGGGGATTGCAGGATTTATCAACAAAACCGATTTGTATTATGTCAAATATCTGATTTTGGAATTCGGCGCAAGACAGCGTGGCGATATAACGGAACTTTGCAATCTGTACAAACCTAAATTCGGTATTGTTACAGGCGTTTGCGCACAGCATCTGTCGACTTTCAAAAATATAGACAATGTAATAGCGGCTAAGCGCGAGCTGATCGAATATCTGCCGCCAAACGGCGTTTGCGTATTAAATGACAGGGATAAAATAGCCGAAAGTTTTGCTTGCGTGGGCGAATGCGGCAAAATTATGTCGCACGACAATTTGACAGTTACCGTTGACAAAGTAGATTTCAGCGGCACAACGCTGTCGGTAGCGCGCGGAAAACTGGTAAAAAAGGTAACCTTGCCGCAAATTACCGAGTACGTTTCCGATACGTTTGCAATGTGTTTGCAAACGGCGTTAGTACTCAAACAAAGTTTTACCAAGACCGTTTCGCGGGCGGTTTTTGTCAAGCAAACCGCGCACCGAATGGAACTCATCAAAACCGAGCGTTGCTACCTGATAGACGACGGTTATAACGGCAGTATCGCAGGTATACAAAGTTGCGTTAAAACGCTGTCTAATTTTAATTGCAGTAAGGTTGTAATAACTCAGGGATTGGTAGAATGCGGAAAAAAGCGCAAAGAAATGAATGTCGAATGCGGACGGCTTTTGGGTTCGGCGTGCGACGTTGCCATTGTTGTGGGACAAAACGCAAAAATACTGTCCGCAGGACTGAGCGAAACCGCCTGCAAAGTTATTTGCGCTAAAAATCTGCAAAAAGCGGTAGCGCTTGCTCAGCCGTATATAAACGGCGGCATATTGTTATTCCAAAACGATATTCCCGACGTATAGAAAATTCACGCCTTGCAATATATTGCGAACTTTCTTAAGAATAAAAAGTATTTACGGTTATTCGGTAATGCGCATACAAAATTGCAAGCGTTTTAAATATGCGCTCAAAGCGAAAGTCAAAATTGCAATCCGCGTTTTTACTGAGTATTGCTAAGGTGTATCAAATTGATTGTAACATTTAAAAAAATGCAAGAGTAAGCAAATAACGGGCGCAAATTAAAGTAAATTATTATAGTAAAATTGGGAGATACATAAAAATGAATACAGTCCTTGTTTACGGCGGCAAAAGTTGCGAACACGATATATCCGTCATTACGGCGTGCCTTGCTCGCGGTTATTTTTCGGGAGAATTATACAGCGTTTATTTCGACAAAGAAAACCAAAGCTATCTTGTGCCTAACGATTACAAACCCGCAAGACACGTTGCGGAAAAATTAAAAAACAGAGTAGTGTTTCTTTTCGGTGAAAAGAAGATAGCTGTTTTAAAGGGTAAGCGCATAAGTAAAATTATCTCTGTTGACGTTGTTGTAAATTGCTGCCACGGATTAAACGGAGAGGACGGAACGGTTGCCGCTATGTGTAATTTGCTGGGCGTTCCCGTTGTCGGTTCTCCGCTTATTCCCTCGGCGGTTGCAATGGATAAGGTCGTTACAAAGCAGGTTTTAAACCAAATGGGACTGCCGACCGTAAAGGGGTTTGCTTTGCGTGAGCAGGAACTTAGCGATTTGATTTCGCTTAAAGACAACTATTCGTATCCGCTCATAGTTAAGCCGAGTTTGCTAGGTTCGAGTATAGGCGTTTCCGTTGTTAAAAATGACGAAGAATTGGAACGTGCGCTATCCGTTGCTTTTAAATACGATTGTAAAGTGCTTTGCGAACAAGCGCTGACAGATTACACGGAACTAAACTGCGCTGCAATGCGCGTAAAGGGAGAAGTGAGAACCGGCAAAGTAGATTGTCCCGTTACCCTTAACGATATTCTTACGTTTGAGGATAAATACGTTTCTAATAAAGCGGTCGAAAAAAGTATTGAAGTCGGCAAAGACATAGCCGAACAAGTCAAGGAATATACCGAACGTATATATCGGGAATTGGGTTTTCAAGGAGTTATCAGGGTGGATTATCTTTACGATAATAAGGAAAACAAATTGTACGTCAACGAAATAAATACTATTCCGGGCTCTCTTGCATACGGTTTGTGGGAGGGCGAGTATACGCGTACCGAATACGGTCAGGCATTGGTCGAACAAGCGGTAAACGATAAGAGAATGTCTGAACAGCACGTTTACGCATTCGATTCTGGCGTATTAAACGGCGTAAACGGAATTAAGAAAAAGTAGTGCATCTTTTGATATTGTCCGACCGTTTAACGGTGTCTTAAAAGCGATTGTTTTTAAGACACTGTTGCTGTCAACAGCAGTTGACGGTTAAATTTTATTTACTACAGTAAAGCATTTTTTTGAGTTGTATTATGTTTTGTCTTTTTGTTTTAATTTTTAAATTAGATGCGTGGCAAATCGTTTTAAATTTGAAATGCGGCTAGCCGTGTTTTTAAGTATGCCGTATACGGAACGTTAATTTCTATTGTAAAAAAACAAAATGTATAATTATGCAAACGCTATGTATAAAAATACATACTATTTATAATTATACAATATATTATGAATAAGCAAATAAAACAGCCAATTTGCCTGTTTATTCGTGAATAAATATAAAAGATACGCTTGCAATACAGCGTACTTTGTGGTATAATTTTATTGTAACTGCAAGAATATTTGCACAGTGTTACGACAATAATTTATAAGCGATAATTTTGCTTAAACGCAAGATAAAATTTCGGAGGAACGGAAAGTGAGTCATAATTCTTACGAAGCAAAAGACATACAGGTACTGGAAGGTTTGGACGCCGTCCGTATGCGTCCGGGTATGTATATCGGTACAACGGGCACTAAAGGACTGCATCATCTTTTGTGGGAAATAGTAGACAATGCCGTTGACGAAGCGACAAACGGTTTTGCCGATAAAATAGAAATTACTTTGCACAAGGACGATAGCGTAACGGTAACGGATAACGGCAGAGGCATTCCCGTCGATATTCATCCGCAACTTAAAATTTCCGGCGTGGAAGTTGTTTTTACGCAGTTGCACGCGGGCGGAAAATTCAATAACGAAAACTATACTTATTCCGGCGGTTTGCACGGCGTAGGCGCAAGCGTAACAAATGCGCTGTCGCGTTGGCTGACCGTCAACGTTTGTAAAAACGGCTACGAGTATGTTCAGCATTTCCACAGCCCGCAAGATTCCGAATCGGGCAAAATTCACAGCGGCGTGCCGATGGATAAGTTGACGAAAGTAGGTGCAACCGACAGACACGGTTCTACAATTACTTTTTTGGCAGATTCAAGAGTGTTTAAAAGCGTCCAGATGGACAGAGAAGTAATTTTAAAACGCGTTAAGGAATTGGCGTTTCTTAACAAGGGCATTACATTCGTTTTGACTGACGAACGCGCGTCTGACGATGACGGCAATACTTTTTCGGAAACGTTCTGCTATGACGGCGGACTTAAAGACTTTGTTCTGTATCTTAACGAAAACAAAGCGCCGTTGCATTTAAATCCTATGTATTGGTCGGGCAAAAACGACGTTTTAGAGTTGGAATTTGCCTTTCAGTATACATCGAATTACACGGAAAATTTTATTTCCTATGTTAACAACATTCCTACCGGCGAAGGCGGTATGCACGAAACGGGTTTAAAAACGGCAATGACAAAAGTTATGAACGATTATGCCCGCAGTAAAAACCTTTTAAAAGCCAAAGAGGACAACTTGATAGGCGAAGACTTCCGCGAAGGCATTACGCTTGTTATGTCGGTAAAAATGGCAAACGTACAATTCGAAGGACAGACCAAAACGAAACTCGGCAACGTCGAGGCGCGTATTGCCTGCGAAGCGCTGGGAACGGAAGCGTTTACTGCATTGCTTCAACAGGACGGCAATACTGCCGAAACAATCATAAAAAAATCTATTGCTTCGGCAAAGGTAAGAGAAGCCGCGCGTAAAGCAAAGGAAGTTACCCGTCAAAAGAACAGTATTTTCAATTCTACCTTGGTAGGTAAACTCGCAAGTTGCACGGGGCGCGACGCCAGCAAAAACGAACTGTTTATAGTAGAGGGCGATTCGGCAGGCGGTTCGGCAAAGCAAGCGCGTAACCGTCGCTTTCAGGCGATATTGCCTTTGCGCGGAAAACCGTTAAATGCCGAACGCAAACGTATAGACCAAGTTCTGGCAAACGAAGAAATACGTTCGCTTATTTCCGCACTGGATACGGGTATCGGCGAAGAAGACTTTAATATAGACGATCTTAAATACGACAAGATAATCATTTTGTCCGATGCCGACCAAGACGGCGCGCACATAAGGGCAATTCTGCTTACTTTCTTTTTCCGTTATATGCGCGAACTTATAACAGACGGACACGTCTATATAGGAATGCCGCCGTTATACAAGGTGTCTAAAAAGGATAAAGTTAAGTACGCTTACGATGACTACGAACTTCAGGAACTCGTTTCCGAATTCGGTAGAGGATACGATTTACAGCGTTACAAAGGTTTGGGCGAAATGAACGCCGAACAGTTGTGGGAGACTACTATGAATCCCGAAACGCGTACTTTAATGCGTGTAACAATCGAAAACATTTCCGAAGCGGAACGTATGGTAACTACGCTTATGGGGGACCAAATTGACGCCCGTAAACAGTACATTACCGATAATGCCGATTTCAACAAAGACAAAGACGCTGTTTTCGACGAACTCGTTTAACGTCGAATCTACGCCGTCAAACGGGGTTTTACAGGGGGGGGGGAGGAGTTGTTAGCATTTCCGCCGTCAAAAGGAACTTGTTGCTTGTCGGCAACCGCTTGATACAGTCAGAATGATTTACTTAATGCGCAACGGAGTTTACATCAGATTAAGCGCGTTACGCTTTTACGGTTAAAAAAGAAGTCTCAAATTAAAAGAAAATAATTTTGTAAAAGGTAAACAAATGAAACAACTTGATATATTCGATTTGGAACACAACGATATAGAAAAAATGGAGGACGGCAGTAATCTACTTACCAAGCCTATGGAAGTAGTTATGCACGAATCTATGATGCCGTATGCCGAGCACGTTATTTTAGACCGTGCTTTGCCGCGCGTTGAGGACGGTTTGAAGCCCGTTCAGCGCCGTATACTGTATTCTATGTACGAACAGAACAACACTCCCGACAAGCCCACGCGTAAATCTGCGCGTATTGTCGGAGACTGTATGGGTAGATACCATCCGCACGGAGACTCGTCTATTTACGACGCTATGGTGCGTATGGCTCAGCCATTTTCTATGAACGTACCGCTTATTATAGGACAAGGAAACTTCGGTAATATAGACGGAGACTCTGCCGCCGCAATGCGTTATACGGAAGCAAAACTCTCTCCTGTAGCAATCGAGTTGCTGCGTGATATCGAAAAAGATACGGTACGTTGGTCGCGTAACTTCGACGATACGACAAAAGAACCGGATATGCTTCCGGGACGCTTTCCAAATCTGCTTGTCAACGGAGCGACGGGTATTGCGGTAGGGTTGGCAACCAACATTCCTCCGCATAACTTCTGCGAAGTAATCGACGGTACAATAGCGTATATCGAAAACAAGAATATCAGTCTCAACGCTATGATGAAGATAATCAAAGGTCCCGATTTCCCTACAGGCGGACACGTTGTAGCGGGAGAGGGACTCGCCCAAGCGTACGAAACAGGCAAGGGCAAAATTATTATCCGCGCAAAAATGCACATAGAAGTAGCGGCAGGCGACAGACGTAACATTGTAATTACAGAAATTCCTTACGGACTGAATAAAGCCGATTTGCTTGTAAAAATAGCCGCATTAAAGGACGAAAAGAAGGATATATTCCAAGGTATTTCTGAAATTGTCGACGAAAGCGACAAGGAAGGTACCCGTGCGGTAATCAAACTGCGTAAAGACTGCGACGTAGACAAGATTATCAAGAATTTACTCAAATACTCTCAACTGCAAATGTCGTACGGTATCAATATGGTAGCGATTGCCGACGGTAAACCGCAACTTATGGGGTTGCTCGATATCATTGCATATTATGTTGCTTATCAGCGCGACGTTATTTTAAGACGTAGCAAGTTTGAGCTTGAACAGGCAAAAGAACGCGAACATATCTTAAAAGGTTTGGTTATTGCGGTACAAAATATCGACGAAGTTATTCAAATTATCAAAACCGCATCCTCTACAACCGATGCTAAAACTAAACTACGCGCACGTTTCGAGTTGTCCGACAGACAGGCGCAGGCAATCCTCGATTTGCGTTTGGCGCGTATTACCAAACTGGAAGTTACAAAACTTATCAACGAACTTAACGAACTGGAACGCACAATAGCCCGTTTAAACATTATCATAAACAGCAAGCGCGAGCAAATGGAACTTATCAAGAGCGAACTGTCAACGCTCAAGCGCAATTACAAAACTGCAAGACGTTCGGAAATGTGCAAAGCGCTGGAAGACGTGGTTATTCCAAGCGAAACGGACGAAAAGCCTGTAGAATCTGTTGTAGTAGGCATAGCGGCAGATTATACGTTAAAGCGTATTCCGCTCAAAAATTTCAACTTGTCTAATAAAGACGCTGTAGGGGCAACCACCGGCGAAATGCTGACAACCGCGCTCGAAACAAAGACAGACAGTCAAGTTATGTTTTTCAGCAATTTGGGTAACTGTTTGCGTATGACGGTAGGCGATATGACGGAAGTGCGTTACCGCGATAACGGCGTAACTCTGTCGCAGTTGTTCAGCGAGGCGGCTAAGGGAGAAATTCCCGTCGGCGTGTTTGCAATGAATAAGGACGAAGAGCCGCGCGGCGAATTGTTGATTTATACCCGTCAAGGACTTATCAAACGTTCGGAATGGAAGGAATACCAACTTTTAAAACAGGTATTCCAAGGATACAAAGGCAAGGACGGGGATGAAGTATTTAAAGTCGAAGTAGTACGTCCCAATACGGAAATTTTCTATGTAACAAACCGCGGCGGCTGTACGCGCTTTGACGTTAACGAAATTCCGCTTCAAGGCAGAGTGGCAGGCGGAGTAAGATGTATCAATCTTGCCGATGACGAATATGTCGTTTTTGCAGGACAGGTAGACAAAGACCAAGGCGAAGCGTTGATGATTACCAACAAAGGCTTCTTAAAGCGTTTGCCCGTTAAAGAAATAACCAAGCACGCGCGCAACTGTAAGGGCGCAAAAGGCACGGAATTCGGCGTAAACGGCAGTTCGATAGTGTATGCAAACTATGTAAATCAACAGCATTACAAAGTAGCGATATTCGACAAGGCAAGCGTTTGCGTGGTAGATACGGCTGACGTTTCTGTGGAAAACAAAAATAACAAAGGCAAATTACCCAAGGGCAAACGCGGCGGCATAGCGGTAGAAAAGGTAATATGTTTCAAAACCTCAGCCGATAAGTAGAAATAAATCGGCAAAGCAAAAATTTAATTTAAATATATCCGTATTACAAGAATATGAAAAGGGCGAAAACTTGATTTTCGTCCTTTTACTCTTTTCTTAAAATGCAATGTGTGCTTTAAGAGCGTTTATTTTTATGTGTTGTTCACGGAATTTTCTTTCGTATTCCGTTATTACGTTATCGGGCGCATTCGGGGGTAAATCGTAAGTTATTTCAAAAGTTTCAAAACCGTTTTGTTTAAAACTGTCGATTGACCATTCAAAAAAGTCCAAATTATCCGTTTTTTGCGTTATGATTCCGCTGGCGGTAAGCAGTTTTTTGTAAAGATTTAAAAAGTTCTTGCTCGTAAGCCTGCGGTTGGCATAAGTCTTTTTAGGGTACGGACAGGAGAAATTAAGCACAATTTTAGTTACCGAATGTTCGGGTAAAAAATGCAGTAAATTTTCTACACGGCAGTTTAAAAACCGTAAGTTGGGCAGGTTCAGTTCTTTTGCATTTTCGCAGGCGACGACTATCACGTTGCTGAGTTTTTCTACCGCAATATAGTTAATGTCCGGGTTTTGCTGCGCCGACGTTATTGCCCAGCCGCCTTTGCCGCAGCCCAGTTCCAAACATATCGGTTGATTTTTTTCAAAAACGCCTTTTAAGTCAATTAGGGCATCATTGTTTATATAAACTTCGGGATTGTAAAAATCGTTGCCTTCGCGAGCAAGTAATATACTGCCGCAATTAGCAATGCGCTCGTCTAAATGTTTTTTTAATCTCATTCGCATACTATCACCTATTTGTTAGGATTTACCTTTTCTAGGTCTGAAAGCCATTGTTCGTAACAAGCGTCCGATGGCATACGCATACCGAATTTGGATATATCAACCGAGCCGAGCCTTACCGAATCGGGAGCGCACGAACGCTTGAACTCCTGTGTGAAAAACCGCTTTATAAACAATTTAAGACAGTCGTATATTGTTTTATCGTCGTATTTGCCTGCAAAGGAAATTTGCGCCGATTTGTAAACTTTGCTAGGTGTAAAGTTCTTGCGTATAAGCATAAACAAAAAGTAGTCGTGCAGTTCGTACGGACCTATCGAGTCCTCCGTAATTTGCTTTATGGTGTCGTCTTCATTTAACGGCAGCAATTCGGGGCTTACGGGCGTGTTCAATATATCTCTAAGCACCGTTTTAAGTTCGGTTTTGGAATTGTCCGCAACATAAGCAATGATTGCTTTGACAAGCGTTTTGGGAACGGCGGCATTTACCGCATACATAGACATTTGGTCGCCGTTAAAGGTAGACCAGCCCAATGCCGCTTCGGACATATCTCCCGTACCTATCACAAGTCCGTTTACGTCGTTTGCAATATCCATCAATACTTGGGTACGTTCGCGCGCCTGAGCGTTTTCGTAAGTAACGTTGGTGTTGTTTAAATCGTGCTTGATATCGGATAAATGCTGTGTAACCGACTTTGTAATGTCTATTTGTTTTAACGTTGCGCCAACGGCATTTGATAAAGCCACAGAGTTTTCTAGCGTGCGTTTGCTGGTGCCGAAGCAGGGCATAGTAACGGCAATAATATCGCTTACAGGGCGGTTTAACAACTTTAAAGCGCGCGCGCAGATAAGCAGGGCAAGCGTACTGTCGCTTCCGCCCGATACGCCCAAAACAAGTTTTTCGGCGTGTATATGCTCTATACGCTTTTTTAAACCGTATGCCAAAATCGTCAAACTGCGCTCGCACACCTTTTCGCGCTGTTTTTTGTCCTCGGGAACAAAAGGCGTAGGCGAATATACGCGCTTGCCGAGTTCGTCGATACTCTGCGCGTAAGTAACGGTGGTATAGTCTTCGCCGTGTGCGGTGTGGTTTAGTTTTGCGCGTTCGTTTGAAACAAAATTGAAATCGGCATAACACTCTGCGTAACCGTCTGCAAACGGTTCGGATTCCGCTAAGAGTTCGCCGTTTTCGCAAATAATGTTGTGCGCGGAAAATACCGTTTGCGCTGTCGATTCCGAAGGTCCTGCCGAGCAGTAAGCGTATATAACGCCGCACATTCCCGACTGAATTTCTATCATTTTAAGTCTGTAATCGCTTTTTACTACCGTTTCGTTGCTTGCGGACAGATTAAATATAGCGTTTGCTCCTGCATTGGAGTGGTATACCGACGGCGAATTTGCCGCCCAAACGTCCTCGCAAATTTCAATTGCAAATTTAATTTCGCTGTACAGTGAATTTGCAAATATCAGTTTACTGCCAAAGGGGACAGGCTTGTTATTAAGCGTTACATAGCGCGTCTCTCCCGTAAACTCGGTAAAAATACGTTTTTCTATAAATTCGTTGTAGTTGGGCAAATTTACTTTGGGCACAACGCCGAGAATTTCTCCGCGGTAGATGACTGCGGCAACATTGTACAGTTTGCCCGCAGCGTCTTTTAACGGCAGACCTACGATTGAAAGTACGTCAAGCGCGGCAGTAGTGTTTGTAATAAAACACAACGCTTCGACAGCCGCCCGTTGTAATGTATCTTGAAAAAACAAATCCTGACAGTTGTAACCCGTAATGCACAACTCTGGAAACAACGCCATTTTAACATTGTGTTTGTGCGCCGATTGAATATGCGCAACAATTTGCTCCGCGTTAAACTTACAGTTGCCGACGCGTACTTCAGGTGAAATGCAGGCTATTTTAACCAATCCCTGATAATTGTCGCTTGTAAGTCCGGCCGTGGTGCCGTCTGTCAAATATTTAGCGGAAACTTCAAGCGCATCCGCTAACTTTTGCAACTTGTCAGGGTTGATTTTTTTGAGGTCTCCGTTCATAATTTTTATTACAGTACCGAGCGACAAACCGCTAATCTCGGCAAGTTGCTTTAATGTATACCCTTTTTTCTTTTTTGCAATATTTAAATTCTCTACAACGTAATTTTGCATAACTGCCCCTTTACCGTAACAATTTTTTACTAATAATTATAATATTATATCATATTTTATCAAAAAAGCAATAATTGCAGCGTAATAAATTATAAAATAATGATTGTTTTATAATTTTGTCGTTTTAAAACCATTAAAATTTACAGTAACGAAATTATATTATAATAAATTGCTTTTAAATCAAAACAAGTATAAAAAAATTAAATTAGAATTAGTAAGTAAGGTTGTTAAAACACTCACTCCGTTGCCTTTAAACGCAGGCTCGTTGGTAATGTAATCAGTAAACAAAAAGACACTGACTAAGTGTAATCAGTGTCTTATGGCTCCCCCAGTTGGACTCGAACCAACGACCCTGCGGTTAACAGCCGCATGCTCTACCGACTGAGCTAT
>CAMRUG010000005.1 GCA_947053925.1 uncultured Clostridia bacterium
GCACAGCCTATTTATCTTACTACATTGATTAAACATTGTCAACTGTTTTTGGAAAAGAAATGTTAAAATTTGTTGCTTTATGAGTTAAAACGCCATAACGGTTTTAGCGAATCAAACAAATCGATTGAGTTTACATTATATCGCTTGTTGACAACGATTGGCGAAAGTAATATAATTTAATATTATATATATTTAGTTTAAACGCGTTATGATGCCGATGATTTTTGCAGTACAAGATACATTATTGTTACTAAAACACAAACTGCAAAGCAGTAAGTACGTTGCGGCTTATTAGTTACTTCAAGCAGGCATACGACTTTGTTGCACTACAATTACATAAACTAAGGCACACGGAAGATACGGCTAAAAGTAAAATTACAGAGAATTTTAAAACAAAATATTTGAGGTTAAAATTATGAAAATCGACGAAAAATATTTTTATGAAAACGCACTGCAAAAAAACACTATCGAAGACGTTTTAAACAGCGATGAAAAAGTACTGTGGCAAGGAAAGCCAAACGCAAAGTCATACGTACTTGCCGCAATGCTCAAAATGCTGCCTATCGCTATAATTTGGCTGTTGATTGACGGATTTGTATTAACCGCCATTATTACGGGTATGGTAAAAGGACAAATGCCTACAAATATATTATGGTTTGTAGTACCCTTTTTCCTGTTGCACCTTTTGCCTGTATGGATATGGATTGCAAATACAGTTAAGGCGGTCAGAGAAGTGAAAAATTTGGAATACGCCGTTACCGACAAACGTGTTATTATCCGTTCGGGACTTATAGGAATAGACTTCAAATTTATCAACTACACTGAAATCGACTCGGTAAATATTAAAGTCGGCATTATTGACAGAATATTTAAAGTAGGCGATATTTACATTAACTCATCGGTAAACTCGGGCGTACTGTGGGACGTATCCGACCCTTACGGAATAGGCAGAGCTCTTCAAAAGGTTACAACCGATATTAAAAGCGACATACACTACCCCAACGCATTGCGTCCCGAAAACAACCCCGGCTACAAAACAGGATACGAAGAAAACCCCTTTGACGACAGAAAATTTTAGTATACGGCAATTTAGACAGGGCTTTTATGAATAAAAGAATTAAAGTTTCATCTGTGATATTAACTCTTATTTCGGTGTGCGGATTTGTGTTGATTCTTTGCGGATGCACTCATAGGATTGCCGGAAATTATCCGAATTACGGTTACATAAAATCAATCGAATCAGATAACGGTTTTTTGATTCCGAATTACGAAATAAACGTGAAAGAAAAGAAGTACGCTGAAATTAAAAACGACGAATCGGCATACAGTGTAAATTTTCTTTACGGCGGCACCGCTCCGCGTTATTCCGTAGTAACTCCGACAGGCTTTGACGGCGTAAAACCGCACATAGAAGCGTTGCCGCTCGGCGGCAGGTCGGTTGCGGACGCTAACGGCTATATAACGGACGGGAAGTTAGTAGGTTTTGCAAACGTTTACAAAGACACAATAGGCTATCTTTCGGGCGGAGGCAATTACGGCGTGGAAGAAATCAGCCGCGGTATTCTATTTGAGTATTTGCCCGAAACCGATACTTTTACGGAGACAAAGCGGTTTGACGGCTGTAATGTCGTAGCCTACAACGGTACGACAGTTTTGTACTGGCGGGACAGAAATTACTACTCTTACGATTTAAATTCGCAAACGGAAAGTTTTTTAGTAGAGGACAAAGCGTACGATAAGGGGATACAGCACCAGTCTTATACTAACATTTTCACTAATACCGAATACACCGCTATATTTATAACAAAGAGTAAGTTTTCAAAAGAAACGCGCTTTGCCTATTTGTACGACTATACAACCAAGGAATTTTGTCAACTGACACAGGCATAAAACAACATAGCGGAAACGGAAAAAATCTATCTTAGGAAAGTACAATATATACAATAAAAATCGACTTCGTTTACAAGTGATTCTGTTTTTGTTACAAATGACGACAACAACGCAAATGCGCCGGGTTTTTAAAATCCCGGCGCATTTTTTACACACTAATATACATTTAAACCGCACAAAACGGCAAATCTTAACGCTTGAAATTTACCAGTCTTCCGAAATATCCGTTTTTATGTCAGTATAAAAGTCTTTATATTTTTCCTTAAACTTTTGGGCAGAACTGCGTTCGTCGCGGCGTTCGGCTTCTTCTATATTCATTCCGTCGTCGTCCATAAGTTCCGACTTTCTCATAAGATTGTACATCGTTGATTTTGTTTTCATTTTTATATCCTTTAAAATATTCTGTTTGTATTTTGATACCTGAATTGTAGACTTTACATTAAAGTATGGTTCAATCAAATAAAATTTGCTATTGCTTTACGTTGTTCTATATTGTTGAGCAATCGAGTAAGTTGCAACCAACCACTGCTACGCCGCGTCATTATGCCATACGATACGGTATTTGTATAAATTAAGTTTGCGTGTAATATAATTTTACGCCCCAAAATTTTTTGGAGCGTCTTGTATATTTCGTCGTCTGCTGTAAACCTATCTACGGCAGACGATGAAAGTCAAAAGTTGAAATTATTCTTTTTTGCCGTCTGAAGGTTCCACAACGGCAGATTCGCCATCGACTACTGATGTTTCAACCGTCGTTTGCGCCGACTGTTCAGCCGAATTGTCTAAAACGGAAACATTTTCGGTTACTACAACGCCTTCTGCCGCCAACGCCTTCTTGTTACGTTTCGGACGACGTAAATTTTCGGGGGATATTTCGCCTGCTTTTGTCAACGCCCATTTTGTAAGGACGGGTCCCACAAGTTCGTAAACCATAACTGCGCACATTGTAATTGTAACGATTTTTGCGCCTATATCGCTGAAATATGCCGCTTGTTCGGCAGTCGTTGCAGACAAAGCAAGTTTCTCGAATTCCTTCTTGCACATTGTAGCCATACCTATTGCTACGCCTGCCTGCGGAAATAACGTTATACCTAAATATTTGCGGACGTTGTGGTCGCTCTTAGTGATTGCCGCGCCTGCCATTGTACCGAAGTACTTGCCGCAGCAACGCATAACAAGGTAAACTACCAAGCACACTATTACGCTCCAGTCGGCAAACATACGGACATCGAGTTCGGCACCCGAAAGTATAAAGAACAGCATTAATACTACCGGCGTCCAACGGTCCGTGCCTTCCATAATCTGAGTTGCTTCCTTACGCATATTGACAAACGTTGCGCCTGCCATCATACATACGAGCAAGTCGGACAAAGCGAACGGACAGCCGCATTCGTCTTTCAAATAAGAAAACAGTTCGCAGATACCCAACGACAAAGCAACTGCTATAATAGTTGAAATAGTACGGTTATCGCGAGACTTGAAGAAACGGGGAATTACCGACAGCAACGCGCCGATACCTACGCCTATTGCAAGCGAAGCGACTATTTCGACAATGGGCCATACGGCAATTTCCAGTGCCATTTCCGTTGCGTTTACGGCAGCCGCCGCATTCAACGTAGACTGTGCAAGAGACAATGCAATAGAATTGGATATAGCAAAAACAATCAAACCTACTGCGTCGTCTAACGCTACTACGGGAAGCAACGTTCCCGTAACTTTGCCCTTGGCCTTGTACTGGCGTACAACCATCAACGTTGCCGCAGGAGCGGTTGCCGTTGCAATTGCACCGAGAATTATCGCTTCGTGAACGGGCATATTTATTGCAGGAATAAGACCTATTAAAATTAAAGCAACATCTACGCAAAGAGTAGCCGCTAGCGCTTGGAAGAACGTTATGACTACTGCGCTTTTGCCTATTTCCTTGATATGCGAAAGCTTAAACTCAACTCCGATAGAAAAGCCGATAAATCCTAGCGCTACCGTACTTACGATGCTTAAACTCTCAAAAGATTCCTTAGCGCCCGGAATGAAACCTCCCAAAGCATAAGGTCCTATTATAAGACCTACTACCAAGTAGCCCGTAACGTTAGGCAGCCCTATCAATTTCATTAAACGCGTAGACAAAAGCCCTAAAATTAAAGCGATTGCTATTACTAGTAAAGTGTTCATCTGTTTCGCCTCTGAATGTGAAGTACAAAAATTTAAAAGCGTTGACTGCACGGTAACGTACGCAACGCAATGTTAGAACGCAAGGTTAAATACAGTAAAATTTTGCATACTTGTGATTATCAGGTTATGCCCGCATCACGCTTACAAATTTAACCTTATTTTCAGCCTTACCTATTTTAGTCTTTTTACTATTATATGTCAAACATTTACCGCTGTTTACTGCGGAAAAAACTGCATATAAATAATCTATGAAAAATATAAATATAATTTATGTTTTATTGCTCGAAAGTTTTGTTGATAGCACATAAAACTTTTTGTTTAAGAAGATTTTCATCTCCGTCGTTTTGTATTTTAAGGGTATAATTTACAGTTACATTTTGGTGCGCAATTATATTTTTTGTATCTGTCTCGGTTACTTTATCCCGTTCAGTTACACGACGTATGCGCGTATCCGTATCGCATTCGACAAGCCAAACTGCATCCCAAGCAAAGTCAAAAGCGTCAAAAACGGATATTTCGACAAATACGGCATTATCGGCTGAGTTTTTGTGCATTACGCAACTTTTGCCGTCGGATAATTTACCAAGACGTTCCAGTTCTGCAATAAGAGCATTGTAAACTCCGTCAAAAAAAATCTTATTATACTGACTTAACAAAGCATCGTCGGCAAAAATTTTTTCTCTTATTGCCTTGCGGTTAAGTTGTCCGTTTGACAAATATTGCTTCCCCAAAAGGTTCGATACGGCATTGACGGTTTCGGCTTTTAAGGAAACTTCTTTTGCTAAACTGTCGCAATCTAAAGTTTGGAAGCCCAAATCTTGCAAAATACGAATAACGGTGCTTTTGCCGCTGCCTATACCGCCCGTTACTGCTACAGTTTTACGCTTCATACAAATTGCCGCCTTGTTCGGTTTCGACAGTCAGCGGACAAGAAAGTTCTACCGCATTTTCCATTTCGCGTTTTAAAATCTCTTTGACCTGTTCCGCCTCTTCGGGATAACAGTCGACTATCAGTTCGTCATGAATTTGAAGTACGATTTTACTTTTCAAATTCTCTTTTTTGATAGCTTCGTCAACGCGCAGCATTGCAATCTTCATTATATCCGCCGCACTGCCCTGCAACGGCATATTCATTGCTACGCGCTCGCCGAAAGCGCGCAAATTGAAGTTGGCGGATTTGATTTCCGGTATATACCTGCGTCTGCCTGCAAGCGTAAGCGCATAACCGTCGCTTTGGACAAATTTGATACAACCGTCCAAATACTCTTTAATTTTGGGAAACCGTTTAAAATACAGGTCGATATAATCGCGGGCTTTTTTTACGCTTAAATTTGTATTCTGCGCCAAGCCGTAATCGCTGATTCCGTAAATAATGCCGAAGTTTACCGCCTTAGCCATACGGCGCATATCCGAACTGACCATTTCGACAGGTATACCCATAAGTTCGCCTGCAACGCGCGCGTGAATATCCTCGCCGTTTCTGAAGCTGTCCAGCAAATTTTCGTCCTGAGAAAATGCGGCAAGCAAACGGAGTTCTATTTGAGAATAGTCAGCGCCTACAAATACTCCGTATTTCGAACAGAATATTTTGCGTATTTCCTTGCCTAATTCGTTACGGATAGGGATATTTTGCAAATTGGGGTCGCTACTGGATAATCTGCCTGTGGATGTTAAAGTCTGATTGTAAGTCGTATGCACTTTACCGCGCTTTATCAGAGGTTTTAAACCGTCGATATAAGTATTGAGCAATTTGGCAAATTTGCGGTATTCTAAAATTTTGGGTACAATCGGGTGTTTATCGACAATCCTTTCCAACGCGTCGTTATTTGTAGTATAGTACTCGCGGTGAGTTTTTTTGCCGTGAGGTAAATTCAGCTTTTCAAACAGTACCTTAGATAATTGCATTGGGCTATTTAGGTTGAATTCTTCTTCTGCAAGACTGTAAATTTCCGCGCTTATTCCGTCGAGTTGAGCGCGCATTTCCAAAGACAGTTTTGAAAGCAATTCCTCATCCACGCTTACGCCTTCGTTTTCCATACGGTACAATAAGTCCGACAACGGCAATTCGATATCGTAATACAACTTAGTCATTCCCAAATCTTTTAGCTTTTGGGAAAGTTTCGTTGCCAAAACGTAGATACCCGCGCCGAAATCTTTGTAAGCGTAGGCTTCGCACAGACTTGCCAAATCTTTGTACAAACGGTATTCCACCAAATACTGCATTATACATACGTCGTATTTGACGGCATTTATTTCTACATTAAGTCTATCCAAAATGCGGCGGGTTGTTTTGTAATCGTAAACGGCTTTCGGGGTAGATGACGCAAGCAAAGGCTGTAATCTGTCAAAAACCGATTGAAATGTTATTTCGTCTAAAAAGTTATCCGACGGTTTTACCGAATACTCTTTTTGTCCGCTGTTAGAAAGTATAATTTCTTCTTCCGTCATATAAAAAGCAAAGTAATCGGACTTTGACAGTAACTCTATAATGCGGTTAAGTTGCGAAAGAGAGGTTACGTTTTCTCTTACTATTTCTACTGTGCGAGAGGACTGAATATCGTCGCCGAAATTAAGACGTGCAATAATTGAGCGGAATTGCAATTTTTCCATAAATTCGCGTACGGAAGCGTTAAGTTCGTACAGACCGCAATTATCAAGATTGAAGTTAACGTCTGCATCAGTGATTATCGTTGCAAGTTTTTTGCTGACAAAAGCCATATCTTTACCGTTAACTAACTTCTCGCGCAGAGCTTCCTTTTCTTCGTCAACGTGCTGGTAAAGCGTTTCGATATCGGGATACTTTGCAAGCAGTTGCATTGCGGTTTTTTCGCCTACGCCGCGTACTCCCGGTATATTATCCGACGTGTCGCCGCGAAGCGCTTTGTAATCTATTACCTGTCTCGGCGTTAAATTGTAATTGTTCTTTAGCGTTTCGGGAGTGATTGTTTCCACTTCCGTTACACCGCGCTTTGTAAACAAAACGGTAATGTTATCAGCAACGAGTTGAAACATATCGCGGTCGCCCGATACGACAAAACTGTCGCCTTTAAAAGCCGCTGTAACGGTACCTATTATGTCGTCGGCTTCCACGCCGGCTTTTTCCACAACGGAAACATTCATCAATGCCAGTAATTCGTGAAGTATAGGCAGTTGCTGAAACAAGTCGTCGGGCATTCCCGCGCGGTTGGCTTTGTATGCCGAATAAATTTCCTTTCGGAAGTTTTGTCCGCCTTTATCAAACGCCACGATAAGTTTATCGGGTTTATAATCCTGCGAAGCCTTTATTAAAACGTTAATAAAACCGTAAACAGCGTTTACGTTACGTCCGTCCTTGTCGTTTAACGCGGGCAAAGCAAAGTATGCTCTGTTTAAAATGCTATTTCCGTCAAGCATCAGTAATCTTTGTTTTGACATATTTCACCATAAAAGTAGATTACGTTAATTGTACACTATTTCCGCTTAATTTACAATTCAATTGACATATAAAGATATATCAATATTATTTGAGTAGAAATTATTTAATTGCAAAAAGCATATCCGTCTGTAAATTTGACGTATTGAGCGCCGTATTTAAACATTATTTAAAACTGAGTGTAAACGTCCGTATTGCTTTCAGGGTTTTAGAGTTTTACCGAGACGATTTATTACGGTTTTGCTGTAGACTCTCAACTTGGCATTTTGACAATTTTAAAACGCGTTTTCCGTAAATAGGAATAACGCGTTTTAATTTATTTGCCGAGTATGGGTTTTAAAAATTGTCCGGTATAACTTTCTGCAACATTTACGATTTGTTCGGGAGTGCCCGACGCCACCACCGTTCCGCCTTGGTCGCCGCCCTCGGGACCTAAGTCTACGATATAATCGGCAACTTTTATAACGTCAAGATTGTGCTCGATTACTATTACCGTATTGCCGCTAGCCACAAGTCGCTGTAAAATGCTGATTAGTTTTGCCACATCGTGAGTATGCAAACCCGTTGTGGGCTCGTCCAAAATATACAGCGTTTTACCCGTACTGCGTTTAGAAAGTTCCGTTGCCAGTTTTACGCGCTGTGCTTCGCCTCCCGAAAGAGTTGTTGCAGGCTGTCCTAACTTGATATAGCCTAGTCCTACGTCATACAGTGTTTGAATCTTGTTGTTGATTGACTGAATATTCTCAAAAAAGCCCACCGCTTCTTCTACGGTCATATCCAGTACGTCGGCAATAGATTTGCCCTTGTATTTGACTGCCAAAGTTTCGCGGTTATAACGCGCGCCGTGGCACACTTCGCAAGGAACGTACACGTCGGGTAAAAAGTTCATTGCAATTTTAAGTATGCCGTCGCCGTCGCAATGTTCGCATCTGCCGCCCTTGACGTTAAAACTGAAACGTCCTGCGGTATATCCGCGCTCCTTAGCGTCGGTAGTTGCGGCGAACAAATCGCGGATCATAGTAAATACTCCCGTATACGTTGCGGGATTGCTCCTAGGAGTACGCCCTATTGCGCTTTGGTCTATTGATATGACTTTGTCCAGATACTCTACGCCCTGAATTCCGTCGCATTGCACTTGACAGGGTTTTGCGCGGTTGAGTTTTTCTTCCAAATACGGCAAAAGCACTTCGTTTACAAGACTGCTCTTTCCGCTGCCCGATACGCCCGTAACCACGTTTAAACAACCGAGTTTAAAACCGACATTGATATTTTTGAGATTGTTTTTGTGCGCATTTGTTACGGTAAGCATACTGCCGTTACCCGTGCGCCGCTCCGTCGGTACGGGTATTGACATTTCCCCCGACAGGTATTTACCCGTGATAGACTTTTGGCACTGTTTTAAACCTTCGACATCGCCCGCGTAAACTATTTCGCCTCCGTGAACGCCCGCACCGACGCCTACGTCGACAACGAAGTCTGCCGCACGGATAGTATCTTCGTCGTGTTCGACAACAATCAGCGTGTTTCCTATATCGCGCAATCTTGTCAGCGTTGCAATCAGTTTGTTATTGTCGCGCTGATGCAGTCCTATGCTGGGTTCGTCTAAAATATACAATACGCCCGTAAGTCCGCTTCCGATTTGCGTTGCCAACCTTATACGCTGCGCTTCGCCGCCCGATAACGTACCCGAACTGCGGTTCAGCGTTAGGTATCCCAAACCGACATCTACTAAAAACTTTAACCGCGCGTTAATTTCTTTTAAAACCATGTGGGCAATTTTTGCGCGCGTATCGTCAAGTTGCAAATTAGTAAAAAATTCCAAAGCCTTGACTATTGACAATTCGCCCGCTTCGTGGATATTCAATCCGCCGATTTTAACGGCAAGAATTTCCTCTTTAAGCCGTTTTCCGTGGCATTTGGGGCAAGGTTTGTCAACCATAAATTTTTCGTATTCGCTACGCGTCCAATCGCTCTTACATTCGTTATGACGGCGCGTCATCATAGGGATTATCCCTTCCCACGTAGCGTTGAAAGTCCGTCCGTCGTCTAGCACGCAAGAAACCTTTTCGCCGCCGTTGCCGTACATTATGGTATTGTAAGCGGACTTTGACAGTTCGCGGACAGGCACGTCGCAGGAAAAACCGTACTTTTGCGCCAATGCGTCAAAGTACATACGCATCCAACTTGCCGCGCCCAAGTTAAAACCAAGCAGTCTTATTGCTCCGCCGTGTAACGATTTGGAATCGTCGGGAAGAATAAGCCTTTCGTCAAACTCCTGCTTAAAGCCCAAACCCAAACACTCCGTACACGCGCCGAAAGGACTGTTGAAAGAAAACGAACGCGGTTCCATTTCTTCCAAAGTAAAACCGCATTCGGGACAGGCAAATTTGTTGGAGTAAGTTGTTTCCTTTCCGTCGGCAGACACAACTACTAAACCTTCCGACAGTTTCAAAGCCGTTTCGATACTGTCCGAAAGCCGCGTGTTCATTTCGGGCTTGACAATAAGTCTGTCTACAACAACGCTGATACTGTGTTTTATGTTTTTTTCCAGTTTTATATCTTCGTCCAGCGTGTATGCGTTACCGTCCACGATAACGCGGACAAAGCCTTGCTTTTTAAGTTGTTCAAACTGTTTTGCAAATTCTCCTTTACGTCCGCGCACAATCGGCGACAGAATCTGCAATTTAGTGCCTTCCGCCAAACTCATCACGCGGTCGCAAATCTGGTCTACGCCCGTCTTTGTAATTTCCAAGCCGCAATGCGGACAATACGGCACGCCTATACGGGCATACAGCAAACGAAGATAATCGTAAATTTCCGTTACTGTGCCTACCGTTGAACGCGGATTAGAGGAAGTTGTCTTTTGGTCTATTGAAATTGCAGGAGAAAGTCCCTCTATACTCTCGACGTCGGGCTTGTCCATTTGTCCCAAAAACTGACGCGCATAAGCAGATAAACTTTCGATATAACGCCTTTGCCCCTCCGCGAAAATCGTATCGAAAGCAAGCGACGACTTACCGCTTCCCGACAACCCCGTAAACACTACGAGTTTATCGCGCGGAATAGTCAAATTTACGCTTTTAAGATTGTTTTCTTTTGCATTTTTTATGATTATATCTTTCATATTTTACCTAACGGATAATTTTTATTTCGTATTGCGGAACAGCATAGGTATAGCCGATTTTTGTATACAAATGATTTGATACGGGATTGGTTTTGTCTACAAACAGATAGGGAAGTTTTCCGCTGTCTAAAATTTGTTTTGTCAGCGCAGTTACTACCTTACAGGAAAGACCCTGTCCTCGGTATGACGGCAATGTATAAACGTCGGCAATGCAGGACAGTTTGTCCGTTCCGCGTTTCTTTGACGCAAACGACACTATTCTGCCGTCATGACGTATAAGTCGGAAACTCGATAACCTACTGCTTACACTGTGTTTAACTTCGTCAATGTCCACGTCGTCGCCCAACGCTTCTTTGGCAAAAACAACCGACAATTCCGCAAGTTCGTCAACATCATCTTCCGTTGCCATTTCAACGCCTTCGACGTTATCGGTTAAAACGCTGTCGCACCGCATTATATCCATCGAGTGATTGATTTCGTGAGTACATTTGGCTAATTTTTCATACTCGTGTAAAAACGCTTCGCACGTTTCCAGTTCACCAAGTACTTTGTCAAACGTAAGTTTCAATTTGTATGCTCCGTCGGCAAATTCGGCGCATAACGATTTGTCTCCGAAAAGTACCATAGGATAACGGGCATTGTGAACCGCAATTAAAAACCTGCCGTTAACAGAAACCTTTGCCAGAAAGTTGTTTTTGTTTGTTTTCTCAATATATTTAGCGTTTGCCTCAAAAAACACCGTTTCCAACGGATATTTTTCAAGAATATCTTTGTTGTCTTCTAAAAATTCTTTTCCCGAAGTATATATTTTTAACATAAGTTTCCCTTTTTATTAACCGTTCTAACCGCGTTTTTTACGTTTTTCTTTCTCCAGTTGTTTTGTCAGTTTGACAACCTGTTCTCTGAGTTGTATCGCCAATTCGAAATCGAGTTGGTTTGCCGCCGTTTTCATACGCGCGGTTATGTTGTCGATTTCACGCTCTATATCGCGCGCAGACATTTTTGTATCGTCTTTTTGCGTAATCTCCAAAGTGTTTTCTACAAAGTGCTCGATTGTTTTGGGCGTAATGTTATTTTTTACGTTATATTCGTTTTGAATTGTTCTGCGGCGGTTTGTTTCGCCTATCGCGCGTTTCATACTGTCCGTCAAAACGTCGGCATACATAATTACCCTGCCCTCCGCATTACGCGCAGCGCGCCCTATTGTTTGTATAAGCGCGGTATCGCTACGCAAAAAACCTTCCTTGTCTGCGTCTAATATGGCAACAAGTTTAACCTGCGGCATATCTAATCCTTCGCGCAACAAGTTTATACCTACAAGTACGTCAAACTCTCCTTTTTTAAGTCCCGAAACTATATCTACGCGTTCCAGCGTGTCTATATCCGAGTGCATATACTTAACCCTTACGTTATGCTTTGACAAAAAATCCGTAAGGCTCTCAGCCATACGTTTGGTAAGAGTTGTTACGAGAACTCTGCCTCCGCCCGTTACGGTCTTGTGGATTTCGCCAAGCAAATCGTCTATTTGACCGTTTACGGGACGCACTTCTACGCTCGGATCCAATAATCCGGTCGGACGTATAAGTTGTTCGACAACGTTATCCGCGCGCTTCATTTCGTAATCTGCCGGAGTTGCCGATACGCATATAAGCTGACCGAGTTTTCCGTCAAACTCGTCAAAAGTTAAAGGACGGTTATCGTACGCGCTTTGCATACGGAAGCCGTAATTAACAAGATTTGTTTTACGCGCTCTGTCGCCGTTGTACATACCGCGTATTTGCGGAATCGTCATATGACTTTCGTCTATAAAGGTTACGAAATCGTCGGGGAAATAGTCCATCAGAGTGTATGGCGGCTGACCTGCTTCGCGACCGTCAAAATAGCGAGAATAGTTTTCGATACCGCTGCAATAGCCAACCTCCTGCAACATTTCCATATCGTAAGACACCCGTTGTTTGAGGCGCTGTGCTTCGACGATTTTATTTGTATTTGTAAACGCTTCTACTTCCCGTTCCATATCGCTCTTGATAGTTTCGACAGCGTTTTCTATCGTTACGCTCTCTACGACATACTGCGTAGCAGGATAAATCATAATGTGCAAAAGTTTGGCAATAGTATTTCCCGTCAGCGCATCTATCTCGCTGATTTTTTCCACTTCGTCTCCCCAAAATTCCACGCGGATAGCGTGTTCCGAATAGGACGCGGGATAAATTTCCACTATATCGCCGCGAACGCGGAAAGTGCCTCGGTGAAAATCCATATCGTTACGGGTATACTGTATAGAAATAAGTTTACGGATAACTTGCTCGCGGGAAATATTGTCGTTAGGGCGCAACGACAAACTGAGTTTGAAATACTCGTCAGGCGCGCCTAAACCGTAAATGCAGGAAACGCTGGCAACCACTATCGTATCGCGGCGTTCAAACAAACTGCACGTTGCAGAGTTACGAAGTCTGTCGATTTCGTCGTTGGTATCTATTTCCTTTTCTATATACAAATCCCGTGCGGGAATGTAACTTTCGGGCATATAGTAATCGTAATAAGATACAAAAAACTCCACCCTGTTTTCGGGAAAAAATTCGCGGAATTCGTTACACAACTGCGCCGCAAGAGTTTTGTTGTGGCAAATTACAAGCGCAGGACGGTTGACGTTTGCTATGACGTTTGCCATTGTAAACGTTTTACCGCTGCCGGTAACTCCGCGTAAAACCTGAGTGCTAAGCCCGTCCTTGATACCCTGCGTGAGTTCGGCTATCGCTTGCGGTTGGTCGCCGCAGGGTTGGAATTTTGAGTGAAGTTTAAAGTCCATTTTTACAGTTTTCCCAGTGTTTAAAATAGAACAAGTGTTCGTTAGATATTGTATAATACTACGATACAAATGTCAACAGATTGGCGAATGTTTATACATAAAAAAAAAGATATCCCGATTACGTATGCGGTCGGGATATGAAAAAATTGTTTGAAATTTTGCTTGGATATTGCATTGCTCCGCCGCAAAAAAGCAGAGTCAATTTTGCCGACAACGCAAATTTAAACCGATTAAAACGGAGCAGAAAGAGCTTCGGCTCCGTCCGAATTTAATTGAGTACTCCCAATAAAATTTACACTTTTATATTTTGATTACAGCGCATAGCCTATTACACTGCTTGTTACACAAAACTGATAAATTGCTTATTTGTTCTTTACAATTTTAGATATTTTTCGCTTTGTTTTATTAACGGAAACGCACAATAATAACACAAAATAAACCCGCTTTAAAATTGCAAATTTTTTAAACACTCTACCGCCGCTTTGGTTCAAATATTCTGCGTATATATCTCGTATAAACCTTTTAAAGAAAGTTCGCGGTCGATGTAATCGAAGAGCGGTTCGACGTTGTAAATTATATGAGAGAGCCCGCCTGTTGCAATTATTTTGGCGTTTAAAAGCCCTGTTTCGCGTTTAATGCGGTCAATCATATACTTGACTTGTCCGACGGTTCCGTAGATAACGCCGCTCTGAATGGCTTTCCCCGTCGACTGCGCCACTGCTTTTTTAGGCGTTTCCAATTCCACATTTGGCAGTTTTGCCGTACAGTTAGCAAGGCTTTCGATAGTAGATTTGAGCCCCAAAGTTATTGCTCCGCCGACGAATTCTTTACGTTCGTTGACTACGTTAAAGGTTGTTGCCGTTCCGAAATCCACAAGTATTAGCGGCGCGCCGTATTGCTTTGCCGCCGCAACGCAGGTTATAATTCTGTCGCTGCCGAGTTCGCGCGGAAAGTCGTAACGGATTGCAAGACCCGTCTTTACGCCTACTCCGACAATAAGCGGTTTTACCCCGAAACAATACTTGATAACGTTTGTAAAAGTGTAATCGAGTTGCGGAATTACCGATGACACTATTGCGCCGTCGATAGACTTCTCGTCGATTTTGGAATGGTTTAAAAGTTGCAAAAGCAACGCAACGTATTCGTCCGAAGTACGCTTGACGTCCGTTGACATTTTAAACGATTTCGCCAATTTTCCGTTCACGTCGAACAGTCCTATTTTTATATTAGTGTTGCCTATATCTACTGCTAAAACCATATTATTCTCCGTCTTTTGTTTGATCTGTAATTGAAAGATTGTTTTCGTCCGACGCGTCCACGGCTAATACTTCCGACGTCTGTTCATCGGTTGTTATATTTACCTGCTCGTCTGCGTCTTTCCAGTTATTGCCCTCGATACCCAATTTTAAACCTTTGCGCACACCCAAAACTATAAAGGAAACGCAGGACATAGAAACAAGATATTCGGGCAAAATGTTTGTCAGCAAAATACCGTAAATCAAAGCGAATACGCCCTTGTTTTCTACCGTAGTATGTTCGATTGCCATATAAACGGTTTTTGCCGCGTATATGGAAGATATGAAGCCGAGTGTATTTACGACAAGTCCTACAAATGCCGCCACTACCATACAACATATTTGGCGGTGCTTTCCGTTTTTTATAGCAGTCGTAAATTTCAGCATCAGTCTGTACACGCCGAAAGCAACTGTAGTCATAAGTACGCGGCTGGGTATCGTTACAAACGGCCAATATACAGGCGGCAGAACCGCTCCGAGCAAAGGACTGCCCCAAATAAATTCTTTTATAAACGAAGCAACTCCGAAAAACAAACCCGACAGAACGGCTGTCGACCATTTGTTTTCTAAAAAACAAAATGACAACGTAACCAGTAATACGCACACCGCCATAGAGAACGGTATGGGAATGACACTGATTGCTTTGTCAATCATCATTGCAACGAATATGATTGCAAACATAACGGCGTATTTAGCAACCTGAAACGCTTTGCTGTTGTTGTTTACCATAAAAAACCTCAATTTCGTCCGAATGCCCGGTACGAATATCTTTTTGTTCGGTAAAAGATATAAAAATATGTAGTATCGCTCCGTAAGGATACGACCGTTTATATTGTACCATAAATTTTTGAATAAATACAACTTTTTACATTATATGCGCAAAGAAAAAAATTGCAATGCGGAATTTAAATGCATTGCAATTTTTTTAACGGTTTATTATTTTGAAACTTTAGCCGTCTTAGTCTTGTGTACTTTTATGCCGTCTTTACGGTAAAAGATATTTATGAGCACATACGCTCCCACAAATACCGCAACCGTTACCGCAACAATAGCAAACATTACCCAAGGGGATACGTTATGTCCGAAAAATTCGATACTGCAATCGACGCTTTTCTTCATACCTGCTATTACTTCGTCGGGGAAACCCGAAGCGGACATTTCGGCAAATACTCCGCGCATCGCGTGATTTTTAATTAAAGACGTACTGTAAGTACTCGGCAAAAAGGACAACGCTTTTTGCAAGCCGTTGCCGAATTGTGATATAGGCATATATGCGCCGCAAATAAAACCGTAACAAGCCGATACAATAGTACTTACGGCAGATATTTGTCCCTGCGTATTTAAAAACGCGTTGATTACCGACGACATAGCCGTACCGAACATTGTAAACAAAAATACGTCAAAAATAATCAGCAGTATATCTAAAAACGACATATACCATCCTGCTATCGCAACATAAATAAGACTTGCGCCTAATGCTACGAAATTGATAATGAGCGTTACCGACAGCGTTGCAAGATAATAAGACAATGCTACAACGGATTTTTTGACAGGCGTAACAAGGAAATCCTTACGCATTCCGAGATATTTGTCCTGCACCATTATAACATTAGCGCAAAATGAAACCGTAACGCAACACACTGCAAGCAAAGACGAAAACAGTTGACTTGCAACTAAGCCGTTGATTATTTTGTCGTCTACGCTGAAACCTTCGGGAATGGAGGAATTGAAACTGTCCTTATATACATTGGCTAAAAAAGTAGCATACAGGACAAGCAATATAAGCGGCACAAGCATAGATGAGAAAAACAGACCCTTGTCCTTAAAAAACAGTTTTATGTTTCTTTTTGTAAGCGAAAATAACGTTTTCATTACAAAGTGCCTCCTTCCAACTTTTTACCCGTAACGGACAAAAATACGTCGTCCATTTTACCCTTGCTTATCTCAAAATCTGCAAAAATTTCGGGGTTTTGGATAATTACGTTGCGCGCCTGTTCGGTATTCTTGACGGAAATGCGGAAAGCGTCGCGTATCGCTTCGTAAGGCAATTTTAACTTTTTTACGGCGCTTTCCTCTACGCCGTAAACGGTAATGAAATCGCCCGTATATGCGTTTTTGAGTTCTAACGGAGAGCCTTCGGCAACGATTTTACCTGCGTCGAGTATGACCACATAGTCGGCGTCGGCAGTTTCCTCCATATAGTGCGTGGTTAAAAAAACCGTCATTCCGCGCTGCTTGCGCAAGTCGTCAATCACGTTCCACAGCAATTTGCGCGTTTGCGGGTCAAGTCCCGTAGTAGGTTCGTCCAGAATCAAAATTTCAGGATTGTGCAAGAGAGCGCGCGCCACGTCCACCCTGCGGCGTTGTCCTCCCGAAAGTTTGCCGACAGTTCTTTTAAGTAAGTCGGAAAAATCCAGTAATGCGGCAAGTTCGTCAATACGGTTTTTTGCCTCGTTGCCTGTTATTCCGTACAAACTCGCGCGGGAAAGCAAATTGTCTTTTACCGTTAAAACGCTGTCGAGAACAGAACTTTGAAACACTACTCCTAGCTCTGAAGTTATTTCGGACATTTTTTTCATTGCGTCTTTGCCGCAAATAGTTATTGTACCGCTGTCGGGAGTAAGCGTTCCGCACATCATAGAAATAGTCGTACTTTTGCCCGCGCCGTTAATTCCCAAAAAGGCAAACAGTTCGCCTTTTTTGACATTGAAAGACAAGTCGTTGACGGCGTGAACTTCGCCGAAAGATTTGTGTAAATTTTTTATTTCGATAATTTTCATAAAAAATCTCCTTAATACTTACGAGAGTATTCTGCTTCTTACACTTACGGCATTTATGAATTTTACCGCTAATAAGCCGAATTCTCATCCAGAAACATACTAAAACACTTGTTTTAGTATGAATAAAGTATAGATTAAATAATTTGATAAGTCAACAATATTAAACGCGTATTTAAAATTTAATATCAAAAACTATTATACCCCCCCCCGCACAAAAATTGTCAAGTAAATATAATATTGAAATATTGAAAATTGAATACGCTTATGATATAATTATTACATTCGATAATTAAGAAAAGGATTTTCTTAAACTGTATTTAAATGCACAGTTATTATATTGTGCGACTGTTTTTTAAGCCGAACGCGCTATATCATTTGAAACGTACAAATCAAAATAGTAATAAGGTAAAAACCAAGAGGACATAATTGTTATGGAAGATACAATCAAAAACAGCAATACGGACAAATCTAAAATTACAATAGCGTCGGGCGTATTGAATATAGTATCGGGCGCAATACTTTTTTTAGATGCGGTTTTGTTTGCAATAGCGGCGATCGTATGCCTGATGATGGTTGTAACTCCGTTTATAATTGCCGCAGTGCCGATGTTTTTCATTTTGGGATTTATAGGCTTACTCGCTTTGGGCGCGGCAATAGCAGACGAAATTGTCGGAATCGGTTCGGTTATCACGTCGGCAAAAGGCGGAACGCCGTCGCGCATATTTACTATTATATCCGTAGCAGTAAACGCTATTATTTTACTGCCTAATATTTTGTCGCTTATAAACAATGTTTTCTGTCTTATCGGTGAAACGGAGTCGATAGGAATATGGATTGCGTTAATAGTAATCAACTCGCTGTCAATTATTATCGCTTTAACTTGTCTGATAATAAACGCATACGCATTGAAAAGCAAAAAATACAACTAACCTGTTTATATCGAAAGCACCTTTTGCCGACACAAAATAATTCTACGGACAACGGTATTTACCGAAAATTAAGAATATAATACTATTAAAACCGCAAATATGATATATGATTTTTTTAAAATCAACCTAAAAGCAATTGCGCTGTTTTTCAAATTCAAATACCAAACTTTATTAAATAATTACTTTAAAAGCAAACATAAAGACTGCCGCATTAAATACGACAGTCTTTTTATATAGATAGATTTTAGGTTAATCGCAAAGTTCTGCGTTTAAATGCGCTTGAAGTACTTTTGCTATACGGTCTAAAACCGCTTCCTTTCCCGTTTTGTTTAAAGAAGACACTGCAATTAAATTGCTTTCTCCAACGTGCAGATAATTTGCAATACTGCGGATGCGGTTTTTTACCTGACTTTTGGAAATTTTGTCCGCCTTTGTTGCAATAATCGTAAACGGCACGTTGTTTTTAAACAGATAATTGTACATTGTTACGTCGTCTTTTGTAGGGTCGTGGCGGATATCCACCAAAAAGAAAACGTGTTTCAATTCTCTTTCTTTAGCCAGATACTTTTCCAACAAGTCCGCCCATTTCAGTTTTTCGGCATCGGAAACTTTTGCAAAACCGTACCCCGGTAAATCTGCAAGAATAAATTCCGTTTCATCTCCGTCGTTTATCAAAAAGTAATTGATAAGCCGCGTGCGCCCCGGTAATTTTGATGTACGCGCAAGCTTGCCGTCGTTGACAAGATAGTTTATAAAACTGCTCTTGCCTACGTTAGACTTACCTGCTACGGCTATTTGAGGCACATTTGAGACTATGCACTGTTCGTACTTTGCCGCGCCTTTTATATAAGTTGCACTGCGTATTATCATAAGTTAAACTATTTTACCAAAGCGTTATCGTAAACCGTTGCTATATCTTCCGCAAGAATAAACTCGATATTATCGCGTACTTCCTTGGGAATTTCGTCAAGGTCTTTTTCGTTATCCTTGGGGATAATTACTTTGCGTATGCCTACGCGGTAAGCCGCCAAAGCCTTTTCGCGCAGTCCGCCGATAGGCAGTACTTTGCCGCGTAAAGTTATTTCGCCCGTCATTGCCACTTTGCCCGATACGGGTATGCCCGAAAACGCGGACATTACCACCGTTGCCATTGTTACGCCTGCCGAAGGACCGTCCTTAGGTACAGCCCCTTCGGGAACGTGAATATGAATATCCGTCTTTTCAAAACGGGATTTATCTATCCCGTATTCGTCTGCAAGACTTTTTACGAGAGATATTGCAGTACGGGCAGATTCTTTCATTACGTCGCCCAAGTTACCAGTCAGCTGCACTTCTCCTTTGCCTTGGAATAACGTAGCGTCGACATTGAGCGTTACGCCGCCAACTCTCGTCCAAGCAAGTCCGCGCGCGCTTCCGACGGTATCGGGTATCATACCCATTTCGTCCTTGTGCTTTTCCATTCCCAAATATTCGCGTAGATTATCTGTTGTTACCGTTACCTTAGTTACGTTGTCCGTTACGAGTTTTAAAGCAACTTTACGGCAGATAGCCGCAATTTCTCTTTCGAGATTTCTCACGCCCGATTCGCCCGTATAACGTTCGATAATTTTACCATAGGTTTCGTTGGAAATTTCTATTGCGCCGTCGGGAATACCGTGAAGAGCCATATTCTTTTTGAGCAGGAATTTATTTGCAATTTCTATCTTTTCCAGTTCGGTATATCCTGAAAGTTCGATAACTTCCATTCTGTCCAAAAGCGGTTCGGGAATATCGTCCGTTGCGTTTGCCGTACATACGAACAGCACCTTAGAAAGGTCGTAAGGCACCTCCATAAAATGGTCGGTAAAACTGAAATTCTGTTCGGGGTCTAATACTTCCAGCATTGCGCTTGCAGGGTCGCCTCTGTTATCCTTGCCCATCTTGTCGATTTCGTCAAGCAGTAAAACGGGGTTTATAACGCCTGCCTGTTTCATCATATAAATGATTTTGCCCGGAATTGCCCCGACATAGGTTCTGCGGTGTCCGCGGATTTCCGCCTCGTCCCGTACTCCGCCGAGACTTACTCTGAGATACTTACGGTCGAGAGCCCTTGCAATACTGCGTACAATAGACGTTTTGCCTACCCCCGGAGGACCGACAAAGCACAAAATAGGTCCGTTAAGTTTGCCCGTTAATTGCATAACGGCAAGGTATTCGACAATTCTGTCCTTGATTTTTTCCAGTCCGTAATGGTCTTCGTCTAAAATTGCCCTTGCGCGGTTCAAGTCCTTGTTGTCCGTAGATTCCTTTGTCCAAGGAACGTCGCACAGCCAGTCCAGATAATTGCGTATAACCGCGGCGTCGGGAGACGTCGGCGACATTTTTGAAAGGCGCGAAAGTTCCTTATTTGCCTTTTGCGCAACTTCTTCGGGCATACCGCTGCTCTTTATTTTGTCAAGATACTCCTGCTTTTCGTTAGCGTCGTCCCCAAGTTCGGCAGATATTGCCTTGATTTGCTCGCGCAGGTAGTATTCCTTCTGTCCGTCGGAGACCTGCTGTTTTACACGGTTTTGAATACGTTTTTCGGCAAGCGCGATTTCCAAATCGCCCTCAATATACGCACAGATTTTTTCCATACGCAGTTCTACAGACGTTTCTTCCAAAATAGCCTGTCTGTCGGAAAGGCGCGTTACCACTTCGTTAGCGACAACATTGGTAAAGGACAGATAATCTATCGTCTGGTTGATTGCAAACGATTTGAGTTCCGCCTTGTTAATACTATTATTCGTTTCGGCAAGTTTTGCAATGTATTTAAGCGTCGTATCGAATAACGCGCGCGTTTCCACGTCGTTTTTGCAGGTAAATTCCAACGTCGTAACGTTTGCAAAAATAATTTTGTCGTTCATCGTAACGTTGGTTGCCTTTGCCGCTTCCAAGGTGCGCACCATTATTACAGTTGCATCGCTTGTGGCGCTTTCGACAGAAGCGACTTCGGCAATAACGCCCGTAGCGTACATATCTGTCGGCTGACTGGGCTTAGCCTTTACTCCGTCGATTTGACTGACCATAAAAAATTTTCCGCCGTTATCCAAAGCGTATTTGATTGCGTTGCGAGAGATATCGCGGGCAACTTCTACTTTAGCGCGGATATTCGGGAAGAAAAAATTACCCCGCATTGCCAAAACAGGCAAATTACTGTATTCCATTGATTCTATACCCCTTTTTGTCCGAGAAAGTTTCGGACAGCGTTTTTCGTTAGTTTGTTTAATTGCGCAAATATTATTTCGCCGTAAAACTTTATTTTACGGTTATTATATATTAAAAAGCGTTTTAATGCAACAAAAAAGCAAATACAACGCACAAAATACAGACGTAAAAAGAGTCAAGCGCAAATGCTTGACTCTAAAATGTTTGACATATTTTAAACTGCCTGACGGGTAATCAAAGGTTTGCCGTTGCTTTCTACGCAATTACGGGTTATACGCACAGATTTGACGTCGCCCTTTGACGGAGCGTCGTACATACATTCTAACATTACGTTTTCCATAACCGAACGCAAACCGCGCGCGCCCGTTTTGAGTTTGATAGACTTTTGCGCTATTGCCGCAATTGCGTCTTCGTCAAACTGCAATTCGATATCGTCTATTTTAAACAGTTTAGTATACTGCTTAACAAGCGAATTTTTGGGTTCGGTAAGAATTTTTACAAGCGCGTCTTCCGAAAGCGGAGACAGACCTACCGTTATCGGCAAACGTCCGACAAACTCGGGAATAAGACCGAATTTGATAAAGTCCTGCGGTTGAAGCGTTTTGACGAGTTCGGCGTGGTCGATTTCTTCCGTACTCTTGATTTGATTGCCGAATCCCAACCCTGCGCCTTGCTGACGTTTTTCCGCTATTTTATCCAACCCTACAAATGCGCCGCCGCAGATAAACAAAATATTTGTGGTATCTATAGCAATACTTTCTGCTTGCGGATGCTTACGTCCGCCTTGAGGAGGTACGTTTGCAACGGTACTTTCGATAATTTTTAGCAAAGCCTGCTGAACGCCTTCGCCTGACACGTCGCGGGTAATAGATACGTTTTCGCTTTTTTTCGCTATCTTATCTATTTCGTCTATATAAATAATACCTTTCTCCGCCTTTTTTACGTCATAATCGGCGGCTTGTATCAACTTTAATAAAATGTTCTCAACGTCCTCGCCTACATATCCCGCTTCGGTAAGAGTTGTTGCATCGGCAACGGCAAACGGCACGTCTAAAACTTTTGCAAGCGTTTTGGCAAGCAGAGTTTTGCCGCACCCCGTAGGTCCGAGCATTAGAATGTTGCTTTTTTCCACTTCGACATCGTCGTCTTGGGACTTATCGCGCGACAAAATTCTCTTGTAGTGATTGTATACAGCCACTGCAAGCGTCTTTTTGGCGTCGTCCTGACCGACAACGTATTTATCTAATTCCGCCTTGATTTCGGCAGGTTTTAAAAGATGAAAAGAATAATCGCCGCCGCTTACAACTTCGCTGTCCAAAATGGACACGCACGTTTCGACGCATTCGTCGCAAATGCACACTCCCGAAGGACCTGCAAGCAGTCTGTTTACTTTATCTTCGCTTTTTCCGCAAAAAGAACAATTTTGCATTTTTACTCCTAATATTGTTATACTTTGTTAAACGGTGTTCAGTATATAATTTGCACACAAAAAACCGTACTATCGCAACAGCCCTAATATAAATCAACTTTCGCCGACTTTGACAGTACTAACAATTCGATTGCAATACGGTTTTACTTCCGCTCATAAAATACTTGGTCTACTATACCGTAATCTTTTGCCTCTTCGGCAGTCAAATAGTTGTCTCTGTCGGTATCTTTCTCTACGACTTTGACGTCCTTTCCAACATTTTTTGCAAGAATTTTGTTTAACTTCTGTTTGGTTTTTAACAACTGTTTCGTTTGAATTTCAACGTCGGAAGCCTGTCCTTGAGAGCCGCCTAAAACCTGATGAATCATAATTTCGGAATTGGGTAACGCGTAACGCTTACCCTTTGCGCCGCTGGACAAAAGAAACGCTCCCATAGACGCCGCCATACCTATACAAATAGTAGATACGTCGGGACGGATATAATTCATCGTATCGTATATTGCCATTCCGGCAGTAACTTCTCCGCCCGGACTGTTGATATAAAGGGATATGTCTTTGGTCGGGTCTTTGGATTCCAGATAAATTAGCTGCGCAACGACAAGGTTGGCAAGTTCGTTGGTAATCTGTCCCGATAAAAATATTACTCTGTCTTCGAGCAATCTCGAATAAATGTCGAAACTCCTTTCTCCGCTGTCGGTGCGGTCCACTACCATAGGTACTAGCGTCATAATGTCATTCTCCTAAATATTTGTGAAAGTTTTCTTTTAAATTTGATTAGAAAACTTTGCCGTAATGTGATTTACAAATTCGTTTTATCCTTTACGGTACATATTCTAAAATACCGACTCTGTAATTGTATTACAAATAACGGCAATAATATACGTCGGGAAAATTAAATTTTACCCGACGTTAAAAACGTTTTTACGCAATTGTATTTTCTTTCTTCAATAACTCGATTAAAGCTTCCGTTATTACTTGGTTTTCAAAATAATAGGTATCGCCTTCGCGCAATTGCTTAGAAAAATCTTCGTAGGTTTGTCCTATACGTTCTGCGTACTCTTTGATTTTGGCGTCGACTGCTTTTTTAGCAGGTTTGATTTTCTCCGCCTTAACGATTTCCTCAAAGACAAGTCTCGTTCTTACTGCCTTGTCTGCGCGTTCTTTGTGATCCTGACGGAGTTGCTCCATCGTCGTACCTGTATACTTAAAGTAATTGTCGATATTTAACCCCTGATAACTTAGTTGGTATTTAAAATCTTCGATATACTGGTCGATTTGTTCTTCTATCATCTCGGCGGGAACGTCAATCTTGGTGTTATCGACAACCGTTTCGATAAGTTTGCTTTCGTTTTTAGAATCGGCGTCTTTTTGGTAACGTTCGGCAACGGTCTTTTTGATATCGTCCTTATACGCTTTAAGCGTGTCGAATTCCGAAACGTCTTTTGCAAAATCGTCGTCTAAAGCGGGCAATTCTTTCTTGGTTATTCCGTTAATAGTAACGGTAAATACTGCCGGTTTACCCTTTAAGTTTTCTGCGTGGTAATCGGCGGGGAAAGTTACGTTGATGTCCTTGGTTTCGCCTATATTCATACCGACAAGTTGTTCTTCAAAACCTTCGATAAAGGTATGCGAGCCGATTGTAAGAGTTTGCTTTTCTGCCGTGCCGCCGTCAAACGCCACGCCGTCAACTTTGCCAGAATAGTCGAGATTGACTTGGTCTCCGTCTTCGACCGCTCTGTCAGTAACTTCTACAAAGCGCGCGTTACGTTCCTGTACCTTTGAAAGTTCGGCTTCGATATCGGCTTCCTTAACCTTTTGCGTTGCAATCTTTTTGATTGTCAAACCCTTGTACTGTCCGAGAGTGATTTCCGGACGGACTGTTACAACTACCGCGAAAGTTACGCCTTTGTCGTCCGCTTTGATAGATTTGTCGTCGATTGAAGGACGGGCTACGGGTTCTACCTTTTTATTTTTATCCAAAAACTCGCTATAATATTCTTGCGCGGCAATATAAAGCGCGTCTTCAAAGAAAAGTCCCTTGCCGTATCTTTGTTCTAAAACGTTTTTAGGAACGTGTCCCTTACGGAAACCGGCAATATTGTACTTGCCCTTGTTCTGTTCGTAAGCGCGTCTGTCAAACGCCGCCCATTCGGTATTGTCCATTGTAAACGTAACGGTAAGAGTATTTTTTTCTCTGCTTTGTGTGTATTTCATTTCCATTCTCCTATAAAATGTTTTAAATCAACATTAAAGTAATTTCAACTAGAAATTATAGCATATTAACTTAAAATAAGCAAATGTTTTTACCGCGTTGCAACTATGGCAAAATAATAAACGGACAGAAGAAAAGTCTTTTTTTAACTGTCCGTTTTGTATTATTTTACTATAATCCTATTTTTTAATTTATTAAATTGCTTTATTTGCTGCCGTTTTCGTGAAACAAGACGTTATCTTGAACCAATATTTTGTCCTTATACTTAACCAAAATAGAATTTCTTTCTTCAAATTTGATTTCGGCAATAGCGCGCACGCGCAGAGTCAGAATTTCCTTGGATTTAACGGACGGATAGCCGACTATAAAAACTTCTTCATATTCGTATAAAAAAGATTTAGTATTTACCGCTTTACCGTTGATTTCAACCTCAAAATCGCTGTCGAGAATAAATTCTTCGTGATCGGACTTATTATCTAATCGTATAGTAAAATCCAAATAACTATCGCCGCTGTTTCTTTTACCTATATTAAATCTTACAAATTCCGCCGATATACCGCTATCAAAACAACCTGCGAAAACAATTAACGATAAAATAAATACTAAACACAAACAAATAGAAAATGTTTTACGTTTCATTTTTGCACTCTCTTAAAATCCAAAATCGGTCATAAACCGTAATTACTGTCGCTTTTTAATTACGACTGCTATTACTTTCAACTAAATTTATTATATCAGTACATATTGTTTAAGTCAACATTAAAATATTCTTGTGCAAAAGACTAACTGCTAATTACAGCACCGAAACAGGCAATTTCGGTTTGCAATATGTCTGACAATAATGTATAATAATTATTATATGGCTTACGACGCATTGAGCCTGAGCGTACTTGTTAAAGAATTTAAAGATACGTTAACAGGCGGAAAAATCACAAAAATATATCAGCCTGAAAAGGACGAAATAGTTTTGTTTGTTTTTAACAAGCAAACATACAAACTGCTTATTTCGGCAAACGCAGGAGTCAACCGCGCGCATATTACAAACGCGTCCTTTGATAATCCCAAAACCGCGCCTACATTTTGTATGCTGTTGCGTAAGCATATTACAAATGCTCAAATTACCGACATTAACCAAATGCCTTTTGAACGCGTTATAGAGTTTTCTCTTTCGGTAAGCGACGAATTGGGCTACAAAAAAGATATGCGGCTGATTTTTGAACTTACGGGGAAAACGTCTAACATTATACTTACAAACGGAGATTACACCGTACTTGACAGCATAAAGCATCTGCCGCAAGACCTTGACAGCAAGCGGATAATAATGGCGGGAGCAAAGTATAATTTCTTTCTTCCGCAAGAAAAAATACCGCCCTTTGACTACAGCCGTATCCAATTGTTTTTGGCAAAATGCTCTACTCCTCTGCGCAAAACCCTGCCCGAAACACTGCTCGGAGTGTCGCAGTCGACGGTAAACGAAATTATGCGCGGACTGGACGAAAACGACCACACCGCTTTGAATAACGCACAGATAATAGAAAGACTAAAAAATTACGAAAAAAATATTTTATCTCCGCGTCCCAACGTGGTTTTGAAAAACGGAGCGCCGATAGACGTTAATCCGTTTGATTACAATTCGGTAAAAGGCGACAAAGTGTTTTACGAATCGTTAAACGAAGCGCACGACAACTACTACTACCTTTTAGACAAAGCGCAGCGGTTTTTAAGCAAGGCGAAATCGGTATCCACCATTGTTAAAAACGCCGTTTCGCGTACGGAAAAGAAACTTGCAATACAACGCCAAAGCATACTGGAAGCACAAACCCGCGAAACTTACAAGCAGTACGGCGACTTGATACTTTCTAACCTGTGGCAGGCAAAAGGAGACAAGTTAACCTGCTGCAACTACTATGACGGCAAAGACGTAACAATAGACCTTGACAAATCGCTCACGCCGCAGCAAAACGCGCAGGCGTATTACAAAAAATACCGCAAATTGAAATCGTCCGCCGAACATAACGATAAACTTGTGGAAGAAAACCAAAAACTGCTTGACTACTTGCTTACTATAAAAGACAGTTTACGCTACTGCAACGAAAACGACGACTTGGAACTTATCAAAGAAGAACTGACGTCTTTGGGATTAATAAAAGAAAAACAGCAAAAGAAAAAAACAGAGACGCCTGTCAAGCCCTTAAAATACGATATTAACGGATATTCCGTCTTTGTAGGTAAAAACAACGCGCAAAACAATTACGTTACCTTTAAGATGTCCAAACCCGAAGATATTTGGCTGCACACGCAAAAAATACATTCCTCTCACGTTTTGATAATAAACGGAAAAAAGGAAGAAGTGCCTTTTGAAGTAATAGAAAAAGCGGCGGAAATTTGCGCATACTACTCCCAAGCCTCGGACGGAACGAAAATCCCCGTAGATTACACGGCTAAAATAAACGTAAAAAAACCGCCGAAATCGCCCCTCGGTTACGTTATATACAATACCTACCAAACGGTACTTGTAAACCCAAACAGGCACATTACGGAACTTGCGTAAATGTTGCGCGTTTTTACCGATTTTGTGAATTGTTGGTTGTAATCTTGTTTTAAAGGCACAATTTTTACAAAATTACTCTGCACTTAGAGCAAGTTACGGGTATCAATGTTTCATTCTCGGTTTTTCTCAACAGCAACTTTACAGTGAACGGCGCCTGACTCGTTTACAAAAAAATCTTATTAACTTTAAAAACGGTTATTCGCTTAAAAAAGGAATAACCGTATTTTTATTTAATTCTTTATACACTACTTTAAGATAACATTGCTTTGACTATTGCGCCCGCCCATTTTAAATATGTCGGAAGCGTTTCGTCTATCAAATAAAGATCTTATTAAAACCAGCAATCTCTCATTGATCTTATCTCACTAACAATAGCACCATAGAAAAATATTGACCTTATAAATCAAAATAAGTCAGCATATTATTCTCTCCCAATTAATTCATCAACACTACAGTCAAAGTAATCCGCAAGCAACCATAAACTTGTTATACTAGGTTCCTTTTTCTTATTAAGCCACGCACTGATCGCACTTTGCGCAACCCCTATTTCTTTTGATAGTGCTACTTGATTTACCGAGTACTCCATCATCATTCGTTTTAAATTTTCATCGAATTTAATATTAATCATATTGACATTATATCTCCATGGTGTTATACTAATAAAAAATATCTCTATGGAGATATAAGGAGTGCTATCATGTTTGGATATTATATAGTTAATTTTATAAGAGGACTACTGGTCAACATTCTGTTCTTTATACTATGCGGTTTGTTTATGGCTATATTTATAGCCATAAGTCCAATTGCTCAAATCATAATCCCGTGCGCTTTCGGTTTGATTATCTTGATAATCGCATTAATTTTATATATCAAGTGTTCTGATAAAGTATATTGGTTGTTCGGCATAAGCAGAGAAAACGAATTTGTCTCTCAATACGATATTAGTCTCTATAACACTGGAGAGCAGCAAAAAATTGTGGGGAACAAAGCCATTGTCAAACGTGCTGCGAGCAAACGCCCTATATATGCATGCTGGGCATATATATGCCTTATACCGCATTTGGTTGCAGCAATAGTATGTGCAATATATGCCGCAAAATTCCTCAACAATTCTGGTGAATCAATTTTGCCTATTTTTCTAATGCCAATTGCTGTCTTTCAATCCGTCTATTTTCTTCTCCGTTTGATATTTTATATTCGTTCTACTTGTTTTAAATGTGGAAAAATATTCTGTTTTGTAGAAACAAACAGCGATCAAAAATCATACATGTCCGAATTTGAGAAAGACAGAGAAACCAGTGAAAATGTAGGCAGTATATATTCTGGCGGCGACAAAATTGCCGATGTTTACAAAAAAGGTATAACAACCGATACTTATGTTGGAATTTCAAGCAAGACAACACATTATTGTAATTGTTTATATTGCAGAAAAGCCACTGTCAAAACAACAGAATATGTGGATGCATGGAAAAAATAAATTTTAAATTTTTATATTGCCACCATACTGAATATTTTGGCAAACAAAATCTCATTAACTTTAAAAACGGTTATTCGCTTAAAAAGGAATAACCGTATTTATATTTAATTCTTTATACAATACTTTAAGATAACATTGCTTTGACTATTGCGCCCGCCCATTTTAAATATGTCGGAAGCGTTTCGTCGATTAGTTGCTTGGCTTGAAGTTTAACTTCGTCCGTCAGTCTGCCCGTATGGGTGAAAATTTCGCCGAAGGCTTTACGGCCGCCTATCGCTATTGCGCCGCGCGCGTTTGCCCCTACCGCGACATACCGTCCTATTGCAACTGCGCCCACCGAGACATCGCCTATTGCAACCGCTCCCAAAGAGAATACGCCTACGCTGACCGCTCCTACAGAAAATATACCCGCGGAGATTGTTCCGACGCTGATAAGCGCCGCGCTTAAAAGACCAACCGAAAAAAGGAATCCCAAAGACAGCGTGCCGCAGGAAATAACCCCGAGAGACAAAACCCCGACAGATATTATACCGGTGGATTTAACGCCGACTGCGAGTATACCTCGCGCGTTTACGCCTACCGCAATAATACCTCGCGCGTTTTTTGCAACGTGCCACAAAGGCAACCCCCACAGCGTTTTTTTACTTTTACGCTCTTTACTCTTTACCGGTAAAATTTCGCCCGAAGCGCTACTGTCTTGCGCGCTGTTTGTCGAAGCGGAACGGGCGTTATGTTCGGTATTCAACAGCAAATAATCTGATGAACAGTTAAACAACTCGCACATTTTTACCAACTTATCCGTTTCGGGATAAGCAATGTCGCTTTCCCATTTGCTTACTGATTGCCGAGATACTCCCAACACATCCGCCAGTTGTTCCTGCGTATAATTGTACTCTCGGCGCAATTTTGCCAACTTATCGCCAAACGTCATAAAACAAAACTCCTTCAAATCTAAATAAATTATACCCCACATCAGACAAAAACTCTACCGCTTTGCAGTTTCTTATTGTAAACTTACGGTTGCGTTTTGGCAGAAATTATTCTTTTAAATAAAAAAAATACACAAATTATTATTCAAATTAAATTTGCTTAACAGCGACTTGACAATTTTTGTTGCGAAAAAAAACGACAGCAAAAACGGTCGCTCATAAAAAGCAACCGTTTGATTGAAATTTATTAAAATTATTGATTATCTGTAAGTTTTGCGTCTAGCCAATCGGATATATCTTTGTAAACTTCCGCTTTACAGGTCTCGTTCAAAATTTCGTGGCGCGCGCCTTCGTACAGTTTCATTGTAACGTCCGTTACGCCGACTTTATTGATATAAAACTTGTTCAGCTTTTTTACGCCCTTGCCGTATTCGCCTACAGGGTCGTTGTCTCCGGCAACAAGTAAAATTGGCTTGTTTACGTCTATTTGTTTGAAATATTCTTTTTTGTACAGTTTAGCAATACCGTTCATAAACGTTCTGTAAAAATTAGCGGAACAATTATACGAGCAAAATTCGTCTTCGTTGTACTTTTTTACTTCCGCTTCGTCGCGGTTGAGCCAAGCGTTATGCCCTGCAATTTTCTTTTCGTATTGTTTAAAAGAAAGATTGACTATTAAATCCGCAGGGTAACGTCCGCCCTTGTTGCGGCACATATTTTTTGCAACGACACGGCAAAGCGAATAACTTGCGCCCTTGATATAGTTAGAACCGACAAGCACAAAACCTTTGACGTCAGGATTTTCTTCCACAACTGCTTGGGTTATAAAACTGCCGTAACTGTGTCCCATCATAAACAGCGGCAAATTGTATTTTTCGCGGCAATAATCGAGCAAGGTCAACTGGTCGCGGACGTTATTAGTCCACATATCGCCCTCTTCGTACCCCAAACTGTCGCGTTCGGCAGTTAAGCCGTGTCCGCGGTGATCGTTCATAACGACAATGTAACCGCAACCGTTTAAATAACGGGCAAAATCGTCGTATCTGGCGGAATGTTCTACCATTCCGTGCGCTATTTTTACTACTGCTTTAGGGGATTTAACGTCATCCCAAACGTATAGTTTTATTTTACGACCGTCGTGAGAAGTAAAATCAGACAATACCATTATTTAAATTCTCCCTTTGTATTATAGTCTCGGCAAAAAACCGATAATTGCTTAATATAATTATATTATAGCAAGAAATCGGTGTCAATACCGTTTTTTATCCATAAATGTGGAAAAAAACGCAAATTTATATGTTTACAGATGCAAAAAACACTTCTGCTGTCGGTACGGACAGAAAAAACCGTCTTATTGCCAAGTTATAATAATCGATATTATACATACACTATCTGTATGAAAATAGTATTCTCGGGCGGCGGCACGGCAGGACACGTTACGCCGAATCTTGCCTTAATCGACAAACTGCAAAACGAAGAGCTTTATTATATCGGCTCGGACGGAATGGAAAAAAACATTACAAAGCCGTACATTGAAGACGGCAGAATAAAAGAATACCGCGAAATAACCGCAAACAAACTGCAGCGCAAACTGACGTTAAAAAACTTTGCGCTGCCCTTTCAGTTGATAAAAAGCGTAAGGCAGGCAAAAAAACACTTGAAAGAACTACGACCCGACATTGTTTTCAGCAAAGGCGGTTTTGTAGGATTGCCTGTAATCATTGCGGCAAAACGGCTCGGTATTCCGTCCATTATTCACGAAAGCGATATGACGTTGGGACTGGCCAACCGCATATCCAAAATGTTCGCAACCGAATTTTTGGCGTCTTTCCCCTGCGACAAAAAAGCCAAAGTCGTAGGTCTTATAATACGCGAAGAAATCATAAAAGGCGACAGACAAAAAGGACTTGCCGATATGGGCTTTGACGGACGCAAACCTATACTGCTTGTAATGGGCGGAAGTTTGGGTGCGGCTGCGCTTAATAATGCGGTAAAAGAAAACGCGCAACTTGCAGACACTTTCGATATATTTGTAATTACCGGAAAAAACAAACAAATTGACTGCGGCTTTGTAAAACAAGCGGAATACATTACTAATATGGGCGATATTTTTGCCGCGGCAAGCGTATGTCTTACGCGCGCAGGTTCGACAAGCCTTGCGGAGTTGACTCTTGCAAACGTACCGTTTGTTACCGTGCCTCTTACAAAATGCTCCCGCGGAGAACAGGTAAAAAATGCCAAATGGTTTGTTGACCGCGGACTAGGGATACAAGTATCAGAAGAAAACCTTGCGGGTAAATTGTCTGCTTCGGTAAAAGCCGCGTACGATAACCGTCAAACGATAATTCGCAAACAGAATTTGCACAAAGACATTTACGGAACGGATAAAACTATAGACGAGATACTGAAATTTAAGAACAGGCATAAATAATATATTCTCTTATAAATTTTTTACATTTTACGATATTACTAACTACACAGATTTGAATCTGATTCAATTAAATAAATAACCGCCGACATACGGAGTGCATAGTAACAGTCGGCGGATTTCTAATTAGAGTTAAATACGATTAACGTAAAGGCGCAGTTAACATTGTTTTCCTTGTTTACGGCAATACATTTAACGGCGCGATAGAAAATCGCTTTTCTATTTGATCAGTTTGTTATCTTTAAGTCCTAAGGTACGAACACCAGACAAATAGCAGAAAACACAAAAATAAACGTCGCCGTGATGCCTATTGAAGATACGATGCACCACGTTTTTTGCATTTGGGTATACTTTTTTAAAATGATACAAGAAGCAATAAATATCCCAATTACAATAATCAGTGTCAAAATACCTATTAAAAAATTTTCAGTGCTTACAGCCCCCCTACAGAAACTGCCAAAGTGTCGAAAACGCTTTCCAAAATTTTCAAAAGAAATTTCATTGATTTAAAAACCTCCTATCTAAGTTGACAAAAATTACTTTAACGTGCATATACCGTATATACGAGATAATTTTTACAAAAAACGTCTTTATTCAATTTGCAGTTTCGGCAACGGTTTCCCACTCCTGAATTTTTTGTTCCAATTCGGCATTAGCTTTATTTAAACGTTCGAGAACGGGGGCGAGTTTTGTATAGTCTCCCGTTATATCGGGTTCAGCTAATTGTATATTTAAACTTTCGATTTCGCTTTCCAAATCAGTTATTGACTGTTCTATTTCTTTAAGTTTTTTTGCTCTGTTTGTTTGCTCGGCACGCTGACGCGCATTGCGGTAATTGCTGTTTGCGGACTTATTTATCTGCTGAGGCTTGGGCGTTTCGCACTGCTTGCGCGATATATAACTGTCGTAGTTACCCTCGTAACAGTTAACGGCTGAGTTTTCCAGCACGGCAATTTTGCTTGCAAGGCTGTTGACGAAATATCTGTCGTGAGAGACGAAAAGCAATGTTCCCGTGTATCTTTTCAGCGCCTCTTCGAGCGCTTCGCGGCTGGGCAAATCCAAATGGTTTGTAGGCTCGTCCAACAACAGCAGATTGTTATCCTTTGCCATAATCATTGCCAGTCCTAACTTGGCGCGTTCGCCGCCCGACAAGTCGGACACTAATTTATAAACGTCGTCCGCGCCCAAAGTAACCCTTGCAAGCAAGTTACGAACTTCTGTCTGAGACATTTTGGTATTGTCAAACCACAACTGGTCTATTACGCGCTTGCTGCCGTCCAGGTTAATATTCTCCTGATCGTAGTAACCCATTCGGACGTTCTTGCCGAATACGATTTTACCTGCGTCTTCCGGTTTTAACGCCGCAATGCGCTTGATGAGAGTGGACTTGCCCGTACCGTTTAAACCGAGCAAAGCAACCCGCTCGCCGCGCTTTAAAGTAAGGTTTACGTTATCAAGAAGCCGTCTCGAGCCGTATCCTAGGCTCAAATTTGCTATTGTAAGCGGAAATTCGCTTGATTCGGTTGAATAGTCGAATTTAAAACAAGGCGGTTTTTCGTCGCGTTTAGGGGCTTCTATTATTTCCATTTTTTCAAGCGTTTTTTCGCGGGATTTTGCCATATCGGCGGTGGACGCGCGCACCTTGTTACGAGCTATATAATCGGTAAGTTTAGCAATTTCCTTTTGCTGTTTTTCGTATTCGCGCGCTTGGTTTTCCTGACGTTCCGCTTTTAAATACTTATATTTTGTATAGTTTCCCTTGTATGTCTGTATTTCCCGATGCTGAACGTCCCACACCGTTGTACACAGTTTATCCAAAAAATATCTGTCGTGAGACACTACTATTAACGTTGATTTTTTGTCGGACAAAAACGTTTCCAGCCAGTCCAGAGTTTTGTAATCCAAATGGTTTGTAGGCTCGTCCAAAATAAGCAGTTCGGGGCGTAGGAGCAATAGTTTGCACAAAGCCGCTTTTGTCTTTTCGCCGCCCGAAAGCGTATCAACTATACGGTCGGAAAATTCGCCCATTCCCATACCGTTGATTACGGTACGGACTTTTACCTCAGTATCATAGGCTTCGGACACGTCTGCTTCCACCGTCAATTTGTGGTATTTGTCGGCAAGGCGCTGATAATCCGTACCGTCAGCGTCGCAAAGCGACATTTCCGTTGCCGCGGCGTTAATTTCTGCAAGCAATTTTGTCTGTCTGTTAAATACCGTCATCATTTCGTCAAACAAAGTATTGGACGAAGTAAAATTGCAGTTTTGGCGCAAAAAGCCTATTGTCAATCCGTTACGCTTGTAAAGCGAACCGCTGAACAATTCTAAATCTCCGACAATACAATTGAGCAAAGTAGATTTACCTGCGCCGTTTGCGCCCACTACGCCTATATTGTCGCCCTCGTTAACGTCAAGGTTTACGTTATTAAAAATCGTAACGTCGCCGAAACGGAATTGCCCCGACTTTATTTGTATCAGCATATTTTCTCCTAAAAATTACGGCGTAAGAATATCCTACGCCGTAACGGTTATTTTTTTGTTTTTAAACGCATCGGGCGTTTGGGTTTGTTTAAATTGAACAGTTTGGTACACGCATAAAGAATAAACGGCGTTGCCAAAATTTCCACCAAAAGCAACAGAATCTGTTCTCTGCCCAACTGTACATAGTCTAAGAAATTTCTGGTCCAAGGTATGCATACGCAGGCTACTACCAATGCGCAAATTCCGAGATACATTGCGGCTTTCCACCTTCTGAACGGCTGACAAGCATAAAACAGTGCGAACAAGCCGCCGAAGGTATATGTTATAGTAACAAGCGTTCCTAGTTGTTCTTGCGGAACCAAATCGGGAACAAACCTGTGCAATACATACAGTACCGCAGTAGTTAAAATAAATGTTATCGAGGCAGGCAGACAGCGTTTTAAAACGTTTCCGAAGAAATTGCCTTTGATTCGGCGTTCGTTAGGCTGCAACGCTAAAAACATTGTCGGTAATGCCACTATTACCCAGTCCATAAGCATTGCGCTGCGGTTGCTTACAAGCGGACTTTTCATCGTCTGCTTAAAAGCAAAGTGCAAAAGTATAAGCATCAGATTTACGACGATAATGTAAATCGTCTTCATAAAATACATTGAACTGGAACTTTGTATATTGTTGACAACGCGTCTGCCTTCCGCAACTACTTTCGGAAGATTTGCAAAACTGTCGTCCATAAGCACCAAGTGCGAAACCTGTCTTGCCGCCGAACTGCCGCCTGCAAGCGATACCGAACAGTCGGACTCTTTCATTGCCAAAATATCGTTTACGCCGTCGCCCGTCATAGCCACGGTATGTTTGGCTTCTCTAAGAGCCCTTACAAGCATTGCTTTTTGGTCGGGAGAAACGCGCCCGAATACCGTATACTGAGTAGCGACTTCCTTGACCTGTTCTTCGGACATTCCCTCAAGACTGATATAATTTTCGGCGTCCTTTATTCCGACACGCAAAGCAATATTGGATACGGCTTGAGGATTGTCTCCCGAAATCACTTTGATGTCTACGTCGTTATTAACAAACCACTCTATCGTTTCCGCGGCGTCGGCACGGATATGGTCTTCGATTACAATTACCGCAACGGGTCTGCGTACTTGCGGCAGAGAATTACTGTCGTAAATTGTAGTTGTAGAATGCGCAAGCAGTAATACGCGCAACCCTTGCGAAGCGTACTTTTTTACCATTTCGTTTACGCGTTCGTTAGGCACTTTTAAAACGTATTCGGGAGCGCCTAAAATATATGTGCCGCTACCCTTAAAAGATACAGCCGAAAACTTTCTTTCGGATGAAAACGGAATAGTTGCAACGGCTTGCAATGCCGGTTTTTTAGGACAGCCGAAAAACTTTTTTAACGCTTTACTAGTCATATTGTCGGACTCTAAAGCAAAGTTAACAGAGGACATAATTTCCCGAACCGTATATGTCTGTCCGCTTTGGCGTAAGTCTATGCTCTCTACAACCTGCATTGTGCCGTCTGTAATTGTACCCGTTTTGTCAAGACAAAGCGTGTCTACGCGCGCCAGCATTTCGATACAATACAATTCCTGCACCATTGTTTTGTTTTTGGCAAGTCTTAAAAAGGAGGTTGCAAGCGCAATACTGGTTAAAAGGAACGGACCTGCAGGAATCATAGAGATTATCGACGCGGCAGTAACATTGAGCGCGTCTATATTAAGATTGGCGAGCGAAAAACCTTCCCACGTATTTGCAGGATCGGACTCGAAATTGACCATATACAAACAAACGGTCATAGGTACTATGATGACTGCTATAAATATAAGAATTTTTTTGAACGCGCCCAGCATCTGCGAACGCGGTTTTTGATACTGTTTTGCACGGCCTGTAAGCCCCGCTATATAGTTATACTTACCTACAGCCGTTACCTGCGCCGTGCAGTTGCCCGAAACGATAAAACTGCCCGCATACAAAGTGTCGCCCGCGCGTTTTGTTACCGCGTCGCTTTCGCCCGTCAAAATAGATTCGTTTACTTCTATAAAACCGTCCAACAATATGCTGTCGGCGCAAATCTGTTCTCCGCCGGCAAGATAAGTAATATCGTCAAGCGCCAAGTCGCTTACGGGAATTTCCGAAGTTTGTCCGTTGCGCATAACTTTTATCTGCGGTTCGGTTATAAGATTCAATTTGTCTAACGTTAACTTCGATTTTATTTCCTGTACTATGGCTATTGCGGTATTAGCGATTACGACAGGTAAAAACGTACATTGCGAAGCAAGTCCGTATACGCATAATATTACAGATATTACAATATAAATAACGTTAAAAAACGTGAACAAATTGGACAAAATTATGCCCAAAATACTTTTGCCCCGTTTAGTCGCGTCTTTGTTTACCAAACCGTCGTTACGCCGCTGTTCGACTTGCTCCGTTGTCAGTCCGTAGTCTTTATCGGGAAAGTAACGTTCGACAGACTCTAAACTGTCGGGTAATTTAACGCGTTTATTACGTTTTGCCTTGCTTGTTTCTTCCATACTAGTCTATTTTACTTAAAACTCCGTTTCGGTATTCGTAAATATCGGCATAGCCCTGTTCTCTGAGTTGTTTTAACTGATAACCGAAATTTTTGATTTTATTTAAAACCGTTACATTGTTTTGCTTTCTCAAATCTGCACACTGCCTTATAACATTAGTCCGCTCATCGGCAGTCATCCGCTTATCTAACAGCACCGCTATTCCGCGGTTGCCGTCAAACGTTACTCCGCGTTCTTCCATTAAAAGCGCGATACGTTCAAACCCGATAGAAAAACCGCAAGCGGGGATATCCTGCCCCGTAAGTCTGCCTATCATCTTGTCGTATCTGCCGCCGCCTGCTATAGCGCTGTTAAGCCCGTCGGCATATACTTCGTAAATCGTACCCGTATAATATCCCATTCCGCGCACAAGCGTAACGTCAAACACTACTTTGCCGTTTTGAATAAGACTGTTTGTAACGTAAAGAATATCTTGAATATTTTGCTTTACGCTGTCGGGCAAATAACCATTAAGTACGTCAGCGCAAGTTTCAAACGGATTATCGGAATTTACTATACTTTGGATTAAATTTATAAATTCGCCCGCTTTGTCTTTATCTATAGCCGAAAGTTCCTGTTCAACGCCGCTAAAACCTATCTTGTCCAACTTATCCAACGAGATAAATACCGACGGTTTTTGACTGTCAGAATAACCGCATTTGTCTGCCAAAGCAGTCAAAAGGCGCCTGTCCGATAAGTGTACCGTAACGTTATCGAATCCGAGATTGGATAACGCTTGAGTGGTTGCGGAAATAAGTTCGGTTTCGGCAAGGTTGGTTTCCTCGCCTATAATATCTATATCGCACTGGACAAACTGGCGGAAACGTCCGCGCTGAGGACGGTCTGCGCGCCAAACGCTGTCCATTTGCATAGCCTTGAAAACAGACGGAAGTTGCCCTATGTTATTAGCGTAAAAACGCGAAAGCGGAACAGTCAAATCGTATCTCAGTCCCAAGTCGCACAATTCGCTTTCGGCGGCGTTTTCCAACTTTTCGCCGCGTTTTAAAATTTTGAAAATAAGTTTTTCATTGTCGCCGCCCTGTTTAGACGTCAACAATTCGATATTTTCTACCGCAGGCGTTTCGATGCGGGTAAAGCCGTACGATTCGTAAGTTTTTTGTATTGTTGCCATAATTTGCTGTCTTAAAGCAAATTGCTTAGGTAAAAAATCTCGCATACCCTTTGCAGGCGTTTTAGGTAACATAGGTATTAACTCCTAATTGTGTTTTTTATAATAGAACGTTTTTTATACAATGTATTTAACATCGTCAGGTTTGGCCGAGCGTATTTCTTCGGCTGTTTTTTCGTAGCCTTTGCGCCCGAACAACGCGTAAGTTGCATTTTTGCCGCCCTCTACCCCCGGTTGGTTGTATGTATTGATATTGAGCATAGCTCCTACATAAGCCGTTTGCAACTGCATTAAATACAGCAACGCACCTATATTGTATTCGTCAACTTTATCCATACTTATTGTATAATTCATACGTCCGCGCTTGGTTAACGTATAACGCGTCGCTTTAAGTTCGTTGGTCATAAGTTCGGCAAGAGTATGTCCGCACAGGAAGCTGACGTCGGGGAAGGATTCGCAGCCGTTGGGTATTGTCCTGTCCGTTCTGAAATTGTTTACTTCCAAAAACGTAATTACTTTGTCGTACGGTCCTTCGTTATACAACTGCACTTGACTGTGCTGGTCGGTAACTCCCAAAGATTTAACGGGCGTTTGACCGACGTTTACGGTTTTACCGTCAAGGTCAACCTCTTTACCAAGACTTTCCGCCCAAAGTTGAGCGTACCAGTCAGCTATATATTTAAGACTGTCGGCATACGGCATCATGACGCCGATATTTTTGCCTTTGTTCATTGCAATATATTGAAGCGCGGCAACGGCAAGGGCGGGGTTTTGCGCTATATCTGACGACTTAGCGCGTTCGTCCATATCCTGCGCGCCTTTTAACATTTGCTTGATATCTATACCCACAACCGCCGCAGGAAGCAACCCTACAGGGGACAATTCCGAAAAACGTCCGCCTACGCCGTCGGGGATATACAGCGTTGCGAAATTCTGTTCTTTTGCAAGTTTTATAAGATTACCTTTGCTTTCGCTTGTAGTTGCAATGATATGCTCGCGAGCCTTGTCTCCCAACTTTGCTTTTAACATATCCATAACTATCAGGTACTGACTCATAGTTTCGCTTGTCGCGCCCGATTTAGTTATAACGTTAAAGACGGTATTTTTGACGTCTATTATATCGAATAAAGCATTCATTCTTTCGGGGTCGACGTTATCCACAACGTAAAAACGCGGAGTTTTGCGTACAGAACGCGGCAGTTCGTTATAATACAAGTGCTTTAATGCGTAAAATACCGCAATAGGTCCTAACGCCGAACCGCCGATACCCAACACTACGAAGTTTTCAAAACGCTTTTGGATATCCGCCGCCATTTTCTCTATTGTTCTGACGACTTCCGTTTGGTTATAGGGGCTGTCCATCCAACCCTGCATAGCGTTGCCTCTGCCCTGTTCGACTTTGTTATGAGCCGACTTTGCAAGGGGCAGAATTTTATTCAATTCGTCATCGGTTATTCCCTGTTGTCCGATAACGCTTGCCATCATATTGTTGTAATTGACTTTTATACTCATAATTACTTCCTTATTCGATATTATATTTCCCGAACAGACTTTTAAGCGCTTTACCGCGTTTTTTGTTTGCGTGATAATAAATAAACATTGCGTATTTTGCTTTTATGCCGCCGACGCTCATCAATGAGATTATCGGCGTGGTTATAGCGCCTTGGTAAAGCATTTGCGCAACGGGGTCGTCCGCCGATTTTGTAGGAGACAGCTTGCGCGTATAGTTTTTAGCAAACTTTGCAATCGTACGGACAAGAGCAACTTTTTCCGACATATCTTCCAACGTATTTAAAAGAGTATATTCGCCGCGTTGTAATTTAGGACGCTCTTTCTTGTGCCGGTTGCACAATCTGTAAAACTGTCCTTGTTCTATTGTAAAACTGCCTACAACTTTTTCGTAATAACAGGGATACAGTTCTCTGTCGTTACCGACGATTTCTTCGCCGTCGACAGATATATCTTCTTTCAAAATTATTTCCTCGACGTTTTTACATACCGAGACGCCGTAAGTACCCTTAACCTTAACGTAACCGCCGTTATAATAAACCGAAAACGCGCGTTCGTCAAGCGTTAAACCGACAGTAACGCTTTGCCCTGCTTTTACAAACACTTTGTCGAATGCTCTGAGTTCGCGCTTGGCGCGCAGTATTCCGCAATCGCAGTTGTCTACATAAATCTGCACGACTTCGCTTGCATCGTACTGACCGACATTCGTTATTTGTACGCTGACTTGAACTTTGCCGTTTTTTTGCTCGACTTTAAAATTTGAGTACTCGAACTCGGAATAAGACAGACCGTAGCCGAACGGGAAAAGCGTGCGTATACCGTACGAATTATAGTAACGGTAACCCACGAAAATACTTTCGCGGTGTTCGTCGTTTATTCTGTCGTTGGCAAAATAATTGTAGCACGGAATATCCGACATACGTCTGGGATAAGTTTCCGCCAGTCTTCCGCTAGGCGAAACGTTGCCGAAAATAAGTTCGTAAGCGGCTTCGGTAACCGCTTCTCCGCCCAAATACATATTGAGCATTGCCTTTGCCTTATTGAGCCACGGCATAGTAAACGGCGAACCGCCGAATGCGATAAATGCTATATTAGAATTGATTTTGCGGAGTTTTCCTAAAAGCGTTTGCTGACAATTAGGAACAGAGAGTTTTTCGCGGTCATATCCTTCTCCCTCGAAATCCTCCGTCAATCCACCGAAAAACAATATGCAATCGCACTTTGCCGCAAGCGTTTCCGCTTCCTTTTCGAGTTTCGCAATAGACTTGTCGCCTTTTATGCTATATCCCTTTGCATAGGTAAAATCGACGTTATTGTCGCGAAGAACATTAAGAAAACTTTTACATTCGGCATTGACGTGGCTGCTGCCCGCGCCTTGGTAACGCGGTTTTTCCGCAAGTTCGCCGACTACCAAAATTTTCTTATCTTTGCTTATCGGCAGTAAATTACCTTCGTTTTTAAGCAATACAGCGCAATCGGTTTCTATATCCTTTGCAACACTGTGATGATTAGAGATACTTTCAAAATCGGCTTGTTTGTTTACGTTGCATTTGTCTACAAGCGTTACAACGTTTGCTGCCGCGCGGTTGATTGCCTGAACAGATAACTCGCCGCTTTCCAACGCTTTTAAAGTGCGTTTTTCGTGATAGCCCGACAAGTCCTCGGGCATTTCAAGGTCCAGACCCGCTTCGTAAGCGCGTGCCATATCGTAACAAGCGCCCCAGTCGGACATTACCAAGCCCTTAAAGCCCCACTCGTTACGCAGAATATCCGTTAAAAGATATTTGTTTTCGGTGGCGTATTTGCCGTTGATTTTATTATATGCCGCCATTACCGTATAAGGCTGAGACTGCTTGACTACGCGCTCGAAGGCGGCAAGATATATTTCCCGCAGGGCTCTTTCGTCCACGACCGCATTTATTGTCATACGGCGCGTTTCCTGCGAATTTACAGCAAAGTGCTTTAACGAACAACCTACGCCCAAACTCTGCATTGACGACACATAAGCGGAAGCAAGTTCGCCTGCAAGCAGAGGGTCTTCGGAAAAATATTCGAAATTACGTCCGCACAACGGACTGCGTTTTATATTTACCCCCGGACCCAACACTACGGATACGTTTTCTTTTACTGCTTCTTTTGCAATCGCCTCGCCTATTCTTGCGGCATTGCTTTTATTCCACGAAGAAGCAACTGCCGAAGCCGTAGGAAAACACGTTGCCTTTACGCTGTCGTTAATTCCGTTATTTTTGTCCGCTTGCTTTCTTAACCCGTGAGGACCGTCCGTCATCAAAACAGTTTCCAGTCCGTTTACGGTATGCGTATGCCACGCACCCTGACCGTGGACGAGTTTTGTTTTGTCGCAATCGGAAAGATTGTTCACAAATTTCTCAATGTCCATAATACTCCATCCTAACTTAGATAATTTTACCATACTTTAACATTATTGTGTAGTATTAAAAGACAAAAAAACGATACATTTTTTCAATATTAAATTATATCTTGAAAATACGAATTAAATGTAATATACTGTATCTAAATAAGCGAAATGCATACGTTATCAACTGTTTTAAAACAAGCGTATGGATAAAACAATGCCAAACAAGACCGAATGCCGATACCGTTAAGAACTTAACGGGTTTATTACAGTGAGTTACTAACTATTGTAATGCAAAAGACTGCGCAAACATTTTTGCAACTGTTAACCGCATTGGAAACAATTTTTAAACGTTCTCACGAAGTTCAGTATTACTTCTAATAATTAGCGTAAAAGAAAATTTAAAACTATGATAAGATATGCAACGGAATCAGACTACAAATATCTGACCGAAAACGACAGACATATTTTGCCTAACGAACTTAAATATGCAATAAAACGGCGCAGAATACTGATTTACGACGACGGCGGACAAATTGCTTTTACCCGTTACAATTTGTTTTGGGATAACACTCCTTTTTGCAATATGCTGTTTGTATCAAAACCGCACAGGAACAAAGGCATAGGCAAATCGTTGGTTACCTTTTGGGAAAACGAGATGAAGCAAAGCGGTTACAATACGGTTATGACTTCGACGCGCTCGGACGAAGAAGGGCAACTGTTTTGGCGCAAAATCGGTTATACCGACTGCGGCAGTTTTAAAACGGACGGCGAACCGACAGAATTGCTATTTTATAAAACACTCAAATAATACAGGATTTTAGGTCAAAAAAGGAGATTTTGTATGCAAAACAGGTGGTACAAAGAATCGGTATTTTACCAAATTTATCCGCGCAGTTTTAAAGACGGCAACGGCGACGGCATAGGGGATATTAAAGGTATAATTTCTAAGATAGATTACCTTGCCGATTTGGGAATAGACGCTATTTGGTTTTCGCCGCTTTATGCCAGCCCGAACGCCGATTTCGGATACGATATATCCGACTACAAAGCAATAAACCCCGAATACGGCACTATGGACGACTTTGACGAGATGGTAGAGAAATTACACGCCAAGGGAATACGGGTTATTATGGACCTTGTAATAAACCACACAAGCGACAAGCACGAATGGTTTGAACAAGCCCGTTCTTCCCGCGACAACCCCTACCGCGACTACTATTACTTCCGCGACGGCCGCGGCAAAAACGGAAAAAAGCCTCCCAACAACTGGACGAGTTTTTTTGTGGGAAGCGCGTGGAAATACGAAGAAAATACCAAGCAATGGTATTTGCATTTGTTTGACGAAAACCAGCCCGATCTTAATTATTCCAACCCAAAAGTAATGGAAGAAATAAAAGAGATTTTACACTTCTGGCTAAAAAAGGGCGTAGACGGTTTCCGCTGCGACGTAATAACGCTGCTTTCCAAAGCCGCAGGTCTGCCAAACGGCAAACGGCGTATTGCCCTTACCGGTTCGGAACACTACATTGACGGACCGCTAATGGAAGAATATCTTTCTGAACTACAGGACGTGCTTAAACAATACGACGCGTTTACGGTGGGCGAAAGCGTATTTATAACCGTAGACAAAGCCTTGCGCTACACCACAGAAGGCAGTGATTACCTGACTACCGTATTTTCATTCGACCACGTTTCGGCAGACAACCGCTTCGGAATTAAGCAACTGCCCAAAAAATTCAGTTTAAAAGATTTGAAAAAAGCGTTGACGCGTTGGCAACACGGTTTGTACGGCAAAAGCTGGAATACCCTGTTTTGGGAAAACCATGACAGCGCGCGCATTGTAGGAAGATATTGCAGCGACAAAATAAACCGCGAGCAGGGAGCGAAAATGCTGGCGAATATTCTTTTGACGCTGTCGGGAACGCCCTTTATTTACCAAGGACAGGAATTCGGAACTGTCTCTGCGCGAATGACGGACATAAACGATTATCAAGACGTGGACGCTTTGCGCAGTTACAAACTGTTACGCAAAATTTTCGGCAAACGAAAAGCAATAAAAACTATCGCTTACTGTTCGCGCGACAATGCCCGTACTCCCATGCAATGGAACGCAGGCAAAAACGCAGGCTTTACGGACGGCGAATCCACTTGGCTTAAAGTTGCAAACAGTTACGTTGACATAAACGCCGAAACGGCTGAGCTTACGCCCGATTCGGTACTGCACTACTATAAAAAACTTATCAAACTACGCAAAAGCGACAAGGCGTTTGTGTACGGAACATACCTTGACCTAATGCCCAAGAGCAAAAAACTGCTTGTTTATTTGCGCGAGAGCGAATACGGAACGCTGCTTGTAATAAACAATTTTGCAAACAAAGCCGTTAAGTTTGCTCCGCCGAAAACAGTTAAAAACGGGCAATACCGTCTTTTAGTAAGCAACTACGCCGATTCGCCGAATACAATTCAAAAAACGGTATTGCGCCCATACGAAAGCATTGTTTACAAATTGTCCTGACAGAATTATAAACAAACGGTAAAAATTTGCCGTATCAGTAGTTGCACTAGAAAATTTTTTACGAAGAATTAAAATACAGCGCACTGTGCCTTGCAAAAAGGAATGCACTGATTTATTTTACTTGGGCATTTGTTTGTGATAAAATAATCTAAAATAAACAGTAATTTATCAAAGAGGATAATACAGTGAACAAAGAATGGGAAAGATTATACGAAGAAGCAATGAGCGTTTTGAATCCGCACGATGTTTCCAACAAAATGTGGGTGGGGAGCGTGGCATCTGCCGTACTTACGAAAAAAGGTAATATTTATAAAGGTATATGCATTGATACGGACGGCTCTATCGGTATGTGCGCGGAAAGAAATGCTTTGTCGACAATGCTTACATTCGGCGAAAGCGAGATTACAAAAGTAGTTTCGGTATATAAAGACGGAAATGTAATTCCGTCTTGCGGTATTTGCAGAGAATTTATGATGCATTTAGGCGGAGATACCGAGAATATTGAAATTCTATTGGATAAAGACGGACGGTCGGCTAGATTGATTGATTTGATGCCTGAATATCCGCGGCATAAGTAAAACTAAATATTTAGAGAAATAAAAATTGACATCGCTTAAGAGGGGCTCGTCAATTTTTGTTGCGTAAGGACGACAATTAAAAGAGCGGAGAATTTTAAAACTCTCCGCTCTTTTTTTACTACGGGAACTGCCGTTAACCGGCAGTTTTTTGTTTAGTGTAATTTAATTTTTTAACAATGTTTTGATATAATCGTCGGGAGGACTTTCGACGTAAGTTACATAAGGTAATTCGCTTTGGTCATCGCCGTATAACTTAACCGTAAGTTTGCGGGTTTGATTGTTGTAGCATACGCAGTTGAGCGCAACGGCGGGAGCGTAACCTTCTTTTTCTACCACTACCGTAACGGTACCCCATTCGGAAATGTTGACGTCATAGCAGTTAGTAAGCGCGCCGATTTCTATTGCAGGAGACAGACCTTTGTTATCGGTATAAAAACTGCTGCCTAAAACCGTAACCTTGGCATTGTGCACGGGGTTATTGTCTAAATCTACAACGGTTACTCTTATATGGGTATCGCTTACCGATGCGGACACGTTTACGGAGTGGTCTATCGCCGTAAGTACAACGATTACCAAAGCAAGTAAAGAGAGCGCCGCCGCCACGTTTTTTAATGTCGCTTTCATACGACTATTATACTGTACATTCCTGTTTAATATGCCTTGAAATAACTGTATAAAGTAAAAAACGCAGTATACCTGCGCTAATAATTTTAAACGGAATTTTACCGTAATTATTGTTTACGCAAAACTGCAAAACAACATTTTTCAAAGTTAGCATAACGGTAATTTCGTATTTTTGAGATAAAAAAAATGTTGCCTAGTAAAGGGCGTTTACAACGCCGATAAACTGCGCAAACCTGACATTTGCAACAGAACAGCGTGTAATTCTATAGAGTATAAAAATACCTTTATTCTATTCATTTTCCACGCATACGAGAATATAACTGCCGTTTCCTGTAATTGCCGCGTGTTCGCCCGAAGACACAAACGCCGTTTCTCCTTTTTTAAGAACAAGACCGTTCAATTCCATTTCGCCCTCGATTACCGTTACCGAAACAAAACTGTCGTCGCGCCCTACCGTTCCGTCTCCGTTATAACGGTAGGCAGAAAAGTATTTGCATTTGCAAAGCAGACCGTCTTTAACTGTATTTGAGATTTCGTATTTATTTAAAGCGGCAACTTTTAAAGCCTTTTCTATATGCAAGGGACGTTTATTGCCGTCTGCGTCTACCCTGTCAAAATCGTAAAGACGGTATGTTAGCGTGCTGTTTTGCTGAATTTCGGCAAGGGTAACTCCTGCGCCTATTGCGTGGATTGTGCCGGCCTCAATAAAATACGTTTCTCCCCTATGAACGGGTATTTTGTTAAGCAGAGAACAAACCGTACCGTCTTTAAGCGCGGAAAAAAGTTCCTGTTCGGTAACGTTTTTGTTAAGTCCTAAGTAAATGAATGCGTCCGCTTCGGCATTTAAAATATACCAGACTTCCGTTTTGCCGTACTGACCTTCGTTTTTAAGCGCATAGTCGTCGGACGGGTGTACCTGTACGGATAAATTCTGCGCGGAATCTATCAATTTGACCATTACTGGGAAATTGGCAAAAGCATTGACATTTGCGCCCAAATCGCACTTTGTAACTACGTCCGCTAACAGCCTGCCGCAATGCTCGCCGCTGTCGATAACGGAGGGGCCAACGGGATTGAAAGACAATTCCCACGATTCGGCAACGGTATCTTGATTACTTACCTTGCCGTATTGGGTTTTTAATTTTTTACCGCCCCACAAATAACTTTTTAAAGCGGGTTTAAGTTTAATTATCATAACGAATATAATAAACCAATAAACGTTTAATGTCAAATAGACGGTATAATTATAAACCGTTTTTTCTCCATTCGTATTTTTGCTACCTACACAGTACTATAGGATAACGGTTCCGTATAAGAAAACTCGCACCAATCTAAATAAACACAAAACAATTTTTTCCGACATAATTTCTGCGGTATAGTAAATAGATACTTATTAACTACTTGCAGACATATATTTTAAAGTAATATAACGGCATAGAACACCGCAAAGATTTTGCCGCACTTTTCGATTGATAAAATTTGACACTGCCGAAAAGATTATAGTCAGGTTATGTCTACTCTCTTCCATTTTGCAAAGTCGGGTGCAACGGCACCGTTTACAAACCGCTCGAATATACCCCTTACCTCGTCAAAGTCTTGCGTATCGTAAAAATACAAACAACTATCTCCGTTTTGAGTGAAAGCGGTTGCACATAACGAAAACTTTTGATAGCGGACTTCTTTTTTTAACAGTTTAAACTTGATACTGTGAAAAACCGTAAGTTCGGCAACGCCCGAAACAAACGGAAATACGTTTACGGCAATGTCAACGCGTTCCTTAATTTTGTCGGTATATGCAGTTTTGAGAAGGGAAAAGCGACTGTCAAGTTCTACAAAGGATACCAGACGTTCACTATACCGAGCAACCTCCTTTTCATCGTTTACATCAAGCCCCAACGCTTTAAATCTTACATAATACCTTCTTTCTTCCATACAAACCACAAAAACTCAAATAATTTTAGATTTTTCGATTCTTTTACCTTGCAACGTAAAAAGTTCACATTGCGCAAAGCAATTCAAATTCTATGCCGACAACGCCAAATTCTGCTTGGCGTTCATACGAATAATACTGTAACATATCTTTAGAGTCGGGAACATCCGTTTGCAAATAGCCGCATTTGGTCATATCGAGATTATTATACAGTTGGTAAAAATCGGCAAACTTATACATATTTTTGACTTGCACTACGCACTTAGTTAAATCGGCGTTAGTATCAAGGTTGTTTAGTATAATGTAGTCATTCTCCCGAATCTTACGGCGTTTTTCGTCATACAAGCGGAGTTCAATTGTTTTGTGTTCGCTTACGATTTTATCAAACCACTGTTTGTCAACATTCATTTGATGGCTGTTTATGTGCAGAGTATATTCCTTGCTTTCAAAAGTCCGCTGTCCGTCGAATGCGGTATACGAACCGTCTTTTCGGTAGACAAAACCGCACTTTTGTATAACCCTTTCCGAACGGAGGTTTTGCTTAGCGTGTTCGCATTTAAAGTCAGTTACTCCTTGAGCCGCACGGTACGCAAGCAACGCTTTACTTGCTTGAGTACAATAACCTTTGCCCCAGTAGGCTCTTGCAAGGTTGTAGCCCAATTCGTGTATTCCGCTTTTGTTTACCGCAACGTTGCCGCTACCTATAAGCAGACCGTTTTCGCGCAGAAAAAATCCGAAACAGTTATGACCGCTTTCGGCTATCCACTTTGCAACGTCTTCGACATTTCGGTATGTAGTGTAATTCATAAACCGCGTAACTTCTTTATCCCCGCACCACTTAAACGCCTGTTCGGCATCCGAAACGTCAAGCGGTATCAAGAACAGTCGCGCCGTTTGAATATATTTGCCGTCTGTTTTCGCCTGCGCTATGCGCTTTGACAAATTTGTCATTTTACGTCCCCTTTTAAAGGTTTTTCTTTGTCGGTAAGCCCTCTGTGATGTTGACAGTAAAACAAATAGTTTATGTATGACGTATCGTAAGGCACAAATTCGCCGTTATTTATTTTGTCTATAATTTGCGCGCAAGTTAGCCACTCAACTTCGGAGACCTCTTCCTGCTGTAATTTGACGTCATTTATATCCACGTCCATCGTTACGCAATAAACGTCGTCAAAACCGTAATTGAAATGCACCGTTAGCGACGGAACGATATTATCGGGTAATGTTATGCTCAGTTCTTCCGCCGTTTCGCGTATTGCCCCATCTTGAGAAGTTTCGCCGGCATCGACACAGCCGCCGCAGGAAATATCCCACAGATTAGGATAGACTATTTTGCTCGGCACACGCTTTTGACATAACATTTTGCCGTCGGATGAAAATATGCAAATATGAACAACCAAGCGGTATGTGCCCTTCGGCTGAAAGCCGCCGCGCTCCATAGTTATACCTAACAAACGACGGTTAACGTCGTATAAATCGAATAATTCCATTGTCTTCATCCTTTTTTATATTCGGTAACGAATACTGTCTTCTCGGGCAAATTGTTGACGGATTGTTTAAGAAACGTCGGAAAAAAGTCCGTATTTGTCAATTCGTCGGTGCTTACCCAAGTAAAACTTGACTTGCCGTTTAAATTACGGAACGTCTGCTTTTGGCATATACTTTGCGGAACTTCTGCCAAAAAGAAAAAACATAATTCGTGATAATCGAAACCGTCCATATCAAAAAAATTTTGATGCACATACAAAGGACGTATAATACGCGGTTTTTCGCCCAACTCTTCCGTAAGTTCGCGTTCGATAGCGTGTTCTACCGTTTCGCCGAACATAACCCTACCGCCAAGACACACCGAAAAGTTTGCGTTATCTCCTTTTTCCACAAGAATTTTACCGTCATATAATATTACAGCGGCAACTCGGACGTTAAGTTTGCCTATTTCCGTCGTTAAAGTTAAATCCATTTTGCTTCTCCTAAAAAAAGGATACCACAAATAAAACGGCGTGTCAAATAAAAGCAAAAAATACGGCAATTATTGACTGTAACAAACTAAACTTTCGTTGACAATAAGAATAAACAATGGTATACTTACGGTAATATTATTTTTAAGTCTAGTAGGAGGAAACTCAAATGAAAAGAATAAAGACTCTTGAAACACGCAATCTTTGCGAAAGCGCTAAAAACGGTGGCTGCGGAGAATGCCAAACTTCTTGCCAATCTGCTTGCAAAACAAGTTGCGGCGTAGCAAACCAAAAGTGCGAAAACACTCAAAGCAAATAATTAAACCGTTTACCGCTTAATGCCGCCACAAGTTGGCGGTGTTTTATTAGTGCGTATTATACTTTTTATTTAAAAAAAAAACGGTTATTTGCAAATACGCGGTTGAGATAAACAGACCGCGTACTTTACGGCTTTTTGTGCTTGCACATTACAATTATTAAGTTGAGTATCAGCAACTAAACGGAAATAAAACGGGCATACTCGGACATTACTAATTAAACCCTATCAGCGCACCGCTATTGCATTACTGATTGTAATTGAAATTAAATGTACAACGCCGCCGAACGTTTGGTCCGAAACAAATAGTCAAAATAATGTCCGCGAACTGTTGGCGTGTACAACAGCTTCGCGCCATTGCGGGGGCTGCTGGGGTATGCGTCTCCCCAGCGTAGTCTGATTTGTGAAGCAAAACAGAGTTTGTTTCCGCATAGTCGGACTTCGGCGGGTATAAGTTGCTAGCACAAAGCGTTAGCGACTGCGTACAACGCCGCCGAACGTTTGGTCCGAAACAAAAAAGGAGTTTTTTATGATACACCAATACAAACTAAACGGATACAATATTGTACTGGACACTTTTTCCGGCTCTATCCATTCGGTAGACGACGTTGCCTACGACGTTATCGAAATGATTGATAACAAAATTCCGCAAAACGTTATTACCGATACGTTAAGCCGAAAATACGGCATAGACAAGCAGGAGATTATTGACTGCATAGACGATGTAAAAGAACTTGAAAAACAAGGCAAATTGTTTACGCAAGATACTTTTTCGCCTATTGCCACAGCTTTTAAAGAAAAAAGCGGCAACGTCATAAAAGCGCTGTGTCTGCACGTTGCGCACACTTGCAACCTTAACTGTTCGTATTGCTTTGCAAGTCAAGGCAAGTATCACGGCGAAAGAGCCGTGATGAGTTTTGAAACGGGCAAACGCGCGTTGGACTTCTTGGTGGAAAATTCAGGCACGAGAAAAAATCTCGAAGTAGACTTTTTCGGCGGAGAACCGCTGATGAACTGGCAGGTTGTAAAAGACCTTGTAAATTATGCGCGCTCTATCGAAAAGCAAAAGAACAAAAATTTCCGTTTTACTCTTACGACAAACGGCGTTTTAATCGACGACGACGTAATAGACTTTTGCAACAGAGAAATGAGCAATGTTGTACTGAGTCTTGACGGGCGCAAAGAGATACACGACCGCTTGCGCGTAGATTATCTCGGAAACGGGAGTTGGGATAGAATAGTACCCAAGTTCCAAAAGTTGGTTGAAAAACGCGGCGACAAAAATTATTATATGCGCGGTACGTTTACTCACGCCAACCCCGATTTTATGAAAGATATCGAGACTATGCTCGATTTAGGTTTTACCGAACTGAGTTTAGAACCCGTCGTTTGCAGCGAAACGGACGAAGCGCGATTGACCGAAGACGATATTAGAATTGTACTGGAACAGTACGAAGAATTGGCAAAACTGATGATAGAACGTAAAAAGCAAGGAAGACCGTTTACGTTTTACCACTATATGATAGACTTAACGGGCGGACCGTGCGTATACAAACGCGTGTCCGGCTGCGGAAGCGGCACCGAATATATGGCGGTTACTCCGTGGGGAGATTTGTATCCCTGTCATCAATTTGTAGGCGAAGAAAAGTTTAAACTGGGAAACATTTACGACGGAGTTACGAACAATGCTCTCCGTGAAGAATTCCGCAAATGCAACGTTTACGCAAAGGCGGAATGCAAGGACTGCTGGGCTAAGTTGTACTGCTCGGGCGCGTGCGCGGCAAATGCTTACCACGCTTCCGGCAACATAAACGGTATTTATCCTTCCGGCTGCGAACTGTTTAAAAAACGAATCGAGTGCGCCGTTATGATTAAAGTTTTCGACCAAACGCGCGACGGAAACTGAAATACCCTATTCGGGCGCAAAGATTAAGTAGGCGTCCGAACTTTACGGAATTTAATAAACGGTAAATTTGAGGGAATATGAACAGTAAAACGCCGATATGCGATTTTGTTAAAAAATACGCCGAACAAAACTATGTACGTTTACATATGCCTGCCCACAAAGGCAGGTGCTTTTTAGGCTACGAAAACCGTGATATTACAGAGATTGACGGCGCGGACAGTCTGTATGACGCCAACGGTATAATAGCCGAAAGCGAGCATAATGCAAGCGTTTTGTTCGGGTCGGCGGCAACGCTCTACTCCGCCGAGGGTTCATCGTTGAGCATACGCGCAATGCTGTACTTAACACGTCTTAAAACCGCAAATAAGGGGCGTAAGACGGTTATTGCCGCAACCAGAAACGCGCACAAGGTTTTTGCTTTGACTGCGGCGTTGCTTGATATAGACGTATTGTGGCTTACAGACGAACGGGAAAACTCCTCTCTATGCAACTGTCTTATTACGCCGAAAGGACTGAACGAAACTCTAAAAAAACTGACAATTCCTCCCGACGCGGTATTTATTACATCACCCGACTACTTGGGCAATATTGCGGATATAAAAGGGCTAAGCGAAGTCGCTCACAAATACGGCAGTCTTTTAATCGTAGACAACGCGCACGGAGCATATTTAAAATTTGTTGACGGCAAACTCCACCCCATCGACTGCGGCGCGGATATGTGCTGCGACTCCGCGCACAAAACACTGCCCTGCTTGACGGGCGGAGGATATTTGCACATTAGCAAAACCGCGCCCGAATACTTGAAAACTCACGCAAAGGAAGCGTTGGGTATGTTCGGCTCTACAAGCCCTAGTTACCTTATTTTACAGTCGCTCGATAACGTTAACGGACTGCTGTTTGACGGATACGCGGATAAGATTTTAAAAGCCGCACACGCCGTTACAAAGTTAAAACAAACGCTGAAAAATTACGGTTGGACTTTACTGGAAAACGACGAGCCGTTAAAAATTACCGTTGACGCAAACGCCAACGGATACGACGGACGTGAACTTGCGAATATACTGATAAAATCAAAAATAATGCCCGAGTATTACGACCGCGACTACATCGTTTTAATGTTTTCGGCAGAAAACGGAGATAAAGATATTTCGGCATTAGGAAGCGCACTGAAAGATATACAGTTAAAAGAAAAAATCTCACGAAAGTTTATCAAATTAAACCCTGTTAGTGTAATGTCTATGCAACAGGCTTTAATGAGCCCGTCAGAAACGGTAAATATACAAAACGCGCTCGACCGCATACTGGCTTGCCCTACCGTATCCTGTCCGCCTGCCGTACCGATACTTTACGGCGGAGAAATAATAACACGCGAATCAGTTGAACTGTTCGAGTACTACGGAATAACGGAAGTTAAAGTGGTGAAATAAATTTACAAAAAATTAAAATGTAAACGACAGAGTTTTTAATTTCTGCCGTTCGGTTGTTAAACTAACAAGAACTGCCAAATGCAGTTGTTTGTAATTAGAAATCGATTTCCTTTATAAAAGCAATATCTTTCCGATATACTGTCAACGTTTTTTCTTTTGTTTCAACCTCATAATTCGCATTCGGTTCGTCTCCGTATGAAGTTGCCGTAACTTCGCCGATAATAATACTGCCGTCATTAAGTTTGATTTCAACTCTACGAAACTCAAATCTTTCAAACAAAATATCAGTTAAACTGTCGCTTTTTAATCCCTCTTTCATCAACTTATCGACAAAGCTTACTGCTTGCTCAATAAGTTCTGCTGCGGTGCGCAACAATTGCAAAGTAAGCGACACACTGTTTTTACTTTTAGGATTAACTATAATTTCAGTATTTTCGTTTTCCTCTGCCAAATCGTCAATTATCATTCTAAAAGAATACTCGGTATAATCGTCGTAACGTTTTTGCTTTAGTATTTTACTTTCATCTGTATATACTGCATAGTAATACGAATTGTTATTTCTTAATCTATATTCGCGCCAATTATCCTCGTCGCCCGCAACATATACCGAAGTATAAAAATATAAACCGCTTAAAACAGCTGCACGAGATTTAACATTATCGTTTAGCATCATTTCGTTTAATCTGTTTTCAATTTCTTCCGAATCGAGTAACAATTCATTTGTACTGTCATAAATAGCATAATTCGATAATTCTAATATTGCTTGCTTCGCACTTTCTTCCATATTTTTATTTGAAAACTGTATGATTTTTGCCATATCTTTCTCCTTTTATCTTTTTACCGTTTTTAATACCTGTAATAATAAAAAACAATTGATTATTTAAAAAAATACCGCTGCAAAAAACGAGAATAACCATCTGGAAAATAACACGATTTACACTCTGCTACTTTAACATGTCTAAAAATTCGGGGACGCAAAGCGTCCCCTTAATACCTCTTATGAATTAGTAAATTCGTTTTAAATAAATTACAATTATAACCTATTCGTCTTCGTGGAGTTTTTTGGCTTCTTCGACTATCTTGGCAACGCTTGCGGGAGGAACTTCCTCGTAACGCGCATATTTCATCTCGTACTTGCCGCGGCCCTGCGTCATACTGCGTAGGTCGGTTGCGTATTTAAGAATTTCCGACAAGGGGGCTTCGGCTGTTACGATTTGCTTACTGCCTATACTTTCCGTACCCATAATACGTCCGCGGCGTTTGTTCATATCGCCCATAACGTCGCCGAGGTAGTCGGACGGAACGGTAATTTTGAGTTCGTAAATAGGTTCGAGCAGTACGGGACCTGCCTTTACGCAGCCGTCTTTGTAAGCGAGAATAGCCGCCATTTGGAATGCGATATCCTTACTGTCTACGGGGTGGGAAGAACCGTCGAACAACGTACATTTGAGGTTGACCATAGGATATCCTGCAAGCACGCCCTTTTGAATTGCGGTACGCAAACCTTTTTCTACCGACGGGATAAACTGACGGGGAACCGTTCCGCCTACTACTGCGTCGACAAACTCGAATACGCCGTCTTCCGCGCCCGGTTCAAAACGTACTTTACAGTGTCCGTACTGTCCTGCGCCGCCCGATTGCTTCTTGTGTTTGCCTTCCGCTTCCGCCATTTTACGGACGGTTTCACGGTAGGGAATACGCGGATCCTGCAACACTGCTTCGCAGTTGAATTTAGATTTGAGTTTTTTGCAGATAACGTCTAACTGAGTATCGCCGAGACCGGACAAAAGCATTTCGCCCGTTTCGGGGTCTTTGGTAACGGTAAATGCAATATCTTCGTCTTTAAGTTTGGAAAGTCCGCCGAATACCTTGTCTTCGTCTCCTTTCTTTGCGGCATAAACCGCACGCGAATATACGGGGCAGGGAAGTTCGATTGGTTTTAAAGAGACAGTACCGCTTTCGCACAAAACGTCGCCAGTGGACGTTGCCGAAAGTTTTGCAAGAGCGGCTATATCGCCTGCGCAAGCGCAGTCTGTGCTTTCCTGCTTTTTACCTTTCATAAAGTAAACGGTGCTGATTTTTTCGTTAGCTTCGCTGGAAAGATTCTTTAAAGTCATACCGTTCTTTAACGTACCGCTGACAACCTTGAACAGCGACAGTCTGCCTACAAACGGGTCGGCAATTGTTTTAAATACGCGCAAAATAACGGGCGCTTTTTCGTCTGCGGCAATTTCCTTTCCGTTTACGTCGCGAGTAGGACGTATTGCGGGACTGGGCAAAGAGCCGACTATCGTATCCATAAGATTGATTACGCCCTTATTGGTAAGTCCCGAACCTGCAAGTACGGGAATTGTCGTTCCGTTTAAAAGTCCTGCCGAAAAACCGCGCGTAACTTCTTCATCGGTGAGTTCTTCGCCGTCAAAGAATTTCATCATAAGTTCGTCGTCGCTTTCGGCGGCAATTTCGATTACGGAACTGCGGGCGCTGTTGTATTGGTCTTGAAGGCTTGCGGGAATTGCCGTTTCGCCTTTGGTGTTAAAGTTTAAATATGTGCCGGAAATAACGTCGACATAGCCAACCATTTTGTGTCCGTCGAGTTCGGGAACGATAATTGACGCGGCTTTGTTAAAGCGCGCTTTGATAGCGTCTACCGTTGCCGAATAGTTTGCATTTTCCTTATCTATACCGCTGACGAAAATCAGAGAAGGAATTTTGTGCTCGGTACAGTATTCGAGAGCCTTTTCCGTGCCTACGGTCATACTGCCCGTTGCGCCCGTAACGATAATGGCACTATCGCAAACAGACAGCGCTTCCAGCATTTCGCATTCAAAATCAAAATATCCCGGTACGTCGATAATATTGATTTTAGTTCCCTTATAAGTGCAATTTGCAACCGACAGACTGATAGAGATGTGTCTTGCAATTTCCTCTTGGTCAAAGTCCATTGTCGAGTTGCCGTCGTCAACCTTACCCAAACGGTCGGTCGCGCCCGCATTATAAAGGATTGCTTCGGCAAGCGTGGTTTTACCTTCGCCGCTGTGTCCGATTAAAGCAACGTTTCTGATATCTTTTGCGTAAACTGCCATAGTAGTACTCCTAGTAATTTATTTGTTTGATGATATTGTTTCTACAAACCGTCATTTTAAATTATAAACTACTTCTGTCAAAATTTCAATACCGTTTTTAAAATTTATTCATAAAATACGCTATATTTTTTTGTTATATCCTCGTTGTTTTGGTTTAAAACCGTCAATGAACTTTCCTCTTTGGCGGTTTTTTTGTACTTTTTGCGGATACGCCGCGCAACCCCCTCTAAACTGTCAAAAATCTGCGCATTGGGGCATACGCGCGAAAAACAGTGTTTAAACATATTCATACTGCTGCTTGCAAGAGCAATGCAATCGAAACTGCCGATATGTTCGCTAACCCTTTCGGTAATGTATTCCACTATCGCGCGTTCGTTACACTCTTCGGCTATTAACGGAAATTCGTCCATTGCGCAGGCAATAACGTTAGGTTCTTGCAAACGCTTTAATACGGCGGAATCTCCCGCTACAAGCACGCCCGAAGCAGTATATGCCGATGCGTGCAAAACGGGCGCTTCGGAAGAATACAGCGGCACGGAAGAAATATACGACAGTTTTTTGTACAACAGCATAGACAGCGTTACCGAAGATATAACGATAAAGTCGCAGTTAAGTTTGGTCAAGTCTTGTATTGCTTTGCTAGCGGCATAGTATAACGTTCCGTAATTTTGCTTTCCGAAAGGAAAAACGCCGTCGCAAATCTTACAAATATAATTTGCCGAAAAAGACTGTTTGAGTTTGTAATACATAGAAAAAACGCCGATTCCGTCGTCGATTAAGCCTATTGTCAACGATATATCCTCCTTTATTGCTAAAAGGTATTAAGACACTTTAATATTGTACGAGCCAAAGCGCCGCAAAATGTCTGATTGCGCCCGATAAACCGTAAAAGAAAATAGCCGTTAGTTTATTTAAAAACAGCGGCGGTTATATTTTAAATGTAATTTATAGGTGAACGACGCCGCATAGTAAAAAACTTTTAATATAAAGTGTTTAAAACTGTTGCTAAAAATATCAAAGTGTGCTAATATTATTAGGCAAAAATGGTATATTATGGCACAATAAATTGTATTGGATAATTTTTGTGCAAAAATAATAAGGAGATACTAATGCCTAACATTAAATCAGCAGAAAAAAGAGTTTCTGTATCAGCAACTAAAAAATTACAAAACCAAATGGTTCGTTCTCAAATGCAAACCGCTATCAAAAAATTTAACGCCGCTATTTCTAACGGCGATATTGAACTTGCAAAGCAATTGCTGCCCGTTACAAGTTCTAAAATAGATAACGCGGCAATCAAGCACGTTATTCACAAAAACGCGGCAAACCGTAAAAAGGCGCAAATAGCCAAAACACTATCGCAACTCGAAAAGGGTATTATCGTTGTTAAGGTTGACGCTAAGACATTGAAACAAGCCGAACAAAAGGCAGCGGCTGCTAAGAAAGCAGAAGAAGCCGCGGCTATCAAGGCTCAAAGAAACGAAGCTAAAAAAGCCAAGGAAGCGGCAAAGGCTCCTGCAACGACAAAATCCAAAAAGTCGGCTGCAGCACCCAAAGCACCTGCTAAGGCAAAGAAAGACGATACTGCCGCTACTACCGCTAAAAAAACGACAAAGAAAGCCGCAGCAACCGAAGAAACTGCAACCGCTCCTAAAAAGCGCGCAACAAAGAAAGCTGTTGAAGCGCCCGCCGAAGAAGCGGAAGACGAAATTAAATAATTACAATGTTTTAAAATTTAAAACAACTCCGAACTTTCGGAGTTGTTTTTTGTTCAGGGGTGAATTATACTTTCAAGTGCAACACTCTGAAATAAAAAAGAAGTATATATAAATCTTCGGGTTTTAGTTTGCACAACAAATTTTTACCGAAGATATATAAACATCGGCGCAAAGATAATATCGATTTGCTATATTGTTAATATTACTAGAACTGAATTTACAACTGCTTGACTATACGAAAAATTTTAAAATCTAAAAAATGCTTTTAGCGGCTTTAACAGCATACCCTACCGATATAAAAAACGGCGATTGTTTTTACTTGTCTATATTTGTTTTAATCAAAGTTTCCGCTTCGTTTTTTGATTGTGGCTTTATGGGAGACTGTATGCCGCCTGCCCCGTCCGCACCGCCTAGTCCGTCAAAAATACCGTCTATGCCGTCGCCGCCTAGCACGATAATTAAAATTATAACTGCGCATACCGCCACGGTAAATGAAGAAACTTGCCAACTGTTAAACAGTTTCAACTTGGTACTTGCGTCCATACTAAGCGTCATAATGAACCCCAGTTGCAACAAACCGTAATAACCGAGAGTCGATACCCAAGTAGTTTTAGTAAATATTACCAAACATACATATCCTGCGATTGAGAGAACGGTAAAAACCAAGAGATACCAACCGTAATAACGGTTAAGGGCATTTATGTACAACGGCAATATAAAAACAAACAGATATACAGCCGCAAGCAACGCTACGCACAGCATAAGCCACAAGTCATTGTCGAATCCGCGGTTGATATACCAACTGCGCAGATAAAAGCCCATTGACAGAGCATTGATAAAAACCGAAAGCAATTTTACAATTTTATTTTTGCGGAACACCAGAGACAAAACTACATTGAAGACCAAAATGCAAGAAGCGATTGCAAATATATACCAAAAATCCAACGGAATAAAACGCGCAACCCATCCTACAACAGAGGTTACAAGTAAAAACAGTATTGATAGCAGCAAAGTTTGCAAACAGCGTTTCATAATAATCTCCTGTTTAACTTTCCAAACAAGTATATCAAAAAATATCAGAAAATACAATAATTATCTTTGACAATTTAACTTTGTTGTGATAATCTATACTAGCACTAAATAATTTACCGGTGTGGCTCAGTCGGTGTTACAATTAAATATCAATATGCTGGTGTGGCTCAGTCGGTAGAGCAATTGATTCGTAATCAATAGGTCGGGAGTTCGATTCTCTTCACCAGCACCAATACCTTGACAAGATTAGTCAAGGTATTTTTTATAGAAACTTATAACTCAGAACTCCCGACGGAGTTCGCTTAGCCGAGCGACGTAGGAGCGAACGCCACGCAGCCGCAGGCGAAGTATTCTCTTCACCAGCACCATAAAAGTCTATCAAATATTGGTAGGCTTTTATTCTATTTACTCTACCCGACCTATTGGGTGCCGCTTCGCTCGACTTCACTAGGTCGGGAGTTCGCGCGTCGACAAACTTTGTTTGCCGCGCCTTGCCGAGAGGTCTCCGCTTGGCGGAGTTTCGGCAAATTCTCTTCCCCCGGTCGCAAGCACAGCATTGCTCCTCGCTTTGGCTACGGAATCCGCACCGCGGATTTCCGTTACGCGTCGCGCCAGCACCAATACCTTGACAAGATTAGTCAAGGTATTTTTTTGTAATTACAATCAATTGCTCTATTATTCACAACATCGTAACTTGATATCTGTTTATTCGTAATACTTGTTTCGTTATATTAGTCGCACCATTATCGGGCGGCGCGGCTAAGCAATAGAGAAGATTCGCGTTCGGTTTTTAACCGCGCGTAAAAAAAGCAGTTGCCGCATTGTATAATTAAGTGCAAAGTACAATACTTTATATCTCGACTTTTTATCAAAATGGCTTTCGTTTTTAATACTCTTTTGTTTTGCGTACTATTCAAACACTATTGCAATGCAAAATAAAAAGTGATACAATGATATGGGTAATGTTATGAACAAATAAATCTATCTTATTTTGACCGGTTCACAAAAGAGACAGCACAGCAAACAAGGTTGAAATTTTGCAGAATTTAAATGCAATTTAAATACTTTACACACGATACAGAGGCAACTATGTACTATTTACAAAACCGCTGGGTTAAAGAAGGTAAAATATTACACTACTACGGCTTACGCAACAAAGACAAAATGTTTTGCAACAAGATAAAATTGTCGGCAAAACAAATTGCCGTTATCGACAAACTGCCCTGCGAATTAACTGCCGCAGAGTTAAAAATAATCTCTAAACTAACAGCCGAAAATATCGTTACCGTTGCTCCGAAAACCACTCCGCGTTCGCTAGAAGAAGCGCGGTTTTGCACTAACTGCGCCGCAAACGACTTTGCTATTGCAGGATTGGAATTCGATTCAGACGGGCTTTGTCCTATGTGTCAGACAAAGGAGGAAACACGGCGCCTCAAAAGTATCGTACCCATCGTAAACGAATTTAAACGCTCAAAAAAATCGCGTTTTGACATTGCGGTATTTTACACTGGCGGCAAGGATTCGACTTACCTTTTGTACTACCTATCTAAGGTTTTACATTTACGCGTATTAGCACTTACCTGGGAGATACCTTATATATCGAAAAGCGCGCAAAAAAGCATAGAAGGCGCAAAGAAGACGTTAAACACCGTGGAATTTATAACCCGCAAGATGAGCGATAACGACTTAAAGACCATCTACCGCCGTTTGTACGAATTAAACGGCAACACCTGTGCGTGCCCCTCGCTTGCATATGTTTTGTTTTATCCCGAACTTGTAGACAACAAAGTACCCTACTTTGTTGCAGGCAACGAAACGGCGCAAATCGTCGGTTTGTACTATAACCATATAGCGCCTAAATTCGCATACTCTTTCAGGAACAACAAAACACTCAATTTTTTAATTAACATCGGCAGAATACTGACTTTGCATCCGCCGCTTAAAAAGGGGCAATTCCACACTCTTGCCACAATGAAACAATTAGCTTACGGCGACAACCCTTTGCAAAAATTATCCGATTACGCCAACCCGCTCGTATCCAACGTATGCAAGGCAATACGCACGGTTCCGCATACGGTTAAGCCGTTAAAACGTGCAATACGGCGTTCGTCTTGGACGGGCAATATACCCGCTTTCGTTCAAGTCGATATGTCGTTAGTCAGCGGCGGCTACGACTGGCAAACAATCAAAAAAATAATTACTGACGAATGCGGCTGGGTGGCGCCTGACGAAACGGACAAAGGTCTGCACACAAGTTGCAAAATAGAAAAGTGTAAAGAATATACGCAGTTTAAACGCTTTTACGATATGCAAAGCGATATGATACCTTTTAGCGCGTTAGAAATTGCGCTTGCCAGCCGCGACGGCAATATTTCGCGCGAAGAAGCCATTTGCGAATTGTCGAACTCGTTGGGGTTTTCTCTTGAAGAAATAGCCGAATGCGCCGTAATGAAGGAATACCTCAAATGAATGCCGTTATTTACTACTCTAACACAAACGAAAGCAAACGTATCGCGCAATACCTTGCAAAAAAGTTAGGATATACCCTACTTGACGTTTACGACGTAAACGAATATGTTTACGGCAATGCCGTGGTAGTCTTTCCCGTATACTGCCAAAACATTCCAAACAAAGTTAAAGAGTTTTTGGCACGGTTTAAAGCGGACAATTTTGCGGCAGTAGCAACCTACGGACAAATGGGTTACGGCAACGTATTGTACGAAATTCAGCAGAAATACGCCAGACTGACAGCCGCGGCGTATGTCCCGACAAAACACGCCTATCTTGACGGAGAGCGGTTTGACCGATTTGACAGACTTGATGTTATTGCAGACAAGTTCCGTTGTCCTGCTCTTATTACCGTTCCCAAGGCACACAAACACCCTTTTGCAAACTTTATTAAAGAACTGCGCAGCCGAATAGGAGTAAAAATAATTAGAGACGGTTCAAAATGCGATAACTGTGGAATATGCGCAAAAATGTGCAATCAACACGCAATCAAAAACGGCAAGACGACAAATAAGTGTATACGCTGTATGAAATGCGTTGTAAATTGTCCTAATAACGCTTTAACCTTGCGTAAGTCGAAAATAATGGCAAAATATCTTTCAAAACCCAGACAAACGGAATTGCTAATATATGTTTAGCAAAGACGTTTCGTCTTTTACCGTTTTGTTTAGTTTAACGGTCAATTTATACAATCTTCGATCATTAAAATTTTACCGCCGAAAATGATGTGTACCCCCCCCCAAAAAAAAAGTTAGATGCTTTTAGGTACACGTTAAAATACGGCGGTTTTTTATACAAAAAAAAGCGTTTCCGTCATAAAACGCAAACGCTTAGATTGTAAAACAAATTACTTCTTGCAGATTTCTACACCGCAGCTTGCCCCTATACGGTCGGCTCCGTTAAGTACCATCAATGACGCTTCGTCAAAGTTGTGAATACCGCCGCTAGCCTTAACTTTAAGCCCCTTAGGATGTACCATATCGGCCATAAGACTGACGGCTTCCGTCGTTGCTCCGCCTTTGCCGAATCCCGTACTGGTTTTAACGTACTGCGCGCCTGCGTTTACGCACGCATTACACGCGGAGATTATTTGTTTTGGCGTAAGATTGCAAGTCTCTAAAATTACTTTTAGCAATACGTCGCCGCAAGCCTTTTTTACTGCGGCAATATCTTTCTCTACTTTTTTCCACGCGTTAGATTTGGCAAGAGATTGATTCATAACCATATCGATTTCCGTTGCGCCGCTTTTAATGGCGTTTTTCGTTTCAAACACTTTGGTTGCCGTTGTATTCTCGCCCAAAGGAAAACCTATTACCGTGCAAACTTTTACGTCGGTGCCTTGAAGTTCCTTTGCCGCCAGTTTGACGTGATAAGGGTTTACGCATACGGAAGCAAATCCGTATTGTTTTGCTTCGGCGCACAAAGTGATGATTTCGCTTTCCTTAGCGGGTTTTAGCAGAGTGTGGTCAATCATTTTTGCAATATTGTCTTTTAGCATAATTTTCTCCTATTGCGTTATTTTATAACAGTATTTTACCACACTGCCGCGCATTTTTCAAGAAATATCTACTTTTTTTTACGACCCAGTTTGATTATCAGCGTATCGTCGTCGATTTCAAATTCGTTACGTTTGTTTTTGCGCGGCTTGGGAGGACGTTTTCTCAAAGCCGTTACAACTGCATAAACGATATATGCCAAACAAACCGCTATCCCAACCGAACAAATGATAATTACCGGCAAAACCGATTTCATACCGCACCTCTGCAAATTATTAAAAATATTGTAATGCTTTTAAAATGCGAAAAATCGTTTTTAAGCAAAAAAATTCCGCTTTTTTGGCAGACGCATACATAAAATTCAGTTTATTGCAAAACATAATGTTGAAACGCGGCACTATGTGATTGCTTCCGTTTGAAATCGTAAGAAACACAAGTCGGCTACGGTTTAGAAAGCCTTTACAAAATTATGGGCAAAATACGAATATACTTTATTTACCGCAAAACCGTATTGGAACACTAATAAAAAACGCCCAAAGACTAAGAAGGAGAAAAAATGAAAAAAGTAATTATTATCGGATTGTTAATTATGACGCTGACAATGTTGTTTGTTTCCGCATACGCTTTTGCAGAAACAACCGAACAGCAAATTTGCAGTATTGCAATGCAAAACGAAAAAGTAAAAGCGGCAAAATGTTTTGTTTACGAAAGGAACTGCGTTATAGCTATTAAAACGGAGAAGTTTACTACCAAAACCGAATACGAACAATATTTAAAAAAGTTAACGGACGAAATCAAAACGAAATTTGAAATTGACAACGTATGCGTAACCCGCAATCCCAAAATTATGAAAAAAATAGAGATGCTCGAAAAACTCGACGAAGATAAGCGCAACAAACTAATTCAGGAAATAATCGACAGAGAATTAAACAAAGAGCATCCTCCCATTAACGGCATTATGCCCAGAAGCATTGTTTGGTAAAAGTTTTTTAAAAAAATACAGCGGATAAATTTTCCGCTGTATTTTTTGTCAGACAAAAATTTAAATTTTAACGTTATATTTAAAGTTTGAGTATAGTTTAAATTAAATTACAAACCGAGAATTTTTTCCACCGAAGCGACTACGAGTTTAAAACTTTCTTCCTCGAACGGAGATTTTAATCCGCACGCTTCCAGTAATTCCACATACGTTTTTGTTCCGCCGTAATTTAAAAACTTGATATACTTTTCAAACGCCGCCTTGTAATCCTGCTGAGATAAAGCCAAAAACTGCAAAGCGGTAAACTGCGCAAAGCAGTAGTCTATATAGTAAAACGGACTTTCAAAAATATGCGCCTGACGCTGCCAGCGGCGGCCGTCGGAAATTGCGGGAATTCCTTCCGTAGTCATCCACGGCAAAAATTGCTTTTCTATTTTGTTATAAAAAGCGTTGCGCTCAGCAGGCGTCATATCGGGATTATCGTAACAGGTCTGTTGGAAATAGTCCACTATCGTGCCGTAGGGAATAAAGGTCAACGCTCCGCCGATATGGTAAAATTTGTATTCTTCCGTCTTGTCGCCGAAGAACAGGTCAATCCACGGGTAAGCCAAAAATTCCATCGACATACTGTGTACTTCCGCCGTTTCCATAGAAATGCTGGACAAAAATTCGCTTTCGATAAAGAACGACTTGTAAAACTCCAAGGCGTGTCCGAATTCGTGCGTCAACACGTCTACGTCTCCTGCCGAGCCGTTCCAGTTGGAAAGTATAAAGGGCAGTTTGTATTCGGGCAGTCCTTCGCAATATCCGCCGCCCCATTTGCCCTCGCGGCTCATAACGTCAAAGCACTCCGATTCTACCATAGTATCGAACAGTTTGCCCGTTTCTTCGGACATTTCGTTGTACATTTTAGACGCGCTTGCAAACATTTCTTCCGGCGTTCCTATCGGGCGCGGTTCTTCCTTAGTGTAAACGTCCATATCGTAAACGCGCTGAACATCCCACCCTAAATCTTTAGCAACTTTACTACGCAATTTTGCCGCCAAAGGAACAAGGTATTTTAAAACGTTTTCGCGGAAACGCGCAACGTCTTCCTTGCCGTAACAGTTACGCTGCATTTGAAGATACCCAAGCGGCGAAAAGTTTTCGTAACCTAATTTACGTCCCATAACGGTACGGATTTTTACCAGTTTGTCATACAGTTCGTCAAGTTGCTCTTTGTTATCTTCGATAGCCTGTCCGAACGCCATATAAGCGCCGCGGCGGAGTTCTCTATCGGGATTGGTAAAGTACTTGCGGATACCGCTCATAGGCAGTTTTTCTCCGTTGAAGTCAATAACGATGGAACTCATAAGTTTTGTATAAGCGGTTGTAAGTTTGTTCTGCTCGACTTGCTCGTCGATAATACGCGGGTCGCTGGCGTCTACGCCCATTTGCAAATTTTTGAACATTACCTTGGGAAAGCGCTTTTCCAGTTCGGGTCTGAACGGAGTATTTAAATAGCACTTGGAAATCTCCGCCATTGCAACGGAAAATTCGGGGCTTACTTCGTCAAGATAGTCTTGTTCCTGCGCATAAAACTCGTCGCGCGTATCCTGCGTAAAACGGATAAACGCAATACGGATATTAGTACCGAGTTTTTCGCTGTAATCTTTGTATTCGTCGTGAACGGAATAGAATTCCTGCAAAGTTTGAGCATTGTTAAAACGGTTTTTAAACCCGTCGAGTTTTGCCAATACTTCGTCTTTATCGGGACGTACATATTTTATTTGAGACAATTTTACCATAAATACTTTTCTCCTTTTTATCCACTTATTATATAACCGATTTTGCGTTTTGACAAGTAATGCAAAGGTTCAGATAATGTCAAGTTTTAAGCGGAATGTTTTTAATAAGACAATGTTTTTTGCCGATTTACAGTTAAGCGATTTTTTGTTGCGTAATATCGGGTTGAGTACCGTATGAGACGTTTTCGATTTTATCGGCAAATTTACCTACGATATCCGCATACGCTTTACTGTCCTGCAAATGACTGCGCGCGTGTCCTGCATCGGGAACAAGATGCAACTCCGACAGCGGATTACGGCTTTCGGCATACATATCTACGCTGTGATGCGGATAAATAAAATCGTCGGCTTTGCCGTGAATAAAGCAAACGGGAACGGCGCTGTTTTTAACGTCCAGTATCGGACTGCATTTTGCAAAATCGTATTTGTACAGAGTTTTTGCCATAGACGCACAATACTCTATAATAGGCGTTGACGGAATATGAAACAAATGCTCAAACAATTCGCGGTAATACTGCTCCGTATCGGAAAAAGGACAATCGGCAACAACAAAATCTATATCAGAACGCAAACCGAGTTCCAGCAATACCGTTACCGCGCCCATACTTTCGCCGTGAAGCGCAACAAAACAGTCTTTGCCGAAGGTTTCGCGCGCATAGTCTATAACACGGGACAAGTCAGTCCTTTCGTGATACCCCATTGTACAGTATTTTCCGTCCGATTCGCCGAAATAACGGTGATCGTATATTATTACGTTGTAGCCTTTGTTGTAAAAAATATCGGCGTATTTGAGAGAATTTAGCCTGTTCATTGTGTGCCCGTGGCATATAACGGCGACTTTTTGCCGTAAATCCTTGTTTGCCTGGTCATTAAAAATCACTTCGCCGCGGATTTTGCCCTGTACGCCGTCCACTTCAAACGCGCGTTTATTCCAAACGTTATCGTAACTGCTATAATCGGTATGCTCCGTTGCCGTTTGGCGCGAACGTACCTCTTCAAACGTATGCGGACGGGGAGTACACGCCATATGCAGAATATAACGGGCAATAGCAAGACACATAATTTGCCATATTACGATTATTCCCGCTGCTACCGCCAAACAGACCCAAAATATCTGATAAGGCGCAAGCGGAGTTGTCGAAGATATTAAATTATACATAAATTTTACTCCTGAATTCTAATGTATCCTAGATCGGTTTACGATATTTGTATAATATCAAGAATATTGATAACTACCGAAGTATGCGCATAAAATAAGGGCATTTTATTATTTCAAAACGGACCTGTTATATTTAATACTGCCGATATTAAAAACGCATTACAATTTTAAAATCCGTCCGTTATCGCACGATACTGCAAGACGGTAGATTTCCTGCGCGATTTCTGTCGGAGTATATGCGCGCGTAGACGTTTCCCGACAGAATTCTTGTATTTCATCAGCGGAATATCCCTTCGACATATCCGTTAAAACGATGGGCGGACAAATACAGTTGACTGCGATATTTGTAGATTCGAGTTCTTCCGCAAGGCTCCGCGACAGCCCAGTTAAAGCGTGCTTACTCATAGAGTAAACGCTTTCGCAACTTGCGCCTTCTATCCCCCATATTGACGAAACGTTTACTATGCTTGCCGCATTGCTTTTGTTTAGCAATGCAAGCGCTTGCTGACAGCAAAAAAACGCGCCTTTTACGTTTGTATCCATAATTCGGTCGTATTCTTCTTCCGATACGTCTTGAATTTGGTTAGAAATTGCAATACCTGCGTTATTGACAAGGACATCTAACTTTTTAAAATACTTGTAAACAAAGTCAAACATATTTTTTATTTGCCCTATGTCAGAAACGTCCGCTTTAAACAAATGGACATCCCGTCCTTCCGAACACAAACGCGCTTGTAACGCGCGGGCTTCAGATTCGCTCTTGTTGTAATTAAGTATTACGGAATACCCGTTATTTGCAAATTGTTCGACGGTTGCCGCGCCTATTCCGCGCGAACCGCCTGTTACTAACGCTACTTTCATAATATTGTTTTTATAATATCTATCCCTTACTTTTTCAATTTCGCCGCCGTAAGAACTAAGTACATTTGTTTTTACTTGATTTAAATTATAGCACAAACAAACCGTCCTTTCCAAACAATATTTAAAATATTTTGAAAACGGATATATACTCAATGTTGTGCTTACACGTTAAAAACTTTAATAACTAATTTTTTACGCTTAACCGCTATTTAAGTATATTTAGCAATTTGTATTTAAATCAGTCAAAGCGGTTTACTCTTTATTGTTTGCCTTTGCAATTCTCTCGCACCTGTCCACCACCGCAAGACGGAGTTTCTGAGGCTTTTCGACGCGCACTCCTATGCCCAAAGCGAGAATGTTGTTTACAAGCATATCGTCGTAAGGAAGAGTGGCTTTGGCAATATACCCGTCGCCCATTTTCGCCACGCAATTAACGCCAAGCCATTCTTCGCAGGCAGATAACGCGCAGCTTTCGACGGACAGTATAACTTCGCACATTTCCTTGTCCTTTAATACGTCGGTTTGAATTACGCTGCTGTCGGCTTTAAACTGTCTGCCGACAAACCGCTCTCCCACAGTAAGGCTTACGATACGGGATACTTTGAAATACCTGAAGCCTTTGCGGAGTCTGCAAAAACAGTAAACGTACCACATACCGTTTTTAAGAATCAAACAGTACGGCTCGACGGTACGCAGAGAATCGCTTCCGTCTTTTGCGTGATATTCGATTTCGCAGAGTTTCTTTTGAGAAATACATTCCGAAAGTACGGTTACCCTGTCGCCTACGGAAACATCCTCCGAATCGACAATGAACTGTTCGGACTTTAAGACCGTTGCGTTAGCGTGAGTACGTTTTAAACCTTGTATTTTTTGCGTTACCTGACGCGTTACTTCGTCTTGAATGGAAGAACTTTGAACCGAAAAAACAAGTCTCTGATATTCCTCTTCGGTAAAAAATGTTGCTTTGAGTTTGTAATTTTCGATTATGCGCCAACCGCCGCCGCGACCGACATAAGATTCGATAGGAACTCCGCCCTCGGATAACATATCCATATACCGGTACACCGAGCGGGTACTGATTTCAAATTTGCCCGCAAGTTCGTCGGCGCGGACAAGACCGTCTGCGGACAGCAAAGTAGAAAGTATACCTACCAAAACGGGAATTTGCATTTGATTCTCCTTTAAATAACTTGTATTTTTGTTTTGCCGAATTTGTTTTTGCAACACAGTATCAAACAATTAAAATTTGTATTGAATTTAAATAAAATATAAAACACTGACAGCATATTGTCAAGTTTTAATCAAAATATTTTTAAAAAATTTAAAAACACTGACAAATGTCTGTCATATTTACTATGCTAAAATAGACTTACATAAAACGACTGACGAGGTTTAACAACAATTAACTTCGATTACCCGACCGTTATTGCATCACACCACGCAACAAAGCACTTTTTTGTATAAAAAAATGCTCTGACCGTATCACACAAGCATAAAACAGCAATCTGTACGAATGTATTTAACACAGCGCTAGTTTACACAAACAAGCAAGCCGATTACAAAACAGAAAGAAAAATAACGGTAACGGTTTACTGTTTGACTTTTATTAAAGCCGTTTTGTTCAATCAGCGAAAGAATGCAAAGAATGAGCAATAGATTTGTCCGTAACAAAACTCTTGAAAAGACAACAACAAAACTTTAACCGAAACAAATTATAAACGTACTGCAATTAGACAACACTATCATAAACTACAACAAAAAACGTCTGAAAAGTTTATTAAACACACAACTAGCAAAACATTAAAATTTACTGCGTAAAAAGTACTTACTACGATTAAAAAAGGAGAACGACAATGAAACAGAATTACTTTGAAGAATTTGACATTGATATTATTTACAAAAAACTTACTGCGCCCAGTAAGCCTATGATGGTAAAAGCAAACGAATTTTTCAGACCCGAGAAAAGTATGCTTCAATACTTTCAGGAACAAATAGAGACGTATTATGCCAACACCGCGCCTAAAGTTTATCCTGCTTTTTTAAACAGACAATAAATTTTTTTTGATAAATTTACAACAACAAGGCTTGTGCCGAAAAACGCATAAGCCTTGTTGTATTTAAACAACGGCTAATTATCGGCTAAACGCCGATTTGAATACAGTTAATATTTAATTCAATCGGATTTGCTATCGGCAAATTTTTTAATATATAATATATAATATTTATCAGCAAACAAATATCTTAATACCTTGACTTTATCGGCTTAAAAGTTTATAATTGTTTTGTATGTGATTTAATGATTTTATCACAGTTGCACTATTTAAATTTACAATAATTTTTTGGAGGAAAAAATATGGCAAAGAGAACAATTGACGGTAATACCGCCGCGTCTCATGTAGCGTACGCGTTTAGCGACGTTGCGGCTATCTACCCCATCACGCCTTCGTCTCCTATGGCGGAAGTCGCCGACGAATGGTCTGCAGGCGGTAGAAAAAACCTTTTCGGACAGACAGTAAGAATTGCGGAAATGCAATCGGAAGCAGGCGCAGCCGGCGCAGTGCACGGCAGTCTGGTTGCAGGCGCATTGACTAGCACGTTTACGGCAAGTCAAGGTTTACTGCTTATGATTCCCAATATGTACAAAATTTCGGGCGAATTGCTGCCTTGCGTATTCCACGTTTCGGCAAGAGCATTAGCCGCGCACGCGTTGAATATTTTCGGAGACCACTCCGACGTTATGGCTTGCCGTCAGACAGGATTTGCTATGCTTTCGAGCAACTCTGTACAGGAAGCAATGGACTTGGCTCTTGTAGCGCACCTGTCTACTCTCGAAGCGAAAGTTCCTTTCCTGCACTTCTTTGACGGATTCAGAACAAGCCACGAAGTAAGCAAGATTGACGAAATCGATTACGCAGATATGGCAAAACTCCTTGATATGAAGTATGTCGACGAATTCCGCGCACGCGCGCTGAACCCCGAACATCCTCAACAGCAAGGTACGGCTCAAAACCCCGATATTTACTTCCAGAACAGAGAAGCGGCAAACAAGTATTATCTTGCTACCCCCGCTATTGTTGAAAAATATATGGAAAAAGTGGGCGAAATTACAGGCAGACACTATCACTTGTTCGATTACGTCGGCGCAAAAGACGCGGATAAAGTTATAGTAATTATGGGAAGCGGCGCAGACGCCGTTGAAGAAACCGTAGATTACTTGACTGCTAAAGGCGAAAAAGTCGGCGTATTGAAAGTCCGCTTGTACCGTCCTTTCTCTGCAAGTCATTTTGTTGCGGCTTTGCCTAAGACGGTAAAGAAGATTGCCGTTCTCGACAGAACGAAAGAACCCGGTTCTCTCGGAGAACCTTTGTACCTTGACGTTGTTGCGGCTCTTGCAGAACAAGGCAGAAAAGCCGAAGTTGTCGGCGGAAGATACGGACTCGGCAGCAAGGAATTTACTCCTTCGATGATACTTGCTATTTACCGCAATCTTGACGGCGCAAAGAAAAACCATTTTACTATCGGTATCAACGACGACGTTACCGCTACTTCTCTCCCCGTTACCGAGATGATTGACGTTGCCCCCAAAGGCACTACCCGCTGTAAGTTTTACGGTCTCGGAAGCGACGGTACGGTAGGCGCAAACAAAAACAGCATCAAAATTATCGGCGACCATACCGATTTGTACGCGCAAGGGTATTTTGAATACGACAGCAAAAAGTCGGGCGGACTTACCGTTTCGCACTTGCGTTTCGGTAAAAACCCCATTAAATCAAGTTACTTAATCGACCAAGCGGAATTTATCGCCTGCCATAACCCCAGTTACGTTACGCGTTACGACGTTTTGGCTGACGCTAAAGACGGAGGTACGTTCCTTCTTAACTGCGCGTGGAGCGACGCCGAACTCGAACAGGAACTGCCTGCTATGATGAAAAACCAAATTGCTAAAAAGCACTTGAAGTTCTACACTATTGACGGACTTCACATTGCAATGAAAGCAGGCTCGGCAAAATCTACAAATATGGTAATGCAAGCGGCGTTCTTTAAACTTGCGGACATTATCCCTTACGAAAAAGCCGAAGAATATATGAAAGCCGCAGTTGTAAAATCCTACGGCAAAAAAGGTCAAAAGGTAGTAGAAGCCAACTGGGCGGCTATTGACGGCGCTATTGCAGGACTTCACGAAGTTAAAGTACCCGCTTCTTGGAAAACGACAAAAGACGGCGCACCCCTTCCCGAAGCAAGCACGTCTGCTTACTACGAAGAATTTGTACGTCCCATAGTTGAACAAAAGGGTAATACTTTGCCCGTATCTGCATTTGACGCGGCAGGCGTTGTACCCGTAGGCACAACCCAATACGAAAAGCGCGGCATTGCCGTAAACGTACCCGAATGGCAAATTGACAAATGTATTCAATGTAACCAATGTTCTATGGTATGTCCGCACGCGGCTATCCGTCCCGTACTTATCGACGAGAACACCGCTACTCCCGACGGTTTCGACACTAAACCCGCAGTAGGACAAAAGGGAGCGAAATTCCGTATTCAAGTCAGTCCTCTCGACTGTACAGGCTGCGGAGTATGCGCTAACGCCTGCCCTGCTAAAGAAAAGGCTCTTGTTATGAAACCTGCGGAAGAGCAAATCAAAAAAGAATTGCACAATCATACTTTCTCTACAAACGTCGAACAAGTAGCAAGCACTATGAGTCCCTCAACCGTTAAAGGAAGTCAATTCAAACAACCCTTGTTCGAATTTTCGGGCGCTTGCGCAGGATGCGGAGAAACGCCTTACGTTAAACTTGTAACGCAATTGTTCGGCGACAGAATGATTGTTGCCAACGCTACAGGATGCTCGTCCATTTACGGCGGTTCTGCTCCCACTTGTCCGTACACGACCAATAAGGAAGGACACGGACCTGCTTGGGCAAACAGCTTATTTGAAGACAATGCGGAATTCGGCTACGGAATGAACCTTGCTTACTCTCAAAGAAGAACGCGCCTTGTAGAAGAACTTACAACGCTTAAAGATTTGTGGGCAGATTACCCCGAAGACGTTGCGAAAATCGACGCTTGGCTTGCAGGCAAAGACGACGCAGAAGCAAGCAAAAAGGCTTCGGCAGAACTTGTTGCGGCGCTTGAAAAGCACCAAGGTTGCCCGACTTGCGGACCTACCGTACAAAAAGTACTCAGCGAAAAAGACTGTCTTGTAAAGAAATCCGTTTGGATATTCGGCGGCGACGGCTGGGCTTACGACATCGGTTACGGCGGACTTGACCACGTTCTTGCCAGCGGCGAAGACGTAAACGTTTTGGTACTCGATACCGAAGTTTACTCTAATACAGGCGGACAAGCAAGCAAATCATCCCCCACGGGTGCTGTTGCTAAGTTTGCCGCGGCAGGAAAGAGAGTTAAGAAAAAGGACCTTGGTATGATGGCTATGAGTTACGGTTACGTTTACGTTGCCCAAGTAGGTATGGGCGCAAGCCAACCTCAACTTGTTAAGGCGTTGACGGAAGCGGAAGCATATCACGGACCATCTCTTATAATTGCATACGCTCCCTGTATCAACCACGGTATCAATATGGGCAATTCGCAAATAGAAATTAAACGCGCAGTTGACTGCGGTTACTGGCAACTTTACCGTTACAACCCCGATTTGATCGAACAAGGCAAAAATCCGTTTACGCTCGACTCCAAAGAGCCTACGGGAGATTACCAAGAATTTATCAAGGGTGAAACGCGTTACGCTTCGTTAGCAAAAACCAAACCGGAAATTGCCGAAACGTTGTTTGCAAAGAGCGAAAAAGACGCAAAACAAAGACTTGAAAAATACAAGAATCTGGCGAATAAAGAATAATTGTAAATTTAATATTAAGTGCAATACAAAAGGAGTTATCAATGAGATAACTCCTTTTTTGTGTAAAATGTTACTTATTTAACGGTTGATAATTAACAGGTGCGTTTACAAACGCCTTGTACTTTTTACAATCGCGCAACAGTTTTAAACGTTCGATAAAAAACTGGTCGACTGCTTCCCATACAAAAACCCAAGCAAATATATCGACTACTTCCGTCCAAATAGCATTACCGAAAAAACGGTCTAAAAGAACCATTGCTACAAGTCCCAGCAAACCTATTACGGTAAAAATAACGGAAACGATTAAATTACGCTTTAAATCTATTTGCGTTGCGGCAAGTTTTAATGCAAAATAATTATGTATTGCACTTTTATAAACACTCTGCTCTTGTCCGTCTATACAATTACTGTAAATATTCAACTGAAGTTTTTGTTTAGGATTAAATTTTGCCGCGCCGTTTTCTAAAAATTCCGCCACATCTCCCGTAATTATCGGTTCGTCTGTAGGCGAATACGGCGACAAAAAATTGTCATCGTTTAATACAGTCATATTTATATCGTAAACAACCGACGTTTTGTTATTCATAAGCAAATCTCCTTATTGAAACAAAAAATTTAACCGATATACTATGTTTAGACACCTGCGCACAAAACAATCAGCCGACAGATAAACCGTATTTTTACGCGCCTTTGAACTATTTATTAACGGTTTTAAAATGATTAAATTTATAATCACACTGCCGAAATAACTTTATTCAATCCTACCTTGCTTGCACAACTATCTGACTTAATCCGCGTTTATACTCAGTATTATGTTAATTTTGCCTTTAGTCATCATACCGGCAAACGCCGTTTGAGAATAGCCGTTTATATGACCTATCGGAGTATATTCCCAAGTGTTTTGCCCGTAGAATATTGAAATTTGATTGCCTTGGTAAAGCATCACGTCGCCGTACTGGGTTACAGTTGATTTATCGTCTGTAGGCAGGTCAAAGCCGAGTTCGCCGACTTTTTCAAATCCGCCGTAATCGTCAACGGTAAGCGTAATATCCCCTTCGGAAAGTTTATCAAGCAGTGCGCGCGCCGCATCGGTGTTGTACAATTCTACAATCAAAGTGTCGGCAAATCCCTTTATAAAAATCTGTTTATTCAGCATCTTCTCATCGTATTCCTTGTTGCGTTCGTAAGTCGCCTTAACGCTGGCGGCGGTTTCGTCTATTCCGAAAGGCGCATTGTAAGTATGGACGGTAACTCCGTTTTCCTTCTTGCTATAATGGAATTCCGCCTGAGGTACAACGATTTCGTCCGTATCTTCGTCATTTTCTACCGCCCAACTTGCCGTTACAGTCAGACTGTCGTCATCGGGTAAATAATACATCTGCGCCATACCGAAGCCCCACGGAAAACACTCCCAACAGTAACTGTCGTCGGTATGAGGCATAACGTTTAACACTTCCGTTTTAAAATATGTTGCGGTTTTACGAATATCCTGTAACAAAAATCCGAAGAAAGAAATATCCTTTTGCGTAACCGTTTCTTCCAAAGCAGAAACATCCCATTCGTAAAGCGTGCCGTCGGCATAAAACCCGCGTTTTAAAGTTGCCGTATCGGTTTTACTGAAAACGTCGTAACTGATAACAGTTTTGCCGTCGTCCGCAAAGATATTGTAAGCGTACAGCCCGTCGTCCTGTTCGTAACTTACACCTGCAACGATATGTTTAAGATCATCAAGTTGACTGTCCAAACAGGAATAAATTGCCGCAGTTTCCTTACTGTTATAGGGTTTGGGTATGTACCAAGCAAAAACATGACAGCCGCAAAAAGTAATAATGCAACAGCAAAGCAATGCTATCGCCGTTATTACGCGCGCTGTTTTAGAGCGTCCCCTTTTAAACATAAAAAAATCTCCTTTCAATGCATTAAAATGATAGCACCAATCGGAGATTGTGTCAATATTTATATTCTGATTATAACTTTTGTGCCGTCGGCGGCGTCGACTTCGACAAGGTTAAAATGTCCGTACCGTTTTATTACCGACTTCAAACATACATACAGTGTTTTTACAAATTTATAATCTATATAATCGGGAGAGATTGCAAGTTTTTTACTCTTTTCAATCTCCTTTTTCATTCCCTGACGGATAATTTTTACTACCAAACGGCTTTTTAACAGCGAATTGGGAAAAGCCAGATTTATATGCCGTATGCCGTGTTTGGCTTCACGCTTTTTGCCGATTTTTACTTTGATTTTCATTATTCTACCCAAATTTCGACAAAATCGCCGTCTTTGCTTTCAACTTCTACTATCTTACCTATTACACCCTTTTCGACTAAGTCAAATATCTGGTTAAAATCGATATTAGACAAAACGTCTTTGCCGTTAATTTGAGGCATATCCGCGCCCGACTCGACAAACACTTTGGCAAGCGCAAGCGGTATATTGACGTTGACTTTGTCGCCGTCTTTACTTAGTACCTTGATGCGGAAAAACATATTCTCTATCTGTTTGCGCTGTTCGACCGGTACAAAAGCCGCATCCGTCTGTTTTCCCATCAAATCGTTAAGAGTAACTTTGAGTATTTCCGAAAGTTCTACAAGCACCGATATATCGGGAGCGGAAACGTCGTTCTCCCATTTGCTGACGGCTTGCGCGGTTATATTCAATTTCGTTGCGACTTCTTCCTGAGTAAGATTGACGTTTTTGCGGAGCCGCTGCAATCTTTGACCGAATGATTCTTGCATAATAATTTTTCTCCTCTTTGTTTTAACGGCGAATTTAAAGTCGTCCGTTCAGTCAATAACGCAGTCGCGTTTTAAACTGTCGAGCGGTAAGCACGGATTGTTTGTCAACTATGTGCCAGTGTACATAATTTAACGATAACCGATACTTTTTAATACGCTTGACGTTTTATAACGTTTGAGCACTGTCGACCACGCATATATCTTACTGTAAAATTGCAAAAATAAACAGCGACTATCCGTCTAGTTACACAACTGACGGTTTACTTTTTTGTCAACTGGTTGGCGAGTTTGCTTGTTTAGACTGCAAATTACGCAAAAACGGCATTTCTCAACCAAGAAAAACCGTTTTATCACCAAACATAAAAAACAGGCAAAAGTCTGTTTGAGATATTTCCGCAAATCAGCAGACAAAGAGTATGCCGTTTTTTACTTTACGACAGCAATAAAACGATTGCCTATTTGTCCGTCAATCTGACATTTTTTAGTACCTTACTAAGTAACCGCAGAACACTACAAGCCCACGAAATATTATCCTTGCCGTACCGATTTAAAAAACAGCCTGCACTATTTGGTGCCGAACAGCCTGTCGCCTGCGTCTCCGAGCCCCGGTAAAATATAACTCTGCGCATTGAGTTCGCGGTCGCACACCGCGCAGTATATCTGAACGTCAGGATGCGCTTTGTGCAAATTTGCTATGCCTTCGGGGGCGGCAATAATGTGCATACACTTTATGTTTTTTGCGCCTTTCTTTTTGAGAAGGTCTACCGCCGCAATCGCGCTTCCGCCCGTTGCAAGCATAGGATCGAGCAAAATGCTGATTTTACTTTCTATACCTTGCGGTAACTTGCAGTAATACTCTTGCGGAAGACAGGTAGATTCGTCGCGGTACATACCTATATGCCCTACCTTTGCCGCAGGAAACAGCGTATGTACGCCGTTTACCATTCCTAGTCCCGCGCGCAAAATCGGGATAATCGCAACGGAGTTTTCTGCAATTATTTGCTGAACGGTAACTTCGAGAGGAGTTTCTACCTTTACTTCTACGGTGGGAATATCTTTAAACGCCTCGTAGGTTAAAAGAGTAGAAATTTCTTCGACAAGTTCGCGGAATTGCTTTGTGTTAGTATCCTTGTTGCGCAACATTGCAACCTTGTGGGAAATCAGCGGATGATTTATAATCGTAACGTTTTGCATAAATTTTTACTGTTCCTTATAAATAAGATGTCCGCAGTGTTCGCAACGTATAAAGTCCTTGTTTGCAAACTGAGTATCTACAACCGCCTTGGGCATTTCCATTTGACAACCGCCGCAACGCACGCCGTCGCGCAAAGGCACAAATACGGGTTTACTGTCGACTGCCGCAACCTTTTGATATTCTTCCAAAAGTTTAGGGTCAATTTTAGCCTTTAATGCCGCCTGTTTTTGTCTGAGTTCGTTGATGCGAGGTTTTGCCGACTCTGCCACTTTGTTAAACTCTTCCTTGCACTTGGCATACAGTGAGATAATCTTGGGCAGTTTAGAATTTATATCGTCCAGCGTCTTGACGATTTCTTCCCCCTCGTGAGAAATACGTTTGATTTCGCGTTCGAGAGAGGCAAGCATATCCAGTTGCTCGTTGAGTTTTTTACTCATATAATTGAGTTCGTCTTCCCCCTCGACTTCCTCGATTTCCTTATAATACTCGTCCAAAACGCCGTTTATCTCAGCCATATTCTGACGTGCCGCCGCCAGTTGGTTACGCAGTTCCGCCGCTTTACTTTCCGACTTTGCAATATTGTCTTCGCAACCTTGATGAAGAGCCTTGTATTGTTTGCTTTTAACAAAAAACTCGTTCTTTTTAAGTTCCTTTTCGATACGGTTAAGTTCCCTGTCTATTGATTGGTATTGTAACATTTCCGCTTGTATCATAATTGTTTTCTCCTTATAATTTCCAACGCTTGCTCGACAAGAACAAGTTTTGAACGTACTTCCTGCGAAGAGCAGGCATTTAAAATATTTGTAAGTTTTGTTTGTTCCCAAAGTAAATAGTCTACAAAATCCTGCGTAGGACAAGAGATATTACTCAGTCCGAATTGCAATTCCAACTCCGTCAAAGATTGCCTTTCGTTACTCAAGTCCGCAACAATGACATCGTAAAATTTGCCGTCGTAAATCTTTTCGTCCAAAGTTATTTTGTAGTCTTCGATAAGCCGCGCCCTTACTTCCGACACATTGCGCATAGGCTGTAAAACCACGGTTTTAGGAAGAGTATCCGCGCCGTCTAAAATAGAAATAATTTCCAGCCCGCCCATACCGCATATTGCCGCAGTATCGGCGCGGATATTCCCGAGACCGTTACGGCAGACAAAAGACGCATTGCTTTTAAACGCCGCAGGACAGTTCTCAGCGGCTTTATTGAGACATTCTTGCGAGATGTCGACAAAGATAACTTGGCGCGCCACGCCGCGTTCTAACGCCTGTATTCCCACATATCCGTGGTCGCATCCGACATCTGCCAAAGTGCTGCAATGCGGCAGGCAGTCTACAAGTTTATTGAGCCTTTTACTAAGCATATCAGTCCAGATAATCGCGCAGTTTTTTAGATTTGGTAGGATTGCGAAGTTTACGCAAAGCCTTTGCTTCAATCTGTCTTATACGTTCGCGCGTAACGTTAAATTCACGTCCGACTTCTTCGAGAGTACGCTGTTTGCCGTCATCGAGTCCGTATCTTAGACGGATAACTTTTTCTTCGCGAGGAGTAAGTTTGTGCAAAGCCTGTATAAGTTGCTCGCGGAGCATTGTCTGCGCCGCCGCTTCTCCCGGAGCAACGGTTTTGGTATCTTCGATAAAGTCTACCAAATGGCTGTCCTCTTCCTCGCCTATCGGCGTTTCCAGACTTACGGGGTCTTGCGCAATCTTTTGTATTTCGATAACCTTTTCCGTCGGAAGCCCCATATAATCGCCGATTTCTTCGGGGGTGGGCTCGCGCCCTAATTCCTGCAACAAGGCGCGCTGTGCGCGTACTTGGCGGTTGATAGTTTCTACCATATGTACGGGGATACGGATAGTCCTTGCTTGGTCGGCTATTGCGCGGGTTATGGCTTGGCGTATCCACCACGTTGCGTATGTACTGAATTTAAAGCCCTTGGTATGGTCGAACTTTTCTACGGCTTTCATAAGCCCCAAGTTACCTTCCTGAATTAAATCGAGAAACAGCATTCCGCGTCCGACATAACGTTTAGCGATAGACACTACCAAACGCAGATTTGCTTCGGACAGTTTTTGTTTTGCGTCCTCGTCGCCCTCTAACATACGGCGGGATAACTCTGCTTCTTCTTCGCTTGTTAAAAGGGGTACTTTGCCTATATCTTTAAGGTACATTTTTACAGGGTCGTCCACCGCTACGTCGCCGATACTCTTGTAGAGAGCGGTATTGTCCTTGTCGAACGTATCTATTATCTTGACGCCGTTAGTTTCCAGATACTTGTATATCTCTGCATTCTGCTCGGCGGTAAGTTCCAGTTTTTCCAGTTTGGAATCTAAATCTTCAAATGAAATTTTGTCGTTGCCGCCTGTCTTTATCTCGTCGCAAAGCGTTTTGAGATAGGTTTGAGTAAGTTCCATATTATCTCCTTAAAAATTATTCTACCGAATTTATCTTTTGACTTATTTTTCCCAATTCTTCCAACAGCGAAAGGTCGTCGGGATTCTGCTGTACTTTCTTTAACAATTCTTCTTTTTGCCGAGTTAGTTTGTCCTTTTCGAGCAATGCCCTGCATTCTTTAAAATTCTGCTTATTTACGGCGTATTTCGACTTGGAAAAATCTACGTCTATTATTGCAGAATATTCTTCAGAAGTTGCGTCGGGACAAACGGTATAAAGCATATCCACCTGCGGAGTTACGCCGCTGTTTTTACATTCTGTAAGGTATGCGTAAAGGTTATTTAAAAACAGCGTATCGCACTCGGGCGCGCTCTCTAACGATGCGTAGTCCTGTCCGTTAAGCAGGCACGCCGCCACAAAGTACTGCGCGCGAAGTCTAGGAGACATTTGGTTGGATACTATCGGCTGAACGGTATCTTCTGCCCCGTTTGAAAGCAACTTACGGCGGATATACTCCTGCGAATAGCCCGTTTTCAGCGAAACTGCCGCAATATACTGCGATTGACGAACGTCGTCAAGCCCTTTTAACATTATCAACGCGCCCCGAACATACTTCGCCAAAGCGTCGTTACGTTTAGCGGCGTCCGCGCTGTCTATCGGGAAGGCAATATCCAAAAGTTTAAGTTTGTAGTCAGGCAAAGGCAACGCTTCGTCTATTAGTTTTTCAAATGCGTCCTTGCCGTACTTTTTGATAAATTCGTCGGGATCGAGTTTTTCCGGAACGGTCATTACCTTTACTTCCAGCCCCGCTTTGTCCAAAATATCCAAACCGCGCACAGTGGCTTTTTGCCCTGCCGCGTCGCCGTCGTAACAGATATACACGGTAGAAGTCAAACGCGACAGCCATTTTGCCTGACTTTCCGTAAGGCTTGTACCCATACTTGCAACGGCGCGTTTAAAGCCTGCTTGGTACATAGCGATAACGTCCA
>CAMRUG010000006.1 GCA_947053925.1 uncultured Clostridia bacterium
CATTCCAGTATTACCACTACAGAACGTTACACCGAAGTAACAATCAACCGCAAAATACAAGTATTAACTATGTACAATTACAGAAACACCTTGTCCTAACTTTAAAAGTTAAGGTAGTAAAAACTGCCGCATACAACGTAAATTAACCGTTAAAAACGTAGCTTATATAAAATATACCGATCCAAATATCATTTCGTCCATAATGTTTAAGATTTTTAACAGTACGCTTACTAAAAATTAAACTGTGTGTACTTAGCAACTTGCTTGTATTTTTTTATCGGTCTTTTAGACGAATGCTATTCGGAAAATATTGCAGTAACAAAATTTAAAACACAAAAACTAATACAAATAGAAAAACGACACGGGTATTCCGTGCCGTTTTTGTGTATTTACTTATTTTTTATTACTATCTGGGATATTTAATCGATGCTTGCGCTGCAGCGAGGCGAGCGATGGGCACACGGTAAGGCGAGCAGGATACATACGTCAAGCCTATTCTATGCGCAAACTCTATACTCGAAGGATCTCCGCCGTGTTCGCCGCAAATACCGCATTGAAGTTCGGGGCGGGTTTCACGTCCGAGCGTTACTGCCATTTTCATCAATTTGCCTACGCCAACCGTATCAAGACGGGCAAACGGATCGCTTTCGTAAATCTTTGCGCCGTAGTAACTGGGCAAGAATTTACTTGCGTCGTCGCGGCTGAAACCGAATGTCATCTGAGTAAGGTCGTTTGTACCAAAACTGAAGAATTCCGCTTCTTTTGCAATTTCGTCGGCAGTAAGTGCGGCTCTGGGAATTTCAATCATTGTACCTACTTGATATTTCAAGTTGGATTTAGCCGCTTTAATTACAGCGTCTGCTGTTTCGCAAACTACCTTTTTAACATAAGCAAGTTCCTTAACTTCGCCTACAAGCGGAATCATGATTTCGGGAACAACGTGCCAGTTCTTATGGCGTTTTTGTACTGCCAATGCGGCCTTAATTACAGCCTTTGTTTGCATTACTGCAATTTCGGGATAAGTTACCGCAAGACGGCATCCGCGGTGTCCCATCATCGGGTTAAACTCGTGCAAGCTGTTGCAGATTTGCTTAACTTGCGCTACTGTCTTACCTTGTCTTTTAGCAAGTTCTTCAATATCTTTTTCCGAAGTAGGAACAAATTCGTGAAGCGGCGGGTCAAGATAACGTATAATAACGGGTTTACCCTCAAGCGCCTCCATAAGTCCTTCAAAATCGGCTTGTTGAAGCGGTTCGATTTTAGCAAGAGCGGCTTCGCGTTCTTCAACCGTTTCGGAAACTATCATTTCGCGAATCTTGTCGATACGTCCTTCGCCGAAGAACATATGCTCAGTACGGCACAAACCGATACCTTGCGCGCCGAGACGTGCGGCGTTTTGAGCATCTGCGGGAGTGTCGGCATTTGTACGGACTTCCAAAGCCTTGTACTTGTCTGCCAACTTCATAATACGTCCGAAATATCCGCTGGAAGGATCGGCGGGAACAGTCTTGATTGCAACGTCGTAAATTTTACCTGTCGAGCCGTCCAAAGAGAGTTCGTCGCCTTCGCGGAACATTTTTCCGCCAAGTTCAAATTGTTTGTTTTCTTCGTCCATTTTAATGTCGCCGCAACCGGATACACAGCAAGTTCCCATTCCGCGGGCAACTACTGCCGCGTGAGAAGTTTGTCCGCCGCGAACGGTCAAAATACCTTGTGCGTACTTCATACCCTCAATATCTTCGGGAGAAGTTTCCAAACGTACCAAAATAACTTTTTTCTTTTGTTTGCCGAGTTCAACAGCGTCTTCCGGCGTAAATACGATAGTACCTGCGGCCGCTCCCGGACTTGCGGCAATACCTTTGCCTACAACGTTGTTTTTGTCTGCAGCGGCAAGCGCCTTAGCGTCAAACGTCGGGTGAAGCAACATATCCAAAGACTTAGCGTCAATTTGCATTAGCGCTTCCTGTTCGGTAATCATACCTTCGTCAATCAAATCGCAAGCAATCTTGATTGCAGCGGCAGCCGTACGCTTTCCGTTACGGGTTTGAAGCATATAGAGTTTACCTTGTTCGATAGTAAATTCCATATCCTGCATATCTCTGTAGTGATGTTCCAAAGTATCGCAAACTTCAAGGAATTGTTTGTATACGTCGGGAAGAATCTTTGCCATTTGGTCGATGTGCATAGGTGTACGAACGCCTGCAACAACGTCTTCACCCTGAGCGTTCATCAAAAATTCGCCCATAAGACCTTTTTCGCCCGTTGCGGGGTTACGCGTAAATGCAACGCCTGTTCCGCAATCGTCGCCCATATTACCGAAAGCCATCATCTGTACGTTAACCGCAGTACCCCAGCTATAAGGGATATCGTGGTCCATACGGTAAATGTTAGCGCGGGGGTTATCCCACGAACGGAATACCGCTTCTACTGCCGCAAAGAGTTGTTCTTTGGGGTCGGTGGGGAAATTCTTGCCTATCTTAGCCTTGTATTCGGCTTTAAATTGATTTGCAAGTTCTTTAAGGTCGTCGGCGGTCAAATCTACGTCGTTTGTAACGCCGCGTTTTTCTTTCATTTTGTCGATTAAAACTTCAAAATATTTCTTACCGACTTCCATAACAACGTCGGAGAACATTTGAATAAATCTTCTGTAACAGTCGTAAGCCCAACGGGGATTACCCGACTTTTTAGCCAAAGTTTCTACAACTTCTTCGTTCAAACCAAGATTTAAAATTGTGTCCATCATACCGGGCATAGACGCGCGTGCGCCCGAGCGTACGGATACGAGAAGGGGATTTTCCTTATCGCCGAATTTTTTACCGGTAATCTTTTCCATCTTGACGATGTAGTCCATAATTTGACCCTTGATTTCGTCGTTGATTTTTCTACCGTCTTCATAGTACTGCGTGCAGGCTTCCGTACTGATAGTAAAGCCTTGCGGAACGGGCAAGCCGATTTTGGTCATTTCTGCCAAGTTTGCGCCTTTGCCGCCAAGCAGTTCGCGCATAGAAGCATCGCCTTCACTGAACAAATAAGTATACTTTTTTGCCACTTTATTATTCCTCCAAAATAAATTTGTGTGTTAAGCAAGGGTTTGACTACTGCATTGTTGCAACAAATACGCCGCAAAATGCAGACAAGCCCCAAACAAAATTATTGTACAATATTTTGACAAAAATTACAAGTGTTTTTACGTCAAATAAATCTTTTACGGTATAATTGCAATAGGTTGTTTCAAAGAGAATTACAATAATAACTCCGCCTTGATAAAATCAATTTATTTTATACCGCTTATTACAAAAAAAACGACAGCGAAAATTGCACTGCCGCCCTTTTATAAGTTCGCAAAACTTTTCAAACTGCACTTTCACCTCTTAATTTACTTGGCAACTACATTACACTTAATTACCGTATCGCAATGAAATATATTTTTATATCACTAAAACACGCCGTACAATCTCACTAAAAGCGCAATAAAGCCCGATGAATTTTACGTCGGGCTACTGTAAGAAAATTATTGTTTGCAAGACTTAAAGCGTTTCGGCAAGTTTCGTTGCGCGCTCTGCCGCATTTGCAACAAGTTGTTCTACCTTGTCAACTTGTATATCCAAACCGTAAGCGGACACCATATCAAAACCGCCTATATCAAAAAACTTAGTCAACGCAGCAAGATACGGCGAAGCCTGTTCCATAATACTGCCGTCGGCAATGTCCATTCCGCGGGTTGTTATGTACACCGTTTTTTCCGCTCTGCACAATCCGTTACAACCTGCTTCGGTACATTTAAACGTAATGCCGGAAACAGATACGTTTTCAAAATAGGTTTTCAATTTGGCAGGTATGCCCATATCCCAAAAGGGAGCGGCAACTACTACAATATCGGCGCGCGCAAACTGCTTTGCAAGGTCAAACATACCGTCGTTTAAACTTCCCTGCGCAAGCAATTTCTCGCGGTGTTCGTATTCTGCCCTGCCAAGCGGCGCAATCGGAATATTATCAAGCGTTACCGTTTCGACCCTAAAGCCTCCGCGTTTAAGTAATACGTCAAAAAAAGCGTTTGCTATAATTTTCGTTCGGGATTGTTCGCCGCGCAAGCAGCAATCTAAATATAATACTGTTTTCATATTTTAATTGTATCACAAACGGCGTTGCATTTCAAGCACTAACTTGTATTTAACTTTATCATGCACACGACAGAATTTGTAACCGTATGCGACTTATAATATCCTATTATTAGCGGCAAGGTTATTTTACGCAATGCGTACTTAAACTTATTTTGCCCATAAAAAATGTGCACCTCCAAAACCGTCTGACTTTGGGGGTACACATAGTCTTTGTAATTCCGCGAATTTTAAACTCACTGTCGTATCTGATTGCCGTTTTGCCAAAACTGCTCCAACAGTAGATTAAATTCGTCGGGCTTATCCATATTTACGCAATGCCCCGCGCCTGCTACTACCGCATATTGACAGTTTGCTCTTTCCGCCCAAATTCGCGATACTTCTAATTCCATAGGTATATCGTGCTCGCCGCAACCGACCAGCAAAGGATAATCGGGCATCTTGGACGGATACTTGTTTACAAGATTGCCCAACTTTGCCAAGTACATAAAAGATTTTTTTGGAAATTGTATATTCAAATTGTAAAACTCTTCCTGCGCCGATTCGGTATAAGCCGAAATCTTCTTGTTGGACTTTGCAAACTGTTTAATAGAAAACAACGCTTTAAACATCATTGACATTTGCTGTTTAGTATTGCTTTTTTGCGCTTTAATGTCAAAGTCGTTGATGTCGTATCCGCCGAAGCACGCAAGCGAAAGCACTTCTTTGTCAAAGCGGTTGCAAAAGTCCTGCGCTATAACCGAACCTAACGAAACGCCTACAAAATGCGCGGCGTTTATCCCGTGCTTTGTCAAAATACCGTCTATCCACCGCGACATATCTTCTATGCCGTCTTTACCGCGCGCTTTAACAGATTGACCGTGTCCGATAATATCAACGGCAATCAAATTGTACTTGCCTGCAAAATAATCAAACTGCTTATTAAACATACGGCTGTCTACAAAAGCGGCGTGCAAAAATACAACCCAATCTTTATTACCTGCGCTACCGTCAATATAGTAAGCAATAGGCGAATTTTCAAGATACAGTTTTTCCATTATATTACCTCAATTCCTTTAAAAAATTTTTATACCACTCTATATTAAAACGCACGCAATCACGTCCGTATTTTGCCGATTGCAACTGAAAGAATAAAATATCGTTATATTCCTTAGATATAAGTCTGTCGCCTTCAGTACATATAAAATCGAGTTTTTGATAGGTTGTATTTAGGTCTTCGATATATTTTTCCACTACCGAAACGCGGTTGGCTTTGTCAGAGAAACCCATAAAATATATTTTTGCCAATTCGCGGTTTTTTCCGAAATCGTTTTCAAGCGGACTGTTTACCCACTTACTAAAATAGGCTCTGCCCTGTTCGGTAATGGCGTAAGTCTTAACGGCGCGCCCTTCGCTGCTGACGTCGCTAACAACAATGTACCCACCACCCAGCAATTTTTTTACTGCGGCTTGAATACTGCCCATACTGCAACTGTACATAAGATTTAAACCTTGTTCGATTCGTTTACGCAATTGGTAAATAGATCGCGGCTGCAACAAAAGCAACCCCAAAATTATGTTTTCCATATTGTCCTCCCGTAAACATTTACTGTGCAAAAATTTGATAATGCCGCATTATTGCCCGATACTTGGGTAATTTTACTCAAATACCTACCCGACCGAACGGATTGAAACAGATAACTGTTAAACATTATCAATATTACTAATAGTAACATTGAACGTTAAAAAAGTCAAGCATTGAAATGAAAATTGACTAGGTTAGCGGCAGTTAGATTTTTGTAACAGGCGCAAAAAAACACTGCAACAATCTTTGCAGTGTTCCCGTTTAAATGAAATTTATTTTACTACAATCCATTTCACACACCAAGCAGACCTTTGCAAACAGTTAACCATTTGCGTGATGTGATGTATAACCGTTGTTAATTGTCGTTAAACGCTCAATACGGTTACATTTTTATTATACAGTAATGCAAATTATACAAAACAAATAGCATTACTAAACTTATTGCGATATAATATTTTAATCGCTTGTATCTAATGTTTTGATATTCGCGTTGCGTTTTTTAACGTAAAACGTATGCTATGCTTTTAGTAACTCTAGTTGTTGTTTTATGCAAATGTACGCTTCGTCAGGAGTTTGCGCATTAGCCACGGCTTTTTCCATAGGACAAATATCCGTACCCAAACGGTTAATTATTGCGTCCGTCAATTCGCCGTAGCCGTATGCAATGCCGTACTGTTCCAACACGGCTTTGCCGCCCCTAGACATTGTTTTGGCATACACGTTTTTTATACCTGCTTTAACAAACAGCATTGCCGCCGCTCTGCCGACAATCAAATCGGCGACGGAATATCCCGACAGATTTATTCCGTCGGCAATAAAGTCCATCATAGGAGAAATACCGCGCTTATCGCTAGTTAAGTCCGTATTACCTTTACAGAGAGCAATCGTATGCCCGTCCAAATTGTTTTTTGCCCTTTCTAAATCAGTCATTTTTGACGTCTCTGTTTAAAAGCAGTTTTAAACCCATTACTGCAAAGGGAACAACCACTGCTTGCAATACCATTCCTAAAAGCCCCGCTTGAATTTGCGACCAAATAAGCGCAGGAGAAAAGGGCGTAACGGATTGAAACACTACCGCAAGTAACATAAATACCGCGCGGCCGCCAACTTGAGCAAGCAATACTGCAGGAAACGCAAGCCACGCGTTAGCGTTGATCTTTTTTGCAAATAAACCCGATACAACGGCAAACACTGCAAGTTCTGCCATCATAAACGGTAAACGTGCGGCGGCAGGCATAGGATTGCCGGTACCTAACGTAATCAAAAAACTTACAACAGGCGCCGCCAAACCGATACCGACGCCCCAGCCGATACCGAGAATACAACCGCCGATAAGCACGGGTAAATACATAGGCAGCCATTGTACTCCGCCTGCCGAACCCAAAGCCAAATGCACAAGTTGAGGCAGAGCGACAGCCAACGCAACAAGCCCGACCGAAATTAAACTTTTGACGGTAATTTTAATTTTGACTGAACAGTTTTTCTTTACCAGTATACTTTCTACCATAATTAACTCCTGATATTTTTAAACAATTTATTTTAAACGACTTGCGCGGCGTTGTTTAATTGTCTTACGCCGACGCGTTTTAGCACACTAACGCTAATCTTTTCTTCCGTCTGTAAGCAACGGAGAATTTGTCTGCTGTAATACCCTTAACTGCGAACGCGCCATATTGTTTAACTGTTTCAAACGCTCTGCTTGCGGAATTTGTTGTTCTATCAAATAAGCGTTCAAACTTTCCATATTTGCAATAACAAGTAATTGTTCTATCGTTGCGTAGTCTCGGATATTGCCCTTTTTGTCAGGGTTTTCTTCCCGCCACTGCGCCGCCGTTTTGCCGAACAAAGCCACATTCAACAAATCTGCCTCGTCTGCGTACACAAACTTTAATTGCTCTTCCGAAAGCGTAGGAACAATATTCTCCTTGATAGCGTCTGTATGTATATGGTAATTTACTTTTGCCAGTTCACGCTTTGCCGTCCATTCTAAAGCCTTTTGTTCTTCTACTTTTAACCGCTGGAATTCTTTGATAAGATACAACTCGAATTCGACTGAAATCCAACTTGCAAATTTAAAGGCAATATCTTTATGCGCGTAAGTGCCGCCGTAACGCCCGCCTTCGATACAATACCGATAGCATTTGTTTTTTCTATCCATTGTTGAGCAGTTAAAACAAACGAATTTTCGCCCGAATCGTTTTTAATGTATTCGAATTCTAATACATTAAAATCGGGGTTATGCAAAGTTTCCCACAAACCTAGATACTTGATAGTAGAATAATTCTTTAACCAATTTATTATAACCATACCGGAATGTTCCGAATTCTTGGCTTTGGCTATATCGGTTAAACAAATATAATCATTGTCGTCAACACTGCTGTTATATCTGACATTTATTCCCTTTACAAAAACTTCTTTATTCGCCATTTTAAAAAGGCTCCTTTTTCACAGTAGCGGAATCGATACTGCTATTATATCAATAATCAAAACAAAAAGCAATGCTTGTCAAATATTTATTGCTAAACGTAATTTTACGCTTTATTTACAAGAATTTCGTTTTGTCGGTTTTTGTAGTTTTTTGTCGAAAAATGCAAACGGGTTATGTTTAAAAAGGCTAAAAGATTGAATAGTAGCTCTTTTAAACCAACTGCGGTAATGAAACCGCTTACGGCTCGGCAATTTTTGTTGCAAAGGACGACAATAATAGAAAAAGCCCCTGCTACCTACGCAAGGGCTTTGTGCCGCAAATTTGTCAGTCGCCTACGGCTAGCGAACATTGTTTTAAAAACAATCTCTCTTTTTAAATAAATTTACTTTGTGTAAATAACCGTGTTTGTTACTTTATTGCACTATTTAACCGCGAGCATTTGTTCAACTATTTCGGTAACGCGGTTTTGGTTAGCGGCATTGTCTACTTGTAAATAATATCTAAAGCCGTTGTATTCAAATGTTGCCAACATAAAAATTTCTGTTTTAACGGTTTGAACCGACACTCCGCATATTACAGATTTTTTTTCACAATTATTCCATTTATTTAAAACATCAACTCGAGTTTTGTTATCTGTAATGATAACTTTAATAAGCTCTCCTGTCGTACCGTTTTCCATTTCTTCCGATATAAAAATCATATCGTTACGGTCTTTTAAATTGTAATAAAACTCAGTTAATATTGTATCAACACTATCATACAAATCAAGATACAACATATTTTTATTGTTTTTTTCGGAATATTCCTTTATGTTATAGCTTACAATTTCTCCAACGTAATCGCCGTCAACACAATAACGGTTCTTTGTTTCGGTCAACGTTACGGGAAGAACTATTGCAAGGCACAGCAAACACGCCGTAACTACCGAAGCAATAACAAGTGTAAGTTTGTTCTTTTTCTTGGCAGCAACAGGCTTGTGCTCAGTATTCTGCTGAGTTTGCGGAAAGATATTCTCCTCCGCAATACGCACCTTTATTTTGTCGAGCAGTTCCTGTTTGTGTTCGGGGTCTTGCTGTTCGATAAGGTCGTGAACGTCTCTTTCTCTCATTTATATCTCCTTAACTTACATTATGCAACAACTACGGTCAAAATATTAACTGCTCTGTTGTTTTAACGTAAGAAAAACAACAGATGCTAATAAATATTGACTATATAAGCCGCATTCAGATTATTTGAATCAATTTTGTAATATGCTAATGACTGCGGACTTCTTCCCGTTGCAACTTTCAAATATGTATCTGTACGGAACAAGCCGTTAGCGTTGTAGTACTCAACCTGATAATATCCGTAAGCCACCATTATATGCGCGCCGGATATTGTTATAGGATCAATCGCATCGTATCCATCATACATACTTATATCATAAACTTCACCGGCCTTAGTTAAAAGGGCAATAACTTTGTTTTGGTCTAGCGCAGCCTTACATTCGTCAAAATTGAGTTTACCCAACCAGTTACGCACGCTTGTATATGTTAGATTGTGCCCGCGATTGTTGACGTAGGTTTGCAGTCCCGTTTTAAAATCGTTTTCGCTCACGCCCACGTCGTCCACATTAGTACGCATAAGCGTATACAGTTCGTTCATAACTGCCGGCACATAGGTTGTGTCTTGCAAACGGTATAAACCGCTTGCTTCATAATACGATACCCAATTGGGAATCAGGTTAGGAAAATACTTATCGTAGAAGCCTACTATCGTAGTTCCTGCTACTGTACCGCAAGCATTGGTCATATTGGTTAATTGTCTGTATCTAGGACATTTTCCATCAGTTTCGTTTGATAATTTTTCTATACGGTTAGTATAATAAATTTTTTCGCTTGTGGAACGTGGACTTATAAATGGAGCGTCAGCGTATCTGATATCGGTTTCAGCAACTGCCGTAAATGTTGCAACGCCGAATATCATCGAAAATACCAGCAACAACGGCAAAAGAACAAACTTCCTTACTTTTGTCATTTGTGTACTCCTATTAAACATTATTATATACGAAACTTTTACCGTTGTAAACAAGTTGACGTCCACTAATTTTGCAATTTTTCTCTAATCTTAGCCAGTATCTTTTGCAAACGTTTGTAAATTGCCGCTTTTGTAACACCGTAACACTCTGCAATTTCGGCGAAAGTTTGATTACGGAAGAAACGGCGTTCGATCAAATCGCGTTCATGTGCGTCAAGTTCGGAAATAACACAATTGATATCAATTGCCGAATCAGTATCTTTGGAACTTACTTTGTGTAAAGTCAACGCTAGGTTTATGTGATTTTCTTCGCTCAGTTTAGTGTGGCTATCCAACTTGTTGTAATCGAAAGCCACATTGCGCACGATTTTATACAACCAGTTATAGCCGTCGCTGTTCGGATCGAATTGATAAATAAAATGTGGCAATTTGACAAACACGTCTGCAACAACGTCATCTGTATACAACTTGTTTGACAGATAACTGTACGCTACACAACGCAAGTGATTTGCTATGTAATTGTAAAGTTTATCAAACGCCGATTCATCACCGCGTTTGTAACGAGACAAGTAGATATTTACCTTGTAAGAATATTTTGACATTTGTACAACCCTAAGTTAATGTAGGAAAACGCGCATCGATAACCGTTGCCGACTTGGACAGAACCAGACTTTAACAAAGTATCTTAACACGTTTACCGTTTGTAAATTAGTACTAATTTTTACTGTATGTAGACCGAATACGTTTAGTATGTTTTTAGCAAAAGACAGTTTTCTCTTTAACTTCGACCGTAAGGTAAACGGAGAATATCTTAGGCTAATGGAATATTACGGCAAAATACAAAAAAATAGCCTCCTTAATAATACTGTTTTTAACGCCTGTTTGTTTCCCAAATATGACGACTAATTTTTTTGTTTGATAAAATAAGTAGTATTATACAACGAAAAATTTACGCGCAAACAAAATATGAAAAAATGCAATCTGTAAATTAAACGTCGTTTTTTAAACGGTAATGAACAAACGCCTTTTTAACGGATAATGTGTTTATTAGATTATACTTAAATTTATTTTACAAATACAAAACAAACTTGAATCTGATTACCTCAGCCGTACAACTTGCCGACCGACACCGACTGAGTGTATCAAAACGCAAATATCTGTAATTTACAGTTATATTTTACGACCGATAAAAACATTTCTACTAAATATTTATTACACAAAGTTAAAATACTTTTTAGTTTATTTTCAGTTATTTATACTGTAATAAAAATAAGTTTACATTTTACTCAATTTAGTTTATAATTTTTGCGAATATTGTTTTTTAGGCGTTTAAACTTGCCCTCAACAGGTTAACGCTAAAATAAAGGCGATTATGAAAGAGATAGTTAGACAGAACTTTAAAGTTAAATTAGTAGAAACAGAAGAAGAATTGTACAAAGTCCGCAGACTGCGCTACGAAGCGTTGATACTGGGACACCGCGACCCGTCGACTATTACGTTTGAAGAATCTTTTACGGAAGAGGACCGCGATTGCGACAATTTGATTGTAGTAGACACTACTAACGATACGGTTGTAGGAAGTTACCGTTTTATTACAAAAGAAATGTTTGAGCGTCCTAATTGCAGGATAGAAAGTTTTTATTCCGAATGGGGATTTAATATAGACGACTTAAAGAAGTTGCCTTACAAAATTTTGGAGTTAGGCAAGGCGGCGGTACACAAAGATTACCGCAACGGCGTTGTAATTAAACTTATGTTAAAGGGCGCCAGCGAATACGCCAAAGAACACGGCTTACGTTTGTTATTCGGCATAATAACGATGCCCGAGATGACGGACGCCGACTTACGGAACGTATTTAGTTACCTGTATTACAGAAGTCCGCAAACAGACCCTAATATGCAACCCTACGCGTTAGAGCCGAGTATACCTATGGATTCTGTTCCCATTGAGGAGATAGACGTACTCAAAGCCAAAAGACAAATACCTACCGCTGTTAAAGCGTATCTTGCCTTAGGCTGCAAATTTGCCAAGTCGGCTTGTCCCCGTAACAAATTACTGCACCACGCCGATATGTTGATTATGCTGGACATTGAAAATATGAACAAAAGATACGCGCAGTATGTTTTGAAATAAAGACAGAGTTTAAAGAATAAACTATAAAAAGTACAAATTTGAACCGTAAATATCAAACGGCTATATTGCTGTTTTAGTAATTACCGATTAAAAGATACGGAAATTTACACGGCAATCCGCACTGAATAAAAAAAATACAAATTGATTGTAACAACTGCGGAATGAAACGGCATATAAAAGTAAAAACTGGATATGATTTTGCGGCGTGCCGCAAATTTATATATACGGGGGTGTTTGTAAGATTCGCCCGACGTTAAAGGATATTTGATAAGCGTACCGCAGTGCATCTGCGTTAAAAATGCAAACTTAAATTAAACGCTAATAATAGCACAAATACAAGCCGTTCTTACGGAATGGCTTACGCCGCTTAATTATACCGGCTCGTAGGCTTTCGCTTTTTTGCGTGGCGGAATGTCCTGCGTCATAATACGCAGATAGAATATTAGCGGATGCGACAAAACGTTGGTATTTGAAATTTAATTTGTTGCGGACAACGGTTGGTTTGTTTGTTTTCCGTCCGTTGCGACTCAAAAATAAACTGTGTACGGAGAAAGTCTTATAGTCTTGCGTTGGTACGCGGGTGCAAGTCCCGCCACCTCCACCACACAAGACGTATACGCACACCCTGCGTTTATGTCGGAATTAGAAATCGCTTTTGCGGTTTTTTTTACATTGTAATCATCGTTTGTTCCGTAATCAGTAAATAGAGAAAACTAAACTATTTCAATAATCTTTTTTTTACGTTTTTGCGCATAATCAAACGCTATCGTTGTTCCGCCACGACCTGCACTACTTTTATAGTAAAAAACACATATATTACTGCTATCAATAAGCTCTTCATTTCTTTTAATATATACAAGCCTACTTGCATTACGAGATTTCTCTGCATAGTAAGTTTCTTCATAAAAACTCAAAAGATAATTTAGATAGTCATCAGAAACAAACTCGTATTCGGCACGAACATATACCCTTGTAATATGAGGGTAAATCTCCTTTAGTTCCGTTACCGCTTTCCTGCAAAGGTCGTTAAATTCGCTACGACTACCAAATAAAAATGTGGTAATATTTGATTTCACTATTAAGTCTTGAATACAAAGTTTTAATTTTTCATATATATACTGTTTGTTTTCGATTTTTCTATGTCCTATAAAACAGCAAGATTGTTCTATCATTCTCATAAAACACCTCATAATTGACTATAATTCCATTATATTGCTTATCAGTCAATTAGTCAAAGCGTTTAATTGACTAAAATATAATTATGGTATTTAGCGATTTTGGAGTTAATTTAGCAAGAATAAGAATAAAGGCGAAATTGTCGGCTTATGAATTGAGTTTGCGTATAGGAAAAGACGCAAGTTATATTCATAAAGTTGAAAGCGGAAAAATCAATATAAGTTTGAAAACAATATTGGATATTTGCGAAGTTTTGAGTATAGAGCCTGCCGAACTGTTTAAGTCTAAATAATTACAGCAATTAGGTTTGCATTATCGACGGCTTTTACCGACAAACCAAACAGTACGCCGACAGCGGCATATAACCCGACTAGAATATTACGTTTGCTTACATTGAATATTGCCGTACGCGAATTTGACTTTACGTTATGTCCCTCAAAAAAATACGCGCACAGTCAAATGTGCGCTTAGTTTTATACGATAAACAAGTAAACAAATTTATTTCTTTTCTACATTTCGTATTCATCATCATCTCTGGAGTAGCCTAAAGACGGAGACGGATCGTATCCACCGTCATCGTCATTCGGAGTAGACCACGTTGTACCGCCTAATGATGAACCGTTATTATAAGCGTAAGGATAACCGGTTTTCACACTTTCATCGCTCATAATGAAACCTCCTAACTATTATTACTCTTATTATACTGCTGAATTTTAAAATGTCAATACTGTTTTTATTCTTACTTTATTCCTCAATTTAAACATTATTAAATGCTATATGTATGAACAAAATAAACTTTTTGCAAGCAGAACTAACTAAACGGAATATACTATCTCTTAAACGTTTTATTATCGTAGAAAACAATCTGAAATTGGTATATCAACAAATCAATATAATAAAACGGATTATGTTTTACGCTATCCGAAGGTAATAGCACACATAATCCGTTTTTTACACTTTTATTTATTTTTGAATTTTGCTATATGTTAAAAAAATACGTTGTAACGGTTTGGCGCGCGGTCGGGAAGATCGTAAAGGTAGTCCAGACCTTCCTTTTCGTCAGAAACCTTGTGATTAGGAAATTCAGAGTCGGTTTTACAAAAATAATCGTAAATTTTGCCGCTGGGTATATTGGGCTGGTCATCCCAAGTAAGGTCGTACCAGTACCAACCGCCGTTATCCATTTGAACTAAATTCCACGCGTGTCCTTGATTATTGCTTTGCCCCGTAACGTAAATGTTATTTATTCCTTTGGCGTTTAACAATGCCTGAAAAGCCTTTGCATATCCTTCGCACACTGCCGACTTACGCTCGAACACGCCTATTATGCTGTGCGCCCAACGTTCCTCTTGCGGAAGCCCTTCATTTGTATAAGCATAGTCAATGTTGTCGATTATTTTATTGTGAAAAATTTCGGCTACTCTGTACGCATTGTTTTCGTTTTGAACAAGTTGCATATATTGTGAAATTGATTTGTACAGTTTGGCGTTTTGCTCTACCCGAACATTGCCTTGCGCATATTCTTCCTCTACGCAAACTTTCAAAGCGATATGTCCCGCTTGCGAAGAAGAAGTTAGCACGCTGTTGCTAATCCAGTAATAAAGCGGATGGTCGTTGCGGTAAGACGACAAAACGGTAAACGCCTGAGTTTGGTCTAGATTATACTGAACAAAATTAACTTGCGGCAGTACATACCAAGTGCCGTTTTTAGTGGTAACTTTTTCGGCATTAAAGTTGGCGTTGCTGTGCGCGTCGCCCATAATGCTGTCCAGCGCGTTGTAATACTTTTGCATTTTTTCGCCGTCTTCAAGCGTTGCAAGTTGTCGGTATCCGTAGTCGGAATTGCAATACTTGGCGTAATCGACAATATAACTACAAACTGTGCACGCTCCGTCCTGCATTTCGTGGACGTTTTTGTTAAACTCGGCTAAGCACACGTCGCATATTTGCAGATGGTTATCTTCGTCGTAGTTCCACTTATCCGAAGAATGGGCTTCCTTTTCGCCTTTTATCCCGTTGCAGAACTTGCACGCCGTCCAGTGCGCGTTACCGTCATATACTCTTATATACGCGTGTCCTTCCGACAAAAGCGCGTCAACGTCCAAAATAACCTGCTGAGCGTCGGCATCGGCAAAATATTGCGAACAGCCTTCGCAATACCAACATTCCGTTTGAGTGTCCGCAATACAACTCACTTCCAAAATTTTATTCTGTAAGTTATGCGTATGCTTTTCCGGTTCCGGTCCGAAAATTATATCCAAAATAAAATCGCAGGACGACAAAACCGTCAACGACGATACACACAAAATAACAAATAAAACTATCAGCAGTCTGCGTTTCATAAGCTTAGTTTACCATAAACTTTGCAAAATTTCAACCGAATACCCCCCCCCGTTTCCATTTTTGATACTTGTTTTATTACAAAATATATATGTTGTTATAATAATAATTGCCAAAACCCTTTAATACGAATACAACCGACTCTGTTTTTATTATCAAAAACAACTTAAAATGCGTTATTTGTGTAGTCAAATTTAATGCCGCAGTTCAAAGCATCTGCTTTATTGCGGTTTGCAGACAATTATATTGACGTCAAAATTATATTTAACTATCTTTGTCTATGCCGATATTATTTAGTAAACAAAAATTTGCCGTACTAACTAAACAAACGCAAAGTAAATCTACAAATGTGTAAAAATTATAAATAGAGAATTAAAATATTCGTCTATTTAATGTTGTATTAAGCATACTGCATTATACTTACGCATTATAAGAAGATTTATAAAAACAATCTTGTAAAGGAGTTATTATGCAAGAGAAGAAAACCGACCGCAGAGTAATAAAAACTAAAAAAGCAATACGCAACGCTTTTATTACTTTACTCGCGCAAAAGGATTACAACAGCATTTCGATAAAAGACATAGCGGACGTCGCCGACGTTGACAGAAAAACGGTTTATAACTATTATGCCGGAATTTACGAAATACGCGAAGAATTAGAAAACGACCTTATAATTTTGTGGAAAGACGCTATACAGCAATTAGACTTTAAAAACCACATTTCAAATCCTCAAAGAATATTTGAGATTTTGACAGAGATAATAGACAGCAACTTTGAACTGTACAGCAATTTGATGAAGTTAGACGCGAAATCGCATGTTGTACGCAAACTCAACAAATCGCTTACGGAAGTAGTGAAACAAGCGCTGAACGAAAGTCGGAAATTTGCCGACAATATTCATATAGCGGAAATTTCCGCTCAGTTTATTACTTCGGGAATGTTGTCTACCTATCAGTATTGGTTTAATTCCGACCGCGCTATGCCGCTGAAAGAATTATCTAAAGAAATAGGCAACATAGTACTTTACGGCATTGCAAGTTTAGAACAGCAGCCGGACACCGCGGCAAAAGGAGAATAACGATGAAAGAATTTAACCAAATCTGCAAAGAATTCGAACAACTCGACGTATTGAGTTACGGAGCAATACTTGCGGAAAAATCCGCCAAAATTTTGCCTGCGCTTAAAAACATTACTCAAGACGGGGCAACGGGCGCGGCAATTTACGCCACGTTTATTTTAGGCGCTATTGCGGCAGACGGTAAACTGTCCGAAGAAGAGTACTTGCTCGTTTATCCGCTGCTAAGCGCATTTTTCGGAGAATCGGTAAACTACGAAGAAGTTAAATATGCCGTAAAACTGTTAAAACCCGAAAGCAAAGAATTGAAAAACAGCGTTGACGCAATGGTTGATATTTTAGGAAAAATTGACGAAGAATTAAAAAACGATATTATCATTGTTTGTATGATGATATGTGCAATCGACGGAAAAATATCCCAAAAGGAAAAACGTTGGATAAAACAACTGATTGCGTAATTTTAAAAATTGCAAACTAAAACTTACCCCTATTTAAAAAAGCGGGAAAGCCCCTACTGTTACTTTCTGCTTTTTTGCAATGTAAAAAGCCCTTGCGTATTTCGCAAGGGTTTTTGCTTATTTTTAACTGATTTATTGCAATGACTATATTTTTATCAAGACCGCATATCCGTACGGTTGTACGGCGCAACTGTCTGCATAACGCCTGCCTGTAAAAATATCCTTATAATAACCCGTAAGCGGCAAAACGTATTCGGTATCGCCGCGGTTTACTATTACTACGGCTTGTTCCTTAGCAGAATTACTGGAACGCACAAAAGCGTAAGCGCCCAGTTCTGCGGCAAGTTCGTGAAAATCTCCGTCGGTAAATACGGGCATACTTCTAAGTTTACCCAAACGGCGGTAAAAATCCAACAGTTCCACATTCTCGTTTCCCCACGGATAGCAACCGCGGCAAAACGGGTCTTTGTACCCTTCCATACCGACTTCGTCGCCGTAGAACACACAGGGGAATCCGAACATAGTATACTGCAAAACTGCGGCTAATTTTAGCAATTTTGTGCCGTGAACATACTGCGCTTCGGACAGTTTTGTTCTTGACATAATATCCTTGGAATCGTTGTCAAGTCTGTCTCCCGCAAGATTTGTAAGTATACGGAGCGTATCGTGCGTTCCAAGAATATTCATCAGATTGTTACGCGCAAACAGCGGATAATTGTTGACAATATCGAATACCACATCCGACAAAGCCTTGGCGTTGCCGCTTCGGGCAAACTCTACTATGCCGTTAGTAAGCGGATAATTCATAACGGAATCCAACTGACTGCCGTCCAGATAACGGCGGCGGACGCCGTAGTCCACTTTGTTTGAAGCGTCCTCCCAAACCTCGCCTATAATAGCGCAGTCGGGTTTTGCCTTTTTTGCAGAAGAGACTATTTTGTCCAACATACAATCGGCAATCTCGTCAACAACGTCCAAACGCCAACCGTTTGCCCCTGCCTGAAGCCAACGGGGAACAATCCCGCCCTTTCCGCACAGATATTTTTGCGCGCCCGCGCTTTCGGCATTTATACGCGGAAGCGTTTCGAAATTCCACCAACATTCGTAATTGTTGTTACCGTCAAAGTTAAACCAGTTACGGTAAGGAGAATTAACATCGTTATAAGCCCCGCCCTCGCCGTATTTATTGCCTTTGTTAAAATACTTGGAAGTTGCGCCGACGTGATTGAAAACGCCGTCAAGCACTACTTTCATTCCGCGTTCTTCCGCCTCTTGGCACAGTTTCTCAAAATCTTCCTGCGTGCCGAACATAGGGTCTATCTGTTCGTAATCTTCTGTATCGTATTTGTGATTAGAATACGCCTTAAATATGGGATTGAGATAAAGTGTTTTTACGTTAAGCGTCTGCAAATAATCCAATTTACTGATAATGCCCTGCAAATTTCCGCCGAAAAAGTCGCGGTTGCGTACTACGCCGTCCTCGTCGCGGTAAAAAGGCTGTTCGCCCCAGTTGCGCATTATTTTGTCTTCCGTGGCTTTCGTTTCCCCTACTTTGCAAAAACGGTCTGTCATTATTTGGTACATTACGCCCTTATTAAGCCATTCGGGAGTTTGGTATTTCTTTTTGTAAACGGACAGTTGCCAAGCGCGTACGTTGTCGTAAAACAAACTTGCCTTTTTGTCTGTGCCCATACCGATAAACCTTTCGTACGGTACGCCGTCCATCTTAAAGTAATAAAAGTACAGACCTTTTTTCAGACTGATGTCGGCAAGATAATTATCGTAATCGTCAGCGCTTTGTTCCTTGTACATAACGTAATCAAGGGTTTGTCCGTCGTCGCCGTAAATAACAAGCGTTACGCGCAAAGGATTTACGACTTTGTTAATTTGCAAGCGGATACCGAAACGGGTATTCTCGCTTACTGCACCTACTATACTTTTATAAAACTCGTCAGTAGGATTGTATCTTACGTATTGCATTACATTCTCCAAATCTTTTCCGCATATTCGCGCACAGAACGGTCAGAAGAAAATCTGCCTGCCTCGGCAATATTCTTCAACGACATTCTGTTCCACAAATTAACGTCTTTATACGCTTCGTCCATCTTGTCGTGGCAATTCATATAACTTGCAAAATCGGCAAAACACATATACGGGTCGGCAATGGGATAATTACGCAGCAGGTAGTTAGAAACAGATTCAAACGTTGTTCCGCCGAAACCGTTGTTCAAGTCCTCAACGATAGCGCGCAATTTCGGTTGCTTGAAATAATAATCAGTCGAATTGTAGCCGTTAGCCCAAACGTCGGCAACTTCGCGAGCGTTAAGTCCGAATATAAAGATATTGTCCTTGCCTACCGCTTCGCTCATTTCGACGTTTGCACCGTCCATTGTTCCAAGCGTCAACGCGCCGTTTATCATAAACTTCATATTGCCCGTGCCGCTGGCTTCCTTACCTGCAAGAGAAATTTGTTCGGAAACTTCCGCCGCCGGCATCAGACTTTCCGCCATTGTTACGCAGTAATTCTCCATAAATACAACGTTGAGTTTTTCGCGTATTTTGGGGTTGGATTCCAAGTCCTTTTGAATACTGCAAATAAGGCGGATAACTTCCTTAGCGGTATAGTAACTGGGCGCGGCTTTCGCCCCGAAAATAAACGTTTGCGGCGTTATATCTAAATTGGGGTTTTCTTTTAAGTCGTGATACAGCGAAATTATTTTTAATACATTAAGCAATTGACGTTTGTATTCGTGCAGACGTTTAACCTGAACGTCAAAACGCGTGTTAGGGTCAATGCTTACCCCAAGCTTTTTGCGAGAAATATCTGCAAAACGCTTTTTGTTCGCCAGTTTTATTTTTGCCATCTGCTGATGCGTTTCGCTGTCATCTAAAAATGCATTGAGTTTGGTAAGTTCGGCAGCGTCCGTCATAAAACTGTCGCCGATTAAATCTTTTATTAAAGAAGTAAGTCCGGGGTTTGCCTGACAAAGCCATCTACGGTAAGCAATACCGTTTGTTACGTTAGTAAATTTACTACGGTCAAGAAGATAAAAATCTCTGAACAAGTCTTTCTTTAATATGTCGCTGTGCAATGCGGATACGCCGTTGACTTTGTGCGAAGAAATAATGGAAAGATTTGCCATACGCACTTGATCGAACGCTATGATAGCAAGATCGGACACTTTTTTAAAATCCTGCGTTTTGTTATAAAAATCCTTGCAGGCGCGTTCGTTGATTTCTACTACTATTTGGTAAATTCTGGGAAGCAACTGTTTAAAGATATATTCCGGCCAGCACTCGAGAGCCTCTGCCATAACGGTATGGTTTGTATAAGCGCAAACTTTGTTTACCATATTCCACGCCTTATCCCAATCGATACGGTATTCGTCAACAAATATACGCATAAGCTCGGGACCGCAAAGCGCAGGATGGGTATCGTTGATATGCACTGCTACAAGTTTTGTAAAGTCGTCAAAATTACCGTAACGCTTGTAATGGTCGGCAACAATATTCTGCATTGCCGACGAAACCAAAAAGTATTCCTGCTTTAAGCGTAAGATTTTGCCTTCTTCGTGGTTATCGTTAGGATACAATACTTTGGTAATCATTTCGGCGTGCGATTGCTCTTCTAAAGCGCGCAAATACTCGCCTTGTCCGAAAGCACGGAAGTCAAAAGGCTTGTTGTTGCGGGCTGACCACAGGCGCAAAACGCCGACAGCGTTTGCATGGTAACCCTCTACTACCATATCGTACGGAAAAGCCTGTACTTCTTCGCAACCAACTTGCTGATAAACAGGACCTTTGTCCGTCCAAATTTCGTTAACCTCGCCGCCGAAGCGTACTATCTGGATTTTGTCAGGGCGTTCTTTAAGCCATACTTCGCCGCCCGGAAGCCAATTGTCGGGCAATTCCGTTTGCCAACCGTCGACTATTTTCTGTTGGAAAAAACCGTATTCAAAACGCAGAGAATGTCCCATTACAGGATAATTTTCCTTTGCCAGACTGTCCAGATAACAAGCGGCAAGACGTCCCAAACCTCCGTTGCCAAGTCCTGCGTCAGGCTCGCATTCGTACAAGTCGTCGAGATTTACCTTGTAATACTTTTTTAACGTTTCGGCAAACAAGCCGTCCAGTTCCATATTGTAAAGATTGTTTTTCAGACTTCTGCCCATTAGAAATTCCATCGACAGATAGTGAACTCTTTTTCTGTCGCGCGCTTTATGCTCGTGATTAAATGCGGCGCGTTTTTCAAGCAGCATATCGCGCACAACAGTCGCCACGCATTTGTACATCTGCATAGAATTAAGTTCCGTTGCCGATACACCGAACGCCTTATTAGACGCGCTTTCGATAAGTTCTTTTATATTAGATTTATTCAAATTATTTACACTAGCCATTCTTGCAATTCTCCGTTATTTGAGTTTAGACTTTTTTGCGGGTTTGTAAAAGTACATTACAGACGAAGCAGGTATAGTCATCTCGGCATATCCTTCGTCGTTTGTAGCAAATTTTTCCGATACCGCTATACCTCGACCGCCGTATTTGGCGTCGTCGCTGTCAATTACCAATTCGTATTCGCCCCTATCCATAAAAAATCCGTAATTGTAGTAATCGTACTGACTGAAGTTGATAACAACCAACATTATGTTGCCGCTTTTATCTATACGTTCAAACGCAAGCACGTTATTGTTCCTATCGTCTGCAAGCAGCCATTTAAAACCATCCCAATTCGCATCGTTTTGATACAGCGGTTTATACTTTTTGTACGCTTTATTTAACTCGGCTACAAATCTGCGGTGAGAATCGTGCTTGGGATAAGTCAACAAAGACCAGTCCAGTTCTTTATTCTCGTTCCACTCGTTCCATTGCGCAAGTTCAACGCCCATAAAGTTAAGTTTCTTGCCGGGGTGGGCATACTGATACCCGAGCAGGGCTTTTAATTGCGCAAACTTGGTATCGTATTCGCCGAACATTTTATTGATAAGACTGCCCTTTAAATGCACTACTTCATCGTGAGATAAGGGCAAAACGTAATTTTCGCTGTACGCATAGCACATAGAAAAAGTCAGCTTATTGTGATGATCGGCACGCCACAGAGTATCTGTTTTCATATATGACAGGACATCGTTCATCCAACCCATATTCCACTTATAGTTAAAGCCCAAACCGCCCACATAAGTAGGATGCGTAACCTTGGGAAATGCGGTAGACTCTTCGGCTACAAACAATGCGTAAGGACAGGTTTCAAATACTTTACAGGAAAGTTTCCGCAGGAAATCTATCGCTTCTAAGTTTTCTTTTCCGCCGAATTTATTCGGTCGCCACTGCCCCTCGCCTCTGTCGTAATCGAGATACAGCATACTTGCAACGGCGTCTACTCTCAACCCGTCAAAGTGAAATTCTTTAAGCCAATACATAGCGTTAGAAATCAAAAAACTCTGCACTTCGTAACGGGAATAATCGAATATACGCGTGCCCCAACCTTTGTGCTCTTTTTTAAACTCATCGGCAGACTCGTAACAGCAAGTACCGTCAAATTCTATCAGTCCGTGCGCGTCTTTGCAAAAATGCGACGGAACCCAATCTAAAATAACTCCGATGCCCGCCTTGTGAAATTGATTTACAAGATATCTAAGGTCATCGGGCGTGCCGTATCTGCTTGTCGGAGCGTAAAATCCCGTAACTTGATAGCCCCACGAACCGTCAAACGGGTGTTCTGTTAAAGGCATAAATTCAACGTGGGTATATCCCATTTTTTTAACATACGGTACAAGATATTTTGCCAAATCACGGTAGGTATACAGTCTGCCGTCAAAGTGTCTGCGCCAAGAACCTGCGTGCACTTCGTAAATATTGACAGGAGACTTATAAACGTTTTTCTTAGTTTGTTTTTCTATCCATTTTTCGTCTGTCCAAACAAAAGTTCCGTCCTTATCATATATACGGCTAGCCGTATTCGGACGAACTTCGGCATAAAAAGCGTACGGGTCGGCTTTGTATAAAACGCTGCCCGACTGCGTTGTAATCGCATACTTGTAGCAATCGCCGTTCTGCGCTTCCACCGTTATCTGCCAAATACCGTCAACAAGAGTCATCTTGTCGTGGCGGACCAGCCAGTTGTTAAAATCGCCTATTAACGATACTTCCGCAGCATTAGGCGCCCACAAAGCAAAATGGTACAGATTGTCGCCAACTTTATGACAACCCAAAAGTTCGTAAGCATTCACGCTGTTGCCGCTGTAAAATTCAGTAAATTTATTAGACATATTTTTCTCCCTGTCGCCTCAGCAACGGTTAACCCTTTCGGTAAGCGCACGCAGCCACTTGACTTTTTCCGCACGCAAGTCTCCGCGTTTTGCCATATATTTCCAACAGCCGAGAGTCCCCGGTATGTTCATTCTGGAATTGGTATCGTCTTCTACTATATCCTGTAAGGAATACAACACAAGTTCGGCGTTGCTTTCGGCAAGACGCTCTATAAGTTCCAAAGATATATGTTCTCCCGAAACATTGCTAAGACGTCTTACAATATCCTTTTGCCAATCGTTAAGCGTATTCCACCAACCGACAGTCGTATCGTTATCGTGAGTACCCAAATACGCTACGCAGTGCGTAGGATAATTTTGCGGAAGAAACGCGTTGTATTCGTTACCGTCGTATGCGAACTGCACAATTTTCATACCTGCAAGTCCGCACCTATCGCGCAAATCCAAAACGCTTTGCGGAATATCGCCCAAGTCTTCGGCAATAATTGTCAAATCGGGAACGCTGTTTTGAACCGTTTTAAGGAAATCGTATCCGACGCCCTTTTTCCACTGTCCGCGGCGCGCAGTAGTTTCGCCGTACTTAATGCAATAGTAACTGTCAAATGCACGGAAATGGTCTATACGCAAAACGTCAAACAACTCCGAACACTTTTTAACGCGTCTTATCCACCAATCGTAACCGTCCTTTTTCATTGCGTCCCAGTTATACAGCGGATTGCCCCACAACTGTCCGTCTTCCGAAAAATAATCGGGCGGAACGCCTGCAACCAAATTGGGTCTGCGCGTTTTGGTCAAATCGAACAAATCGGAATGAGCCCAAACGTCTGCAGAATCGTATGCGACGTAAATAGGTATATCTCCTATCAGTTTTATGCCGTTATCCGACAGTTTCTTGCGGAATTTACTCCATTGTTTATCAAAAATATATTGACAGAAAATGTGGTAATCAACTTCTTCCGACAGTATTTCGTGATAGCGCTGCATAGTTGGCTGCTTACGCATCCGTATATCTTCGTCATCCCATTCCAACCAAGATTTACCTTTAAAATGTTTTTTCAATGCGCAGAAAAACGCATAATCGTCCAACCAGTACGAATTTGCATTGCAAAACTCCGCATAATCGCGCGTCGGGTCTAATTTTGTAAAAGAAGCAAACGCTTCGCGTAAAATCTTTTCTTTGTGGTATATTGCATAACCGTAATCGTTTCCGCGTGCATTTTTCGACTCGGTCAAAGTATCTTCGGACACAAGTCCTAATTCTGCCAACTCGTCTGCGTCAATCAATAGAGTATTGCCTGCAAAAGCAGACGGAGACGCATACGGAGAATTTACAAAGTCCGTGGGTGTAATCGGCAATACCTGCCAGTAAGTCTGTTTAGACTCGCGCAAAAATTCTATAAACTTGTTTACGTCGGCAAGGGTGCCTACACCCGACATACTCGGTAACGACGTAATATGCAATAGTATTCCGCTAGATCTCATATTTGCTCCTTTTAAAATGATTACAAAAATAATAGGCATAAAAATAAATTTTCACACCGTCTTGATTATTTTATCACTTAAACTATTTAAAATCAATAGTTAATCTAAAAGTTTTTGGCTTTTTAATTAAATTTATTGCATTTTTTTCACAAAAATTACACTAAAAATAACACAATACTGTTATTTTAAATTTAATAACGCAAAACAGACATAAAATTTGACTAAGAACAACGCAAATACTCAAGTTTGACTAATATGTTTTTAAATCAACAGCCCAAAAGTGCAATCCGTACTTAGCGGTCTTAACAACGGCATTTTTATTCTCAAATGTAAACCTATGTTTTAATGTAATTTCTGTCGCAATAAAACTCTCACTACCGCTTCTATTGAACTGCCTAACGTATATCATTTAAACAGACAAAAAAAGTCTGCCGAACGGCGTCCATACGGCAAACTTTCAAAAAACTCTATTCCGATCAGTATTTTTTACTTTTGATTAACAATGCACGGTAATTCGATAATCCAAAAGCGTTTGTATTGAAACGCTTACCGTTTATTTACAATCAATAAAACAATTTATCGACACATTGCGGACGTTTATTTTCCTAAATGCTGACATTGTATATTGATTTTTTGGCTCATTTTATTTGTAAATAATAGCAACCGCACTACCAAATCGCACTAAAAACACGCCGCTAAAAAATCAAACTCAACGCTATAAGCAACATTCCGGGAAAATATAATAACGTATTTACCATATCTATTATACGAGACTTAAATTTGTACAAATACAACCCCAAACAAATATCGCTCAATAAATACATAAAACAGCCGAGTCCGAACAAAATCATTGCTGTTGAATTTGCCGTACACAGCAGTACCAAGCCCAAACTTCCGCACAAGCTGACACACAGCGTATAAATATTCAAATAGACTATACTGCTTCCGTAGGAATATAGACGCACTGCTTGGCAAACAATGTTTGCAACTATCAATATGAGTAGAGGTAAAAGCGCCCAGTAATTAAAACCGTATTCAAGAACGGCATAGCAAAAAATCGTAGAACTTGCCGCCGCAAAAGACAGTACTCCCGCTATAAACAACGCACGCTTATCCATAAATACAAGAAATAAGTCGCCCAAAAACGCAAAACACAGACCGATAACAAGCACGAAATCGTACTTGCCTTTGTGCTGTAAACAACCGTAAATCACGGTCGCCACAAACAATGCTGCCGTCAGCATTTTTATAACGCCCCTTCCGCGGCTTGAAACACGGAATCCCTTTAATATTATAAGTGCAACGGTAAGCAAAGCGAAAACCGATATTATAGATATCTTGAACGCCATATATTTCTCTCCCAAAACGTTATCTCAAAACACTTTTAATCAATATGTTTACATTTAATATACTCTAAAACAACTGTTGCCTGTTAAAAGTGAAACGGTTTTATTATTAGTATTATAAACCATTAAAATTGAAAATACAACATATAATTTTTCGCGTAAGCCGATTTCTGTTTTAACTTATCACGAGTTGACAAATTTTATTTTTCAGTCTATAATATTTAAGTAAAAATAAAATACCTTAAGCAATGTGGGAGAAATCCCTTGTCCATTCGCTGCGGAAATTGAACGACAGACTAATATTTTAGTTGTGTCGTTTTTTGTTTAAACGGGCAAAACAATTAAATAAAGGGATATACTCAAAACACAATTTCTACAACAACGAACCTACTCGAAAATAATTACATAAACTATTCTTATAGGATTTATCGGTAATGGTAACAAAAATCAACAAACAACATACGCTTGGGATAATTCTATTATCCGCTACGGCAATACTTTGGGGCGCAGGATTTGTACTTAATTCGCAGTTAAGCAGTACGTCTTTTGTCAACGCGCCCGCAATGTTAAACGCCGTAAGATTTGTAGGCGCGGCGTTGATTTTGCTAATTATCTTTGCAAGAAAACTGAAATTTAACAAAAAAACACTACTTTACGGAAGTATCGGCGGTATTATGTTGTTTGCAGGCTTCCAACTACAACTTGTAGGGCTAGGATACACCACGCCTGCGCATTGCGGATTCTTTACCGCGTCGTATATAGTATTTGTGCCTTTTATGTCGTGGATAGCATATAAGAAACGTCCCAAATGGATAGTATTTGTAGGCATCGCATTGGCAATTACGGGGCTTGTAATTCTTAACCTAAACAAAGAGACCGATTCTTCAAAAAGCACTTGGATCGGAGATTTGCTTACTCTGGGCGGAGCGACAATGTTTGCGTTGCAAATAGTATGGGGAGATTACGCATTAAAAAAGGGAATGGATTACAACAATCTTACCTTTTGGCAAGTGGCGTTTGCAGGCGTACTGTTCATTTTGTATTCGCTTATATTCGAAAGTAAAAATTACGACATTGCAAACTTTGACGTAAATTACAGTTGGTGGCGGTTATTGATAGTAGTATTTGGCGGAACGGCTTTCGCATACTATGCCCAAACTTACGCGCAAATGCACCTTACCCCTTCGGAAACGTCCTTACTGCTTGCGTGCGAATCGCCCATAGGAATGGTAATTTCCGTAATAGTAGGTTTGGATGACGTTACTTGGACGATATTTGTAGGCGGAACGCTGGTTATAGCTGCCGTCATACTTGTAGAAGTCGTTCCCGCGCTAACCGACAAAAAACGTAAAATTCAGGAACAAGTTAACGTAACGGAAACCACGGAAAACACGACCGACGATACGCAGTAAACGTACTCGACACTGAATTTAACAATAAAAAACGGCAATGATAAATGTTTCATTGTCGTTTTTATTATCTTTGCAAGCAAAACCGTCGAGACGTTACTAGGCTGAGACGTTTTTTATAACTAAGCTCTTTGCGCTTTCCCTAATAACCGTAGTATTGTTAAACTTAAATAATTTTACCGTTAAAAACAAGTGGCGTTTAAATATATACAACAGTAGCGGTTAGACCAGATTGCCGCCTTTTGTTAACAACTTATGCAACTTATTTTCAGGCTTGCTTTATATAGCATTATCTGCCAAAAGGGCTTTGCACACAAAGGATAAGTCCTCACGGTAGGTAATACCGTACCACTTGTCGTCTGTTCCGTACACCCGTACAGTCGCTTTGCCGCTCTCTAACGCTTGCGCTATTACCGTAGGAATTTGATATTCTGCCGTAGACAAATCGGACGTTTTTATAAACCGTCCGTACCCTTCGCTCAATAAGCCGAACACATCGGGAGTAAACGCCCACAAATTCATAGACACAACCGTATCGGTCGGCAGTTTAACGCCGCTACCGTCTTGAACGACGCAGTTACTGTCAATACGCGGCACTTCTTTTATGTTTGATAAAAAACCTCCGTCTACCTCGCATACTCCGCGCGAAACACAGCCGTTACCGCTCACCGTATTGTACAACTTGTACCCTACCATTGCGTATTGAGTTTGCTGAGCATTGACAAGATGACGGTAAGCCAAATCAAGCGCTTGCAAACCGTAGTAATCGTCGGCATTAACAACGGCAAAAGGGTCTTCAACCGCTTCCCTGCAACAAAGCAAGGCGTGCGCCGTACCGAGCGGCTTTTGTCTACGCGGAAATTCGTACTGCTTTTGAAAAACGTATGAACAGTTTATACTTTGCGAAATACGCCTTCCAACAACGGAATAAAAATCGCTGTACATTTCCTGACGGATAACAAATACTGCTTTGTCAAATCCGACGCGACAGGCATTTGCAACGGTATAGTCGAGCAACGTTCTGCCGCTTTCGTCTACCGCTTGCATTTGTTTCAATCCGCCGAAACGGCTGCCCATTCCCGCCGCCAACACTACCAAAGTGCACATTAGTCTTTCTCCTTGCTTATACACTAGTATATTGAACGAGATTGACAAAATGTTACTGCAAAAAACGAAACTGCTAGGGGGATTATAAAATAACTAAAAAGTGGTTTTATTATAAAAGATAAATGATAACGGGATTTGACGGCGATACGCAAAAATACGAAATTTATCGTTTTGTTACGTCAAAAGTAGACAGAAAATACTGGGCGACAACCGCAGTTTATACAATGAATAAAAAATTCAAAAACGGCACCTGCTTGAATATGCAAGCGCCTAACTTTACTACTTATAAACAACTTAATCTACGCCGGAAATAAGTTCGATAATATCTTCGCGCTTGCGGCGTTCTATCTTATCGCATACGCCGTTATCTGCCAAATACTTGGCTAACTCGTAAGGGTCTTGCGTGTCAGCCTTTTTTATCAATTCTGCAAGACGCGTAATATGCTCTTGCTCACGGCCTTTGCGGGCTTCTTTAACTTTTTCCGAAAACATAGATTACTCTCCTTTTTTAATGTTAAAAACACAAATGATTACTTGTTAAAACACCAAACTCAATATTTATTGATTTTTTTACTATAATTTGAACGCTTCTTTTCTTACCGTATCAAATCAACGCTTTATTCTTGCTGTTTACAAATAACTCTTTTACAAAAAGCTTTAAACGGCTTTTGCGGCAAACGATAGATACATCAAAGAATCAAATAGCGGCTTTTTCCTTATTTAAATTCATATTTAAACCAAAACTATTCTTACCGTAATTTGCTGTTTTACACACACTTTAATTGCCGTCAAAAGCCACAGATACTTCATAAAACAACTGCCGTTTTTTACTTGATGCAATGTAATTAAAATATCATAAATACACTGCTTCTGTTATTACATTTTTCAATACACGTTATCGTTATCAAAAAATGCCAGCTTAAACTGTATATAATATATGATACGTCGGTTTGATTTTTAATGTTAATAAATCAATTTTTAAATCCTTTCAGGATACAATAGAAATATTAACAATGCGCTAAATTAGTATTTGAAAACGCTTACCGCTTTTCTCTCTCAAATCATCTTACATTTAAAAAGACTACTTTTCGATGATAAACTCGGCTGTCATTCAAAATTTTAATTTAACGCAAGCGAGCCAACTACCCGATTAAATCTTTTATTACTTCGCTTGCAATTATTAACCCTGCTACCGACGGCACAAAGGCATTGCTTGACGGAATCGGTTTGCGGCTAATTTCTTGTCCTTCATTACAAAGCGGCGTAATCGGTTCTTCCTTTGAGTACACTACTTTTAATGAAGTGATATTTCTCTTTTTTAATTCTCGCCGCATAACCTTTGCAAGCGGACAAACTGATGTTTTGTAAATATCAGCAACTTCAAATGCACAGGGATTTAATTTGTTACCGGCGCCCATAGATGATATTATAGGTGTATTTACGGCATTAGCGCATTCTGCAAGAGCAATTTTGCCCGTTACTGTGTCTATGGCGTCCACTATGTAGTCGTATTCGGCAAAATTGAATTTATCTGCCGTTTTAGATGAAAAAAACAAATTGTATTTTCGGACAATACAGTCAGGATTGATATCTTTTATGCGCTGCTCAGCAACGTCAACCTTATTTAATCCCACGGTGCTGTGAGTTGCATATATTTGACGGTTAATATTTGTTAGCGAAACAACATCGTTGTCTATTATATCTATCGCTCCTACGCCAGTGCGGACGAGTGCTTCCGCGACATAACCGCCCACACCGCCTATGCCGAAAACAGCCACACGGCTTTTATAAAGTTTTTCCATACCGCTCTTACCGAGCATCATTTCCGTCCGTGAAAATTGATTTGCCATAAAACACCTATATGTACTCAAATCTATAAATCTGTTAAAATTAAGTTTATATATACAAATTTTACAACAAAACAATTTTGCAGTCAACAGGTAACGGGAAAACGTGTAACGCATATTTCCGTACAGCGTACCCACCATACGGCGTATGTTCGATGACCTAAACAAAAACCCACTAGAAGCCTATTTTTGACTTCTAACGGGTTTTGGGTAAAGATATTGCAACCTAAAACGAATTATTTCTTGACTTTGAGCGCCTCAAATTCTAATCGTAAAGATGGACTGTTTTTTGTGAGCTTTTTTATTGTCAAATCTTCTGCTTTGCTATTTGCAGTAATCAGTTGTTTACTTGTTCCCAACAATTCTTCTTTGACTTTTTCAAGATGGTTTATTGTTTTATCAATTTCCGCAACTGCGTTATCAAACTTATTTTTGGCGCGCTTTATATTTCCTGCCAAATCGTTTTTAAATCTCGTTAATTCATCTTCAAAATTCGTAATATCAACATTTTGTTTTTGCATTGTTGCGATGGTCCTTTTATACTCCAAGGAATTCATCGCCTCATTACGTAGCAGAGATATAATAGGAATAAAAAATTGCGGACGTATTACGTACATTTTAGGGTATTTGTGCGACACATCGACAATACCCGAGTTATATAATTCGCTGTCGGCTTCCAACATTGAAACAAGTATGGCGTACTCGCATTCTTTCTCAGTCCTGTCCTTATCTAATTCCTTAAAAAAATCCTCATTTTTCTTTTTGGTGGCAGTAGCGTCGGCTTCATTTTTCATTTCAAACATTATTGAAAGAATTTCCGTTCCGTCATCGTCGTTAATCTTAAAAATATAGTCGCCTTTACTTCCAGTGCGCGAATCGTTGTCTTTTTCAAAAAATGCATTTCTGAATCCTATAGAGCGCATTTTTTCAAATTCAGTTTGACAATGCTGTTCTAAACTTTCTCCCAACACTTTAACAGACTGTTTTGCTTTGAAATCTTTATACTGTGCAATTAACTCATCCTTCATTTTTAATTGTATCTCATATTGTCTTTTCGTTTCACTTTCACGAATTTCATATTCCTTTTCGGCAATATCTAAGCGACTTTTAAGCGTCGTAACTTCCTTATCCTTTGCGACAAGTTCCTTTTCCTTGTTTTTTAATGCGTTTTCGACAGCTATTTTCTTGCCATCCTCGTTTCTATTGATTATTTCATTAAGTTTTTGTATCTCTATTTCATACTTTAACGATGTCGATTCGATTGCGGATTGTCTTTCTGCCTCCCATAGAGCCTTCATTTCCTTAATCTTTTTTTCAAATTCCTTATCTCTAACTTGCAAGGCAATTTTTTCATAACTTGACTCGCCAAGTTTAAAGCTTTCTCCGCATTTTGGACATTTAATTTCGTTCATAAACTCCTCCTTTGTTTATTTAATAGAACGTATTATACAATTTAATATTGCTACTAAAAGAAAATATAATAATTGTTATTCGGCAAGATTTTTCTTTGCTTTCTTTATATCTGCCGTCAAACGCATATATTCTTGTCGATATTTTGCTTGCCCGTGTTCGTGCTTGTAAAGGTATTTATTGCTTTTTAATTGCTCAAATTCCTTTTGCCAAATTGCAAGGTTTTCTGCCCATTGTTGTTTAGTGTTTTTTACCATTCTTCGTCCTCCTCAAATTTGTCAGTGTCTAACTCGTCCCAAATGCACAAGTCGTCGATTTCGTCCATTGTCGTGCAGATGTTGTGTCCGAAGTAGGGACATTACGCCGTATAGAAAAATCAAACGTGTTGATAAAATTTTTCGATGAAAACCATAAAACAATAAAGCCAACTTATAATACTACAAATGTACTTTTGACATATATACTTATCGTATATTATCTCAGCAAAAACCCACTTTTTTGTCAGAAAATTTAAAACTTGTTTTGTTTTATAGCGACAATGTGATTAAAGTTTGTATAAAATTTTCAAATTAAATCGAAGTACTTTAAATAATTTCTCGAAATTCTTTTGCATTACACTCTATAATTTCCCTACTACTGTCTTTGTATAAGACAACAAGTGAATACATAGACAAATTATATGTCGCCAATATTTTTGTTTCTTCGCTTATTCGCACTCCTAAATCTTTGTCTTTGCAAACCTCCTTATTGTTGCTTAATCCAAACATATTTTATTTTCGAAACTACTATAGCATAAATTATGGTTATATGCAACCATATAAAAGTAAAAAATAATAGTAATCTATGGTTATACATAACTATTTGGAGTGCTATAATGGAAAATTCGGTTAATAGAGCAGTTGCATTAAGGATTGCTGAATTATTGGAACAAAAACAAATTACAAAATATCGTTTAGCAATGAACAGCGGTATAACGCATTCGACTCTTAAAAATATTATGCACGAAACAATAAAAGACAGTCTATTGTCGACTGTCATTTTAATTGCAGGTGGTTTTGATATGACTGTTAGTGAATTTTTAGATAGTCCGTTGTTTGATGAAGCAAATTTGAATATATAGAACATAAATAATTTTAATGTCTCTTCATATTGAGTTGTAGTATTTATTACTTCAAAACCAACAAATTTAAGTGAAGAGTGAAGAATAAGGATAAAATAAAATCGGCAAATATACTACGAAATTTGCCGATTTTTGGTAGAGACAGTAAGACTCGAACTTACGACCTCTCGCATGTGAAGCGAGCGCTCTAACCGACTGAGCTATGCCTCCGTTCTCATTATCAATACTATACGCCTAAAACAAAATTTTTGCAATTATTTCAACGTAAATTTACCGTTTTTTTAACATATTGCTTATTGTAATCGACATTAACGCTTGCTATTCATTATTGCCTATGCTAAAATTTCAATATGAAACATTTACGCTACCCTTTTAGCAACAACGTAGAGCAAACTACCCGAAAAAAGCGCCTTGCACTGCTTAGCAAGCAAGACAAAAAGCATTACCGCGTAAGACAAGTTTTAATATACTGCAATCTGGCCTTACTAATTTGTTTATTTGGCGCGCTGATATACTTGTGCTTTTTCATAGGGCATTGCGAAGAATTGAGTGAATTCTTGCGTATAGCCTTGATAATTATTAACATATTGTGCATCGTCATTTTACCGACGGCGATTTGCGCGTTATTGTTCGCATTGATTGATAAACTGTTACCGGAAATCCCTCTTCCCAAGATAAATAAGACAGTTGTTTATTCCTGCGCGGCACCTTTAAAAAAGTTTTACAAAATCGGCAATAACTTTATCGTAACAAAATGCTATCGATCAACCGTCGACGGATTGCAAAATAAAGATTTAATGCTGTTCGTATATAACGAAGAATTGCGTATAGTTAACGATTTTACCTCAACTGTAAAAGACTTCGGATGCTACGCGTTTAGCAAAAGCGAATTGACATATTATTACGACGAACTCAACGGCAAACGAGTTACCGTAATAAAATGCCTCGATACCGTTTTCATATTGGGTAAAAGAGCAAAACAGTTTATTACAAAAAATTTATTCAATTAAAACTGTCCTTTGATAAAAACATAAAATAAAAATACGCCAACTATCGGCGATACATTTGTTGTCTATATACCTAAAAAAGATAATTTAATGAGCAATAAGTCAATACTGATAAATTGATAGAGAAGAATTTACTGCAACGCAATAAAGAATATATAGAGTCCTTACTTTTTTAATATATATTTACAAATATCCGCTCAGAACACATTTAGACTTAAAAGCATTTGTATAATCTTAAACCTTATAACATAATTTATAATAAAAACCCACCGAAACGTTATCGGTGGATTTTTATTGTCGCCATTTGCAACTAAAATTGTCGATGTTCTGTTAAGCGAAAACAACTTTTATTGTCGTCCTTTGCGACATAAAAAGTTGAACGCCGGTAAACGAAAACAATTTTTATTAAATCACGTTTGTTCAAGTGTGGCTTTTCTGCAAAGAAAAACTCACAAAATCATTACGCATTTACTATCTGTCGTTAGGTACGTCTTCTAAGGTATCTACGTCAATATAGTGTGCTTTGCAAAAATTAGCAAATGCTCTTTGCGCGTTGTAATTAGGCTTACATCTGCCCGATTCCCAACGGTTAACTGTAGCAAATGCAACGCCCAATTCTTTCGCCATCATTTCCTGACTTAAATAAAACTTTTTTCTTACCGTCTTTACCTTATCCTTAAATTCCATAATTGATACTCCTATAAAATCTGATATTTAAAAGGACACCCCGTTTCAATACGTTATAGTTAGTATGTAACAAACTCAACCGTGTAATTCCGTTTATTTACATAATTCTACAAAAATCTCGTTTTTTAACGTAAAAAAACACAAGATTTTTGCATTGGCAACGCAGTGAATCAATTGTGTATGCCTATTATAGCATATCAATAATGATTTGACAACACTTAAATTACATTTTTAAAACAATTCATTGAGTTACGCCTATTGCCCCGAACAATACTACCCCTACTACGGCAGACAGAACAATGAGCAAAATAGGATGAATTTTTTTGCCTTTTATCTTAATTCTGGATAGCGGGAAAAATACCGCAACAATAATCAAAGATATCCAGTTGAATTGTTTAAACCCTTCGCCCGTTATTGCTTTAAGATTCAAATTCGGCAAAATCACTGTACACATTATCCTTATTACCGACGCCAGAATAAGTCCTACTACCACCGGACGTATTCCGTACAGTACTCCTTGAACGTACTTTGAATTGTTAAATTTATCAAACAATTTCGTTACGACGATGATGATAACCAACGACGGCAAAACAACCGCAATTGTCGTTACTAAAGCGCCTAGGATAGAACCGAAAACTCCCAAGGCGGTTGTTCCGCCCACCCTTACACCTACAAACGTTGCAAGATTGATAGCAAACGGTCCGGGAGTAGACTCTGCAATACCGACAAAATTATAAAGTTCGTTTTCAGTCATCCAGCCGTACTTCTCTACTACTTGCGTAACGGGACTCAGCATAGCATAGCCGCCGCCGATAGTAACCAAACCTATTACAAAAAATTCCCAAAACAGATAAAGAAACTCCATACTACTTTTCTCCTCCGCTTTGTTCGTTTTCGTTTATTCCGTCTGTTGCGCTGTCAATAATGTCAGATTGAGCGTTTAAATTACCGTTGAGAGTATCGCTACTAACGTTAGTTGATATGTCGGATTCAATTGTCTTATCTATATCGCCGTCATTGACAACTTCTTTTACAGCCTGCTTTTTTTTGCGGACGGCTTCATATATCAAGGTTATTATTAAGCCAAGTACGCCACCGATAAGTATAAGAAAAATTACGTTAAAATTCGTAAACGTCGCAACCGCAAAAGCGGCAAGCACTGCTATAACATTAAACCAATCCCGTTTTAACTGTCCTGCCATTTTGATAAATGCGTTTATTATCAAGATTGTTACACAAGCCTGTATTCCTGTAAAAGCCGCCTTATACCATTTGTTATCTGCAATAAGTTCTATAACAAACGATAGCCCTGTAATAATTATAAATGACGGAAGTACCACGCCTATTGTTGCGATAATCGCGCCGAAAAATCCGCGCAAGCGGTACCCGACGCTTGTTGCGGTATTTACGGCAATTACCCCCGGAGTAGACTCGGCAATAACCAGCATATTGAGCATATCTTCGGACGTTATCCAGTTTTTTTTCGCTACGAGTTCTTCTTCCAAAATAGCAATCATAGCGTAACCGCCGCCGAAAGTAAACAAGCCGGTTTTAAAAAAGGTTATAAAAATTTGCCATAAACTTACTTTTTTCATTAAATTTCCCTAAGTATATATTGACTGTCAGTTACGTCGTTTTCTGTTACGATAGTAACAGCAACCCCGTTTTCTTTTGATATATCCAAGCCTGTATTTGCCGTTTGCAAACGTTTTTTACTGCTTCACACCAATATATTTTTAAATACTACACACTTTAATGTTTTAAATTACGCTTTGAATTTAAATAGTTAATTGCGCTCAACAGCGGATTCCGTAAAAACGTGCGGCACTGTTTTTAAAACCCGCCCGATTTCCGACTCGTCAAAACTCGGCAAGTAATCTTTAGCGGCAGATTCGATATCCTGAAAATAACCGTGAGTAAGCCCTAAATTATAAAAGTAATTTTTTATATTTTCGTACTCGTGCTTAAAAAGTTTACGGTTTAGTTCAGGACAATCGCCGTCCAAACGCGCGACAAAATACTGAGACATAAGACTTATATACAAGTTTTTGTCAAAGTCCGCAATCCAATCCAATATAAGTTTACTGTCCTCTACATAAGACGGCAAGACCAGATGCCGAACTATCATACCGCGCTTTATATAACCTTGCTCATCAAACGCTTCGCAAGGCTGTTGACGTCGCATTTCGCCGATTGCGGCGGTTGCAACCGCAAAATAATCCGCCGCATTTGCCAAACGGCGGGAAACGGTCTTTGAACAAAATTTTAAATCAGGCAAATATACGTCTACAAGCCCATCGAGTTTTTGCAAGGCTTCGACCTTTTCGTAAGAAGAAGTATTGTACACAACGGGAATATTCAAACGCTGTTTTACAATACTTAAAGCCTGACAAATTTTATCGGAAAAATGCGTAGGAGTAACGAGATTGATATTTGCAACTCCCGTATCTTGCAAATACAGCATAATGTCCGCAAGCCTTCGGTAAGTTACTTCCGCTCCGTGCGGATTAACGGAAATATCGTAATTTTGACAAAACCGACAATGCAAATTACAGCCCGCAAAAAAAATTGTACCGCTGCCCTTTTGCCCTGATATACACGGCTCTTCCCAGTTGTGGCGGGCAACACGGGATACAATGATATTGTCTGTTTTACATACGCCCAAACTAACGCTACGGTCAACGTTGCAATTTCTCGGGCAAAGATTACAAATCATAGCACAGATATAATACAATATTTATAAGTTTTTGACAACTAAACTCTGACATTAACGCCCTGCGCAATTTTAACGGTTTTTTACTATACTGAAATTTGTTCAATTTAATCAACTATCGTTTTATTATACGGGAAATCAAAACCACAAATCGGTAATGATTTTAAGTCGTTATTTACGGCAACGGCATATTTTTAAGAATACTGTAATTGCCGAATACGTTGCGGTATAAACTTTGAAACAAATGCTAAATCTTTCAACTAAAATCGTGTTTAATCTAATAGACGATTTGTTGGAATGGAATAAATTATTCCCCTAAAACTACCGACAAGTAAATTAAACTCGTTAGAAAATTCCGAAAATATATTGACAAATTACAATTACAGTACTAAATTTATTGAGAGGGTAATTAGATATGAAAAAGAACAAATTTATTTTTTTGATAACATTGCTTATTATTTTGATTGTCAATTTTACGGGATGTTCGGCAGGTACTCCTATTGCCTTTGCAAGATTAAAAATAAATTTACACAATGACCTTTACCAATCAAGGGGTTCGCGCGCTTATTTAATAAGAAACGAAGCTGCCTTAAACGAATTTTTAGAAGATAGCGCTTTGTGGTTAAACAGTGATCAAAATTTGCCAAGCGACTTTTTTAACGATAACGCGTTGCTGATCGTTCGTCATACGGTTTATTCGGAAGAAACTTACAAGGTTAAATCGGTAAAAATAAAAGAAAGCAAATTGACCGTTAGTCTTGACAGAAAATATCCGGATAAATCACACCCTAAAGTTTACTACTTGTTTTTATCCGTAAATAAAAGCGACGTGGAAAACATAACGAATTGCGTTGTTTTAGAAACAACAACACAGGGAGTTTTCAATCCGTTCTAAAAAATTACGGTTTACTTTTATTAAAATACGGCAAAACACAAAAAGCGAGGATTTAAAATCTTCGCTTTTTTTATTACTAATAAAAAGCACGTTCGACCAAACTAGCTTATTATTAAACAGTAAAACACCTTTTTTTTAAAATGAAACAAGCCTTAACAAATAAGTTAACGCTATTAGCCATATTTTAGTTGTACAGGAGTTTTAAATTGTTTACAACTTTACTTAACTTTTTACGGCGGATATTTTTTATGACGGGATACTTTTCTAACGGAAGTTATCCCCAACCGCTTTCCGCCGAAGAAGAAGCGCGCTGTTTACAGCGTATGAAAGAGGGTAGCGAAGAAGCGCGCAACAAACTCATCTGCCACAATTTACGCCTTGTTGCGCACATTGCCAAAAAATACGGCAAAAATGACCTTGACGACCTTATTTCAATAGGTTCGATAGGACTTATAAAAGGCGTGGAAAGCTACTCTACCGAGCGAGGCACCACCCTTGCAACATATCTTGCACGCTGTATCGAAAACGAAATTCTTATGACGCTGCGCTCTAACAAACGGTATCAGAATACGGTATACTTAAACAATACGCTCGGCGTTGACAACGACGGCAACGAGTACACTCTAATGGACGTTTTGGCAACTAACGAGGACAGCGTGTTCCACCAAGCGGAGATGTCAATACTGCGGCAGAATTTACTCAAAATTATCCGCGAACGGCTTAACGACCGCGAACAGAAAATCATACTTATGCGTTACGGACTGGAAGAAAACGCAACGCCTATGACGCAACTGGAAACAGCAAAAAAACTCGGTATAAGCCGCAGTTATATTTCGCGCATAGAAACCCGCGCGCTAGACAAAATAAAACAGTACATACAAGATTAGCGCTCGATATTCTCAAATCAAATAAGCACCGATTACCGTTTAACGATACATTGTTTTTGAAACATAACAAACGGTAGTTTTAGCTATACCTAATAAGAAGTCATCGGTTGTTTACGTTATTACAAAACTGAAACGTAAATACTCAAGTCATCTTATGTCTTTAATACTCTGTTTTTCTGCAGAATATTGTTTATGATTTCGTTATAAGTCATTTAACAAAAACTCGATATAACATATTTATCCTGTCCGCCCTTGACAAAACAAGGGCGGATATTATATACTTAGCAACATAGAACACTAAATTTAAGGAGAGCGTTATGTCAAATCTGTCAAAAGTATATTTTTGCGATATGCGCACTAAAGCCGGCGGAATGAGTTTGCCTGAAAAATTGGCAAATCTTATCAAACGCGCAGGCATTGCCGATATAGATATGTCAAAGAAGTTTGTAGCGATAAAACTCCACTTCGGCGAACCGGGAAATCTCGCATACCTACGTCCGCAATTTCCTAAAGCAGTTGCCGACGTAATAAAACAACTAGGCGGAAGACCCTTTTTAACCGACTGCAATACAATGTACACAGGGCTTAGACACAACGCACTGGACCACCTGTATGCGGCGGAAATAGACGGTTTTAACAGCGCAACGACAGGTTGTTACGTCATTATCGGAGACGGACTTAAAGGCGATGACGAAGTAATTGTAGATATTGACGGAGAGTTTGTTAAACACGCCTATATAGGAAGAGCCGTTCGCGACGCCGACGCAATCATTACTTTATCTCACTTTAAAGGACACGAAATGGCAGGTTTCGGCGGCTGTCTTAAAAACTTGGGAATGGGCGCGGCGAGCATAGCAGGCAAACGGGACCAACACTCGGGAAGCCGTCCGCAAGTTGACGAAGCAGGCTGTATCGGCTGCGGACTGTGCACTACCCAATGCGCATATTCCGCCGTTACCGTCAATAACGGTAAGGCGCGCGTAGACCACAGCAAATGCGTAGGTTGCGGACGTTGCGTAGGCGTATGTCCTAAAAAGACAATTCACTTCTTAGAAGGCAACGAAGAAGAGATATTGAACAAAAAAATTTCCGAATACGCGGCGGCGGTTATTAAAGACAAACCCTGTTTCCATATCAATATCATTATGGACGTATCCCCCAACTGCGACTGCCACGGCGAAAATGACGCGCCGATTATTCCCAATGTAGGAATGTTGTGCTCTTTCGACCCCGTTGCCGTAGACGTTGCGGCGGCTGACTTATGCTTAAAACAGCCCGTAATTACCAACAGCGCGGCAGGCGAAAGTCATCACCGCTCGCACGACTGTTTCTGCGACGCGCACCCAAACACCAACTGGCGTTCGCAAATAACCCAAGCGGTCAAACTGGGAATCGGTAGCGACAAATACGAACTTATTGTTGTCGACGACAAATAAATTGTCCTAATCGTGCGCGCTAAATCTAAAAAAGATGAAATAGAAATAATCTCAAAATACTATACCGATTTGACTCACGCGATTAGTAAAGAAATACCCGAAGGTAAAAATTTACCCGAAATAGAAATCATATCAGATTACTGAATTTAAAAATTACAAACAAACATAAATTATAAGGAGAAAGTTATGGACTACACTTACGACACGCAACTGCTGCTTGAAGGCAAAAATTTAAACGACCAAACAATAATAGATTACATAAACAAAAATATCGAAGGCGACTGCCTGTTAGTTGTAGGCGACGACGAACTTATAAAATTGCACTATCACACTAACACGCCTTGGAAAGTACTGGAATACTGCGCGTCGCTCGGCGAAGTGTACGACGTTGTTATCGAAAATATGGTACGTCAGGCAAACGGACTTCAAGGATAGTAATCAGTCAATAACCGACAAAAAATATTGTCTCGGTTAAACAACGGCGATAATTCTTGTTGCAAATCCGACAAACGTAAAAATGCCGACCTTTTAGGTCGGCATTTTGTATACTTGATAAAATATTTTAAATCAGGTCAAAATAAGTCTCTTTTGAATCAAGCAAGAGAACAAGTCTATCCAACCGAGAAGAACACCGGTAGGAAGTATTGCCAAAATCAATACTAAAATCTGCTTACCTGCTTTTCCGTGAAGTGCTGCTGAAACACGGACTATAATTTCCGTAAACCAGTTAACACCGGGGATAAGGAGTAAAATTATTTGTACAAGTCTGGGTAATTTATTAAAACCGCTGAGTGCCGACATATTAAACCTCCTAATTTATATTTATGTTATGTCTAAATGTTATGTTACAGTATTTTTTCCGTTTTGTCAATACCGTATACGCAAAAAAATATTGCAATAATTTTTAATGGAAATAGAGATATTATAAACGGAGTCTATATATGTTATGTATTCATATTCAGACTATATGTTAGCCGTCATTTTCTGTATTCCAAATACTTCAATGCAACCGCTTGCCGTTTAGAATAAACCAAATTTCAATCAATCGTCTACAATTACGGTCGTTTTATTTATGCTTGCAAGAAACTTTTTAAAGTCGCAAAGATTCAAAACAACCGTTGCCGTATTATCGCAAGGATGGAATTTGACGCGTTGGGCATTCCACACATCCTCATCTATTAAAAGCGGCGCAGAGTACTTTGCCGTATCCTCGTTGAGATAAGCAAACGGCGAAACACTGCCGCGGTGAACGCCCAAATCGGCAAGCAGTTTTGCTTCCGTAGCAAATTCAAACTTTGCCGTTCCTACATATCCGGCAAGTTTGCGCATATCCGCACGCTTGTCAAAAGGCAACACGACCAAATAATAATTGTCGCTTTTTTTGTCCTTTACATACAGACTTTTGCACGACATACAGTTATCAACGTGTATTACAAGGCGCGATTCTTCCGTAGTAACTACCGCATCGTGCCGTAACAATTCGTAAGATATACCCAAGCCGTCCAAATAATCGGTAACTTTGTTTTTAAACATACCTTTCCTTTGTAAGCAACAAGCGCGACCAAGCAAATTTTAGCCGCGCTTTATTGTTGAAAATTCAAATTCAGTTTACACCTTAAAACAGCGCAAGAATGTTGGGCAAAATAAGTCCTACAAGCGCAACCAAAAGTATCAAGAAGTACAGAACTTTCCAAACAACTTCCTTATTTGCAACGTAACGCCAAGCAAGTACGGCTACTACGCACAGCATCAACGCCGAAGCGACTGCGAGCAAAAGGTTGAATACGCCTGCAACAGCAGGTATAAACGAGAAAATCAAACCCAACAAATACAGTATAGCTGCAATACCCATAAGCCAAAACGACAATTTGTTAAGACTGATAGGATTTCTTGGTTTCTTAGACATAATGCATATCCCTCCTTATTATTATGTTAAAATTATAGCAAACTAACACCGAAAAATCAATTGTTTACAATAATATTTGTATTTCTCTATTCTGCTTCGTACAAATAAAACATAACTCCGCTAAAAATGTAACTGCAAATCTTTTCACGGTGAGCGGCGGTTTGCAAAAGTTCCGCTTCAGCATCGTTGCTCAAAAATCCGCACTCGACAATAACTGCTGGACAGTCTGTTTCTCGGCAAACGTAATAATCGCCGGCTATTGCCTGATGATTATTGCCGGTGCTGTCGTTAAACACCTTTTGCAGACATTCGGCAAGTTTTTGTCCGTCATCTTTGCCCTTTTGATAAAACACTTGCGGACCCGCCCTGTACGACTGCGAAAATTTGTTCATATGTACACTGATAACTAAGTTAGGCTGTACCTTATCGATTATTGCTTTGCGCGCTTTCATATCCCTGAGTTTAAATCCGTTTGTAGGCAGCCCGTACAAGCCGTCCTCCGTCTTGCGCGTTTGCACTACGTTAAAACCGCTGTTTGCAAATATCTCGCCCAAAGTTTTAGAATACGCCAAATTCAACGACGATTCTTTAACGCCGTCGGAAGAGACCACTCCTCCGTCAATACCGCCGTGTCCTGCGTCGATTACTACGGTAAAATCAATGAGCGAATTGTTACTGTTTGCAAACTGTTTTACACACACGACGGCAGTCAAAGCCAACTCTGCGGCAATCAATATCAACAGTACCAACACTAGTCTTCTTCTTTTAACAACAATAAACATTTTGCCCCTTTTTTACGGCTGAATTCGCCTGTTTTTCCACTGTTTTTTATTTTGAATTTTTTAATGCTGTAAACACATTTTTTTGCCGAAAAATTCAAAAATCGACATTTTTCGCCCGATTTTGACTAAAAATGTGCATAGTTATACACTTATCCACAGAGTTATCCACAATGACAAATTCCATTGTGGACAAACTGTTTCATATTTTTTGTGAAACGGACAAGCGTTAATTACAAGACTAGATTATGCCGTCCAAACGCAAAAAATCACCTTATTGACTTTGCTGTTTATATATTTTATTGTAGAAATTTGAACTATTTTACAAATAGTATCGACTACTTTTGAATGCAAAGTTATATAAACTACAAGTTTGTATTTAAACCTGTTAATAAATAATACTCCGACAGAAAAATAGAACAAGTTTTTATTGAAAAACGGCAGTTGACCGTTACTTCAATCTTAACAAAAATCAATCGAACAAATTACACAAACTACGATTCCGTTTCTAAACAACTCTGCAAAAACCGCGTCAAATTATTTTTTTTGTACAATGCATTTCACATTTTCCTTCTTCACAAAAATCAAACAATGCTAACGCACGCTTACTTTATTTGTCTTATATTTAAATTGGAATACACAGTCTAAAACGCCCGCAATAAGTTAATACTTAAAAAAACAAAAAAAGGAGAACTATATGTTAAACCCGTTTAACGAGCAACCGATTAAAACTTGCGAAGACTTTTATAATTGGAAAGAACTTGCACCCAAACCGTACAACAAATTTGACGTAGACCCGTATACACGCGTACGCGTTATACTTGCAAACGGCGCCGAATACGAGGCAGTAGGCTTTTGCCACCAGTTTCACCGCCACTGCCCCGATAACGACATTCGCCGCGAACTTGCGTTATTGCGCCGTAAAGAGCAACAACAGCAAAAACGCATCTCGGCGTTAAAACCTATCGGCGAAGGCATACTGGAACACACAATCGGCTACGAACAACTTGCCGTAGACCTTACTGCAATTTTTGCCGAACGCGAAAGCAACAAATACGTCAAGGAAGCAATGAATTTTGCATTGCTGGAAGACTTTGACCACCTGTACCGTTACGCAGACCTTTTAGAAATGGACAAGGGCGTAATTGCCGAAAAATTGGTAGGTAAATATACCGAACTTATGCCGGGGCGTCCTACGATATCCGAACACCGCTATCCTATGGACGACGTAAAACGTTACGTCAACTTTAAACAAGCGGGCAGTCTGACTAAACTCGACATAAATATTCTTACCGCCGCCGAACAGCAAACAATGAACTATTATATGAATCAAGCGGCTTTTTACCAAAACAAACTCGGCAGACAACTATATACGGAAATAGGTATGATAGAAGAACAGCACGTTACGCTCTACGGCGGACTTAAAGACACTACTTGTACTTGGCTTGAGGAAGCGCTGATGCACGAGTATACCGAATGTTACCTTTATTACTCTTTGATGCAAGACGAAACGGACGATTATATCAAACGTATATGGGAACAGCATTTTAACGACGAATTGGCGCACTTGCACAAAGTTAAAGAATTGCTGTTAAAACACGAAAACAAACAATGGCAGCAAGTAATCCCGCAAGGAGAATTCCCCGAACTGCTAAGTTTCCGTTCAAATATCCAGTACGTACGCGACGTATTGGCAAACACGGTAAACATTACTGCAAAGCGCGAAGAATATATACCCGTAGACAAACTTGACTCTGACGCAAAATTCTTTGAATATCAGCATCAAGTTAACTACAAAGACGACTATGTTGCAAGCCACAACGTATTAAAAAAGTATATAGCCGATAACCGCAAAGACTACCGCTACGAAACGGCGGCGCACCCCATTGAAGAACTGCGCGACCGTAAGCACGACAACACTACCGTGGGCAGATAGTTTTTTATGACAAACAAAAGTTTACAAGAAAACAACTATTTCTCCGACGTAAAAAATACCGACGATTTCTTTCTGCACGCAGGAGTATATACGCCGTTCGAGTCCTTCTTTATGTATCCGTCGGGAATTATGCCCTAAATGCGAAAAGCGGTAAGATAGCCCAACGGTTAAAACAGTAATTTAATGCGATTAAGCACTGTAAATTCCGCGAATGCTAATTTATAGTAATACAACTTAATCAATACATTTTAGCGTATTACAATTTAATTAACTTCGGATATCTACCGTTAGATTTAGTTTGCTGTTTTATTGCAAAAATGCTTTTAATATCGTGCGTATAAACAAACGTCGGGTTTTCACCGTCCGATACGTGCAATAAACTGCAAATGAATTATGATTTTAAAACAAAAAAACAACTGTCAATCTACTTGATTAAACAAGTAGGTTGACAGTTGCCAACGTAAATATATTACGTTTTGCGGCTCAAATAACAGCCGCGTTTTGTTTAGCAAAGCAAAATTAAGTTCTGATAAACCGAGTGTTTTATTTCTAATCCGCCGACAAATCTCTAAAGTTAAATTGTAAATTTGTTATTAACTCTTTAATAGACCGTACTGTCTCATCCTGTCGGCATTACAAAGCAACATTGTATTTAGTAAACATATCGGTTTTACAGACCTAAATTTTCACATTGCAACAACTAATTGTTGTTTTTTACCGCACGGTGTTCGGAATATTTGTAATCTCTTGCGGTTGTATCGCTTTCCACCATATTAAAGCGCGATACGCACAGCCATACTATCATAAATATACCTGAGATACCCACTAAGATATACAACAATCTTTCCAACCAAACCATTCCGAAAGTAATCCAGTTTACAAAGTTGAAACCGAAAATACCTACCGCCAGCCAGTTAAGCGCGCCGACGATTGTCAAAATAAGCGCGATAACCGAAAAAACGTTGAAAACTTTTTTCACAGTGTTTTCCCTCCTTGTTAGTTGTACGGATAGTATGCGTAACAAAACAAAGAATATACGCCTAAAATATTGCCTTGATAGTTTTATAAAACAACTACGGTATTTTCTGACAAAAACAGTCGCAATTTAAACGGCATTTCCCATATAGATTAAAAAGAGCGAAGAATTTCAGAATTCTTCGCTCTTTTTATTGCCCGATAAATTGTAATTTATCGTTATAGTTTATTTCGTAACTTTAATTTTAAATTTACCAATAAAATTATTGTATTCCGCAACAAGCGAATATGTATCCGTTTTTTTCAAAACAAACCAAGTTACCGACTCTTTTGCACTGTCAAGATTATAAACTACATTCCCTTGAGAATCACATAGTGTGATGTCTAAGGTTCCGCTTTCAATATCGGACGAAAATGAAAATTTCAAATTATCGCCACTCTCTCCATTGAACGTAAAATCGGAAATGCTTGATGTCGATTGCCTGCAAGAATAATTGATATTACCCAATGTGCTTGGTCTTGTTATAAAATAGACGCTTAAAAATATAATCGCAATAGCTAAAATGATAGCTCCTATGACAATTGCTTTTTTCTTCATTTTAATCTCCGCTAAATTACTGTTTGTTTTTTTGGGGATGTTTTATTATAAATACAATAAAAAGTAAAGTAAACAAGCGCATATGCCTTGCTTGCAAGGTATGGTGCGCCATACTTATATTTTGTAGTAAAATTCCCTATGGGAGCTACGGTAGCGGCTGTTGTATGTTTTTTCTCAAAGGTATTTTACCTGTTAGCTTCTGTTTATTCGTCATCTTGCTTAAAGTTATGTATTACTTGGTTTACAGTGTCAAAGCCGTATCCTCGGCTGATTAAATAGCGTTGAAGTTTTTGCAATGTTTTAACGTCTGACGGTTTTCCTTTCATATACTTTACTGCAAGCTGCGCCGCAGCATTCACACTCCTTTCGCCGTCCTGTACGCAATACTTGTCGATAAGCGCTTTAGAAATGCCCTTTACGCTTAATTCCTGTTTGAGTCTGTATTCGCCCTTGCTTTGTGAATTTTGCTCGACATAAAGCCTTGCATACGTTTCGTCATCCAAGTATTTCAATTCTTTCAGCCTGTCGACTACATTTGAAACAACATCGGGACTATACCCTTTTCCTGTAAGATATTCGCGCATTTGCTTGCACGTCTTCATACAACGCGACAAATAGTTTACCGCCCTTTCAAACGCAACCGATTTTTCGCTGTCGAAAACTGCCTGCGCAAGTTGCTCTTCACTGACTTCTCTGCCTATTTTAAGCCCGAGTTTCATTACCGTAAGCATTTCTAACCCGAAAGCAAATTCGCCGTCAATGTAAACGTTGGCGCGCGATTTATTGTTTTTTTGAATTTGCATATCCGTTATCTTCGGCATTTTATCTCCTAATTCCGTCCTGCACTATTTAAACAATTATGTATCAATGTAAAACACACAAACATATTATTCCCTGTTGAAAGTATTAAGCAATGTCAAAATAAGTAATTACAGTAATCTTTGACATAGGATATTGCTTATTTGAGAAACCGACATATATCCGCTACAAATCCATTTAAATGTTTTACAGAAATGTGATTTTACAAATACCTACTGCGTGCGTGATACAATATAATAACAGTCGGTTTATCGAGTTAGTTGTGATTTAACGTCATTAACTGTTGTTATGCATATCATTATACTACCCGCCGCGCAAAATTTCAAGCGCGTCGACCGACAAACGGATACAATATCTTATCTATGAAACTTTTTTTAACATATCACGGATTTACTGACAGTAAAACTCAATGTGAAACTGTCGCCGTTTAACAGCGGCTTGACAATTTTTGCTCAAAGGATGATAAGAAAAAAGCGGCTTGCTTTAAGCAAACACGCATTCTGTCTGTACTCTCACGTTACATATTTTCAATTCAAAAACAAATACAAATGCAATATTTATATCCGATAGAAATATATTGCGACATTAAACCGAATGTAAATTTTTGTATCTTTCCACAGCCTGCCTGTACTTTGCCGCAACTTTACTTATATACGCCTGCTTATCTTTTGCGGATAAGGTTGCCATATACTCTTGATCGGCAAGGCGCATTATTGGATTAGATACGGTTTCGGTACTGTCTAAAATTTCCTCGACCTTTTTGTAAAATTCCTGTTCTTCGCAAAAACCGTCGTAATCGTAAATTTGCTGTTGCAACAAACGGTGCTGTTCTTCTCCCACTTTACGGGCATTAAGCCCAAGCGTTGCCGCAACCTGCTTTTCCGTTTGTATATTTTGCTTTGCTTCTTCCCAAAAACCGCTCTTCATACGCTCCTTGGCGCGCTTGGCATATTCTTTAAATGTAGACATAAGTACCCCCGAACCGTCAGGTAAAAGTAAATTAAAATAAAAATTGTCATCGCTTAACAGCGGCTCGACAATTTTTGTTGCAAAGGTAGACAATAAAAGACTGCTTACCGAAATTAAGTAAGCAGTTTTTATCTTGTGTACATTTAAAAATCTTTAGTAAAAAGCAAAATTACATCTTACTGCGTTTTCTTGCAGCTTCTGCCTTCTTCTTACGTCTAACACTAGGTTTTTCGTACTGTTCCTTTTTACGAAGATCGCCAATGATACCGTCGCGGGCGCAACGTCTTTTGAAACGACGCAATGCGCTGTCTAATGTTTCGTTTTCACCGACTTTGATTGTAGCCATTTCCTATTCGCCTCCTTTCCGTATCTTGGTTAAAATCCGTATGTTGTAATTATGCCACATCTAAACATTGTTGTCAATTATTTATATCGTAAAACTTGCGTCTTTTTTGTATGCACAGAGGTACAAATGAACACTTGCTCAAACGCTGAATTTACTTGTTAGAAATAGCCAGTTCTCCGCAAATTTCACTTAAATTCAAATCGAATTTTTCGTTTAAACCCCAAGTATTAAGTCCGTCTTCCTGTTTACGGGGTATTATGTGAAAATGCAAATGGAATACCGATTGCTGAGCCGAAGCACCGCTGGCGTTTAGTACGTTTAATCCCGTAAAACCGCAATTTTGAACATAATGTTTGGATATTTTCTGCACTGTGTTTATAACCGCTTCAAGATATTCTCTGTCGCAATCGAGCACGTTTTCACAATGCTTTTTGGGTATTACCAGCGTATGTCCGTAACTGTCGCAGGAAATATCTAAAAAAGCATACGTCTTGTCGTCTTCGTAAATTCTATACGAAGGAATTTCGCCTTTAATTATTTTACAAAAAATGCAATCGTCCATAAATTTTATCCCCTTGAATATATCTTAATATACTACAACTAGACCTTTTTTCCTAACGCACCGTCCAAATACGGCTTTAAAATTTTAACGTTAACTATGCCGTTCGTTTTACATTCGCCCGTAAAGTATACGCGCAAATATTCTCTTGTGTAACCTTCGTAGTAGCCGTTACGCTTACGTTCGCACAAAACCGATTCTGTCTGTCCCACAAATTTTTGTGCGAATTTTGTTTTTAATTCTGCCTTAATTTCTCCTAGTTTTGCCGCGCGCGCGGTTTTAATCTCGGCTAAAGTATCTTCCCAACTATATGCCACAGTACCCTCGCGCGGAGAAAACGGAAAAACGTGAATATCGCTGAAACCGACTTTATTGACAAAATCTACAGTTTGGTTAAATTCCTCCTCTGTTTCGCCGCAAAAGCCTACTATAATGTCGGTAGTTATAGCGGCGTCGGGAAAGACGTTTCTTATCTTTTGTACCGCGTCAAAATACTGCGCCGTAGTATATTTGCGGTTCATTCGCTTTAAAACGGTATCAGACCCCGATTGCAACGACAAATGAAAATGCGGACAAAAATCGACGTTTTTAAGCGCGCATAACAATCCGTCCGTTACAACGCGGGCTTCCAAACTCCCCAAACGTATCCGCTTGTTTGTGTCTTTTAGCGCGCAAAAAAGTTTCTCTAAACTTTCGCCGGTATCTGCACCGAACTGCGAAATATCGATACCTATCAACACCACTTCGGCGGAAGAACACGCTTCTACTTCGTTTACAACGTCTGCAATTTTACGGCTGCGGCTACGCCCCCGCAAATAAGGCACTATGCAGTAACTGCAAAAATTATTGCACCCGTCCTGAATTTTAACAAATGCTCTGGTGCGTTCCTGCGCCGCTCTTTGTCCTTCTTGGTAAACGCTCGGAACGGTTTCAACGTCTATCCCTGTAGCGTTTAAAACCGCGGCTATTTTTTCCTTGCCGACAACGCCTTTTATGAATGTAACTCCGTCTATACCTACAAATTGGTTTGCGTCCTTTTCGGAAGCGCAACCTACCACTATAATTCGCGCGTAAGGATTGAGTTTTTTTGCACGGGCAACAAGTTGACGGGACTTCTTTTCAGCCTCGCGGGTTATAGCGCAAGTGTTGAGTACAAATACGTCTGCACGTTTAAGCCCGTGAAACGCCGTATGCCCCGCGTTGTTGAGTTCCGTTATAATTTGTCCGCTTTCGTACAAATTAGTTTTACAGCCCAATGTAAAAACCGAAATCACCATACTAAATATCCCTTTTTACACTAAGCAGCAATGCACGCCATTCGCCTTGACTTACGACTTGTTCTACGCTAAAACAATCGGAATATATGCTCATAACCTGTTGTAATTTGACGTCTAAAATGCCTGATAAAACAACCTTAGAATTGCTTTTTACTACCTTTAAAATGTCTTTGTGCAATAACTCTAAAATATCCGCCGTAAGGTTAGCAAATACAATATCGAAACGTTCGTTTGTTTGCTCGGTCAAGTTGCCCGTTTTAATTGAGCAACAGTCGGTAAGACCGTTGATTTCCGCATTGTGCCTAGCAATATCTGTTGCCTGACAGTCAATGTCTATAAGTTCGGCATTTTTTGCACCCAGCAAAAGTGCCGAAAGTCCCAGTATTCCGCTTCCGCAGCCTACGTCCAATACGCTCTTGTTTGTTAACGGCAACTGCTCGCAAAGTTTAATGCACATAGACGTTGTTTCGTGCTGACCCGTACCGAATGCTACCCCCGTATCGAGAAGCAGTACTTTCTTGTCCGTTTCGACATTTTGCCATTCGGGACATATTACCAGTTTGTCCGTTTCGATAGGTTTAAAAGTCTCTTTCCACGTTTTAACCCACGCGTCGCCGTCTACTTGGTTAACCGTCATATTAAGACTGCCTGCATTTAAAATACCGACAAAACTTTGACGTAAAAAATCGAGAACACGGTCTGTGTCCTCTAAATTGCAATAACCTTTTACTATTACTTCTTCGCCGTAAGATTTGTCGATACCGTCGTCCTTATAATCCCACGACGAGTTTGCGTAAAGGTCGTTTTTATCATATATCGATACGCCATCCATACACGCTTCCTGCAAAAAGTACGCTACGACTTCCGACGCTTCCGTTGTCGTACAAACGGATATTTCCGAAAATTTCATACTGAACCTATCTGATAAGAATATCTATAAGACGTTTTGCGTTTTCCCATTCGCGCTTGTTAACCTCGTACAAGTCGCGCCCCTTTTCGGTAATGGTATAGTACTTGCGCGTCGCGCCGACGTTTTCGCCCCAAAAGCCCTTTATGCAGTCCATATCCTCTAAACGGTGATATGCCGAATACAAACTCTGTTCGTTGGGAACATACAAATTGTTCGTCTTTTTGGTAATAAACTTACGGATTTCGTTGCCGTATTTTGTTCCGCTCATCAAAGCAGATAACACAAATGTGTCGATATGTCCCCTTAACAGGTCGCTGGAAATTACTTTCATCTTTCGTTCTCCGCAATATATTTAACTTAACAATACCGACGCTCAAACACAACTGACTTAACGCGACCAAACGATAACGGACTTAACACATTTGATATTGAAAACAATCGAGCATACGTTTGTTTAAATTAAATATAATCTATACTATGTCTAACATATAGATTAACACTACCGCCCGATTTTGTAAAGCGACAATACGCCATTTTTTAAAAAATAATTATCTAAAAATTTGTTCGCAAATATGAAACGACGTGAAACACAAAAACGCCCTTATAACATAATTATTAAATTAAAATTTTGTGCGCCCGAATTAAGTCTTATAATGCCTATTTGGGGATAAAAGATAATTTTAGGTTAAAAAATATGCAAAAATTTAATATAAAATACGCCCTTTATAGGTCAAACCAACCACTGTCGTTAATTTTGATTGCGATATACATAAACAAATACATAATCCAATTTTATAATCATAAAATAGGCAAACGGATAACGTTTGCCTATTCCTTACTAAAGTTTATTTGTCGGTTACAATTTTATTTCGACGTTCGCCTCTCCGTACTTAGTTGAAAAGGCAATCATTTGTCCGTCTTGCTGAATAAATGCGTAATCGTTTATTTGCAGCATAAACGGAGCATTCTCGTCAAGAGTATAGTTGTCGATATTTTCTATATAAAACGTACTTATCGTTTCTATGTCCGCAGTGATATAAGTATAATAAGGCATCCAAAAATCATTCTTATCCTTATATTCTGTTATTGCATTAGATTTGACGGCGTTTAGCCTGTCTATTATAGTGAAAAACGGAGTATCGAATATCCATTCTACTTCTAAAGAAGGATGGTCGTTATATTTGTCTACAATATAAAACTTTTCCTTTCCTTCATATATTCCTATTAAGAAATAAGGTTGCTTAAACTTCTTCAAGGATTCTTTATTATTTTCTTTTATCGACACTTTTTTCTCATCTATGTTACAAACCGAAAATACTTTTTCAATGCCGTATTGTCGTTGTACTAATTCTATGGCTTTATTTATACTAAAGTCGTAATCACAGGAAGCCAAACAAAACAGCAACGCTATTAACAACGGTATTATAAAAAATTTTCTTTTCATACATTTCCTCGTTTATACACTCTTATGCTTGCAGAACTTTTAATCTTACTCATATCGAAGTTACAATATTTTGATAAATCGTCTCCGTCGGCAACTTTTAAAAACAGTTCGTAGAAAAGTTGGTCGCTCTTGTTATGATTATTAAAATATCTACAACATCGTAAACGTTATCTGTTTGCATATTTATTCTTACTATTTATTCAACAGTTACAATTTTATTTCGATGTTCGCTTCTCCGTATTTCAGAGAAAAACATATCATTTGCCCGTCTTGCTGAATAAATACATAATCGTTTATTTGCAACATAAACGGAGCATTCTCGTCAAGAGTATAGTTGTCGATATTTTCTATATAAAACGTCCTTATCGTATCTATGTCTGCAGTTACATAAGTATAATACGGGTATACCCAGTCTTCATTTTTCACTATTCCGTTCTTGATAACAGAATTTAATTTTTCGATGATAGTTAAAAACGGCGTATCAAATATCCATTCCACTTCCAACGACCGATGATCGTTATAATCTTCTACTACATAATATTTTTCCTGTCCTTGACAAGTACATACGATAAAATAAGGATCATAAAACTTTTCCAATAATTTACCGCTTTGTTTATCGTAAACTTTTTTAGCGTTGATATGACATACTGAGTATACCTCTTCCGCATTATACTTTTGCTTAACTAGTTCGATAGCATCAACAAAACCGAAGCCGTAATCGCAAGATGTCAAATAAAGCAACAACGCTAGAAATAACGGTATTACCAAAAATTTTCTTTTCATACACTTCCTCATTTATACACTCTTATGCTAGCAGAACTTTTAATTTTGCTCATATCGAAGTTAAAATATTTTGCCGCACCGTCCCCATCTGCAACTTTTAAAAACAGTTCGTAATAAAGTTGGTCGCTTTTGTTGTGATAATTAAAATATCTGTAACCAAACCCTACAAATGTATGAGCCGATCCATAATGCCTAATATAATTGACGGTAAAATTATAATATCCTAATGTTTTTTTGTCGGGTTGATCATCGGGAAGCGTATCGGCAAAATAATACGTTGAACAGGTAATAAAGACGGGTATACCTGCGTCGATACTTTGCCGCATTTCATAGTAGGATAATCCCGTTTTTCTTTCTACCTTATATCCCTTTTCCTTGATCAGTTTTTCAAAACCTTTGTATCCGTCTGTCGGGATAGTTCCGCCCACTCCGAAAAACCAGTTGGTGTTCATATAATCATAGAAGATATTGCCGTAAATTACTGATGTGTTTCCATTCATATCTCCATTAGGATACAATGAATCCCGATCAATTTTCAGAAGTTGATTATTATAATACTTGTTCCAGTAGTTAAGCATAATAACACCCGCAACGTTAGCGCAATTGTATTCGTGAGTATTAACAGTACTACTATACGCACAAGAAAAATCTTTAATTTCGTAACTAAGACTGTAAAAGTCTTTGCACTCGATATTCTTCACATAGTCTTCGCGCTTTCCTGTGCCGCACGCCGCCGAATATGTCGGGAATTCAGCAGGCTTATAATCCGTTAAAACGGTCATTGTTTCGGCATCGTAGTAATTATTACCTTTTTTTATTATGTAATATCCCAGCGACGGACAAATAAACATTCCGTCTTTGCCGTAAAATGCCGACGCTTCGTTAAAACTGATTTCAACTAATTTATAGTTTTCATCCATATAGAAGAAAATCGCGTACCCATGTATACTGTCGGCAGCAAAATCAATAACATATCCTGCCCACTGTTCGTTAGAATAAAACACTTCATCAACAAAGTATTCTGCTCCAAGCATATCGACATTCTCTTCCGATGCTGTACACTCTATCATTGATTGCATTTCAGCAAAAGCGCTTTCAGAAACTTGCGCCGACGCTTTCACCGCATTATATGAAGCAATCCCGATTGTTAGTGAAAGAAGTATACATACCGCAATTATCATACTAGCAATTCTATTCCTTTTACATTTCAAGTCCACCATTTTTTTACCCCCTGCATTATCTCTACTTATAGAAAATGAACATTGTCCATCTATTCAGTAAAAAAATAGTATTATTGAAAGACTGGATTTGTAAATATAACTTTATTTTTTGTAACTTACCCTTTACGACAAAACACAATAAAACTCTTATTGAATATGTGTAGGGATAGTATATCATAATCTCAATGCTAAATCAATATACAAATAAAATTGCTTACTCTTAGCAATATCCTAACAATATCTCGCTGCTCAGCAAAAACCGACAATTAGAAATACCGTTTCGGTTTTTGCCGAAACGGTATTTGTGTTATTTATTGTACAGTTTTGCTACTTCGTCAAGGTATTCTTTCTTTTTGGAGTAGTTTTTCATTGAGCAATCGCGTTCAAAGTCTTCGAGCGCGCGCCGCTGCGAACGGCTGATATTTCTGGGTACTTCTACGCTGATTGTTACATACAAGTCGCCCGTCAAACCTCTTGCAGTACGGATACCTTTGCCCCTAAACCGCAATGTTTCGCCGTTGGCAGTTCCCTCTGCTAGTTTGTGAATAAATACTCCGTCTGGAGACGGGATTTCTATTTCTCCTCCGCAGGTTGCAGTTAAAAAACTGACGGGAACGGTTACATACAAATCGTAATTTTCTCGCTTAAACAGTTTGCTTGACTTAACAGACATAACCAAAAGCAAGTTGCCCGAACGTCCGCCTTTACCCTTGGGCGCATTTCCTTCCCCTGCAAGTTGCAGTACCGCGCCGTTTTCGACGCCTGCCGGTATTGTAACGTTTATAACTTTGTTTTTCTTCACAACGCCTTTACCGCCGCACGATTTACAAGGGTCGGTAACAATCTTACCCGAACCGCCGCACTTATCGCATGGACCGACAGTAATTTGCTGTCCGAAAATCGTATTGTGAACTTGTCTTACCTGTCCCGAACCGCCGCACTTATCGCAGGTTTTAAGACTCCTGTCGTCCTTTGCGCCGCTGCCGCCGCAAGAGGGGCATCTTTCGATACGGGTAAAATTGATAGGCTTTTTACAGCCTAAAACAGATTCCATAAACGTAAGTTCGACGGTATATGTAATATCCGAGCCTACAGAAAACTGCTGAGACCTGCGCCTTGACGACGAACCGCCGAAACCGAACGCGCCGCTGAACATATCAAAAATATCGTCAAATCCGCTCGCGGAAAAACCTCCGCCGCCAAACGGGTTATATCCTGCACCGCCTGCGCCCATATCCATTTCGCCGCGGTCGTATTTGCCGCGCTTGTCGGGATCTCCCACTACCGAATAGGCTTCGTTTATTTCTTTAAACTTTTCGGCGGCGGCGTTATCCCCCGGATGCAAATCGGGATGGTACTGTTTTGCAAGTTTACGGTAAGCCGATTTAATTTCGTCTGCGCTTGCGTTTTTATCAACGCCCAGCGTTTTGTAGTAATCTTTTTTTGGCATTTTTTCCTCTTATTACTCGCGAAAGCCTTGCTAGTAAATTAGCAAGACTTTGCGATAACTTTCAACATTTTATTTAGTTTGTACGCATTACCGACGGTAATTACAATAATTCTACAAACTATTTCTTATCTTCGTCAGCAACGTCATACTTAACTTCACTGCCGTCCTGTTGCTGCGCGCTTTGCTGAGCCGCTTGATAGAACTTTTGGAAGATTGCCGCAGAACTCTGCGCTATTCTGTCCGTTTCGGCTTTGAGTTCGTCGGTAGTAACGTCTTTCTTGTCAAGTACTTCCTTACCCTTTTTTATGTCTTCTTCGAGATGTTCCTTATCTGCCGACTCGAGTTTGTCGCCGCTTTCGCGGATAAATTGCTCTAACGACAAAATCATTTGGTCAAGTCCGTTGCGCGCTTCTACCGCTTCACGGCGTTTTTTGTCTTCTTCGGCATACTTTTCCGCATCCTTAACAGCCTTGTCGATATCCGCGTCCGAAAGGTTTGTGGACGAAGTAATAGTAACGGACTGTTCCTTTTGGGTCCCGAGGTCTTTTGCCGTAACGTGTACGATACCGTTAGCGTCAATATCGAATTTAACTTCAATCTGCGGAATTCCGCGCGGAGCGGGAGCAATTCCCGTCAAAGAGAAACGACCGAGAGTCTTGTTATCTGCCGCCATTTCGCGTTCGCCTTGCAAAACGTGAATATCAACGCTTGTTTGATTGTCTGCCGCAGTAGAGAATACCTGAGATTTACTTGTAGGAATTGTCGTATTGCGTTCGATAAGTTTTGCCATAACGCCGCCCAAAACTTCGATACCGAGCGACAACGGAGTAACGTCTAACAAAAGCACGTCTTTGACTTCGCCGCCCAAAACGCCGCCTTGAATTGCCGCGCCGATAGCAACGCATTCGTCAGGGTTAATTCCTTTGTAAGGCTCTTTGCCGCTGTAATTTTTAACGGCTTCTACAACGGCGGGAATTCGGGTTGAACCGCCTACCAAGATTACGCGGTTAAGGTCGTTATTCGTAACGCCTGCGTCAGCCATAGCCTTTTTCATCGGTTCGATTGTCTTTTTGATAATACCGTCAATAAGGCTTTCGAACTTAGCGCGCGTAATTTCTACTTCCAAATGCTTAGGACCTGTTGCGTCCGCTGTGATAAACGGCAAAGAAACCGTTGTTTTAAGCGTTGCGGAAAGTTCAATCTTTGCCTTTTCAGCCGCTTCCTTTAAACGTTGCAGAGCCTGTTTGTCGTTGGAAAGATCTATACCGCTGGTTTTCTTAAATTCTGCGATAATGTAATCCATAACTACTTTGTCGATATCGTCGCCGCCCAAACGGTTATTACCGTTAGTAGCCAAAACTTCAAATACGCCGTCGCCGATTTCCAAAATAGAAACGTCGAACGTACCGCCGCCGAGGTCGTAAATAAGAATTTTTTGGTTTTTGTTTTCGCCTTTGTCAAGTCCGTAAGCAAGCGCCGCCGCCGTAGGCTCGTTTATAATACGCAAAACTTCGAGACCTGCTATTTTGCCTGCGTCCTTTGTTGCCTGACGCTGTGCGTCCGAAAAGTATGCGGGAACTGTAATTACCGCTTGAGTTACTTTTTCGCCGAGATACGCTTCGGCATCGGCTCTCAATTTTGAAAGAATAATCGCTGAAATTTCCTGCGGAGAATATTTTTTGCCGTCAATATCGACAGTATAATTCGTACCCATTTCGCGCTTGATAGAAAGCACGGTTTTATCGGCGTTTACTACCGCCTGACGTTTAGCTACCTGTCCTACAAGACGTTCGCCGTCCTTTGCAAAGCCAACTACCGAAGGGGTAGTTCTGTTACCTTCTGCGTTAGTTATAACGACGGGTTCGCCGCCTTCCAAAACCGCTACGCAACTGTTAGTCGTACCAAGGTCAATACCTATAATTTTTCCCATGATCTATATCTCCTTTTTAGATGTATTTTTGTATTTTGCCCGTCTGCCGTAATTCGGCAAACAGGATTGATTGTGAATTGTTGTATGTTGCGTACGCAACCGACAAAACATAAGTTTAACGCCGTTTATGCGCCGTTAACACCCTACGATTACTTCGGCATAACGCAACACTTTACCGTCAAGTTCGTAACCATTTTTATAAACTTCTACAACTAGGTCTTTCTTGTCTTCGCCGTAGTCCATTTTTGACAAAGCATTCATTTTGAGCGGATCGAAAGGTTGCCCCATTACTTCCATTTTAACAACGTTAAAGTCTGCCAAAATCTGCTCAAACTGAGATTGCACCATTGTAAACGCTTTTAGATTGTCTCCGTCTAAGTGTTTTGCGGCAATGTCAAACGTATCCAAAACGGCAATCAACTTAGACAAAACCGCCTGTATGCCTTCGCTTTTGGCTTGTTCGCCGTTAAATTTCATACGACGCTTGTAACTTTCGAAGTCGTTTTTCATTGCAACAAGTTGGTTCAAATAAGTATCCGACTTATCGGCTGAACTTTGCAGTCTGTTGCACGTCTTTTTTAAAGATTTGTTTTCTTCCGTCAACTTTTCGTTTTCGGCAATCAGTTTTTCGTTTTCTTCCGTCAAAGCCTGTTCCATTTCGGTAAGCGCAGGCTGTTCTTCCTTTACTTCCGTTTCGGGTGCTTTGCTTTTAGTTTCCTTTTTCATTTATTCTCCTTACCAATCAAATCAATAACGATTTCGCTTATCTTATCCAGTACCGACAATACCTTTTTATAATTCATACGCATAGGTCCTATTACGCCGATTGACCCGCTGATATTTTCGCCTAGACTCACACGGGTAGACACCACCGAGCACCCGTCGGGCGCAGAATCGTTTGCGCCTATCTTAATCGTAACACTGCCGTTTTCGCCGCCGTCGTAAGTAAACATTTCGGCAATTTTTTCTTTGTCCTCTATCTCCGTCAAAAACTTTTGCGCCGAACGTGCGTCGTAGTATTCGCTATGCTGCAAAATCTTACTTTCGCCGTAAGTTTCAACGTCCATTCCGCCAAACAGAGATTGCTTTTTTAATACGTCGATAATCTTTTTAAACAACGCGTTAAATTGAGAGAATTCGTCGTTTACCAGTGCGTACGGATAGTTGAAATTTATAAATTCCGAAACGTGTTTGCCGACAAACAGTTTGTTGAGCCAACGCTCTGCCTGCATAACCATTTGCCCGTTAAAGTCGTCGGGAATATCCAACATTCCGTCCTTAAGTACACGCGAATCGGTAACTATTACAACCAGCATTTTGCCGTTAGACAAATCCAACAGTTTTATAGCCGTTATCGTATCCGACATATCCTCCTTAACAACTACAGCCGTGTAGTTAGTTATATCGGATATTATCCGCGTTACCGCCGTCATAACGTCTTCAAGAGTGCTTATCTTGCGGCTGAAATGACGTTCGATTTGTTCGACTTCGGCAACGGTTAAATTGTAGTCGTAAGCAAGTTCGTTTACATAAAAGCGGAATGCCTTTTCCGACGGAATACGGCCTGCCGATACGTGCGGCTGAATCAAATACCCCATACTCTCGAGAGCCGACAACTCGTTACGGATAGTAGCCGAAGAACATTCCGTAAGGTATTCCTGCTGAATATCTTTACTGCTCACCGGCGTAGCCTTGTCTATATAACCGTCCACTACCGCGCACAGTATTTTTTTCTTTCTGTCGGATAACATTTGTCGTTTACCTATCAACGTTTTTTATTGAGTGTTAGCACTCTTGACTATCGACTGCTAATTTATGCTTCTAATATACCACTATATGCCCGTTGTGTCAAATGTTTATACCGATTTTTTCAAAAAATTATATTTTGACATTATTCGGCAAAACTGCGATAAAAAAATTTACTGTGCTAAAACGTTTAGACATTGACCGACATACCGATAATGTGTATAATAAAAGAAGAAATAAATAATAAATACTTTATCCTATAAACGCATAGCATATAGCTATAAAAATACGTTTAACAATACATAATCGCCAAACTGTCGTATTGAATTTGATAATAAAAATAAGCGAGTTTTTATAGATAAATTATTTGCCTCTCGTTAAAATTTACAGTCATTAACTTCTCGACACGGCGAGATATAAACAATGTGCATTTTACAATCATCGCTTGTCGGTTATAATAATGAATCGGTACGGCACCATCAATCACACGCACAATGCTTTGAGAATTTTAAAATTTCATTACTAAACAAAGGAGAAAATTATGTTTGAAAAAATGACAGTCGAACAATATTGCGAGATATTATCGAGCAAAGCCCCTGCACCCGGCGGCGGAAGCGCGTTGGCTCTTGTCGGCGCTACCGCTTGCGCGCTTGTCGAAATGTCAATAAACGTAACCGTAGAAAAATTATCGAAAGACGACGAAAAATACGGTTATTTAACCCGTGAATTAAACGCCTGCAACCGAGCAAGAGCGTGCCTATACAAACTGTCCAACGACGACGCAACGGCATATCAGCGCATTGTAGACGCCCGCAAATTACCCAAAACAACCGATGACGAAATAAAATCGCGCACAAACGCACTGCAAAAAGAATTTCACAAGGCAACGCTTGTTCCGTTGGACGTTATGCGCCTGTGCTCGGATATAGCCAAGCGCGCCGAAAGCCGGGTATTGCCTAATTTGTCTAAATACATTGTGTCCGATTGCGAAATAGGCATAAGTTTACTTAAAACTGTAATGAGATTTTCAATCGAAAACGTTCACGCGAACACTTGCTTTATTAACGATGAAAATTTAAAAAGCAATCTTGAAAAACAAGCGCAAGAGATATTGGCGCAAGTTAAATAATTAAACAAAACGGATAAATCTTAATCTGCGTTTCCGTATAATTTGGAAACGCAGATTTTTTATAGGTTTTTACCATAAAAGTTTCAGAGAAACCGTTCAGCGAAGATAATGTTTTATTGTGGTCCTTTCGCAACGAAACTTGTCTGTCGCCAACTGCAATCTTAAATTCAAGCATTGCGTGTGTATGAACAAGCGCCAAGTCTTTATTTTAAAATTTACTCAACTTTGTTCCACCATTAAGCGAATACACATTTTTCTTGTCGTCCTTTACACTGTACGATTAACCATTATGAAAGCCTTCAAAAATATAGTTTACTATTTGTCTTTGTCGGTCATTGAGTTTATCGGCAATATATTCGCAATCGACTGTATTAAGCGGAGTTATTTCTATTGCAGAACTGCCTTTACTTTCAATATATTTGTGAATTTCAAATACTTCTTCCGTAAATCCTTTAACAGACGTATTAGGATTGTTTAAATTTACTTCCTTGCCGTCATAAATTATTATATACTCGAAGACGTCAACGTTGCCGCTATTGTCGTGATGAATATTGACCTTGACTGTTTCTATGTCGTTATAGTCGATACTAGTTTCGTTTAACTGAAAAAACTTAGAATACGTTATACCGTTTTCGTTATAGTAAGCATAATTATTAGTGCCTAGAATTGTAAACGGAAATACGATAATAAAAGTAATCAATAGGAGAATATAAGTACGTTTATATGTTTCGTTGCGCCCTGTTACGTTAAATAAATCACGCGTCGATACTTCGAAAAACGGCTTTTTAATTGCAAGCGGTATAACGTTCATTCCGATAAAAATATTCAGAAAAAACAAACAAATTACACCTATAACACTTGTTCCGAACATAATAACGCTTCCGTTTACAAATATCCATCTTTGCAATCCGTATAAAACTAACGCTTCAATAGCGGTAAGAATTAAAGTAAACAACAAACCAACCGTACCGTATTGATGACTGAGCGACTTGAAAGGTATGTGGTATTTTTTAGTCGCTACAAGCTTATCTCCCTGCGCCACTAATTCTTCGTGTTTATATTTATCCGGATATTTAACAATATCTCTAATTTTAAGAGCAATTAAAACAATTGCCGAAATATAGACTACCGCCGAAACAACTAAAAATACTGTGTTTTTCATATTTATCTCCTAATAATACACATTTTGTTTGCAATAATCCAAGTCTGTCCGTGATTAACAATACAAATTACGTTAAAAATGCTTCAATCAAATCGAATTTTTGGGCAAACAATAAGACTCCTGCAAAAATTTGCCTGAGTCTTGTTTTTAATCTCTTACCGAGTTGTATTTCAAACTGTGTTGACGATACAGAGTAACGCTTACGCGCAAAACTACTCCCCCATGCGGACGCTGTTAACCGCTTTACAATAATATTTTACCATACCCTATAATAACAGTCAATATTTACCGCGGCATTTTACTATAAAATCGGTATTACGATGACTTAAATGAAATTTATAGTTTTTTTCACGTCTAACAGAAAAAGGACTCAACGCTATAAATTGTTTGTTTAAAGAAAAAATGTGTATTACGTTAGCGCAACTAACTTAATACACATTAAAACTGACTACTTAATCGAACATACTTTAAAGTTAAAAAATTTTGAATTACAGTTTTAGAAACATTGTATATTTACAAAAGTTTTTAACTTGTGGCATAAGTCAAAATGATTAGTCTTTTTTCAACTCCGCCTTTATACGGCGTACTCCCGATGACGAAGACTGTTCCTTTGTAATAACAAACCGCCCCAATTCTCCCGTATTCTCGGCGTGAGGCCCTCCGCAAATTTCCTTGCTGAAATCGCCCATTGTGTATACTTTTACCACTTCGCCGTATCTGTCGCCGAAAAGTCCTATTGCACCCGTCTTGCGCGCTTCCTCTATCGGTAATTCTTCGCAAGTAACAGGCAGTTTGCGCGCAATCGCTTCGTTTACAAGACGTTCGGTCTCGGCAATCTCATCCGCCGTCATAGGACGTGAAAAACTGAAATCGAAACGCAGACGTTCGGGAGTTATATTACTACCCTTTTGTTTAACTTCGTCGCCTAACACTCTGCGCAATGCCGCTTGCAACAAGTGCGTTGCCGTATGCAGATGGGTAGTTTCCACTCCGCCGCCTTCAGCCATACCGCCTTTAAAACGCTGTTCGCTGCCTGCGTGAGACTTTGCCTGATGTTCGGCAAACTTCTGTTTAAAGCCTTCTACGTCAACGGTATATCCGTTTTCTTGGGCAAGTTCCACCGTCATCTCCACAGGGAAACCGAATGTGTCGTACAGTTTAAATGCCGTTCCGCCCGATACCGTTTTGGTCGGAATATGCGAGATAACTTTAAAAAATTCTTTTTCGCCCGCAACAAGCGTCTTTGTAAATTTTTCTTCTTCCTTGTTAAGTTCGTCTATAATTTTTGCGGAATTCTCCGTCAATTCGGGATAGGCGGTTTTGTATACTTCTATATACACTTTCGCAATTTCAACTATGCTTCCCTTAGGCATTCCGAGCGAATTTGCCTTTCGTACAGCCCGACGAATCAAACGGCGCAAAACGTAACCTTGGTCTACGTTACTAGGAGTAACGCCAACGGGGTCGCCGAGAAGAAACGTTGACGTGCGGATATGGTCGGCGATTATACGCATTGCCTTTGTCGTAACGTCGTCCTGTCCGTAAGTTTTGCCCGAAAGTTTTTCGATTTTTGCCAACGCGTCTTGAAACAAGTCTATATCGTATACCGATTTCATTCCGTTTAAAACGCATACGGTACGCTCAAGTCCCATACCGGTATCGACGTTTTTCTGAGCAAGCGGCAGATATGTGCCGTCTGCCTGACGGTTAAACTGCATAAATACGTTATTCCATATTTCTAAGTACTTACCGCAGTCGCAACTAGGATCGCAATGCTCAGAGCACGCAGGTTTGCCCGTATCCCAAAAGATTTCCGTATCGGGTCCGCAAGGTCCAGTTGTGCCTGCTATCCACCAGTTGTTAGCCTTCGGAAGATAAAATATGCGCTCTTTGGGAATACCGCATTCCTCCCAAACTCTTGCCGAATCGACGTCGCGTTTTGCGTCATCATCGCCGGCAAAAACAGTTACCGACAAGCGGTTGACGTCCAAGCCTAAATAATCTTTTCCCGTCAAAAATTCGTAACTCCATTTTATCGACTGCTCGTTAAAGTAATCCCCTAGCGACCAGTTTCCTAACATTTCAAAAAAAGTAAGGTGAGAGTCATCACCGACTTCTTCTATATCGCCTGTTCTGACGCACTTCTGCACGTCGCAAAGGCGCGTTCCGTTAGGGTGTTTTGCTCCTAGCAAATAAGGTATTAACGGATGCATTCCCGCAGTAGTAAACAAAACTGACGGATCGTTTTCGGGGATAAGACTCGCCGACTTGATAACGGCGTGTCCGCGCTCTTTAAAAAAGCCTAAATATTTTTCTCTTAAGTATTGAGAAGTAATTTTCATTCTTTTATTTCCTTGTGTATCAATATTATTTTTATATCAATCTAACTTGATATGTTTTAACCGCAAACTGTGCGTTTTACATTCCTGCTATTAAAGATTATTCTCTTGTCCGTAAACACGCAAAAAGCAAAATTTCGGCGCACAAACGTTTGACCTTGCCAAAATTACGAATAACACGGGGTTTTAATACTGTTTAAACATTGCAAGCCGACTTGCACAGGTTAGTTTTACATTTAGCCCCTAACTAAGATTTTGCGACTATTTTTATTTGGCTTTTAACGTTACGAAAGACCGATTTTTAACAAAGCGGTCTTTCGGTTGTTTTATAATTTGTGCAGTTAAATGCTACAAGATTAAGCTGTTTTTTCTTTGAGTTTCTTTGCTTTTGCCAAACAAGAATACAGCCAGAATACCCAGTAATAAACGGGAATAATAAACAGTGCGTAACCGTAATTTCCTGCGTGTCCGTCATGCAACGGAGTAAAGAATTCTTTAATTGTAGCAAACGTTTCGTTGCTTTCGGGCAAGTATTTAGAACATACCATAACCGTAACAAGCAAAGTAGTTACAATCGCAAGTATCAAGAACAATATGTTCATATTCTTAGAACGTCTTTGCGATATAATACGGATAATGCAAACTACTAAATGGAATGCCGCAGTGATGATAAACAATGCTACCAATGCAATCATAAAGAATATTGCCGAGCCGACAGATTCCATAATATAACTGAACATTTGAGCGTTTACGAGATCGGGATTAGCTTTAAATTCCTTAGCAACGCGAATGATTTCGGCAATGCAACTGTAACCGTACATATAATGTGTATCGCCGTTCGTGTTTTCGTTGCCTCCGGTATTGTCTCCCGTGTTATCGCCGGATCCGTCGCCTTCGGTTCCACCGGTCGGAGGAGTAGGTTCTGTATCTCCGCCTTCACCTTCGTTTCCGCTTCCTGTCGGAGGAGTGGGATCAGTATCTTCACCGCTACCGGAAGGATCGGTTGTTGTTCCGTCATCGGGCGTTGTTACATCCGTTCCGTCGTCTGCCGCGGGAGGTGTAGCTTCGCCGCTCGAATCTTCGACATAGTTATAAAAGCCCTTGTCGAATTTTACCAAAAATGCAGGACGCGCGGTTGCCGGAGCTATAACCAAATAGCAAAATACCGCGAGCAACAACATCGCAAAAATCGCAAAACCCCTACCGCCTTTTTTACTGTATACGGGCTTTTTCTTTTTGGATGAATTTGTTGCCTGTTGTTGTTGAACAACAGGCAGTTGCTCTTGATGCTTTTTATCGCGTTTCTTATCCTTTTTGTTGGTAGACTCAACATTGACGCGTTTAGGCTCTGTTTGCTGCAAAGTTACAAACGAATATCCGCAAGCGCAAATATTGTCGTCCGCGTTAATTTCCTTACCGCATCTGGGACAAATTTTAGTTTGTGCGCCTACTTTCAATGTTGCGCCGCAATTACGGCAGAAATTAGCCAAAGACGAATTACGCGTATGGCACTTCGGACAAACTACTGCTTCTTCGGGCACTTTCAGCTGCGCACCGCATCTCGAACAATACTTTGCGTTCAGAGAATTGGAATTACCGCAACGCGGACAGATATTGAAACTGTTAGAAGTCATAAGATATCTCCTTATTTTTTTCTCTTTTTACCACATTTAGAACAAAATTTATCATCTTTATCGTTTGCAAAACCACACTCTTTACAAACCCATTGTTCCACCGAATCGGGGGCAGTATGGTTAAACGACCATCTACACTTAGTACAGAAAGTACTGTCAATAGCATTCTCTGCACCGCAGTTTGGACAATAAGATTTCGGCTCGTCCACTTCTAATTTTAAACCGCAGTTTACGCAAAAAGGTTCTTCCCTATTATTCAGTGTTCCGCAGTTAGGACATATTAACTTTTTACCGTCAAAGTTTTCTAAAAATGCTTGCCTTACCGTTACTTCTCCTAAGTGCTGACTTTCGTGCACAACCTGCATTTCTTCCGTTTCCGAATCGGCAAGAGAACAATAACAGTACGAACAGTAATGAGATTCTAACGAATTGGGTCTGCCGCAATGCGGACAAACTTTACGTTGCACTACACGGTGATCGTGCAAATCGGCAACGCTTGCGCCGCACTTGTTACAGAATATTGCCGTCAACGGAATTATCGCTCCGCACGAAGGACACTTTGCTGTCTCGGACGGCGTCATAACAACGTTTCCGTACGAATTGCTTATTTCGTTTACCGCATCAACCGGCTCTAAAACTATATCGTCAGTTTCGGCAATACTGGGCGCAGGATTGTAGTCTTCGCTAACGTCCACAGCAAGAGTAGCGCCGCAATTGATACAGTGAGTATACGATTTATCGTTTACTTCGCCGCAATTTTGGCAAACCGTCTCTTGTTGATATATGAAGTTAGTATAACCGCAATTACAACAATATGTCGAATCTCCGGTGTTTATCTCTCCGCAATTTTTGCATACTTTCATCGTATTCACCCAAAAGTTAAAACCTACAACTTAAATTATATACTATCATATAAATTTTGTCAATGCCAAAAAGCACAGGCGTTCGCTTTACTTATTTGCGTTAAAACTGTCTTTTAAGCCTACAATTTCATTAAATACAAGTTTATTTCCGCAAGAATCCTTGTCCAAAACATAGTATCCTACGCGCATAAACTGGAATTTATCCTCGACTTTGGCAGATTGCAGACTTTTTTCCGCTTTACAGTTTACTACTTTCATACTGTCGTAATTGTAACGCTCGTTAAAATCGGTTATACCGTCTACAACGTCGGTAAGCAAACTTTGTAACTTTCTTACAGTAACGTCGATACAAGTTTCGGCGTCTACCCACTGTATTACGCCTTTGACCTTTATTCCGCTTTCATCGCTGCCCGACTTACTGTTTAAAACAACCGAACAACGCAGTTCTTTAACCTCTCCGTCGTCGCCCAATACGGCTTCGTCGCAATGGATAATGTACGCGCCTTTAAGTCTTACATATCCGTCAGGCTTTAAACGGTAGTACTTTGGCGGCGGAACAAGCGCGAAATCGGACCTGTCTATATACAGCGTTTTAGAAAACGGTACGCTTCTATACGTTACGTTTTCGGCGTTTGGATTGTCTTCCACAGACAGTTCTTCACTGCCGTCGTAATTTGTAAGGGTTACTTTTAAAGGGTCGAATACAGCCATTACGCGGTTTGCAGTACGGTTAAGTTCTTCGCGCACGCACGCTTGCAAATATCCTTCTTCCACTTCGCTGTTCGCCTTAGCCACACCGATGCGCTCGCAAAAATCACGCAATGCCGCCGCAGGATAGCCGCGACGTCTCAACCCCGAAAGAGTAGGCATACGGGGGTCGTCCCAGCCCATAACTTTGCCTTCGTCTACAAGTTTTTTAAGATAGCGTTTAGACATTATAGTGTTTGTAATGTTCAAACGCGCAAATTCTATTTGTTGCGGAAGCGGCGCTGGAAAATCGCAGTTTTTTACCACCCAATCGTATAACGGACGGTGATCTTCAAATTCCAGCGTACAAATGGAATGGGTTATTCCTTCATACGCGTCTTCGATAGGATGCGCAAAATCGTACATAGGATAAATACACCACTTGTCCCCCGTGTTATGATGGGTTGCGTGCAATACACGGTAAATGACGGGGTCGCGCATATTGACGTTAGGCGAAGCCATATCTATTTTGGCTCGCAATACTTTTTCGCCGTCGCCGTATTTGCCGTCGCGCATTTCGTAAAACAATTTAAGATTTTCTTCTACAGTGCGGTTACGGTAAGGACTGTTTACGCCTGCCTCGGTAAGCGTTCCGCGGCGGACGCGTATTTCTTCCGCCGTTTCGTCCGAAACATACGCAAGTCCCTTGTTTATAAGTTTAACCGCGCAATCGAACATAACGTCAAAATAGTCGCTTGCATACAAAAGTTTATCCCATTTAAATCCGAGCCAAGTTATATCGTTCTTTATGCTTTCGACATATTCCTTGTCTTCCTTGCAGGGATTGGTATCGTCAAAACGCAGATTGCACGTGCCGTTGTACTTTTCCTTCATACCGAAGTTTATACACAAACTCTTGGCGTGCCCGATATGAAGATACCCGTTAGGCTCGGGCGGAAAACGCGTGCAAACCGTCTTTACTTTACCGCTTGCAATATCGTTATCGATTATATCTTCAATAAAATTTTTATATTCGCTCATTGCTTCTTCCTTTATTCTTCATCTTCGTCTAAGCCTAAGATAGTATCCACCTGTTCTTCTCCGCCAGACAACTCTATATTGTCGTCATATTGCGGTTTGGATTGAACTTCGGCGTCGGGCTTAATACTGTGTTCGATAATGTAGTCGTCATCTACAAAGCGAACGATTTTGCCCAGCATATAAATAGGGATATTGCCCAATTCGCCGTTACGGTGTTTTGCCACAATAAGGCTGTGCTTTGCCGATCCTGTCTGCGCGTCCTGTTCCTTGTGGATAAACAATACTATGTCGGCGTCCTGCTCGATTGCGCCCGATTCGCGCAAGTCGGACAAAACGGGTTCGCCGCCGCCTGCTTTTTCGCCCTTGATATTACGTATTTCCGCATCGCGCTTCAATTGCGAAAGGGCAATTACCGGAACGTTCAAATCTTTTGCAATAAGTTTTAGGCTACGGGTAATAGCCGCCACTTCGTTTTGTCTGCCTTGGTTAGCGTCCTTAGAATCGCTGTTCATAAGTTGGATATAGTCGATAACTATCATATCCAAACCGTGCTGCGCTTTTAATCTGCGGCATTGAGAAGCAATCTCCGAAGGGCGGATATTAGCAAAATCGTTGCCGTATACTTTCATTGCGGTACTGATTGTTTCCTGCGCGGTACGCAGTCTTGCAATATCGCTTTCTCCGTTTTGCAGCTGTCCGTTTTTAATATATTGCAGCGGTACCGTGGACATACTCGACAGCATTCTTTCTACAATTTGTTCGTTGGACATTTCCAAACTGAAGATTGCTACCGTTTTGCCGTTTTTGGCTACGTTTTCGGCAATATTCATTGCAAGAGTAGACTTACCTACACCGGGGCGCGCCGCCAAAACTATAAGTTCGCCGCCGTGCAAGCCGTTTGTCATTGCGTCAAACCGTTTAAAACCCGTCAATATGCCGCGGCAGTCGTCGGGATTTACATAACGTTGGTTTATCTTTACCATTGTGCGGGCAACAATATCCGAAAAAGGCACCAAACCGTTATTGACGTCGTTTTGCGACAAACGGAATATTTCTTCTTCCGCATAAGTTATAACGTCGCCGACGTCGTCGGATATAAATGCGCGTCTTACTATTTCGCCGCAGATATTTATCAGCTTGCGCATCATAGAAGCGCGCTTTACTATCGAAAGGTATTCGTCGTAATTCGCGGCGGAAGGCAGCAGTTCGTTTAAACGCAAGATATAGTCTATATCGCCCACCTGCGCAAGTTTTCCGTTGCGTCTAAGACAGTCGACAACGCTTACAAAGTTGATTGTATTTGCCATATTGTCTTCGCCCACTTTATGCGAACGTGCGGCAATTTCCTTCATAGCTTCATATATCGTAACGTGATTGGGTTGATAAAAATCGTCTGCGACCAATTTAGACAAAATTTCCAACTGTATGGCTTGATTACGCAAAATACAAAACAGTATATTTTGCTCCGCCTCTACGCTGTTAGGCATAGTACGCATCACTTCGTTTAAATTACGCTCTTTATCAGCTGGCGTCATTTGTCCTTTCTCCTTAGAATTTCAGATAATTGCTCGCTCAAATACGCAAAAAAGACGGTAGCGTTACACTTCATTTAAAAAACGCGCCGTTTTTACTATTTGATACAACACGATTATACTAAATTTTACGATATAAAGCAATAAAATAGCGCAGAAATCTTGTGATATTATTTATCGTCGCCGTCAAACATCCGCTCTACCTCACCGCGGGCAATAATGCAGTCTACACGTTTATAGCTGTTTGTCCTTATAAGTTTTGTTTCTACAAGAGTATCGCCGTCGTAGTATTTAAGATAAGACTTTGTCTTAACGCCGTCGCTTCCCGCAACTACAACTTTGGTTTGGTCGGTATAAACAAGCTCGGGATATTTAACCTTGTCCACTATTTCCCTTGTCAAAAACTTGTCGCGCTGTTCTTCGTTTTCACGCTCGACGCGGTACTTGTTAGGCTCGCCGTAAATATAAAAAGTTACCGATTTATTTTTTATTTCGCCTTTGATATAAACGGGATGCGCCGTATCGTTGACAAAGGTCAAATCTGCCACGCCGTAACTGACCATAGCGTCAAACCCCGCCTTTACATAACTCGATACAAGACTGTGCTGACTTGCTTTGGGAATAAAATTCGCAAGCAGTAAAGCGTTGTAAAGTGTGGTAGAAACCTGACACACGCCTCCGCCTACGCCGTCGGTATAAAGCCCGTCCATTATTACCTTTGCCTGTTTGTAACCGTTTTGTTCGTTACGCGGACCGACAACGTTATTAAAAGAAAATGTTTCCCCTACGCCCACCGTAATGCCGCCTATGCTGTTTGTTGCGCGCGCAATATTGTAACAGCGGTTTGCTCCGCTTGACGGATAGGAGGTTGTAAACTTGCCTTTTAAAACGGTTACCTTTTTTAAATCGGCAACGCTGACGGCTTTGTCTACAAGTAAAGGCAACTTTATTACCGTTTTGCGTCCGCCTGTATTTACCATAGCGTAAAACAGTTTTTCGCAATCGATGCTGACCCCGTCCTGCCCCTTAACATAAGTAAAACCGCTGTTATCGAAAGAAAGAGTTGCGTCTTTCCTTTCTTTTACAACGTTTTTAAAGCAAGCGGTAATTTGAGAAAAATTCGGCAGCATATATTCGCAAACGGCTTCAACGGGCAAACCGTCTGCAATCAAATTTCGATAAAGTTCTGCCTTGCCGCGCTTGCCGAGATAAAATCCGCGCTGTGCCGATTCATCGTCAAATTGACCGATATTATCCTGCAAGTTATATACATACCTATCGCCGTTGTAAGTTATCGTTACGTCAATATTCCAAGGCGAATAACTCTCGGCATAAGCCGGTTGACAAACAAAAACGCCCGCAATAATTGCGAGCGCAAACATTACTGTAAGTAAAATTTTTTTCATATTCCCAATATCGTCCTAGTGTAGCCGTTAGGCGAAAAACTTTTTGTTCCCAGTTCAACCCCGTGCGTATGGTCGTGGTAATCACTGCCGCCCGTTGCAACAAGTTTATATTTTTTCGCCAATTTGCCGTAATAATTACGCTCAGACATATTGTGTGTAAAATAGTTAGCTTCAATACCACCAAGCCCCGACGAAACCAGAGTTTTGAGATACTGTTCAAAATCTCCGCGCGAAAGCCTGAGTTGCTTAGGGTGCGCCAAAACGGGAATACCGCCGTACTTTAAAGTAAATTGTATTGCTTCGACAGGCGTCAGCCTGCGCGTCTGAACAAAACAGCATTGCCCTGCGCCGAGATACCTGTCAAACACCTCCTGCACTGTTTGGCATACGCCTGCCTTTACAATTTCGCGCGCTATTACCGCGCGTCCTACGGTACCCTGCTTTTTCAATTCTTCCAAGTCGATAACGATACCGTGCTCGGCAAGTTTTTCCACTATTGCAACGTTACGCCTGTCGCGCATAGCGGCAATTTCCTGCATATCGCGTTGACATTCGGGCAAATCTATATCGACGTTGTACGCCAAAATATGGGTTTCCGCAATACCGACGCTGGACAGTTCTGCGCCTATCAAAAACTTGATTTGCAATTCTTCCGCGCGTTTTTTTGCGCGCATAACGCCCTCAAACGTATCGTGGTCGGTCAAAGATATGCAGTCAAGCCCTTTTAACTTTGCTATTTCCACTATCTTTTCGGGCGAAAATATCCCGTCGGAACAATTGGAATGTATGTGTAAATCGCACTTCATATACAAAATATACCAAATTTTGCCGTCAGTGTCAACGCATTACCAAATTTCCTTTTTGCAGTTTGTTCCGCAAAGACACCAACAACACCAACCTATTGCCGAATTTGTTTTTTATAAAAATTTGTACAAGAAAGCAATAACAAGTTGTAATTACCAACTGCTTTCAAACAAACAGCCCGAATTCTTTCACGAGAGTTCGGGCATATTTTTGTACCATAGTGTCAACTAATAATTGATACTTAAATGACTAATAATATTTTAGTATAACTATTCTTCTTTTGTATTTATTGTTTTTTTATGATATTAATGATGTCAAACTGGTTAATTTTCTTCTTTAACCCAAATAATCGGTGTTTTATTATCTGTGTCGTAATGCCAGTAGTTGCCACTTACCACTGGTTGATTTGCAGAATAAAAATATACTATAGCATTTGAAGAACTAATTTCTTTCTCATTCCACTCTTCCGCTGTACCATAAAAATATACTTTAATTTTATCTCCATCAATGCTACTATTACCACTATATCCACTACTACCATTACGTGATCCTCCTTTACTTGAAGTATATGTCAAATGATACATTCCACTTCGACCAAAATTTCCGCCAGAACCATTACTACCTTTTATACCTCCACCAAAGTTAGACACAAATAAGTCTCCGCCATTAATAATAATTATACCTCCAGATCCACCTTTACCAGCATGACCACCTCTACCGCCATTACCACCTTGCCCAGCAGCACTTGCCACACCAATAACACTACTTCCATTACCGCCGTCGCCGCCATTACCGCCGTCGCCGCCACCTATTTTTTTTGCGTTAATAATACCATTATTAATAATTATATTACTAGATTCGCCACCAATACTACCGTTACTGCCATCATCACCGACACCGCCATTTGTTCCATTAAGGTTATTACCACAAATTCCCATACGTCCTGATGTACCATTTCTTCCATCTACACCATCTGCTCCGCCAATATTTGCTGCCGTAATATTACCACCATTTATAACAATTGTTCCCGCATTATAATCGGTTGTACTTCCTCCAATATTCATTGTTGTCGTAAACTTACCCATATTATTATCAAGACTTTGACTATATATGTACACTGCATTATTTATGGTTACTACTATTCCACCTAATGACGTCCAATTACAATTATCCGCCAAAATAATATGCGCATCACCATTAATAGTTAGAGTGAATTCACCATATACTGTTCCAGATAATAAATACCATCCGGATAAAACTTGATTACTTGCTGTTGATAATCTTTGTACAGTGTCAATATTTTGTTCTTGTCCTTGTGCATCGATATAACTAATTGTCCACTTTGCTGTGTATGTTATGGCTTCTGTGGACATAGTGAAAGTATAATCTAATTCATCCGTTAGCTTTGTATCACCGTTATACCAACCAATAAATGTGTAACCATCATTTGTTTGTGCTGTTATTGTTGTGTCTTTTCCAAGAATTGCAGATGACATATTGACAGTTCCTGCGTCGGCATTGTTACATTCCAATTTCACAAGACAATCAGTCCACTTTGCTGTGTATGTTATGGCTTCTGTGGACATAGTGAAAGTATAATCTA
>CAMRUG010000007.1 GCA_947053925.1 uncultured Clostridia bacterium
GGCACGCGCAGGCTTATCGTGTCCGCCGTATTTTTTTACGTTGCCGCCCCTTTTTTACTGCCGATTGCACCCATTAAAAGTACACTTTTTACCTGCCTTTTGCCATTTACAGCCCTATCGCAATTTTTATTATTTTGCTGTAAAATTTTTTCGTAAAAACTTTTTCAAAGTCGAAAAAACCTTTCGAGTTTGAGTTGTAAACTCTCTATCGACAACGGCAGAAAAAAGTTAAAATATTTTTTCAAAGTGGCAAAAAACTTGCCACTTTGAGATTTACACTAACGGCATAACCGAAGCGAAATGTTGGGTTCAGTCGGGTAAATGTCGGGTTTTGTTCGGGTAAAGTCAGGGTTTAGGCAAGGTATTGTTCGGGTTGAGGTACTAACAATATTTCAAAGACTTTGCTACACTAAACGCACGGTAAAAGGAGCGAATAAAAATGTTAAAAACGGAATTGAAAGTCGAAACAATCGGACAACCGAATATTCAGGCGTTGAGCGAGAGCGAACAACGCGCATTTTTTGAAACTCTTTTTGCAAGCATTACAAGCATTATGAATTTGTATAACCAATCGCAAGGAGCATAAAGCAATGGAAACTGAAAACAAGAATTATGAAGATGTCAAAGTGTATTATGACGGCAGTCATTACATAGGTATACCGCAAGAAAACTTTTCGCACGGTAAAGGCATTAAGAAACAAAGTAAAACAGCTGTGCCACCACCCGAACAAACGGAGTTGAAAGCCAAATTTGAAACGGCATATAAAGAAAGTCAAAATTTACCCAAGCGTGAGCGGAAAAAGTATATAACCGAGAAATTGCAAGCAGATATTACGGACAAAACGGAACGCCGAGTGTATGTCGAGCAAAATATAGAGCGCAAGAAAACAAACGCTATAAAACGGCGTATTCGGTTATGGCGTAAAGTCTATACGCAAGGCAAATGGGACTATTTCGTAACTTTCACTTTCGACAGTAAAAAACATACGTCCGAAAGTTTTGAAAAGACCTTGCGCAATACGTTAAAACACGCCGTACAGCGTAAAGGTTGGAAATACATAGGCGTATGGGAACGCGGTAGCGAAACGGACAGATTGCATTTTCACGGTATATTCTACATACCCGACGGCGCAATGATAGGAACGCTCGAACAACTGACCGATTACAGCACCAAACTACACCGCAGACAAACGACATACAGTAATACGCATTTTCTAAAACAATTCGGCAGAAACGATTTCAAAGAGATATGCCATAGAGATTTGGAACATTCGGTAAATTATATACTCAAATACATAGAGAAAAGCGGCGAACGGCTTGTTTACGGCGGAGAATTACCTACATATTTCAAGAGCAGTATTTTGAGCAACGATATTGCTTGCCCGATAGGCGTTGACGATAAAAAACTACTCTTATTCGATAACTTCACTTGCATAGACGAAAACGGCGTAGTCGTGGGAAAAGTATCGCCCGAAGTAATAGAGCAAATGCCGAAAGCGAATTAAATATATTTTGCCTTTCGACCGGCGGAGCGTAAACGCCTTTGTCTGCACCGTCAAGGGTAAAGTGCATTGCTGTCGCAACCCTTGACGGTGTGAGAAAGACAGATATTGAAAAAGCATTTTAACAGACGAAAGCCGTTTGTTTCGCCCTTGTCGAAAGACAAAATAAATTCAATCAAGGAGATTAAACCCTATGAAAACAGCAGTAATCTATGCTCGGTATTCCAGCGACAGCCAAACGGAGCAAAGCATTGACGGACAGTTGAGAGTATGCGAAGAATACGCAAAGTCCCACGATATTCTCATACTCAACACCTACATTGACCGCGCAATGACGGGAACGAATGACAATCGCCCAGACTTTCAGCGAATGATAAAAGACAGTAGCCGTAAAGAATGGAATTACGTTATTTGCTACAAATTCGATAGATTTTCGCGTAACAAATACGAAACGGCTATGCACAAGAAAACACTGAAAGACAACGGCGTTAAAGTGGTATCCGCTACCGAATTTGTACCCGATACACCCGAAGGCATAATCTTTGAAAGTATGCTCGAAGGCTATGCAGAATACTACTCCGCGGAATTAAGCCAAAAGATACGGCGCGGAAATAACGAGAGCCGTAGAAAAGGAAATCTTACAGGCGGTAAAATACCGTTCGGCTATAAGAACGTAGATAAGAAAGCGGTTATAATACCCGAAGAAGCCGAGATTATACGGTACATATACAAACAGTATTCCATAGGCGTATATGTGAAAGATATTATTGCAGAACTCAACAGCAAAGGACTTTTACATAAAGGCAAGCCGTTTGCAAAGAATACCGTTTACGGCATACTTGCCAATGAAAGATATTCGGGTATCTACCGCCACGACGGCGAAGTTTTCGATAATATCTATCCGCAGATAGTAGATAACGACATTTTCAATATTGTGCGAGAGAAAGTAAATGCAAATAAATTCGGTAAGCGTAGCAAACACATTACATATTTACTCAAAGACAAAATTAAATGCGGTTATTGCGGTAAATCTATCATAGGCGATAACGGTACAGCCAAGAACGGCGAAAGAAAGTATTACTACACCTGTTGCGGTCGCAAAAAGAAAACTACCGATTGTAAAAAGCAAGCGATACGCAAAGACGTTCTTGAAAAGATAGTGCTTGAAAACGTAGTCGAACAGATACAAAAAAGCAATTCGCTCGATTACATTATAACCGCTTTAATGCAAGAGCAAGAACGCCAAGCGCAAGGCAACGTAGTATTGAACTTGCTTTTGAAAGAACAACGCCAAACCGACAATTCCATAAATAACATAATGACCGCTATTGAAAACGGCGGTACAAGTAACACCGTAATGAAACGGTTGCGAGAACTTGAAAGCAAGCAAGAAGAATTGCAACGGCAAATAATAATTGAGCGTAGCAAAACAACCGTGCAGTTAAGCGAAACGCAGATTAAAGAGTTTTACATGCAAGCGTTACTGTTAGAGCCGAAACTCTTGATAAACTACCTTGTAAAGCAGATAATACTGTTTGACGATAAAATACAAATCATCTATAACAGCCCTATAAAGCAAAGTTCCGATAACGACAGTCGGGGCTTTTTCTTATGCTCGAAAACAGTTAAACTGTCTTTCAAAGTACCGTTCAGAACAAATCTTATGCAATACGAATTTGAAATAGAGATGTATGTATAAGATATGCAAACACGGCTATTTATTCCACGTTCCGCTTGACGTGAGCCTCGCAGGAGCGTGTGTATAGGCAAATAAGGGCGAAACGCGCAACCCGACCGATTAGAAAATCTGTCGGGTTTTGGTTTGCCTTTGGCACTAATAGCCTAACACGCTCCTTTCTCACGTCAAGCGGCTTTCGCGGCATAAACCGCCGTGTGCTCGTGATTGCATACACACGACAAAACCGAAAACAAGCCGTTAAAGACTAAATAACGGCTTTATACAGTACAATGCTTGCGACGGAATTACGGTAAAAGAAAAAACCTAAAACCAATTCCAACAAAAGGAGTTCGTTTTAGGTTTTGACTGGTGGGGAGTACAGGGCTCGAACCAACAAAGGAATTTTTTAACAGTATTAAAACCTACAATATATTGTAATTTTATACAATATTTAACACAATATATTGACTAATCAAAAATAGTGTGCCACTTATGACCCAAAATGTCGTATCATTGTTTGCTTTTGTAAAGAACAGGCTTAATGCCTGTTCTTTAAATTTAACTTAATTTTTATTGTACTTTTTTAATAAAAGACTCTGGATAATAGTCCAAATAGCCCGTCAAATCAATATCCGACCTATAAATTTGTTCACCGCTTTTAGTTATTCGTATCTTTTCCAAACCAAAAGCAGTGCAAAGTTCTTCAAAAGCGTCAAACATAACTCCATCTTCAAGTTTACCCTTGTAATTTACCAAAATTTTCGATACAGGTTCACTATTATCTTTACTATTGAACATATATGTGTCTCTACAATCAACATTTAAAGTATGAAAAAAACGTTTGCATCGATACGGCGCAGGACAATTTTTAGTCAGATAGCTACCAAGATAATTAACTACTTGTAACTTTGTACTATCAGGATGTATGCAAACTACGGTAGAAAAACCATGACGCCAATCAATACAGTTAAAAACTTGATTTCCCAACTTTGAATATATAAACCGTCCATTGTAAGGATTTATTGCAGGAGCTAAGCGTAAAACACAATTAGCAAGCAATGCATGCATATGATAACCACCTTTTTCAAATTCTTCATAAACTGCCAATGCCTTGACATCCGGATTATTTACTCTAATTATTTTTATAAATTTATTATATGTATCATACAGCAAATCTTTATCGGCACGAACCTGTTCGTCAGAAAAAGTCCAAGTGCAAAAATATTGCCAATCATTATTTCCAAGTGCATAATTATAAAATTTTGTTTTACTTGCTTTTGCAGATTTCTGCCGTGATTTAACTAAATCGGCAATTCTTACAGAAGAATCTACCGGAACAACAACACCGTCAATAGTTTTCCAACGTTGCATAGATATTGCTTCCGAAAAAGCATAATCAGTATAATAATTACTGCACATTTCAGCATCCAACGCATACACTTTAGGGACTTTAAATGGTTTCGCAAATTTTACAACTTCTAAACCAGTTATACTCGGCATTATTAAAGTATCGTAATAAACATAATCTCGTTGATAAATCTCTCCGTCTTTTTCATAAATACCCTGTAATTTCTCTCCGGTTTCCTTATCAAAAATATAATTCATATATCCTCCGTTTTTTTGTAAAAAATGCCATGCCCACTTATCAAAATGGGCATTTTCTTGCCTGATGTGCTACCAGTATCAAGTACGGTAGCACATTGCGACGGCTTTGCCATCGGATACAGTTATTGCCTGCACGGCGGAAGCGTTGGAGCAACGCTTCCGTCCGCATTCCGCCGTGCAGACGGTTTTTTGTTCATTAAACACCCTTGCAGGGAGCATTACCGCCTACGGCGGAAATGCGCTTTTAAGAGAGTCGGTTCTTCCCTTTCTTCCGCTCGTTTGCCGCATCACGGTAGCCGGCAATTATTCCCTTGCTCATCTGGTCGCCGTTTTTAGCCAATTGCATAAAATTATTTATAATTCTCTGCGTTTGCCGGCGATTTTCGGCATCTTGTTTAAAGTATCCTTTATATACGTCTACGCCGATGCAGTAACCGCTTCCGAAATGTCCGCCGCGTTTCTTGTTGTAATTATACTTTTCTTCAACCGTGCGTTTCATCGGAATCTCCCTTGCTAGGCGTAACGGCTTCGTTGCCGGATAAGATAATATCTGTAGACTTAGCATTGTCTGTACTATTATCCTCCGTAACGTCGTCTTTTGGCTCGTGTTGGCTCTTTTTACTTACTTTCATACTTGTTAAAAACTTCTCAAACTCCGTCTTGTAGTCATTTAACAAGGCTTTTGCCATTTTATTCCAACGCAACCAAACGCGACGCGGCAAATAGTATTTGGCTCTGAATTTTAACTCAAAATTTTCAACTCCCACAACCAAAGATTGTTCTGTTAAGCAAGTGTCTAATTCTTCTAAATATTGTTGTTGCAGTACCTTAGCCATAATGTCATATTGCCTTTCGGGCAGTGCAGGAGACGCATCGTCCAAATCGTTAAATAGATAATAATATTTTTGGTTCAATTCAGATAATACCATTAGACCACCTTCTTACATTTTTTATTCTCTTTTGCTTCATCTTGCCGCGCTTTTAAAATTGCCTCGGCATCTTTCTTATAAAAACCGTATGGAGCAGTCTGCGCGTAAACTGCTTTTTTAAAATCTAAATCAACGCCGTTTACAACGCGTCCGACGTGATCCATTAGCATAAAGTCATTCTTCGGAAGAAACGCATCGAAGAAACTCCGGCTTTTATAAGCATCGAATACGTTAAAGTCAAAAGTCTCTTTAACTAAATCGTAGTTGTTTTTGTTCCTATCGGATATAAACGTCTCGGCGCTTGCTGCATCTTTCCAAACGCGCAATGTAAATTCACTCTGAATTACTTTGCCATTGTAAGCGGTTTCGTGTTTGACGTTCGCAACTTCAATTACGCACTCTAACAGTTCACGGATATTTATATCTAATAAACCTAACCGTTGTAAGTCTAAAAATATATCTAATAAGAAATGACGGTGTTCTTCAAAGAATCGGCTTACCCAATCAGGCAACTGAGTAGACATACGGCTATTGTAATACCGTTGTACTTCCGTCATAAAAATTTTACTTCCCGGTAATACCGGAACAGTTTCTACAAACTCATTTTCAAACCCCATACGAAAGCCGTCTATCCAATAACTATCCCGGCGTTTTTGGTATCCTATATGCGCCGATACCGGATAGTTTGTATAAACCGGCGGACTACTAGGAATAGAGTAATTAAAACCTTGCGCATTAAGTAATTCTACTTGCGAAATACAATTACGCAAAAGTACTTTGCCTTCTTGCGTATTGAGTAAATACTTTAATGCTAAACACGTTAGATATGCCGTTTTGCCCGAACCGGGTCTGCCTATTATTGCTGTAATCATTTTTTAGATTTCGCCTGAATTATTTCATCATACAGTTCACGTTCCACCAAATAACATTTTTCACGTTTACTGTTTTGCTTGTTATCAAAAAAAGCCATAACGCGCTCCTTTGTTATGTTCGGCAGTTCCGTAACGTCGTTAATAAACTTGCGCTTTTTAGTTCCGTCTTTGGATACAGTTGTTTTAGATATAAACGGTACGTCCTTCGATACTATTCCGTATACGCCGTTCTTCCAACGTTTAGTTTTAATGTCGAAAGCATCGTCCGAACTAACAACCATAAGTCCGGCCAAATTTGCTTCGTTTGGTTTTCTTTTACGTTTTGGATATTTAGGCATTGACAAATTCCTCCTAATAGTTTAAAATAAGATTATCTCGGTGGCGATAAAAGCCAAAGTTAGAAAGCAGGACTTGTCTAACCGAGCAGAGTAACCTATGAGATTGAAAGCGGTTGCATTTAGCAATTTGGTTGTGAAGCTCTGCAGAACACTCGGATATACGCCGAGTGTTTTTTATTGCTTGTTTTTCTTTGCCGCGCGAACGATTGCCATAATGATTAACACGGGAGAGGCTACAACGTATCCGATACCTATAAACAAATACTTTATAGCAAACCAAAGCGCTTTGCCTATTGCTGTAAAGACTACGGCCGCGCCCTTCTTTACTATTGCAACTATCAGTGCAGCTGCAACGGCAATAACAACAATTACTATGACTAACAATTTCCAATTCTTTGAGAGCCATTTCAATATACGTTGAATAATACTTACAAGCGTTTCATCATCCCTATTGACAGGATTGTCAGAACCGGTTTGCTTATTATCAACCACTCCAAGATTGTAAACTTTGCCGACTGCTTTAAAATGCAACCGCAATATTGTTACTTCACTGACAAGCGTACTTTTTTCAGTGTAATATGTTAGCGCGCCAGTTTTGGAGAAATCAGTTTCTGCAAAACGTAATACCCACTCTTTACCTGCAAGTTCCTTTTCTGCAATATTAGTTAGTATATTATTCTTTTTAAATTCACTTACTGTTTCTATTCTGTTCCAAGTGTATTTTTGCGCAAACCAACCATTACCTTTATGAGAAACCTCTTCAGAATGAACCGTTACAGAATTATGTATCTTTTCTCCGTATTTTTTATCTATTGTTTCTGGTCTGCCGGTAATATCGTTGTCGTAATAGGTATAAGTGTAACTTTGTGCAATAAAATCTACGTCCGCATCGTACAATTCATCAATTTTAATATCTGTACTAAATGCTACAAAATGACTATCACAAGCAGTTGGGAATAATTGAAAACCGTCAGGATAACGTACAAATCCGCAATATTTACCAGTAACAACAATTACGTCTTGATGCACTTCGGTATATGTAACCGTTCCGTCAACTGTACAGGCAGTATAAAGTTTACCAACGGCAAAGGATACTTCGGATACCGTATTGTTTGTTTCAATTTTACTTGCAGACTCGTCAATATCTTCGTACCACTTACGAAAGATTGCCGAAACGTCGTAATAACGTACAGCATCTTTTTTGATTTCAAATTCGTTTACTATATATTTAACCAAACAACCTTGTTTGCTTAATTTGGTAAGTTTGTAATTTGCATAATGTAAACTTTCGTTTATTGCAGTAGAAATATTAACGCTTGTCGCATCAAATTTATCTTCTGCCGGTTGATAAACGTATAGGAATAATTCTCCGGCGTTGCTTTCGGCTATCTGGAACACGGTTAAAGAATAGTCATCTGCTTTTGCCGGATACTGTCCTGCATCGAATGTTTCGTCTTTACTCATATCTTCCAGTACGTCGGTATAAACAGTTTCCGAATCGGCAAAGGCTATGCCTGTAAAGGCACAGCCTAGCGTACTGCATATTAAGATAATTACTAATACTAAAGATATTTTCTTCATTTTCTCTTACCTACCTTAACTATTACAAATACTGCAGCCGAAAGCACAAATACCATACCTACACATACGCCTGCAATAAACAAGCCGAAATAGTTCTCGGGAACTTTCTCTCCCAAACCTGTTTTTACAAGACTTATCTCCAAGTCTTGCGTAACTAAAAATTTCGGCTATACTCATCCTCCGTTTCGTACAGCGCAGTATTAACGTTGCTCTTTCTAAGTGCTTCGGACAACTTAGTTCCGTAGTCGCAGACATACACGCAGTAAACTTCTCCGTCGACAATAAAGGTAACAACGCATTGTATAATCTCAAACTTAGCAGTCAACGTCGTATCTTCGGTAATTGCTTGTCCGTCGTACATTGTGCCGTCATCGTACTGCCAACCAACAAATACATACCCTGTCTTACTAGGTTCTTCGGGCAGTTCGACGGCTTGCCCAACAATACAGCTTTGTTCCAGTACGTTGTCATCCCACTCAAAGCTAACGGTTACTTCGTTTAGTTCCCATACGGCATATAATTCTATTACTGCATTGTCTACGTCAGATAGGTTACTGAATGTTTGTTTGTCGGTTAAATCTATCCTGTCGTCATTTTGTATACTCCAACCTAAAAACTTGTAACCGAGACGTTCCAACGTACAAGTAGGTAATGTATACTCAACTCCGTAAGTGCATTGCATTTCAGTCATAGTGCCGTTACCGTTGTTAGCCATAAAGTTAATAGTATATGTATTAGCACGGAATCCGGCATACAAAGTAATATCTCCGACAACAATATCTTCTGTATACAACTGAGTACACGCTTCGTCCGTGTACCAACCGGTGAATGTATAACCGGTCTTTATAGGTGCAGACGGAAGTTCTTCTCCAACGCCAAAATAAACTGTAAACCAATCGGAATAAGTAAATAACGTATAATTTTTGTCTGACAATATGTCATCTTTCATTAAGAAAACATCGTAAACGCCAAAATAACCGCTGGTATTATTAACGGTTTTGGGAGTGTCAACCTGAACGTTAAAATGCGTCCACCTAGTAGTCCCTTGCCTTCTATAATAAACATAATAACTATGATAACTATCCTCCGGGTTTTCCGACACACCAAAAACCAATTTTGTTTCGCCTGATGCTAAAATTGTTTCTTTTTGTGGTTCGTTACCGTTAATACGAAATAACTTGTTTAAATTTGCATCGTAAGTTAACGGATATTTCGCATTACCGTCAGGGAATCCGTTTTCGTGTTCGGTAATACTAGACGGAGTTTTTTTGTTAATAGGCGCAGACTCAGCCAAGAGATTTTCTGAAGCGTAAGCCACAGCGTTAAACTGTGGCTGCTGTTCAGGCTCGTTCTCTATCGGCTTAACTTTGCCGCAACGGGTGCAGATTCCGATTTCCCCGTAGTCGTGGCCGAATACGCAATATTTGTTAAAGTTGGTAAACCAGTCGGACAAAACGCCGGTTACAATAACGGCTATAATTAGCAGTAGTGTAATAGCAACTACCGCCCATTTAGCTCGGTCTCTTTTTTCGTGATAATATAATGTACTCATTACTTGTTACCTCCGTTTATTGACGCTATATAATCTTGCTGCGCTTTTTTACGGCGTTTTTTTGCTGCATCGTGTTTTTTTAAATTAGTTGCAGACAACTTTTCACGATTACGTTCAATCCAATTATCCTTTTGCGCAATTAACTGTTCCGCTTTATTAGCGTGCTTTCCTCGTGCAAAGTCGGATAAAGGTTTTCCGTTTCTTCCGACTGCGCCCTTCTTTGCTTGATTAAGATGATAATCAATGCGCTCATTCCTTGTGTAGTTTGCCATAATAGTTACAATCTCCTTTATTATTTATTTCCACGTTATTTAAAACGTTGGATACAAAGTTTAAAGGTTTACTTACTCGTTATATTATCTTGCCGGCTTTCTGCAACAGTAAAGATATTTCCGATACGGTTTCTTTGGCAGAAAAGTAGACTCCGCTTGTAAAACATATTTTGGTAAATACTTCTCCGCGCTTTGTTTGTCCTAAATAGATACCGTCAATAAGTTCGATATTTATAAGTTGTAAATTATTTTCTAAATCAGTCAGACGTAGAAACATTGTTTTGCTCCCGTAGTTTTTTATAACACTTTTCACACAAGTGCTTACCGTATTCGGCAGACGAAGAATAAATTATTTTTTGATTGCAAATGTCGCAACACATTACAGTAATAACCTTTGACCGTTTGCCGAATATTCCGCGCTGAATTACTTGCTTGTACATATTGTTACACCTTGTTCTACAAGCCATCTAGCACAGTGGTCAAAATTTTTAATGCTGCCGTCCAAAAACCGAGAATATCCGTCAAAGAGCATCTCTACCAATTTATCTATAATTTCATTCTTGCTCAATTTAATCGGTGCGTCAGATAATTCATTTGTATCATCTTCAATATCGTATTCAGACGTCTGAATTTGCTGAGATTCAAGTTCTGAAACATTTTTAAGTTCGCGTATTTGCTTTATAGTCATATTAGGCGTAACTTTTTGACGTTCTTCCTCAGACATAGAAAGCATTTCACATAATTGACTAAAACTATATTCTTTCCACCGTTTGTCCAGCTCGCCAAGATGCGCAAATTCAGTTGATACCTTAATGAGATTGTATGTATTAGTCTTTTTAAGTCCAAAACGGACATACGCATAACGGTATATGTCTTTGCAATAATCGTCGAAGTGTTGCGCGTGGACAACACTAAATAACTGTTTTTCTTCAATCATTTTTAATAAATGTCCTATAAAAACGAACTTGCCGTTTATATTCTTTACGCCGGAACGTATACTTTCCTCCAACTGTTCGAGAGACGCACAACGGCATATATAATCTTTATTGTAACCGGCTTTTGTGCCTGCATTTATTCCGTCTAACCAATTGCGAAAATAATGTTGGTCTCTCTTGCCATTAACTGTTTCAATCCCTACAACGGGAATAATTTCAAACATAATTACCTCCTAAATGCAAATAACGGGCAGTTCGCTGCTGCCCGCTATTCAACATATTTATGCCGATTTTATCAGAGTGGCATCACGAACAACGATATTTTCGCCAACCACTTCAAAAGTGATTTCATACTGTTGTCCAAACGCCACAGAGGATAATTCTATATCTGTCCAATATGTTAACGCCGTCGGATTAAGAAACAATTTAGAATTATGGTCTCTTTCACCGTTAACAAACAGATAGCACATCTTCTTTGATTTGCTCTTTTCCTCGTTTTTGCCAATAAGCGTTACCGTCGCCTTACCAAGCATTGCCATAATAATACTCCTTTGCCCGGTCTTTTGTATTTTTCTTATTTGCCGGGACTTAAATATATATTCAGAGTTGCGTACTCTGTAAACGTCAATTTTAACGAGTGCAGGAGGGGCGTTCCCCTGCAAGTAAACCCTATCATATACACCCAACGCCCGGGCAAATGGGGCGGTAATATTTTACAACAATACCGCTAAACGTTACCTTAAGACTTCAACATTTTATGGCTTAAATAGTTACAACCGGACAAGCCAAGTTTATAGACTGATTGCTTACCTCGTGAGTCTACCGTATTTCTCTGTCATCCACTAAACCTGCTCCTTTACGCCAATCCGACAAAGAAGTCCCTTTGCGTGGATACTCTCCGGCATTATAGGCGTCCGCGTCGATTTTCATTTTTTGAACAGTCGAAAGATTACCACGCCCAGAATAGTTTTTGTCGCCATAATATAATTCTATCTAATGACGGATAATTTCCTTTGCTTCTTTTGTTGTACTCTTAGGTTTATATCCATTGCCAAACATAAAAGAATCTCCTCGTCCCTTTACGGGAACTTGCGCCGGAACACTCAACGCAAGCAAATCTCCAATATTACTGCAGTCTCGCAGTGAAGTACGATTGTATCGTACTTTGACAATAGAATACTACGATTATATCGGATTGTCAAGACAAAAATTACGATTTTGTCGTAATATTTTCGTAAAGAGGTGCAAGATGTTAAATATTAAAGATGCTCGTAAAGAAAAAGGACTAAAACAAATAGAACTCGCAAGGTTAATCAACGTATCAATACAGACAATCAGCGGTTACGAAACAGGATATGCTCAGCCACCAATTGATACTTTAATAAAAATTGCCGACGTATTAGAAACTACAACGGACTACTTACTCGGTAGAACTAACGATGTTGGATTAGTTGAAGTACAAAGAGAACTCTCGCATGACCAACAAGAGTTACTTGCGCTTTATAATCAAATGAACTTCCAAGACAAAAACCAACTTTTAGGTTTTGCAAAAGCATTAGTATATTGAGGTAAAAAATGTCAGAAGAAACTCAAATCCAAGAAAGTAAAGAAGATAAAAGATTCCGAATAGGAATGATTATTTTTGCAATTTTGTTATCTGTAATAGTTCTTGTGGCGTGTACTATTAGCATCCTTTCGGATTCGGATTTAAATAAAGCTTCAACAAGCGATATAGACGGATACTGGAATTCAACAGTATCGGAACAATCCTATGTTTTTATTCCGAAATATAATATAAATGGCTTAGAATTTACATTTTCTATCCGGGATAAGAACAACAAGGAATTACAAACTATAGTTAAAACAGTAGGCGACGTTAAAAAAGGACAACAATACACCGTATCCATTAGTATGACAGAACTAAAAGATTTTACAACGCTTATGGATGCCAACTACACACAACTAACCATTACCGGCGGAACAAAGAAGTTAATATAACAAAACAACTCTAAAAATGCTTAGATTTTTAGAGTTTTAAATTACATATATTTTTGCATTACCATAGTAGTACCGGAAAAAGGAGCCGGATACTATGGAAACAAAAGATATATTAAAGGAACTCATTGACTACGCAAACGCCTTTACAAGCAATTTGGAAGCGTTATGGCAGATTATTGGAGCATTTAGAAAGAATTTGAATTATGATGAATTTTCAAATGTAGAATATTCCGAAACTGCCAACAACAATTTATTACAAACAGCAAACAATGATTGCGACGTTGAAATTAAATTTACCGACAAGGAGATGAAATCAATGCCACAACCATTCAGAAACAAAATCAAAATAAACGGACAGTATTACAAAGCAAGACGGCGTAAAACCGGAAAGAATACTTACTCGATACAGATTCGCTGTCGGCGAGACGGTTACAATATCTCTGCATCAGGAGCAACGATAGAACTTGCCAAACAAAACTTTATTACTGCACTGAACAACGCAGTCAGAATAGCGGATAAAAATACAGCGGTATCAACTTTATTTAACGAATTTGCTATACATTTTTTTGAAAATTACTATAAAGAACGTGTTGTTATAACTACTTATTACAATTTAAAATCTATTTTTAACCGACACATAAAACCGCGTTTTGATAAATTAGATATTCGTAAAATTACACCGTCAGATTGTAAAAACTTATTAAACGAAGTAAAAGCAAAAGGCTTAGGAAAGACTGCAGACGAAGTATATTCTATACTTAACCAAGTGCTGAAAATGGCAATTGCCTACAACATTATACAACGGAATCCGCTTGCAGTGGTGCCGTACAAACAACACGAACGTGTAAACGGCGAACGCTTAACGGTAGATGAAGAAATAAAACTGTTGGAGCAAAGCCGTCCGAACTACAAGCCGATATTTGCAATATTCTTATACTGCGGTATCCGTCCGAATGAAATTTACGATATTAGAATAGAAAAACCGTTTATATTTGTAAGAAATTCAAAACAAAAAGACCACAAAATAAGATACAAAAAAATTCCGATACAAAAGAAATTGTTGCCGTATTTAAACGAAGAATTGCCGCACATACCAAAATTAGACTATATACGGGCAGAATTTAAACGGATATTGCCGAACCACACATTAAAAGATTGCCGGCGAACGTTTAAAAGTCATTGCGAAGAATGCGGCATAGACAAAAATCTTTCGGAGGTTTGGCTCGGCCACAGTTTGGGTAAATTAAACAGCGCATATATCGAGTTTTCAGACGAATTTATGCTACAAGAAATAGAAAAACTGTACTACTGAAATTTGTCCCAATTCTGACCCAAAAACAAAAAACTTTTAATAAAATCAATGTTAAAATGGACTAAAACTCCCTGAAAATATAAAAAAACAAGGGATATTAAACCGTTTTTTGGTTAAATATCCCTGTTTTTGGTGGGGAGTACAGGGCTCGAACCTGTGACCCCCTGCTTGTAAGGCAGATGCTCTCCCAACTGAGCTAACTCCCCATATGGTGACTCCTACGGGAATCGAACCCGTGTTACCGCCGTGAAAGGGCGATGTCTTGACCGCTTGACCAAGGAGCCGTATTTTGGTAGCGGCGGTCGGATTCGAACCAACGACCTGCCGGGTATGAACCGGCCGCTATAACCATCTAAGCTACGCCGCCATATTGCTTTCCCAGACATTCGAAGTTCTTGTTCGCCTCTACACTGTCAAAAGCCTAATTATCATACCAAAAAAAAATTCTCTTGTCAACAATATTGACGATATTTTCGTTTAAAGTTTTATTTTGCGTTGTTTCGCGCTCGTTATTGTTTATTAAAAGTTTGTACGGGTAATTAGAATTTGTCAAAGTCGGTCAAAAATAAATTATAAAAATTGATAAATGTAAGTTTGTCTATTTTTTAATTGGGTATTTGAAATACGGCAAACGATGCAATCATAATAATCTTTTTTAAGCCGTGTTTAGTATGCAGGAATATCGGACATAAAGCAACTTTATGAATTTAAAGATAAAATGCACAATACCATAAAAATCACAAATAACATCTTAAAAATTATGTATAACAAATTTTATATTTAGTATTGACTTTTATTTTTAATTTGGTATACTGTTAAAGACAATTCATCAAATTGTTTAAGTTTTCAATAGCAAAGAATTATTGAAAACAATCTCTCTTCTTCATAATAGGAAAAAGACGACTTGTTCGTCTTTTTCTTTTTATAGAAGTAAACTCATTACAGTGGTTCGGTGCACAAATGGTTTATCTGCGTCGTGTTTTATATTCGGCAAAGCGCTCTCTTGCTAAAACAATAATTGTAAAACAGAAAACCCGTAATGTGCCAATAAATGCCAGTTAAAACTGCCGAAAAACTTCTGCTAAAAAATGTAGGTCTACTTATACTAATTCAAAAAAAGTACCGATAGCGCTAGTGCAAAGTACCGAAACTGTCAGTAATTATCATAGTATAAAAAACGACGTGCTACCGCCGTTACTTTAAAATATATATTATTTTTAACTTATCATATTATTATTCATATTGCTGCACTCAAGTTGCAACACTTTATTTGTTTCTTTCTTCTCTGCCTATCAAGTAATCTATAGAAACATCGAAATAATCCGCAATCATAATAAGCGTCATATAATCGGCTTCCCTTTGACAGTTTTCGTATCTGCTTATACTGTTTTGGTTCATACCAAGGTCTAACGCCAGTTTTAATTGAGATATTTTTCTCTGTTTGCGCAATTTTTTTAAGTTTTTCATAATTATCTGTTGACACTAATTATACCATTGTGGTATAATCAAAAATATCCCGATTTGGTATATTTTGTGCGTTTGGTAATATTTTTAAACTCAAATTAAACAGGTATATTTGCAAAAGATGAAATTAGGTTTAGTTTATTCCGGCGGATTAGCAAAAGGCGCGTATCAGGTGGGATTCACAAAAGCATTGACGGAATATATCAGACCGCAGGAAATCAGCGTTGTATCGGGTTCGTCAATAGGAATGACTTGCGCGTATTCGCTTTCTGCTGATAAGTTGGATAAATTAGAAAGTATATGGGCGCAGACGGACATCCGTTCGGGCTATTCTACTGTAACAAACCTGATGTTCGGCAATTTGTTAAATAACAAATTAGATTTGTTAATGGACAAAGACGATAAATTGTTGTTTCCCGTATATTTAAACATTTGCTATCTGCCTTTAAGGGTACAGTATATTAAGTTAGAAGGGCAATATTCTGACGGTTGGCGCAAACTTATGCGCGCAGGGTTGGGCTTTCCCGTCTTAACGGGGTTTCCTACCCGCTTTAACAATAAATTTACTCTGGACGGCGGTGCGGTAGATAATATTCCGTTGTTTCCGCTTTTGTCCGATGAGCAGTTGGATTTGATAATAGTTATGCATTTTGACGCATATTACAACCCGCAAAAAGAGTTTCAAGAAAGCGTTTTGCGTGTGCTGGATTTCGACTTGTCCATAAACAACCGCTTTGTAAAGGAATCTTACGATTTAAGAAAAGCGTCAATACAAAAAATGCTAAATAGCGGCTATGAGTACGGCAAAAACGTATGTAAAAAGTTGTTTGCAAGCGGAACGTCCTGCGCGGACAAAATATACAAAAACGGATTGGAAATAATGTCGCAAGAAAAGGAATTTCGCGAACACAGTCCTACCGTTGACGTATTGTTTTCCGCTTTAAACAAGGTCGGTAAATTATTCAGAAACGATGCCAAATGCGTTAAAAAATACGATGAATTGGTATGTCCTAAGGAGAAATAATTGTGAAAGTTTGTCCTAAATGTAAAAATAAAGTTTCAAACTTACAAGACAAGTGTCCTGTGTGCGGAGCAGAAGTCAACGGCAATACAGACGAACCGCAAATCAACTCTTTAGGCAAAGTTAAAGATATAGTAAAAAACGATTACAAATTGACAAGTTGGAATATTGCTTTTATCGTAATACTCAATGTAATAATCGTACTTATTGCTTTAAACGTATTTAATGTATTCAACGCAAACGGTATATGGTGCGATTGGCCAATTGTGAGTTTATTGTCTGTCTACTTTTTGGTGTTAACGTGCTTTTCTAAAAGAATAAACCAATTTGTAACGCGATTGCGCAATACGGTGTGGTTTGCAAACCTGGCAATGATAATTACAATGTATATACGGTTGATTGTGTACAAACATCTGGACGCGTGGATTTTGGAGTATTTCATAACGTCAACCGTAATTTGCTTTGACATTATAATGACGGCGCTGTTCCTTGCGCGTAAATTGCAAATGTTTAACGCATTTGTTTCTTCAATGACAATGACGCCGTTTGCAATTTTGGTAATAGTTTATTCGCTTTGTAAAATTATTGCGCAATCAAGCGCCGGCAAAATTATGGTACTAATCAGTTGTCTTATGACTTTGTGCGTACAAATAAACTTTGCTTGTTTTTACTTTTTTAAATATAAAGACAAGGCGGAAAAAATATTCAAATTGTGGGAATAACAATGAGCCAGAATGACAAGTTTTCAAGGCAACCGACAATGTATTTAAAACAGCGATGTTTTATAAATATAACAAACTAAGGAGAAGAAAAATATGTTTTGTCCAAAATGCGGAAAAGAAATTGACGATGAAGTTGTTGTATGTCCGTCCTGCGGTAAGCAAGTGAAGAATCTGGATTCTTCCGCCGCCACGGCTGCGCCTACGGTAATAAATATTGAAAATACCAACAAGAATACCAACACGAACGCTGTTCCCGTAGGCGTAAAAGCCAAAAAGAAATTGACCGCCATTTTACTGTGTATTTTCTTGGGCGCGCTCGGTGCGCACAGATTTTACGAGGGTAAGATAGGTACGGGTATCCTGTGGCTGTTTACAGCCGGTCTGTTCGGAATAGGCGTAATAGTAGATTTCTTTATTTTACTGTTTAAGCCGTCCACATATTATGTTGCATAAAATGCAAATTGAAAAGCGCGACTTATAGTCGCGTTTTTTATATTGCGACAATTTTTCTTTTAAACAAACAAAATAGGCGTAAAACAAAACGCGGCTTACCGAATAATTATATAACGCGCTTAGGCAATCTTAGTATTTGCAATTACAATGTCATATCTAAGCAATCAACAAGTTAAGTATATGTGAGTCTATGCGATATTTTTGCTATTTATGTCAGACAAAGCATTATGATAGACATACTATATATTGTGTTAAAAGCAAAAAAATAACACAATATATTGTGTTTCAGCCCTTGACAGCGGCAGTTTACTGTTGTACAATAGGTAGGCATCACATATAAAGGCGACTGCTTAAATAAGTTGCTTTTAATACAATAAAGGAGAAACAAAATGTATCAAGTCAGAAAGAGAAACGGTCAAATTATCGAATTCAATCTTTCCAAAATTTCCAAAGCAATTACCGCTGCTTTTGAAGCAAAAAACAAACCGTATACGCAAGACGTTATTGATTTGCTTGCTTTGAAAGTTACGTCTGATTTTATGGATAAAGTTCACGACGGAGTAGTATCTGTCGAGGATATTCAGGACAGCGTAGAAACGGTGCTTATTCAGGCGGGTTATGCAGAAATTGCCAAGGCGTACATTTTGTACCGTAAAACACACGAAAACGTCCGTAACGTAGGCGAAACTATTTTGGACTACAAATCGGTCGTTGACAATTATCTTAAAATTGCCGACTGGCGCGTAAAGGAAAACAGTACCGTTACATATTCTGTCGGCGGACTTATTTTGTCAAACAGCGGTGCGATAACCGCAAATTATTGGCTGAGCGAAATTTACGATGAAGAAATTGCCGAAGCGCACCGCACGGCGGCTATTCACCTGCACGACCTTAGTATGTTAACTGGTTACTGTGCAGGTTGGTCTTTAAAACAACTAATTCAAGAAGGACTCGGCGGTGTTACGGGCAAGATTACTTCCGCTCCGGCAAAGCATCTTGCAACCCTTTGCAACCAAATGGTAAACTTCCTCGGTATCATGCAAAACGAGTGGGCAGGCGCGCAGGCGTTCAGTTCGTTCGATACTTATCTTGCCCCGTTTGTTAAGGCAGATAACCTTAGTTACGACCAAGTCAAAAAGTGTATCGAATCGTTTGTATACGGAGTAAACACTCCCAGCCGTTGGGGAACGCAAGCGCCGTTTTCTAATATAACGCTTGACTGGACGGTTCCGAACGACCTTGCGGAATTACATTGCATCATCGGCGGTAAAGAAGCCGACTTCTGCTACAAAGACTGTAAGAAAGAAATGGATATGGTAAACAAAGCGTTTATCGAAACAATGATTGAAGGCGATTATAACGGACGCGGTTTCCAATATCCCATTCCAACATATTCTATTACTAAAGATTTTGACTGGAGCGAAACGGAAAACAACAAACTGTTGTTTGAAATGACGGCAAAATACGGCACGCCGTATTTCTCAAACTATATAAACAGCGATATGCAACCCAGCGATGTACGCAGTATGTGTTGCAGACTGCGTTTGGATTTGAGAGAATTGCGTAAAAAGTCGGGCGGTTTCTTCGGCAGCGGCGAAAGTACGGGTTCTGTCGGCGTGGTTACAATCAATATGCCGCGTATCGCGTACTTGTCTGCAAACGAACAAGAGTTTTATGCCCGTTTAGACAAGTTAATGGATATTTCGGCGCGTTCGCTCAAAATAAAGCGCAATACTATTTCTAAGCTTATGGAAGCGGGACTTTATCCTTACACAAAGCGTTATCTCGGCAACTTCGACAATCACTTTTCAACAATCGGACTTGTAGGTATGAACGAAGCGTGTCTAAACGCCAGTTGGCTTGCTTGCGATATGACGGATGTACGTGCGCAGCAATTCTCTAAGCAAGTACTTAACCATATGCGCGAGAGATTGTCCGACTATCAGGAAAAATACGGCGATTTGTACAACCTTGAAGCGACTCCCGCCGAAAGTACGGCATACCGTCTTGCAAAGCACGATATGAAGTTGTATCCCAATATGATTTTTGCAAGCAAAAAAGGCGAAACCCCGTATTATACCAACAGTTCGCATTTGCCCGTAAGTTTTACTAGCGATGTGTTCGATGCGCTGGATATTCAGGACGAACTGCAAACACTGTATACTTCCGGCACGGTATTCCACGCATTTTTGGGCGAGCGTTTGCCTAACTGGAAATCGGCGATGAAACTTGTAAGGACAATAGCCGAAAATTACCGACTTCCTTATTACACAATGTCTCCTACATATTCGGTATGTCCCGAACACGGCTATATTAAGGGCGAAGTGTACGAATGTCCTAAGTGCCGCAAATCTACGGAAGTGTACAGCCGTATTACAGGATATTACCGTCCTATTAAAAACTGGAACGACGGAAAGATGCAGGAATGGAAGGAGCGTAAGGAATATACGCCTTCAACAAGCGTATTGAAAAAGTGCCTTGTCGAGCAATCGGTAGAAGAAGTTAAAGCACCGGTATGCGTAATTAAACCTATGCTTTTTGTTCAAAACAACTGTCCTAACTGTAAAATGGCGGAACTTATGCTCAGTAAAGCAAATATGGACTTTGAAGAAGTCAACGCTATGGAACAAGCGGAGTTGTCGCGCAAATTCGATATTAAATTAACGCCGACTTTGATTGTTGCCAACGGAGACAGTTATTCTGTTTACGAAAACGCTTCAAATGTCCGTAAGTATATCGAAAGCAACAAGTAGGAGAAATAATGTACGATATTATTGTAATAGGCGGCGGACCTGCGGGTTTGACCGCCGCGTTATATTCGGCGCGCGCAGGCAAAAAAGTATTGATTTTAGAATCGAATGCTTTCGGCGGACAGATAGCCACGGCTCCGCGAGTGGAAAACTATCCGTCGATTTCCGAAATCGCCGGCGCGGAACTTGCAAACAATATGTTTGAACAAGCCGTATCCCACGGTGTCGAATTTGATATGGGTAATGCAACCGTTACTAAGGCAGAGCAAGGTTTTAACGTCGTTACGGAATACGGTGAGTATCAGGCAAAAGCCGTAGTGTTGGCAACGGGCGTTTCTCACAAAAAATTAGGAATAGAATCGGAAACAAAATTTGAAGGTAAAGGCGTGTGCTATTGTGCTGTGTGCGACGGGGCATTTTACAAGAATAAACCCGTTTGCGTAGTGGGCGACGGTAATTCCGCCGCGCAATATGCTTTGTATTTATCGGATATTTGCAGTAGTGTTACGTTGCTTACTTTGTTTGATAAACTTTTCTGCGATAAAGAACTTGCCGACAGAATTGTCGCAAACGACAAAATAGAGTGGGTAAAAAACGTTAATGTCCGCGAAATTATCGGAGACGATTGCGTTAAAGGAGTTGCCTATCAAGACAGCGACGGAGCAATAACCTATACGGATTGCGATGCAGTATTTATTGCCATAGGGCAGGAACCTCATAACGGACAATTTGCAGGGTTGGTAAACCTTGACGAACGCGGATATATTATAGCGGGCGAAGACTGTCTGACTAGTTTAAGCGGCGTATATGCCGCGGGTGATTGCCGCACAAAAAAAGTACGTCAATGTACCACTGCCGTAGGCGACGGGGCAATAGCAGGTTTTTCTGCCGCTATGTATGTGGACAAATTAAAATAGAAACCGACCTTGCTCAACAACTGGATATTTTTAGTTGTAAATACAGACAATATCAAAAAGTGCAATTGATCATAATTGCGCTTTTAAAATAATTTTTTCTACAATATTTTTCAGATAGTATATTTCGCACTATATCTGCTACGCACACGAAAGAACACAAACATTTCAAAGAATTTTGTTTTTTAGTTATTTGTTGTATACTGTATAAAAAATAAACTGTAATTGGGCGGAGATAACGGAATTATGATAGATATTAAATCTTGGATGGAAAATTTTACTATCAAGGTTGAACAGACTTTTAATAATAGGGTATGGTTCATTGGTCTGCAAGGCAGTTATGGCAGAGGCGAAGCAACCGACACGAGCGATATAGACGTTGTTGTTATTCTCGATGAGCTGAGATTTGACGATTTAAAAGTTTATAGGGAGATGCTCGATACAATGCCGAATAGAAAATTTGTATGCGGCTTTCTTTCGGGCAAAAATGAGTTGTTTAATTGGGAAACTTCCGATTTATTTCAGTTCTGTTACGACACAACACCTATAAAAGGCTCGCTCGACAGTTTGCTTAAAAAAATTGACATACAATCAATAAAACGTGCTATAACAACAGGCGCGTGTAATATTTATCACGCTTGCGTACATAACTATATTCACGAACGAAGCGACGATATTCTATATTCGCTCTATAAGTCCGCGACGTTCGTTTTGCAGGCGATACATTTTTACGAAACGGGCAAATACATAAAATCGAAAGCTGAATTGCTAAATGCTATAAAACCGACATCCGCCGTTCTCGAAACCGAACACAAACTCAAAAGCGGTGCGCCCGTTGATTTTGAGCGAATGACAGAACTGTTATTAAGTTGGGCGAAAGGGGTTATATATAGTTATGTAGAATGAGCTATTTAAGAGTTGCCTTATGTCTCGGGCAATGAATAAGCGAAGAATTTTAAAATTCTTCGCTCTTTTATACTCATAAAAAATGTGTTTTTTAGTTGCATTTGATTTTTAATTTATCTTTATAATTTTCGATTTTAACAGTAAATCTTCCGGTTTGACTTCGGCAAGTTCTTGGTCCAGCGTTGCAAAGTTCATTGTGTCGCCTATCAGTACTTCGACGTTAACTTTATTTGTAACAAGTAAGTTAATTGCCGAGGAATAATTGCCTGCGCCGTTATACACTCCGAATACTTTTAAATGTTTTTCGCAAATTTGTGCTACCGACAATTTGCTGTCTTTATTTGAATAACCTGCAAGACAAATATTTGCATTGACAGCCGCCGCATTGTAAACGTCGTGCATTCTAAAGTCGCTGTCGGAAAAGAAAACCAACTCGCTGCACATTCTGCCGCCGGTAATCATCAATATTTCGTGTTCGACGTCGCTTTTTTCGGGATTGAAACAATAAAAAATTCCCATATCGCGCGCCATATCCAGCAAAGCGTCAACATTGCTTATAAATACAGGCACTGCTTGGTAATAGGCGACAAGTTGCGCAAGAATAAGACCCGTTTTGGTAGACGAAAATATTGCAATATGTCTGCCTTTTTCTAAATTGAGCGAATCTACTACATTTAAGCAGAACGCCACATACGAAACAAACAACGCTTTTTCCGACGATAAATTATCGGGTAGTTTGTGTAGTAAGGCATAAGGCAAGTCAATAAAGTTTTGCAACAGTCCGTTGCAATTGTGCCCCAATTCCTGCATATTAGAGCAATTTTGGTAATCGCCCTCTTTACATTCACTGCAAACGTCGCACGGAATATACGGCTCTATGGCAACCCTGTCCATTTTCAGTAAAAGCGAATTGCTTTTATCCCCTGTTTCGGAAACCACGCCTACGGCGTTTCTGCCGAATATAAACGGGTATGTGTGTTTGCTTACGCCGGTATATACGTCGTAATCGGACATAGATAACAAGACTTCTTCGATTTTTACTTTGACTTTACTTTCGGTAAGCGCGGTAGGACCGAACTCTTGCAAGCGCAGTTTTTTCGGTTCTTCTAATAGCCATGCTTTCATAACTCCTCCGATATTGCTACGTTGCACAACAAAAACCGTTGTGCTTGTAGATATTACTATTATACCAAATCTTTACAAAAAAATCTACTCTTTTTAAAAAACAGATAAGTGAAGATTGGGTAGAGCTATAAACATAATTTATTTTTCTACTGAGCATCGAAATTTAGACGTAATGCGTTGTTAATGTTGAAACTGCAACAATATTAAATATTTTATTATGTTCGTGCTTACTTGAATATTGACATAAAAAATCAAAAAGTATAAAATAAAGATAAATAAGGAGTAACAAAATGAAAATTCAGTATTTGGGGCACGCCTGTTTCCGTTTGATAAGCGATATGGGCACAACGGTAGTTTGCGATCCGTACAAAAGCGAAATGGTAGGTATAACTATGCCGCGCGTCCGCGCAGACGTTGTAACCGTTTCGCATCATCACGAAGATCACGATTATACCGAAAACGTGTCAGGTTCGCCTGCTGTTTTGGATTGCGAGGTGCAGTGCTGTGCCGATGATATTGAAGTATGCAGTATCGAAACTTATCACGATGAAGTAAAGGGTGCAAAACGCGGCAAAAATCTGGTTTTTTGTTTTGTTATAGACGGACTAAAAGTAGTTCATTTGGGAGACATAGGCTGTTTTGATTTAAACGTTGTAAAACATATTGCAAATTGCGACATTATGTTATTGCCTGTCGGCGGAGTTTTTACTGTGGACGCATTAGGCGCCAAGCAGTATGTGGACGCGGTTAAGCCGAAAATCGTTATACCGATGCACTTCAAAAGCGACGGACATAATTTTGAAATTGACAGCGTTAATAAATTTTTGTCGCTGTTTAGCAAACAAGATACCGAAATAAGCGTGAGCGATACTCTCAGCCTTTACGACTCTCCGCAGAACGAAACGGCAAAAATTGTAGTGTTGCAAAAGTTCGAGTAAAGGATAAAAATATTGCCGATATGCTTAATATAGCGGTTGCCGTATTTTTCGATATGCTACAAAAGTAAGCATTTAAAAGCAGTACGGTGTACTTAAACGTTGTTGGCTGTGCATTATTGTCTATTTAAAATTGTTTTATTAAACAATACGATTTCTCAAATATTTGGAGTCGTATTGTTATCAAAAGGTGATTTTAAATTTAAATTAGTGCTAGGTTTTGTTTGATTTATTATTGTTTACATATTGATTATTTCGGTTGCGACCGAATTTTGAAATGCCTTGTCGTGTTCGATAAAAATCATAGTAGGGCAAAATTCTTTTATAAGGTTTTCGATTTGTATACGGCAATACACGTCTATATAGTTTAAAGGTTCGTCCCAAATATAAAGATGAGCGTTTTCGCAAAGACTTTTTGCAATCAAAACTTTCTTTTTCTGCCCTTCCGATAACATAGTCATATCTTTATCCGGCAGGTATTCTTCTATTCCCATTTTGGCAAGTATAGTCATAAAACGGCTTACGTCAATTTTGGTTTCTTGCAATATATCTATAATTTTTCCTGAAATATAAGATACATCTTGCGGAACGTAAGAAATTATCAACCCGCTTCCTAACGATACAGTTCCTTCGTGATTTATTTTTTGTCCTAAGATTGCTTTAATCAAACTGCTTTTTCCGCAGCCGTTGCCTCCGTTAAGCGCTATCCTCTGTCCTCTTTTAACGGTAAAAGAAACTGGTTTGTTAATCGCAATGCCGTCATATTGTATGCTAACGTCTTTAACGTCAAGCAAAGTATTTAAACGGTATTCCGTTGCACAAATTTTCAATTTGTCCGAAATCTCTGTATTTTGCAAAAGAGACACTTTTTCCTGTATCAGCCGTTGCTGACGGTCTTCTATAATCTTTGAGTGTTTCATCATTTTTGCGGCTTTGTGTCCTATAAAACCGCGGTCAACCGGTCCGTTTCCTTTCTTTTCGTTTTCCGTTTGCTGTGCCCAGTTTGCGCTTTGGGCGGCAGAGTGTTTTAGGCGTTTTATTTCTTTTTTCAATTTTTCGTTTTGCTTTTGCTCTGTAAGTTGTCTGTTTTCAAAATCGTTCAGCCACGAGCTGAAATTACCGCCGCGTATTTCGGTGGTGGTTCTGTTTAGCGCCATTACGTGGTCAACGCAGCCGTCTAAAAAGTCTCTGTCGTGAGAAACTAAAATAAAGCCTTTTTTCTTGTTAAGGTATTTTGAAACCTGCGCTCTTGCTTTTGCATCAAGGTGGTTGGTAGGCTCGTCAATTAACAGAAAATGTCCGTCCTTTAAAAATAATGCGGCAAGCAAAACTTTAGTCTGTTCTCCGTTTGAAAGATATTCAAACGGCATATACAATGCGTCTGCATCTATATCGAGATAGGAAAGCTCTCTTATAAATTGCCATTCTTCATTGTCGGGGCAAATATCGGCAAAAATTTCCCACACTTGTTTTTCTTTGTCTTTTACATTATAAGGAAAGTAGTCGAATTGTACACTGCTTGTGATATTTCCGCTATATTCGTATTCTCCTGACAAGAGTTTCATCAGTGTGGTTTTACCCCTGCCGTTTCTGCCTGTTAATGCTAATTTCCAATCGGTATCTATTGTAGCGCTAAAGTTTTCAAATACGTTATCATAACTTGTCGGATAGCCGAACGTGAGATTTTCAATTTTTATCATAGACATAATTAACCTCTCTTTGACGCACAAAAAAACCGTAAGAAAATAAATTTCTTACGGTATCCAAACACGTCTGTTATTTGTTTTAAGGTAAGTGATTTTATTTTTCTTGCAAAATATCGGTTTGCACCGACTTATTAAATTTTATGCAAGAAATAGAAATCATTTTTAACCTCGTATATTTGATAACAGCAGTATATCAAAAATAGTATTGTCTGTCAATAAGTATATTATACCTATTTAAATTTTGTGCGTTAAAGTTTAATTTAGTGTTTATGGCAAGCATTATAGCTGTTTAAACTTTGTTTATTGTCTTACTGTCTAATTATTGTTGCTGTTTAAACGAGTTATTGTTGTTTTGAACAATCCGTATCATCATTATTGTAAAAACTTTTGCAATAATTAAATATTAAAAATCATCGAATTTGGTTATATTTAAGAAATTATTAAAGATTTCAGACTTAAAAAATGCTATAATTTACGAGGAGATGCTTTATGAAATATAATTGTTTAATTGTTGATGACGAAAAAGTGCTTGCGGACAGTACGGCGGAATACTTCAATCTTTTCGGCGTTAGCGCCGCCGTTGTAAATTCTGTTTGTGATTGCCGTAAATTTTTCAAGAATAATTCGACAGAGTTAATTTTGCTTGATATAAATTTAGACGACGGTAACGGATTTGATTTATGCAAAGAATTACGGGAAAATACTAATGTGCCGATTCTTTTTGTTTCAGCACGGACAAGCGACGATGACAAAATAGTTGCTTTAAATATCGGCGGAGACGATTATATTCAAAAGCCGTATTCGCTCGGTGTGTTGCTTGCTAAGGTTAAAGCGGTATTAAAGCGTTACGGACAAAACACCGACACAAATTACTCAGACGGATATTTGGCGGTAAATACACAATCGAAAGAAGTTGGTGTAAACAACGTTGCAGTAAAACTTACCGCTCTCGAATTTAAACTTTTATCTTATTTGATTGAAAATAAAGGCAAAGTTATTTCTAAACAGGAACTGTTTGAAAACGTTTGGGAAGATAAATTTACGGGCGACGGAACGCTTAACGTGCATATCCGAAGATTGCGCGAAGCAATAGAACGTAACCCGAACGAGCCTAAGTATATCGTTACCGTTTGGGGCGACGGCTACAAATTTACGGGAGAAGGACAATGAAAAAACAGATATATTTTTTATGCGGCGTTTTGATGACGTTTATTGCAGAAATAGCCGTACTAATCGTTTTTGCCGTTCAGACTACGGACGTTTCGCAGGATGCAGTCGCCGTAAACGAAGTGGTTCAGACGGTAACGGACGATTTTGATTTTATGGAAGAGCATAACAATTCAACCTCCCTTAACTATGTTGTAATAGATAATAATGAGAGTATTATTTACAAAACAAAATCAGGCTTGTCCGAAAGTATAAATGCCGCGATTATACACCGAGATACCATACTTGATATTACCGTCGATAATGCGGTAGTCGGAAAGATTATTGTTTATAACGACGGAACGCAAACTCTACAATCCTATAAACAAACTGCCGTTATCGTTATGTCAACGGTTATCGCTGTACAAACCGTTATTTGCGTGGGTTATGCAGTGTATTTGTATCTGTCTGTAATAAGACCATTCCGCAAACTCAAAGGGTTTGCTCAGCGTGTTGCGGGCGGCAATCTGGATATTCCGCTTGCAATGGATAGGCAAAACCTGTTTGGGGCATTTACCGAAAGTTTCGATATAATGCGTTCGGAGCTTAAACAAGCACGCCTTGCCGAAGCGCAAGCACAGCAGAGCAAGAAAGAACTTGTAGCAAAACTTTCTCACGATATCAAAACTCCGGTTGCAAGCATTAAAGCCGTTTCCGAAGTCGGGCTTGCGGTTGCGACAACCGAAAAAGATAAAGCAAACTATACACAAATCATAGGCAAAGCCGATCAGATAAATAAACTTGTTACAAATCTGTTTACGGCAACGCTCGAAGAATTGCAGCAACTTACCGTAACGCCTGCGAACATAGAGAGCAAACAAGTGAAATCTATGCTCGCAAACGCCGACTATCTTCATCGTGCAACCATTCCCGATATGCCCGATTGCTTGGTGTATGCCGACGCGCTCAGGTTGCAACAGGTGTTCGATAACATATTCGCCAACGCCTACAAGTACGCAAATACCGAGATTACCGTTGCCGTGCAAAAAACTGACAAGCATATCAATATAACTATCGAAGATTTCGGCGGCGGCGTCAATGCGGAAGAATTACCCGTACTCAAAGAAAAATTTAAGCGCGGAAGCAATGCTAAAAATATAGATGGCGCAGGGTTAGGGCTTTATATCTCCGATTACTTTATGAAAAATATGCACGGTGAATTAAACGTTGAAAACGGAGCTCACGGATTGAAAGTAGCGGTGTCTATACTTTTAAGCGGAGCGGTTTAAGAAAAATTTAAGAATTCGTTAAAGACATTTAAGAATTTAAAAAGTTAAAATGAACGTGTTAAACCGATAGTTTGAAAACGGCGCAATACTGAGATGAACTTGGCTTTTATGGTTATATATTAACTTGCTTTAAAATCAAAATTACTTGTTCGTCTTGTCCGGTATGTTTTTAAACTATCAAAACGGAGGTCATTATGCAACAAACTTTATTGAAAACAGAAAACCTAAGTAAGACTTTCTCTAACGGCGGAACTCAACAACACGTTTTAAAAAACATTGATTTAGAACTTTATCGGGGCGACTTTACCGTTATAATGGGCGCAAGCGGCGCAGGCAAATCTACGCTCTTGTATGCATTATCGGGTATGGACACGCCGTCTCTCGGCAAGATTACTTTCGGCGATAAAGTTATTACCGATTTGTCTCAGGACGGACTTGCCGTTTTCCGTCGCGACCATTGCGGTTTTGTATTCCAGCAAATCTATTTAATTGACGGTATGTCTGTTATGGACAATGTACTTAGTGCAGGCTTGCTTGTAAGCAAGGACAAAAAAGCACTTGTCGCAAGAGCAAAAGAATTGTTTGCGGCTGTCGATATTTCGGAAGATACGCAAAAAAAATTCCCTACGCAAATATCGGGCGGCGAAGCGCAACGTGTCGGTATAGTTCGTGCGCTTATAAACAATCCCGACATACTTTTTGCCGATGAACCGACAGGCGCGCTCAATTCCAAAACGGGACTTGACGTTCTTAATACTCTTACCAAATTCAACGAACAAGGTCAAAGCGTAGTTATGGTAACGCACGATATTCGTTCTGCCCGTCGCGGCAATCGTATTCTATACTTAAAAGACGGCGTTATTTTGGGCGAGTGCGATTTGGGTAAGTACACGCACGGCGACGCGGCAAGACACGAAAAACTTTCCGCTTTTCTTTCAAGTATGGGGTGGTAAAATGAGAAAGTTATTTTTAATTGCCCGCTCTAATATGCGGAAAGCCAAAGGGCAGACGGTTGCCATTGTAGTATTGATTTTACTTGCGTCTTTGCTTTTCAATCTTTGGCTTATGCTGTCTATGGATTACCACGCCAATTTTTTGAGATACCACGATAAACTTAATGCAGAACACGTTACCCTTGCGGTTGACAATGGCGACGGCGGTGTAGAAGAATTTTTAACGCAAGCGCTTAAAGCGGATTCCCGCGTTTCGGAATATCGGTTGGATAACTGTATGCATATGGTCGGTACGTTCTCTTATAACGGCGGTATGATGAACGGCGAATTTATTTTTACGGACAAACAAACCGCATTAACCCGTACTGTCGGTAAAGCGGAAATTGTAGAAGACGGCAATATTTCAAACGGTATTTATTTACCGATGCTGTACAAAACGGGCAACTATCAAGTTGGCAAAACTATTCAAATTTCTATAGGCAGTACGCCTGTCGAATATACTATTTGCGGATTTTTCAATAGCGTAATGATGGGGTCGCATAATTGCGCTTTAACACAAATAATACTTTCGGAAGATAAATATTCGGAACTAAAAGCAAGCGGACTTGCGCCGGAAGCAATTCTCTGTTCGGTACGTTTATATGATGTGTCGACTAATCTCAAATACGAATCTTCGCTTAAAGCAATTGTTTCTGAGCGTTTACCCGATACCCGTATGGTAAGCAATTGTTACGACATAGTATCGCAGTCGCGCTATATTGCGCAGATGATATGTTCTGCAGTTATTGCGGCAATGGCATTTTTTGTTTTACTTATTGCAGTAGTAGTATTGGTTGCGAATATCATAAATTATATTCAAGTCAATATGAAAAATCTTGGCGCGCTTAAAGCCGTAGGTTATACTTCCGCACAGCTTATTTGCTCTTTGCTACTGCAGTTTTTAGCTACAACTTTTGCCGTTGCAGTTATCGGTATGGCGCTGTCGTATTGCGTCTTTCCTGCAATAAATGCGATGATGATTTCTCAAACGGGTATTCCGTATGAAATGCGTTTTTTGCCACTGCCTGTTTTAATTTCTTTAATTATTTTGGGCGGAACCGTCGCTCTTGCCGTTTGGCTTGCCGCTCGCAAAATTAAAAAAATCGAACCTATACTTGCGTTGCGTTCGGGCGTACAAACGCATAATTTCAAGAAAAATCACATTCCGCTTGAAAAGACGAAAGCACCGTTAAATGCGGCTCTTGCTCTTAAAACAACGTTTTCCGGAATAAAGCATAATATTACCGTGTGTATAACAATGCTTGTTCTATCTCTTGTAGTTGTATTCTCGGGACTGATGACGGAGAATGTTATAGTCGATATGACGCCTTTTTTAAATTTGATTGTAGGAGAAACGGCGGACAGCGCTATTAACATACAATGCGTAGCCGAAAACGATTTTATCGAGCGGTTAAACAGCGACAGTCGAGTAGAAAAAGTTTACCTTTACAATTCTTTAAATGTATCCCACGTCGGCGGCGTGGAATTGATGGCAACTCTTTCGGACGATTTTTCAAATGTAAACAATCAAGCCGTAGTGTTTGAGGGTAGATTTCCCAAATACGATAACGAGATTGCCGTTGCCGCAAAGTACGCAAGAGAAAAGGGCTTAAAGGTAGGCAATGAAATCGAAATTACCGCGAACGGCAAAACGGAAAAATATCTGATAAGCGGACTTACTCAAATTACGAATAATCTCGGCAGAGACTGCCTTTTAACAAGAAAAGGCTATGAGCGTTTGGGTTATTTGCAAAATGCAACTTACTATATCAATCTTACAGAAAATACAGACGTTGACGCTTTTAACCAAGAAATTAAAACGTTGTTTAATGGAAATATAAATGCAGTTATAAATGTTTTGGCAACGGTTGAGGGTGCGGGCGGCGTCTATGTAAATCTTATGACGATTATAGTAATAGCAATCCTCGCATTATCGTTAATTATAATTTCTTTCGTATTGTATTTGCTTGTGAGAACTATGCTGAACAATAAATTGCGCGATTACGGAATAATGAAAGCGCTCGGATTTACCACAAGGCAATTGATTTTGCAAACGGCGTTTTCGTTTATGCCTGCGATTATTATTTCAACCGTTGTAGGATTGATAGTAAGTTGTTTGATCATCAATCCGCTTATATCGCTGTTTTTAAGTTCTATAGGCATTGTTAAGTGTACCTTTGTATTACCTGTAGTATTCTGTGTTATAGCAGGGGTAGGACTTATTCTGTTTGCTTTTGCGTTTGCTTGTTTGCTCTCGCTAAAAGTCAAAAAGATTGCTCCGCGCGCATTGTTAACAAACGAATAAAAGATATTGTTAACGGTTTAGTAAATATAAAAAATATTTTAATCGGATGCAAGCGCAACAAAATTATCTGTCGTTTTAGTCAATTTAATACTGATTTCGGCAAAACTGTTTTGCCGCTAAATCTTTGTTGTATAAAAAATTTCAAACTTTATAGATTGTACAAAGTCCTAAATCTGAAATGCACCTCCCAAAGTCAGATACTTTTGGAGGTGTATTTTGATGTCAAAGAAAGGACAAACATTCAAACAATACTCGCACGAATGCAGGTTAAATGTTATAGTGAGTATACGAGAACACAAATTGAGTTACACTGAAACTATTTGGAAATATTTTCATCTTTGTCTTCTGTTTGTCAAACAAAATGTGATTTTATTTTTTGAATTGTTTATTAAACTCTATCAAATCTGCTTTTGTGTCTTCTGTTAGCTGATTATAGTCAACATTGTCAATTGCTCCCTGCAAAACGTACAAGAACACTAAACAAATATTGGGATAACGCGTTTTTAACCGAAAAAAAGCCTCTTTGCTACCTGCGGCTTTCAAATCTTCCGCAGAATTTATATCGACAGATTGCAACTTTCGCGCCATTTCCGCGCCGATATTTTTTAATGACGTCAATTCGCTCATTCGGATACCTCTCTCAATTTTGTTTATTGTACCCAAATTATATCAAAATCAATTGATTTATACAAGTGGGGGACAACAATGCTTTGAGAATATAAAAGTGCTATTTATAAAGTTGCTTTGTGTGTATCGTTTTCATACTCGGCGCACCGTAGAGTTAAGCGGTCTCGACAAAATTTCTTTGATAAGAAGACACATACAGAAGCATTTATATATAAGAAAGTTACGAACTTACTTTTACGTGCGTTTGTATAATTTTCTGATAGCTAAAGCCGCTGTTGTGAATAAGAACATCAGTGAGCTACAAAAAACGGACTAACAAGTTTACACCTTAACAAGGTGGTCTTATCAGTCCGATATGGCGGAAGCGGTGGGATTCGAACCCACGTGTCGGTAACCCGACAACCGCATTTCGAGTGCGGGCCGTTATGACCACTTCGATACGCTTCCGTATATTTAAGTTTGTTTGAGCAATTTTCTACAAAAAGGTTGACTGACTTTATCCGGCGGTCGGCGTTCGCAACTCCGTTGCTCGGATAAGGACCGCTTCGCTCGCTTGTGGCTCTGCCGCAAATACTACCGTATAATACAGGGTTACAACTTTGACAAATATTTGTCTCTTTATACAACAACGCCAACATAATTTTTTACATTCACTTGTTTGCTTGTTGTAACCGTATTAAGTGATAAACTTTCATCACAAATTTCTTTGCTTTACAATGTTACACTAATTTATATTTATTGTCAATAATATTTAATACTTTCCGTCATTGTCAATTATTGACGAATACTTTTATTTATTATGTTGCATCCTTGCGTACATTTAACTGTTGTGTTATAATAGCATACGTAACAAGCACTAACGCCATTTAACTACAACTAACTGCTGTTAATTACTAGCTATTACATCGTATCACGCAATAAAGCAATTATAAGCACTGAAAGTTTGTTCTTGCACGATATAATGTTTTCAAAATTAACAAACAAGTACAGGCGGCAACATATACTATTGCAATAACGGCATTAGTTTATGCGGATAAAGCGTAGCGGGCAATCAAAAATTGTAAGGTATCGGTAAATAATAAATGAGCAAAAAACAAAAAAATACACCTATCGATAAATCCAATATTGACATAAAAGTAGACAACGTATTGGACAATTTTTCAAAGCCTATTGCCGAGCCGCCTAAAAGAAAGTACGGTTGGCTTAGTATGTTGCTGTTGATAGCAATTATCGGCGTCGGAATTTATTTTATGGTAAAACTTGCCGCTTCGGTAAACGAGGATGAAATCCGTTCACTGGGAGATATTTTGGCACATTTAGATGTTAAGTATGCCATAATATCGGTTGCGGCTTTGCTGGGAATAATGCTGTTTGAAAGCGCAAAGTTTTTGGTTGTTACTCACGCAACTACGGGGTTGCTCAAACCGCTAAACAGTATAAAAGTTGCGTTTTTAGGCAAGTATTACGACGGTATAACTCCGTTCAGCGCCGGCGGACAACCGATGCAAATTTACTACTTACACAAAAAGGGGCATAGTGCAGGGGTATCTACGGCAATAGTTATGATAAAGTATTTTATCAATATGCTATGCTGGGTAACATTGTGCTTTTTGTTGATGACAATCAACCGCGGTGCGCTATCAAAATACGTTGATGCCAATCAGCAACACTTTTTTTTGGTTGCCGGTTGGATAGGCTGGGTTATAAACGCCATACTGCCGTTCTCTATTATAATCTTTGCTATTTTTCCTAAGATAACAAACAAAATACTCTTGTTTTTTATCAATATGATTACAAAATGTTCTTTCGGGCTGGCAAGCAAAAAAGAAACAAAAACAGGCAAATCGCAATTTCAGCGTAAGAAGAAAATTTTGCGGCGCAAGCAAAAATGGATAAACAGTGCGTACTCAGCAGTTAAAGATTTCCGCGCTTCTTTTACAATAATGTCGCATAAGCCCGTACAGTTTGTATTGCTGTTGATTTCTTGCATAGCAGAGAGTTTCTTGGCTTATGCTTTGCCGTATTTTATATTGGTCGCGTTTGCAGACGGAGCTGTCGCCGTAGGCGCGGAAACGATGTTTGCAATAATGACGTTGAACGTATATGCGGCAATGAGTGTAGCAGTTGTACCCACACCGGGAAACAGCGGCGTATTAGAAAACGTCATATTGCTTGTTTTCAAAATGTTAGCCACTTCCGTTGTTTTCTGGGTGGTATTTACTTGGAGATTTTTTACATATTATATCTACATTTTGATAGGTATAGGTATTACGTTATTTGAATTGATTAGAAAATCTATAAGGAGCAGAAACGCGTCAAAAAAACGATAATTATACGCACGATTTTACTGTTATGGACGATTTAATAAAAACAAAAGAAAAACCTTTGGTACTGGTAACGCTAATAGAGGCCGGAATGGGGCATATCGTCAGTGCGGTTGCCATTGCAGACGCTCTTAAAGCGCAATATTCAGATAAGGTTAATGTTTTAGAAAAATATATTTTGCGCGAAAGCGACAATGATGTTTTGCAGAAGTATGAAAAGTTTTTGGTCGACAACGTAAAGGGATATTCAAAATATTCGTCGTTCGGCTATTTTCAGTATTTTTCAATGTATATTTTAGGTCCGCAAAACTCGTTAAAACTTGTTCACAACACCGTTATGCGTAAACAAGTAAACGCTTTGGTTGACGAATACGCCAAAATCAAACCGGATGTAATTGTAACTACGCATTACTTTACGCTGTATTGCGCGGTAAGATACCGCAATTTATATGACAATAATGTCAAGGTTGTTTGTTATTGTCCCGACAATAACGTTCACGGATGGTGGGATGCGCGGGCAGATATGATTTATACAAATAATCCTATGGCTACGCAACAAGCGTACGATTTGACGTTTCGCAGCGGCACGGTTCAAGAAGCGTTTTATCCTACGCGTAAAGCAGTTACGGAAGCAAACGAGAGCAAAGAGTTTTACCGCACTAAATTCGGTATACCTCAGGATAAATTTGCAGTAGTGGTTGCCGACGGCGTATATGCCGAGGCAAAAGCAAAAGATATTTGTTTAGAATTGATAAAAAGCGACCTTCCGTTGACGGTTTGTCTGCTTGCAGGCAAAAACGATGCAATGAAGCGCGAGTTTGACGAACTGAAATCGAAAGTAAAACCCAATATTACTCTTTTGACTTTCGGCTTTATGCAAAATGCTCCCGAACTGTACCGTGCGTGCGATTTGTTTATTACCAAAGCGGGGCCCAACGCGATTTTGGACAGCGTTATGGTTGATACTCCCGTGATAGTGGACTTTTGCGCAACGCCTATAGAATATACAACGAAAAATTTGTTCACGAAGCATTTCAACTGCGGTTGCTTTATCGCTTCGCCTAAGCAAATTAAAATTCAAGTAGAGGAATATATAAAACACCCTGAGTACCTGCAGAAATTTGCCCACTCTTTGGCATATTTCGATAAATCGAAAAACGGTGCTGACGATATAGCGGATGATATTGTCGGGTTGATTTTTAACGGCGAACAAAACCGCGATAAACACTACGCACAGGAAGATGCAGTAATAAACCGTTATTTTGAACTAAAAGCGGAAAAATGCAATTCTGGTTATAATAAAAAGTTAATGCAAAACGGTTTGTCAGCAAAACGCCAATTAAAGATAAATAACAAAGTTGCATTAAATAAATGTAAATGTGAAAATAAAGCAAAGGCATTAAAGTGTAAGTTCCATTCCGGTAAGGCAAGCAAAAAGTATGCCGATATTTTAATTAAACTGAGCGCGGACGAATGCGTTTAAGTAATGTAACTTTATGAAAAATTTGGACAAAAAAGAAACAGAGGCTTTTAAACCGTATAAGTTAGATACCGCTAAACCGATAGCGGCGGAAGGGTACAACTCTTTAACGCCGACATTGCTTTTGTTGTTGGCATTGTTCTTTTGCATTATTTTTGTTTCGATTTTCATTTCAAACAAAGTCAACGGCTTAACGGACGGAAAGGATAGAGATTATATTATTATCGGCGTTGTTTTAGGAATCCTTTTATTGACGTCAATAGCAATATTTGTAGGATACAGAATACGCAATTCTCTGATAAGAAAGGAAATACTTGCATCTACGGTAACTTTAGCTACCGTAACAGATGTTACCGTTACGCAAAGTACAACGCGCAAAAATGACGGAAGCACCCGAACAAAAGAAACGGTCTCATTGCAATACGAGTTTTTTGACGAATACAATAATATCCGTACGGATAACTATTACAAAACGTACGGCAGTGCTCCGCAATTTTATAAGGGTCAACATATCGTAATTGCTTTTAACGACGAAAAGAATTACATCCTTTGCAAGTATACGTTGCTTGACGGCGATATACAGGCGGACTTAATATCGGATAATTCCGCTAACGAGACATTGACAGGCGAAAGCGTGAGTATCGACGCAAATAAATACGTTCCTTTAGGATACGATAAAAAGTATTATTTTCTGGCATTGATTTACTTTGTGTTTGCATTGGTTTTTGCGGCACTTTTAACATATTATGCCGTTACCGTAAAGGACGGTTATGTTTGGGCTTACGTCGGTGTTTTCGGGACATTATTAGCTGTATTTACAGTGTTGGCATCGGTTTCGTTTTTAATTCCGTTTAGATTAAAGCGTAAATCCGATTCGGTTTTGTCCGTCGGCGCTACATATACGCGCGGAATTTTACAAACCGAAAATAAAATTTATCGGAATGGTATAAAGAACAAATACATTTGCGTTTATGCCGATACGGACGGAAACAAACGGGTCTTAGAGGTTTCATCGACGCCTAGCATTCAAAGGTATATGCGCTACGGGAGTATCGATGCGGTTGTTGCATATACTCAAGACAAGGCTGTTGTGTTGGTAGAAAGCAGAGAAAGAATATTATGAATATGCAAAAAGGTTGTAATGAAAGTTGCAACCTTTTTGTTAAAAACGTATCTTTTACCGACAATATCACTAAACAAATTTGTTTAATCGTGTTATTAATTTGACAATGTGTACAATTCTCAGTTAATATATAATAAGATAATTTACCGAGAAAAACGGTTATATGTTCATACGCTTATAATTGTAAAGGGAGAAAGTTATTGTGAAACAAAACATTACAAATGCGGAAGGAACCGTAACGGTTAATCCGCAACGCAAAAAGATTATTATAGCTAGCGTTGCAGTAGTGCTTGCTATAGTCATTACTCTTGCTATTGTGTTACCGCTTGTACTTAGGGTAAAACTTGCACTGTTTAATATTCCGAAAAGTCAGTTGCCGATAGTGGAAGAGTTTGCTTTAAACAAATATGATTACGACAGTTTGGGCGACTCGCAAGTTACACTGCGTTCCGATTCTATGCGCGTAACAAATCGTAATTTGCCACGTGCCGAAACGGAATTATTAAGCAATGATTTTACATTGTCTTACGATACTGCAACCAAAACGTTAACGCCGGAATACGGAGTTCTAAGACCGTCGACAGATGCAGTCAAAACTGCCACAATCAGTTTTTCCGATTACGGAAGTCCTTCTCACGGTGTTAGCGGAGCGGGGGCATTCACAAACGGAACGACGGGCGGACAGGCTATAACCGACGCGGCGTTTTATAAATATATGCTTATGACTCAAGGTCAGCATTTAGCTGTCGAAGCGGCATTGCGTTCTGCAAACGGAACTTTAACGCAAGAATGGTTAAAAAAGCACCCTGCGGCGGACGCTCAATACGGAGCCGTTTTGGGAGAAAATAACGCCGTCGAAAAAGAAATTGTTTTAGACCCGTTATACCGTTCTCCGCACGTTACGGGACTGTATTTGCCTGCAGGCGAACTAGTAACAGTCAAGGTGGAAGGACTTGCCGACGGCGAAAAACTTTCAATAAGCACAGGTCTTCAAAACAGTTTGGCGTGGAGAGGCGGCGCAAATGACAACGTATTTAACAGCGTGGCAGGTTCATTATCGCAAGTAAAAGCGCCTACGTCAGTGGATGCATTTTTTACAAAAGCAGACGTTTTAACCGCTACGGGCAACTTTGTGGGAAACGTTTCTAACCAAAGTCAATGGAATCGTCAAAATAACCGCGCACCGTGGGTAAATGCCAGCTTTAATTTAAACGGAAACGGCGAATATAAAATCGGAACGGCGTTTGGCGGCGTTTTGCATATCAATATGGGTAACTGTTATTCGCACGCGAAAGTTACAATTACCGGCGCTGTCGAAACTCCTCACTATATTTTGGGCGTTACCACTCCCGAGTATTTTGACGAATATCTCCGTCAAGCACCGGGTGTAATTGCCGTACTTGATACCGAAAACGGTCAGTTAATAGGTCCGACCGGTGAAATGGGAACCACAGGTTATATGCGCCAAGTAAAGACGGAAGAAGTAGACAAATTGGCAATGCTGTGGCACTCGTTCCTTTCGGTAAACGAATCGTTTACCGGCGGTACATATAACCGCTTTAATAAAGTTATGTTTGACCAACACGTTCCCGCAGGAGCGGCGGTTGCATTGGGCAACTATTCTTTCGCCCATCCAACAGGATGGTTCCAAGGCGCTATGAACTACCGCGGATTGTTGCAAAGCGGAACGTGGGGTATATTGCACGAAATCGGACATAACCATGCGGCAAGTTACGGTACGGTATGGGGCTTTGGCACGGGTCAAGAAGGCGAAGTCCGTAACAATGCGCTCATAACGCTGTCTTACATAATGTTTTGCGATACGGGAACTTCAGTCCGTAACGGTACGGCAGGGGTTGAACACGGAGAAGTATGTACGCCTTACACTTCTCTTAAAAACTCTCTTGATTTTGTAAAAGCCACAAGCGCTACCGATTTCCAAAATTACGGATATTTCCCCGCGCTTAGAATGTACACTAATATAATGCATTCTTTCGGTGCAGAAAAATATTACGAATTACTGTATACATACAAGAGTGTTTCATCGTATTGCTCAAATAAACGTGCGGATTTTGCTTATCGTTGTTCGCTAATTTACGGAATGAACTTCTTAAAGTATTTTAACGAAATGTATAAAGCCAATATAAACGACGATATGTTTACCGAAGAACAGTTGGCGCTTATGAAAGCATTGCCTAACTACGAACCGGTAGCAAACTTTTATGCTGGCGGTATAGACGGGGTTAAGACAGGCGGCGATTATCTGGTAACTTTCGGCGAAGATATCACATTCGATATGCTTGCAACTACAATAAGCAGTTTGGATACGGCAGACAGTAAAGGTTTTGAAATTGTCGGATTTGAAGAACCTGCTCACGGTAAACTAACCGATCTCGGCGATGGCAAGTTCAAGTATTCGTTTAAATCAAAGTATTCGGGTACTTTTGACGATTTCTCCGTCTATGTACGCATGAAAGACAGTACGCAGTTGGTTCACAAGTTGACGGTTACTTTGCGGATTAACTATAACGGCGGAAAAATGACCGCTTACCAAGGGCTTGACAAACTTGACAGAAAAGATATTTGGACTGCCGCAGATAAAGTTATGACGGAAGTTGAAGGAAAAGTGTCGTCGGTTTCTAATTCGGGCGTACCTACTTACGACTCGGGTTCAAACGATGAAATCCGCGTATTAGAGTATTATTGGAAAGCGCCTGTCAGCGGAGAAGTTCAAATATCTACCAAACACGACGATTTGTCGACGGTATACTTTGGTGAGAGTTTCGATTCGCTCAATCAGATATTGCAATTTAACAGTTATTCGGCAAATTATCCTTCCCAAGGAAATGCGACCGTTACCGTAAAGAAAGATAAATTGTACGCTGTAAAAATAGTTAATATCAACACCGGCGGTCAAGGCGGTTTGACGATCGGAGTTAAGTATGGGGATATGCAGAATTTTTCGTATATCCCTGCGGATCAAGTTTATCATCCCAACTTTAACATTAAAAATAAAGTAACGAAGTTTGTTTACGAACCGAAATTCATTATTTCTAAAAAGGATAATATAAAGCTGTCTGTTACGGGAACGGACAAGAGCGAATGGACGGTAATTGAAGCGCCTGAAAATATAGCCGATGGAAGATATTTTGAACAACAACTTATCGACCCCGATACAGGCAAACCTTCCGGAACATTTACAACGGACAAGTGGACCTATTTGATTGACGGTCAGACGGGAACAAATTTGCATACTGCGTGGACCGGAAATAATCTAACAACAATTACGCCCGAACGGCCGCACATATTTGTTATAGATATGGCAAAGTCGCAACCTGTAAACTATGTTAACATAACAACACGAAATAACGTAAATTCTTATATTACTTCTTACGAAATACAGCTTGCCACAGATCTTAACGGAGAATGGAAACGTGTTGCGGAAGGCGACCGCGACGACTATAAGGGTACGACGATTTCGACAAAATTTGCATCGCAGGAAGCAAGATACGTCAAGGTTATAGTCAAGGGTACCACCGGCGGAAAGTTCTCCGTACTTGCGGAAATCGATGCTGGAGTACAATCGACAACCCAACGTATAATGGCAACGACGAGTTCTAAAATGTATACGACTAAGAAATGGCAGAACTCTCAGAATGTCGAAGGCGAAGCCAGCGGCTATATGATGGTTTCTAAAAAGAATCAAAAACTTGTAGCCAAATTTGAAGGCGAAACATTTGCATTATATGCGGCTACGGGCAAAGATTTCGGAGCGTTTAAGGTTAAAATTGACGGCAAGGAAGTTGCAAGAGTTGACTTAAATTCCGAAATATCCGAATCTCGCAAACTTGTCGTAAATGTAGAAAATTTAAAAAATAAGGAGCACACCGTGGAAATTATAACAACTAATTCGGGTAAAGTAATGTTGAACGTAATAGGAATTTCTTATACATCTAATCTTCTCAACGCTTCCAATATTTATTTGGAACGCGGTTTGGGTATAACTATGGCGGTATTTATCGTCCTGTTTGCAGGCGTGCTTGCATTTACAATTTGTCTGCTTTGTAAGCCTAAATTCCGCGAAAAAGTGTTTGCAAGTAAATTTGCAAAATCTCTTGATGAAACGGAAAATAAGAATAAAAAAGAAGCGAAACCGGTAACGCGTAAGGGCAAAGAAAAGGCAGAATTAGACAAGAAAATTGCAGATATAGTTGCCAAATCGGAAGCTCGCAAACAAGAAGAAAAAACGACCGCTTCGACGGCAAAAAAAGAAACGAAAGCAGCAGAACCGACAAAACCGACTAAAGAAACTCCTGCAAAATCCACCGCAAAAGAACCTGCTAATAATAAAACGGCAGACAAAAACACAAAAACATCGAGTTCAAAAACAAAGAAATAATTATTTAGCATATTACCCCGTTTTAATACGGGGTAATATGTTTTTTAGTAAATATTTGTAAAAAACATAATCTTTTGGCTATTAGGGGAATGCTTCTCCGTTTTTATCGGGATAAAAAAGTATTAAGGAATAACGGATTTGAATACGGTTTAATAAGCACGGCGAAAACATTTAGGAAAACAACAGTTGTTTGCGACTGTAGAATATGTTGTGCTCAATTAAAAGTGAAAGTATTGTATTATTATATTCAACAGTTATTTTGAAAGATAACAAACGCGTGTAATTATTGTAATGAACTCCTAATTATTGTCGAAAAAGGAAAAAATTCGAATTTTTGAGTAAATTTATTGCTAAAAGCTTTTTATTTGGCTTGATATTTTGATAAAAAAATACTATAATATAAAATATAATATTATATATAGAGATATTTTACCTTTTCGGCGGTAGGTATGTCCATAACTAAAAGGAGTAAATAATGTCTAAAAAAAGCGATTTGAAACGTGCCATAATGGAAAGCGAAAGGGAAATTGAAGAATTGGAAAAGAAATGCAGGCGTTCGCAAACAGCCTTGTTACAGTCAATTCTTAACAATACCAAACTAAACGAAGAGGATGCTCAGTATTTTAGAGTTTATACGTCGCTAATCGACGTTGAACGCGAAAATCTTCGGAAATTAAAAGAAGAATTAAAAAACTTGTAGTTTCTTAGGAGAGGGGCGCTCCTAGTTGCTAAAGATTTGAGATTTTGTATGAACCTTGCGTCTCCGACGTAAGGTTCTTTTTGCATCTTTGTCTATAATGGGATAACGCTTATTTAGATTTATGCTAAAACGTTATTCGGTTTAATATATTTTAAAATTTGCTCATACCGTAAATAATGCGGAAAGGAGATTACAATGAAAACAAAAGCAATGTCTAAGAAATGGACGTTGGCGCTTGTGCTGTGTATTTCGGTACTTGCGCTTTCGTTGTGTCTTGGAACAATCGGATTTGCCGCGGATGAAAGCGGCGAGCCGAGCGTACCCGAAACCCCTGTTGTTGCGAAAATAACAGGACTGTCTGTAAACGGGTACACATTAATTGGCGGCTATTGGCGTATCGCTGAAGACGGCGATTATGCGTTTTATCAAGGAATGTCGTTAAGCGAAGCAAACAAGCGTATTACCGGTGTCTCGGTAGAAATGAGCGACGGAACGACAAAAACCTTGCCGATAGGCTCTTCGACTGAGGACGGCGTGGCTTTCGACGTTTCTGTTTCGACCAGCGCTTCCGATACGGGAAATAACGCAACCGATAACGTAGTACTAAATTACGATGCTCGGATTGTTATTGACGGCGATGAGGAAAACGCATTGACTTCCGATTGCGAACTTAACTTTATTGCGGACAAAGAATATGCGCTTGTTTTAGTCGGCGATGTATCGACAAGCGGAATGGGGTTAACCTCCAGTTCGTTGTTGATAGACTATGCTTCTGCGTTAGAAGGCAAGGTGTCTTATAAATTTACTTCCGGTAGAATAGGTAGAGGACTTGTTGCGGCAGAATTTGCTACGCAAGATTCGCTTACGCCTAGCGGAGACATCTTGGAGCAAGTTATTGCTAATCCGACGGTGCATTATTCTAAAGAGATTGCTATTTCGGATAAAAATAATACAGCAATACTTCCCGTCAAAGTAACGGTTACGGATATAGCTTATTCTCCGTTGGTGTCGGTTTCGGCTATAACGGGTACTATGGCACAGCAAACAGCGCGTATGCCGTTTGATTACAACGGACTTTATTTTATCTTTCAAGATGCCGACGGGTTCGATATTAACGTTCCCGTTACCGACTTATTAAAATACTGTACGGTAAGTTTTAAGACTACAAGCGGACAGGTTATTGAAGGAACTTATGCGGAATTAGTCCGTACAGTAAACCAAATTACTATAAAATACAGCATACCTACCGCAGTAACAGATGAAAATCCTGCCGGTATATTGTCCGGTACTAGATCGCTGAGATTTACCGTTGACCAAAAACTTTTGGAACAGCCTCAAATAAGCGACTTAAATCCGACATTTCAAGAAAACGGAGTAACCGTTTCTATTTCCGACTTTCTTCAAGACGGTTTGAATCCGATAGATATTTCGGTAAGCCACGGTCTTACGGTAGATGAAAACAATCAAATAACTTTTTTACAAGGTGGCAGTTATACCGTTACCGTATCTTTAGCAAAGGGTGAAGAGGGCGACTACGAGTGGTTGCCTACAAGCGGCGACAACCCTGCCCGTACTAAATATGTTCTTACATATACAATTACCGTTTCTAATGCGCCTGTCGAAGTTACTCTTACTTACACCGATACGGCAGACAGAGAATACGGCGACGGCGAGCCGAGCCGTAATGTCGCTTTAAATTACGCAGGCGGCAGTGAAATAAGTAATGCCATTATTCAAGGCTCTGCTGTCGACGATACTTCCAATACGGGGTTGCCTTCTTACGAACTGCGTTATTATGGAACAATTAACGGTGTTACTTACAGCGGCGAAATGGGCGAAAACGAACAAATCGGCGTTACTTATACAACGACGCGTCCGACGGCTCTTGGAACGTATCACGTCTATGCGGCTACAGGCGCAACTAATAAGTATGCCGCGGGCAGATCTGCGGCGGTAGAATTTGAGATTACTGCACGCAAATTAGAAGCAGCAAATTTAACTACAACTAAGCCGTATACAGGCTCTGCCTATACGGTTGCGGATTTTGTAAATATCAATTCTTACAGAACGGACGGCAAACCGATGTTCGCAGAAGGAGATTCGGTTGAAAGCGTTATCAATATGCCGACAACTACGTTTGTTCACGTTAAAGACAGCACGACGGTATCTTTAACGCTCAAAAGCGGTAATTATGTATGGGCGTCGGGAAATACTTCGGAAAACGTTACAATTACCATTACAAAGGCGAGTATGAATTTCAGTATTTATCAACCTGAATTGATATACGGAGACCTTGTAAAGGACAATCTTGCAACTTTAAATACGGGCAACTTGCAATTCGGCGTTACAATCGACGACAGCCGTACTAAGTATGAGATTACTACTGACGGAACAACTTGGAATACGGTACCGGATACGTCGGCGGTGTGGGACGCAGGTTCATACAGAGTTACATATTACACCAAGGATAAAACAGGCGGTACAGGCGGCGACGCAGCAGACGATGACTATAATCTGCCTTCGGTAACGCAGGAATTTGCAATAAAACATATTTCTATTGATAAAGCATATATAGCAAGTTGGTCTGCTGACGACAGCGCTCCGTATCAATTCGGCGTATACGGAACAACTCACAATATAGTTATCCGGAACTGGCTTGCCAACAATACTTCGCCCGTCGGTACGCAAATCCTTACGTCAGTAATTTCAGGTACGCGTTTAGACGGCACAACGGCAATAAGCGGAATTACCGATTCACAAACGGGAACAATAAGCCTAACGCAAGCAGGAACGTATCAGGTAACGGTTACGCTTAATACTAACTATAAATGGACAGACGGCACAAACGGCGATGTTGTTTTGTACGGCAGTATTGGTAGGCAAACGGTTTCTAATGTTACACTTTCAAACGGCGTAACGTATGACGGAGCAGATCACAGTGTAAACGTACAGGTGTCTATCGGCGGTTCTTCTCTAAGTTGGGCAACAGACTTGCTAAACGGCAACGCTGTTGTGAATATCGATTCTGTCGATGGTCAAACATTTGCGGCTAAAGTAATAACAGGTTCGCTTGCTGTTACGGGCGACAATCAAGCAATATTTAATGATGACGGACATTTTGTCGTTAAATTTGCGGGAGATTACAAAGTAACGCTTTCGCTTAACGATACGGACAACTACGAATGGGCAAGCGAAACCGACATCGAAGCAACCTATACGGTTGCGCAAGCTCAATATGCGGGTACTTACGACTACGACGGCAATCCTTATCCGTTTGTGGCAGGAGCGGACAGTCAGAGCGAACCTAACTTTTCAATGACAGCCGTTGCCGATAACGAAACGGCACAGTCGGACGTAGACAGCATTACTCCGTTATTTACATTATACGACATAGATTTTAAAGCGCTTAATCCGCAAAAGGTTACCGTTGCAGGTACTTTCTATAAGGTAGTAACAAGTCTTACGAGCAGCGACAACAGTCATCTTAACTACTTTGTCGATGAAGAAGACATCGGCACAACCGACAGAAAAGTATCGGTAATGTTCGTTATTAACTCTAAGGGGTTGGATAAAATTGTTCTACGCGACGATACGGACGCAACGATTGCGGGAAGCAATATCGGTGTTATATATAAGCACGGCGCGTACCAAATGTCCGATTTTATTGCGGACTGGAACAAGTATTATTACGGTACAGCAGGGGAAAGCAATTATATTCCTTATTTAAACATAACCGTAACGGGAGTTGACGGCAATAACCCCTCTTTAACAAATGTTAAACTTGTTGATAATTCAGTTGTGGCGTATGTTGTTACGGTCAGTCCTGCGACAAACTACGAATGGGCGGAAGATCAGGGACTTACTCCGAACGAAGAAATTACTTTCTATATTACTATCAATCAGTTGGCGTTGGAAATCGAATGGAGCGAAAACTCTCTGTCGACCGTGTACGGCACCGCGGCAAATCCCGTATGGACCGTTACCAACAAAGGAAACGACAAAGTTGGCATCGAATTTGTTTACAAAAAGTCGATTGATTCTTTGGACGAATTAACGTCAATTACGAATGCCGGCGAATACGTTATTGCCGTTAGCAAACGTATCGGCGACGATAAAGATAACTATACATTGGACGGCGCAACGGGCTTGACCGCCGACTATGTTATCAAAAAGCAAGGACTTGTAAAACCCACGACAAACGGTTACAACGGAACCTTTAACGGACAGGTTCAAACGACTGCAGACAGTTTGTATTCTAACGGCAATGCGTTGAATAAGGACGCATTTACAGCCATTGTTTACGGCAAACGTCCTGCCGATTGGTTTATTAAAGGTTTTGAGTCGGGAGCAACAGACCAAGCGTTTGCAACGACCGATTTGAGCAAATACGCTTTCGATGCAAAGACCGGTAAATTTACTTTTTATAACGCAGGTTACTATGCGGTAACGTTTACAATTACAGATAGTGCAAACTATTTCTGGAACGGCGACGGTAAGGATACCGATTTTGCTTACAGCGGAAGCGGTTATACTTACGAATGGGATTACAGTTTTGCCCATATCGAGCGCGATGCGAAAACGATTGTTGCGCCGAGACTTACAGGCGAAGATTACAATTACCGTGCAATGGAATGGGGCAGTCCCATAGCTGATTTGTCTTCAACTGTGTTTACCGGAAGTAACGTTACAAACATTGTTTACAGCGTTATGTACGGCAGCGTAAGTATTGATAGCGGAACTATTACTTACGGCGCGGCGCAAGGCAGTCAAGCGGGCGGAATAGGTGCTGTAGACGCTTCGGCGCGCGGCGAGTATTACGCATTGCTGACAATTGACGGCGACGATATGTATAACTATGTATGGGGTGTTGACTCTGATGATACGGAAGGCAACACATACGTTACCAGAACGGCATACATAACATATACAAGAGCAGGCGGTTCGCAGGTTTATTTGCATTACGCAATTACCGCCTCGCAATTGCCTATTTTCTACGAATTGCTTAAAGATAATTATATCTTCGGGGCAAACGGCAGTCATATAGGCGCAAACGAAAATACGGCAATAATCGGCATTGACGATATTTTGGAAATGACAGGAACAGAAGCAGATATTGCTATTGCTAAGGAAAACGGCACAATATCGTACGCTTTCTATCTTGCAGGAACAGAAACTCCGTATACGGATATAGTCAACGGCTTACCTTGGGACGCGGGTAAATATGACGTCCGTATTACAATAACTTTCCCCAAAGAATCCGATTACAGCACGTTGACAATCAGAACAAACGACAAGAGGGAAAAGCTTACATTAACCGTTGACAAAAGAACAATCGAAGTAGAGTGGACTTTCGGAAACGGCGACGACGCTCAAACGGGAACAACGCTTATTAAAACGTATAACGGCGTGGGCGAAATACCCGAAGCCAAGGTTGTAAATATGCCCAGCAAGGAAACTTTGGGCGATACGGCCGCTCCTGTGCTTAAACTTAATTACGAAGCAAAGAATCTTGTCAATGCAAACGAAACAGGCTATACGCTTGTTGCAGAACTGGATTCGGACGAAGTTAACTTTGAAAACAGTGCTCAAAGTTTGAGACAGGCGAAATTTATAATTAACAAGGCAACGTTGCATATAAGCGGAAAATCTCCTGCAATCAATCACGTTTACGGAGATTCGTTGGAAGTTTACAATTCAACGGAAAATTATGCAAATTATTTTGAACTCAAAGAAGGCGAAACAATTTACAGTCGCGACGGAAAAGTAATCGATATTACTATTCAAAGCGCTGACGGAACAATATTGACGTCAAACCTTATAGCGGCGGGCAAAGAGTATTATGTAGTGCCTACATTGAGTACAAGCGCGACAAACTATATTCTTGAAGCAAGCGCAAACGGAGAAGGCAACAAGTTTACCGTTGATAAGCGTCAAATTACCGTTACTATTAACAGTAACGCGCAGGGAACGCTGGCAACAAGCGTTTACGGAACGGCGCCTATCGATATTAACAATAACGCCGGTATTTACAATGTATCAACAACAAACGGCGTTACGGCAACGGGTATTCCTTCGGGTGCAAATGTAAACGATGTATTGGTATTCGAGTGTTTAAAAGACGGCGTTGCAATCAGCAACAAAACGGATGTCGGAAGTTACGATATTTCTTGCAGTCTAACAGCTGAAGCGGCGGATAATTACCTTTTAACATACGAAACCGAACAATATGTAATCGTAGCTGCACAAATTACCGACATTCAAGTTCAAGGTTACACGGGCGTATATAACGCTAAAAACAATAATATTTTAGCTGTAAATACTGCACAAGTTGTTAATGACGAACTTGCTCAAAACGCTCTTGTATGGTGGTTCAGCACGGACGGAACAAACTGGACGGAATATACGCTTGACGGTAACGGCGTAGCTAACGAAGTTGTCCGTAACGTAGTAAATGCAAAACAGTACTTCGTTAAAGTGTCAGCAGGAAATAACTTTGAAGAGTCTTCAAGTCAACAGATTACCGTAACGGTAACCAAGGCAACTTTAAAAGTATCTGTTAATATGACTATCCGTTTCGGCGAACACGGACCTGACCAACACGGAAACGACGGTTTGTGGTACAATCAGTCTATCGACGATTTGCGTGTAGAAAACGGCATATATAAAGTAGAAGGCTTGTTGGAAGACGATGCCGACAGATTCTATAAGAGAGCAGGCTACGAAATAGATTTCTTCTATAATCTAAATAACAATCTGTTCAGCTACGGTTACAAGTCGGGCGAAGAGTATGTCCGCGGAAACGACGTAGGAAGTTATACATTGGTATTTGATCCTAACGGGTTGGAATGCGATAACTATATCTTTGAGGGCAAAAACGGCGTTTTAACGGTTGAGCAGTTACCTGTTTCGGTTACGCTTGTAGAGGATGTTATGACTGCGGTATACGGAACACATCCGGAATTGTTGCAAGTAAACAATACATATATTGCAAGCATTACTACAAAAACAAAGTCTTATTACGACGATACGGCGACCATTGACATAGACGGTATGTCGTTGGATAAATTTATTTACGGTATTACTACAACCGCATTAAAGTCCAGCAACAACAAGGTTACAACGGCAAATGTCGGCAGTTATCCGATTAAAGTTAATCTTGTAAATAAAAACTGCATTTGGGAAGTTAACGGCGAACCTGTAACACAATACGTTATAACTCAGGCTACGAACGTAATAGTCGGCGAATATACGTTGTTTGCAAATGCTTCGGCTACAAATAAGGAAGACGAGTTTGCCGCTCTTGCAAACGCTTGGACTTACGGCGATTACAGTTCTGTTCATACAAACGGATACAATCCCAGTTCGGGCGGCAATCACGCTTTAAATACGTTGGATTTGGTATTTAAAGGAATGCCTTTAACAATCACAATCTCGCGCGGAGACATTTCCGTAAGCGGAACGGCTTTCGATTCTGCTAACGGCAACAAAACTGCAACGGAAGTGCTTGTATCTTTGTTTGACGAAATGCATTCGGCAACAGATGAAAAAGGTCTGTATGCAGGCGATTATACGGTAACGTACAGTATGGATGATTCCGTCAACTATAAGCCGTATCAAGAAACGTGGTATTTCCGCGTAGGAAAGCAGCAGTTGACAATTACGCCGTCAAATCTTTCGGTTGTATACGGTGAAGGACTTGGAACGGCTACCGTTACCGATGTAAACAAAGACGGACTTATTGACGCAACGGAAGGCAATCCGTATCCCTACTATGTACAAGGTCTTGTCGGACATAACGGCAACGGCATTATAGACATTCTCGATAACGTTGTAAGCGTTTCGTTTACTTCCGATTATGTTCAGGGCTACGAAAACGGTTCGAGAATTGACGGCGGTTATGCAATTTTGAGAGTGTTGGTTGACGCAGACCTTGCTTGCAACTACGAAATAAACGAATATCAAAATACATCTGCAGTAACGGTATTGCAACGCGATATCACAATAAAAGTCGATTCTACATTGTCTAATTCGTTCAATCTGCGCACGTTTGAAAACGGACGTTACGTTGACGAAACAGCGGAAGTTTACCGCTTTACGCTGGTTGACGGTACGTTTGCTTCGGGCGACTATGCAACCGAAATTATCAAAGACGGTAATTCTGTTGAGTATACTTTGCAAAATGTATTTGTTCTTGACTCTTATGCGTTTGAACACGACAGTGTTGCCGATTTGGGTGCGGATTACAAAACGAACCACGCCGGAAAGTATCCGATTTATTTGCTTGCGGGCGAACATTTCGGCAAAAACGGTCTTGCAAACTACAATATAACTATCGTTGATACCGCCTTCAACGGCAGCGACGAAGAAAAGACAAAAGTACCGGATAGCGGAGTACTGAGCGAAACTTACGGTACGTTTACAATCGTTAAGGCAAAACTCGATATTGCTATTATCGGTCCGTATATAGATAGCATAGACGGCGGTTTATATGCTAACGATAGCGCAGAACGCATTACTTACGACGCTAAACACAAAGTATTCGGCGTACAGCAAGACGGAGACGTTATCGTTCCTATAGCAATAAATTACTATTTGGGTACTGGCTCGGATAAAGTTGCAACAACGGGCAACGAAGCTCCGATTGACGTCGGAACTTACACAATCGAATGCGTTGTTAACAGCAGCGATTACGAGGCGGCAAGCAGCACGACAACCCATACTATTATTCCGAGAGCGATAAATATTGTCGGCGGAGACATTGCGGACGTTATATTCCAAGGAAAAGATTTTGCAGATACCGTAATGTTCAACAGTATGTTAAACGGAGTGGCGCTGGACGAAGTTCTTGTTGTTGACGTAGTATCCGCAAGCGGGATTCCGAGTTCGACAGATTCTATAGCAAATGACGTCAAAGAAAAACTTACTGCTTGTACGGCAGTTGCGGGCGATAACAGTGTAACTATTACCGCACGTAATGCAGGTACTTACAGCATAACTGTTAAACTGGCTGATAACGGCACGTTTAAAGCAAACAATTACCTGTTTACTAAAGGCGACACGAGCGACAAATACGTTTTGTCTGGCGACCGTACTCAAGTTACGTTTACGCGCAATATTGCTCAAGCGACTTTAACCGTAGGTATCAAAAATACTACAATTCAATACGGTAACGCTCTTACGGACAGTATATTTACTCCCGATTACAAAATGAGTTGGCAAACAGGCAGTTTCGTAAACGATACAGAAGCGCAAGCGATAATAACGGCAGAAAGTACAAACGGCTTCTTTATTGAAAGCGGACTTACATATATCAATAATACTAAAAATACCGTTACGGGCAATGCTTACAGAGTAACGGATATTGTTGGAAACAGATATAACGTAACGCCGCAAGGACTTGTTGCGTATAACTTTACCGTGAATTACGATAATAGCGGAGAGTTGGAGGTAATCAAACGCGATTTGCAGATAAAAGTTTTGGGCTACGGCGATAAAGCAAATCACGCTACGACCAAATATATCGGACAGTTTGACCCGTTAAGAGGCGTAAATGTCGTAAGTGCAGGATATTTAGCGGTAAATAACGGATACTCGCTTGTTAACGGAAATCAGTTGAACGCATTGGGTATTACTCTCAGCGTTGACGGCAAAAACACAGGTAACGTTATTACATATAATGCGGACGAAACGCCTTATACTATAAGTTATAGCGTTGAAGCTAACGACGTAAACAGCAATTACAACATTGTATTTGTTAAAAATGACGGTACAACGGTTATTGACAACAAAAACGATACAACCAAACCGACATACCTTATTTCAAAAGCACCGCTTACAATAAAACCGGTTGCTCAAAATGTGGAATACGGTAAAGAATTAAATACAATTTTGACAGACGGCGTTGCGCATAGTTGGTCTTATGTCGATACCAGAAGATTTGTTGAATTTGACGGATTTGTAAATAACGAAAACTACGACGCTATAAGCGCATACGTCGGAAGCAACAATAACTTCTTGTTTACTACAAATTACGTTCCGTACAATTCGCACGTCGGAGATATGGTAACAATCAAGTTGGACGGTTCGGTTTTAGAATTTACCAATTACGAAGTAACACTTGCTACGGCGGTTGTTACGGTAAATTCGCGTATTGTAACGGCAGAAGTTACTAATCCCGAACAAGTTTACGGCGAGGATGTTGTAGACGGAGTAGTCGATTATCACGACGGTAAATACGGTAAATCTCACGAAGCCGTAATAAAATTCGGCGGATACGGTAACGACAGTTATAAGCCGGCGTATACTCTAAGTTACAATACTAGTGCAAACGCTTCGCTTAATCAGTCGGCAAATGCCGCGCCTACAATCGTGGGCGATTACGTTGTCAACGTAATTCTTGCTAAAAACGGCAATAACAGGTACGATTACGAATTTGAAAGCAATGCGTCTTCAAAGGCGTTAGATTTCAGCGTTATTCCGCAGCCGTTAAGCGCAGGTTGGAAGAATACAAGTATAGCCTGCAGCGGAGCGGATACTGACGACTTGGAAAATACAGTAAACGGATTTATCAACGCAATTATGCGCGTGGCACGTTTTGAAAAGGATGTTCGCGGAACGGTAACTACTATAACAAGTTGGGTTGACGGCGACAAGACGGATAAATATATTGCCGATAACGACGGACTGCGTATTCTTGCTTCTAACGAAGGTACGTATTCGGTAGTACTCGAATTGTTGTCAACGGCTATGCATAATTACCGTTGGGACGATAATAGCGCGGATAAAACTTGTATCTTCTACGTTGTAACAACCAAAGTAACTATTTCTAATTTTACTTGGGAAAGTTGGACTTACGATGAGGATGAGCCGGAAATTAATAGAACAATTTTTGTTTCTAACGGCGATGTCAACGGAGTAAAGTTTACTTTCGGACGCATTCCCGGTTCGTACACCGGTAGCATAGACGATCTTAGAAACAACAAGGAATTGATGGCAACTCTAGTTGATTGCAATATGACCTTTATGCCTACCGACGCCGGCAGATATATAGTAAAAGCGGAATATCCCACTGTAAATACGGGGTCGTCCGTTATAGGCGGCGATACGGCATATTACGCGTTTGAAGTCTACAAAAAGGCAATAAGCATTCCTGTTTCTCCGGATAGCGTTAAGTTTAACAATAAGACACAAAGCGCAACGGTAGAAATCGACAGAAAGTTTATTGCAATCGATTCGTATTCCGACAACGCTATATCTGTAGTGGTAACGAGCGCAGGCGCGATAATTACCGCCTCAAGCGTCGGCGATTACAAAATCGAATTTATACTTGCCAACAATACAAATTACAGATGGGTGGACAGCGAGACGGACAGTTCTGATATACGCGTCGTAACTTGGAAGATAACAAAGGCTGACGATAACAAGATTACATTCGGACAATACGACGATGTGGCGTACGGCAGTCCATACAGCATAATTGCTTCTTCAGAATACGGCGGAGCAATTGCCGCAAATAATATTTACTACGCTGACAGTGTTTCAAAACCGAGTAGCGAAAGTCCGTTGTGGACGACAAAGAAACCCACGGGCAGAGGAACTTACTGGATTAAAGCCATTGCGGAGGGAACCGTCAACTACGAAAGAGCAGAACTTATTTCTGCAACCCCGTTTGAAATTACCAAGGGAACGCTGACTGTTATTCCTACAGGTACAATGGTTTACGGCGATGCTTTTGTTAGTGTAAGCGACAAGTATTCTTGGCGTGTTACAAGCGGACTGATAATAGGCGAGGATGAAAGCGTTGTCAGAGTTGTCGGAGAAGTCTCCTACAATACCGTTAACAATCCTACATTAAATGTCGGTAGTTACGATTTCGTTTTGGTATCTCAAGACGGCTATGTAGTAGGGCTCGAAGCCGATAACTACGATATCGTAAGCGGCACGGGCAGTTTGACGGTTACTCCCAGAGAGTTAACTGTAACTATCGGAACGGCTTCGTCCGAATACGGTATGCCGACGGTATTAGATCCGGACAAACTTTTGAGTTATTCCGAAACGGTTATTGAAGGTAACAACTTAAATATCGTACTTACGACAACGGCAAGTCCCGATGCGGACGGAATTGCAAAACCCGTTGGCGGTTACAGCATTACGGCAACATATTCCAGCGCAAATTACATAGTTACGTTTAATGCAGGCGTTTATACGGTAACTCAACGTCAGGTAATTATCGGCTACGAAAACGACCTTGGCGGAGAATTCAAAAGCGTTCAAAACGCAGATATCGACGCTTGCACGATAACTACAAAACTAGGAAACGGTACTTACTCTGCAAGCGATATCGGTCTTGTATTGACTTACGCAGGAGTAGAAAACAACGGTAAAACGTATGCGGCAAATACAGTCGCTCCTACAAATGCAGGTTCTTACAATATCTCTGCAAGTTGCACAAACGGTAACTTTATAATAGCGGATACTCCCGCGCATCAGTTTGTTATTTCTAAAAAGTCAATAGACGGAAGTAAGTTGAGCTTTGACAGCGTTGAGTATACGGGAACAACCGTTGATCAATTTAATATAATCGATAACGATTATAATATTGACGGTGATGAAATTTATACCGTTGTTAAGAGAACAGATATTGTAAATGCGGGAACATACTACATTACTCTCAAATTAACCGACGCTAATAACTACAAGTGGGCGGCAGTAGAAATCGATACGAGAGAAATTGAGTTTACGGTTAGTAAAGCAACTCTTCGCGTAACGCCCAACGGCGAAATGACTTACGGTCAGCAATTGAGCGAAGCGACTTATACTTACGTTATAAACGGAGATGATTTGCTCGGTAAAGATATCGGTGCAGACGTAAAGAATATTGTAAACGTTAACAACAATCTTGTCGGTTATCAATTAGTAACGGCGGTAACGGGCTTGCTGGACGCAAATGCCGACGGTTATGAACTTACAATGGTTACCGAAAACGGCAATGTAACAGGTCTTACAAGTCAAAACTACAATATTGTATTAAGTGAGTCGTACGGAGTACTTGTCGTTAAACAACGCGATATATCGTTACAGATTATTGATTCTACGTCGGTTTACGGCGAAGAAGTTAAATTGTCGCAAACGTACATTGTTCTTAGCGGAAGCGTTATTGACGGTGATGATATAGGATTTACTCCTGTACGCGACAGCGATAGAGTCGATTACGGAACATACGTTGTTGACGCTACTATAACAAACTCTAATTACAATGCCGTAGAAATTAAACAAGGTAAACATATTATTGTTAAGGTAAGAGTCGCGGTGTCCATACACGCAACAGACGGCGAATACGGAAAAACACCTGCATCAATCAGCGTTCTGAATATTGTAACAACAAACTTGTCGGGCGCACAGCAGACTGTAACGGAAAAATTAAAGTGCGTTTACACATATTCCGGTACGGTTCAAGGTAGTAATACATCTACTAATTTCGGTTCGACAATGCCGACATATGCAGGAAGATACATTGTTAATTTGGTAAGTATCGATGACGATAACTACGAACTCGATACAACCCAAGGTATCTTAAACGCAATGTTCCTAATCAGACAAAAGGAAATCAATGCAAGCGATCTTGTGGTAAATTCTCCTGCGTATACGGGAACGGCGCAGAAACCGCAAGTTACAGTTCCTGACGAATACCGCGATATGTTCTATGAAGATAACGTACTTGTATTCGAACAGGACAACAGCGTATTTACAATAGTAGGCAGACATACGTTTACTTTAACTTTAAAAGCAGAATATGCCAATAACTACAAGTGGGCTTCGTCCGATGTAGCAACAAGAAACGTCGACTTTATAATTGTAAAAGCTAATAACGGTTTAGTGGGAGACGACATTGTTATACCCGAGTGGGTATACGGAAACATAGTAGGAACTCCGCAGGCGGAAGCAATTTCCGGTAGCGACGCAAAGATTATATATGAATATTCTTCCGACGGAGTTAACTATACGACAAGCATTCCTACTTTGGCGGGCGATTATTATCTGCGTGCCACAATCGAAGCAACCGATAATTATAATGCTTATGTTAGTCCCGTACCTAAAAAGTTTACAATCGCTCAAGCTACGATAGAAGTATCTCCGACTATTAACGTAGTTACGGAAGGTATCGAGAAAAACGACGTATACACAGGCGGACAGTTGATTTCGACAATTGACGGATTCAATACAAAAGTTATGGATATGCCGAAAGTCGACAATAACGATCCTAACGTGATTGTCAGAGTAAGCGGCGGCAGCGTAATGCTGTTGGCTGTAAATGCAGGAACGTATACGGTTAGATTCCCGTTGCTTGATGCCGATAACTACAAGTGGAACACGGTAGACGGCGCAACAATCGAAAACAACGAAGTTGTACTAAAATGGACAATCAATAAAAAGAAAGTAGAAGCGCCAGATATGAGCAGTAAAACGCTTTATGTAACTGGTAGCGACGTTACGTTCTTGCCGGAAGGATACAATCCTGCGATAATGTCAATCGAAGGAAATGTGAGCGGTTACAGCGGTACGTTTAAAGCGGTTATTTCGCTTAAAGACAGCGCAAACTACGAATGGGCTGATGCTAAACTTGTAGGAAAAGATATCGAAATCGAATGGAAAATCGTAGGCGTAAATCTTGTATTTGTAATAATCATCAGTGTTATTTCGAGTATGTGCGTAACGCTTGCATTTACTGCTTTGGTACTGTATCTCCGCAAACGCGGTAAGGTGCGCGCCGAAGCAAGAGCCATCGACAGACGCTCGAAAGCAGACGGCTGGACGGGCGAAGAAAATAACGACACAACCGATTCTAACTCGGAAGGGGGAAATGACTAATGACGATATTTAATATTTTAACTGCTGTTCTTTCTCCCGACCAAATCGGGTTAGTGGTGGCGCTTTCGGTATTGTGTGTGTTGCTTATTACTGCAAATGTAATTTTGGCGGTTTATATGCGTAAACGCGGTGAGCGCAAATTGTGTACTTACCAATTGCAAAACAAACGCGATAGATTGCTTGAACAGTTGGAAATTTTGCGTTCGGGCGGCGTATTAAGCCCCGAAGATATAGCACAGTTTGATGAAGACGAGGAAGAAATACTGGTCGAAGACGACGAAGATGAAGACGAGGACGACGATAAGGAAGACGTTGTTCCGCGGCAACAACCTATCAACAATATGGGAGTCGTTTCTCAAGAAGAAGTTGACGAAACTATGGACGCGCAGATTTTGGTTGTTGCAAAGACGTCTGCGGCGGCTCGCGAAAAGTTGGGAATTTCCGATAAGCAATATGACAAAAAGCGTTATTATGTACGATATGCTTTGGGGTTCGAAGCAAAACTCCGCTCTTCCAGTGCCGAAGTTAAGGAACGCTATGTTGCATTACTTAACGAATTGAGCTTGTATAAAGGTATTAAAATTGCAACAAGCTACAGACAGCAACGTCTTTATAAAGGGCGTAAAACACTCGGTAAAATTGTATTTAGCGGTAAAACTTTGTGCCTTGCGCTTGCGTTAAATCCTGCGGATTATGCCGACACAAAATACCGCGGTATAGACAAGTCGGATAAAAAGCGTTACGCTAATACGCCTATGTTCATTAAGCTTTCGTCTACCCGCAAAATGGAGTATGCTAAATATTTGCTTGTTCAATTGGCTGTTATTAATACAATAACTTTGGAAGAAACACCCTTTGCTCCTATTGTTGACCTTGCCGAAAGAACATACGAGGAATTGTTTGTTGAAGATAAGTTACAAATCATAGTTTTGGGCGAGGTACCTGATTCTGTCGAACAATTGGAAGAAGAGGACGAAGAAGAATTCGATGACGTAGACGCTACGGTAATGGAAGAATTGACGCGTTACAACCGCAGCTATTCTGCCCGCGTAATTCAAGCAGACGACGAACTTAAAGCGCGTTATTCGGAACTTAAAAATCACATTCTCACATATCAAGGTGTGTACAATAAGATAACGTGGAAACGCGAGGCGTTTTTTGCGGATAAGAGTACCTGTGTGGCGACATTTGCAATTCGCGGTAAAACACTGTGTTTGTATCTGCCTGTTGATGCGTCTAAGTTTGACGGTACTAAGTACAAGGTAGAGGATATTGTAAGCAAGAGTCCGAACTCAAAACTCCCCACAATGTACCGTATCCGCAGCGACCGCAGTACAAAGTTTGCAAAGGAAATGTTGGATATTGTGTTGTCGGAAAAAGGCTTGACTGTCAATCCCGATTACAAATTTGTCAATTTCCGTCCTGTATACAAATCCACCGAGAATCTTATCAATAAAGGTTTTATCCGTGCAAAAACTATTATTGTAGAAACGCCTACAACGGAAAAGATAGCGAAAAAAGCAACAAAGAAAGTTGCCGCGACTTCGGCGAAAAAACAACAAAGCAAATAAGTCTAATCAGTTGTTTATTTAACCAACTATTAGTAGATTTGCAAAATACGAAAAAAGACTTCTGTAAAGAGGTCTTTTTTTTTCGTGCTATATAGGCGCATTGATTATATATCGGTAATTAAGCGGTATTTGTATATGTAAATTAAAGATTTGACGAGTTTTTTGCAAGACTTAAAAATTGCAATATCTACAAAAACCTAGACAAGAAACCCGTTTCGTGGTAACATTAAATAAGATTTGTTTAAACACATAACAATGCAAAAAACTGTTAGGAGAATATCCCAATGGAAGAATTAGAAAACAACAGCAAACAAAAAATACTTATTGCCGACGATTCGGAAATGAACCGTTCTATTTTAACCGATATGCTCGGTGAAGAATTTGATATTATCGAAGCGGCTGACGGAGTAGAGGCTCTTGAACAAATTGAAAAATACGATGACGAAATAAGTTTGGTATTATTGGATATTGTTATGCCAAACCTTGACGGATTCGGCGTGCTTGCCAAGATGAACGAAAAGAAGTGGATACAGGATATTCCTGTAATTATCATTTCGTCCGAAAATGCGTCGACATTTGTTGAAAGAGGCTACGAATTAGGCGCTACGGACTATATCCAGCGTCCTTTCGACACTTTGGTCGTGCGTAGGCGTTCGCTTAATACAATTATGCTTTACGGCAAGCAAAAGGTATTAAAAGGTCTTATTGAAGACCAAATTTACAAGAGAGAAAAAGAGCAATCGTTGATGATTGATATTCTCAGTCATGCTGTCGAATTCCGCAACGGCGAAAGCGGAAGGCACGTTGTTAATATAAGACTGATAACCGATTTGATGCTTAAAACGCTTGCCGGTATGACAGATAAATACGGTTTGACTTCTAATGATATAGATATAATTACGTTGGCTTCTTCTTTGCACGATATAGGGAAAATTGCCATTGACGAAAAAATACTTAATAAACCGGGTAGGTTTACCGACGAAGAATTTGCGATAATGAAAACTCACTCTGCAAAAGGTTCGGAAATGCTTGCGCAACTTCCAAATGTCAATTCGGAACCTCTTGTGCAAAAAGCCTACGAAATTGCACGTTGGCATCACGAACGATGGGACGGCAGAGGTTATCCCGACGGTCTTAAGGGAGAGGAAATTCCTATCTCTGCACAAATAGTCGCGCTTGCGGACGTTTACGACGCTTTGACTAGCGAACGTTGTTATAAAAAGGCGTTTTCGCACGAAAAGGCGATAGAAATGATTACTAACGGAGAATGCGGAGCATTTAATCCGTTGCTTTTAGAAGTCTTAAATAAAGTTGACGGCACGTTGAAAGAGCGTGTGCATACGATGTCCAGTACTCACGAAGATAAGAGTTTGGATAAGTTTTCTCAGGAAATTATGTCAACAAAAGAATTGTCTGCTTCGCGCAGAACGCTGGATTTGCTGGACAGAGAACGTCAAAAGTATCAGTTTATTACGTCGCTTTCCAAGGAATTTTTATTTGAGATTCATACGAACCCTGTTGCAATCCGCTTTTTTGACGAGTCTGTTCACCATTTGGGAGTCAAACAATACATTCCCAATCCGCTCGAAGATAAAGAACTGCAGCAGTGTATGAGCAGTAAAGCGTTAAAGGAATTGAGCGACCTTGTCCTTAAAGCCACCAAAGAAGAACCTATTATAAATTACGAAACGGATGTCGTTATGGACGGTAGTGCCCATAGATGTAAAATTAAAATAATGAAGCAGTATTCTTTGGAAGATAACGAATACGTTTACTCGGGAGCAGTCGGTAAAATGGAAGACATTACTGCAGATTACCGCAAGCGTGCCGAACTCGAACGCGCCGCAACGCACGACCCGTTAACAGGATTGCTTAACAAAGCGCATAGTGCCAAGCTAATGGAATATTATCTTAACAATCACAAAAAAGTCAATTACGCTTTGGCTTTTATTGACCTAGACAATTTTAAAACAATAAACGATACTTACGGACACCAACAAGGCGATAAAGTGTTGCTTGCCGTAACTGCGGCAATGAAAGCGAATGTGCCGTCGGGAGGTCTTTGTGCAAGAGTCGGCGGAGATGAATTTGTGGCTTTTTGGAAAGATAACGGAAAACTCAAACAAAATGCAATGCACTTGTTTGAGGCTATTAACAGTTCTTTTGAAGACGGCATCGGTTCCGTAAGTATGGGTGTAGCCCCGACAACTGTTGCAGGCAGAGATTTTAAGGAGCTTTACAAAAGGGCAGATATAGCGGCATATTCAGTTAAGCGTAACGGTAAAGCACAATTTTGTATATATAACGACTCTATGAAGGATTTTGTATTGCCCGATTAGTATAAATACGGCTGTTTGTTTGTGCGGATATTCGGACAATATATACAGAATGTCTTTCTAGATTATAATATTTATATATCAAATCATAAAACAATTTCTTTAAAAAGTGTTAATGTTGCTTAAAATATGGCATTTTAAGCAACATTATTTTTGAAAAAAAGTAAAATATATTAAAAAGTATTTGTGATTTTTTAATAAATGTAGTATAATGTTGTCGGTAAAAGGGTCGGTATTTCAATGAGTTCGTTTAAAGATATAAAATTTTCGGATATATCCGATTTGTTCGATATTGTTAAAGGCGATAGAAATGCAAGTTTAAACGTGATAGTTTCGCGTATGTTATTTTTGATGGGCTTTAGGAATAATCTTATCGGAACGGCGTATTTAAAAGATGCAATTTTGCTGTTATATAATTTGAAAGCAGGAATAAAGATAAATTTGTGCAAAGAAATTTACAGTAAAGTAGCAGAACGTAATTGCTCTACCGTAAACCGTGTAGAAAGAGATATCCGTCATTGCATACAGGATTGTTACAACAGAGGCAAATTGTTTGCATTTAATGCTTTGGTACATTGCGAAATTGTAACAAAGGATTATACTATAACAAACAGCGAATTGTTAAAAAGCATTGTATCGTGGTTGCGTATGGAAATACGGAAAGACACAGACGATGACGACAACTAAATGCGTCGATTACGTAGCGGTGCTTAAATATGGATTTTTCTCAAATGTATAAACAACAATAGATTAAGGAAAATGTAAGATATTGAAAACGCTTATTACGTTATAAATAATGTAACTATTTTTGTAACGTAATAATTTCTATCTATTTTTGTCGTTTTGCGGCATTCCAATTTGTGAAAGAGGAGCGATAGATACTTTTACTCTTTTCTTTTATATCTTTTAATGTAAAAAATTCGTTTCTAGTTTAACCTGCAAGAAATTAGATGACTATTCAGTTCATATACAAAAAAAGCCGAACCTTCTAAAACGGTTCGGCTGTAATTTTAATGTTTTTATTTCAAGAAGCAAAGTACTAACGCTCCGGGTCCTAAATGCGCTCCGATAATAGGCGAAAGCAATCTTGTTTTGATAATGCAATTTGGATTAGCTTCCTTAACTTTTTCAGCCAACTCTTTTGCATTTGTATCTTCGTCGGCGTGGCATATATAAACGAGGCTTCCTTCGGTCTTTTCTGCCTTTTCAATATAAAATTCCACAAGTTTCTTAATGGACATTTTAACCCCGCGTTGTTTGCCCCAGTTTGCCAATTTGCCGTCGGGTGTAAAGGTGATTAAAGGCTTTATATCTAAAAGAGAACCGATTACCGCCACGCTCTTACTAATCCGTCCGCCGCGGTGCAATGCGTTTAAATCGTCCACATAACAACAGGCATCCAACTTAAATTTATAAGTTTCAAGGTCGTAAAAGTTTTCTCTCAAAGACATTCCGTTATCTTTGTTTTCAATCATTCTTTCGCACAGTATACCCATACAGCCTGTGGCGCGTAAAGTATCTACAACCAGCATTTCCACGTCGGGATATTTTTTTTTGAAATTTTCTGCCGCTGTGCAAGCCGATTGATATGTCGACGATAGTCCGCTCGACAAGCACAAATACAGTACCGAGTGTCCGTCTTTTAAATACTTATCAAAAAATTCGTCATAGATAGCGGGGGTAATTTGCGTTGTTTTAATATCGGCGCGCGCCTTTACGCTTTTGTAAAAATTTATAACGTTAATACCGTTGTCTTTGTCGGTGTAGTAGTCCGATTTGCCGTCAATGATAAATTCCATAGGCAACAATTCTACTTTCCCTGCGTCAACGTAATCACGGACAACATCGCCCGAAACATCCATAAATAATAAATAATCTTTCATATCGTTGCTCCAAACAAAATTTGATTGTTTAAAGTCCAAGTTTACGTAAGAACTTATTTGTATTTTGTGTTAGACTTGTAAACAGTTACGGTTAATTATAAATGATTTTGGCGTCTTATGTCAATTTTTTTATATGTCAAAAATTAAAATTGTCGATAATTTTAGACTTACTAGGGCATATCAAGCGCATAATTTATGTAAATACTTCAATCGCTGTTACAGATTAAAATCGCAAAATAAATAAATTTATTGCAGTCCAAGTTTTGCTTTACCTGATTGGGAGCAAAAATCTTACCCGTATGTCCAGCATCTTAATTACTGATTTCTATTTGCAATATATGCTACCAAACAAACTTTGCATTAGCCGCTTCGCCGTTATCTATCAAAATATCTTCCGCCGTCATAGACTTGTTTATAACAGTAACAAAATACGCAAACTCTGCTATTTCTTCTGCCGTTGCCCATTTTTTCAGCGGAGTTTCCTCCATAATTTGTCGCCACAAATCGGGATTGTCCATTACTCGTCTGTTCAAGTCGGTAGTAACTCCTCCGGGAGACAAACTGTTGGCTGTTGCTCCGCATTCTGCTAAGCGCAAAGCAACATTTTTCATATAGGCGACCATTCCGCCTTTACTTGCGGCATATTCGGGGAATTCCGCGCCTGTTCGCGCGCTAGCCGAAGCAATAAACACAACGCTTTTAATTCTGTTTTGAAAAGCGTATTTTTCGGTAATTTGTATCGTTCCTTTCAAATTGACGTCAATATCTTTGCCGCTGTCCTGAACTCCCGCGTTGTTTACCAAAATTTCCACTCCGTCAATTTCGGGCAATTTGTCAGAACAAATATCCGCGACAATGTGCGAGTAGTTGGGCGAGATAATAGAAGAAGGTAAAATATCAATACCTATAACGTCGTGATTTTGTTCAATAAACTTTTCTGCTATGGCCTTGCCTATACCGCTAGAAGACCCTGTTACGACAACTTTCATAATCCGCAATCTCCCTTATTTTCAATAAAATCAAAGTATTTTTGTCCAACGCCCTCTTTGCGCCATTTTTTACATACGGCAAATCCCAAATGGACAAATATTAACTCTAACAACAATTCTACAATCATCCCGGTTGCCGCACAGGTAAAGCATTGAGTGATAGACCAGTTAAAAAAGTTCAAACTTACAATCAGAGCAAACACCAAATTATCGACAAATTGACCTATTGCGGTAGAAATGTAAGAGCGGCAAACATACGCGCCGAAACCGTCCGGTTTTTTCTTGAACAGTTTACCTATGCCGTAATTTAAAAAGTTATTAACTAGGGCAGACGCAACAAAAGCCACAGAACTGCCCAATACGACATACCACGTCCCACCGAAAGTATTGTTCAATGCTCCGTTAATTATGCTTTCGCTTCCCTCAATAAACGATTCTCCCCAAACGCCGTCAATAAGGCTTACCAGCCAAAACAAAAAGCACATAAACAAATTTATCAACAGCGAAAACACAGATATCTCCGTTGCCGCTTTCGGTCCGAAATGCTTTGTCAGCATATCCATCGTTAAAAAAGCCACCCACGATACTATTATACCGCAATCGAGTGCTAGCCAGTTTACAGGTAAATTTATGCTCTTGTTGGCAAGTAAATTCATTGCAAATATCGATAAAATAAACAGTGCAAACAAAACAGACGGAACAGATTTTAATAAAATAACAAATTCTCTAAATTCTCTTTTAATTCTTTGCATAAAGCAAAATCTCCTTGTTTTTTATTTAAAAGATGGTTTTGCAAGGAACATCTTTTATTCAGCTTTAAAAATTATACTAAAAAAAAATGTTAAAGTCAAAAGTATTAACTCAAAAACACTTAAATACTTGTATAAAACAGTTATTTTTGATACAATAGAAATAATCGGTTATACATTTTAGGAGAGTAAAATGAAAACAAAAATCGGCGGACAAGCCGTTATAGAAGGCGTTATGATGCGCGGCAGTGCAAGCGAAGCGTTAGCTGTGCGCGACGAAACGGGTCAAATCCGTTTGGAAACAAAACGCTTGCCTTCTAAAAAGCCGTGGTACAAAAAGGTCCCTTTTTTGCGCGGTGTTATAAATATGGTTTTGTCTATGATAGACGGAACAAAAATAATAAGTAAATCTGCCGAAATTATGGCGGAAGAAGAAATAGATACATCGAACGGCAAGGGTATGGGCGTTTTGATGGGTTTTTCCACATTGTTGGGTGTTGCTCTTGCTCTTTGCTTGTTTATTCTGCTGCCTACGGGTATTACAGCGGGAATTTTCAAACTGGCTAAGCTAGACGTAAACAGCCTTGATTGGGTTTGGTTAAAATCACTTATCGAGGGCGTTGCTAAAATGGCAATACTTGTAATCTATATGGTTGCCATATCCAAAATGAAAGAGATTAAACGCTTGTTTATGTACCACGGAGCAGAACATAAAACTATTGCCTGCTACGAAAGCGAACTTCCCTTAACGGTAGAAAACGTGCAAAAGTGCAGTCGTTATCACGACCGTTGCGGTACGAGTTTCTTAGTCTTTGTCGTTGTACTGTCCGTAATACTTATGATGGTATTGGATATAATTTGCGCGGCGTGCAAGTTCACTTTGTTTATCGAGTCGTGGTGGCTTAGAGCACTGCTTAAAATAGCATTACTGCCGCTTACCGCAGGCATTAGTTACGAAATGCTTATGTTGCTTGCAAGGTCTAATTTTGTACTGTTCCGTCCGTTAAAGTGGTTAGGCAAACAGTTTCAGAAGTTGACGACGCGCGAACCCGATGACGAAATGTGCGAAGTTGCAATTACTTCTTTTAACGCCGTTTTGCAAATGGACGCAGACGAAACGGTTGCCGAAGTCAAGTTTCCCGAGCCGCTTACTCTCGAACAGTTTAAACAGCGTCTTGCCGATAGTAATTTGGCACAGATTGCAGGACTTAAAAACGACGATTGGTTTTTGTCCGCAATACTCCGTGTTCCGCAGGATAAACTCAACAAGGTTACGAATATTCCATACGGTTTTGTTATCCGTATAGACAAAATGAAAGAACGTTTAAATAACGGCGAACCGTGGCAATACGTTTTGGGCAGCGTCGAGTTTTTTGGCAGAACGTTTAACGTCGACAAAAATGTGCTTATCCCCAGACAGGAAACGGAACTTGTAACCGAACAACTTGTCAAACGTCTGAATAAAAAAAGCACTGTTTTAGATTTGTGTTGCGGAAGCGGAGTAATAGGTATAACCGCCGCACTGGAAACGGGCGCAACGGTAACGCTTGCCGACATAAGCCGCGACGCTTTGAAAATTGCAAAATATAACGCTAAGAGGAATAAGGCAAAAGTAGACTTTATTCAAAGCGATATGTTCAAAAATCTCAGCGGCAAATGCAATGCAATAGTGTGCAACCCTCCGTATATCGAAACGGACGTTATCCCAACGTTAGACGACAGCGTCAAAAATTACGAACCTAAACTTGCGCTTGACGGCGGTAAGGACGGACTTGATTTTTACCGTATTTTGGCAGATAAAGCGTACAAACATTTAACTAAAAAGGGTCTGCTGGTATTAGAAATAGGCTATAATCAGGGCGAAGCGGTAAAAGGATTGTTAGAAGACAAATTTGACGTAGAAGTAATGAAAGATTACGGCGGCAATGACCGCATAGTAGTCGCAACGAAAAAAAGCAAAAAGTAACTACGCGGTTGAAAGTAAAATAACAAAACGTTTTAAAAACCAGAGAGTGTAGTTTCTCATTTTAAATTCAACTTTAAGGAGTAGTTATGACAGAAAAATTAGATAAAATTGTACAAAGATACGAATATCTTACGGAAGAAATAGCCAAGCCGGAAGTTATTGCCGACAACAACAGTTGGAAAAAACTCGTCAAAGAGCACAGTTCGCTGACTCCTATTGTCGAGTGCTACCAAGATTACAAAAAAACTCACAACGAACTTCAAGCAAATATCGAACTTGCGGGCATCGAAACGGACAAGGAAATGTTGGCGTTGCTTCATGAAGATATCGCGGCAAGTAAAACCCGTCTGGAAGAACTGAACGAGCAGCTAAAAGTGTTGCTGTTACCCAAAGACCCCAACGATGACAAAAACGTTATTATCGAAATACGCGCAGGCGCAGGCGGCGAAGAAGCCGCATTGTTTGCCAACGAAATCCGCCGTATGTATTATATGTTTGCAGAAAAAAACCGTTGGAAGA
>CAMRUG010000008.1 GCA_947053925.1 uncultured Clostridia bacterium
CTAGTTCACTGCTAACAAATACATTTACACCGGAAGGCTTGCTAAACACAGTACTGGACACGTTTGTAATAACAGCGGCAGTAATATTTATATCCGCAAGCATCAACTACATAAAGTACCTGACCCGAAGCAAACCTGTTACTACGGGAGAACTGGCGGGAAATGATCAATTCTTACAGTTTAAATCGCAGGAAGAATTAGAAATACATTTTGAAATTCATGGTAAAGAATTCGATGGTTTATATAAAACTGCTCCCGAGTTTTTACAAGGTGCAAATTATGTAATCAATAATGGAATTTATATACCGGAAATGAATGGCTATATAAGATTTTTTGGCGCGAATGGCGGTGCAAACTATGCTTTTGTCGGTTTAACGCATGAGAAAACATTTATTACTACATTTGGCGTACGAAAGGTAGAATCATTGACTTTAATACCATGGTTAAATCCATAATGGAGATATTATGTATATTAGTAGAATTGTAGATTATAACGAAGATGCACAGGAAGCCACAGTTATTGTGTCTGACGGTCATTATCAACTTATGTGTTATGCTCAACCATTTAGTAAAAAAGAAAAATTCACTCTAATGGCGTATAATTGTAGTAATATTATGACATGCGAATGTCAAAAATATGAAATCATAAAAAGCGATATTGCTTATTTCTCGTACAAATTACAAGGGAAGTTACTTGATAAAGAACGAGGAATTGTTCAGATTGGCAATATAGTAATTGAAAGCGTAGTGCATCTTCCTAAGGATATAAAAACAAATTCTTTTATACAATTTGAAGTATTCAGGGTCGATCTTGTACAGTAGAATTAATAGTCGGGTTACAGTGTTTATTTATTGAAAGTATTGAATTGTGTTAACAGACAGAGAATTAGAGATAGTTAATAGTGTTAGTACGACCAAGTTTAAAACAGATAAGGAAATAATTGCGTTATCTAAAGAAAAAATTCTTGATTTGACTGACTTATTGGGTGGACTAATAGGATATGATGCAACTATTGGGGACATAGACGCGCTTGGATTAGAAGCAGATAACATAATTAGCAAGTTGCTAATTATGTTAGAAAAGCGCGGAGAAATGTAGAAAAATATAAGTAATTAAAATAACGCCAAGAACAGATCCCGAGAGCGCGGACAGAAAAGACGGCATAGGAAGATAGTACAAACTATCCCTATGCCGTCTTGTTTATTGGTAAAAAATTGTACAAACAGAACAATCAAGAAAATTGAAAGAATAGAAGATTTTGCTTGCGGCAGTATATAACAGTTTGACAAAAGGCGGAATATACTGACGCTTCAAATAAAAAATTTTTATAAGGAGAAGAACAAAATGGAATTTAAAGACAGAAAAGCGCAACACGCCGGCAGGATAAGATTGCAGGCGGTTGACGGGCAGCCGAACGTTTACGACGTTATTGCTGCCGACGGCGTAACAGAGCAGGGAACTCCTCTTGACGCGCAAACTTTTGCGGCGTTTAAAGAAGAACTGCTTGACAAAATTGCAAACTATAACGGCGTTTTGGGCAAAAATGTATTTATCAAGTACAACAGTTTTCCGCGAGATTTAGGCGCGTCGGAAAATTGGTATCAAGGTTTGGACTACATAGGTTTTGCCGTTGCAAGCGGCGACGTTGCGCCGCAGACAGGTTACAAGTGGGCAAAATTTGTGGGCGAAACAACAGTGCGCACTGTAAGTACAGGAATTTTTAAAAACGATATTTATTAGGAGGAATTATTATGTCAGTAAGAGTAGCAATAAACGGAATGGGCGTCATAGGACGCGAATTATTTAGAATGTTATTTGAAAAAGAGGGGTATGAAATAGCATTTATTAACGATACGCATATTACTCCCGCCAATTTAAAGTATTTGTTGCAGTTCGACTCATTATACCCTAGTTTGGAATTGCGCGATAGGGTTAGCACGGGAGAAGAAAGTATTATAGTTAATGGAAGGGGCTTTCCGTTGTGCAAGTTTGACAATGCGCTTGATATGCCGCTTGGCGAACTCAAAGTAGATGTTATGTTAGAGTGCGAAGGATATTATAATACTAAATTTAAAGCAGAGGATTTTATTGCGGCAGGTGCGCGCAAGGCAATAATTTGCCAATCGGCAGGAAAAGATTTGCCCACCATTGCGTATAATGTCAATCACGACACACTTAAAGCAAACGATACAATTATCTCGATTCCGCAAATGGAAACGCAAGTTGCGGCGCAGGTATTTAACGCATTAAAACAGTTTAAAGTAAAAAACGCATATTGTAAGGCGTTCCGTTCGTATACCAATTCTCAAAACACAATGGACAGTTACAACCCTAACGGTAATTTTGCGCTCGGCAGGGCGGCGGCGTGGAATATTACTCCTCTTGTTGCGGGTTTCGGCAATACTGTGGGGTTGATAGTTCCCGAAGTTAACAGTAAGGTAAAAAGTATGTCCTACCGCGCGCCTGTAATTAACGGCAGCGTTATGGATATAACGTTGGAATTGGACGGAACTTATTCCACGGAAGTCTTAAACGCAGCGTTAAAAGCGGCGGCAACCGAAAGTTTTGGATATTCGGAAGATCCTCTGTGTTCTACCGATGCGATAGGCAATGATATGCCGCAAATGTTAGCAAAGCACACGCAAGTTTTGCAAAATGAAAGCGACAAAACGACACTGGCAAATATAACGGTTATTTACGATAACGTAAGGCATTATTGCCGAGAAGTTGCCCGTGTTGCAAAGTATTTTAGCGAATTGGCATAATTTTTAAATGCGTCGGCGTTATAGGTTGGGTAAAAATAGGTAATAATCTTTGCAAAGGAGATTATTATGGACTATTTGATTAAAGCATTGCAATTTATCGAAGCATACGATTTTATTTTACTTCCGCTTATAGCGCTGGCGCTGGTATTGTTCGGCGTGTGCAACTGGTCGCGCAACGTATACCGCAAACAGAACAAAAAAATAACCGCTTGCTGCCGCAAGGTGGCTTCGTACCCTGCCAAGACGGAACAGCACATAGCAGGACTTCCCGACGAATACCGCCGTCAATGGCGCGCGTACAAAAACAGTAAAGCGGCAAAACCGTCGTTGACGTTTGAGTTTGTACCTTTAAAACGCAGATTGATTCTTGTACCGCTGTTTTGTTTGGCGGCAATAGTCAGCGCGTTGTATGTGGTAGTGTTTGCGTTTAATTTGGCGCACGTCGATTATCTTATTTTTCAAATTGTGTTTTGGCTAGGGTTTGTTTTGTCTTTGATTGTAAACAGACTTATTGCCAAGCGCAAACAGTACAAAGCAAAGCAGATTTTTGCAAGGCTCGTTTCTGAACTTAACCGTTCGGCAGATTACACCGCCGACAACAGCCAAGCAGTAGAACAAACCGTAAAAAAACTTCAACAACTAAACAAGTGCGAAGTTACGGGAGCAGTGTTGACGCGCGCGTCGGAGTTGCTTCACAGCAAGGGTTTGGATACTAACCGCAGTGTTGCTCAGCAACGTAAGCTTAATACCGCGCTTAACGGATTGCTTCAATCGTATTCTAGGGCAAACAAGCCTATTGTGTAGTTACAGGTCTTGTGTTTGAGTATTAGGATATGTATACTAAAAGCTGCATTTAAATTTTTGAAGAAACCGTTGCATTAAGTTGGTGTTGTGCAGTTTTGCAAATAATTATACAGGAAAGACGTTGAATGAGGAGAATATCAACGTCTTTTTTTTGTGTACGAAGAAATGTAAAATGTAAATGTTTTTCTTATTTAATGTTGCATTTAAACGACCCGTAACTCATTTGCAGGTAAAAATTCCGTTAAAATGGCTGTATCAACCAAGTAAAATTTAAATTGCAAACAAGCCGTGTGATTTGACGTTTTGATATAAAAGCATTACAACAAAAATATATTTGGCATTTAGTTTGTTTGTTACCGTTGGTATTTTAATTACTGTTGAATTTATGAAATACGTATTCGGTAAAATGTTTGTTAAAGGTTTTCTTGCCGCAAGAATTGTGGTATACTTAAAATATGTTACAGCAAGTAGATCTCCAAACAAAACTCAAAAATTTACCGGATGAGTCGGGCGTATATATAATGTATGACGTCAACGGCAATATTTTGTATGTGGGCAAAGCCAAAGTGCTGAAAAACCGCGTCCGTCAGTATTTTCACGCCTCTACAAAAAAAAGCGAAAAAGTATTGGCAATGCTTTCTCACGTTCACGACTTTCAATACATTATTACTGCAAGCGAAGCCGACGCGTTGAGTTTGGAGAATACGCTTATCAAAAAGCATACTCCGCCGTACAATATTCTTTTAAAGGACGACAAGCAATATCCGTATATCAAGGTGGACTTGTCGGCGGACTTCCCCAAGTTTATACCTACGCGCAAATTGCAAAAGGACAAATTTAAGTATTTCGGACCTATTACGCAGGGCGGAATCAAATCGTTTACGGACATTTTGTCGACGGTATTTCCGACAGTAACCTGCAATTACAATTTTAACAAATTGCCCAAAAATTTCCGCCCGTGTTTAAATTACCATATAGGCAGATGCCCTGCGCCTTGCGCGGGAAAGATAAGCAAAGCCGATTACCGCAAGATAGTCAACCGCGCGGTGGCGTTTTTGTCGGGCGACGATACCGAAGCGCGTCAGACTTTAACGGAAAAAATGCTGTTTTGTTCGGAAAATATGCAGTACGAACAGGCGCTTGCATATAAGCGGTATCTGGAACTTATCGACAAAATTTCGCAGCAGCGTATTGTGGTGCTGAACAAATTTGTAGATTACGATATGTTTGCCGTGGCATCAAACGGCAAAAACTGCGTAATCAACCATTTGATGATACGCGGCGGTAAAGTTATTTTTTCGGAAAACAACGCCGTATCGGACGCCGGCATAGACGAAGCGCAAACGCTGTCGAGTTTTCTTGCCGAATATTGCGATATGGTCAAACTGAGCGGAGAACTGTATACAAATTTGCCGCTATCCGATGCCGAGGAACTTGCAAAACTGATCGGCGACAAAACGGGCGTAAAAACGCAGATTGTCTGTCCGCAAAAGCAGGACAAAAAGCGGCTTGTAGATATGTCTTACCGTAACGCGGTAGAATATCTTACCAAGAGCCAAACCGCCATTGATAAAAAGTTTAATACTACCCACGGCGCGGTACTGCAGTTGCAGGAATTGTTGAATTTAAAAACGCTTCCCAAACGCGTAGAGTGTTACGATATTTCTAATGTGCAGGGCGTGGACAAGGTTGCAAGTATGGTAGTGTTTACCAACGGACAGAAAGACGCATCGCAATACCGCCGATTTAAAATAAAAACGGTACAGGGCGCAAACGACTTTGCAAGTATGAAGGAAGTACTGTCGCGCAGATTTGAGCGTATGAAAGCCGACGACGGAATATTCGGCAAAACGCCCGACTTGATTGTCATCGACGGCGGACTGGGGCAACTCGATTATGCACGTCAGGCAATGGACGAAGCAGGCGTGAGCGTACAAATGGTGTCGCTTGCCAAACGCGAAGAGTTGGTGTATACGTTGGACGGCAACGAGCCGATTTTTTTGCCGCGCAACAGTTATGCTTTAAATTTGCTTATCAATATACGCGACGAGTCGCACAGGTTTGCCATAACATACTTCCGCAAACTGCACAATAAAAACAGTATTAAGTCGGTTTTGCAGGACGTTGAGGGCATAGGCGAAAAACGGCGCATAGAACTGCACAGGCATTTTAAATCTATGGATAACTTAAAGCAGGCGACTGTTGAAGAAATTGCCGACGTAAAGGGAATGACGAGAAGCGCGGCAGAGCGTTTGTACGAATATTTGCACTTAAACGACGGAAACGAATAATTTACAATAGATAAGGCGGGATAAATTATGAGAACGAAAGCAAAATTTGAAAAGGTAAGTTACGGTCAATTTGCGCCGTACGGAGACGAAACGGCATACAATGCAATAAAGTTGCCGCGCCGTGCCACATCTAAAAGTGCGGGGTACGATTTTTATCTACCGAGAGATCTAACGGTTAAACCGTCCGAGACGGTTACGGTTGCAACGGGCATACGCGTGCTTATGCCTGACGACTGGTGCTTGATGATTTATCCGCGCAGCGGTTTGGGTTTTAAATTCCGTTTGAAACTTAACAATACGGTAGGCATTATAGACGCCGATTACAGCGACTCGGACAACGAGGGACACATTTTTGTGCGTATGACCAACGAAAGCGACAAAACACTGGAACTAACAAGCGGCTCGGCGTTTGCGCAAGGAGTATTTACGCGTTATCTGTTGACCGAAGACGACGAAGTTACGGAGTTAAGAAACGGCGGTTTGGGTTCGACGTCTGAATAATAAAATAAAAAGTTGCTGAGTTTTGGAGCACACATTATTTGTGTGTTGTCTATATATTTGAAAAATCAACATAATAAAGTTTTTTGCTGTCGTTGAATTTGTGCAAAGTTGTTTTTGTAAGATGATTTGTTTTTGACAAAACTGCGCTTTGCTAATTTGACGCATCTAAATGTTTTAATTATTTGTAAAAAGTATTTGATAAATTTTTATATATTTTTAAAATGGCTTTTTCTGTTTGGAAAAGCCTTTTTTGTTTCTGTTTTTAATTTCAAAATCAAAATTTAAAATGTCCACTGTTTATTAGCAAATAAGGCGCTTTTTTTTTCATTATTTTTGTTTAATATTGACATTACCGCACGGGGGGGGGTATACTTTTAGGCGAAGTTTATAATAATTGAAATAATAGAGTTTTACTTTGGATAAAACCTCAAAAATAAATCAAGGTAGAAAAATGATTTCGGGAGTAAAAAAAGGTCAGAATTTTAGATTTGGATTTTACGAAGTGCCGCCCGAAAACAGACTTGCCGCCATTAAAAACGCAGGCTTTGACGAAACAATGTTTTGGTGGGGCGACGAGTACGAAGATACGGACGGTAGTAGATTTAATTTGTATGATACGGCTATCAAACTCGGGTTGCAAATAAATACGTGCCATTTTCCGTCTACTCACGCAGATTATCTGTGGTATGACGATGAGCGTGCCGAAACTTATGTGCATCAATTTGCCGATGCTTGTCAGGAATGCGGACAGCGGGAAGTAAAAAATTTAGTATTGCACTTAACGCGCAGGTTGATAACTCCCGAGCCTAACATTAACGGCATTAGAAACTTCGAAAAAATGCTGAATGCCGCAGTCAAAAACAATGTAGTAATCGCGATAGAAAACACACGCTTTTTGCGTTATAACGATTTTATTTTGGAAAAGTTTTCGAGCGAGCATATCGGTTTTTGCTACGATACAGGGCATAACAATGCTTATACTCCCGATGAACAACCGTTAGAAAAATACGGAAATATGCTTGTTACAACGCATATACACGACAATGTAGGACCTAACGGCACACCGCAGGATCAACACCATTTAATGGGCGAAGGAAATATCGATTTCGATAAAGTATTTGCAAGGTTGAAACATTTTAATGTTGAACGCATCAATCTTGAAAGTTACTGCAACGAAACAAGCAAGTATTACGGCAAAGTTACAATGGAAGAATTTCTTGAAATGTCGTACGGCAAGTTGGACGCGCAACTCAAAAAAAGCGGAATGATATAATTGACTTTTCCTTCCGTATAGGAAGAGAAATATATAATTTTTATAAGGAGAAAAAATATGAAAAAGAAAATCATTAGTTTGGTTCTTGCGCTTACATTGGTCGCTTCGGCAGTGTTTGTGCTTGTCGCCTGCAATAAAGTTCTTCCTTCCGTATCCGACGAAGTAATCGCCGCAGCGGAAAAGATGGATATGGATGCTTTGTTAGCGGAGGCTAAAAAGGAATCTGGAGACTTCATCGCTTATGGTAATACTTCCCGTATCACAACCGCTATGACAAATTTCATCGCAAGCGATTGGGGTAAAGCGCTTGGTCTTACAGACAAAAACGCTGTAGCAGTTAAAAAGAGCGACTCCGAAATTTACAGTCTTCTCCGTGAAGAATCCAGGGCTAAAACAAGCGCAGGCAACGCTTCGATGGTTCTTATCCAAGATAGCGCAAGCCTTGACCTTGAACGTGGCGCAAAAGATCCTCTTGTTAAAAACTATGTAAGTGAAGAATTCAAAGATAAAGTTGACGCAAACAACAGACTTCCTTTGGCACACCAATTTATCAACAAATTGTTTATGTACAATGTTGCCGACAAGGAAAATACTGCTCAATTTAATAATGTTTGGGAATTAACAAAGGCTGAATATAAAGGACAAATTTTCTTCAAAAACCCCAAAGACGAACAAGTTAACATGAACTTCTTGATTATGCTCACAAACGGCGAATGGTCTGGAAAACTCGAAACGGCTTATAAAGCATTGAACGGTAAAGAAGCAGACGACGTTGGTGCAGGCAAAACTTACGAAAACTACGGTTACAAATGGATTGCCGAATTTATCGCAAACTGCAACTTCTCTATTACGAGCGACACGACAATCGCTTCCACATTGTCCAAAGAAAGCAACAAAGGCAAGATGGGCTTGTTCGTATTGTCCAAACTCCGCGACGCTTCCGTTTACGGCGATAACCTTCAAGTTTCCGCTTGGGACAAAGACGGTGCTAACAATTTTGTTGAAATTGATCCGTTCGCAGGATTTATGTATTCTATTTACGCACAACTTGCAGCAAAAGGACCCCGTCCTTACACAGCAATGTTATTCATCAACTACTTGATGACGGCAGAAGGCTTCAAACCTTGGGAATCTCTCGGCGGATATTCTGCAAATAAGGATGTTCCCGTTTACGAAGGTTCTTTGACAAAACCCGTTGAAACAACAGATGAACGCTCTAAAGACGGTTTTCTTTATCTTGATAACAACAAGAAAGAAATGATTTTGACCAATTCGGAAAAAGTTAAAATCGACGGCAAAGACGTAACAATCAAGACATACACTTATCTCGACGGCGGTGCGACGATTACAGATAAAGACAAAACAACCGGCAAAACAACGCAGATTAAAGTTGACGGAAAAGATAAAGATCTATCCATCAAAAACAAGACGCAAAAAATAGAAGGGGGAGTTAGCGATCAACCGTTATCTTTCTGGACAAAATGTCTTGTTATCGAAGACGGTGCTTATATTTTGTCAGTTAAAGCCGAAGTTCAAGACTGGATTAACACAAAACTTGCAAGCAATAATACAACCGTTAAAAAATAATTTTACAACAGGCTAAACCTAAAATGTATGGGGAGTGAGAATATCTCTCTCCCCATATTATTTGATGTAAAGGAGGATTAAATGGGAATTAAATTAAAAGGTGTCGGTCAAAAAGACAGTCAACCTGTTAATAAATTAATTCAAGCACCTGCTCTGGCAGGCGAAACCGCTTTCGGTAATACGCCCCCTACAAAATGGAATAAATTTTGCTACGGAACAAAGAGATTTATCCAAAACCCTGCAAATATTATTTTAGTAGTATTTTTCGTCGTTTTGGCGTTTTTAATTTTTTATCCGTTAATTACGTTGGTTGTGGATACGTTTGTTATTAACAACAGACAGGAAACCATTTATGACAAAGGCAAGTTCGAAGGCGACTTTACTACTGTATGGTGGTACAGAATGTTGGCGAATCCCGACACTGCCACAATGTACTTTTGGCGACCGTTAGGCAATTCGATATTAATGTCGTTAATAGCGAGTATTATAGCAATACTTTACGGCGGAATAGTCGCATTCTTTATTACCCGTACAAATATGAAGGGAAAAAAGATTATCTCCTCGGTATTCGTATTTCCGTACATAATGCCGAGTTGGACTCTTGCAATGTTTTGGCAAAACTTTTGGCAAAATCCCGATATCGGTAATGGTACGGGCGGTATGGCGTACAACTTGTTGGGCATAAAAGTTCCAGAGGGATTTGTTTACGGACTTGTTCCGAGTGCAATTGTGTTGGGACTTCACTATGCTCCGTTTGCTTACATTTTAATAGGCGGTATTTTGCGTAATATGGACGCTAACTTAGAGGAAGCGGCGACGGTATTAAAAGCAAACCGTGCAAAAATAATTTACCGTATTACGTTACCCATTGTATTGCCGGCGTTGGTTTCAACTTTCTTGTTGGTATTTTCAAGTTCTATGAGCGCTTACGCCGTACCTAAGTATTTAAGTATGAACAAATTTGACGTACTAACTACCTATATGAAAGGTTTTATGCGTCAAAGTATGTACGGGCAAAGTTACATTATGGGCTTGGTAATGATTATTTTCGGTGTCGGTATATTGATGGTCAATCAATATATAACAGGCAAACGCAAATCGTTTACCACTGTATCTGGTAAATCGGGACAGATTTCTCTCATCGATCTCAAATGGGGAAAATGGGTGTCAAGCATTATTTTCTGCTTCTTAAGTTTGTTCTTTGCCGTTATACCTCTTGTAACGTTTGCGCTTGAATCTTTGTGCGTACACACCGGCGACTACAGTCAATTAACGCTTGAATATTGGATTTCTAAAACTCCCACAAGTGCAAACAACGGTTTGAAAGGATTGTTCTTCGAACCGCAAGTGTGGAATGCGTTTGGAAACAGTTTGGGATTAGCAGTTCTGTGCGCGATTATTGCGGGCACAAGCGGTATTCTCATTGGTTATGCGGTGTCCAAACGTCGTGGTTCGCTTTTAGCAAGGGGTGTAGACGGAATGGCGTTTTTGCCGTACTTGTTGCCCTCTATGGCTTTGGGCGGAGCATTCTTAACAATGGCAACCACATTCGGTTTACAAAAGACATTTATCATTTTGGTGCTTGTAGGCGCAGTTAAGTATCTGCCGTTTGCTTCGCGTAGCGGTATTAACGCAATGTTGCAATTGTCCGGCGAAATTGAAGAAGCAGCAATAATGATGAACGTTCCTTGGTGGAAACGAATGATTCGCGTTATCTTCCCGATTCAAAAGTCGACATTTATGTCGGGATACTTGCTGCCTTTTACTTCCTGTATGAGAGAACTTTCATTGTTCGTATTGTTGGTAGCTCCCGGCACGCAATTACTTGCAACGTTGTTGGACGAATGGACTCAATGGTGGTTACAGTCGGCAAATGCTTTGAACTTGCTCATTATAGTAACCGTACTTATAATAAACTTCGTAGTCAACAAACTTACAGGTGCGTCAATCGATAAAGGCGTTGGCGGTTGATACAACATTTACAATTAGGAGAATATAATTATGCCCAAAATCGTATTAGAACACATAACAAAAAAGTTTGATAAATTTATTGCAGTCGAAGACCTTAATATGGTAATAGAAGACCGCGATTTTGTAACATTGCTCGGACCTTCCGGTTGCGGCAAAACGACAACGTTGCGTATGATAGCAGGATTGGAAACTCCTACCGAAGGGCGTATTACGATAGGAGATACGGTGGTATTCGACAGCGAAAAGGGCATCAACGTTGCCCCGGGTGTACGCGATATCGGATTTCTGTTCCAAAACTATGCTTTGTGGCCGCATATGACCGTTTACCAAAATATTCATTTTGGATTGGAAAACCTTAAAGAAGAAAAACCCAAAATTGCTTTTGAAGCGCGCGTTGCGCATAAAATAATAGAAATATTAGACGATTGGCAACGCTTGGTGGAAATTATTAAATCGTACGCTTCCAAAGACGGTAAAGTGGAAAAGAAAGGCAAGTCGGAGGTTGATAACCTTCAACTGGAACTTATCGATACCTATTTGATTTCTAAGTATACTGCGAAGAAACTTGTCGAGTACAACATTCACACTGCGGCAAATCCGCAAGAAGTTATTACAAAAGCGGTGGAAGAACTAAACAATACTATAACTGCCGCGCGCGAATCCGCCGCAAAAGAAGGATGCTCGCTTAATGAAAAGTTCGAGTATGTAAAGGACGGCGAAGTCGTCAAAAAAGTGCGTAGACTTTGCAAGGAAGAGATGGATCTTGAAGTGCGCAGAGTATCGCGTATACTTAAAATCGGCATTTTTATGCAACGTTATCCTGCAGAACTTTCCGGCGGTCAGCAACAGCGTGTGGCGATAGCGCGTACCCTTGCAACAAGTCCCAAAGTTTTGTTTATGGACGAACCGTTGTCCAACCTAGACGCTAAATTGCGTTTGGAAATGAGAACGGAATTGAAGAGATTGCACGCCGAAACAGATTCGACATTTGTATACGTTACGCACGATCAGTTAGAAGCAATGACGCTTGCAACAAAGGTTTGTTTGATGAGTATGGGGCACTTGCAACAATACGATCCCCCGCTTGTTACATACAATAGGCCTAACAACTTGTTTGTTGCAGATTTCGTAGGTAACCCGACAATGAACTTTATTCACGGCAGTGCGGAAATTCACGGCAATACTGCCAAAGTCAAGGCGCTCGGACAGGAATTTACATTTGAAAGCGACGAAATTACAATGGACGGCGAACGCGAAGTCGTTGTAGGTGTACGCCCCGAATTTTTGCGCTTAGAACAAGGCGCTTTAACTGCGGAAGTATATGCAACGTTACCTGCAGGTATGGAAACAACGGTAAAGCTTGCGGTTGGAAACGAAATGTTGACGTCTGTTGTGTTCGGCGGAGTCGATTATCCCGTTAACAGCATTGTTAATTACGAAATTGTAGGTAACGGCATTATTCTGTTTGATAAGGAAACGCAGAATAAAATAGGTATCGGTACGTTAACTATTGCAGGGACAAAGAAAGCCGCAACGGCAAAAGCAACAGAAGAGAAAAAAACGACAGCAAAAAAGACCGCGGCAAAGAAATCGACCGCAACGAAAGAATCAACAGCAAAGAAAACAACCACAACAAAGAAAACAACTAAATAATTAAAAACCAAAGAAGAGTTCGGTAACGGAGCAGTACTTTTAGCGCGTCTAAATTTTAGATTAGAAAGCTGTCCGTAATGCGGACTCTTTTTTGCTGTTTACTTTACACTAAAATTATGATACAATGTTCAGTATGTAAGTGGTATGTTGCCATACATTTGTTAAGGAGCATCTTGTTATGTCTTTAAAAAATCTTACAACAATTTGGGGCGAAAAACTGACGGACAAGCCGTTGCAGGAATATCCGAGACCGCAATTCGTACGCAAAAGTTATGTTAATTTAAACGGATATTGGGATTACGCCATTACTAAATCCGAAGTTATTCCTACAGTCTATGACGGTAAAATTTTGGTGCCGTTTTCTCCTGAAACAGTATTGTCGGGAGTAAACCGCGTATTAAAACCCAGTGAGTATTTGTATTACCGTACAAGGTTTACACTTACCAAAAGTTTTGTTAAAGATATTGTAATATTGAATTTCGGCGCTGTAGACTGTATATGCGACGTATATGTAAACGGCATTTCCGTTTGTCATCACGAGGGTGGGTATAATGCTTTTTCTGCGGATATAACGGCGGCGTTAAGGGAACAAGATAATGAGCTTATTCTGCGTGTACGAGACTTTACCGATACAAAGTATTACGCCAACGGTAAACAGTCTACAAACCGCAAGGGAATGTGGTATACGCCGCAAAGCGGAATTTGGCAAACGGTTTGGCTCGAGAGCGTACCTGCACAATATATTCAAGCAATACGCATAACTCCCGATATAGACAAGGCGCAGGTAAAAGTTGAAATTATTTCTAATTTTGACGAACCCGTTACGGTAATTATAACGGATAACGGTGGCGAAGTATGCAAAGCCGACGGCAAGAGCATAGTAACGCTAAATTTCCCCGACGGTAAATTTAAATTGTGGTCTCCCGAAGAACCGTTTTTGTACGGTTTAAAAATTATTTCACGGCGAGATTACGTTGAGAGTTATTTCGGAATGCGCAAGTTTTCCTGTCAAAAAGTCGGCAAGTATAACCGCTTGATGCTTAACAATAAGCCGTATTTTCATAACGGACTACTTGATCAAGGCTATTGGAGCGACGGGCTGTATACTGCTCCCACCGACGAGGCGATGATATTCGACATTCAAAAAATGAAGGACTTGGGCTTTAATATGCTGCGAAAGCATATTAAAGTAGAGCCTATGCGTTGGTATTACCACTGCGATAGACTGGGTATGCTTGTTTGGCAGGATATGCCCAGCGGCGGCACAAGACAACATAAGTCGGTTACTCTTGTTTTGCCCAATATCGGGATAAACGGTTTTAAAGATAGTCAGTACGGAATGTTTTCCCGTAAGAGCGAAATCAGCCGCGAAACGTATATTGCGGAATATACCGAAATGTTGGATCAGTTATATAATTGCGTAAGCATTGCAATGTGGGTACCGTTTAATGAGGCGTGGGGGCAGTTTGATGCAAACAGAATAGCGCAATTGACAAAGGATATTGATAATACGCGTACGGTGGACCACGCCAGCGGTTGGCACGATCAGGGCGGCGGAGATATTAACAGTATGCACGTTTATTTTAAACGCGTACGCCTAAAACACGACAAAAACAGAGCCGTATGTCTTACCGAGTTTGGCGGTTACAGTTACAAGGATATGCAACACAGTTTTAACCCCGACCACACTTACAGTTATAAAAAATTCGATACCGTCGAAGATTTTAATAACGGAATACGCGAACTGTACGAAAGGGATGTAATTTCTTTAATAGACAAAGGCTTGTCTGCGGCAGTTTATACGCAGGTTTCCGACGTCGAAGATGAGGTAAACGGTTTGTATACCTATGACCGAAAAGTTTTGAAAGTCGATGCCGATATGATGCGTTCAATTAACTCAAAAATAAAACTTTGAGCAACAAAGGGTCGTATTTGTTAAAATAAGCAATTTTTAACAGCGGCAGTTGGATTCTGCAAAACTGCAAATTTGAATGAACATTGTTAGATAAATATTGTGGTGAAAGTATGAATATAAACGACAAATTTATGACGGAGGCACTCTGTCAAGCGAAAATTTCTGCCGAGCAAGATGAAGTGCCTATAGGCGCCGTTATCGTTAAGGACGGCTCGATTATTGCTTATGCGCACAATACGAGAAACGCGTCTAAAAACGCGGTAGAACACGCCGAAATTGTCGCAATAGAGCGCGCTTGTAAAGAACTTAAAGATTGGCGGCTTACGGGATGCGATTTGTATGTTACGTTAGAACCGTGCGTAATGTGTCTTGGCGCGTGCTACAATGCGCGTATATCAAACGTCTATTTCGGTGCGTATGATTTGAGCGGCAAAGGGTGCGTACAGTTGTCTGAAATGATAGGACGCACTTTAAATCACGAATTGACATTGCATGGCGGAGTGCTTGAAGAAGAGTGTTCCGAAATTTTAACCGAGTATTTTAGAAAAAAAAGGTAGCGGTTAGCCGCTGCCTTTAGTTTTTAAGCATTTGTTCCGTCCGATTCGTTTTGTTCTTCTTTTATGCAATTTAAGTCCACATCGTTGTCCAACGGTTCGTTATATATTTCGGTCGTAATCTCGCGTTGGTCTGTTAATTGTTCTGCTTTTTCTTCCGCTTCGTGAATACTCGGAGAATATCTTGTTTGGAGCTTATTTACTTCAAAGTTTATCGAATTGAACGTAAGCCCCAGCGTATTTTTAAAACTGTCGGCAAGCAAGCACCGTAAAGTATCTATTGTTTGCGATACGTTGTCTGCATTTACGTTTACTTTAAGCGTTAATGTAAATCCCTTCTTGTCGTCGGCGCGTACTTTGGTCTTTTTTACCGTTACTCCCTGCGCCTGGCGCGCGCAGGAAAGCACTATGTTTTTTACGACTTTTGTAGTTGTTGTCGTTGCGCTTTCGCTATCGCAAAACAGCAATACACGTTTTAAATTTTCCTTTTCGGAAAAGTTAACATATATTAAATATGCCGATAATCCTAAGTATACCGTAAATAAAACTATTATAAGCGTTTTGAGTACGTTATTGTTATAAATCGTTTCGTCGTTAGGCATTACCATCGTTAGGTCAAGCAAAGTTGTAATTGCAAAAACCATTGTTATACATATTTGCGCTACAATGGCAACTTTTTCGGCTAGTTTACGCATAGACTGTCTCCTTTAATGTACGGTTGTACTTAATATGTTTTAATTATATTTGATAAATGCGCTCAGGTAGTCTTACCGAATAGCGTATTTGCGTTGGATATTACGTTGTTTAATACTCGTTAAGGTTTTTTGTTCGTTTGACTATACTAATAGCGTATTATATTATTTAGTATAGTATTATTACATTACAGTAATACATAGTATTTCTGTATGCAGTACTGATTAGGGTTGTATTTTTAATTTTTGTGTAAAATTTAAAATTTGTAAAATTAAAACAATTATCGCATAGATATTGACAAAATGCGTTAGTTTATATTAAAATTTTTCCATATAGTTACGGAGAATATCGGCAATGGATTATTTTAAAGTTAACGGAAATTTAATAGAATACGTTTTAGGTTATTTAAATGACGGAGAGCGGTCGGACAAAAACGGTATGAATGAACAGCAAATTGAAATTGCGCGTGAAATTATCCGTTTTATGAACGAAATCCCCGGCGGATTCTTGATTTACCGTGCTATTGGCGAAGAAGAAATTATATATGCCAACGAAGCGCTAATGAAAATATTTAAATGCAGCAATTTGCAAGAATTCCGCGAGCTAACGGGCAATTCTTTCAAAGGCGTAGTGTTGAATGACGATCTTGACGTTGTCGAAGAAAGTATCCGTATGCAGATAGAGAATAACACAGACAATTTGGATTATGTCGAATACCGTATACGCCGTAAAGACGGAGTTATCCGTTGGGTAGAAGATTACGGACATTTTATTCACAGCGACAGCGTCGGAGATATTTTTTATGTGTTTATTACCGACGTAACGGAGGAAAAAGAACGCCGTCTTGCAGAAACTGCGGCTATCGTAAAGGAAAAAGAACTGAAAATAAAAAATTTAACAGAACAGTACGACAAGGAACGTAATGTTATACGTCAGGAAAATTTGCGCAGACTGGAAGTTATAGAGGGACTCAGCGTAAATTACGACAGCATTTTGTATATTGATTTGATATCGAATAAACTGTTGCCGTACCGTGCCAGCGCGCGAATGAAAGACGATCTTGAGGCAATTTATCAACCTCGCGATTACCGTAAGTATATTGCGAGATATATCGACACTTGGGTTTATCACGAAGACCGCGAGTTGGTCCGCGAAGCGACAAGCATTAAAGGAATAAAAAAGAAAATATCGTTGTCTAAAACGTATTTTATAAATTACCGTATAGTAGAAAACGGCGCGATTGTCCATATGCAGTTGCGTGTGGTTAACGTCGGTTCGGAAAAAAGTATATCGCAAGTTGTAATAGGAATAAGAAATATCGAAGAAGAAATAAACCGCGATCTAAAACAGATGCAGGTTTTGGAAGACGCTTTGAGAGCATCTAAGCGTGCCAACATTGCCAAAAATACGTTTTTGTCCAATATGTCGCACGATATGCGCACGCCTTTAAATGCCATATTCGGTTATACTGCGTTAGCCAAAAACTGTGTGGACGAAGCGACAAGAGTATATTTAGACAAAATAGACGTATCAGGCAAACAGTTGTTAGAATTGATAGACAAAGTATTGCAGATTTCTCAACTGGAAGCCGGCGAAATTTTGCTTGACGAATCGGGACATTATATAGGAGATATTTTGTGCCGCGTAGTCAACAATGTAAAAACGCTTGCCGACGAAAAGAAAGTAACGGTTAATGTTGATTTGTCAAAAGTAAATAATCAAGAAATTGTCTGCGACGGCGATAAACTTGAACAAGCATTAACGCATTTGGTAAATAATGCAGTAAAGTATTCCAACTTCGGGGCGAAAACTCAAATCGTCGTTTCAGAAGTTCAAAATTTGCATAACGGTTATTCTGTGTACCGTTTTGAAGTTATAGATAACGGCATCGGTATAGACGGCGATGCGCTTGAACATATATTCGAACCGTTTGAGCGTATAAAAAACACTACATTCAGCGGTGTTTACGGTACAGGTTTGGGATTGACCATTGCCAAACGTTATGTTGAAGCAATGGGCGGTAACATTACCGTCGAAAGTACGTTAGGGAAAGGTAGTAAATTTTCCGTAAATATAAACTGCCGTATTGCCGCACGTGAAGTTAATTTGACAGAAGCAATAGAAGACCTTGTAGGAAAGTTTTGCGGAAAGAAGATTTTGGTTGTTGACGACAACGAAATCAATATGGAAATCGAAACGGAAATACTTTCAGATTTGGGATTTAACGTAGACGCGGCGGAAGACGGCGATATTGCCGTTAGCAAAATGCAGTCGGCGCAAGCAGGCGATTACGCCTTGATTATTATGGATATACAAATGCCGCGTATGGACGGACGTACGGCAACCCGTCAAATAAGGAGTTTGCCCGATAAGCAAATTGCGGCAATACCCATCATTGCGCTGTCGGCAAACGCTTTTGACAGCGACAAAAAATTATCGAGAGAAAGCGGCATAGACGAACACTTGGCAAAACCTGTAGACGTGCCGTTATTGCTCAAAACTATTTTTACAGTATTGCGTGCAAAAAGCGAATAATTGTAAAGACAGTTTGATTGATGAAATAGTCGGATAAGGCTGCTAGAGGTAGACAAATAATCACCGCTGCGGTTCCCCAAAATAATTCACGATACCTAATACAAATATTCGGGAGAGTAGATTGAAGCAAATCGAAAATATTGACGTATCTTTAAGTCTAGGTAATATTTTGGACAAAAAGCAATTGTGTGTTTTATATTTAGGCATAGGCGTAAGTTGTTGCTTTCCATTGCTAACGCTTGTTATGCTGTGTATTCCGCAAGTGGAGTGGGATATTCAAGTATCTGTCCTTATGGGACTTGGTAATATTTTTTCAGTTGCTCTGTTGTCCGTATTTGTTTTTATAAAATGTAAAGATAGCAGATTGAAAAAACAAATAGCGGTGTGGCTTGAAGATGCAATTGAAGTTAAAGGTGCGTATTCAAAACAAATCGACGAAAAAAGATTGGGTTTTCAACCCAAAGCAATAAAGATACAAGTAAAATTCTGTTTAGACGGAAAATCTTACAAAAGAGAAAGTACCGCCAAAGTATTTGGAGGTATGACGGGATATGTCGGTTGCTTTAATAGATATGCGGACAAGGAAATAAACATACTGTACTCTCAAAAACACGATGAAGTTCTGATACTTAAAGACAATTGAATTTATCAAATGCGGCAGAGAGCGGTAAAATCCGTATATTACACTTTGCGTCAGTCTTATATAAATATTTTGTTGTTTTGAAATTCTGATTTTTCAAAATCAATTTGAACGGTAATTAAATTTGGTTTTTACATTTATTTTAGCTATAATATTTATATTCTTTTATAACCGTAATATATGCGGTTATTTCTACTGTCATATTTATAACATTTTAATTTTTTGTTTTGTTTTATTTATGAAAAGGTTTATAAATTTCCAAATAACAGTCGATTTTAACCTAATCTTTACAAAATTGGGTCTTGACAAGTTGAAAAAACGTGTTATGATAATTATGTAAACGATTACACATTTTATATAAATAATAGGTTGAAAAACAGTTTGGATATGATTTTCGGTATAGTGCCGATTTATTTTTTCTAAAATATGTAAACGTTTACATATAACATTTTACTATAATACGGTTATGGTTTGATTGCTCCATACCGAATAAAAACAGAGGTGGCACAAGTGTATTACAGATCAAAAGGAAAGTCGGTTTGCGCGGATGTTATTCCGTTTTACGAAGACGGCGAATTTAAACTATTTTATTTGCGCGATTACCGCGATATAAAAAACGACGGCGAGGGTTGTCCGTGGTGTTTGCTTACTACAAAGGACTTAGTAAATTACACGGATAACGGTCCGACTATATTGCGCGGAAGTAAGGATGAACAAGATTTGTATGTATTTACGGGTTGTACGGTTAAGTATAACGGAGAGTATTACGTTTTTTATACAGGACACAATCCGCACTTACGCAGGCAGGGACTTCCCGAACAAAAGATTCTGATGGCAAAGGGCGACAGGCTGACTAATTTGCACAAAGTCAAGGATTTTGTCTTTGAGGCGCCCGAATGGCTGGAAATGCACGATTTCCGCGATCCGTTCGTGTTTTTTGACGAACAAAAAAATAAGTACTGTATGTTGCTTGCGGGCAGAGTTAAGAACGATGACCCTGTGGATGTACGCGGAGTTACGCTCATTGCTTATTCTGACGATTTATATAATTGGGAAGTTGATAAAGAGCCGTTTTATGCGCCGTCGGCATTTTTCACGCACGAATGTCCCGATTTATTTAAAATGGGCGATTACTGGTATCTCGTGTTCAGCGAATTTACCGACAGAATTTGCACAACCTATCGTATGAGTACAAGTATTAACGGGCCTTGGATTACTCCAAAAGTCAACAGCTTTGACGGACACGCGTTTTACGCGGCAAAGAGCGCAAGCGACGGTAAGCGCCGTATTATGTTCGGTTGGAACTGTATTAAAAACAACGAATGCGACGATGACTTTTGGCAATGGGGCGGCACGATTATTCCGCACGAATTGGTGCAGGACTCTGACGGCACGCTTTACGTCAAGTGTCCGCAAGAAGTGTCTCTTAGTTACGGTAAGCAAATTGACTGTAAACAAACAAGCAGTTTCGGCAATGTGGCGCAAAAGGGAAAAGTCTACGAAGTGGGCGAAAACGGCGGCAAAAGCGTCGTTATGTTCAATGAGATGCCCGAAAATTGCAAAATTGAATTTGAATTTGAAACAACTGACGATATAGGCGATTTCGGTTTGATTTTGCGCGGAAGCGACGATTTGGCACGTCGTTACGAAGCGCGTTTTGAACCGCGCTTTAACAGACTTTGCTTTGATAAGTTTCCGCGTAAAGACAATTGCGTTCACGTTAATGTAGACGTAGAACGTTATTGCCCGATAAAGGCGGGAGAGAAGAACAAAGCAATTGTTATTGTCGAAGGAAGCGTTTTGGAAGTTTACGTTAACGACAAAGTGGCAATGAGCGCGCGTATGTTCGACCACAAGCAAGGTAAATTCGGATTTTACGCCAAGGACACCAAAGTTAAGTTTAATAATATCCGTTTGTCTGTTAGATAAACAAATTTGAAAGACGGGGAGCAACAATGGAAAAAGCCGTTTCTATTACATTACGTTTGGCGCTGTTTTTGTTAATTGCCAACATTATTATGTTATTTATTCTCGAGCCGCTCAGCGCAGAGTTTGTTGTAACTGTTATTTCGGCTGTGTTGATGCTAGTCCTTGTTGCGGTAATTGTAATTGTGAGAGCGGTTAAAGACAAAAAAGAGCGTGGCAAGGAGATGAAAAAAGATGAGTAAGAAAGTTTTAACGGTTTTGCTTCTTATAGCAATTATGTTTACTTTGGTTTCGTGTATCGATAAACCCGATGAGGATAAAGGGGATGAAAAAATGAAATATTCCGACATTTATAAATATGCACCGACGGTATCTGCACAAATTACCGGTAGGGCTACTTACAAAGCCAGTTACGGATATGTAGGCAAACAAACGCAAGGTTATAACAATTTTTATTACGAATACCTGTCCGACGGAAATTATCTTAGAATGGTTTATCTTGACGATGTATGGAAGGGCGATGACGCAGTAATTTCGCAGGGAGAAATGACAAGCGTTGCCAATTCGCAGGCGGCACGGCTGTTTGTTGCACCTGTTGGCGGAGAAGTTACAATCAGCGGCAACGTCAGCGCTTTAAAAGGTACGGCGGAAGCGATTGTTTACGTTAACGGAGAGGAAATTTGCAAACACACGGTTTCGGACAGTATCGGAGTGTATCACGAAGATAAGATTACGGTAAAAGGCGATGACCAAATCAGATTTGTAATCAAGGGCGAAGCAACAGTGTACTGGAATCCGACTATTGACTACTTAAATACGCCCGAACAACTTTTGCACACAACGGTAGACGGATACTACGGCGACGTTCATCCGTTTTACGACAGCAAGAGCGGCAAACTGTTTATGTACTATTTGTCGACAGGTTTGCAGCAGGGTACGAAGTATCCGCAATTCCAGTCTTTGGCAACGGTAAGCGACAATTTTATTCAGTTTAAAAATCAACCCATTTCTATAGACGAGAAAAACCCTGTTGAGCAGGAATTGTATTTTGCTTTGGGTGTTTATCAGGATAAGAACGGCAAGTACCGTTCGTGTTACGGAAAGGGCAACTACGCAGGCGCGTCGGTTTCGGACGATTTGCTTGTTTGGAGTCAAGGCGCAATGCCTTATATGGACGAAAATGACGGATTGTTAAAGTACAGTTACCGCGCATATTTCGGACAGGGCGTAACTTCGGGCAGAGACCCTGACATTTTCTACGACGCCGATTCGGACAGTTACTATTGCGTAGTTATCAATTACTATTCCGCGCAAAGCGATAAAGGCGACAAAGGTTTGGCATTATATATTGCCGATTCCGAAGGTCATTATTCTACGGAATACACAAAACTCCTGTCCTTTACGGGTAAGGGCGATCCCGAATGTCCGCAACTTAAAAAGATAGGCAAAAGATGGTATTTGTTCTATTCGGAATACGGCACGGGTACGGCAGGGAACGTAGGAAAGTTCTGTTACCGCGTGGGCGACGAGGGTGTGTTGCCGCAAAACGTAGATTGGTCAAGCAAACAGGAATACAGCCTTGACGGAGGCGATTTGCACGCCGCGCAACTGTGCCACGTAAAAGACAAATTATATATGTTCGGTTGGCTCAATTACAAACCTCACGCTAATGTTTGGGGTGGCTATTTGAACCTTGCGCGCGAGGTTTATGTGGGCGAAGACGGTCTGCTGTATTCGCGTTGCGACGAATATTTGACAAAATTGCTGAACAAAGGACTTATTGACACTTTGACTCAAAACAACGTAACGGCAAGCGGTTTGACGGTAAGCGGAGATAAATTTACGGGCAACGGCACGGCGGTATTTAACAAAACGCTTTCGCGCAATTTGATTTTCGCAAACGTGTCGGCAGAGGTCAACGGATATTCGTGCATAACGGTCAAGTCGGGAGGTACTACTTACTACGTCGGTATAGTCAATCAAAATACCGCAAAATATCTAGTTGTTACTCGCGATATCGATAATCCTCTTTCGGGTGTTTGGATAAAAGCCGACGACGAACTAACCGACTGTTCTTTAAAGGTTGTTGTTGACGGTCAGTTTATAGAGGCATATTTAAACGACAAATATTCGCTTTCGGCGCACACGAATTTGGGACTAAACGTCCAATACGGTCTTGCACTTAGCGGCGGCGAAGCAAGTAAAGTAAAAATATGCAAATTGGCAGATTTGCAAAACATATTCGATTGATAACAATCGCACAAATTTAGGGAGGTAATTATGAAAAAACGGCTTTTATGTACGCTGACTTGTATCGTTCTGGCACTGACCGTCTGTGTCGGTTTGTTTGCTTGCGATGACAAAAACAAGGGTAAAAACACCGACGATTCTTTTGCTATGGTTTCGACTTGGACGACAAGCGGACTTGTCAATCACTATAACAGCAATACCAATTGTACTGCTTACGACTATTTTGTTGTCGAAGGTTTGTACAGATACGTCCGTTCTACAGACGAAATATTTGCCCAACTGGCGGAAGGAGACCCCGTTCATACTAAGGCAAGTATAGACGACTACAAGGACGTAATAGGCGAAGACGCTTACGACTACTATGTCGACGCAACTAATCCCGATACGGAAGACCAATCGAAAAAGGCTATTCCCGAAGTTTCCGTTACTACGGTTAAAATCCGCGCTAATGCCAAATGGCAAAACGGAGAAGATTTTACCGCTAAGGACGTTTGGGCTTACTACTATATGATTCACCCGACGTCAAGTAACTATATGATAGCAGTCAAAGCAGTGGACGACAAAACCGTTCAGTTTGTATGGAATCCCTTAAAGGAGCCCAATGATACAGTTAAAGAACTGCTTATTGCGCAGGACAAATCGGGCACGGTAAAGTATGACGAATTTTTTTCCTATGTAGACCGCGTTTACCAAATCGTTATGCATTCTCCCGTAAATACTAATTCTAATCTTTGGGGCGCGTTTAACCGTTTCTCTTCGGACGATCTTAATATCAAGGGCGAACCCGTTAAACCCGACAGTAACGATAATGACGAAAAATACGGACAAATTATAGATTTGAACAAAACCCGCAGTGCATTTAACGCTTATAGCCCTGCGTGGTATATAGCTACAGGTCCTTTTAAACCCGATGTATTTTCCGCAACGCAAATCAAACTTGTCAAAAACGAACATTACTGGAATGCTGAAAATATCGGCTTTAAAGTTGTCAAGTTATATTCTTCTAACGACCTTAACCAAACATACAACCTTATATCCGGCGGATATGTAGATTATTACGACGGATTTATCCAACAGGATACTTTGGAGAGTATGTTGGATTCTAACCAAGACCTCGTAAACCTTAAAATGTACGACCCCGGTGCAATCGGCATTACATTTAATATCAAAAAGCCTCTTATGACTTTGGGAGTACGCAAGGCTTTCCAATATATCTTTAACAGAGAAGAAATAAAGGACGCGGCTAATCCCTATGCTACCGTATCTTATTATCCTTTGCTGGGTATGGCGGCTTCGGAAGCGCAAACCTATATGAGCGAGAAACACTTTAATGCACTGACAAAATATTCTTACGATACGCAGAAGGCAGAAGAACTGTTAAAGGCAGAAGGCTGGACAAAGGAAAACGACGGTTGGTATGCTAACGGACAAAAAGTAAAATTGACGCTTGCTTGTCCAAGCGGACACGATATTTCCGCAACTGCGGCAGAAGCGGCTGCGGCGCAATTAGAAAGATTCGGTATCGAAATAAATCTTCTCAAAACAAGCAACTTCTATTCGCAGGCGCCGGAAGAAAACAGCAATTACGATATGATGCTCGAATGGACCGACCTTAATATGAGTTTCTCTTATCCTACAGGCAGTTACAACCAGTTCTCTAACGTTTATGCCCGTTGGATACACATTGATAAGTATCCCGAAAATTATTTCGACACACAAAAAGCAAACAGCATCAAACTGGTATTTAACGGTTTGGACGGCGATACTAACAAGTACGAATTTGCCGATTATATCAATTCTTTCTATTCCATTGACGAAACGGAATTGCAGTATTTGGTAGACGTATTCAATACAGGATTGGCAGAACAATGCTTCGGTATTCAATTCTTCCAAAACGTTACCGCTTCGACGCTTAATGTCGGCAGAATCAAGGGCGTACCTCTTGAAGAATACTGGAAAGAGAACAGAAACGTAACTTATGTTCCTCAGGCAGGTACAGATGAATTCTTTGCGGTAGCAAGAACAAATCTTGTTTACGCAACAAACTATATGTTGGCTTACGGTTATTACCAACCTAACAGCGCCAAATAAATTGTGGAGTAAAAATGACCAAAGATAAACAAAACTTCAAATCTTTCGTCAAAAAAGCAGGACGCGCAATCGGCAGATTCTTTGTTAAGTACAAGTACTTTTTTGCAAAGATAGGCGTAGCAGTCGTAACGTTGACGTTGACGATTATCTTACTGTTCTTTCTTTTGCGCCTAATTCCGGGAGATATTGTGGAATTGTACGCGTTAAAGTTGCAGGCACAGCAGGGAATCACTTTCGACCGCGCTTACGAACTTGCTTCGCAACTGCTCAATTACGACCCGAACGAAGACGTGTTTTCCGCATTTTTCCGTTATATCGGCGGACTGTTTAAAGGACAACTCGGTGAGTCGTATCTGGAAACGGGCGTGTCGGCAAACAGTTTGCTAAAAACAAGACTGCCGTGGACGTTATTCGTTTCGTCGGTTGCATTGTTTGTCAGTTTCTTTTTGGGCGTTCTTATCGGCGGTTACGTTGCACAACGCCGCAGAGGTATCGGTAATAAAATTGCCTCAACTTATATTGCAATATCAGGTTCTATTCCCGATTATTTAATGGCGTTATTGTTGGTAATCGTATTTGCTTACAAACTTGACTGGTTCCCGTCGCAAAACAATTACGACGCGTTTAATACGACACCGGGATTTAATTTTCCGTTTATAGGCAGCGTACTGCATCACGCGTTCTTGCCGATACTGTCGTATACGCTCGTGCAAACGGGCAACTGGATATTGCATATGCGCGGCAGTTGCATAGGCGTCCTTGGAGAGGATTACATTAACGCCGCCAAAGCAAGAGGTTTGTCCGACAGAACTATACGCAACAAATATATGCGCAAGAACGCTTTACTGCCGCTAGTTACAATGTTCGGCGTAACGTTCGGAGCGTTGTTCGGCGGAGCGACGCTTATGGAGAGTATTTTCAATTACCCCGGTATCGGGTTGGAAATCTCCAACAGAATAGTAAACAAAGATTATATGGTCGTGCAGGGATTGATATTTTTCTCGGCGGCAATGGTAATAGTAGTCAATTTGATAGTGGATTTGATTTATCCGCTAATCGATCCGCGTGTTAAGAGGGGGTAAGAAAGTATGGTCAAAGTTAAAAACTTTTTTATCCTAGTGGGAAAACGCTTGCGCGAGTTTTTTATAGGCGTAGGCAAAACCTGTAAGAAAGTATTTTCAAATCCTAAAACAATAGCGGGCTTTTCAATACTGATGGTGTTTGTGTTTATCGCGTTGTTCGGCGAATTGATTTTTCCTTATAACGCAGACACCGACGTTGCCAACAAATATCTTGACCCGTCGTGGGAACATCCTTTCGGTACGGATTGGCTTGGACGCGACGTATTCCGTCAGGTAATTGCAGGTACTTCGTCCGTTTTGGAAATTGCGTTTTTCTCGGCAATTTTTACCGTGGTTATCGGCACCGTTTTGGGTATTGTAAGCGGCTTTGTCGGCGGTTGGGTAGACAAAATAATAATGGGCATTACCAATATTTTCCTGTCTATTCCGTCATTTCCCGTGTACTTACTGCTTGCGGCAATCATTACGATTGATACTCCCGTAACGCTTGCGCTGATGATTTCTATATGGAGTTGGGCAGGGCTATGTCGGGCAATACGCGTACAGGTAATGAGCCTTAAAGAACGGGATTTTATTCAAATATGCGCTGTTATGCGTATGTCTAAGGCGCACATTATTTTTAAGGAATTACTGCCAAACGTATTCAGTTATATAGTTATCAATTTTGTAATGGCAATGCGTAACGCCATTATGGCGAGCGTAGGAATTATGCTCGTAGGGCTTGCGGCATACGACCCCACAAACTGGGGAGCAATCATCAATGCCGCGCGTACTAAGGGACTTATCAATGCCAAAAATATAGCGATACTTATGTATCCGCTTGTGGCAATCGTAATATTCCAAGCGGCAATGCTAATGCTTGCAAACGGTTTGGACGAAACGCTGAACCCGAGACTAAAAGTAATGTAAAGGAGCGGTATGAACGAGAACATAATAGAATTCCGTAACGTGTCGATAGACTATCCGCTCCGTAAATACACAATCAGAGCGGTAACGGACGTAACGCTGGGCATTAAACGAGGAAAAATCACCGCGCTTGTCGGCGAGAGCGGCAGCGGTAAAACCACGCTTTCGTCTTCAATCATACAGTGTATATCCGAACCGGGCAAAATTGCTTCGGGAGATATAGTATTTTTCGACAACGTAGACGGCGAAGACAAGAAAATTGTTGTAAGCAAGTTTAAAGAAAAGGAAATGAAACCGTTCCGTTGGAAACGCGTTTCAATGGTATTTCAAGCGGCGCAAAGCGCGTTAAACCCCGTTATGACGGTAGAACAGCAGTTTGTAGAAACGCTGCTTGCGCACGGCGAGGATAAAGACAAGCAAAAACAGCGCGCGCGTTGCAAGGAACTTTTGGAGTATGTCAAACTCGACGCCGAACGCGTTTTGTCATCCTATCCGCACGAACTTTCGGGCGGTATGAAACAGCGCGTTATGATAGCGTTCTCGCTGCTGTTAAACCCCGATTTGATTATTTTGGACGAGCCTACCACGGCATTGGACGTTATCACTCAAAGTTATATTTTCAATCTTTTAAAACAAATCAACAGAGAAAAAAATATTTCTATGATTTTGATGACGCACGATATTTCGGTTGTGGCTAAGTTTGCCGATTATGTCGGCGTTATGTACGGCGGACGCCTTGTCGAATACGGCAAGGTAAACGATATTTTCCGCAAGCGCCGTCATCCGTATACCGAAGGGCTTATAAACGCTACGCCGTCGATTATCGGCGACATTGACAAATTAAAACCTATCGAAGGCTCGCCTCCCGATTTGATGAATTTACCTAAGGGCTGTATATTTTCTCCCCGTTGTCCGTATGCGCAGGAAGTGTGCGTAGGCGAAGAACCGTCGGAGATTTGTTTGGAAGACGGCTCAAAGGGCAGATGCTATTTCTTTAAGGAGAGAGACAATGGCAGAAAATAAACCGACACAAACGGAAGTCGTATCCGAACAACCGCTTATGCGGCTGGAAAATATCAATATGGTATTTAAAAAGAGCAACGGATTGCTGACGGATAAGCATATTCACGTTTTAAAAAATATCAACCTCGATATCAAGCAAGGCGAAATTATAGCACTGGTAGGAGAATCGGGTTGCGGTAAAACAACGTTAGGTCGCATTATCACAGGGCTTTTGCAACCGACAAGCGGTAACATTTACTTGGACGGAACCAAAGTAACGGGAACGTTTAAAAAGAAAATTACCTCTTACAATCAAGTGCAGTTTATCCAGCAGGACAGTTACGCCGCGCTTAATCCGGTCAGGACTATTTACGACAGTTTGTATGCTCCTATCAAAACCCACAACAGAAAGTGGTCGCGTGCGCAAATAGACGAAAAGATAGAAGAACTTATGTCGCTTATAGGGCTTCAGCCGTCATCGCAGTTTTTAACAAAATATCCGCACCAGCTTTCAGGCGGACAGCGTCAACGTATTTTGATGGCCAGGGCAATATCTCTTGACCCTAAGTTAATTGTTGCCGACGAACCTGTTTCAATGATAGACGTTTCGTTACGTCTGTCTCTTTTAAACCTGATGAAAAAGCTTAACGAGCAACTCAATATGTCCTTTGTGTATATTTCGCACGATTTGTCTACAACTCGGTATATTGCGCAAAACGGCAGGGTTGCGGTTATGTATTTGGGCGAAATTGCCGAACTCGGTAATATCGGAGACGTTGTTCACCAACCGCGTCATCCCTATACAAGAGCGCTTATTCAAGCGGTACCTATACCAGATCCCGATTTCGCTTCCTACGACGAACTGCCTTTAAAGTCTATGAACTTAGGCTCGTTGGAAAACCGCACAGACGGTTGTTGTTTTTACGACAGATGCTTGTATTCGACGGACGAATGTAAAATCTCGGTAGAGTACCAAGATACCCCTACGGCACGGGTTTTATGCAGAAATCTCGGTTGTGTGCCTAATCAACCGATATATAAACAAAAACAAAAATAATTGTTTCAAAGGAGGAAATTATGAGACAGCAAACAAGAACTAGTCTTTTGTGGGTTGCTATTCTGTTATTTGTGTTGGCAGTGGGCGCTATACTTGGTACAAGCATAGTTATACAACCAAAGGCTATTGCCGAAAACGACGTTATTCTCAGTCAAACTTTTGACGGAACGGACGTTCCCGCAGGTTGGGAAGAACTTATCGGCTCGGTAGAAGACGGTATGGGACGTATCAAAACGGGCGGACTGTACAGTATCCCGCTAACGTCAGATATGTTGGCAGAGTCTAATAACTACGAAGTGTCGTTTGATATCGTAGCGGATGCGCAAAGTTCCGACGATGCGTTTTATTTTCATATTGTCGGTTTGAACGGCGATACGGGCGAAAATATTTATTTCAAAGCAAATAACAACGGTCAATTCTGGTGTATGACGGACTTCGGTTATCATCCAATATACAATAACTCCGGCGAAGATCACGGCGGACTCAACGGCAGCGGTGTTGATTTGACGGAAAAACATACAATAAAGTTTGTGCATTTTGACGGATATTGCGAATTGTGGATTGACGGAACACGCAGAATAGTTTCCCATTTGTCTCATTTCGGAAACAACAATTACGATACCCGTATTGCTATTACCGAGGGTACAATCACAGGGTTTGCTTTCGACGCGCGTACAGGTTTAAAAATAGACAATGTTGTAGTCAAAGAAGCAACAGGCAACGAAACGTCTTATACGGAACACAGTACAAACACTACGACGGGTTCTACAAAAACATTCCCTTTATCTGCTCAAAACCTTTACAACGGCAATTTTGAAATTGTAGGCAAATTCGCTTATGCAGATATTTCCGTATCAAATTATTATCCGACTATCGGCTTGTACGGTTTAAATAACGCTACCGGCGACGAAAGAAACGGTAACCACTACGGAGTAGCGTTTCAAGCGTATGCCGACAGAGAATTTATAACTCCGCAAATTTTTGCGAAGAAACCCGATACGAGTTGGGCTTCGGCAGACGGAACGGCGGTAACTTGCACGCAAGAAGACGGTTTTGAATACCGTATTCAAGTATTCGGCGACAATATCCGCTATTACGTTAACGACGAACTTAAAATTGAAACGACGTTTACATCATTAGGTATCGAAAAAGGTTATCTTCAATATATCCGTATCCAAAGCGGCGGTGGCGGAGCATACTGGACGGATTTCAGTTATCAAGGTTACGAGACTGAAACGGCAGTAACGATCGAAGCCAGTACAACGCGCGCAAAACTCGGAGAAGAAGTAACGTTTACCGCTACGATGTTCGGTGCAGAAACCGCTGAAGAATTTGTTTGGTATATCGATGACGTAGCGCAGGAAACGGAAAGCGGATTAACTTTAACGGTATCCGATTTGACAGAAGGAACGCATACAATCAAGTACGCAAGTACAAGTTTTATAAGTAACGAAATAACAGTAGAAGTTTTCGATAATATGATTACTATCGAAGCGGATACGACCAACGCTTATGCAACGGAAGATATTACGGTAACAGCCGAGTTGTCGGGTAATTTTGAAGATGACAAACCTGTGTGGTATCTTGATAACGAGCCGCTGGAAGAAGAAAGCGAAACGCTTGTTTTACACGAACTTTCTGTCGGTACGCACAAAGTAGTGTTGAAGAATTCTACCGTTACAAGTAACGAAATCGAGATTACTATCAAGGAAGGCGTTTTAAAACTTGATACGGTAAAGAACAATTATTTGAACACCGAAACGGCAACTATTGAAGCTAAAACGACGGGCGTGTTGGAAACAGACACCCTTACTTGGAAGATTAACGGACAAGTACAGGACGGCGTAGCGGACAAAACTCTTTCTCTTGATTTGTCTGCTTACAACAAAGGAGAGGTTATCACTGTTGAGTGTGCAACGGCAAGCGGATTAGAATCTTCCGTTACAATCAATATTTACTTCAACATTCTTGAAGAAATTTCTGCAAACGACAATTACAAAACTTTGAATTCCATAGAACTCAAAGCAGGCGAAACTTACGGAAACTACGCTTGTAAGGAAGATGAGAGCGGAAACTACTTGTATAGTACCGCGGAGGGCGCTGGTTGGTTTAGTCTTAGCGGCGCTATACCCGAAACAATGTCTTTTGCATTGAACTACGAAATGTACGTTCCCTCGGAAATAAATAATACGAACTATTCATATCCGGGATTTACAGGACTTAACTCAAAGCATCCTACCGGTTTTGTGGAAATTGCAATCGAAGTGAACAGAACGGGATTCCGTCCTTACATTAAGGACCAAGCCGCAGGAGTAGAATACGATGTTGCGGACTACGGATTCGGTGTAGATTTGTCCTATAGCGGTATTGCTAAAAAAGGCGACTGGAACAAGGTCAGTTACGTTGTAAGCGGCAAGTATCTTGCAATGTATATCAACGACGTACAAGTTTACTTTGTGTATTATCCCAATATGACGTTACCGTCGGCTGTATCGTTTAATACATTCCCCGATGGCGGAGCGGGCGTGCCTTATATCAGATTCCGTAACATTGAAGTTACAGGTATCACGGAAGAAAAACCTCCCGTATCGTCTGTAATATGTTCTGTTAGCGCAACTAAAGTTAAGGTTAACGAAACGGTTGCTTTGACGGCGAACGTTTCTCCGTACAATGCGGAATATACGACGGTAGAATGGTATGTAAACGATCAAAAGGTGGATTGCACAACATTGACGTACACATTCAAGTCGGACAAAGCAGGCTCATACAAAATTTACTGCAAAATTGACGGTATTTCAAGTGCGGTTAAAACTATCACGGTAGAAGCAGGTTCCGACAATGACGAAACTAATACCGGCAATAAAAATAGCGCGCTTATTATCGGTTTGTCTGTAGGCGGCGGTGTTCTTGTACTGGCAGGCGTTGCAGTGGCAGTAGTTCTGGTTCTTAAAAAACGTAAAAACACAGTAAGCGCTGATAATGAAAACGGCGCAACCGACGACAGTTCGGATAATCAGGAAAAATAAAACTAATATGAAAAGATTTTTATCTGTATTTCTCATTTGTGTATTATCGTTAGGCATTATCTTGTTGTGCGCGTGTGAACCCGAGCAACAATTTGACTACGACAGTTTGTACAAATCGAAACCGAGAGAAACAGCCTACGGAGATATGATAATGGCAAGTTACAATATGGCAAAATACGGATATACCAAAAATACCGTTCAGGGTTATAACGGATGGTACTATATGAGCGGGAAGGACAATGTTCTTCCCCTTAGGTATACCGACAGCGGTTGGACAGGCAACAACGTTGTAATTAAAGATGAAAAAATAACCGTTAAAAACGGCGACTCGGCAGTTCTGCGTTTTGTGGCGAACAAACAGGAACAGTCGGTTATTTTCGGCAATGCCCGTATAGTAAGCGGCAAAAGCGGAGCAGTCTTTGCAGTTACGCATAACGGTAACGTTTTGTGGCAAAAGAGTCTTGCAGTCAACGATACGGACGGTTTGTATTTTGAATTGCCCGTAAGTTTGAATGTCGGCGACAAAATCGATTTTACCGTTACCGCCGATAACGCTACCGTCAGTTGCGACCCCGTTATATACTACGGCGACGCAAGCGGAGAAACACTGTATCATCTTACTACTTTCGGCAAATACTACGGCGACGTATTTCCGTGGTACGATAGTGAAAACGGCAGACTGTATATGGGCTATATTTGGACTGACGACGCGCGTAAGAACGATTACAAAAATGCGCTGGAGTATTCCGACAATATGTTGACATTTACCGAAATTCCCGAAGCCAACAACTACGATATTTGGCGCAAGTACAAGGAAAACGGGCGGTTACATTATCTTTACGACGTCAATAAATTTATTGACAGGTCGATTTATACTTTCGGCTCGCGCGACAATATGGTTTACAAAGACATCGAGAATAACCGCTTGCTTATAATTTCGGGCTGTTATTATAGATTTGATGCCGGAGCGCAAACATCCGATTTGGTAATTTATGCTACGGACGATATTTACGGTTTGTCGCGTACAAAGGACGGTGTTGTAGTTGCAAAAGATTACAACAGAAATCTGCCCGAATGTCCTTCTTTGATGAAGATAGGCAACCGTTGGTATGTGTTTGTGTCCGTTGCGTACAATACGGCGCATCAGGTGGGACCGTTACAGTACTGGACGGGCGACGAAAATGTCGACTGTATGGACGTGGACTGGCTAAGCAAGGATTTTGCATTTGTCGACGGCGAGGATTTGTGTGCGGCGCGTCCGATAAAAATCGGCGACAAAGTATATATGTGGGGTTGGATACCGCTAACTTACGATACTATGCCGTGGAGTCCGTGGGGAGGCTATCTCAATTTACCGCGCGAAGTCGTTCAACACGCCGACGGCAGTCTTGGCGGACGCATGGATTCGGGACTTGCCAAGGTTTTAAACTACGGCAATATTTACACTTTAGATGACGGCAACTTTGACTTAGAATACGGAAAAGCAACTTTTAAAGACGGACTTTTAGACATACAGGAAAAGTCGAGAGTGTTGCTGAGCGACAACTTATCACGTAATTTTGTACAGTTTACTGTCGATATGAAAAACAGTCAAAAGTGTGGATATTTGATGAGCCAGCAAGGTAAAGATTACGAAGTGTGCATCGTTAAGGAAAACGGCAAAACGTATCTTGTAGTTTCTTCGCCTAATGACGCTAAACACAAGGAAAACAGCCGTATACAAATTGCAAACGACGATGTTTACAATGTAAAAATCACAATAGATAACGGCATAATAGAATTTTTTGTAAATGACAGTTATGCTTTGACGGCTCACACTGCGATGACCAATGCGCCGTATACGGCATATCTTTACAGCGACGGCAGTTCGCAGTTTAAAAATGTTAAAATAAACAAACTTGCGCCGTATTGCGTTTTATAGTAAAAAGATAAATATTTGTAGATATCTGTGCGGATATTGAAAATTTATAAAAACTGTGTTACAATATAACGACACGATCAGTTGTGAATATTTTAAAATTTACCGTATTGCATTTAGTAAAGAATTGTTTTCAATTATACAATACGTTTACTGATTATATTGTAATTTAAGTTTTAATTGGTTGTAATTTTAAATATTATCTGCAAACGCAATATGGCCCCGTCGTCTTGACGGGGGGGGGTATATAAGCATTTATGGTAACTATAAAAGATGTTGCAAAGCGAGCGGACGTTTCTGTTGCTACCGTTTCACGCGTTATTCGCGGTATAGGATATATCAGCGAGGACGCCAAACGCAAAGTAACGGAAGCCAGCGAAGAATTGGGATATGTTGCTAACGTTTCTGCACAAAGATTAAAAAACAAAAATCTTGAAACGGTAGGATTTATTATTTCAGATATAAACAATCCGTATTATTTCGGCATCGCCGCCGCATTGCAGCGTTTTTTAGGAGAAAAGGGCATCGAATTGATATTAGCATTCAGTTCGGAAAATCCCGTGGATGAAGACAGGAGTTTCCGTTATTTAATTTCCAGCCACGTTTCTGCCATATTGTTTACTCCTACCAATAAGGAAAACCAAAGCGTTATAAATATTGCCAAACAAAACGGCATTAAAGTTGTGCAAATGTTTCGCCAAATTTACAGTAATCTCGATACGATTATAAACGATGACGAAAACGGCTGTTACGAAGCAGGCAAATATCTTATCGGTAACGGTTACAAGCGTATATTGCTGTTAGACGTAGACTATCCTTATATCGGCTACGACAAGGTTGTTCCTTCGAGAGAAAGAGGGTTGCTTAGTATTGCGGATATACAAACGGTGCAAGTGCGCGTGGAACACTTAAATTTGTTGGGCGGTAATGCCGTTCAGATACAGAACACCGTCGAAACTTTTGCTCCCGACGCAATAATTACGGCGACGAGCAACTTCGGTGTAGAGGTTTTGGAATATTTAAAGGCTTCTAAAAAGAGTATTCGGCTTGTTACGTTTGACGATAATAAGTGGTTTGAATTAAGCGGTATATCGGCAGTGCGCCAAAATGACGAAAATTTAGCGCAAACGGTTTTTGAAATGATAAATCTCGACAATGCCGAACCGCGAGTAAAAATACTTAAACAAACGTTGATTTGCCGGAATTAAAAGGTAAATTATAAATGAATTATTATATCGGTATAGATTTGGGAACGTCGTCGCTTAAGGGGATTTTATGCGACGTAAAAGGTAATATTATACGCCAAACTTCTGCCGACTACGAAGTGTATTATCCGCAAAACGGTTGGACGGAGCAAAACCCGAACGACTGGTTAATTGCTTTGCGCAAAGTTATGAAATACCTTTCGCGCGACTGTTCGCATAGCGTAAAAGGCATTTCTTTCGGCGGACAAATGCACGGACTTGTTGTGTTGGATAACAAAGACAACGTTATACGTCCCTGCATATTGTGGAATGACGGCAGAACGGAAAAACAAACGGAATATTTAAATAACGTAATAGGCACGCAAACGTTATCCGAACTTACGGGTAACATAGCGTTTGCAGGTTTTACTGCGCCTAAACTGTTGTGGCTTTACGAAAACGAACGCGGCAATTTTGACAGAATTTCTAAAATAATGCTGCCCAAGGATTACCTTGCATATATGCTTTCGGGAGTGTTTGCAACCGATTATTCCGATGCAAGCGGTATGTTATTATTGGATGTCAAAAATAAATGTTGGTCTCAAAAAATGTGCGAAATTTGCCGCATTAACCGAAACCAACTTCCGACTTTGTACGAAAGTTATCAAGTAATAGGCAGTTTAAAAAAACAATTTGCCGAAGAATTCGGACTTTCGGATAACGTTAAGATAATTATCGGCGCAGGCGACAATGCGGCGGCGGCGATAGGTACGGGTACGGTAAACAACGGCAGTTGCAATGTGTCGCTGGGTACAAGCGGAACGGTATTTATTGCGCAAGACGAGTTTAGCGTAGACAAAGCCAACGCGTTGCACAGTTTTGCCCACGCTAACGGACGGTGGCATTTGATGGGGTGCATACTTTCTGCCGCGTCGGCGCGGAAGTGGTGGTTGGAAGATATTTTAGGTACGGACGATTACCAAGCAGACGAGCAGGCTGTTGCAGAAGCGGATACGCAGGAAATTATCTTTTTGCCTTATCTTTCGGGCGAGCGCAGTCCTCATAACGATGTAAATGCCAAGGGTGCGTTTGTGGGTTTGACCTCTACCGCAACAAAGGCGCAAATGGGCAGAGCCGTTATGGAGGGCGTAGCGTTTGCAATACGCGACTGTCTGGAAGTTGCTTTGTTAAACAGAGTAAAACCCGAGTGCACAAACTTGTGCGGCGGCGGAGCAAGAAGCGCGACGTGGCGGCAGATTTTTGCCGACGTACTCGATTTGCCAGTCAATATTTTAACAACCGAACAGGGACCGAGTTTCGGCGCGGCAATGCTTGCAATGGTAGGTTGCTGCGAATATGACAATGTACAGTCGGCGGCGCAAGCGATAGTATCCGTAAAGCAAACGGTGTATCCCGAAAAGCAGAGAGTAAAACGCTACAATGAAAAATACGCAAAATTCAAACGGCTTTATCCGCTGCTAAAACAACTGTATTAAATTAAAAAAGCAAAAAGTATTACTGCTAAAAGCGCGCAGTAATGCTTTTTTATTGTCGGTTCTTCAATAAGCATAGTCGAAGTGTTACTAGTTAATTTGTAAAACTAATTACAAATAGAATTTGGCAGAAAACAGTATCAAATGTTCAAACTTGACAACGGTTATTAAGTGCTGTATTATTAAAAAATGAAGAATAAAAAACCATACCGCAAAATAGCATCATTAGTTATCTGGTCGTCTATAAATATTTTGTTGGCAATGATTGTCGCATGGATACCATTATTTCTTTGTCTTTTTTTGGGACAAAATATTGAATGGCTAGGCATTATATTATATTTTACGGTATGGATATTGTTGTGCATAATGAATTACTATTTGTTCAAAAAACTGATTTCGAATGAGAATAGTAAAAGACTCAAATACCTTATTCTTGAAACTAATATTGGCAGTATAGACGGCTTGCTATCTTTTGCCAAAGCGGAAAAAATTGACGATACTACCTATTTATATGTTTACAATGAAAGGATGTTTAATACTGTTACTGTTTTTATAATGTCCGATGAAACCGGAGCGGAAACCATAAAATCCAAACGCAAAAAGGCTCAACAATATATAAGGAATCACTATGCGGTTGCAAGAGAAAAGAACGGCAAAAAACGCCATCACGAATTGAATGTTCAGTTGTACGCATATGTTAACGAACAGTTCAGTGATTTTAATTTCAATGAAAACGCGGAGCAACTGTTGACTATAGGCTTTGTCGAATGTTTGTGGATTGTTAACGATAGGAAAGTCATTGTACCACAGTATACTGGTAAAGAAATGGAAATTTCCGCATTAGTAAATTATGATAAAACGATTAACAAATTAATTAAATTGTTTAATGTAGAAAAAATCGTTGAAAAAAGTACTATTGAATAATATTCATTTCAATTGGTCTTTGATTTGTTTCGGTGCCTGATTTTCAATTAAACAGGCGATATATGAAGTATTTTGCCGAGAGCAATATGGTAATATTAAATCTATTTTGCTTATGCGATTGAAGCAATGCGTTTTGATTCCCGTTTTTGTACTGAATGATTTGTGTGTGGGCTGATTTTTACTATAGTAAATAATAGTATTGCACCAGTTTTTTTCTTACTGTTTTTTTTGACTTAGTCATAGGCATTTTGATTGTTGTTTTTTTTAACTAAAAGAGTGTCTCAAGAATTATGGAATGACACATTTGGTAAACAAATAAATTTTCATCACAAACAGAAATAATTGCGGTAAAGAAACACTCTTTATATGCTGAAAAGGATAAAAACACGACGGAGAAGTTTGACACTTATTTTGACACTCGCGACGACTAAATTTTTATTTTGACAAAGCAAAAAGCCGTCCGAAATGGACGGCTTTCCCTAAAATTGTGCCAAATATGCGTTTAAACAGGCTCATTTTGGCTATGCTGGTCTGAGTGACTGGACTTGAACCAGCGACCCCAAGACCCCCAGTCTTGTGCGCTACCAAACTGCGCTACACCCAGATGCTTGTATATAATACTACATTTTTAAAAAAAATGCAACAGCTTATAATAAAGTTATGCAAAATTCTATTTTTATTGTTTTGCATTTTTTCTAATTTAACTGAATGCTCAATAAATTTAATTGTTTTTATAATGTAATAATTTTTTTAGTAGAATTTGAATATAAAGTTAAAAGCAATAACGGATTTTATATAATAATTGGTAAGATACATAACATACTGCAACATTAAAAGAATCTCACTCAAACTAAAGGGATTGAGTCCGGTACTGTATCGGATTGTTTAATTTTCGTCCAACTTTTGAGGTACAACCCTGACTTAAGTGCGAGTTTTTAAAATCATTAAATTTGTAAGACCTTTCAGTTGTTTCCGAATTTTGTCGTTTCTTGTTGCCAATAGTAATTGTATTGCAATAATGAATATCCTGTATCGTTTAATTGCGCTTGAAAATTTTTTAAAAATATAGTATAATAGCAAACACAGCAATCGTTCGGCTTATTTAACTGTCGAAAATCTTTTGTTATTACATAGCGTAAATTTTACTATTGTAAATGCACAAAGGCATTGAAAGTAGTTACTCGGCAATATGATACTATGTAATAACGGCAGATAAAAGCAAGTAGTTTAACCGAGCATTGTTAAAAAAATATTAAGCGTATAAATTAAAGACAAACAAAAATTTAAAAGACTCTTTAAATGTGAGTTGTAAAATATAAGTAAATAAGCGTGCTTTTAATCATTTAACAAAGGTTATAGTACAATTATCATTTGACTGCACAATTCGCATTTAAGTCCGGGTTTATCTCTTATATATGTGATAAACACAGCATAACTTTAAAAATCCTTGTTTCACGGAGAGAATATGTTTACTAAAAAGCGCAATTTGCTAATACTTTTACTTATTGTAATTTTGGCCTCAAGCGTTGTGTTTGCAGGTTGTTTCCACGAACATTCCTACACGGGCGCTTGGAAGGTCAATGAAACGCAGCATTGGAAAGAGTGTAAATGCGGACGTCGTAATTATGTGCACGACCATACGATAGATAACTTTGTAACAGACAAAGAAGCCACCGAAACGGAGACGGGCTCGAAACACGGCTATTGCAGCGGTTGCGAACAGGATATAACCGTTACTATTCCCGTTTTAACACACAAGCACGATTTTAGCGGTTCTTACAGTTTTGACAACGACAATCACTGGAAAGAATGTTCTTGCGGCGAAAAGCGCGATACTAATTCGCATACTGTGAACGACTGGGTTATACAAACCGAACCGACTGAAACCGACAAGGGTTTAAAAAGCGGCGTTTGCGAGATTTGCAAAAATACCGTTACGAAAGAAATTCCTGCTACCGGTCAACAACATACACACACTTACGGTAGTTGGTCTAGCGATGCTTCGGAGCATTGGAAGGAATGTGCTTGCGGATACGAAGATCCGTCTTCGCGCGCAACGCATACAAAACAATGGATTGTGGATACTCCTGCCACAACCACGTCTACAGGTTTAAAACACGAAGAATGTGTAGTTTGCCACAAACAGTTCGGCAGTGAAGTAATCGATAAATTAACAACAACCACCCGTACCGTAGACTTTTACGCAATTAACGATTTTCACGGCGCGGTAGATAACATTCCGTCTGTCGGCGGATATCTAAAAGAGCGTAAAAACACAAATCCAAATACTATCCTCATAAATTCGGGAGATATGTTCCAAGGTTCGATTGAGTCGAATTCTAACCGCGGAAAACTGTTGACCGATTGTATGAGCGTTATCGGCTTCGATTCGTTTACATACGGTAATCACGAGTTTGACTGGGGACTCGACAATTTGGAACAACTTGCTGCAAATGCCGGTACCACAAAGTTTTTGGGTGCTAATATTTACCACTGGAATTCGCAAACAGGCTGGGGTTCTTTTGCGAACGAGCTTGCAGAGAAGTATGTTGTCAAAACGTTAGAAAACGGCTTAAAGGTTGGCATAATCGGCGTAATAGGGCGTTCTCAGATAACGTCCATTTCGTCAAATTTAGTTCAGACCATCGGCTTTAAAGACCCGTTGCCTATAATAAAAGAGTTATCTGCAACATTACGTCAAACGGAAGGTTGCGACGTGGTAGTAGTAAGCGCACACGTTGGTCCGCAAGGGCTTGTAGGCGAAAAGGACGACAACGGCGCACCGACTACGGCGGCAGGTCTGGAAAATTACGTCGATGCTGTTTTCTGCGCGCATTCTCATCAGGTTCAAAACTATGTTGTTGACGGTTTGCCATTTATTCAGGGAGGATCGAAAGGCAGTCATGTTTCGTATATTCAGCTTGAGGTAGATTCGGAAGGTAACGTTACTTGCAAGATTCATGACAATATTCAACGCAGTTCTTCGTGGGCAAATTTAGTTATCCCCGATATAACCGATTTGATTGATAACTCCAACGAACAAATCAAAGATGAAAGAAATCAGTATTTGACATACTTAGATGCCAATCTGAACAGTTCAAATGAAGTTCCCCGTTTGGCGTGCCGTGCAATTGCGGAATTCGCAACGTCTCAAGGTTATGATATTTCGCTGGCATTAGTGAATAACGCAAGAAAGAACATATATAAGGGAGACTTATATTATCCGGCTTTGTACGAAGCGTTGCCGTTTGATAACGTAATTTATATAGCCAAAGTTTTGGGTAGCGATTTGCTCAAAGAAGTAGAATATATGTCTTACGGCAGTTACGGTAATTCGATTTGGAGAGTTAACGGAGAGGCAATAGAATCTAATAAATATTACTACATTGCCGTCATCGACTATTTGCTGTATCATCAAAATACGGATAGGGTGTACAATTATTTCCCGTCTGCATTTACAAGCGGGTTTGAACCGATTGCGCTTACCAACAACGGAAACGACTATAATTACCGCGAAATCACACGCGATTACCTGTTAAATAACAAAATTAATACCAGCGATTATAAAGAAAATAACACTAATATCGATAACAGCCAAATTCGTCAAACCGTTTCGCTTGATATAACCGGCAGCGGTAGCGGAGGTTCGGGTTCCGGCGGAGATGAGCCGTCTACCGTTATCCATACAGGCACTTTGGCAGATCCTTACTCTGTTTCGGACGCTATTATCTTGGCGGGCACGGCAACTTCCAGCGCGGATTGTCCTAAGGGATATGTTAAAGGTATTGTATCGGATATAACAAGCATTGTTCGCGGTTCGGCATCTGATGATATAGGAAAGATTTATATCAGAGACGAGAGTACGGGCGACAGTATTTACATTTACTATATAACTAAGTTCGAAGGTGCAACAAAAGGAAACAACTGGGCGTGGAACGAAAACGGCAAATTGGTCGAAGGCGAACTGCAAGTCGGCGATGAAATAGTGCTGTATGCAAAAAGTCTGTATTCGTATAACGGAAATCCGCAAATAGGCAGCGGATATTGCATAACCATCAACGGAATATCGACAAACTAAAAGAAAAATTGTCTTCGCTTTACAGGAGCTCGACAATTTTTGTTGCGAAAGTCGACAATAAAAGTTCGGTTTGAAATTTATCAAACCGAACTTTTTGTACTTTTTACAAGTTTGTTGTTTAGTCATACTAAAACATATAATACCGTAGAAGCATTGATTAAATAATGGCGAATTTAAAAACATATTTAATTAAATTGTAAAATATACCGTTGCTGTAAATATGTAAATCAGATTGCGTTCGGATAGTATAATGAAAAATTAAACATTTAAAATCCGTTGCCAAAATTAAAACAACGAGTACCGTATGCTTAGACGAAATCGAAGTTTATAATCTCAAGTTTAATGTTACATACAACTAAATCCATAGGCAGTTTTGTAAATTTAAGTACTTGCAAAAATTGTTTTGCTGCATACACTAAATAAATATTTGCACAGCTGTCCGTGAGTGTTGAATACGGTTTAAACTAATTTTGCATACGGTATTGGTCGTTTGATAAAGTACTGTTAAATATAAAGTAATATATCAAATAAGTAACATAGCAAAAAATGTCTGTTTGACCAAAACAAAATAAAGCAAATAGTTTTTCAGTTTTGCTTTTTTAATTGAAAAAGATATTGTCAAACAAATTATTATTTGATATAATAAGTTTACTGGCAGTTTATATACAGTTGACTTGAGCATCTTTATTTAACGGTCGGATGTGTATTTTTATATCTCAGCGATATTCGCTTATAATATTTATTTTTAAAATTTTAGTCAACCAAATTGAGAATTTAGGGGGCAAGCGTTATGATTAACCTGTTAATGTTAAACACTTTAAATCCTATCGATATCGTATTCTTTATTGTTTGTGCCGTAATTATTGCCGCCGTAGTAGGCGTATATTTTTTAATTCCGGTTATCAACAAAAAACAATATCAAGAACAACGTGAAAATCTTAAAAAGCGCGAAGAAGCGTTTAAATCTAATCTTACGGTTGACCCCACTGCAAATAACGAACCTGTACAAACATCACCAATAGAAGACGAAAACAAAGAAAGTAAATAATTTATGAAGAAATCTGTTTTTCCCAAAATTATTTACTATTTGTTTACCTTCGCTTTGGGAATTTTAATGGCGCTTACATTGCCGTATGTAATAATGTATTCCATTGCGCCGAGAGAATTGGGTAATTACTTAAATTCCGGCGAATACGAAAAAGCAATGGAACTCGTCGGAGGATATTTTAACAATACTCCTATTGTCAGTAGGCAATTTGAACAGGGCGGTATTGTGTTGTTCGAAGCAATAACTCCCGTTTATAATTCGGGCAAGGAAGGCGACGAAACCAAGGACGAAACAAAATACCACAAAGCCTATGCAGGTTTTATTTACGGTATTAAAGATATTTATAACGTTGGCGGAGAAGACGGTAATTTAACAAAACTTATAGTTACCGATATCGAAAATAAAGAACATATTGTTGAACTGCTCGACTATGACTCGGACAACAACGATATTAAAGATAATATCGGGTCTCTTATTACCGACGGTTTTATTTATCTCGATTTGGATCTGGAACAGTTAAGTTCTATTTCTAAATTAGAATTTATTGACAATCAAGGCAAAAAATTCCAAACGGTAGATAATTTAAGTTTAAATTATTCCGAGCAGTTTTTTGTAGACGTAAACGAGTTTTTAGAGGAATACAACCGCGACTTCAAATCGGAGAAATTGCCTGATTTGGACAAAGCGTTCCGAGAAAAAAGCGAACATTACAAAATAAGTTCGTACGGCAATGTCAGGAAAAAAGCCGACACTAAAGCAACAATAATTGTTGTTGTTTACTTTGTTGTTATTTATATAATTGCCGATTTTTTGGTGGGCGGGCATTATATAATCAAATTCTTTAAGTGGATTCACGGTAAAGTTCACAAGAATAAAAAAGACAAAAAAGCAATACCCAAGCAGGAAATTTTCGGACACGATTATTACAGTCAGGTAACAATGTCGTTGGATTTGTCCGAATTGCCCGATTTTAGCGAAAGCGTCCAAGTGCGATATACAAATTCGGATATCGAAATAGCTTTTACGTTGCTGAAAGAAAACGGTTACACGGTAACCGAAAGAATAAAAGCAGGCACTTATGTGAATGCGTGGATAGATTTAAATAGGGAGTATGCGCCAGTTGATATGCCGGAGAATTTGATTGTCGAAGGATATAAAATGGACGTTAAAATAAAAATAATAAAACGGAAGGAAGAAGATTTATGAAAATTACCATTCAAAACCTAACCAAAATTTTCCCTAGCAGGAACAAGAAGAAGGATCCTAACGGCGCGGTAACCGCAGTCAATGATATGTGTATTGAAATTCCTTCTGGTAAACTCGTAGGTCTGTTAGGCCCGTCTGGTTGCGGTAAGTCAACAACATTATTTATGCTCTCAGGGCTTGAAACGCCCACATCGGGGAAAATTTTGTTTGACGAACAGGACGTTACTAGTCTTGCGGCGGAAAGAAGGGGTATCGGTCTGGTTTTCCAGAATTACGCTTTGTATCCTCATATGACGGTAGAACAAAACATTATGTTCCCGTTAGTAAATATGAGAATTCCTAAAAACGAAGCCAAGGCCCGTGCATTAGATACTGCCCGTCTTGTCCAAATAGAAGATTTGATGGCGCGTAAACCTTCGGAACTGTCTGGCGGTCAACAGCAGCGTGTAGCAATAGCAAGAGCGCTTGTTAAAATGCCTAACGTATTGCTTTTAGACGAACCGTTGTCTAACTTGGATGCACGTTTACGTCTGCAAACCCGTGAGGAAATCAAGCGTATCCAACGCGAAACCGGTATAACAACGGTATTCGTTACGCACGACCAAGAAGAAGCAATGTCTATATGCGATACTATGGTTGTTATGAAGTTGGGTATTGTTCAGCAAATAGGCGAACCTCAAACAATTTACGACAATCCTGCGAATCTGTTTGTTGCAAACTTTTTAGGCACGCCTCCGATAAACATATTTAAAGGACACGTTAAAGACGGCAAAGTATATATCGGTGAAGAAGCGGTTGCAAATACCAAAGTCGAAGACCAAGACGTTTTTGTAGGTGTACGTCCCGAAGGTTTTGTTTACAACGCCAAAGGTGCAATGACCTTAGACGTCGACCATATAGAAGTTATGGGAAGAGACAAGTCTATCGTTTCCCGTCATGCATCTTCTACTAAGCCTTATGTAAGGTCGATAATCGACTCAGACGTTAAACTTCCTACTGATACAACAAAACTAACATTCAATCTTAAACCCAATAAGGTATTCTTATTTAATGCAGAAACGGAAGAGAGGTTAAGATAATGGCAAAGACAAAGAAAACCGCTACAACGGACGAAATGCAAGTTGATTTGCAACAGCAAGAATCCGCATCGAAAATTATGGCCGAAAAGATAGAAGCTGCGGCTGAAAGTATGATTGCCGAAGAAAATGCTGTCGTCAATGATGAGGTATCGAAAACAGAAGAAACGTCTTTTAAAAAGCCGAGTGTTGGAGAACAAATCAAAAATTTCTTTGTCAATACTTGGAATAAAATCAAAAGATTTTTTGCAAAACTGTTTAAAAAGGATAAAGCGGTTGCTCAGGTACAACAAACTGACGGAGCGGACGCCGTAGCAGCAACACAGCCGGTTGTTGAAGAAAAACTTCCTTTCAAGGTAAGATTCGGTCGTTTTTGTAAAGCGCAGTCGGGATGGTTGTTTGTATTGCCTGCCGTTATTTTAATGTGTATATTCACGTTTTATCCAATCGGAAGCGCATTTGTCAATGCGTTCAAGCAAGACTATAACTCTATTTCTCACGAGTATAACGGATGGGGATTTGCCAACTTTGCCAGAGTTTTAAAAAGCGATACTGGTACAGGCGGTGCGACATTTGTTCAGTGTTTGGTAAATACCGTTGTGTTTACTTTTATATCCGTACCGTTGTCAACATTGTTGGCACTGCTCATTTCGGTAGCGTTAAATTCAATTAAACCGTTGCAAAAAGCGTATCAAACAATATTCTTTTTGCCGTATTTAACCAACTCGCTTGCAATGGGTGCTGTATTTGCAACGTTCTTCACGATTATTCAAACGCCAAACAATGTAGAAACGGTAGGTCTGTTTAATACAATAGGAGAACTGTTTGGACTTCAACCTATCGATTGGATGGGTATGGCGTCGCCTAAATGGGTAATAAGCGACAACCTGGTTATTCCTTGGGCGAAATACATAGTAGTAATTATTTATGAGGTTTGGTCAGGTTTGCCGTTTAAAATTCTTATTCTGTTCAGTGCTTTGCAAAGCGTTAATAAGCAGTATTATGATGCGGCTAAAATTGACGGGGCATCTAAAAATACCGTTTTGTGGAAGATTACGACTCCGATGATTTCGCCGATGATTTCTTACTTGCTTGTTACGGGCATAATGGGCGGAATGAAGCAGTATACCGCCATTGTAGGTTTGTTCGGAGAACAAATGGGTATCAACTACGATATGGGAACAATGGTCGGCTATATTTATCAGTTTAAAGATAACGGCTATATGGGCTATGCCTACGCGGGGTCATTGATATTGTTTGCAATCATAATGGTATTTACTGTAATCAACAGATACGTCAGTAAAAAGAAAGTAAGTTATTAGGAGGTACAAAACGGTGAAAAAAGAAATAGAATCTGCTAATAGCTCAACTGAATTACTTACAAACGAAACTGTTGCGGAGGCTGTCGTTGACGCTCCTAAAACAATAGTAGACCAATCTACGAATTTTGACGTAGATAAACAAAAGAAAAAACAGTTGGCATCAAATATAATCAAAAACATTTTGGTATACTTGTTACTTACAGTTTGTGCTGTGCTTGCATTTTTACCGTTTTATTGGATGGTTATTTCATCCTTTAAGACGGAAGCGGAATTCCGTGAATCTGTTCCCACATTCTTCCCCCATACCTTTATGTGGAAGAACTACTCTATGGTATTGTCGCAAGGAAGCGGTTTCGGTCAAGCGTTAGTCAATACTCTTGTCGTAGGATTTTTCTCAACGGTTTTAGGAGTTGCAGTAACTATTTTAACTGCATACGCCTTGGCAAGAATGAAGTTTGCCGGCAAGAATGCATTGTTCTCGATAATGCTTGCAACAATGATGATTCCGGGCGAAATGTACACTCTTACAAATTATTTAACCGTTGCAAAGTTTGGTTGGTCCAACTCGTTTACGGTAATGATAGTGCCGTTCCTTGTAAGCGTTTACTACATCTATTTGTTACGCAATAACTTTATGCAAATACCCAACTCGTTGTACCAGGCGGCAAAAGTCGACGGTTTGTCGGATATGGGATATTTGGTAAAGGTTATGATACCGTTAACTGCGCCCACACTCGTTTCGATAACGTTGTTAAAATTTATCGGAACGTGGAATTCGTATATTTGGCCTCGTCTTGTCAACTTTGATGAGTGGCAAATGATTACTAACTGGGTATCCCGCGGTTTTGTCGACAGAGGCGGCGTGCTTTATCCTGCCGAATGGGGCGGAAGCGTTTACGGCGGAGATCCGTTAAATACTCTTAAGATGGCTGCCGTATGTATGGTATCGTTACCGTTATTCGTACTGTTCATCTTCTGCCGTAAGTATATAATGCACGGCGTTTCTAAGAGCGGAACAAAGGGTTAAAATTTGAAATTACCTATGGTAAAACATAGTAATTTATAAAGAAAAAGGAGATAATTATGAAGAAAAAGCTAATCACGAGTCTTATTGCGTTAGTATTAGTATTGAGTAGCGTGCTTGTAATTTGTGCCGCTTGCGATACGCGCGATTACAATCACACAATATATTTCTATTCTTCGCAGGGTGCAACGGCGGCGACTGAAACTCAGAAGGCTATCGAAGCATTTCAAGCTAAATTCCCCGGTTGGAAAGTACAGCACGTCCGTCCGGGCGGATATGACGAAGTAAGGGATAAGGTAAGTACAGAATTATCGTCGGATATGCAGCCCGACCTTGCTTATTGCTATCCCGACCACGTTGCAATGTATATTCAGTCCAGACAAATTCTCGACTTTGACCAATTTATCACTTCTACGGAAACTGTTCCCGGTAAAAAAGTTACTACCAGTCAGGACGACAAAGGTAACATAACAACAACCACAGAAGACGCAGACTTTTCTGTAGGATACGAAAATGAAGAATTTACCGAAGATTTTTATACGGACTATCTCAAAGACGGTTATTCGCAGTCTTTCGAAGATTACGACAAATACGGTTATGAGCAAGGTAAACTTCTTGCATTGCCATTTGTACGTTCTACCGAAATAATGTATTACAACAAGACGGCTCTTGACGAACTCGGACTTGAACCCGCTACTACATGGGATGAACTTTGGGACCAATGTGAACGCATACATACCAAATGGCCCAAAGCTATGCCGCTTGCTTACGACAGCGAAGCAAACTGGTTTATTATAATGTGCGAACAAAACGGTTGGGATTATACTACCAATGATAATATTACGCGTCCTGCCGACCATTATCAATTTAATAACGAAGATACAAAACAATGGCTGACAGAACTCCGTGATTACTACCAAAAGAAATTGTTTATCACAAAACAGGCTTATAACGGACAATACACTTCATCCTTGTTTATTAAAGGTGTAGCGAACAATGCCGGCGGAGCAGTATACTGCATCGGTTCATCCGGCGGTGCAAGCAACCAAAGCAGCAATAACTTTACCGTAGGCGTAGCGCCGATTCCGGGAAGTAAACGTTCTGACGGCACTATTGATTATTCTAACATTTCTCAAGGACCGTCGCTTTGTATGTTCAGATGCAACAAGGCAGATAACCCTGACGAAAAAGCAAAAATGACATGGATGTTTGTCAAGGAATTGCTTGATGTTGAATTCCAAGCAAAGTTTGTAGAGTCTTCCGGTTACAGTTCGGTACGTAAATCCACCGAAAACACCCAAACATACAAGAACTTCATTGCTAAATCGAATGTTAAGGCAGAAGTTGTTAAACTTTCTGCACAAATGATGCAAGAGGGATTGTTCTTTGTTTCTCCCTCTTTCATCGGTTCTTCCAAGGCTCGTACACAGGTAGGTAATGCTTTGTACCTCGCTATGACGGGACAAAATACTCCCGCAAAAGCATTGGAAATTGCATACCGTAACTGTGCAGGCGCAGTAAAATAAACGGAGCGGTTAAATGAAAAAAATAATCAGTATTTTAATAGCGGTAATGTTATTGTGCGGTTGTTTTGCGTGCTTTGCGGCGTGCGGACCGGTTGCCGACAATACGGAACATTACGATACCATTACCAAAACATACAAGTTAACTAAGGATTATCAGGGCAAATCGTTTCTTACCGACGGCATAGGCGAAGTTACTGTTGCTAAATATACCGACGGCGATACATCTAACTTCTTTTTGAAAACGGACACTCAAACAATAACCTTGCGTTATGACGGTATCAATACTCCCGAAAGTACAGGGCAGGTTGAAAAATGGGGTAAAGCGGCGTCAAACTTTGTAAGAGCGCGTTTACAAGACGCGGTAACTGTAGTTTTGGATGCAAACGGCGGAAAAGCCACGCAGGAAGGACACGGTAGGTATCTCGGTTATGTTTGGTATAATACTGCCGATGATCCTCAACTCAGAAATTTAAACCTTGAACTTGTCGAAAACGGTTTTTCGGCAAATAACGTTTCTCCTACAGAACCGTTTTACGATTACTTCCGCAAAGCAAACAATTTTGCAAAATCGATAAAACTTCGTTGGTATTCTTCCAAAGCCGACCCGTTGTTTTCGGAACAAGCGATTGAAGCTACTATTAAGGATATTTTGGAAGATATTGAAAATAAAACTAACAAGTATTATTTGACGGCGGTTGATTGCGGTTTGCAAGTTGTCTTCTGGGCAGAATTGACTAGCGTAAACGTTTCTTCTTCGGCAAGCCCGACGTATACGTTTGTAGCGACAGAATATGATAAAACAACTAAAAAAGCGTATTCTATTAACGTTTATGCGGCATACGGAACTTATAATGCTTCGGATATGAAAGTAGGACACCATTACAAGATTGTAGGTACTTTGCAAAAGTATAACGGCAAATATCAAATTTCGGGTATAGAATATGTCGGTAAGATTGGCACTAACAATAACCAAACGCTTTTGCTGAAAGAAAACACTTATTTTATATTTGAAACAAATTTGGATACCGAATCTTCAAAAGATAAGGGAACGTATTCTGATACGCATTATACTAATTTGAATGTTACCGCCGTCGATTTTACCAACGGGTTGCTTACCGTTACAGGTACTGCTAAACAAATAAAAGCAAACGGTTCTCAAGGCGTTCAGGAGATATTTACAATAGTGTATGAGACTCCCGAGGGTTATGTCAATACAATCAATGTGGGCGATTCCATTACTGCAAAAGGTTTCAGACTGGATCCCGAAACTAAGGTAATAACCGTCTGCGACGGTTCCCGCAAAGAAGTAGCAATTAACTACTGATAATTAAAGGAGAAAACAATGAAAAAAATATTGATAGTGCTGTTAGCGGTTATTTGCGTGTTGTCATGCGTATTTCTTACCGCGTGCGATTATAAAACGAAAATCGGCAACTATGTATTTACAATCGGAGACGGAAGCGTAGTTAACGAAGACTTTGTTTTGGAAGGTATCGTTTATGGCGCAAAAGTTAAATGGGAGTCTAGCAATGAGCACGTTGTAAAACTTGAAAAGAAGTCCTATACCGACATTGACGATGACGGAAACAAGAAAAAAGAAATCAAATATACTGCAACAGTTACCCGTCCTGCTGAAGATACGGAAGTGAAACTGACCATGACTATGGGTACTCAAAAGAGAGAGTTTTCTGTTTGGGTAACAGCAGTTGACGTAAACGACATTATGGCGGATTTCGTTTTCAAACAGGAAATGACTACGGTAACCGATGATTTTACTCTTGCACAAAGCCATACTTATAAGCAAGATGACGCTGCCGAAAAGGACAAATATTCCGACAAGACGGCGACGATAACTTGGACGGTAGAAGACGAAGAATCTAAAAACTATGTTAAAATCGAAAACAATAACAAATGCGTTGTAACTAACAATAACCTAGATCCTCAAGTACGCATTGTAGGAACGTTCAAATACGGTACTCAAGTACAACATAAAGAATTTACGTTTAATGTTACTACTAAAAAAGAGCACAGGGAACAAGTTAACTACTGGTATAATAACACAGGTGTGTCTCAGGATATGGAAGGTTATGTTGTTGCAATCGCTCAGCCTTATAATATTCAATACGGCAGCGTAACATTCTATATGATGGACGAAGATATGTGTTGCGGTTACTATATTTACGGCGCTAATTGCGATGAAGCTACGGGAAATAAAATTGCTCCGGGCGTTTATGTAAAAGTAACAGATTCAATCAATACCGTTTTTAACGGTTTGTACGAAACCAACTCGGGTTGTAAAGTTGTAGTCGACGACGGAAAAGATCCTATCGATGTCAAAGAACATATTTACGCTATGGACGATGAGATAATAGGAATGTTGCCTTCTGCCAAAACGCACCAAAGTATGCTCGTTTCTTTGACTAATTGGGAAATTGTAGATGTATCTAGCAAAGCTCCGTCCGAAGGTAAAAATACTACGATAATCACTATCCAAAAGGAAGGACGTAAAGTAACAGTTGCGACAAGCAAATATCTTGAAGGCGTTTACACAACAGAAATCGGAGATCCGATATTTGACGGTTTTGATACAAAAAGACAAGAATTAAAAGTAGGGCAGTATGTAACGGTAACCGGTATTTTGGGATACTACAGATATGCTACCGAAAGCGATGATGCAATAACCGGTCATCAAGTTATGCCTTTAAGTGCTGACGATATCGTAGTTACGCAGGCTGACGAAGCGGGAACTCAATATGTTGGAAACAAGGTCGCTTCGATGATTGCTAATATAGAAAAAGCATTAAAAGAAGCAAACGTAAATACTGTTGTAACCGGAAAAATAGAAACCATTGTAAAATTACCCGCTTCTACAAACGATGTTACGGTAACATATCAAATCTTGGGTGGCGCGGCTATATCTTGGTTAAACGAAGCCGACCGCGAATTGCGCATAAAACCCGGCCACCACGATCAAGGTCGTATCGAAGCCACAATTACTTGCGGAACGTTTACTACACGTTATTACTTTACAATAGAGTATACTAATGAATCTGCACAAAAGATGTTGAAAGCGGAATATGATCGGTTATTTGTGGCAAATGTTACAGGCAGTGATCTTGCTTTACAGACAATAGGTTTGTCCTATAGCAACGTTGTTATCAATTGGGATATAATCGATTATAACGGACTGGATGTTGCTCCTTACGGACTTACGATAAAAAATAACGTTATTAGTATTGCAAAACGTCCGGACAAAGATACAAAAATAAAATTGATGGCAACGATTTCGTGCACTGTTGACGGAGTAGAAGAAACTAAAATAAAAGAAATTGATATAACAGTTAAGAGAAATAACGTTATTGCCGTTGATACGGACAATCTTGAAGACGGAGAATATAAACTCGCAATAGACCAAAACAATAAAAAACAACAATTATATATCGTGAATCAAGTCGTAAATACCTATTATTTAGGCTCTGTAACTAAACTTGACGAATCAGACAATGTTTTTGTTAAAAATGTTGATGGCGGTTTCTATCTCTACTTCTTGGTTGACGGTCAGGAGCAATATTTAAATGCTGTTCCTAGCGACTCGCATGTCAACTTGTATTCGCAAGCAAAAGCCGTAAATGAAGAACCCACCGTTTGGAAGATAGGAGAAAAAGGCGGCGTAAAATATATTTATGCTACTGTGAACGAAAAAGACTATATGATTGGTACAAACGGAACTTATACAACATTTACTTTAAGAGAAGCTTCATCACTCGGCAGTGCCGGTGAATTTGCCGCTTATTTGGCGCTTCCCAACAAATAAATAGTTTAATTGAGTGTAAATCTGCCGAACCTGACAGTTCGGCAGATTTCATTGTTTTTATCGGAAACAAAAAAACCGCAAATTACCAATAACTAATAGATTTATAAACTCAAATTTATTTGCGTTAGCATCGAATAATATAGGTGAGAAGAAAGTTTTTTATAAAGTATATGAGAGATATCTTACAATATCGTATTTTGTTATAAAAGATTGAGCGTAAAATAATTAAAAAGTTTAACTTGAAAGTCAGTTACATTGCATTTATTTAGCGCAATAAAAAATTTTGCAACAAAGTATATTAACGCAATACAAACGCAAAATATTGCAATAAAATTTAAATTATTTAATATTTTAACAAGAAGGTATTGATAATTAGCATAAACAGTGTTACAATAAAAGAAAAAAACAATATTTTAAGGAGCGAGTCATGAAGAAAAAATCTTTGCTAATTGTATTTGTTTTGGTTGTTTCGTTATGCCTTACGGTTTTGGCGGCGTGCAATAATGTCGACTATATCGTTCTCGACAGCGTTAAAGACCAAGTTAAAAAAGAAAACCCCGTCAATACGGCGGCAAATGCATCGTATACGGTTAAATCTTCCACAACCTATTTGAATGAAAAAGGCAAGGAGATCACCTTTAATATCCGTTGGACAGTTTCGGGCAATGACGCTATACAGTGTCTTAAGTCCGGCGACATTTATACGGTAGAAATTCCGCAAGGAATGACAAGCGGCTCGTACACCTTAAAAGCCACTATAGTTGATGATAAGAATAAACCTTATACCGACCAAGACGGTAACGAATACAGCATAATTTATGTTTGTACAATCGGCAGCGGCAGTCAAGGCGGAAACCAAGGCGGCAATCAGGGAGGAAATCAGGGTGGCAACCAAGGCGGAAACCAAGGTGGAAATGAAGGTACAAATCAAACATACACTTTATCAATAGGCACATACGGTAGCGGAAAAGGTCTTACAGATGGAACCGCTCATTTGAATATTGATTTGGATTTCGCAACGCTTACTGCTTCCGGTACTGGTGTTGGCAATTATGAACCCAATACGGGCAAATGGTACTCAGGCAATAACGGCACATGGAGATTTTATCAAAAGGAGAAAGCAACGCTGGTTATTGCTGCTAAAAGCGGATATACCTTGGTATCTGTAAAAATCTCATATGCTGTAACAAATACGGGCGTTCTTACATTAGGCGGTGCAAATGTCGCAACCGATACTACTACTGCAATTACAGAAAATACAATTACGTTCGGCGTAGGCAATACAGGTTCCGCTGATAACGGTCAAGTAAGAATTCAATCCATTGAATTTGTTTATCAGGCTGCATAATAATTGCGTAGCAATACTACTAAAACAACAAAAAAGTTTAATTGTTATGAAATGCACTTCCAAAAGTCAGATACTTTTAGAGGTGCATTTTTTATGGTAAAAAACAAGCATTTCAAAATACTCGTCCGAATGCAAATTAAATGTTATGCCGATTTGCGTGAGCACGGATTGAGTTACCTCGAAGCTGTTCGTAAAAATAAGCTTGACAATGACAAAAAAGCATACATCTAATATTAAAAATAAATGCGGCAAAATTTAAAATGCCGTTACGTTAAATGTCTAAAACAAAATTATAAGGTTTTGCACAACCTAAAGTCAAAACAAAACAAAGTTGTACAATTTTTTACAAAAGTATCGGTAGTAATAGTTGTAGCATTGTAGTACACACAAATTTTTGGGGGCTACAATATGAAGCGCAAACTTTCTGCAAAAACCGTTCTTATGTATGTAACATACGTTGCCTTGTCGGTTGCGTCGGGAGGCGTATTTCAAGGCTCTATTACTTTCGGTTTATATGCGGGCGCGTTATATTCGGCAAATCCTTTAATTGCCACTTTTATTTATTTGGCGGGTTCTGTTGCTTACGGTTGGAACAGTTTACTGCACGCCGCCACCCGCGCAGGGGTAATGATGCTGTTTTGGGGAATACACCGTTTGGCAAAGCGTAAAATCGGCAAACTCAATTTGCTGTTGTATTTACTGCTCGCCAATATTTTTTTCTGCGCATACGGTTTTGCAGGTTACAACAATTTATTTGACAAATTGCTGTATGTCGCGTGCGGGATAGCATTTGCTTATGTATCCATATATGTATTCCGCGCCGTTTTTATACGCGGACTACAGTACCGTCCTGCATTAGACGAGATGGTGTGCATCGGCTTGTTTGCAATTGTGTTGTCCTATTGTTTCTCGCAATTGTCATTTTGGGGGTTGGAACTGATTTATCTTGTAGCGCCTTTTGCTATTCTTTTTTGCAGCGTTACTTTTGGCGGCGAAACCGCGCTTATTGCCGCAACGTTATTTGGGTTAGGCAATATATTTGCAAGCGGCAATTATGATAACTGTGCATTTTTTGTAATGGCGGCTTTGGCGGCAGTTACTATGAACAAACTCAACAGGTATGTTGCCGCATTGTCGGTAGTTGTTACAGATGTAATTTTAACTTATTTTATGCAGTTGCACGGTCAGACAGGAATGTTAGGGCTTGTCCCTGATTTTGTCGCGTGCTTAATTTTTGCTATAATACCTACTTCGGTATATAATTATGCCCGAGACTATAGTTGCGGCAGCGGTAACAGATATTTGACCAAAAGCGTTGCAAAAAAAATCGGCGACAATGTTTCGCGTAGATTATATCGCTTGTCGGACATATTCCTGTCTATGAAAAACGCTTTCTATACAATGTCTCACGGTCGCGTAACGCGCGAAGAAGCGGAAATTTCTATTATGCGGCAGTGCTCCGAGACAGTATGCCGCGATTGTAGCGAAAGAGCCAAATGTTGGCGACAGGAATTGACCCAAACCGAACAAAATTTACTCAAACTGTCCGATTGCGCAGTAAAAAAAGGCAAATGTACAATATTGGACGTACCTCAAACGTTGTCCGTTAAGTGCGACAAAGTAACGGCTATATTGTCCGAAGTAAACGCACAGGCACAGGTGTATCGCGAATATACCGAACGTGCAGAGCAAGCCGACAACGGTAAAGCATTGCTAAGCGAGCAAATGGGCGGTGTGTCAAATTTGCTTATGCAGTTAGCAGGCGACTGTAAAAACCGCGCGTTTTACAACAACGAAAAGGAAAAAGAAATTATTGAACGGCTGGTGTTCCACAATGTAATGTGCGTCGGCGCGTCGGTTGTAGAGCAATCCAACTCGCTCACGCTTGTAGTAACCGTTGCTCAAAAAGACTTGGATAATTCGGTAATAGAAAAGGTTGCGTCATCCGTTGTAAAGCAGACAATGGTAATAGACAAAGTAGAAAATACCGAAAGTATTTCTTGGGTAAATGTGTTTTTAACGGTTAAGCCGCGTTTGGATATTGTATTCGGCGTGAGTTCCATTGCAAAAGACGGCAACGAAGTTTCGGGAGATACCCATTCGGTAATACGCACCGATAACGGCAAGTGCATTGTGGCATTATGCGACGGAATGGGGAGCGGCGACAAAGCCGAAAGAATGTCCTCAACGTCTATAAGTTTGGTTGAAAGTTTTTACCGCGCAGGGTTCGATTCGGACGTGATACTTTCCTGCGTCAACAAACTGCTTTCGGCAAGCGGCAACGACGTATTTTGCGCCGTGGATATAGCTGTTGTGGATATGTATAACGGCTTGGCTGATTTTATCAAACTGGGGGCTTGTATAGGGCTTATAAAGTGTCAAGACAAGGTAGAAATAGTTTCAGGCAGTAGTTTGCCTTTGGGCGTCCTAGAAGAAATGACGCCGTCTGTAACTAAAAAAGCGCTTATGTCGGGCGACGTTATTGCGCTTATGTCCGACGGCGTTGCCGACTGCTTTAAAGACCCTAACAAGTTGGCAGGCATATTCGCCGACGTGTCGCTTAACGTTCCGCAGAGTATAGCGGAGGTAATACTCAACAAGGCTTTAAAGTCGTGCAACAACAAGCCTGCCGACGATATGACGGTATTGGTGGCGAAATTGGTTTAGCGGGCATATAATACAGCAAAAATAAATTTGGCGGTATATATGCAACAATATTATTTGGACGAATCGGTTACGGTGGGCAAAAACGTAACTATCGAACCGTTTGCCGTTGTAAAAGGCAACAGCGTACTGCGCGACGGAGCGTATATAGGCAGTTTTTCGTACATAGACAATTCGGAAATAGGAGAAAATACGGTAGTTAAATCGTCTCGGATCTGCGACAGCGCTGTCGGAAAAAACTGCTCGGTAGGACCTAACGCCCATTTGCGGGAACACTCCAAAATAGAAGATAACTGCAGAGTGGGCAACTTTGTCGAAATTAAAAAAAGTATTCTCTGCAGCGGCGTAAAAGCCAGTCATTTGTCGTATGTCGGCGACGCGTATGTCGGCGCAAATACTAATATCGGCTGCGGCGTTATTTTTGTAAACTACGACGGACACACAAAGCACAAAACTACGGTGGGAGAAAATTGTTTTATAGGGTGCAATTCTAATTTGGTTGCGCCGTTGTATATAGGCAACGACTGTTTTGTGGCGTGCGGAACGACTGTCGACAAGGATATTCCCGACGGCGCGTTTAGCATAGGGCGAAGTTATTTGACTGTAAAAGAAGGCAGAGCGCGCAAGTATTTAAAAAAGTAAAATAGTTTGGAGTAAAATATCAAGCATAAAGAGCGGCATTTCAAATGAGATGCCGCTCTTTGAAGTTTGACAATAATGCTGGTTGTTTTATTTACAATGTCCTTTTTATTTCGGATATTGCCGCGTGATTATTCTCATTTAAGCGTCAGTAGGTGTCGCGCAAACAACGCAATAAACAAAAAATAAAAGGCAGTCAAACCTATATTTATGCGGTCGCGTTGATTTGTAAATTGTTTTTATTTAAGTAAAAATAGTACTATTCTACTTCTATTGCATTTACTGGGCAAGCCGCCGCCGCTTCCTGTACGAGTTCGGTACAGTTGTTCGGGTCGCCTGTAACGCAGGAAATTCCGTCGGCGTTATAGTCAAATACTTCGGGGCACATATTTATGCACAGCCCGCAACTTATGCAATCGTCATTAACAGTTACTGTCATTAAATACTCCTTTATTTGCTTAAAAAAGCAAAATTCAATTATTCTTGATAATAACGATTTTAGACAAACACACGGGTTTTTAACCGCATTCTGTTAAAATAAGAGTTATGTTTTAAAAATGTTTGTACAACTGTTTATTCGTTGTAAGTAAAAAGCCTATCTGTGTCGATAGGCTTTTTGTGTTTGATGCGCTAAATTTATTTATTGTCAAAAATATATTCGTAATCTTTCTCGCCGTTATTTACTGTCTCGCGTATTTTAAATTCGCCTTGCTTGCCGTCAATGTCGTATTTGACTTTTATTTGAGTAGTGCCGTTTTTAATTTCGCGTTCTAACTTATACTTGCCTTTGGCGTTGCCTTGCAAAAATTCTAACTCATATTCTACTTCTTCGTTTGCGCCCTTACGTTCCGTTTCAAATTCTACCGAAGTTTTTTCAACGAGTTTTCCTTCTTGGTAAACGCTGTACACATATTCTAATTCGCGTTCGTTGTCTTCCTGAGATTGTTCTTGTTCCATTTGAATATACGTTTCGCGGTTATTTTTGTCTAAATAAGCCTTTATTTTGAGTTCGTTTTCCTGTTCGTCTTTTTCGCTTTCTTCTGTACGTTCGCCTTCAAGGTAATAATCCACACCGTCAATTACCATAATGCCTTCAAGGCTGTATTCCGTTTCCTGTTCGTCTTCGTCGATTTCGGACTTAACAACCGTTTCGGAATAATACATAACGTATGCCACGTCAGTGCCGTTTACGTCTTTGCCTTTTACAGTCATCATTGTCTCGTACGGATATTTTTCGTTGGTGTTCTTGACGGTAGTGGTGGTAATCAGTTCTTCTCCGAGAAAACTGTCTAATGCAACGAAATATTCGTTAAATCTTTCAAGACTTGTTTTCAGTTCGTCGTTTTGTGCCGATACATTTGTGCGTTTTGCTGTGTTTTTTGTCGTAGCGGATAATCTCGCCATTGCTTTTGCCGAAACGTTACTGCCTAAAAGTTTAGCGGTTGATACCGCGCCCAGTCCGTATGCGTCTTTGGCGGACATTGTAATGTTTGAAGGTAGGTTGGGACGTAAAGTTATAGGCAATACTATTGCCAGACACAGAACGACAGCCGCGACTGCCGCAAACAAACCTGTAACAGTTAAACGCTTGCGCGAAGTTGTTTGAACGTTATTTGCGGTAGATTTTTCTTTTAACAAGCCTTGCGCTTGGGCGGTGTGCTTTACTCTGTTTAATACGTCAGGAGTGTTATTCTCCGCCTCTTGCCGTATTTCTTTTTGTATGTTGAATTTTTTCATTTTTAGTCTCCTTTAAAAATTTAGTTGTCGCCGCATTTCCGACAGCGCGTTATTGTACTTCCAAGTTACAGTCGAAACGGGTTTGTTGAGAATTGCCGCAACTTCTCTTCGCTTATATCCGCACGCGGTAATAAGCATTAAAATCGTAAATTCGTCTTCTTGCAAAGTTTTGCGCGCTATATCTATTAACAGACCGTAGTCGTCAGTGGTTTTTGTTCCGAATAACGCGGGGTTATCGCGTTCGTCAACCGTTTGTTCGCGTTTACGGTATTGTTTTAAATTGAGAGCTTCGTTTTTCGCTATGGTTAATATCCAAGCGTTGGCGTTTGTTTCGGGTTTGTATTTATGGGCATTTTGCAATACTTTTATGTAGGCTGACTGCATTACGTCTTCGGCGAGACTGCGTTCTTTTACAACGGACAGCGCCACATAATAAACGGCTTTACTAGTCAACGCATATATTTTGTCGAATGCGTCGGTATTTCCGTATACAAGTTGTTTCATCAATTTGTTAAGCACAGTGATATTTACTCCGGTAATTGTTAGTTAAAGTATAACCTTTCAAATTTTAATTGTCAATTTTGCCGCAATGCTAGCGCGAAAGAACGGCGGCAAAAGTTTTACGCGTAAATTTTGTCCTTTCACTATATACAACAATTTAAAAGGTCAATTTGTTGGTAGAATTTTAAAAATTTGAAAAAAATTTAAATAATATTTTAATACGAAGTGAGATTAACTTTGAAAAATAACGGAAAGCAATATTTTGAATAAAATGCTTTTATATGGATATATGCTTTATTCGTAAAAAATCGGGAATAGATTTTATAATAATAAAGATTTAGTTGTCTTAATTTGTTTAAAATAATGCTAATCAGGATAAAGCAATAGTTGATTTGACTATTTTCCTGTTATGGAAATTATTCTTTAACGTTTTTTGATAAAGCGTTAATTCATGCCATACAAAAGGATATATATGCAGTCTATTTTAGTTAAGTTAATTCTGTATCAGAAAGATTAAATATCTCCGGCAAAAAATTAGTAATAAACGTCAATATATTGTAAAAACTAACGGGACAAATTCGCTTAAAAAAGTACGCAAGAAGGGGCATTTATAATCAGTCGTCAAGTATTAACGCATATTTAGTGTACGGTAAGACGGTTAGCCTCCCAGCGTTATATCTTGACAAGCGTACCATTTTAATGCGGCGTCAAAGTGTTCTTCCTTAAAATTAGGCCACAAGTCGTCTACAATATAGAAGTCGGAATATACGGTTTGGAGCGGCAAAAAGCCCGATAGCCTTCTCATTCCGCCCCAACGTATAACAAGGTCTATCCGCGGAATTGCGCCCGATGCCCAGTTGTTTTTCATATCCCACTCCCAGCCGTAATTAACCAAAAAGTTGACTTTTAGCCGAGTTTTATTTTCAGGTTGCTTTTCTGTGTAAGGAAGCAACTCGCGCGGAAAACACTTTGATTGCGTATTGCCTACAATAAACAGCGAAACGTTTTCATTTTCTATCATTTTAACTGCGTCGCAGCACGCCTTAGAAAATGCGGCAACTTGCGGCTTGGGGCGTTTGCAGTTGTCGACGGTAAACCCGTAAAAAGTTATCTCTTTTATATTGTGCTTTTTTGCCGCACGTAGCAGACGTATTCCGGAAAACAAACCGAATTCGTAACCGTCGGATTTTTTGAAGCCGTTTTCTGTTGCCCAACGTCTGTTGCCGTCGGGAATTATTCCTATATGGGTAGGGGTGCGTTGCATATTGTATCCTTTGTCGCTTGTAACCGACAGGTGTAAAATATTTTTAATATTGTTTTGTATGTATAACTGATTTTAATTGCGGTTAACAAAATAAAAGTTTTTGCGCGCTAATTTCAAATTGAAGCAAGTAATATTTTAACAGCAAAATTTCGGTCTATAATGACTGCCGTAATGAAAACGTATAATTTAGCAAAAACTTATGTTTGGTTATAATTTAATTATCGGTAACAAAATTAAAAATATACTATGTGTCGGTGATATGCTCAACAAACGGAAAATAATAAAAGTGGTTTTCAAATAGGATCTTGTAAATTGTTTAAATGCAGAATATACGTCAACTCTTTTGCGGTTTCTTTCCGCTTGACATAAATGCGAATGCCGTTATTGTCATATAATGTCATTCCTAGTTTCTTCATAATGTTTTCCGACGCGTTATTGCGGTAATCGCATTGAGCAGTTATTGTATGTAAACGTAATTGATTTTTTGCAAACTTTATTATTGCTCGAGCCGCTTCCGTTGCATAGCCGTTATTCCAGTATTGCTTATCCAGTATCCAACCGATTTCTCCGTGTGTTTTTGATTCGTTAAGATATAGGGAAACTCCGCCTATGTGTATGTTGTTTAAAGTAATTGCAAATTCGTAAAAATTCGGCGAATTGCTTTGCCATTCTTTTTCTGCATTACGCAAAAAACTTTCCGTTTCGTATTCCGTCAAGTTCGGTAACCGAATCATATACTGTGTGTTTTCGATATCGCTCGTATATTTGTGAGTTGTTTTTAAATCAGACAAATACAAAGGTCTCAGTACAAGCCTTTCCGTTTTCAAAATCATTTTATCTCCATATATTGTTTAAAACCGCGCAACGGATTACGGGCATTACATTTTTAGGCACAATTAAATTATAGCATAAGTAAAACAAAAATTCAATTATAGAATTTGACAAGAATAATCTTTTGTAATATCTTGAACGCTTGCTAAAAAAATAATATAGCCGTGCAGAAAGTAACGCAACAATAAAAATACCCACTCAAACCTTTGTATGTTTGAGTGGGTGCTGTATGGTGGAGAAGTAGTAACCTAAAACGAATAATTTATAGAATTAGTTGATTGGAAATAAAATGCTGCGTTTTATCACTGTTTTTCAGAATTATGTTTGCAAGTTCTTTCGGATATAGAGTGATGCTTTTCAGCTTGTTTAATGGAACCCAACAAAAATCCAAATTTACCATTTTATTATCAAACTCCATATTTTACCTATACAAAATGTATTTGTTTTCCACAAAGGTTTTATTTAATCTTTTTGCAAAGTATTCTCCTTGCGAAAAATATGTAAAACCGTTTTTTTCTATGACGCGTTTTGATTGATTGTTTTCTATAAAATGTCCTGCGGTTACGGCATCCAAATCAAGCGCCGTAAAGCAATATTTTATTACGGCATTAACCGCTTCGGGCATAAGTCCTTGTCCCCAATATGCTTTTGACAATACATAGCCGATTTCTTTTGTTTTAAGATTACGTAATTTTTGTTCGTTATTTGCCCAAGAATAATGTAACCCCTGCGAACCAATTACTTTTCTATTATTTTTCAATTCTAACGCAAATATATTTTTATCAGATATAAAAGTTTGCAAAATATTTTTCGATTCTTCTATCGACTCGTGATGTTTCCACCCTGCCATTTCACCAACGCCGTCAATCGACGCATATTCATAAAAATCATTTAGGTCGGTTTCTCTCCACGAACGAAGTAATAGGCGCGGAGTGTCTATTATTACATTTGAAATGTCAATTTGAATATCCATAACTTTTCTCCATTCAATTTCAATAATTATAACATATAGCAAAAAGCTTTTCAAGCATATGGCATAAGAAAAACATAAAAGGCACTGTGGCGGGTGCTTGATAAAACGAGCGCGCCGCTTCGCGTCGCGTCAAGCACCCGCCACACAACCAAACACAACAACCGAATACGCCCGACAAAAGGGGCGGCAACTAAAATACGGCGGCACGCGCAGGCTTATCGTGTCCGCCGTATTTTTTTACGTTGCCGCCCCTTTTT
>CAMRUG010000009.1 GCA_947053925.1 uncultured Clostridia bacterium
AAAATTCAAATGTTCGAATAAGGAAAAGACAATCGCGACAAAAAGGGTGGCGGGGCACTGCCCGGGAGAGTAAGGTTTTGCCGCATCCAGTTAAAACCATCAACGTTAGTTGGTGGTTTTTTTTTAATGTTAGAATTGTGATATGTGAAAACGCCAAGTACCCAATGCGCGCATAGAAGTTGGTAAGTTTTTCAAGGGCTAAATATGGCGAACAAAGTGAGACATATTTACAGTGTAAAATTCAAATGTTCGAATAAGGAAAAGACAATCGCGACAAAAAGGGTGGCGGGGTATTCTTGTTAAGGATAGTTATATTCTATAGCATTACAATAATGAAAGCGTGAATTATTTCCTAAAAATACTTTAATTCGCGAATTATTTTCAGTTTATTTTCATATTTTGTACTAATATGCTTGACTGCAATGGGGGGGGGTATGTTATACTGTTTCTATCCAATATTTATTACAAAAGGAGATGCAATATGAAAACAGCGGCTAAGGTATTCATTATTATCGGTATGATTGTTGGATTCTGGATGATTTTGCCTCTTATTTTCGGCGGAATTACTCTTTCTAAGATGAAGACAGCTACTAAGAAAGATGATATTACTACTTGGGCAGTTTTGACTTTACTGTTTTGTAATTTGCTCGGCGGAATCTTCCTTCTTTGCACGAAAGACGAAGATTATGCTCCTGCAACAACAGTAGAGACAGCAGAAACACAAGAATAATTCTAAAAAAAGGCTCCGCTTATGTCGGAGTCTTTTTTTTTGTGTTTTGAGACCAAAACAATCGGATAATTCAACCCCGTGAAATTTTTTTAAAATATTATTTTAAAAAGTGCAGTTTAAAGCATAAATTATAAGTCAATGTTAATTTTCATTGCTCTTTTTTTGCGCAATGGCGGCGTATAACTGCAAAGATAAAAATACAATCCGCTAAAAACTTGACATTATCAGCGTATGAACTGTTGTTGCATTTGTATAATTTGTGTGATACAATAGTCAAAAATAGATAATCTAAAGTATATACAAAGGAACAATTAAAAGTCGATGTCTACTCGATAATAATTTTTTTGATAACGCGGACTTTTGACTTGTTTAAATACTGAATACGAGACTCAAAAAATGATAAGACTAAAAGCAATAACTTCCGATGACAAACTGTACAAATGGGCAATGGCATTGCTTGCAGAAAGTTTCCCTGAGTGCGAACGCCGTGGTAGTAAATTACAATTAAAAGTAATGGAGCATCCGCATTATAAGCTTGAGGCTATAACTGACGACAATGTTCCTGTGGGAGTTGTGGGTTATTTTGATACTCCTGACTTTATTTATTTTGAAAACTTTTGTATATTGCCGGACAAACGCAACGGCGGATACGGTAGCGCAACATTGCGGCTCCTTACGGAAAATTTACAAAAGCCGTTTATTTTGGAAGCGGAAATACCGCAAGACGACATAACCCGCAGACGTATAGAATTCTATAAACGAAACGGAATGGCTGTCAATACATTTAGTCATATTCAACCCCATTACCGTAAAAATGACGAAGATTTGCCACTTTTAATTTTAACGTACGGCAAACCCATTACGCAGGCGCAATATGACGGATTTAGAAAGTATTTGGATTGTAATGTGGATGTAGGCGGGTCTTGGTGCGCGCAAAATGTTTGAAATTTCTATACCATATATTAGTAGTAAAAAACAATACGACAGTTAACAAATAATAAAATTTTATTTTACGGCGAAAGTTTATGCTTTCGCCGTTTTCTATTGCAAAATAAAACTTGCCGGTAGCGACAGCGGTGTTCAAAAGATTTATCTGTGTTGAAGTCTTTTGTTTGAGCAGAGTGGGAACCGCGCAAGAAGCATTGGATAAATTTAATCGATAGCCGTAAGCAAATTCCATACAAAATAACGGCAAGGCAAGTCGCGCAATTGAAAAAATAAGTGTTTATACTTTGCTAATAGAAATTGCTCGTTTATACCTTTCCTTTCCGCAAAGTTTGTTCTTTTTCTGTTTCAATGTTTAAAATTCGACAGGTTTAAAGATTTATATTTTATAAAAAGTTAAAGTAGTTTGCCGTTTACAATGTAGAAGAAAAACACATCAATGTTTTTGCTGTGTTCTTTAAAATTATGTGTGCGATGATATGTTCGCTTTGTGCAATGAAGTGCAGTGATTTCTTTGAGATAACAATTTCCGTAGGCGTAATATTCCGTGTCGAAAGTGTGAATGCATTTGTTGACGCATTCTGCAGTCAAAGCCGTATAGCAGCAGTATGACAGTATAGCACGGTGTCGGGGAAAGTGTGAAAGATGAACTCTTTCGATGAGGAATACTAATTTTACATTGTTGACCGCAATATACTGATATTAAGCGACAACCCTAATATCCAAATCTAAAAATATCAAAAAAACACGAAAAAACACAAAAAAAATTAAAAATGGGTATTGACACGGGGGGGGGTATTAGTGGTACAATAGTGTTATCAAAGTGTTTAAAAGTTTTTATAATAAATCAATTAGCCGATATATTTGTTTTTCTTTGAATTTTTAACACAAGTAAGTGTTATAAATAAAAAAATCAGGAGGAGAAAATATGAAAAAAGTTCTTGCAACGCTTTTAGTAGTGGTACTTGTTGTAACAGCTATCGCTATGATTGCTTGCGATCAAAAAAAGAGCGAAGTTCAAAAAATTATTGAACAAGCGCAATCAATGACGATGGAGGAACTTGGCAGAAAAGCCATAGAAGAATCCAACGGTAAAACGTTTAGCGGTATCGGTAACTCAAGCCGCGGTAAGACGGCGGGACCTGCTTTTGTTAAATATCTTCAAACATTAGACTCAACATATAACGTTACATTTGACTGGCAGCAACCTAAAAATAACACAATTTTTGAAGCACTGGAAACAGACAGTAAAAAACCCGCGGGTGAATTTGCTGTAACTTTGATTCAAGACGGCAATCAAATTGAATCCAAAATGGTGCAAACCGGTATTTTGGATAGATTTATCCCCAAAGCTTGGGCGGACGCGAATAAAACAACTGCAAGCGAATATAAAGGATACCTTGCTCTTCAAACATTGAACAAAGTATTTATGTTCAATAATACGGGAAGTAAGACCTTTACAAACGTTTGGGACTTCGTAGCAGAAGGCGAACACGGTCTGTTTATGGACGTTGACAGTGAAGTAGTAGGCAAAAACTTCCTTTATATGCTTACTCAAAAAGATTATGCGGACGACCTTAAAGCGGCTTATGACGCTATGCCCGCAGGCGCTGCAAAGACGAGAATTCAAACAACAGCCGACGCTCTTACGAACGACGCTAAAACATTGAAACTTCAAGGCGAGAACGGCAAGTATGCTCTTGCTTGGATTAAACTTTGGGTAGAAAGTTACAATAAAGAAACCGACGACGGTCCTATCTGTAACCAATTAGTATCTTCAAGCGCAACAGACAAATTCGGTCTTTTGGTTTATTCTAAACTCCGTTCTGTTGAGGAAAGCGGAAGCGTTTCCAAAAACAATATTACAGTTGCCGCTTATCAAGACGGTTATACAGGTTTCGGCGGCTACGGATATTGCCATTATATGTTTGTAACAGATAACAGCCCGTTGCCTTGGACGGCTTGCGCGTTTATTGCATATATTACTTGCACGCAAGACGGTTTTGAAGCTTGGGGTAAGGATATAGGCGGTTATTCGTCAAATCCCGAAGTTGCTAAAGCAAACGACGAAAAACACCATCATTCTACAGGCGGAATGGATACTGACGGAACAACGGTTTTATTTGCCGCTCTTAACGACAAAGGATATGATTGGTGGGAACAAAAACTTATAATTGAAGATCCCGAATACTGCGCAAGCGTTGCTTTCACGGTTGGACCTTGGATTGATAAATTAACAAAATACAACAAATAGTTTATTAACTGTTTAATAAATTTTAAGTTTAATCTGCACGGAGTCGGACACGTCCGACTCCGTGTTGGAGGTTATATGACATATCAAAATTTAGCAAAGGCAAGCGCATCGAAAATACGGTTAAACAAGATAAAAACTTTCTTTATGCAACCGCATAACGTTATACTGATTGTTATGGGCGTGCTTTGCACTATGACAACGGTATTCCCGATGATTGCTATTTTGGAAGATACAATCAAAATCCATCCGGGCACAATTGAAACATGGTGGGCGGAAAAAGGAAGCGGTTATACGTTTGCAAGTTATAAGCATTTGTTTTTCGGCGACTTGGCTGTAACGAATCTTTGGCGTCCGTTGCTAAACACGTTGGTAGTGGCGGCGTGTTCTTGTTTGGCGGCGATATTATTCGGCGGTGTTTTTGCCTTTTTAGTAACTAGAACTAATTTGAAATTTAAAAAATATTTAAGCGCTATATTTATTTTTCCTTACATAATGCCGCAATGGACCTTGGCAATGGTTTGGAAAAATTTATTTAACAGCAATGCTGTTACCGGCGGAAGCGACGGTTTACTTGCTTCGCTGTTTGGTATAAAGATGCCGTTATGGTGGTGTCAGGGAATTTTTCCGTGTATTATAGTTTTGGGGCTTCACTACTCAGCATTTGCATACATACTCATAGGCGGTATTTTCCGTAATATGGACTCGAATCTGGAAGAAGCGGCGACAATACTTGATACGCCGAAATATAAGACTATGTTCCGTATTACTCTACCTATGGTTAAACCTGCAATACTGTCCACAGTATTGTTGGTTTTCGGGAGTTCTATGGGCAGTTATCCTGTTCCGCATTATCTGAACTTGACAACCTTATCTACAAAATACATAGGCTTAAAAAGCGCGTATACGGCGCAGTCAAGTATTCTTGCCGTTATAATGATGGTTTTAGGCGTAGTTATTCTTATTCTTAATCAGCGCAGTTTAAAGAGCCGTAAAAATTATACTACTGTAACGGGGAAGTCGGGACAGATATCAAAGATAAATTTAGGCAAAGTCGGCAAATATGTGATAGGAGTTTTACTGATAATTTTTACATTCTTTACAAGTATTTATCCTATTATTTCTTTTGCTTTTGAAACGTTTTTGCCTAATCCCGGAGACTACAGTTTCCTTAAAACGTGGAACTTTAAAGATTTGACGACAAAATGGTGGATTTATAACGATCCGACGGGTGAAGCGGGACTGTACGGACAGATGGGAATTTTGTTCAATAAAACTATATGGCAAGCATACGGCGGAACAATGCTGGTATCTTTGATATGCGCTCTTTGCTCGGGTACGCTCGGTACGCTTATCGGATATGCCGTTTCTAAAAAGCGCCGAGACAGATACGCTAATTACGTAAATAACGTAGCGTTTATTCCATATTTAATGCCGTCTATTGCAGTCGGTATTGCATTTTTCAAATTGCTGTGTAATCAATATTTCAGTTTGTACAACACTTATACATTGCTGATAATAGCAGGAACGGTCAAGTATATTCCGTTTGCAAGCCGAAGTTCACTCAATTCAATGCTGCAAATCAGCGGAGAAATTGAAGAATCTGCAATCATACAGGATATTCCTTGGTTTAAACGTATGTTCTGCATAATAATACCCATTCAGAAAAGTTCAATTCTGAGCGGATTTTTATTGCCGTTTATAACTTGTATCAGAGAACTTTCGTTGTTTATGATGCTTAGCGGTATAGGTACGATATTTGCGACAACAATGGACTATTTTGACGAAATGGGACTTGCGGCGTTTTCAAGCGGAATGAACTTGATTTTGATTATTACTGTTTTAGTTTGTAACGCTGTAATTAACAAACTGACCGGTGCTAGTTTGGACGAAGGAATAGGCGGCTAGACGCAAACAAAGTATTGCGTGCTTTGCGCCTGCTGTTCAATAATCTGTTTAAAAACGCTTAGCCGTATTAACGGTAAAAAACGTTATTGCGGAAATCGTAAAACAATTTTAAATTTGTGATAAGGAGAGCATTTTATATGCCTGAAATAATTTTAACTGACGTAACAAAGAGATGGGGCAATTTTTACGCTGTTGAGCATCTCGATTTAAAAATAGAAAACAATGCGTTTGTAACGCTTTTAGGACCGTCCGGCTGCGGAAAAACGACAACGCTCCGTATGATTGCAGGGTTGGAAACGCCGACAAGCGGACGAATAGTCATAGGCGACAGAGTTGTATTTGACAGTGAAATGGGAATAAATATTCCGCCCAATAAACGTAAAGTCGGATTCTTGTTTCAAAACTACGCATTGTGGCCTAATATGACGGTGTATCAAAATATTTCTTTCGGTCTTACTAATATCAAAGACATTATGCCGAAAGTTTCGTTTGAAGCGCGTGTTGCAGCCAGAATAATAGAGATTGTAAAAGATTGGAAAAAGATCGTTGACATAGCAAAGGATTGTCTTGACAAAAAAGGACAGATTAACAAGGACAAATATCATCTTAAGTTAATCGATACTTATACCGTATCCCTTATGACTGCAAAAAAACTTGCTTCGTACTGTTTTGATACTGCGGATAATCCGCAAGAAAAGGCAGACCAGGCCGTGGCGGAAATGGAAAAGATTATTGCGGCGGAAAATGCCGCGGCAGAAAAAAGCGGTTGCAGTTTGAACGAAAACTACGAATATGTAAAGAACGGCGAAGTAGTGCAGGAAAAACGCAAATTATCTAAGGAAGAAGTCGATTTGTCCGTTCGCCGAGTATCGCGTATTGTTAAAATAGGTATGTTTATGGATAGATATCCGGCAGAGCTTTCGGGCGGACAGCAACAGCGTGTTGCAATAGCGCGCACGCTTGCGCCTGAACCGTCGGTATTGTTTATGGACGAACCGTTATCTAACCTTGACGCAAAACTCCGTTTGGAAATGCGTAGCGAACTTCAACGTTTGCATTTGGATACGGGCAGTACCTTTGTTTACGTTACTCACGACCAAATGGAAGCGATGACGCTTGCTACGTCGATTTGTCTTATCGATAACGGAGTTTTACAGCAGTACGACGCGCCGTTGACTGTATACAACCGTCCCAATAACACGTTTGTTGCCGATTTCGTAGGTAACCCGTCAATCAACTTTGTAGAAGCGTCTTGTAAGGCAAAAGAAGGGGCATTAGAGTGTAAAATATTTGACAATTATAAAGTAATTTTTACACCTAACGAAAAACTTGACCTTTCAGAATGGCAGGCAAAAGACCGCGAACTTGACGAAGAAAAAGAACGTAGAAGAAAGGAACAACTTGCCGATAAGCATAATGTGGAAAAAGGCAACAAAGACGTACGCTTCAAGTGTCATATTGCAAAAGTCGACGAAAGCGAAATCGAAGAAGAGCGTGAAATTACCGATAACGATTTGATTATCGGCATTCGTCCCGAAGCGGTAAAAATTTCTACCAAGGGTACGCTTGAAGGTGAAATTTACAGCGCAATGCCCACAGGAATGGAAACTACCGTTCGCGTGCGCATCGGAGATTATCTGATTACGGGAGTAATATTCGGCGGTATAACATATAAACTCGGTCAAAAAGTAAAACTGAACATCGACGGCGACGGCATTATGTTGTTCAGCCAACGCTCGGGACGCTTTATTACAACAGGCACATTGAAGTAAGATAGTAGTTAAATCTAAAAAAGGTTTGCAATATTTATTGCAAACCTTTTTACTGTTTAAAAATGAAAAAATATTTTTATATTTATTTTTTGATTGTGAAACCCGTGAAACTTTGACTATTGACTGACAAAGTGGTAGTATATATGAGTATATTTTTGCCCATAGGGGAAATTTTGCGCTTTTTTGGCTTAAAACGCTTAAAATTTGATTGTTTTAGACGTTTTAATCTGTTAAAACCGTAATAAATTTTACCTTGCGGGAAGTTTACAACGGGTTATTGACAAAATAACACATTGTAAGCGACTTTGCAACAATTTTAGCCAAATTTATTGAAAATTTTTTTTGAGGAGTTTTGTCAATGCCACAAGACATCAAGACCGTTAAATACGGTAATCACGAAAGAAAATCTTTTTCTAAGACAAGGGAAGTACTTCCTTTGCCTAACTTGATTGAGGTGCAAAAGTCAAGTTACAAAATGTTCCTTGACCAAGGTATCCGCGAAGTATTTGAAGATTTTTCGCCTATCGAAGACTTTGCAGGACACTTCCGTTTGGAATTTCTCGATCACAGATTGGACGCTACGCCCAAGTATACCGAAGCGGAATGCCGTTTGCGCGACGCGACGTATGCAAGTCCTCTCCGTTTGACTGTACGCCTTACCAATAAAGGAACAGGCGAATTTGTCGATCAGGAAGTATTTATGGGCGATTTTCCGCTTATGACGGAAACGGGTAGTTTTATTATCAACGGCGCTGAACGCGTAATCGTTTCGCAACTTGTCCGCTCTCCCGGCGTTTATTGCGAATCGATGTTGGATAAAAACGGTAAGCCCGTTTACAATACTACGGCTATGCCCAGCCGCGGTGCATGGTTGGAGTTCGAACACGATTCAAACAACAATATTCTGTATGTACATATTGACCGTAACAGAAAGTTACCTGTAACTGTGTTGTTACGCGGAGTTTTGCATAATGCATTGGGCGAAGGCGTTCGTAGCGCAAACTATATAGCCCAAACGTTTGAATACGATCCTGTGCTTGCTTTGACTTTCGTAAAAGACGATACGGCTACCGACCAAGAATCGCTTGTCGAAATTTACAAGCGTTTGCGTCCCGGTGAAATTCCCACAGACGAATCGGTTCAAAAAACGTTGAACGACTTACTGTTTGACGCGAAGCGTTACGATCTTGCCCGTGTAGGACGTTATAAATATAACAAAAAATTGTCTCTTGCAACGCGTATCGAAGGTTTGACATTGGGCGAAGACGTAGAAGTCAATTTGCTTACATTTGCCAAGTATACGCGTTTGACTCGCGAACAGGCGGAACTCATAGCCAAAAGCGGCGTGATAAGTTCTATCAAGTTGTTGAATGCTCAAGGTATTACGGTAGATGTAGCAGTTTCCGATAACGACGGTTTTTATTCTGACGTGGTAGACGGTTATCTTGACGCGGCCGTTACTGTACCTTACAAACGTGTTATTGCCGCAGGAACCGTACTTACCGCATCGGACGCTTTTGATATTCAGCATAGCGGTGTAAACGAAATACACACTTCCGAGACAACTTGCGAAGAATTGCTTACGGTTCACGGTTCTACTAATTTGCGCGATTACGAAAAAGTTCTGTCCGGTCATCTCGGTTGCGTTGTAATGTCGGGAGAAGGCGTTATAGATATCGATGACCAAAAAATAGATGTCAGCGGCAGAGTATTGGTAGAATTACCGAAGTCTACTTATGAAGAGCGTAAGGGAGAAGTGCTTGTTTCGGAAGCGGCTAAGATTGCTTTCGAGAACGGGTTAAATCTCTATAAGTCAAAGACCGCAGGCGTAATAATTATGGCAAAAGTTTGCCCGAGAGTTAAAATTATGGGCAACGGAGTGGTTGATGCGGCAACTTTCGCTACCACCGTTGACGCGCGTTTTGTTAATCTCGATTTTAAAGCGTGCGGTTTGTACGAGGCTGTTAATTGCGAAGTCTTGCGTGAAATTTTGTCCGCAGGTTTATCTATAGAAGATACTGTTGACGCCTTGAAATCCCGCAAAGACGAACTTATAGCGAAACACGTTACGCGTGCCGATATTATTGCGACTATTAACTACAATTTGTGTATGAAGTACGGTATCGGTACTGCCGACGATATTGACCACTTGGGCAACCGCCGCGTACGTTCTATCGGCGAATTGTTGCAAAACCAATTCCGTATAGGTATCTCCCGTTTGGAAAGAGTTATCCGCGAAAGAATGGCAATTCAGGAACCGGGCAAGGCTACGCCGCAATCGCTTATTAACGTGCGTCCCGTAAGCTCTGCAATAAAAGAATTTTTCGGTTCTTCGCAGTTGTCTCAATTTATGGATCAATCCAACCCGATTGCCGAACTTACTCACAAACGTAAGTTATCCGCATTGGGACCGGGCGGTTTGAACCGCGACAGAGCGACATTTGAGGTCCGCGACGTTCACTACACTCACTACGGAAGAATGTGCCCGATAGAAACTCCCGAAGGACAGAATATCGGTCTTATTACGTCTCTTGCAGGTTATGCCCGTATTAACGAATACGGATTTATCGAAGCGCCTTACCGCAGAGTTGACAGAATACACAATACTGTTACCGATACTGTTGAATATTTATCGGCTGACGAAGAAGATAAGTACATTATCGGACAAGCCAACGAACCGTTGGACGGTAACGGATACTTTGAAAACGAACGTATCACTTGCCGCCGCAGGGAAGAAATTTTGGAATTCCCGCGCGAAAAAGTGGATTATGTCGACGTATCTCCGAGACAGCTTATTTCGGTTGCTACAAGTTTGATTCCTTTCTTGGAAAACGACGATACCAACCGCGCATTGATGGGCAGTAACATGCAACGTCAGGCAGTGCCTCTTATCAGCCCCGAAGCGCCCATAGTAGCGACGGGTATCGAAGCCCGCATTGCTTACGACTCGGGCGTAATGGTAATTGCCGAACAGGCAGGTACGGTTTTGAGAGCATCTGACAGTAAAATTATCGTACAGTCCGATAACGGAAGTTTGCAAGAGTATGCTTTGAAGAAATTTATCCGTTCTAACCAAGGTACTTGCATAAATCAAAAAATTATTGTTAAAACAGGCGACCGCGTAGAAAAAGGACAAGTTTTGGCTGACGGTCCCAGTACCGACGGCGGCGAACTTGCTCTCGGACGCAATATGATGATAGGCTTTATGACGTGGGAGGGCTACAACTACGAAGACGCGGTATTGCTGTCGGAAAAATTAGTTAAAGAAGACGCCTTTACGTCAATCCATATCGAAGAACACGAAATCGAATCCCGCGAGACAAAACTCGGACCGGAAGAATTTACCAGAGATATACCTAATGTCGGTGAGGACGCTTTAAAAGACCTTGACGAAAACGGAATTATCCGTATCGGCGCGGAAGTTCATCCCGGAGATATTTTGGTGGGTAAGGTTACTCCTAAAGGAGAAACGGACGCAACCCCCGAAGAAAAATTGCTTAGAGCGATATTCTCGGAAAAAGCCCGTGAAGTCAGAGACACCTCTCTGCGCGTACCTAACGGCGAAGGCGGAATTGTTGTAGACGTAAAAGTGTTTACCCGTGAAAACAAAGACGAACTTGACCCCGGCGTAAGCAAACTTGTAAGAGTGTATATTGCTCAAAAGCGTAAAATCTCCGTCGGCGACAAAATGGCAGGCCGTCATGGTAACAAGGGCGTTGTTTCACGCATTTTGCCGGAAGAGGATATGCCGTTTATGGAAGACGGTACTCCGCTTCAAATTGTTTTAAACCCGTTGGGTGTTCCTTCGCGTATGAATATCGGACAGGTTTTGGAAGTTCACTTGGGACTTATTTCAAAAATGCTCGGTTGGAACATTGCTACTCCCGTATTCGACGGCGCGACAGAGGAAGAAATACGCAGATTGTTTGAAGAAAACGGAATGGTAAACCCTGAAACGGGTAAGGTTGACGGTAAAGTTCAACTTTACGACGGACGTACGGGCGAACCGTTTGAAAACAGAGTTACGGTAGGTTATATGTACTACTTGAAACTCGTTCACTTGGTAGACGACAAAATTCACGCAAGAAGCACAGGTCCTTACAGCCTTGTTACGCAACAGCCTTTGGGCGGTAAAGCGCAATTCGGCGGCCAGCGTTTCGGTGAAATGGAAGTTTGGGCTTTGGAAGCGTACGGCGCCGCAAACGTATTGCAGGAAATTTTGACTGTAAAATCGGACGACGTTGTAGGAAGAGTTAAGACATACGAAGCCATCGTTAAGGGAGAAAATATTCCCGATCCCGGAATTCCCGAAAGCTTTAAGGTTCTTATTAAAGAATTGCAGTCGTTGGCTCTTGACGTTAAAGTATTGTCTGCAGACAACGAAGAAATTATTGTCCGCGATTCTACCGACGATGAAGCCGACTACAACGAAATTATGCTTGCCGAACAGGAAGAACGCAAGCAGGCTATGCACAGATTTAGCGATGACGACGAAATCTCGCTCGGCTCTGTCGGCGATCAAACCGAATTTGACGATAGCGACGACGATTTCAGTCTTGACAGTTTGTTTGATGACGGCGACGACGTTTTGGGCGATTTGTTCAGCGACGGTAAAGACGGAGACGCTATAGAGGACGAAGAAAACCTCAGCGAAGAAGGTCTTGACAGTTTGCTTGACGCCTTAGGCGGCGATCTCGACGAAGACGATGACGATGACATCGACTTGTTTGATGAAGACGAAAACGAATAATAAGGGAGGAAACGTAAATGAGTAACGAATCAATAATTACCGGACAATCTATATCAACGTTGCGTTCCAATACGTTAGCTAGAACGGGACTTATGAATGACTTCGATTCTATCCGTATCGGTATTGCCTCTCCCGAAAAAATTCGCGAGTGGTCTTACGGAGAAGTGAAAAAGTCCGAAACAATTAACTACCGCACGCAAAAACCCGAAAAGGACGGTCTGTTCTGCGAAAGAATATTCGGACCTGTCAAGGACTGGGAATGTCATTGCGGTAAATACAAGAGAATACGTTATAAAGGAGTAGTGTGCGAAAAGTGCGGCGTTAAAGTTACAAAATCTAAGGTGCGTCGTGAACGCATGGGACATATCGAACTTGCCGCTCCTGTATCGCATATTTGGTACTTCCGCGGAACACCGTCGAGAATGGGGCTTATTTTGGATATGTCTCCTAAATATCTCGAACAACTTATTAACTTCCAAAGTTATGTTGTAATCGATCCGATGCAAAGCGGAATGATGTACAAGCAGATACTCACTATGAGCGAGTACCGCGAAGCGCAAGCAAAAGCCAAGGCTGACCCGAATATGAATTTCCGCGCAGGTACAGGCGCGGAAGCGGTCAGAGAACTGTTGCAAAATATCGATTTGGAAGCGGAAAGCAAAGAACTCCGCGATACGCTTGCAAAAACAAATCAAGGCGCTAAAAAGGTAAGAGCAATCAAACGCTTGGATATAGTAGAAGCGTTTAGAAAAAGCGGCAACCGTCCCGAATGGATGATTTTGACGGTTTTGCCCGTATTGCCGCCCGAACTCAGAGCAATGGTGCCTCTTGACGGCGGAAGATACGCTACAAGCGACCTTAACGACTTGTACCGCAGAGTTATCAACCGTAACAACCGTTTAAAGAGACTTATTGAAATCAATGCACCCGAAATTCTTATCAATAACGAAAAACGTATGTTGCAAGACGCTGTTGACAGCTTGCTGGATAACAGCCGCAGTAAACGTCCGCAAACCGGTGCGGGTAACCGCGAACTCAAATCGCTATCGGGACTTCTGCGCGGTAAGCAAGGACGTTTCCGTCAAAACTTGCTCGGTAAGCGCGTAGACTATTCGGGACGTTCGGTTATTGTAGTTGGACCTGAGCTTAAACTTCATCAATGCGGTATTCCTAAGGAAATGGCTTTGGAATTGTTTAAACCGTTTGTTATGAAAAAGTTGGTTGAAAGCGGACAATGCCACAACGTGAAATCTGCTAAAAAACGCGTTGAGCGTGCAGACGCTAAGGTTTGGGATATTTTGGAAGGCGTAATTAAAGACCATCCCGTTATGCTTAACCGCGCGCCGACATTGCACAGGCTTTCTATTCAGGCATTTGAACCCGTTCTTATCGAAGGTAGAGCAATTAAATTGCATCCGCTTGCTTGTACGGCATTCAACGCCGACTTCGACGGAGACCAAATGGCGGTGCACGTTCCTCTTTCGATAGAAGCGCAAACCGAAGCGAGATATTTGATGCTTGCGGCAAACAATATTTTGAAATTGTCAGACGGTAAACCCGTTATTTCTCCCACGCAGGATATGGTACTCGGTTGTTATTATCTTACGACTGTACGCTGCGATGTGGACAAAACGAAGAAACTTATCGAATTGTACGATGAAACGCGTAAACAACGCGCTTTGACGGAAGACGAGCTTGCAATACTGCGTGAAGGCAAATATTATACGAGTTTTGACGAAGCGTATGAGGCATATGTTGCCAAGGATATTGCTTTGCAAACGGTTGTTAATATTAAACTTGACGACGGTAGAAAAATTTGGACAACGGTCGGACGTCTGATATTCTGTCAGGCTATATATTACGATTATACGGATTCTTCTGCAGAAAAGGACGATCAATATATTACCGATCCCGAAGTCTTGGCGCAAAAGGCATTTGAAAGACGTACTTTGGGTATCCGTCAGGAAATCACAAAGGATATGATAGGCAATCCCAAGAGTTATCTTATCGGTAAAAAACAGTTATCTCAAATCGTTGAAAAATGCTTTAAATTGCGCGGAACAACGCCTACGGCGACAATGTTGGATAACGTTAAAGCGTTAGGCTACAAGTACAGTACAATCAGCGGACTTACGACTAGCGTTTTCGATATGAATATACCTTCAGAGAAGAAAACAATACTTGACGAAGCGGGTAAACGCGTTGTTGAAATCGAAGAAGAATATAACGAAGGTTTCTTAACGGAAAACGAACGTTATAAGTCGGTTATAGACGTTTGGAAAGACGCCGCCGCTAAAGTAGAAACGTTGGTTAAAGACGTAATGGAAGAAGACAATCCCATTTGGATGATGGCAGACTCGGGCGCCCGCGGTAGTATGAACCAGATTCGTCAGTTGTGCGGTATGCGCGGACTTATGAGCGACCCTTCGGGACGTACAATCGAGTTGCCCGTTAAGGCGTGCTTCCGTGAAGGATTGTCGGTGCTCGAATACTTTATTTCGTCGCACGGCGGACGTAAAGGTTTGGCGGATACGGCGCTTAAAACGGCAGACTCGGGTTACCTTACCCGTCGTTTAGTAGACGTAGCGCAAAACGTTATTGTCCGTGAAGAAGACTGTTCTGCAGGAAGTCGTCCGCAAGGTATGTGGATAGAGGCTTTCCGCGGTTCGGGTAAAGACGAAATTATAGAGAAGTTTGAAGACCGTATTATAGGTAAATACGTTATAGACGACGTTGTTAATCCTGCTACAGGTGAAATAATTTGCCGCGGCGATACTATGATAAACGACGACTTGGCTCGTGAAATAGTTAAGGCGGGAATTAACAAGCTGTATATGAGAACAGTGCTTACTTGCCGCAGCGAACACGGTGTTTGCTGTAAGTGCTACGGAGCCAATATGGCAACGGGCAAACCCGTTAATCTCGGTGAAGCGGTTGGCGTAATTGCCGCTCAATCTATCGGCGAACCGGGAACACAGCTTACAATGCGTACATTCCACACCGGCGGTGTTGCAACGTCAGACGATATTACACAAGGTTTGCCGCGCGTAGAAGAGTTGTTTGAAGCGCGTAAACCCAAGGGATGCGCTGTAATCTGCGAAGTCAACGGAACGGCATCTATACCTACTAATACGGATAAGAAAATTGTACGCGTAACGGACGCTCAAGGTAAAGTAACCGATTACGCTATACCTTATACATCGCGAATCAAAGTTCACGACGGAGATAAGGTTGAAAGCGGAACTCCTTTGACCGAAGGTTCGATTTATCCGCAAGACTTGTTGTCTACAAAGGGCTTGCGTGCTGTAGAAGAATATCTTGTTAAAGAAGTTCAGGCAACATACCGTACCAACGGCGTAGAAATTAACGACAAACACGTTGAGGTTATTGTCCGTCAAATGTTGCGTAAAGTCCGTATAGAGGACGCGGGTACTACCGATATGTTGCCGGGTGAAGTAGTGGATATCTTTAAGTTTGAAGAAGAAAACAACAAGGCTTTGGAAAACGACGGAGTTCCCGCTTACGCAAAGAGAATTCTTCTCGGTATTACTAAAGCAAGTTTGGCTACGGACAGTTTCCTGTCGGCGGCATCCTTCCAAGAAACGTCGAGAGTACTTACTGAAGCCGCAATCAAGAATAAGTGCGATCCTTTGTACGGCTTGAAAGAAAACGTAATTATAGGCAAGATGATTTCGGCGGGTACGGGCCTTAACCGTTACAGAGAAATGGAACTCGTTCCCAAAACGGAAACGGAAATCGTAGAAGAATAATTACGTTATGTAATAAAAATTAAACTGAGCAGTCAAGATTAAACGCTTGACTGCTTTCTGTTATTTTGTTAAAATATACATTGGTGTTTTATGGCTAACGACAATTTACAATTAGTTATAGGCAAACGGCAGATTCTTCGCGAATTGAAAAAAAACAATATCGCGGAAATAATGATTGCTTCCGATGCAGAACAACAGTATATATATTCCCTGATAGACGCGGCAACGGAATACGATGTTAAGTATTCTATAAGCGGAACAATGGAAAGTTATGCGGCTCAGTACAATGTCGATGTTCCGACAGGCGCGATAGGTATATTGAAGTAAAGGTCTGTAAACACTTTTATTTGATACAGTCAACCGTTAAGGTTGTTGTATATACGGACTCGTTTTAGAGTTTCGACTGTTCACTATTGAAAGGAGGTAAAAAAATGGCAACAATTAACCAATTGATCAGACAAGGTAGAAGAAGCGAAGCGGAAAAGAGCAAATCGCCTTTGTTGGACAGCTGTCCTCAAAAACGCGGCGTTTGTTTGAACGTTACTACGACTTCTCCCAAAAAGCCTAACTCTGCTCTCCGTAAGATTGCGCGTGTACGCCGTACCAACGGTATGGAAGGAACGTGCTATATCCCCGGTGAAGGTCATAACCTTCAAGAGCACAGCGTTGTTTTGATTCGCGGCGGACGTGTTAGAGACTTGCCCGGTATCCGTTACCACATTATCCGTGGAACACTCGATACTGCAGGCGTTGCTAACCGTAGACAGGCGCGTTCTAAGTACGGCGCAAAACGTCCTAAGAAATAAACTTAGAACGAAACTTTTACAGTTCAATTGGTGAATAGTCGGAAGTTTTAATTTTGACTTTTCGCCGAGTAAGCAGTATGTCGGCGGGTTATCCCGCTGTGAGACAGAAGTTTCTCCGCAATTATTTTGCGTCGAGTTGGCTGTATTTGGTAAAAAACAAAATTAAAAAACAAAATCTAAAAGGAGGAAACGAAGATGCCTAGAAGAAGCGGTGTCCCCAAAAGGGACGTTCTACCCGATCCCGTTTACGGCAGCAAAGTTGTAACAAAAGTTATCAACCAAGTTATGCTTGACGGTAAAAAGGGTACTGCTCAGGAAATTGTTTACGGCGCTTTTGACGAAATCAAAAACCGCACGGGACAAGATCCTATGGAAGTATTTAACAAAGCAATCAATAATCTTATGCCTATGCTCGAATGTAAAGCAAGACGCGTAGGCGGCGCGAACTATCAAGTACCTATGGAAGTCAGACCCGAAAGACGTCAGACTTTGGCTATCAGATGGTTGGTATTATTTGCCCGTAAGCGCAGCGACAGATATATGTATCTGAGACTCGCAAACGAACTTATGGACGCCTACAACGAACAAGGCGGCGCGTTTAAGAGAAAAGAAGAAATGCATCGTTCTGCCGAAGCAAACAAAGCGTTCGCGCATTTCAGATGGTAATATAGAAGAGAGAGTGAGAGAGAACAATGGCAAGAATTTATCCTTTGCAAAATGTGCGTAATATAGGTATTATGGCGCATATAGACGCAGGAAAAACAACAACAAGCGAAAGAATTCTGTTTTTTTCGGGTAAAACCCGTAAAATAGGTGAGACGCACGAAGGTACTGCCGTTATGGACAGTATGGCTCAAGAACAGGAACGCGGTATTACTATCGCGTCTGCGGCGACTACTGTACACTGGATTAACCATTACGACAATATCGACTACCGTATAAATCTTATCGATACGCCGGGACACGTTGACTTTACAGTAGAAGTAGAACGTTCGTTGCGCGTACTTGACGGAGCGGTAGCAGTATTTTGCGCAAAAGGCGGCGTTGAACCTCAAAGCGAAACCGTTTGGCACCAAGCGTCAAAGTATAACGTTCCGCGTATTGCTTTCGTTAACAAAATGGATATTAACGGAGCGAATTTTTACAACGTTGTAAATATGATGCGCGAGCGTCTTAAAGCAAACGCTATGCCTATTCAATTACCTATCGGTAAGGAAGAAACGTTTAAAGGGCTTGTTGACGTAATAACAAAAAGAGCATACATCTACAACGATCCTAAGGGAATCGAAATAGACGAAACGGATGTTCCTGCAGATATGGTCGATGCTGTAAACAAAGCACACGATGAACTTGTGGAATTTGTGGCAGGCACTGATGACGAACTGATGGAAAAGTTTTTCGCAGAAGGCGATTTGTCTGTTGACGAAATCAAAAAAGCTCTCCGTAAAGCTGTAATAGAGTTAAAGGTCAATCCCGTACTTTGCGGAACGGCTTACAAAAACAAGGGCGTTCAAAAATTGCTTGACGCAGTTTGCGATTATTTGCCCAGCCCCGTTGATATAGACCACGTTGTCGGTTTTGACGTTAAGGACGAAAGTAAACAAATTGTGCGTAAAACGGACGATAACGAACCTTTCTGCGGTTTGGCATTTAAAATCGTTGCAGACCCGTTTGTCGGCAAGCTTGCTTACTGCCGCGTATATAGCGGTAAGATTCAAGCGGGAAGTTATGTTTATAACTCCACAAAAGGCAAGCGCGAACGCGTAACTAAGGTTTTGCAAATGCACGCCGCTCAACGTGAGGAAATCGACGAAACCTACGCAGGCGAAATTGTCGCGTTGGTAGGATTGAAAGATACGACAACTGGCGATACGCTGTGCGAAGAAAAAAATCAAATCGTACTTGACAGTATGGTATTCCCCGAGCCCGTTATTAAGGTTGCAATCGAGCCTAAGACAAAAGCGGGACAGGAGAAGATGACGCTGGCGTTGATTAAGCTGGCGGAAGAAGACCCGACGTTTAAAACATATACCGACAAAGAAACAGGTCAAACCATTATTGCCGGAATGGGCGAGCTTCACTTGGAAATCATTGTTGACAGATTGTTGCGTGAATTTAAAGTTGAAGCAAACGTAGGTAAACCTCAAGTATCGTACAGAGAAACTATCCGTAAATCTGTCGAAGCCGAGGGTAAATACGTCCGTCAGTCTGGCGGTAAAGGTCAGTACGGACATTGTAAAATCCGTATGGAACCGCAAGAACCCGGAAAGGGATACGAATTTGTTGACGCAACCGTCGGCGGAAGTATTCCTAAAGAGTATATACAACCCGTTAATAACGGTATTATTGAAGCAAGCAAAACAGGACCTTTGGCAGGTTATGAAATGGTTGACTTTAAAGTTACCGTATTTGACGGTAGTTTCCACGCTGTAGACAGTTCGGAAATGGCATTCAAAATAGCAGGTTCTTTAGCGTTTAAAAATGCGGCTGTTAAAGCGGATCCGGTATTGCTCGAACCTATGATGAAGGTAGAAATAACAATGCCCGAGGAGTATTTGGGCGACGTTATGGGTAACGTTTCATCCCGCCGCGGTAATGTTTCGGGTATAGAACTACGCAACGGCGTTCAAGTGGTAAATGCGTTTATACCTTTGGCAGAAATGTTCGGTTATGCAACCGATTTGCGTAGCCGTACTCAAGGCCGCGGTAACTACACAATGCAGTTTGACCACTTTGCAGAAGTGCCTAAAGCAATCAAAGAGAAGATTGCCAAAGAAGGCGCTACAAAATAATTGTTTTGGCTAAAATATTTTATAAAAAGTGTAGACCAAAACGAAAAAATAAGATATAATGTATCTATTGTAATAAAAAATAAAATTTTGACATTATCAAAAATTCAGGAGGAATCACAACAATGGCAAAAGCAAAATTTGACAGAAGCAAACCGCACGTCAATATTGGTACCATCGGTCACGTTGACCACGGTAAGACAACCTTGACAGCTGCTATCACGATGGTTATGGCAATGCAAGGCAAAGCAGAAGTTATGAAATATGACGAAATCGACAAGGCTCCCGAAGAAAGAGCTCGTGGTATAACGATCAATACCGCTCACGTCGAATATCAAACAGACAAGCGTCACTACGCTCACGTTGACTGCCCCGGACACGCAGACTATGTTAAAAACATGATCACGGGTGCTGCTCAAATGGACGGCGCAATCCTTGTAGTTTCCGCAGCTGACGGTCCGATGCCTCAGACTCGCGAACACATTCTTCTTGCGCGTCAGGTTGGCGTTCCCTACATTGTAGTATTTATGAACAAAACCGACCTTGTTGACGACGAAGAACTTCTTGAACTCGTAGAAATGGAAGTTAGAGAACTTCTTTCTAAGTACGAATTCCCCGGCGACGATCTTCCTATCGTTAAAGGTTCTGCTAAAAAGGCTATGGATGCTGCCGCTTCCGGTAACACGAACCTTGCAGACCCCGTTTACAAGCCCATTTTGGACTTGATGGATGCTGTTGACGCTTATATCCCCACACCCGAACGTGCTACAGATAAACCTTTCTTGATGCCCGTAGAAGACGTATTTACGATCACAGGTCGTGGTACAGTTGCTACAGGAAGAGTAGAACGCGGTTCTGTTAAACCTTCCGACCCCGTAGAAATCGTTGGTTTGAAAGACGAAATCAAAACGTCGGTTGTTACAGGCGTTGAAATGTTCCGTAAACTTCTTGACGAAGCATTCGCAGGCGACAACGTTGGTCTTCTTCTTCGCGGTGTAGACCGTAAAGAAATCGAACGCGGACAAGTTGTAGCTAAACCCAAATCGGTTACTCCCCACAAGGAATTTGAAGGACAAGTTTACGTTCTTACTAAGGAAGAAGGCGGACGCCACAGCCCGTTCTTCAAGGGATACCGTCCTCAATTCTACTTCCGTACAACGGACGTTACAGGTTCTATCGAACTTGACCCCGGCGTAGAAATGGTAATGCCCGGCGACCATACTCATATCAAGGTTGCTCTTATCACTCCTATCGCAATGGAAGACGGACTCCGTTTCGCTATCCGTGAAGGCGGACACACAGTAGGTTCGGGCGTTGTTTCTAAGATCATCGCGTAATTAACTTACAAATGTTAAAAAGTGCAGTCAATTCGACTGCACTTTTTTGTATACACAAACCAAGCGAATGGACGAAAAGTTTAGAGAAGTTTGATATATTAACATAAATTTTAAAAGCAATATTATCAGAAAAATAAGCCAACGCGTCTATCTGATTATGTAAGCGATTTGAATCTTAAAAAGCGGCATTGGACAATTCTGCATTTGTAAAGTCGTATTGAAATAAAAATGGCATAGTGTTGCTAATCAACAAAATATTATTAAAAAGCATATTAGTATAATTTTTAGTTGTAATAAAGAGATAGAATTGTTAAAATTAAATATGACTTCTTGTATAGAAGGTAAGATAGAATATATACAGTATTTATATTGGGCGGAACTTGCCGTCAGTTTTTGTGTATTTACTTTGTAATTTGTTTGTGCTAAAATTATATTGAATAATTAAATAGGTAGATATATATGAACGAATTAACAACAACAGATATAAAAAACAGCATAGATTATCGGTGGCGGATTCACAATGCAAAAGTATACCTGTTACTGTGGGGAATTATTTCGGGCATTGTTACCATTGCATTGTTTATAATATCAGCGATAGATTTTAGTAAAGACGTGTTCTTGATAAATGTGTGTATTTGGCTTGGATTTGTTGTTGTTTATGGTGCGGTTTTCGGCAGTTTTGCTTTATATCAGTTTATGCAGGCTAAAAAACTGTTAAAAAATTTTAACAACTTTAAAATTTATCAAGCGGTATTGGACTCGCCGAGTATATCGTATTTTTATGGACGTAGCGTCTATTATACCGTAATGCTTGGTACTGTTACAGCAGATACGCATCCGTGTTTTTCTAATAGTGTATTTTCAAAATTTGAATTGAGCGAATATAACAATAAAACAGTCAGGTGCTTATATGACGCCGAGAATTGGCAAGTATACTTAATCGACATTGTTCAATAGTTTATGTAAGTTAAATTTAGAGCGTATTTTATCGTCAATAAGTGCGCTTAGCGCTAACTGTCTATTTTATAAAAATTACAAAACTGAAATTCCCGTATTTTAATATTTTTTTTACGTATTACGACTTAAGACGGTTAACGGCGCTCTAAATTCAATCTAATCAAGTAGCAGAAATGCGAACTTGATTTTTTTATGCAATTTTTAAGGAGGAAATCAAAATATAAATAAGAACAGAACTTTTACTTTTGGGTTTCAAAAAAGGTCATTGCAAAAAAGCAATGACCTTTTCTCCAAAGCGGACGGAATTTATCGGTTTATTTGTTGCTTAACGGCAAACTGATAAGGGGCATAAGTTCGGACAGCGTGTAAACTTCGTACTTGTCGTAGTCTTTGGCAAGTACTATTTCAAAGTCGCCTTGACAAAACTCTGTCATTACCTGACGGCAAACGCCGCACGGAGGGCAGTAGTCTCCTTGTCCGATGGGCGTATTTATGTCGTTACCTACAATGGCGATAGCCTTAAAGTTGCGCTCTCCTTCCGAAACGGCTTTAAAAAATGCCGTTCTTTCTGCGCAGTTGGTGGGGGAAAACGTCGAACTTTCGATATTGCATCCGCGGTAAATTTTGCCTTCCTTTGTGAGTAATGCTGCGCCTACCGCCCAATGCGAATAGGGTATATACGCCATTTTTTGCGCTTCGTATGCTTCTTTTACAAGTAATTTGTAATCTGTCATAGTTTAAACCTCCTGATTTTGCGCCGATATGTTTATAGAATTTTACATTTATATTAGATTTAAGCCGCAAAATAATAGATTCTATATACAATGCGTTTATGTAAACTATATGGCGCAAACAGTGCCTTATTATAAAGGTATTTTTGCGGTGGGTTAATATAATATATCATTTTTGCCACTTTGTCAATACTAAAAATAATTTTTGCACGGTATAAAAACGCACAAAATCTTTTGTTTTACTTTTAAATCGGGTTGTGGTAATATAAATACAACGCTTCGGTTAGTGTAAAAATTTTAGCGGATGATTTGTCTGTCCACAAAATCCGTTTGCCGTACAACAAATAATTATGAGAGACTTGTATTGGTGGTTGCTTCATGGAAAAATTTAAAGATTTTCTTGCATTCAGTTGGAAAGGTATAATCGTATCAGTCATCCTGTTGGCTTTATTTTGTCTAGGCGGTAGCCTTGGCGTGCTGCGGTATTTAACCGATACGGAACTTCAACAAGCAATAGATAAAAAAATAATTGTCGAAGCCCAAATTGTAAGACTGTCGTATACTTCTTCTATGCCGCACGGCAGAGGTAGTACTTATACAATAATATACAGTTATACCGATGACGATACGGGAATAGTATATGAAGGCGGTTGCGGACGGGGCGATTACAGAACGGAAGAACGAGACAAACAACGCATTGGCGAAAAGGTCGAGATATACATAGGCGGATTAAGCAAAGCGGGGCTGCCGTTAAGTTCTCCCGTGTCTTACGGAACGGAAGTAAGTATGACCGACGCTATTGTTGTGATGAGTGTATTTTTCTCGCTAATTTTTATATACATTGTTTTAATTGTTCTGTATGTATTATACTTTTTTGGAAAGTTGCCCGAGATGCGGCGCAAGCGTTGATGCTTCTGTTTAAAAACAAGTCTAAATTAAAGAAAGTATTATTCGTTTAAAGGAATTGCATTGTTTAAATAAAAAGGAGCGAATTCTATCAAGATTCGCTCCTGTGTTTATCGATTCTCGTAACAAAATTGTCAAGCCGCTAGCAAGAGGGGATAATATTTCATTTGAGGTAACCGCTGTCGGTTATTCATCGTCATTTTCTACAAATTCGTCGTCGGGTAGTTTGTCGTAATCGTCCTCAATTATTTCCATATCTTTCTTTTTGGGCTTTTTACGTCTTTTTTGTTCTTTTGCATATTCCAGTATTTCGTTAGCGTCGCTTTCCTCTAAAAAATTAATTTCCTGCACACCGTCGAAACGTGTCAAAAACAGCGAGGACAAGTGCGTCGACTTAACAACGGCATAATCGAAATTATCAAAAAATCTTGCCGTTTTCACCGGACTTTGCGGACGCGCTTTGTCGTTGTCGGTAATTTTAATTTCGCCCCAGCCGTAAATATTCCACAGCGCGCTTGCAAAATGCCTCTTGCCCTTAAAGTTCGTTCTTCTCCAAAACAAACTGTGCCACATCAGCCAAATGCCTTCGTTGGTTACTACAACGTATTTTGTGTACTTCCAAAACCACAGTCTGAGTATTAAAATTCCCAGCCATACTAAGAATATAAATGCGCCTAATCCACCCATATACCAAATAAAAGAACGGTCGTCGCCTCTATAAAAGAAATGGAACGAGACAATCAAAATTGCCGCAAATAATATCATCGCAAGCAAACCTACCGATTGATGGTTTAAAAATACGAAACGCAAATAACCGCGGAATTTTCTTGTATAAACTTTGCAGTAAGTTTCTTCGCAGCGGGTAGTTTGGTTGCGAAGTTTCAAACAAGATTCGTTTTCGTTAATCATTCTGTTCAAGTTCTTCTCCTTTTTGCAACAGCATTTTTGCATTGTATTTTAGAAGAAAGCGGTAATTCAATGCAAATAATTACTATCGCAGATATGAAATGCGCAAACAATAGCGATCATAATTTTTGTGGTTCACATAAGCATTGCAGAATGTTTATTTTGGCTGACCTAAAAGTCGAATCTTAAACTCAGTCAATTAGCGGTTGCTTCCTTCGTAAAGTAATTTCTGCGTTGTAAACTGTGTTTGCGGTAATATATTATCATTTTAGTGTCTAAATGTCAAATTGCAAGGGTTGCATTATACATAGTAAAATGTTGTTTGGCATTATTATATAATTACTGAAAATTAAGCAAAATTATCGGGTTTTAATGACTGTTTTTCGTTGACAACGATTGACTATTATGTTATTATTATCTAGCACTCTATATAGGGGTGTAATTTTTTGCGTGCGAAAAACCGCCAAATCGGTTTTTAATATGCCGCACAGGAGATTTGTTACTATGGCAAAAAAAGGCAATAGAGTCAAGGTAGTTTTGGCTTGCACCGAGTGCAAACAACGCAACTACGACACATACAAAAACGGTAAAACAACAACTGACAGACTCGAATACAACAAGTATTGTAAGTTTTGCAAGAAACATACTGTTCACAAGGAATCTAAGTAAGGAGAATTGCTATGGCAGCGCAACAAAAGGCAAAAAAGCCCAACCCATTCAAAAGACTTGGACATTTCTTCAGAAAAAGTTGGTCGGAACTCAAGAAGGTTTCTTGGCCTAATTTCAAAACGGTTGTAAAAAACACGCTTATCGTTTTGCTTGTAGTTTTATTCTTCGCTTTGATAGTTTTCGGCGCAGACTCTCTTTTCGTTTGGCTGATGAGTTTGATTAGTACAGCCCCTGCGGCATAGGAACGGATTATGAGCGCTCAAAACAATGCAAAGTGGTATATTCTTCATACTTATTCCGGCTATGAAAGTTTGGTAAAGAAGAGCATCGAGCAAATGGTTGAAAACGGCAATTTGCAAGACGTTATTTTGGATACCAAAATTCCGACCGAAACCCTTATTGAAGAAAAAAACGGCAAAAAGAAAGCCTACGAGGCCAAAGTAATGCCTTGCTATGTGTTTGTAAAGTTAGTGTATTCTAACGAACTGTGGTTTATGTTGACAAATACAAGAGGCGTTACCGGATTTGTCGGTCCTAGCGGCAAAGCTTGGCCGTTAGAAGACGACGAGGTTAAACGTTTGCGTTTGGAAGAACGGGTAGTAGACTTTGATATGGTTGTGGGCGATAACGTAACCGTCATATCCGGTCCGTTTGAAGGTCTTGTCGGAGTTATCAAGGAAATTGACGTTGCACGTCAAAAGGCTCAGGTAACCTTGAATATGTTCGGCAGAGAAACTTCCGTTGATATGGACTTTATACAAATAGAAAAAATCAACAACCCTACGATAGTAGAAGGTTAGTTGTCTTTTTGGGCGGTTGACCGCTTTTGCCCTAAAACTGAATGCGGAATATTGGGAGAAAGAAGCAAATACATTGGGTTTCTTTCGTTAAAACCACGACAAGGAGATTATTATGGCTAAAAAGGTTACGGCAGTAGTTAAACTTCAACTTCCTGCCGGCAAAGCGACACCGGCACCTCCGGTAGGTTCGGCTCTCGGTCCTCACGGAATTAATATTCCCGGATTTACTAAAGATTTCAATGCGAGAACAGCCGACAAAGCGGGACTTATTATCCCCGTAATTGTAACTATTTATCAAGATCACAGCTTTACGTTTATTCTTAAAACGCCGCCCGCACCCGTACTTATCAAAAAAGCTTGCGGAATCGAAAGCGGTAGCGCCGTTCCCAACAGAACTAAAGTTGCTAAGATTACTCACGCGCAAATTGAAGAAATTGCCAAAACGAAGATGGTCGACCTGAACGCGGCGTCTTTGGAAGCGGCTTGCTCAATGATAGCAGGAACAGCCCGTAGTATGGGTATTGTTGTCGAAGGTTAAGGAGGCGTCAGATGAAAGGTAAGAAATATGTTGATGCTTTGAAAAAAATCGACAAAACAAAGCAATACGATATGGGTGAAGCAATTCAAACGGCAATAGATATTGCTACGGCAAAATTCGACGAGACGTTGGAATTGCACGTAAAACTCGGTGTAGACAGCCGTAAAGCAGACCAACAAGTACGCGGCGTAGTAGTACTTCCTAACGGAACAGGTAAAACTTTGCGCGTATTGGTAATTGCCAAGGGTGCTAAAGCTGATGAAGCGCAAGCGGCAGGCGCAGACTATGTAGGCGCAGAAGAATACATCGAAAAGATGCAAAAAGAAAACTGGTTCGACTTTGACGTACTTGTTACGACTCCTGATATGATGGGTCTTGTAGGACGTCTCGGTAGAATTTTAGGACCTAAGGGTTTGATGCCTAACCCAAAGAGCGGTACTGTTACTATGGATATTGCTAAGACTATCCACGATATCAAGGCAGGTAAAGTAGAATACCGTCTTGACAAGCAATCTATCTGCCACGTTATCTTCGGTAAGAAGTCGTTCGGTAAAGACAAGTTGCTCGAAAACGCTACGGCTATTATGGACGCAATAGTAAAGGCTAAACCCGCAGCCGCAAAGGGAACATATCTTAAATCGGTTGCCGTTGCTACAACTATGGGGCCCGGCATTAAAGTGGCTTATAAATAGGTCTTAGATTTTTGTAATTATTTAAATTGAATTATTAACCCAAAACCGTTCCAAAGACAGCAAGTATCAGTAAATCTTGCCGAGGTACAAATTAGGTTTAACAGTCTAAAAGACTCCTACCCTTGTACCGATTATACGGCGCAAGGGTTTTTAATAGTCGCAAATAGCGACGGTAATTGTCTACGGTAGTATCGGCAATTATCAAAAATCTAAAAAGGAGGAAACACACAATGGATCACGAACGTCATCACGGACATCTTAGTCCTGCACAAATGGCAAAACGCGAAGTTGTTGAACAAATCAAAACTCAAATTCAAAACAGCGAATCGTTTGTTATTATTGACTACAAGGGATTGACCGTTGCACAAGATACCGAGTTCCGCGCAGAGTTCAGAAAGAACGACGTAGAATACAAGGTATTAAAGAACACGTTGTTTAAAAAGGCGCTTAACGAACTTGGATATACCGAGTTTGACGAAGCATTGAACGGTCCCAGCGCTTTTGCTTTCGGTTCTTCCGATGCTATTGCTCCCGCCAAGGTTGCGGCAGAAAGTATCAAGAAGTACAATGCAATGTCAATTAAGTGCGGAATGTTCGATAAGAAATATGCCGACGCCGCAACTTGCGACGCTATGAGTAAAGTACCCAACAGAGAAACTTTGCTCGGTATGTTGGTATCGGTATTGTCTGCGCCTATGCGCGGATTGGCTGTCGCTTTGAATGCGGTTGCCGAACAAAAAGGCGAGTAATTCTCGTAAATTAACGGAGTCGTTCGCCTAACGGACGGAAAACATATTAAAAAATAATAGGAGATAATTTACAATGGATACAAAGAAATTTATTGAAGAGATCAAATCTCTTTCTGTATTGGAACTTAACGAACTTGTACACGCTATCGAAGAAGAATTCGGCGTAAGCGCAGCCGCTCCCATAGCCGTTGCAGGCGGAGCAGTAGCAGGCGGAGCACCCGCTGTTGAAGAAAAGACAGAATTCGACGTAGTTTTGAAGGCTATCGGCGCCAACAAAATTGCTGTTATCAAAGCTGTTCGCGAACTTACGGGTCTCGGTCTTGTTGAAGCTAAAAATCTTGTTGAAAGCGCTCCCGCTACAATCAAGGAAGCTCAACCCAAAGAAACAGCCGAAGGTATGGTTAAGACTCTTACCGAAGCCGGCGCAGAAGCAGAAATTAAGTAATATAGATTTAATTGTAAAAAAAGGACTGACACAAAATGTCAGTTCTTTTTTGATACTTACTTGACTGTGGGGGGGGGTAGTGTGCTATACTGGTTATATAAGATAATATACGAATAACGTATGTTGCATTTATGGAGAAAATTTGTATGAAAAATAAAACTTTAAGTATTGTTGTCGGCGTTTTGATCGGACTTGCCGTGTTTTCTTTGGTAGGTTCGGCAATTTCGTTGCTGTCAGAGTTTTTCTTGATTGACGATTTGATAAACTCTGATGCGACAGACGGCACGTTAGAACTAATGACAGATGCCAAGTGGGCGGCGTTTTCTGTTTCTTTAGTAACATTTGTTACTATTGTAGGAATTATTACCGCATTGATTGCTCACAAAAAAGCTTTTTCAATTGTCGCGTCGGTATTGAGTTTTGTTTTATTTGTAACCGCTATAGTGTTTATTGCATTGATTCGTAAAGATGCGCAGTATATAGGCACAAACGGATATGCTACGGGTTTAGGATATATATCCGAAATGTTGCAAGTGGCTGTATCGGGTATAGTTACAGGAGTATATTTTTTATTGTACAGTATTCTGCACAAGGATAAAACAAATAGTAAATTTGACAAAAGTTCTGGTATGAATACTGACGCACTGACAGGAGGAACGGGAAATGAAAAAATTTAGTTTAATTCTAGTGCTGTTATTGTGCGTTATGTTTATTCTTGCATTAACAGGGTGTGAGAGGAATTATAAAGTCGATAATGTTTCTTTTTCTGTTTATGGATATAGTTCATGGTCGGTAGATTATAAATTTGATATAAGCGGTTTACCTAAAGGCAGATGCGAATTTGAATTTACATACAAACTGATTGACGATAATTTAAAGGTTATTTATTCTGGTAAAGAAGAGGTAAAAGTAACTGTTAAAGATGATGTTGTAAAAGTTGGCGGATATTTGGACTTGCCTAGAAGTGCTTTTGAAAATGCAGAAGACGTAAAATATATCAGAATATCTGATATTAAAATTCTGTCGACTGTCAACGACAATGCTAGCAGATTGAAACCTTATGCAATAACAATAGGCGTAATCTCTTTGCTCGGCGCAGTTGCGCTGATTACATTGTGCGCTGTCAATGAATATAAGAACAAGCAAAACAATGACGGCGATAAGAATTAGCAAATAATCAATTTTTGGTTGCTTTTGTTTATACTTTAGTATTGACAATTGTGTGTATGAAATAACGGCGGTCATTGCTTGTTTGTTGCAAAATACTTGTGTAGGTAAAAGAATACGCCTTTGCGTTACAATAAAAAAAACAGTGATTCTTTAAAAAAAGGTGTGCAATAAACGTGCGTTCAGTTTGTTAATTATATATCGGTAATTTTTAATAAACAAATATATAAATAGACTGTCGCATTGAGTGCAATGTGGATTTGCGAGCAATTACACAAAAAAAGACGTTGAGAAATAAAATCAACGTCTTTTTGTAGTAAATGCACAGAAACGTTTAATGCAACAAACACTTTTGCATATTGTTACACATGTACTTTTGTTGTATCGAGCAAGTAAAATACTATTCGACCGTTACCGTAATAGTAGTAGATATTTCCGCATACATTTTTACCGTTACTTGATAATTGCCCGTTACTCTTATCGGGTCTTTTAGTACAACTTGTTTTTTGTCTACAGAGTATCCCAGTTTGTTAAGTTCTTCGGCAATTTCTTTGTTGGTAATGCTGCCGTACATTTTGCCTTGAGAGCCTTTTGATGCAGTAATAGTAACAACTTGTCCTTTTAATTTTTTGGCATCGTCTAACGCTTTTTGTTTTTCTTCCGCTTTTTGACGTTCGAGCGCTTTGTTTTTTATTGCTACAGAGTTAATAGTATCTGCCGTTGCTACGACGCCCAATCCTTTTTTCAGCAAGAAATTATTTGCATATCCGTCGGAAACGTTTATTATCTCGCCTTTTTTTCCTTGACCTTTTACGTCTTGTAATAATAAAACTTTCATATCTCTCTCCGTACTTATTATTGTTAAAATAAATGCTGGTAGTTTTGCGATAAATCAAAAAATTGTAAATGTCTAAAGTATAACGATTTTAATCTATTATATATCAACTTGCGTTTTAAGTCAATTGATTGCAATACACGGGAAATTGCAGTGATAATAATAGATAATGTTGTTTTGCTGTAATTCAGATGAAAGGTATTATTTATTTATTGATTGTAAACAATTAAAGCAGGAGGATATAATTATGAAAAACCAACAAACAATTATGTGCGATGTCGAAGCTTGCAAGTATCACAACGATAAAAAATGCTGCTGCAATTTGGAACAAATTACGGTTTCTCCTTGCAATGATTGCGAAACGGCGCATTACTGCAAAGATTACGAAAAGAAGTCGAGTTACTGAGTAGCAGTTAAAAGACTTTTCCTTTGCGGAAAAGTCTTTTAGTATAATAGTATTATTTTTGTTTTAGTAATCGGAAAAAAGTGAAATATTGTGTATATTATCCCAATCGGTTTTTACTTGACACTTTTTATGCAAAATTATAAAATTAAACTAATAATAGTATCACGCCTTACGGTATTTTATTTTAGCGGCTTGACGGTTTTGTATAATTGACAATTAGGTATTCGGGGGAACAATGCTCAATCAAATTCACGGTGCAATCAAGATTTTCGCAGGTAATGCCAGCAAAAAGTTGGCGCAATCGATTTGCTCGCAACTCGATTTGGAATTAGGCAAAATGGACGTCGGTAAATTTTCCGACGGCGAAACATCTGTAAATATTAAAGAATCCGTACGCGGCTGCGACGTGTTTATCGTACAGTCTACAAATACTCCTGTAAACGATAATTTGATGGAGTTGCTTATTATCATAGACGCCTGTAAACGCGCTTCTGCGGGGCGTATAACGGCTGTAGTTCCGTACTTCGGATATGCACGCCAAGACCGCAAAGCGAGAGCAAGAGACCCTATTTCGGCAAAGCTGGTGGCGGATATACTTCAAACTGCAGGCGCTAACCGTGTTTTGACAATGGATTTGCACAGCAGTCAGTTGCAGGGATTTTTCAATATCCCCGTAGATAACCTTATGGGAATGCCCGTAATTGCCAAACATTTTAAGTCGGTTGGCGTACCGGATAATCTTACAATCGTCAGTCCTGATACCGGAAGCGTTGTCCGTAGCAGAGCTTTGGCGTCGCGGTTCGATGCTCCTTTAGCAATTATTGACAAACGCCGTCCGCGCGCAAACGTTATGGAAGTAATGAACGTTGTAGGCGACGTAAAAGGGCGTATGTGCTTGATGTTGGACGATATGATTGATACGGCAGGAACTATTTGTCAAGGCGCGCAAGCGTTAGTGGATAACGGTGCGAGCGAAGTAATTGCGTGTTGTACGCACGCAGTATTGTCCGGTCCCGCTATCGAACGTCTTGAAGCAAGTCCGCTTTCTAAAATCGTGGTTTTGGATACAATAGACTTGCCTGCCGAAAAGCGTATAGGTAAGATAGAGATTGTTACCATTGCCGATTTGTTTGCGGAAGCAATCGAGCGTGTTTATACCGATTTGCCCGTATCTAAACTTTACGAATAATTTAAATTTTTTGACGGACTGATTTCAGTCCGTCTTATTATATTTCATTTTTTTGTATGTGAATGTGTCGATGCGATTTTTGAAGAATAATCGTAATTTGTAAATACACTAAAAAGTGTATAGATATAAACTGTTTTAATTTAATTGTGCTCGACAATTAAAGTCATTTGTTATTTTTACTATTTTGTTATTTTTATTAAAATTTCTGTTAATAATTGCCTATTATGAAACGATTTATTGTGGCGGCTATTTTAACTGTAGTGATTTTAGGAACACTGGGATATTTTTTGCCGCAATCATTTGATAAGGTTGCAACTAAATATATGCCGCAAGATTCTTCCGTCAGTTTGTATTGCCGTGATACATCTTTGGATTATGTCGATATGGGAATCGGCAAAAAAGTTACTTGCCGCTTATCGGATTACGGCAAAACCGTTGCGTGTTGTTCGCAGATAGACGGCGTTAGCGTAAGTTTTGCACAATCGCGTTCTTATGTTGACGAGATTATAAAGAAGTTAAACGTAACTGTCGTTTCCTATCAGCAATGTAACGATGTAATTGTAATTTGCGGTGTAAGCAAATTTATCGATAACGGCATTATGCTTGACGGACAATATGTAAATATCCAAATAGCATATTCTTGCGGTACCGTTACGGTGGGTTCGCCGCTTATTTTGGGCGACTATTAAGCGTTGCGCAAGTTGATTCTCACAAAATTGTGCAATTGTAAAATGTATAAGGCAAAAACTGATTGAAAAAAATATTGTAAAGCGAGTATAAAACTTTAATATCAAGGTAACAATTTCAACAAATAAATACGGAGGCAAACAATGAATTCTACAAAAAAGACAAACAAATTTACAAGATTTTTACGCAATAATGCGGCGTTACTGTTGCTTATCTTTTGCGTATTGGCAATAGCCGCGGTGGTGTTGGCTGTTACTCTTACAAATAAACCCGCACCCTCTATTCCCGATAATCCGGTAGTAGAAAAACCCGATGACGGTGATAAAGATCCCGATCCCGTTATAAAAGATAAGGTAAAAGTGTATTTTGCTAAACCTTTAAATTATACTTCGGTCGGAATGGAATATGTTGACGGAAAAGACGTGTTATTTGTCAGCAATTCTACTTTGGGCGGTTATTGCTATCACAAAGGTATAGACCTTATTGCCACAGACGGAACGGAAGTTGCATCTATGTATGACGGAACAGTGTTGGACGTGAAAAATACCTTCGAAATGGGCTACGAAGTTACAATTGACCACGGAGACAACGTTATTGCAACGTATGCTTCGCTTAACGACATACAGGTGGTAAAAGGTCAAAACGTTAAAAAAGGCGACAAAATAGGCGTTGCAAGTACAACCGCTTCTAACGAATTTATGGACGGAGCGCACGTTCACTTGGAGGTTACCAAGGACGGCAAAACGGTTGACCCGATGCCGTATGTTAAAGGCGAAATCTTCCGCGAAGTTGAACAGGATTAAAATTGATTGTAAGACTATTTTAGAAATTTGGCAGAAATTTTAAAAAGTGCAAGGATTAAACAATCTTTGCACTTTTTGTTTGTCGGATTTTTTGTAACTATGATAGCCTAGTTTCTGGTAGTCGAAGACAATTTTTATTGTCGTCTTTTGCAACAAAAATTGTTGAGCTACCGGTAGGCGAAAACAATTTTTATTACGAAAACCACTGTCAAACACCGGCAGTCTTTTGCGCTTTTATTAACAACATCATCGGTCTGCGCATTTCATTTTCCATTTCGGGTAGTTCTCTCATATTTTCCGGAGGCATAGCTTCTTCTATTGCTTTAATCTCAAATCCGCACTGTAATAAGCTGTTTAGAATTTGCGTTAACGTATGGTGTTGTTTTATTACTTCCTTATCTAAAAAATTGGTTTTTCTTTCTCCCGAATAGAAATAGTTGTCGATTGCCCAATACAGCGCTTTTCCGTTACTGTCATATATCCAGTCTTCGTTTATTCCCGCAGTAAAACAAGGATGCTCTATATTAAATAAAAAGAGTCCGCCTGTTTTCAATGTTTTGTAAACATTTTGATATACTTCTTTCAAATTTGCGATATAGTGGAGTACAAGATTTGAAATTACCAAATCAAATTGATTGTTCGGGTAATCGTATTCTTCTATATTACACACTCTGTATTCAATTTGTCCGTCCTGATTTATCCGTTTTGCGGTTTCAATCATTTTACTGCTTCCGTCTATGCCGAGCACGCTATCGGCGCCCGTTTCAATTGCATATTTGCAGTGCCAGCCGTAACCGCATCCCAAATCCAGCACTCTCTTGTTTTTCAAATTTGGAAAAAGCCTTTGAAGTTGGTGCCATTCGCCTGCCGCTGTTAGTCCGCCTTTGCTTCTTGACATATTTGAGTATGCTTTAAAAAAGGTATCGTCGTCATAAATATTACTCATATTCGCTCCTTTTGCTAACCAAACTTGCGGGATATTTAATATCATTATAAAATATTTAATCAAAAAAGTAAATGCAACTTTGCTGACTTGCTTACAAAATTACAATACTTTACAAATTTGTTTTGAATGATTTGACGCTTTTTACAAAAAACTTCTCTCTACAACAAAAGTTACAATTTGTCGTCTTTTTATTCGGATAAAATGTCCTTATGGACGTTTATATCGAATACGTTATAGCCGACAACTTTGTAATAGACGCGTTGATACTTTTTGCGGCGGCATTAACGCTCAGGATACCGTACAAGAAGTACCGTATTGTTCTCGGCGCGCTTGTGGGTGCGGCGTGTGCCGTAGTAAGCGCGTTTGTGGAAGGCTGGTTGGTTTATTTGGTTAAAACAGCGTGTCTTGTTTTGATGTGTATAACTGCGGTTGGTTTCGGCAAAAAGCTTTTTTGGTATATTTTGCTGACGGTTGCATACACTTTTGTGCTAGGCGGCGCAATAGTGGCGATTTTCCATTTTTGCAATATCGGTTATGTAACCGAAAACGGTGAGTTTTATCAACTGAAAGTTCCGTTATTTGTATACGTTTTAGCAGTAAGTCTTGTCGCGTTCTTGTGTTATTCGGTGGTTTTTTATTTGAAACAGGCAAAAAAAATTGCTCCGCATATTGTCAACATCCTTCTCACTTTGGATAAGGAGTACAAATTGACGGGTTATTGCGACAGCGGCAATACTTTAACTTACGAGGGTATACCCGTTTGCTTTGTTACGAAAAAATTTTCGGGCTTTGCCGATTACTTTGCAAAACAAACGCTTGCCGGACAGGCGGTAGAAATTGAAGTTACTACGGTCGTTGGCAGTAAGAAAGTAATGGCAGTCAAAGCCGTTGCCGCCGCTAACGGACATACAGAAAACGTGTACTTGGCGTTACCTGCCGAAAAGTGTCAGTCTATGTTCAATATTCTACTGTCAAACGTGTTTATTAAGTAATAACCGCTAACACTTTAGATAAATTTGAAAGTTGTTTAATCGGTCTTTTAAAACAATAAAAAAGTTAGATTGACGGTTTAAAATTGTAAACATATTGAGTAAAAACTCTACTGATTACGGTTTGGAATATTATTGCAAAAAACATAATTAAGGAAATGTTAGAGACATTGAACGAGGGATTGTATTTAATACTTAAAGTCAGTTTCATTGCTTAAAAAGTTTATTAACTAATTAAGTAAGCGTATGTCAATCCCTAACAAACTAATCAGATAACTTAAAACAAAGATAATTTTTTATAATGTTAAAGGATAGGTGTAAACTATGAAAATGCTGGAATTGCTAAAAAAATTGCTCAGAAGTCTATCGCTGTCAGAAAAAACAACGCATTATCTTTGCGGAGCGGAAGCGTTGCCGCATCCGTTATCTCAGGAAGAAGAAGCGGTTTTGCTTGCCGCTATCCAAAACGGCGATAATATAGCCAAGGACAAACTTGTTGAACACAACTTAAGATTGGTCGTGTTCCTTGCTAAGAAGTTTGAAAGCAGCGGCGTCGATATGGAAGATTTGGTTTCCGTCGGAACGATAGGACTAATAAAAGCGATAAACAGTTTTAAGGCGGAAAAACAAATAAAACTTGCTACTTATGCAAGCCGCTGTATCGAAAATGAAATACTGATGTATCTTAGAAAACTGTCCAAACGCAAAGCCGAAGTGAGCCTTGACGAACCGCTTAACGTAGACGGCGACGGTAACGAGTTGCTTCTTGCGGATATTTTGGGTACGGATTCAGACGCTATTTACACACACGTAGAAAGTCAGGTAGAACGTCAACTGCTTGAAGAAGGATTAAAAAGGCTGTCTAAGCGCGAACAGCAAATTATAGAAATGCGTTTCGGTCTGGACGGCGAGGACGAACGAACGCAAAAAGAAGTTGCCGACCTGCTAGGGATTTCTCAATCGTACATATCCCGTCTGGAAAAGAAGATTATCGGTAGACTAAAAAAAGAAATAAGCAAATTGGTGTAAGCAAATTAGTATCATTAGGGCAATGAGATTAGTATTATGGTGAGCAGCGTATTTAATTTGAGTTGTCGCTTGTAAGCAGTTTTGCAAAGAAACGAATATATATTGCTGATAAAATGAAACCTTATAAAATACCGAAAGACAAAAATCTGTCAGTAGCTATATGTGCCTTTCATTGCAAATGTGCTAAGTATTGCAATTCGAAAACTCAAATTATTATTATGTTGAATTGCGGCTAAATACAAAGTTTTAGTTCGTTTCGATATAAAAGCAAAGTTTAAATACGTTTACTTTCATATCGGTTTTAGCGTATATTTTTGCAAAGGAATCCCATCATATTTTATGTTGAACAATGTAAACATACGTTTTTGGTTTTAAAATGCCGTATAGGTTATGTTTGTTTCGACAAAATAAACAGTTGCTTTTTTTTGCGCCGTATTGTATAATATCGGTACTGCGCTAGGCGGGGAGCTAGCGGTGCCCTGTTGCCTACAATCCGCTAAAGTAGGGCTGAAAGTTGCAGGCGGCTTTCTGTGTGGAAAGCAGGAATTTGCAAGGAGTGTTGATATCAAGGTCTTGTGCAACGTAAATCTGTAAACCGTGTCAGGGTGGGAACACAGCAGCACTAAGCAGCACGAGCGTGTGCCACAAGGTAGCTTTGAAGTAGCCACCTACAAAGATACCGTTTCGGCATAGTCTGTCAACTGTAACGCGCAGTCTCAGAAATTTTTAACGGTTGCTTGTTGGCAATCGTTTTTTTTAACATTATTCGGATAGTTTAATACAAATAGTTTTTGTTAATTTTTATTGTCTTTCTTTGTACCAAGAATTATCTAGCCGCTCTCCTAACTTTTAAGTTGAGCATTGCGAATGTATAAACAAGTGTTGCATCTTTATCTTCTAATTCGCCCAACTACGCTCCGTCGGTAAGCGATGACACATTTTTCTTTTTTAGACTTCTCATCTATAAAACTTACAACTTTTATGTGGTGCTTAAACTTCTGCAAACAATTAAACTTGACCGTCAACTGCAAAAATGGTACAATGATTTTTAGTAAATATTTTATAAGGTTTGAACAATATGGAACAAAAAAAAATAGACAGAATAAACGAACTGGCGCGTAAATCTAAAACGGCAGATGGACTTACCGAAGCGGAGAAGTGCGAACAGCAAAAATTACGTAAAGAATACTTGGAATCGTGGCGTTTGGGCGTATTGCAGACCCTTGACAATACCTACATTGTAGACGACAAAGGCAACGAACGCAAACTTCGCAGGAAGCCGGATTACAAGGAATAGGACAGAATTAAGCAAGGGAAACAAAATAATGCCAATTTACTTGCGAAATTTATAACTATTTGCTAAAATGTAAATAATTTAACAGTAAATACGTTTGAGCAAGGACAAGACTGCGGACGTCGGTTTGTACAGAGAGCGCGTTGTAAGCTGAAAAACGCGACTGACCGTACCGTAAGCCATCACCTTGCAAGTAGACTTGTCGAAACAGCAGTAAACAAGTACGGAAAGTAGCCCGTTATCTTACTACACGGTATAACTTGCGGATATGCAACTGTGTTCATACGCGCATATAAGCAAACGTACTTGTTTGAAATGGTAGAACTCTTTTGTTGTGCGGAGCGTTTTTTCAAACGCCCCGCATTTTTTTGTTTGACGGCGTTTAAGCATTGCAATACTGCGTTTTGCTTATGTTTTCGCTCAGAGTGTACGGTGTAGCACACTCGTCTCGCGAAATCCGCGCCTGCCTTACTTTGTGCGCTTAACAGCCGTCAAACGGACGTTGCAATACTGGCGAATATACACTTTGTTTACTGTGTTAGAAATTGGCAAACGGACGACCTTGACTGGTTAAATATTAAGTTACACAGACTAGACCGTAGCGGAAAAGTTCGGCGAAGCAAAGCGGAAGAGGATTGCTTTTAAATTAACGTTCAAAAATATTTACAAATTCCGCGTTATAACAACATAAACCATAATTACGCATTACAAATTACGAATAAAAAAACGCATTTTTAGGAGGTTACACTCTATGAGCAAATATAAGAAGGTCGACAGTTCTTTAAACTTTGTCGACAGAGAAATGCAAGTTCTTAAGTTTTGGAAAGAAAACAAAATTTTTGAACAGACAGCCGCCAAAGGCGACAAGTCGTTTACTTTTTACGACGGTCCTCCGACAGCCAACGGCAAGCCGCATATCGGGCACGTTCTTACGCGTTCGATAAAAGACCTTATTCCGCGCTATCAGGTAATGAAAGGGCGCAAGGTGTTGCGTAAGGCAGGTTGGGATACGCACGGATTGCCGGTTGAACTCGAAGTGGAAAAACTTCTCGGTATCGACGGTAAAAAGCAAATAGAAGCATACGGCATCGAGCCGTTTGTCAACAAATGTAAGGAATCTGTCTGGAAGTATAAGGGCGAGTGGGAGCAGTTGTCCGACCGCGTGGCATACTGGGCGGATATGGAACACCCTTATGTTACTTACGACAACAACTATATCGAGTCCGAGTGGTGGGCTTTAAAGGAAATTCACAAAAAGGGCTTATTGTACAAAGGATTCAAAATCGTGCCTTATTGTCCGCGTTGCGGAACGGCATTATCAAGCCACGAAGTTGCACAAGGCTACAAGGACGTAAAGGAAAAATCCGCAGTTGCAAAGTTTCAACTGGTAGATTATCCCGACACGTATTTTCTTGCTTGGACTACAACGCCGTGGACACTGCCCAGTAACGTTGCACTTTGTATGAATGCCAACTTCGACTATGTAACCGTATTATCAAACGACGTCAAGTATATTCTTGCAAAGGACCTTGTAAGCAAGCACTTTGAAGAAGGTACTTACGAGATACTGGAAGTAAAAAAAGGTTCCGAATACGAACGCGTACATTATAAGCCGTTGTATACTTACGCAAGCGTTAAAGAAGATTGCTACTACGTTACTAACGACGAATATGTAACTTTAACCGACGGCACGGGAATTGTACACATTGCCCCCGCATTCGGCGAAGACGACGCGAATGTTGGAAGACGTTACAATTTGCCTCTTGTTCAACTTGTTGGCGAAGACGGTAAGTTTGTTGACGGGTGCGGCGAATTGACAGGCGTATTTTGCAAGCACGCCGACAAGGCGATTCTTGCCGACCTTAAAACGCGCGGACTGCTGTTTGCAGAACTTATGTACGAGCACAGTTATCCCCATTGTTGGCGTTGCGATACTCCGCTGATTTATTATGCGCGCAAGTCGTGGTTTGTTAAGATGACGGCTGTACGCGACGAGCTATTAAAAGCCAATGCGTCTGTAAACTGGATACCTCCTACAATAGGAAGCGGACGTATGGGAAACTTCCTCGAAAACGTTATTGACTGGGGAATATCCCGCGACAGATATTGGGGTACACCCTTACCTGTTTGGATATGCAACAAGTGCGGTAAAGTCCACGTTATAGGCAGTAGGCGCGAGTTGGCGGAAAAATGCGGTTGCAGTGAAAACATCGAATTGCACCGTCCGTTTATTGACGAATGTAAATGGGAATGCGAATGCGGAGGAGAATATGTTCGTACTCCTGAAGTTATCGACTGCTGGTTCGATTCCGGTTCTATGCCGTATGCGCAATTCCATTACCCGTTTGAAAACGAAAAATTGTTTAAGGAAAACTTCCCTGCCGATTTCATCTCCGAAGCGGTAGACCAAACGCGCGGTTGGTTTTACGTTCTGCTTGCCGTCAATACAATTTTGTTCGGCAAAGCGCCCTTTAAAAACTGCATTGTTCTAGGACTTGTGGGCGACGAACACGGCGTTAAGATGAGTAAACACAAGGGCAACGTCGTCGACCCGTGGGACAGTTTTAACAAGCAGGGAGCAGACGCGGTAAGGTGGTATTTCTATACCGCATCGGCGCCGTGGCTTCCCAGTCGTTTTTATTCCGAAGCGGTATCCGAAATGCAACGCAAGTTTTTGGGAACATTGTGGAATACTTACGCGTTTTATGTTCTGTATGCCGATATTGACGATTTCGATCCGTCAAAATACGAACTTAAAAAGTGCAAACTGACTTTGATGGATAAGTGGATTTTGTCCGAAGTAAACCAACTTATCGAAACGGTAGATAAAGGGCTGGCTAATTACGAAATAACAGATACGGCGCGTTCGATAGAAAAGTTTACCGATATGCTGTCTAACTGGTATGTACGCAGATGCCGCGAACGCTACTGGGGTTCGGAATGGACAGACGATAAACAGGCGGCATATATGACCTTATATACCGTTCTTGATACGTTAGTAAAAGTATCTGCTCCGTTTGTACCCTTTATTACAGAAAGCATTTACCAAAATATTACTGCTAACTGCTTTGATAAAGCGCCGCGCTCGGTGCATTTGTGCGACTTCCCCAAAGCGGACAAAAAGTACATTGATACTAAACTTAACAAGATGATGGAAAAAGTTCTTGACATAGTAGTGTTGGGGCGTAGCGCGCGTAACTCTGCCAATGTCAAAAACCGTCAGCCTCTTGCCCGTATGTACGTTGCTACAAACGGCGAAATCGACGGCGAAATGGCGGATATAGTAAAGAACGAATTAAACGTAAAAGAACTTGTTTCCGTTAAAACCGCAGACGAATTTGCCGAGTACGAAATTAAGCCTCAATTAAAGACGCTAGGACCTAAGTACGGCAAACTTATAAGCATAATACGCGACAGGTTTGCAAGTTTGGGCGAACGTGCCCGCGAAGTTGTTGCAAACGTTCAAAACGGCGGAAAGCATATATTTGACTTTGACGGAAATAAAGTAGAAGTCGAAGCGCAGGACTTGCTTATATCTTCTAAAAACAAGCAAGGATATTCGGTAGTATCGGACCACGGAGATACGGTTGCGCTTGACGTAAACCTTGACGAAAAACTGATTGAAGAAGGACTTGTTCGCGAAATAGTTTCTAAAATTCAATCTATGCGTAAGGAATGTGATTTTGTTGTAACCGACCATATTTTGATAGGTTACAAAACGGACGGCAAACTTGCTAAAATATTTACCGATTACTCTGACGAAATTGCTTCCGGTACGCTTGCGGACGAAATTAAGCCTGCAGCAAGCGGCGCATTTGCAAAGGAACTGGAAGTAAACGGCGAAACGGTAACGCTGTATTTGACAAAAGCATAGTCGCTCGGGTGTTCGCATAAAAACGGCTTCACTGCGACCAACACAAAAAACGTGTTGTTCTTGTTGCAGATTGTTTTTATTGCGAACACCCTCGCTCTTATTGTCAAGCGGCGACGTTATTTTGACTTACAGGTTCCTTTAAAAACGTATCGGGCATTTGCTCAAAAACACCTTCACGAGTCGCTCAGCAATATTGTTATACTTGCTTTTCGCAGTTTATAGTTGTGTCTTTCAGCCGAGATGTTTGTACATCGAATTATGACGTTGCGAAAATTATCATAGGAGTTAATTTATGTATCGAATGCAGCAAGCGGTAGATAAAATCAAAAAAGATATTATGGGTAAAAGTGTTTTGGAAGTCGCTTGCGGTACTGCCGACTTTTCGGTAGCAGCATCTGAATTTGCCGAACACGTAGACTGCATTGACCTCGACGATTTTAGGCTGAATTCCGTTGTTGCAAAATGCCCAAATATTACTTTTGAGCGAATGGACGCGACGGCGTTAAGGTTTGCAGACGGAACATACGATACGGTAGTCGTTTACAATGCGTTGGCGCACCTTGAAACGGTAATCGACAGAGTTGTGTCCGAGTGTTTAAGGGTAGTAAAACTTGGCGGTAATATATATTTTATAAGTTCATTCAGTATGGACAAATATACAATCAAGAACAAATTCTTGCCTCATTTGTCTGATATAAAGTTGGATTATGCCGTTTTTAATGATAAAACTTTTACATATGTTCAAATAAACAAGCAACAATAGCGGCCATTGTCCGTATTAGTAGAATATTAAACATTAAAAAAAACAAGCCGTCTTAATTACGATTGCGTATTAGGACGGCTTTGTATTTGGTGTAAAAACACATAGTAAACTGTTTTTATTCGGTTTTAAAAATACTGTCGTATTCTACATTTAAAATTTGTTTTATCAACATAATTTCATCGGGGTATAAATGCCTTTGACCGACTTCTATTTTGGCAAGCGCGCTCCGTGTTATGTCGCAACCGTTAAGTTGCAGTTTAGCCGCAAGTTCGTCCTGCGTTAAACCGCTTTGCTCTCTCAGCAGTCGTATGTTATTGCCTATCTTCTTTTCGATTTTTTTATTCATATAATTCCCTCTTGCGCTTATTTAGGTGCAAACGCTTGACATTATTATGCGCTAACTCTATAATATTTTTGCACCTATATAAGTGCAAAACACCAAGGGAAAGAAAATATGAATAAATGTTTTAAATGCGGTACCGAATTTGACGGGGAGTTTTGCCCACAGTGCGGAACTGCGTATGAAAAAGAAAAAGTTTGCCCTAACTGTCAATCGGTAGTGGACGGTAGTGTTAAATTTTGTAATCATTGCGGTTTTAGGTTTGTAGATGAAAGCGCCGCAACTAATGTAAATGTATCCGCGTTGTCGGTAAGAATGCGCTCAATTTCTATTTGGAATATTCTTGCAAAAAGTTTTCCCGTTGTAGGTATGTATGCTTTGGCGTTGTTTTCACTGCTGTTGTGGGCGTTTTTTGCCGCGCCGTTTTCTTCTATGCTCAGTGAAAGTTTGGGCAATGTTTATACTACACTTAACGGCGTAATAGACGACTTTTTGCCTATCGCTAAATCCTCGTTGGCGTTTGCGGTTATCACTCTTGTATATTCTATAGCAGTCATTGTATTATCGTTTGTTCCTAAAACAGCAAAAGTTACGGCAGGCAAAGTAAATCTTGTAACTTTGCTGTCGTTTTGCGGAAACTTGCTGTATATTCCGTTTTTTGCATTGGGTTGCGCGACCGCAACAAAGTGTAAGGAAATATTTATGGAAAACGGCAGTTTTGTAGGCATAACGATTGCATTTTCAATAGTATTTTTGTGTATATCTGTAGGCTCAACCCTCGCCGATATTTTGTTGCGCAAATACAATGTAATGTATAAGCAGGCGTACGATGATAACAAACAAGCAAAAGCTGACAAAGAGGAACACCGCAACAAACTTATTGCCGAACGCCGCGCCAAAGCGGTGCAAATTCTTGCGGAAAACGGTATAGTTGAGCCTGAAGCAGTAACTTGCGATAAAATGTTGCGCAGAAAAATTTGGTTAAATTTTAAAATGCCGGAATTGATATGTTTTGCTTTTCCTGTTTCTATATTTTTAGGTATACAATCTTTTGGTAACTTAATGTGGAATTTGTCGACTCGTTACGATGAGCTTAGACATTTCCCCATAGCTTTAACGATATTTTATTATATTTTAGCGATTATACTATGGGGCGGTTCTGCAATAGCGGTTTATATGCCAATAAAAATGTATTGTCAAAATAATAGTAAGAAAACAATTAAAAAACTTAAAATACGCCAATTTCTTGTTGTTATAGGTATGTGTGCAACCTTCTTATTGCAGGCTGTTACTTATTTTAGTGTTGAGGCAGAATATTATAATCAAGCATTTGATACTTTAACGGTGTTTATGGCGTTTTATGTGTTTATCGGGATTACGGTATTTATCCTTTACATTGTAAATTTGGTTATAAGAATAAATATTAACCGTATTTTCAATATAAACGGTAAGGGAAAATATAAATATACGACTTTTGTAAACGACGAAGAAGTACCGCTTACAATCGAATTATTTTGTCGGCAGCGCAACGATTACGAAACTTACCGTAAAGATAAAAGATATTACGAATATAATATTAAAAAAGTTGTCCGCGAACAACAAATTATTGAAAAACCTAAATACAGCAAACGTAATAAGAAATTAGGAATTATAACAATAGTGTGTACAGCGGTCATGATTGCGTTGTATTCGATAATTCCTTATATTTTGATTGATACAAATTTTCAATACAGCAAAGTATCTAAAATTAGTCCTGGTATTACGACCAAGGACGAGGTGGTAATAGTATTAGGCAAAGCGGACATAGAAACGGATTATGTTTGGTCGTATTACAGTTCAAATTATATCAAACTTATGCGCAAGGCGGAAGATTTGTCAAACCAAATGGCAACCGTGCAAAGTATTGAGGAAGCAATGAAAATTCAAGCGGAATTAGACAAAGTGCAAGAAAAAATGGAGAACACAACTTATAAGTACATTATCGTTACATTTATGCCCGACGGAAAAGTTTCTAAAACGGATTACAATTTTAATTACAACCCGAGTAGTCAAAAAAACGGAAGAACGACAAACGTCCTTTGTCTGTTGGATTTGTCTATATAAAAAATAACGCTGCAGAATTAAAATTTTTCTGCAGCGTATTTTCATTGTCGCCATTTGCAACAAAAATTGCCGAGTTTGCAATAAGCGAAGGCAAATTTTATTGTAGGTTTATGCAAAAAATCAATTAGCGAATTATTCTTAAATTCATATTTTATTAAGGAACGGTAGGTTTACGGAAAGATAACGCCGTTTTATTACAATGCGGAGTGCGTTGCCCGTGATTTATGCTTTGACCCACCGTTAATTGCAAATTAAATTTATCGGCAATGTTAAAATTAAAGCAAACAGTTGAATAATGTCGGGTTTTAATATATAATTAAACCGTTATGAAGTTAAACACCGAATGGAAAGATTACGAAATAATTGCAACGGGCGACGGCGAAAAGTTAGAGCGTTGGAAAGACGTTATTTTACTGCGTCCCGATCCGCAAGTTATTTGGCACGCCGATAAACCGCTTTGTCAAGTAAAAAAGCCTGACGCGCGTTATCTCCGTTCGTCAACAGGCGGAGGCAGGTGGGAATTTGCGCGTAAACTTCCCGACAGTTGGAAAGTTAGTTGGCGTAATTTGACATTTGCCGTAAGACCTATGAACTTCAAGCATACGGGATTATTCCCCGAGCAGGCGGCAAACTGGGCAATGATGATAGACCTTATAAAGCAGTCCGACAGACCCGTATCTGTACTGAATTTATTTGCCTATACGGGCGGAGCAACCGTAGCGTGCCTTTCGGCAGGTGCAAGCGTGTGCCACGTTGACGCGGCTAAAAATATGGTGGAAACGGCAAAGGAAAACGTTGCTTTGTCGGGACTGTCGGACAAGCCCGTCCGTTATATAGTAGACGATTGCCGCAAGTTTGTTACGCGTGAAATAAAGCGGGGCAAGCGGTATGACGCGATTATTCTCGATCCGCCGAGTTTCGGACGAGGCGCAAGCGGAGAAGAGTGGAAGATAGAACGGGACATTTACGACTTTTTAAAATTGTGCGCGTCTGTGCTTTCGGATAATCCGCTGTTCGTTTTACTCAACTCGTATACAACGGGGCTTCAACCGGCAGTACTTCAAAATTTACTTCAACTCACAATGCCTTCATACGGTAAATCTACCGCATACGAAGTATGTTTACCAACCGATGAGCAGGGCATAGTATTGCCTTGCGGAGCAAGCGGACTTTGGATGAAGTAATATTCTGTATGTTATAAGCAATGAACAAGTGTACATTTGTCAATATTTACGGCACAATGTATAATTGGTTTTAAAAGTTTATTTATCGGCGGCGGGCGTGGCAAATCTGCCGTCAAAACAAAACACAATACTTAAAGGATAAAAATATGGCAAGAACATTTACAATGGACGACGTTACAATTCTTCACGAAGATAACAGCGTGCTGGTTGTAGTAAAACCGCAGAATATTCCTTCGCAAGCCGATTCCAGCGGCGACTTGGATTTGCTGACGTTGTTAAAACAGTATATAAAAGAAAAATACAATAAGCAGGGCAATGTCTATCTGGGGCTTGTCCACCGTCTGGACCGTCCTACGGGCGGCGTGATGGTGTTTGCCAAAAACAGCAAAGCGGCGGAACGTCTTTCCCGTCAGATAGTTGACGGAGATATGACAAAACAATATCTAACAACCGTGCTCGGTTGTCCTAACGATAAAAAGGGCGTGCTTGTAAATTATTTAAAGAAAAACGCCTTAACAAATACCGTGTATGTCGCCACATTCGGAGACCACAATGCTAAACGCGCCGAACTGAGTTATGAGGTGCTTGAGAGTTTCAGCGACGTTGTAAGTCTTGTTAAGGTTCAACTCGGAACAGGCAGAAGCCACCAGATACGAGTACAGTTTTCCGCAATAGGGTGTCCTGTGTTCGGAGACGTGCGTTACGGAGGAGATGCTTTGGCAAAGGGGCATAATCTTGCTTTGTGGGCGTACCGTCTGGAATTCAACCACCCTGTAAGTAAAGAACGTATGGTATTTGTTGCATATCCGCCCGTTAAAGAGCCGTGGACAAAATTCGATATTCAAAAGCATATTGAAAACTTTGCCGATTCGGACGATACCGAGCAGGACGGTGTTCCGCTGTTTGTCCGCCCCAATGTGGCAAATACTTTAGATTAGCAATTTGTTTTGATATAGGTATTGCTAGGATTAAACTTATTGGCTTTTCTTTAAAACGGTTTGTTTGACGGTTGAAATTGATAAAAGTAATAGTGCAATCTTCAATTCGGGACATTTAATATATGTCCCGAATTTTTAGTTTTAAGTAAATTCCGGATGATTTATAACTACTATTAGCCGTATATGTTTTAAAATGCCAGTATGTTTAAATGCGTCTATGTGCATATTTTCATTAGTTTGTGGACGAGTTACAGACATTGTAATCAATGAGTTCTATGTTTAGTACGATAATTCAACAAAACAGCCTTAGTATACAAAAATACTAAATTAAATCTAGTATATACAATGTAAGTGTAACTTAATTAGTATAGGGCAGATAGTTTTGGGGTAATACACTGTAAAATTTTACAGTGTTTTTAATTTTGTATCTACACAAACTTGATGACGGCTAGCAGTATAAGGACTATTGCGGAGATAACGTTGGTATGTTGCAACGTTATTTTATCCGAAAGTTTTTGACCTAAATATACGGCGGCATAGTGCATAACTGCGAACAGAAGAGGCGCTATTAAACCGAATCCCTCCATTGCAAGAGACAAATTTGCAACTGCCGCATCCGTACCCACAGCAATCCCCATTGCAAGGCTTTCTGCAAGCGTAACTTGATTTAATGTTCCTATTTGTTCATCGTCTGTTTTTAACAGATTGAATACGGCAAGAAATACCAGTATTGCCGCGCCGAAAATATTTACTTTTTCGTCCAAATAATTTTTTAGCAGAGTTCCTAACAACGAAGTTAAAATGCACAAAATCAAAGTAACTAACGCTACCGCAACGGGTAAAGTTGCATTGTTCTTTTTATTTAAAGACAGGGAAAAACCTGCCGCAAAACTGTCTACGGATACTGTTACTGCGGTAACAATCAGCATAATTATTCTACTCAAAATTTTTCTCCTAAAGTTAAAATGGTTTTGTTTGCGCAACAGGCAATTTGATTTTGAATTATAACTAAAAGTTTTACCGTTACTTTTTATAATATGAATAAAGTTAAAATGGTGTTTTACAAGGTTTTAGGTTAATAAATAAGGGTGCAATGCTTTTAAATTACGCCTAAAAAGTTGACAAGAAACGTATTTAAATGTAAAATACTTTTATATGCGGTGAAAATCCGTTTTTTGACGTACTGAAATAGGACAAACGTTGTCCTTAGGAGAAGTTATAGTGAAAAAGTTTTTAAGTTTGTTTATAGCAATATTGCTTATAGTAAGTTTGTTTGCAACATCGGCTATTGCATTTGCCGACGGCGAAGACATTGCTGTTACAGGCATTTCTTTTGTTAAATCAAATCAATCGTACGAAGTCGGGGCAAGAACGTTCAACGTTTCTGCAACCGTTACACCGGATAATGCTACTGAAAAAGGCGTAATTTACGCTATGGCGGAATCCAGTAAGGATAAAGGCGTATCTGTTGACGAAAACAGCGGTAAAGTTACCGTTACTAAGGACGCCGAAGTTGGAACATACGAAATAATTGCAACGGCTAAAGCCACTGTAAGCGATGCTACTCCGATTACTGCAACGTTTACTCTTACTTTAACCGAGAAGCACAGCGTAGATTATAATAAAGATTTGTTTAAGCAGGAAGTTGTAGATAAAGAGCATTCCGCTTTTAATGTTGCTATGGACAAAAACTTTATGTTTAAAGACGAATGGTTCAACAATTCCGCAACGGTTAAATCTATCTTCCCCGGAATCTTTTATCAAGTTGAAGCCGATAACGAAGGTTTAGAGGAAGGCGCAGATAAAATTTACGACAAAGACGCCGAATACGACACGATTTACGTTGAGTATTGCAAACCGGGAGAATCTCCTGCAAGAGACGAATGGTCATCTTGTAAGATTACAAGTACTTTCTCTTTGGAAACAGAGGGATATTGGTCGTTCCGTTTTGTAATTAAAGATCACAACGGAACTGAAACCCTTGCGACGTCTGATTATTTTACGCGTTACGCTAAGGACACAAAACATCCTATAATCGAGTTGTCTACCAGTATGAAGAATAAAGTCGACAGCGGACTTGTTGCAGGCGAAGGATATACTCCGTCTACATCGTTGGATGTTACAGACAACAATTCTTCCAGCGTTAAAGTAACGTATGTTATTTCTAAACTTGCGAGAAAAGGTTCTACCGTAAATATCTACGATAAAGCAACCGAAAAGTATACGTCTACTAAGTTGGATGAAGACAAATTTGTTGTAATATATGACAGTAGCAATAGTTGGGTGCACAAAGATTACACGGAATTTGTTAGCAGCAGCGGCAAAATAACTCCGAGCAAAAGCGAAATAACAACGGAAAAAATTTATAAAATCACCTATTCTGCAATAGATTCCAACGGATATTTCGGTATATCCGGCGAACCGGAAGAAGGTCAGGAATATGTTGAAGCGCATCCCGAAATGTTGCTTTCGGTTGTTGCTCCCAAAGATTCTGACGACGGAACAAACAGCGTACAAGTATGGAAGATTGTACTTTACGTTATTGCAGGACTTTCAGCAGTAGGTATTGTAGTACTTCTTTGCATTAAACCTAAACAAGCAACGGACACTGTTCGTACAGCAGGCAAGAAAGACTCTACCGAAGAATCTACCGACAACAATTCGGAAGAAAATAAATAATAACATAAATTTAAAGCCGCGGTTGAAATGATTCAATCGCGGTTTTTAGTTTGATAGCATATTTACATAATTATCTGTATTAAATAATTTACTGTAATAAACTTTATTCGTTTTAAAATAAATAATCTAACATAAAAACTTCTTAAGACATTGAAAAACAAACTGATAGAATAAAATCTGATTTTGTAATTTATTACAGAGTGTCTATTAGTTGTCAGTCAAATTATCTTTATAAGATTATGATTAGTTAATTGTAGAAAAAAACTATTTTGTATGATAATACAAAGAGATATCAAGAAATTTTGTTTTAATATATCAAACTTTATTTATGACGACCATTAACTTTATAAATGTCTATTTTTTGTCAAAGTCTTTGCGTTTTGGCGAGTAGTGTGTTATACTTATTAAGTTGTAAAAAATTTTTTGGAGGCAAACAATCTATGCAATACTCACACGAAGTAGAACTTATGCAGTGCGTAGCTAAAGGTTGCAATCACGGTCCTGCTCCCATACCCGAAGAAGGCAAATGGGTGCAAGCATACGATATCAAAGATATCAGCGGACTTACTCACGGTTGCGGTTGCTGCGCTCCCCAACAAGGAACTTGCAAACTTACTTTGAACATTAAAAACGGAATTATCGAAGAAGCGCTAGTCGAAACTATCGGCTGTTCGGGTATGACTCACTCGGCGGCAATGGCGGCGGAAATTTTACCGGGCAAGACATTGCTTGAAGCATTAAATACCGACCTTGTTTGCGACGCTATTAACGTTGCAATGCGCGAACTCTTTTTACAGATAGTTTACGGACGTACTCAATCGGCTTTTTCTGACGCCGGACTTCCCGTCGGTGCAGGACTTGAAGACTTGGGCAAGGGACTCCGTAGCCAAGTGGGTACAATGTATTCTACTAAGGTAAAGGGCCCGAGATATCTTGAAATGGCAGAAGGCTACGTTACGCGTTGCGCTTTGGACGATAACGGCGAAATTATCGGTTACGAATACGTTAATCTCGGCGTTATGATGAAACTTGTATCCGAAGGCGTTTCGGGCAACGAAGCGCTTGAAAAGGCTAAAAAACATTACGGACGTTTTGATAACGCCGCTAAGTATATTATTCCGCGTAACGAATAAGGGAGGGAATGAAAATGGCTATCAGATTTGAAGGATATGAAAGAAGAATAGACAAAATCAATTCCGAACTTAAGCAATACGGATTGAAATCTCTTGAAGAAGCGCGTGATTTGTGTATGTCTCACGGCGTTAATGTAGAAGAAATAGTAAAGGGCGTTCAACCGATTGCATTTGAAAATGCAGTATGGGCGTATACTTTGGGTTGCGCGATTGCGTTTAAAAAAGGCGTTAAAAAAGCGGCGGAAGTTGCTGAGTGTATCGGCTTGGGACTTCAAGCGTTTTGTATCCCCGGTTCGGTTGCCGATCAACGTAAAGTAGGACTCGGACACGGTAATCTCGGCGCAATGCTTTTACGCGAAGAAACGGATTGTTTTGCTTTCCTTGCAGGACACGAAAGTTTTGCCGCTGCCGAAGGCGCTATCGGTATTGCGCGTAACGCTAACAAGGCGCGTAAAAAGCCTTTGCGCGTAATTCTTAACGGTTTGGGTAAGGATGCGGCATATATTATTTCTCGTATTAACGGTTTTACATATGTACAAACGAAATACGATTACTACACGGGCGAGTTGAAGATTGTGCGCGAAGTTCCTTTCTCTGACGGAGAAAGAGCCAAGGTACGTTGCTACGGCGCTGATGACGTAAATGAAGGCGTTGCTATTATGCGTAGCGAAAAGGTTGACGTGTCTATTACCGGTAACTCTACCAATCCCACGCGTTTCCAACATCCCGTTGCAGGCACATATAAAAAATGGTGTACGGAAAACGGCAAAAAGTACTTCTCGGTTGCAAGCGGCGGCGGTACGGGACGTACATTGCACCCCGATAACGTTGCGGCAGGTCCTGCTTCCTACGGTATGACGGATACGTTGGGCAGAATGCACTCCGACGCACAATTTGCAGGCAGCAGTTCTGTTCCCGCTCACGTTGAAATGATGGGCTTGATCGGTATGGGCAACAACCCCATGGTCGGCGCAACAGTTGCGTGCGCAGTGGCAGTAAGCCTTGCAAAGTAACTATATATTGTAATTTTAAACAAGCCTCTACACAAGATGTAGGGGCTTGTTATCTTTATGTTATAAACTATAGGTATGTAACGGCAAAAAAGTCCACATCTCGTCCACATTTTTTTAATCTTTTGTGTGCGGGTGTGGACGAAAAATTGCATTTTTAAGCAAAAAATGTGGACTTTTTTGACCGTTTTGCCTAAAAATACCCCAAATTACAACCCTATGGTTTGACCGTATGTTCGAATCTTTTAAGGTTATAATATTTTAGTGTAACTATTTATAATCAAAATGGTTGCTGATATCCCATTATATTCGAGCTGTGATAGTTCGGCAAATATTTGCACAAAACCAATATTTGCCGAATTTTATATTGACTTTTTGTATTTTTGATTGTATAATTGTTAACAACTATGGTGAAAGAGGTAATGCAATGAAGTATATCCATCGACATATTGAAACTAAAATAATGGAACTTAGTAAGTCGTATCCTGTTATTCTTATAACGGGACCGCGTCAGTCTGGAAAGACAACTATGTTAAGGCATCTTATCGATTTCGAAAAAACACAAAGAGAATACGTTTCTCTTGACGATTTAAATCTGCGCGAAATGGCTCAAAATGATCCTGCGCTGTTTTTACAGATACACAAGCCGCCCATTTTAATTGACGAAGTACAGAATGCGCCAAACTTGTTTATTTATATCAAAAAAACAGTTGATGAACACAAAAAAGCGGGAGAGTTTTGGTTGACAGGTTCACAAGTTTTTAAGTTGGTACAAGGTGTGTCCGAGTCGCTTGCAGGACGAGTTGCACTTTTGCATATGTCGCCATTGTCTCAGAGGGAGATTAATGGTGTTCCTCCTAAGTCTTTTAAGGTAGATTTGAATGTATTTGCTGATGACAGTAAAAGCATACCAGCAGTATCAACTCCTGAGATTTATGAGAAAATATGGAGAGGGTGCATGCCGAGTGTTGTAAGCGGTCAATATACGGACAGAAATATTTTTTATTCATCATATATTTCAACATATATCGAACGTGACATTCGAGAATTGGTTGGTGCTCTAAATGCTTTAAAATTCAATAGGTTTATTACGGCGGTTGCTGCAAGAACCGCGCAAATGCTAAATTATAATGCGGTAGCCGAAGATGCGGACATTGACGTATCTACGGCAAAATCATGGATGAATATACTTGAAATGTTGGGCGTTATTTTTTTGTTGTACCCTTATTCGAACAATGTACTAAAACGTACAATTAAAACACCTAAGGTGTATTTTTATGACACTGGGCTCGTTTGCTACTTAACAAAGTGGTCAAGCCCTGAGGTTGCCGAAAATGGTGCAATGAATGGTGCACTATTAGAGAATTATGCCGTGACAGAAATAGTCAAAAGTTACCAAAATGTGGGACTTGACCCCTTTTTGTATTATTACCGTGATAGAGACTGTAAGGAAATTGACTTAATAATAGAGGGTGATGGCAAACTTTGTCCGCTTGAAATTAAAAAAACTGCAATCCCCGACAAACGGCTTGTAAAAGTATTTGACGTATTAAATAAATCGCCATTGCAAGTCGGAACAGGGGCAATACTTTGTATGGCAGAACAGTTTGGTGCGATTGACAAAAATAACTTGATAGTTCCTATTTGGATGATTTAATGCAATACGCGTTAAATTTTAGTCCATATGGTTTTATTATTTATAAATATACGAGAGAAATTTAGGAATACAGTATAATGGAAAAAATAGACAGAAGAATAATGCAGTCAGACAGCGTTATATGTGCAAATATAGATAGTTTTGATGCGTCAAAGCGTGGAATTCTTTCTCAAAATATATTGGCGCAATTGCGTACATTTGTTGAAATGATTTCATTAAAAGCATATAACGATGTTAAATCAGACTTGGTTGTAGATGAAGATATTCCTGCTGCAAATCAATATGTAAAAACAGTCAGCGAATGGAATTTTCTTGCGAAGTTACATGCAGAACTACAAATATCTAAGTCTCATTACATTACAGACAATGATGACGCCGAAAGATTAATGTTGCATTATTATCGAGATTTACTAAAAATCAGGAAAATTTTAAAAGAAAAATACAACTTAGATGTACTACATAATATTGATAAGTTCCCAATGAACATTGACAATTCGTTAGACGAATACTATGCATGTATAGCAAGTAAGTTAGAATTAATTGGAATTGACGCTACAAGTAAGTGTACTCAAACATTTTATATACAAAAAATCAAACCTTTTTTTGTTAACGAAACGGTATATTATGAAGTTACGTTAACGTCTATAAGTGACTTTAAAGATAAATTTAACAGAATTGTGGCATTCACAAAGTTATGTTTTCCAATTAATTATGCAATAAGCATCTCTATTAAAAGAACTCAAGTGGAAATATTAAATAGAAAAATGCCTATTCGAGTAATAGATAATTGGCATTCGGCATTGCGTGCTTGCGAAATTGATAAATTTATAGCCGTCTTGGGTAAAAAATGTTCGGTAGTAAATACAAAGGAATATGCAAATCTATTGGAATATTTAACGGAGTCGGGATCGAACCTGTTAGAAATTACAGATATGCAGCAAGAATGGTTCGATATGGTTTTTGAAACGATTCATAAAGGGGTCAGATCAAAACATATATACGAAGCATTAAAAGGTTGCAGACGGCTTTTTGCCCAAAATAGATCGGGAACTAATATTCTCCGCTACTTACTGTTTACTATGCGCAATAATGTAATCAAAGATCAATACAGCAATGAACAATGCGGAATACTTTCAAATCTAAATTTGAAATATGGGTGTGCAACATTTGATCAAATGCCTTTTGCGTCATCATTGGTAGTACACAATCTTTATTTGTCCGATGTCTTTAGTTGTATTAGTCCCAAAGGTAAAGATTACGAATTGTTAGCAAGAAAAATATCCAACAATACCGAAAAAGGCGGTATTTTATATACAGAAAGAAAAGATTTGTCAAAATGGAAGAATATTGATGATTTGATAACTGCTTATAACGATAAAGTTTATTATAAGCATAAAGGTCGTCATATAAAAACTTTTGGTAAAAACGTATATATCGATGAGTATGAACATGATACAGTTGGTATTATAAAAGGATTGAAATTTTGTGAGAGAGAAGTTGATTGTACATACTCTAAAAAGGCACGAGAATGGTTGCAAAACAATATTGATGTTGAAAGTGTGGAAAAGCAAAATATATTATGCAAATTGTTTGAACATTCTAATGTCGCTCTTATTTATGGAGCGGCAGGTACAGGCAAAACCAAAATGATAGAATATGTTGCCAGACTTTTTGAAAATAGTGCTAAAATTTTTTTAACCAATACAAAACCGGCAAGATTTAATCTTGAACAAAGAGTAACCCATGTCAATAGTGAGTTTTATACAGTTGCAAAATTTATTGAAAATAATCGTATCGATAAAAATTGCGACATATTAGTCATAGATGAATGTAGTGCGATAAGTAATAAACAGATGTTTGAAATTTTGCAACGAGCAGAATTTCAATATCTTTTGTTAGTTGGCGATATACATCAAATCGAATCTATTCAATTTGGCAATTGGTTTAACATTGCAAGGCACTTTGTAAATAGTAGAGCTATATTTGAACTAACAACGCCGTATCGTACGAATAACCCTAACTTATTAACTTTCTGGAATAAAGTTCGCAATTTGGAAGGAGACATTGTTTCGTATCTTAGTCAGTGTGAATACTCGGATAAGTTGAGCGAAGATATTTTCAAAAAAATAAGTACTGATGAAATAGTGCTTTGTTTGAATTATGACGGGCTTTACGGAATTAACAATTTGAATTGCTTTTTACAACAAAGTAATCCGCATCAACCAATCTATTGGAATGAATTAATTTACAAGGTGGGCGATCCGGTTTTATTTAACGACTCTAAAAGATTTGAGCCTGTTATATACAATAATCTAAAAGGTACGATTATTAAAATATATAAAGCAAAATCCTACATTGAGTTTACTGTAAAATTAGATATTAAAATAAAAGGTGAAGATGTAAGAAATTTGGATGGTATAAGTATTGTTAGAACAAAATCTGATGCGAAGTCTATCATACGTTTTAGGGTATATAGATACTTGGATTACAACGATGATGTTGATAGAAAAGAACTGCAAATGCCGTTTCAAGTTGCTTATGCGGTATCTATTCACAAGGCTCAAGGTTTAGAATACGACTCTGTAAAAATTGTAATAACAAATGAGATCGAGGAAAAAATAACTCATAATATCTTTTATACCGCGATTACTAGAACAAAAAATCAGTTAAAGATATATTGGTCGCCGGAAACGCAGGAAAAAGTAATAAGCAGTTTTGACATTGTGTCTAATGAAAAAGATGCGATGATATTGGCTAAGAAAAACGATATTAAGTATAGAAAACTTAAAAGAAAATAATTTTGAAAAAATGCTATTGAATTGTATTAATATTAATCAATAGTAAAAGTTTATAAAAAATGGATTAGTGTTTTTTTTCTTCATAAAATTATGTTTTATAAAAAAACATGAGTTGTCCAACCATCAGTAAAAACAGCATACTTATGGTAACCATAGGGTTGAAAGGGCAAA
>CAMRUG010000010.1 GCA_947053925.1 uncultured Clostridia bacterium
CCAAAACCTTGACGATACCTGCTCTTTCGTAGAACTCGGCAAGACGGCTAGACAGATACGCAGGATAGCCTTCTTCGCCCGGCATTTCTTCCAACCGCCCGCTCATTTCGCGGAGCGCTTCTGCCCAACGGGACGTACTGTCTGCCATAATTGCCACCGTATAGCCCATATCGCGGAAGTATTCGGCAATGGTAATGCCCGTGTATATGCTTGCTTCGCGCGCCGCAACGGGCATATCGCTGGTGTTAGCAATAAGCACGGTACGTTTCATAAGCGGCTCGCCTGTGCGCGGGTCGGACAACTCGGGAAATTCGTGCAAAACGTCAGTCATTTCGTTGCCGCGTTCGCCGCAGCCTATATATACTATTATGTCCGCATCCGCCCATTTAGCAAGTTGGTGCTGAACAATGGTTTTACCGCTTCCGAACGGTCCCGGTACTGCCGCAACGCCGCCCTTTGCAAGGGGGAATAACGTATCTATTACGCGCTGGCCCGTTACCATAGGCAAATCTGGAGACAACTTGTTTTTGTAAGGACGTCCGCGGCGTACAGGCCATTTCTGCATCATAGTAAGCTCGGTTTTGCCTACTTTTGCCACTACGCTGTCAACGGTATAATCGCCCTCGCCGACAATGTTTGTAATTTCGCCTTCTATTCCGTAAGGCACGAGAATTTTGTGGTTGACGACTTTGGTCTCCTGTACCGTTCCTAATACGTCGCCCGCGCACACTTTATCTCCCGTTTTGGCAACGGGAACAAAGTGCCATTTTTTCTCGCGGTTGAGAGAATTTACTTCAATTCCTCTGCCGATACGGGAACCAGACTTTTCAAAAAGAGTGTTAAGCGGACGTTGAATACCGTCAAATATACTTTCGATAAGTCCCGGTCCGAGTTCGACGGACAGCGGCGCGCCCGTAGAGGTTACTTCGTCGCCGATTTTAAGTCCGCTTGTTTCTTCATATACCTGAATACTTGCCTTATCGCCGCGCAGTTCGATTACTTCGCCGACAAGTTTTTTGTCAGAAACCTTTACAACGTCGTACATTTCGACGTCGGCAAGATTTTCCGCAACGATTAGCGGTCCGCTGACTTTTACGATTTTTCCTTTCATATCAATACTCCAAATGGTATGTTTAATTGCTGAGACAGTTTACTCGGTTACACAAATACGCAAACCATAATTTTTCAACTACTTTAACGCATTGCATAATCTTGACACGCACGGTGTACAAATTTGATTTATTACCGAATGATACCTGTTTACCGAGTTATTTTTTGTTAAATATTATATCTACGCCTATTGCCTTTTCTACGTCGCTTTTAATGCCCTGCATACCGAATCCGCTTGAAACGGCTGTTGTGGGAATGGGAATAAGCGCAGGATAAGTCTCTGTTTTGGCTTTTGCCAAAACTTCGGGTATTTGCTCGGCAAGATTTTCCGCAACGAAAAGTACGGCATAATCGCCTTGCGAAAGTTTTTTTATTAAGCGCTGAGCCTGTTCGGGAGTTGTAGCGTCGTACACTTCTACCCCTACCGATTTAAAAGCCAAAACGCTGTCTTTGTCGCCTATTACGGCAATCTTGTTATACATTATTTAATTAAGTCCTTTAACTTTTCTTTATCCGCGCCGCTTTTAACGCCTACGAGAATACGTCTTACTTTATCTATTTCGCCGACCTTTTTAAAAAGATATTCTAAGACAGGTTGAATTGTCATAAGGTCTACGTTTTCGCAAATTAGTTTGTACATATATTCGTTACGTTCAGTTTCGGCAGGAGTAAGCGCCGAGTTATCCGCAGTACACAGCGAATAAAACGGTTTGTACTCGCTTGGCAAATCCAAAGCGGCTTGTTCGTTATCCCAAAGTTTAATTAACGTTTCGGCGGAAACAGAACCGCCGTCAATAATCATTTCTTTAAAGTTTCCGAGAGATAACTCCGCCTTTTTCATACGGTACAAAGTCATCAGATTTGTAGTGTCGACTTTGTATTCGAACAATTTGCGCAAGAGTTTGAAACTGCACTTTTTGGCATAAGCAAGCATATCCTTGTACATTGCTTTGTCCAAAGTTACGTCTACTGTTTGCGGACTGCGGTTGCCGTTGGCAAAACTAGTGTCTACACAATCCAACGCCTCCGCCATATTTTTAGAGAATGCCGAATAATCGTCCGAAACTATTGCCGTTTGCATTGTTTCGGGCGGAATTGAAGTTTCGGCAAAGCAATACGGCAAGCCGTCAACACGCATATACTTACACTTCATAAGCGTTTTGGCGTTTAAGTAGTCGTATTCGGCAAGGATATACGAAACGGCATATTTGTCATAGCACAGTTCTTTGAATAACGACAAAGCCGAATCCAACTCTGCGCGCAATATGCTTTCGTAATCGTTGGGGTTGTCTACCGTCAAGCCGTTTGCATAGCCGCTTTCGGACAGCACTCTCAACGCTTCCGCCATATTGCTGCACTCAATCAAGCGGACAAACTTGTCCTGCGCGAGCAATTTGGTAGAAAGCACCGCCACACGGCCGTTAGCGTACAATTGATTATCGCTCATTTTACTCTCCGAATAATGCGTTTGCCACTTGTCCTTCTGTCTTTTCGCGTATATATGCCAAAACAGATTTAAGCGTCAAGTCTTTTTCGTAACCTTTGCCGACAAGCACTACGCCTCCGTCGGCGTCGATATATGTTTTACCGAGAACAAGGTTCATATTTAAGCCGTCAAGAAACTTCTGCGTAACGACGTCCTTATCCGCTTTGCATACCGATACGGTTTCGCCTTTTTCCGCATAGGTTTTGAGCAAACGGGTTAAAAACGCCTCTTTTTCTTTGTTGGACATTGCTTTGAGTTTGCCGTAAGCATTGTCGTAACAAGCGGAGATAAGTTTCTGCTTTGCATTCAACTTATATTTCCGCGCGTCAAGTTCCGCAGTCGCCAAACGGTTGCGGACGCGTTCTTCCGACAAAACGTCTATACGCGCATTTAAAGCCTGCTTGTCGGCGTCAATATCCGACAACGCTTTTTCCGATATGCTCTGAGCCTGCTTTTCTGCTGATTTGATTGCTTCGGCGCAAGCGGTATCCGCGTCGGACAGTATTTTGCTGATTATGTTTTCTTTTCCGTTCATTGTAACCCCTGCGTACAATTAGAATAACATTGCTACTACGGGATCGGAAATAAATTGTCCGATATTTGCAATATTGAGATTTTGGAACATAAGAATCGATACGACAAGTCCCAGCAAAGCGTAGAACTCAATCATTGCGGGGAATATCAACGACTTAGAAGCAATTTCGCCTTTTTTACCTACGGCTATAATTGTAGAAGCGGCAGTTTTACCTTGTAAGTATGCGGAAATAGCGCCGCCGAGCATCATAGGTACACACGCCCAAAATACGCCCCAACCTTGCGCCGTTATCTGCGCCGCAGTTGCCGTTACGTTAGCGTCCGTTAAATTGCCTACGGTAGGAAGATAACTTGCGCCGAGAATAGCAATAACGAAACCGTAAATACCTTGCGTAGCGGGCAAAAGAGAAAGTACGATTACTTTACTGAATTTGCTCGGATCTTCCGCCAAAACGCCTGCCGAAGCCTTACCTGTTGCGCGGAGTCCCAGTCCCGAACCTATACCGCATACAAGAGCCGTTAAAGCCAAGCCCATAATACCGATTACTAAACCTGTCATTTTTATTTTCTCCTTTTTGTATAGAGTTTTTTATTTTATAATTTCAACAAACTCAAAGTCTGTTGTTTTTACCTTTTACTGTTTTTTGTCTTTTAACAACGTGTATTTCGTATCGCTTCCGAACGGCACAAATAAGTGCCCGTCGCCTTCGTAGAATTTGCCGAAAAATTCGACATATTGCAGTCTGCCGTTGTGTATATAAATGCCTAGTATACCCATAACGAGGTTGAATATATGAGCAAATACCAACAGCACTATTGCAAGCGCATAACCTACGCCGCCGCCCGACCATACCATTTCGCCGAGTTGGTTTATTACCGTACCCATTAGCGCGCTGCTCAGCATCAGTCCGAATACGCGGATATAACTCATAATATCCGAGAAGTAATTTATAATTCCGTAAGCGGAACTGAAACTCTTCATTACCTTGCCGAGGAAACCCTTTGTGCCGAGACCTGCAAATATAAGAGCCACTGCAAGAGCGCCCAAACATACATACAAACCGACCTTGCCGACAATATCGGGCAAACGCAATACGTTATAAGGCTCGTAGCCTGCCATATCGAGAGCAGGATTGAAAATTGCCAGCACAAACGCTACAAATACTATTATCCACGGAAAATCGGTCAGCCACGCCGCCAAATGCTGTTTGCGTTTGATTTTTACCGCCATATTGCAGGCAATACCTGCAGATATATGGATAATACCTACGAACAAACTCAGTATCATCATAACCATCGGGTAATTTGCCGGATTAGGTATCACGCCGTCGTACAACTGATAGGAAAAGCAACTGCCGAACAGCGCACCCACTATTATTGCCGACACGCCGCAGATACCGAACAACTGCAACATTGTTTTCATTCCGCTTGTCTGTTTGATTGCAAAAAACGCAAACAAACCTGCCAGCACCAACAATGCGCCGTAACCTATATCGGCCACCATCAACCCGAAAATGAAAAAGTAAAATACCGACATAACGGGGTTAGGGTCTATTTCGTGATAAGCAGGGGGCGTGTACATATTGGTAACAAACTCAAACTGCTTTGTTATTTTGTTGTTTTTAACAAGCGTCGGAGCAAATTCTTCTTCGCCTATTTCGTCAAACACCAACACTACGCAGTCGCTTATATTTTCGATTGCGTTTTTAACTTTATCTTCGTCGGCGGCAGGATAGTACGCTTCTAATACGAAAGTCTGCGTTGTATTCTGCAAGTCGCCGTCTGCCGACAGTTTCTTCTCGCACAACCCTAAATAGTCCGCATAAATTTTAAATTCCGAAATCTCGCAAGCGTAAGCGGCAATCTGCTGCATATAAACCGCGCGCTGTTCTTTAAGCCCCGAAAGCTGACGTTCGATGTTCTCGATAGCCGCCTGCGGTAATACGTCGCAGGTAACACTGCATTTTACTAAACCGTAAGCCGACGCTTTCTCGAAAAACTCAGTTTGGGATTTGTGCACTACCGCAACGATTATTGCCGTCGAATTGACGACGTCCAAAACCTCGATTTCCGCCATACCGTACTCATCTGTTAAAGCCTTGACGTTTTCTGTTTCCGAAGAATTACATTGCATTAACGACACTGTCGCAGTATCGGTATCCTGATACCAAGTTGTTGCGTGAGGTACGTTTTTTATAAGCGAAAGTCGGGAGAGTTCCGCCTGCTTAGCGTTAGTTACCGCCGCGTTTTCGGCAAGCATATCCTTTATTTCCGCAATACTTTCAAGCGACTTTTCGATACGGTCTGCATTTGCGCCGAAACCGAGAAAATAATCGTAGCCTATTTCTGCAAGCGGACGGGAAAAACTGCCCTTGGGAACGGTAACTTTTTCCGCCCCTTTTACGCGCTTATTTAAAAGATTGAACTGTTCGGTTTGCTCGGTTACATAACGGATTGTGTTTTCCACGCGGGCAATCCTTTCGATAATCTTTTCCCGCTCTGCCGTTACGTCGTAATTGACGCAAGAGGCAATATCTTCGCTGCGTTTAAGTTCTACCGAATTTGTCTTGACAAGCGCGTCGAATATGCTTTCTTTGTCGGCTTGCATAGCCAGCAAAGTAAGTTTTTTCATCTTGACGATAGCCATTACTTAACTTGCTCCAAAATGATTTTAACTGCTCTTTCCGTATTTTTAGCAAAAACGGCAATTTCCGAATCGGATTGCGAATTGAGTTCGGCAAGTCTTTTTGCCGCTTGCTGTTCCGCTTTTTTGTCCGCTTCCTTCATTCTTTCAAGAAAAGCGGTTTTGTTTTCGGCTACTGCCTGTTTTTTGTTTTGTTCCGCTTCGATTTCCGCGGCAGAAACTATTTCCGCAGCCTTTTGTTCAGCTTCGGATATGCGTTTCTTTGCTACGTCTTCCGCTTCCAGTATGGAATTAACTACTTCTTCAATCATATTGTCTCCCGACCAAACGCGCGACGGAATTTGTACGCAGCCGCTGCGCTTAGTGCTATCAAATTTATTTACCGTCGCGGTCGGACTCTTTGGTTGCGACTCCTCGTCGCGTCTATCCTGACTTTAGTCGGGGTGCGCCTCCCCGACATCCCCCGCTTGGGCGCAAACTCAGGTACACGCCCTGACTTTGCGGAGTTTAGTAAACACTTTCTTCCGACCAAACGCGCGACGGAATTTGTACGCATTGAGTCTTGTCTGATTTTATATTACTGTTCTATTTTGTCTACGCGGACAGCGTGTCTGCCGCCCTCGAACTCTGTCGTTAAAAATGCATCGGTAATCTGCTTGGCAAGATCGGCAGTAACGTACTTTTGCCCCAAAGCAATTACGTTGGCATCGTTATGCTTACGAGTCATTGTAGCCATATCTACATTAGTGCATAACGCGCACCTGACGCCTCTGACCTTGTTTGCAACCATACTTACGCCGATACCCGTCGTACAAACGATAATACCTCTTTCGCAGGTTTTGTCCGCTACCGCTTGCGCCGCCTGACGGGCGAAGTCGGGATAATCGCAACTTTCCTTAGTGTAAGTTCCGTAATCCGACACTTCGTGTCCGATAGACAACAGGTAGGATTTTACTTCGTTTTTCAATTCCAGTCCGCCGTGGTCGCTTGCCAATGCTATCTTCATAAATGCTCCTTATGCTTTTTTACGTTAACTGCCAAACGCTGTAACCCGCAAATTTTAAATAATATGCTGTGCCGCAGAACGTATAAGTCTGTTTAAAATACTGTCGGCAAATTGCGTTTTAGAAGAAAAACTCGCTATTATATAATCGTATTTATTTTCCAAAACGCGCAAATTTTCAAATAAGTTTTGTGCAACTTCAACGTCCGTCCGTCCGATACAGCAAACGGACCTGTTGCCGTATACGGAAGTATCTTCAACCAGCAAAACGGGTTTAAAGCCTTGCTCTGACAAACCGTCGTAATAGTCGCTCAATTTCTTGACGTCGCCCGAAGTATCCAATACAAGCGGCACTTTGGGCGCATAATGTTTATATCTTACTCCCGGAGAATTAACCTTATCCTTAGGGTTAGTAACAACCTTTACAGGAATTTTCAAAACGCTTTCGATTTGATCGGGAGTAACTACTCCCGGACGTAGAATTAACGGCTGTTCGCCCGACAAGTCCAATACTGTCGATTCTATTCCTACCTTACAGGGCTGTCCGCACAGTATAGCGGCAATTTTGCCGTCCAAGTCGTCCGATACGCGCCGCCAAGTCGTAGGACTGGGTCTGCCGCTCAAATTTGCGCTGGGCGCCGTTACGGGAACCGCCGCCGCCTGCAAAAACGCACGCGCTTCTGCCGACTCGGGCATACGGATAGCAACCGTATCAAGTCCCGCCGTTATACAGTCGTCAATGACTGCCTTTTTAGGCAGAACAACCGTAAGACTCGCAGGCATAAGTTCGTTTATTATTGTTTCGGCATAAACGTTTACCGTTCGCGCAATGTCGTAAATTTGTTTTTTGTCGTAAACGTGTACGATAAGCGGATTGTCGCTAGGTCTTCCCTTTGCAACATAGGTACTTTTTACTGCGCTGACATCAAGCGCATTGGCGCCGAGACCGTAAACCGTTTCGGTAGGAAAGGCTACAAGCTCGCCCTGCCTGATGAGCCTGCCCGCTTCGTTTAAATCGTTATCGTTAAATTGTAAATATTTTGTTTTCATCTGCCAAACGGTAATTTGCTTTTCCTTGCACAGTGAGCAAATTACACCAAATGGAATTATAACACAAAAAATTTTTTTTGTAAATCTTACAATGGCTTTTTAACGATATTAAAGTTTACGTTAAGACATAAATAAATCTTATTGTATCAGGCTAAAAAAAACCTTAAAAATTCAACTTTTTAAATTGCAAAAAATGAAATAAGATTACGACGTTATATAACACAAAAAAAACGAAAGCGTTTAATTTGCTTCCGTTTTGCTTATTGAAATAAAATATGTATTTATAACGATTTCAGTTGTCGGCAAGATATTGTTCGAGCGCAGTGGCAAGTTGGTCGGGACAGGAAGTTTGCTTCATGCCGCATCTAATTCCCTTTAAACGGCGGATAGCTTCGGTAACCTCCATTCCCTCCACTAACGCGCCTACGCCTTGCAGATTGCCGTTGCAACCGCCAAGGTAACTGACATTATGTAATTTGCCGTCCACTACTTCAAAATTTATTTCGCGGGAACAAGTGCCTTTTGTAACGTATCTCATATTCGTTTCTCCTTTTGGCTTTATATAATAACAATTAAAAGCATTGTTTTTTGCTAGCCCAACTAGACAATATCAAATCTTATGATTATTTCCTACGGGTTTACTTTTGTAAACTCAATTATATTTTAGGACATAAAACCCGACAAGACAGTCTCTTTGCAATTCGGCGCGCCTTTTGTATATATCCGACCGTACAACCTACAATTTGTGCATTGTTTACATTTAAAACAATACGCAATTGTTAGCGTAGGTTGCGCCGTCGGTCAGAAAACAATTAACTTACTCGTTTACTAATCTTCGTAGGCAGTAACGTTTTGTCCGTTATCCCACAAACTGTCAAGCGCGTAAATTTCGCGCGTATCTTTGTGAAAAATATGCACGATGACGTCGCCGTAGTCTACCGCTATCCAACGACCTTCGCTCATACCTTCTTTTCTGAGCGCAACTTTGCCCAGTTTTTCCATCTGCTCTTCCATATAGTCGAACATTGCTTTGACCTGCGGAGCAGAACGTCCCGAGCAAATGACAAAGTGATCGGCAATGTCGGTCATTCCCTTTATCGCTACGATTTTTATATTGAGAGCGGATTTTTCCGACAAAAATTTACATATATTATTTACTGTTTCGTTAATAACCGTTTTCGATTCGTTCTTCATATATTCCCCGTTAGTATTTTGCGTATCTGTTGTTATTTTATGCTGTTTTGTAATTTCCGGACAATAATACTCTACCGCTTGCTTCGATAAACCGTACACGTCGTCGCCGTGCATTTCCAAACAGTATTCATAGGCGTGTTTAAGACACTTTTTAAATTTAGTATCGAGCGAGCCTTTGAGCAAGTACGAGGTTGCAAACCCGCGCGTTTCTTCCGTTTTATCCGCTATATACAGTATTTTTTCCAATCTGTTCATATCGGGCTTTGCCGTTGCGTGATACTTGATAGCGTCCAAAATTTCGGTATCGGTTACGTTAAAATCACGCCGTGCGACTTCGGCTCCTAAAAATGCGTGGACCACCGAGTCGGGCATATCATCAGGCTTGACAAAATTATACTTACAGTATCCGTCTTGTTTTGTATATTTTGCAACGTCGTGCAGAATACAAGCCGTAAACACTTTGTCCTGTTCATTAAAGTCTGCAAGTTCCAGTCCGCGCTTGACGACATAGAACGTATGGCTGTACCGCTCGGGCGTCAAATACTCTTTTACTTTTAAAGCCGTTGCGCTGTACTCGCAATACAATTTGTTTTGTAAAACAAATCTGTCAACCGCTTCCGGCACAAATTGTAAATTGTCCTTTTTAAACTGATAACGCAGTCTGATTTCGGTTGAACTGATTTTGTCGGCAGGCAAATCGAGCCTTACGGTTTTGGCGTTATAGTCGCGCTCGATACGGGCAAGCGTACGGACGGACGTTTTACGTGAGCGGTCGGCAACGACAAGCGTACACATTGCCGCTATGTCGTTTGGACGGTACCACTTGCCGAAATTTTTCAGACTGTCGCCGCCGATAATTAAATACAACTGCGCGTCGGAGTAAAGACGCTTGATTTCTCCAAGCGTTTCTACCGTGTAACTTTTGTCCGCTTTATTTACTTCGTAATCAAAAACTTCCGCTTTATCCGAAAGGTTCTCAAATGCAATTTGCGCCATTTTTAAACGCGCAAACTTGTCAACATTACAACTTTTATGCGGCGGATCGCCCGTAGGTACAACCAGCAATTTGTCAAGAGAAAGTTGATTGATAGCAGTTAAAGCGATATTTATATGCGTTAAATGCGGTGGATTGAATGCACCGCCGAATATTCCGATTTTCATACAAACATTTTACTATATTTTTTTAAACTTTACAATTAAAACAAGACAAAAATGTCAACAATAGATATATGCCTAAAATACTCAACAATTTACTGTGTAGTTTAATGATATTTTCACTCGCTTTTTTGTGGGTGTACTTTTGCTTAAAAGACGTTATGTGGGCGTTGATTTGCGCCCTGATAATAACCGCGGCTTTTGCATACATACTGTGGCGAATTACGTCCAAATGGGAAGACGGAAAAAAGATAAAACAAAAACGCAAAAAAGAAATTGTCGACTTTACCGAATATCTTAAATTTTACGAAGACAACGCGCAATTGTTTGCCGATTTATTCCGTTTTTATTTGTTCAATACGGAACGGATAGACTACGACAATTTTATTGCGCGCAAAAACGGAAAAAAGTATTACGTTGCCATTTGCTTCGAGCAGGATACGCTCAGTAAAGAAAGGTTACGGCAAGCGGTTATTTCAGCCAAGCGCAGCAAAGCCGACAAACTGTATATTTTTGCAAACAAAACAGAGCCTGCGCAGGAAAAAATTGCGGCAAGTCATATAGATTCGGTTTTTATTGACGGAGTTAATACTTACGAACTGTTCGAGCAATGCGACAAACTGCCTGCGTTTACGCGCAAAAGCGTTAAAAAAACTTCCTTTATTGGCAAGTACGCTTTTTGCAAACAACGCTTTTGGTGGTATTTTTCCAGTTGTATTTTTATGGTAATTATTTCGGTTTTCTCTTTTTTTCCGTGGTACACGCTTTCGTGGGCGACAGTAATGTTTGTTCTTGCCGTGTACAGTTTGTTTAACAAACGCTACAATTCTAAAAAAACGCAAGTATCCTTAGACTAGTACTTGCGTAGATTTTTAAGCGGAGTGTCGAGCGGCGTAGACAGCACTACTTGTTCTAACTCGGCAATGCCGTATCTGGAAATAACCTGCATTTCGTCATTGACGACTTCTAAACAGTACAGAAAATTACCCTGCATACGTTTTACCACGTCGGACAACAAATTGTTGTAATTAAAAACCAAAGTCTTTTTTTCCATACCTTTTTTTAAAAATCTGGATTTGTTTGTAGCAAAAGCAGTTTTTACATAGCACTCGTTACCGTTGACGAATACACCCGACATAAGACAAACCGCAAACAATCCAAGACTGAACATATTGCTTTTGTCAAACAGCGAGTAAACAAAAATCCCGAATAGAATAACCGACAATACTACGGTTATTTTTTTTGTCAACTCAACAGACTTGTGGCTTGTAAGTTTTCTTTCTAATATACCCGTTAAAATACGTCCGCCGTCCAAAGGATAGCACGGAAGCAGATTTACAAAAGCCATTCCGAGATTGGAAACTACAAAATCTTCGGTATAATAGTAACTGTCGGGAAATATCCACCAAACCGCAAGACAGGCAAGACAAATAATCAAATTGCAAACAGGCCCTGCCAAAGCAATTTTGATACGGTCGTTTGCCGTTATGTCCTGAAAGTCGCCGTATAATACCGCGCCGAATATACTCAGTTGTATTTCCTTGCAGTGATAAAACAATTTGCCTGCGACAACGTAATGAGCCAGTTCGTGGGCTATCATCGCTATAGTATATGTGGCGGCGAAGTATCCCTGTTTAAATACTATCGCCGCCACTATAAATATCCAAAAACTGACCTTTATTTTAAACTTTACACGTTCCACGTCAATTGCTTTTCGGAGGCTATTACATCCTTAACCGCTTCGCCGTTGGTAAAAATAGTTGCGGTAAACTGACCGTCGTACTGTGCAAGCAAACCGTTTGCAGAAACAGTATCTCCCACCGCTACGAATACCGTTTTAAGATTGTCGTAAGTAATGGTAGTTTTGTCGTCTATTTCTACTGTAACGGATTTGTCTGTAATATCCGTAACTTTACCGTCGGTAAAGGACAACGCCGCTTTGCCGCCGTTAAATGTTGCAACTCCGTCCTTTACGTCTACCAAGTTCACGTTGACGGGGATTGCTATATTTGCAGAAACCGGCGTCGGTTCACGCGTAAATACCGAAGCGGAAAACGCCGTTTTTACCGTTTTGAATACGTCCTTGCTAAAATTACCGTCGATAAACAGCAATGCCGCAAGAGCCGCCACACAGCAAACCGCAATTGCGATAATCTGCATTTTTTTAGTTAATTTAAATTTAAAATTGATTTTTTTTCGCGCCGCTTTTGCAGGCTTGTTTACATATTTACGTTCCGAATAAGATACGTCCAACCAGTCGTTTTCTTCCGCGTCGCAAATTATGTTGTTGATTCCCTCATACTCCATAGTAACACCTCCGTTATGTTCAACATAAATTATGCGGCAATTTTTACTTTTATACCGACGGCTTTAACGATTGTTTAACTTTCTTAACAGAAATGGTAATTACCACGTTTAAATTTTCGCCGTTATAAGTATCCACAGTCATTCCGTCATATTCAAAATGCCTTGACGCAAGTTCGGCTAGTTGTTTAAAAAATTCGGTACGCGCAAGATTGTATTTATCCATTAAAACCATAGACTGCGCGCGTTTATATTCTTTACTGTTCATTTAAACTCCTAAATTCTTATCTATACGTTACGTTTAAAACGCCTTTTAATCCTACCGAAGAATCCCTTGTAACGCGATACGCAATCGTACATATCCTGAGAACCCGTAACAAGATTATTTGCCAGAATATCAAACGGCTGTCTCGATAAATGCAAATTGAGATTGCAGTTAACGTCGTCGTTTTCGGGAATAACACCCAAAGCCGTATGCCCCAGAATACTGAACACTTCAAAGGGCGACAGCATTTCCCCTTCGGCAATCAAATCTCCTCTTACTCGGTTTACGACTACGCTGACGCCGATAAAGTGCTGTTGAAGTTCAGTAATAGTTTTGTCAGCGTCTCGCACGCCCGACAGATGCGGGGTAACTACTACTATCGCTTCGTCGGCGCAGTTTACCGCGCGCCTGAAACCGATGTCTATACCGGCAGGACAATCCAGCAAAATATAGTCAAAACCTTCGGACAGCCTGTTTAAAACTTTTTTGACCGCATCGGCAGTTATTTGCCGTTTTGCCAAATGGCAACTGGGCATTATGTAAAGAGTAGGCTCGTTCTCATCCTGAATAAGCGCCTGAGACGGACGGCAGCGGTTTTCTACTACGTCGATAAAGTCAAATACAACCTTATCTTCCACACGCATAACAACGTCAAGATTATTAAGACCTATATCCATATCCATAAGCAGTACTCTTTGCGACAGCCTTGCCAAAGCAAGCCCGAGATTAGCGCACAAGGTTGTTTTTCCTGCGCCGCCTTTACCGCTTGTTACGACTATTTTACGAGCCATAATAAATATCTCCGTTAGTTTTTTTCGCAACAAATTTTACCACGGTTATGACGCAACTAAATATATAATAATCAAATATATTGACGCAAATTGTCATTAGAGGTATTACTTATTTCAGATTTGTTTAAAAACGGATTTTTTAATCGGACTATTAAACGGATAAACAGCATATAAATTCGCCCGCTGTTAAAAAAAAGCACATAAACCGTTGCAATAACGAAAGCTTACAAAAACTAAAAAATGAGTTCGGCGTAGTACCGAACTCATTCGCAAAAACTTAACTGTATTATTTGACCGACCTTCAGTTTTCACACCAATATTCGTCAGACTGAATTTTTAAATTTACAAAATCTCAAGATTTTTGCGGAATACTTTTTTGAAATCCATTGCAACTGCGTTTGCGGCTTTGAGTTCCAAATTGGCATTACCTTGCAGTTCCGTTTTAAGAATTACGCTGTCGCCCAAAACATCGCAACTTACTTCCGTAACCGCACTGCGCATACCGAAATCGAGAGCGGTTGCCAGACGCAAAATGACCGAAAGTTTCTTGACCGCTTCGACGTCTTCGGTAGTTAAAATACCGTTATATTTAGCCCACTCGGTAGAATTGACTTCTTCCTTGTTATTAACGTCGGTTACAAATGCCGCCAAAACTAAATCTTTGTGGGATATACCGTACAAATTACTGTTAAGTATCATATAAGACGTATGCTTTGGATTGTTATAGAACTTAAACGTTTTGCCTATATCGTGCATCATTGCGCAAACTCTGAGCACCTTTACATACATACGGGGGAATTTGTGCAGTACGCGTAATTGTTTAAACAACTGAACGCACAAATTGAACGTCTGTTCTGCGTGAGTAACGTTAACGCCCATATGGTAAGTGAAACTGTGCAAACTGTACCCCAATACGTCCGAAATGGGTTTTTCGAGAGTTTGCGGCACAACGTAATTAAACATCACGCCTTCTCTGAGTCCCGAACCGCTTGCAACGATTTTGGTAAAGCCCATATAATCAACAAAGGCTTTAATTACGGCAAGAGCCGACGGGAATACGTCCGCACGGGCGGAACTCAATCCCTTTATACGGCGTTTTTTGTCTAAGTCGAGCGTGCGTATCATATTGAAAACGTAGTCGAAATCGGCAACGTCCATATTGTAGTTATGAACCATATCGAGAGGATACTTTTTAACTTTGCGTATAATGCGCGCAAGATTACGGCAACTGCCGCCCACGCCTATAAGTTGTGTGTCGGGGTCGATTTCTTTGAACCACTCTACCTGTTCTAACTGTTCCTTAACATACGCTACCATATCGTCTGTTATTTGCTCGGGAGTTTTGTCCTGAGACATAAACATATTAGACAACGTTACCGCGCCGAACTCGAATATTTTGGTATGCAAAATAGACCTGCGGTTGTAGTAAACGAATTTGGTAGAACCGCCGCCGATTTCCATAATCATACCGCGCGGAATTTCCATAGAGTTGATTACGCCCTGATAAACGTAATTTGCCTCTTCTTCTTCCGACACTACCGTAACGCGGATACCTGTTGCATTGTAAACGTCGGATAAAAACGTTTTTTGGTTGCTTGCGCGTCTGACAGCCGCCGTTGCAATAGCCAAAATTTTGTCTACGCGTTTGATAACGCACATTTCTTTAAAAGTCTTGAGCGTTGCAATCGCCTGCATAATACGCGTTTGCTTTAAACTGCCGTCGGCTTCCGTTTCTCCGAGACGTACGGCTTCGCGGCGTTCTTCCGATACGACAAAATAACCGCCGTCCAAAACGTCGTAAATAACCAAGCGGGCAGTATTAGACCCCAAATCTATAAGCGCTATTTTTTCCATAAACTATTCTCCAAGTTATGTAAAATGTACTGCAAATTATTAACGCTGTAAGTATACCACATCTAAATAGGTTTGTATAGATGGTTTTGAAAAAAAGTTTAAAAAAATGTAAAATTTTTTGTATTTTTGACTGGACACCGACTGTACAATAGCTAAAACGCAACAAAATAACAGTATCGTGTTATTAAAATTGTAAAACTGCCGATTTTAAGATTAAAATACTGCATTTACGCACAGGTAAAGATTCGGCGGTCATCTCTTAACGGACAATGCCCGACACCAACTGCAATTTGAAAGACGTTTTGGCGGAATTTATAAGCGTTATAACTGTGGGCAGAGCGTAAAAGTTTGTCTATTTTCAATGATTGCGCCGTTTGTTTTCTGACGTTTTTAAATGGCGTCCGTCAAGCATTACGGTTCATCCGTTTTACTTTTGTTTTTCATCTTAATGCGTAGTTTCAGTTCGCTCAAATAAAAGAACTCGGCTTAGATAAACCGTTAATAACCGACGCTGACGGCGGTTTCCCTTTTACAATACAAAAATTGTATTCGCTTGAAAACGGTTAATAATTTTTGCTTAAGAGTCGACAATAAATTTACGCCCCGCAAGAATGCAGAGCGTAAATCGTTTAACCTATTATGTTATGCTGTTTGTTTGACATCGGACGGTTCTGACGCGCCGCGCACCATACGGCGGACGCTTTTAGACGACAACGCCAAAGCCCCTACGACGAGTACAATTGCAAGGTCGACGATAGTAAACAAGTTGTATACAAACGCCCAAGAAACCGCAGTATAGCCTTCCATTGCCCACGAACTGAACACAAAGTAACCGCTGATTACGTGAGCAAAATATCTGCAAAGTATTGCTATAGCAGCGCCAACGCTGAACTCTGCAATCATATTACCCTTCAAAAATTTGAATTTGCGCGCAATTCCTGCAAGTCCCAATGCTCCGAACGCTATCGGATAATCCAAAAGCACCTGCATAGGTTGGTAAAACTGCGGAGACTGAATAAATTGCAAAAGTCCGTATACAACTCCTGCAACAAGTCCTCTGCGAGTGCCGAACATATATGCGTAAAGACAAACAGGCAGCATACTTGCAAAAGTTACCGAACCGCCTTGCGGCAACGAAAAGAACTTGACATACGACAATGCAAACGAGGACGCAACGCAAATTGCCGCATAAGTAAGCGCTTTAGCGTCGTATTCCGAACGCGTGTCCGCCAAAATTGCAGGAATAACTATCGCAAGCACCAGCACACCCGAACACAGGTACATTTTCCACGCAGACAGCGGCTCGTAATCCGGCTTCTTGGCAGGAATAACGCACAGCAAAACTATTGCGTAGATTACAAATGCCGCCGCAAACGCAAGTCCTGCCCATTTGTAGCCTTTTACTTTACACAAAGCAAGCGTAACCGTTGTGCCTATTCCGACAGCGGCAAGCGCAAACAAACCTATCATCAGCCAAAAATTCGCGTTCACTTTGCCGTCTACCGCATAACACGCTATTTTGAGCGAGCCGAGCGAAATTATTGCCAATGCGGCATATCCTACTACGCACCACAGCATTATTTTGCGCGCCTTGCATAGATACGCTTCGTCGCGGTTGCGGATAACGATTGCGCAAATAAGCAATGCCGCAATAAACGCTACCGTAACATACAACGCTATTGTCGAAGCGAGATCAAAAGCGTTTTCCAGTTTTTCCAGCAGTTGCTCCGTCGCGGATAGGTCTGCAAAGAAAAAACCGACAAGATTGTTAAACATAAAATTTTCTCCTTTTTGCTTTTTTTGCCGAGAACAAAAGAAAAGTTCCTTGTAAATAAATACAAGAAACTTGCAAAAAGAACACACCGATATAAAGTCATATCAATCCGCATTCCTTACGCAAGTACAAACTTGACAAGTTCAAAGGGACTCTCTCAGTCGGGCAATACCCGACACCCCCAGCGGAAAAAGTATAACTCATTGATAAAACTTTTGTCAATTATTTTTTAAAATTACTTTTTGTAAAACAATTTAAACAATTCGTTCATATCCACATACGGCGCAACGGAAGAAATAACGTCGTCAATTTTGCCGCCGTTTTTTATGTAGTCTGCCGCAATTTTTGTAATGTCGTCATCATCCATATAAGGAGCCAGTTCGTCAAGACGGGATATATCGCCTGTTTCGGCTACATATTGCGCTACAAGTTTTGATATATCCTCGCTGTCCATATACGGAGCAATGTGCGTCAGTTCGTAAACGGATATGCCTTTGCTAAGATATTTTTCGGCGAGTTTAGAAAGAGTTTCCTCGCTTATATAGGGTGCAAGCTCGGAAATGTCTTTTACTGAAGTACCTTCCGTTACAATCGAGTTTGCCATTTCGTCAAGCACGTCGTCATTTAGATACGGCGCTATCGAACACGCCTGCTTTATAGTAAATCCGTACTTGGAAAAATTTTTGATTAAATCTCCCAGAACGTCGTCATCCAGATACGGAACGATAGACATCAATGTTTCAAAGTCCATTTCCATACCGTTTGTTTCCGCCTGTTCGTAGGTTTGCTTAAACTGTTCGTCGCTGACAATCGGAGCAATATCCGCAAGGTCTTCTGCCTTAACGTCCACAGGGGTTTGCCCTACGGCTAAATCCTGCACTATTTTTGCCTTGCGCTCATCGCCGAGGATTTCTTCCATACTGCAACCGAATATTTCCGCGAGTTCGGGAAGTTTAGAAATATCGGGCATTGTGTTGCCGCGTTCCCAATTGCTTACCGCCTGAAAGGATATTCCCAGTCTATCTGCCAGTTCCATTTGAGTAAGTCCGCTTTGCTTACGCAAAGAAGAAATTTTTTTACCTATTTTGTTCATATCAAACATTTTTAGTTTCTCCTTATAAAGTAAATTATGCCGTTGCAACTGACATAACGGACAGGACGCTATGCAAATAATGCTCAAAGCAATATCCCTTCCGTATGATAAAATAATAGCACAACGAACCTGCAAAAACAATCAACTTATACTTGAATTGCACCCGTATACCGCTTTTCAACCGATACTTGAAAGATTTTGCTTTTAAAACAAAACGCGCTTATACTCTGAATATGCAAAAAGTCCTCCAATAGGAGAACTTTACTGTTTTAAAGAAGATTCCAAACAGAGTGGAACAGGTAAATAAGACCGAACATTACCACCTGACTGCCGAAATATACCCAAATCGAATGGCGTCCGCAAAACGTTATCGGGCAAACGTATTTAGGATTGACGGACGGAAAAATACTTTTGCGTTCCTTGTATACTATCCTTCCCAAAAACGCGCCTATTAAAAACCAGCCGAAATCGGGGAAAAACGGCAGATAATCGCCGCCGCAGAACTTTGCAAAATCCGCGCCTTTATGCTCTGCCAAAAAGAACCAAACTGGGCTTGTACTTTCCCAAGGAGAAAATTTTGCGCACGCGCCCACAATGAGAGCCGTCAATGTAACTGCGGCTGTTACCACGCCGAAAATATTTTTCTGCCAGTTGCGTTTGCATTTATCCCAACACCACTCGATTACCGTCCACAGCAAAACCGACAATGCAATAACGTGGATAACGTTGAAACGGATAGTAATATTTTCGCCGATTATCGAAGCAATTACCGCAGTAACGGCACTGAAAGCACAGGCAAACGCTATCATTTTAATTGCCCGTCTACCGTTATTGCGGGAGAAACTGCACGACAGCCCCGACGTAAAAACAAACAGACTTACAAAGACGTCGTGAGTAACGGCGCGCAAAGTACCGCCGTAGTAATTTGAAGCAAGCGCGTTGAGCCAACGGAAAAGTCCTGTATTGTAATCTCCGCCGATAGAACTCACATCCCACATAAAATGGTCCCACACGACAAACAAAATCATAAAACCGCGCAAAAAGTCCACTTCCCAAATACGCTGTTTTTTTACCGACGGAGTTTTAGCAAGTTCGTCCAGTTCTAACTCGATTTTGTTGCGGGGGGGGGTATTTTCCGAGTCTTTTTTAGACGCCGAAGAGTTTCCGCTTACAACCTCTTCTTCCGTTGTTACGGATTGTTCTGCGTTTACTTCGATATTCTGTTGTTGCTTTTTCTTTTTCATTTGCTACTTGTATACTTCGTCAATCACGCCGCCGCCGATACACATTTCGTCCTTATACAACACAACGAACTGTCCGGGCGTTACGGCGCGTTGTTTTTCGTGAAAATCTACACGGATTTTACAGTCCTCTAAAACTTTGACGTCTACGCCTTGTTCGCTTTGGCGGTAACGGAATTTTGCCGTGCAGGTAAATTCATCCGCAGGAGCATCCGGTATCCAATTTACGCCGCTTGCAACAAGCGCGCGCGACATAAGCACGCTTTCGTCGCCGTGGGAGACTATCAAGCGGTTGTTGATTAAATCCTTTTCCACAACAAACCACCTGCCCTGACCGTCGGGCGTTCCGCCTAGTCCGAGACCTCTTCGTTGACCGAGAGTATAGTACATAAGTCCGATATGTTCGCCCACCGTTTTGCCGTCGACGTCAACTATTTCTCCCGACTGATTCGGCAGATAATTTTGCAAAAATGCGCGGAAATTACGTTCGCCTATAAAGCAAATTCCCGTACTGTCTTTTTTTGCGGCGTTAACAAGTCCAAGTTCTGCCGCAATACGTCTTACTTCCGTTTTGTCTACGTTTTGAAGCGGAAACAGTACGTCTTGAAGCTGAGATTGCGAAAGTTGGTTTAAAAAATACGTCTGGTCTTTGCTTTGGTCTTTTGCTTTAAGCAAATAATGTTTGCCGTCTTTATGCGCTATTCCGCAATAATGCCCCGTCGCTATATAATCCGCACCGAGAGCTTTTGCATACTGCAAAAACGGTCCGAACTTTATTTCGCGGTTGCACAAAACGTCGGGGTTGGGGGTACGACCCTTTTTATACTCGTCCAAAAAGTAAGAAAATACCCTTTCCTTGTACTCCTTGGCAAAATTTACGGAATAATACGGTATGCCGAGTTTATCCGAAACGCGTTTGACGTCATCGTAATCCTGCTCGGCGGTACAGCATCCGTCGTCGGTTTCCTCCCAGTTGTGCATAAACAAAGCGATAACGTTGTAGCCTTGTTGTTTCAAAAGCCAAGCGGAGACTGCGCTGTCCACGCCGCCGCTCATTCCCAGTACTACGTTTTTCATAGGTTATAAAATTATTTTTTCATAGCGCGTCTTGCTTCCGCAGCGCGGACAAGACGTTTGAGCGTATCTATAGTTTCGTCGTTATTGTCGGTAGTCATTATTACTTCCAGTAATTCTTCCGTCGCTTGAACGGCGTCTTCGCGCGCAAGCATACGGCGCACAAGATACATACCTTCAAGTTGGCTTTGGTTAAGCAGTAAATCTTCGCGGCGGGTTCCGCTTCGGTTAAGGTCAACGGCAGGGAAAATGCGCTTTTCGCTCATACGGCGGTCAAGTTGAATTTCCATATTGCCCGTACCCTTAAATTCTTCGTAAATAATATCGTCCATTTTACTGCCGGTGTCGATAAGCGCGGTAGCAAGGATAGTCAAACTGCCGCCGTTACGGACGTTACGTCCTGCACCGAACATTTTTTTCGGTTCCTGCAATGCTGATATATCCAGACCGCCCGTAAGCGTTCTTCCTGACTGTTCTGCCGTTTGGTTATACGCGCGCCCGAGCCTTGTAATGCTGTCCATCAAAATCATTACGTCCTGACCTTGTTCTACACGTCTGCGTGCGTTTGCAAATACAAGTTCGGCAACGCGGCAATGGTTATACGGCTGTTGGTCAAAAGTAGAATACACTACTTCGCAGTCGACGCTTTCTTTAAAATCGGTAACCTCTTCGGGGCGTTCGTCTATCAGCAATACCGTAAGGTGAATTTCGGGATGGTTCTTCTTGACTGCCATAGCAATCTTTTTAAGCAGAATAGTTTTGCCTGTTTTAGGCGGCGCGACTATCAAACCGCGCTGTCCTTTACCGATAGGAGCAACCAAGTCCAAAACTCTCAAAGAATAGTCTGTCTTATCCGTCTGCATATTGATACGCTCGTTAGGGAAGCACGCTTCCAACGCGTCAAAAGGCACACGGCGTATAGACGTGCAAGGCTGGTCGTTTATTTCTTCAACGAATATTGCCGTAGGCGCGGCTCTGTCGGAATACTGGCGCAAAACGACTTTCAGTTTGTCGCCCGATTTAAGATTCATTCGGGAAATCATATTTGCCGACACAAAATAATCGTGCCCCGGAGTATTAGAAAAATTGTGCGTGCGGACAAAACCGTAGCCGTCAGGCATAACTTCCAACATTCCCGTGCGGGTGAAAGACGGATCTACGTTATCTTCCGAAGTCGGCGGCGTATCTTCGGTTAGCTTAGGAGCTTCCTGTTCTAACTTACCTCCGCTTTTCGGGGGACGCCCCGCTTTTTTAGGCACTTCGGGCGCGCTGTCGCCGTTATACACCGAAATTATTTTTTCTATCAAATCTTCGCGTTTGCGATTGCGCGGAACAATGCTGAATTCGCGCGCAACGGCACGGAGATCGGCAATGTTCATATTGCTGATTGCATTGACAAGTTCGTCCAAAGTTTTGTACTGGGTAGACATAATTCCTCCTAAATATCTACAATAACACTAATATTTATGTCGCTAAAAATACCGAAAAATTAAAAACTATCGTTAAAAGTAAGTTCAAGCATTATTATTTTAATTGTATGACCAGGTTTACATTATTATTATAAAATAAGTAGCATATCGCTTTAGTAAAACTTTGCTTAATGTAGAAATTACTCTTAAAGTCCGTTAAAATATTACGACCGTTGTAAACTGCTAATTTAATTACGATTTATTTTGCAATACATTACCGAATGACGATACGGTAACATTAAATAAAAATCTAATAAACATATTCTATGCTATAAGTTATTTTAGTATTTTTTACCTTTTTTGTCAACAATTAAGACATAGACTTTACTACGAAAAATCAGTTTATTATAGACAAATTGCCGTATTGTGTCGAAAGACATATTTTTAACGGTTGAATTGCATTAACTTGTTTTTTAATTATAATAAGCAATAAAACCGTTAATATAAAAATGCGACTACTTACTGCTTTATTGTTGCTTAAAGTAAATACCGCATTTGCCGTTTATTTTTTTATTAGTATAATTCAGACAACAGACAGTCTAAAAAACCATTCGGTTATTTAAAATCAGCCGACACGTTTAATAACGGTTTTAACGAGTGTTGTAACTTAACCATAGCGTACCTAGTCGAGCCCGCTTTTTAGCTGTTCTTTCCGTTCAATACTACGTCTACTTCGCTCGACTGTATTGCACCGCAGGTTTGTTATTTTAGGTCAAAATCAAACTTATCTTTGCCGGTTAACCCACTGCGACATTGACACTAACTATTCGGTTTTGCGTAGCGTATTATCCGACGATTTTGACCGTTTGATTATTATCGCCTTATTGAAAAAAAAATGTTTCTAAAAGACAAATTGTCTTCGTTTACCGCCGGACAAATAATTTTGTCGCATAAAACACAATAACGCCGCAAAACAATCTTATAAAACTGCTTTACGGCGTGTATTTATGTTTTTACTATCTTGTTCTTGTTTGACGGACGGCTTTTGCCCAACCTTCGAGCAAACTCTGACGGTGTTCTTCCGTCATATCGGGTTTAAACTCGCGTTCCGTTTTGATATTTGCGCGAATGTCGTCTATGTCTTTCCAGTAACCCACTGTAAGTCCTGCAAGGTAGCACGCCCCGAGAGCAGTCGTTTCGATTACCTTAGGACGGACAACCGTAGCATTCAAAATGTCCGCTTGGAATTGCATCAAAAAGTTATTCATACTTGCGCCGCCGTCTACGTTAAGACTGTTGATTTTAACGTTAGCGTCGCGTTGCATTGACGATACCAAATCGTACACCTGATAATCTATTGCTTCGAGCGCCGCGCGGATAAAGTGTTCCTTGCTTGTGCCGCGGGTTATTCCCGTAATCGTACCGCGTACTTCCGCATCCCAGTAGGGAGCGCCCAATCCCGTAAACGACGGAACGATATATACGCCGTTGGTATCCTTTACTTTTACAGCGTAGTTTTCCGTTTCTGCCGCCGCCTTTATCATACGCATTTCGTCGCGCAGCCACTGGTTAATTGCTCCGCCTATAAATACACTGCCTTCCAGTACATACGGAGGTTTGCCGCCGTTACAGGAAGCCCCGAGAGTCGTTACAAGCCCGTTAGTGGATTTTACCGCCTTGTCTCCCGTGTTCATCAACAGGAAACAACCCGTTCCGTAAGTATTTTTGACGTCGCCCTCGTTTACGCACAAATGTCCGAACAATGCCGCCTGCTGGTCTCCCACTACACTGCAAATAGGAATTTCACGTCCGATAAAAGTTTCGTCCGTTACGCCGTAGTTATAACCCGAACTGTGCACTTCGGGAAGCATACACTCGGGAATACCGAACAATTTCAATAGTTCCTTATCCCATTGCAAAGTATGTATGTTAAACAACATTGTACGGCAGGCATTAGTGTAATCGGTTGCAAAAATCTTACCGCGCGAAAGTTGCCACATTAGATATGTATCTACCGTTCCGAACAACAGTTCGCCCCTTTCGGCGCGTTCCCTTGCTCCGTCAACGTTATCCAAAATCCACTTTATTTTTGTTGCGGAAAAATATGCGTCCAACACAAGACCCGTTTTGTCGTAAATCATTTCGGACAAGCCCTGAGATTTAAGTTGTTCGCAGTATTCCGCCGTCCTGCGGCATTGCCACACTATTGCGTTATATACCGGCTTACCCGTATGCTTATCCCACACAAACGTCGTTTCGCGCTGATTGGTAATACCTATTGCAGAAATGTCTGCGGCAGAAACGTTTGCTCTTATTAACGCCTCTACTATTACGCCGACCTGACTGCCGTAAATATCGTGCGGGTCGTGTTCTACCCAGCCTGCGTAAGGATAAATCTGCTGAAACTCCTGCTGAGCTTTACCTACAATTTTGCCTTGTTTGTCAAATACTATTGCGCGCGAAGAAGTTGTACCCTGATCTAGCGCTAAAATGTATTTCATATATTTTCTCCTTTCAATGCATAATTCGCATTTCGTAATGCGTAATGCGTAATTAAGGTTGTTTCTATGCGTTTGAAATTATGCCCGCATCAAACGGCTTCGACGTTTTTGGTTGCAATAAAATCTACGCCGCATCCGCCAATATCTGCAACTACAACGTCGCCGATATGTACGGGCGCTTTAAGAGTAACCGTTTTTAAAAGTTCCAAACTGTCAAAAATCAGCCCCTTAGGAATAGCCTCGCGCGTCTTAACGGACACCATAGGAATAGTTCCGCCGTCAACTTTGACAGATCCCGTAACCATACGCTTAGGAGAGGTTATTTCGTTTACGGCATAAGTTACGCCGCGCGGACAGGTATTGCCTTGAACCTTGATATTGCTTTTGTCGGTATCGTCCACCGTAAGTCTGCACCCCATAGGACAGTTAATACAAATCATTTCTCTGCTCATTTGACTTCTCCTTTAATCAAAGTGATTTCAACGGTTTTAGCCTGTTTTAACGTCTGCATTTGCTCTGCCGTCAAGGTAATGTTTTCCATTTCTCCCGGAGCCACAACTGGACGTTTACGTCCGTATATCTTTACTCCGTCGGCAAGCACTGCTAATTCTACTTTTTTAAAGACGTTTGCCACGCGCATTTTAAACGACTGCGGAGCATAATGCTCGTCGCGGTTTAAAACAGTAGGCACGCAATATCTTACGCCGTTTGTGCAAGATATTACCGTCTTATCGCGGCATGGAGCAATTCCGTTGATATAGTCCACTGCACACTTGCCTGCGTTTTCGCTTTCGGCTGAAACAAAGTCTACAAGGTCGTGAACGTGCAGAACGTTTCCGCATTCGAATACGCCGTCCACGTTGGTCATCAGGTTTTCATCCACTACCGCGCCGCCCGTTGTATTTGAAAGCTGAACTTCGGCATTCTTAGCCAGTTCGTTTTCCGGCAAAAGTCCTACGGAAAGCAGCAAAGTGTCGCAAGGAATAAGCCTTTCGGTAGATTTGATAGGCTGCAATTTTTCGTCTACTTGGGCAATTACTACGCCTTCTACGCGGTCTTTACCCTTTATATCAACTACCGTATGCGAAAAATACAGCGGAATATCAAAGTCGTTAAGACACTGAACGATATTACGGTTAAGCCCCGAAGAATACGGCATAAGTTCTACAACTGCAGAAACGTGAGCGCCTTCAAACGTCATACGGCGCGCCATAATAAGGCCTATATCGCCGCTGCCGAGAATTACTACTTCCTTACCCGGAAGATATCCGTCGATATTAACCAACTTTTGGGCAGTACCTGCAGAGAATACGCCTGCGCCGCGCATACCTGCAATATTGATTGCGCCTCTAGGACGTTCGCGGCAGCCGCAGGCAAGTATTATTGCTTTTGCCTGCAACTGAACAAGTCCGTCTTCCGCCGAAACATAGGTTACGACTTTGCTGTTGGAAACGTCTATTACGGTTGCATTAAGTTTGTAGCAAATATTGCGGTTGATAACTTCGGTTATGTAACGCGCGGCATATTCGGGACCTGTCAGTTCTTCCTTAAAGGTGTGCAAACCGAAACCGTTGTGTATACACTGATTGAGTATTCCGCCGAGTTCCGCCTCGCGTTCGAGTATCAAAATGTCGCGTTCGCCTGCGTCATACGCCGCTTTAGCCGCGGCAAGACCTGCCGGACCGCCGCCTACTATTACCAAATTTATATTTCTCATATCAAATTTTCTCCTATCTAAAAGTAAGCATACGCGCTATTTAGTCTTGCCGACTACGACGTTAGATTCTCCGCCGCGCTTTGTAACGTCAGCCATATCGAGCCCTAATTCTCTTGCAATGATTTCCATAATACGCGGAGTACAGAAACCCGCCTGACAACGTCCCATACCTGCGCGGGTACGGCGTTTAACTCCGTCCAAATCTTTTGCGCCGACAGGTCTACGGATACTGTCTACGATTTCGCCTTCGGTAACAACCTCGCAACGGCATACGATTTTGCCGTATAACGGATTTTGGTCAATCAACTTTTCGCGTTCGGTATTACTCAACTTAGAAAATTGCGGTATACCCTTGCGTTTTGCTTCAAAATGAGGTTTTTGCTTTAAGCCGAGTTTGTTTGCTACATTCAAAGCCACGTCTACCGCAATTGCAGGAGCGGCGGACAAGCCCGGACTTTCTATTCCCGCAACGTTATAAAAACCTTGTACTTCGCTTTCGCCTACAACAAAGTCGTCCAAGTCAAGATGAGCGCGCAAGCCCGAAAACTGTGTTATTATGTTGCGGCGCGCAAGACTCGGAACAGTCAAACTTGCCTTTGCAAACGCTTCGTTAAGTTCGTCCGCAGTTGTATTTACGTCGTCCTTGTCGTCCACGTCGGTCGCCGTCGGTCCAACAAGAATATTGCCGTGCGTAGTAGGCGTTACAAGCACGCCCTTGCCCATTTTTGTAGGCAACTGAAACATTGTGTGATCTGCAAGATAGCCGCAGGTTTTGTCCATCAAAACATAATCGCCTTTACGCGCCACAATGTTTAATTTGCGCTTACATACCATATTGTTTATGACGTCGGCATACACGCCTGCGGCGTTGATAACGATTTTCGCCCGTTCGGTATAACCGTCGGCGCAGGTTACGGTAAAACCGTCCTTATCCTTTTTGACCGATGTTACTTCCGACAGAAAACGGAATTCTACGCCGTTTACAGCCGCGTTTTCAGCATAGGCGACTGTCATTTCGTAGGGAGATACAATACCGCCCGTAGGCACTACAAGAGCCGCCACGACGTTATCCGAAACGTACGGTTCCAGCTTTTTGACTTCGGCGTTACCTTTAACGATATACATATCTTTAACGCCGTTTTTTAAGCCGCGGTTCAACAATTCCGTCAAGCCGTCAATTTGTTTTTCGTCAAAACACAGCACCATAGAGCCGTTGCGTCTGAACGGAAAATCCAGTTCACGGGACAATTCGTCAAACATAGCGTTTCCCGCCACATTATATTTTGCTTTAAGCGTATCGGGCTTTGCGTCATATCCGCCGTGTACAATACCGCTGTTTGCTTTGCTTGTGCCTACGGAGACGTCGTTACCGCGTTCGAGCACCGTAATATCTGCTTGGTAACGCGCAAGTTCGCGCGCTATTCCGCAACCTATTACTCCGCCGCCGATAATAATTATGTCTTTCATTGAGTACATTTCCCCCATTTAAGTTTTTTTCGAGTTTTTGCATTCTTCAACAAATGCAAATCAACAAATTATACATTGTATATTATAATCTATTAGTCAAACGATTTCAATACGAAAATTCAAAATATTAACGAACCGCCGTATGAAAATTTTTGCTTTACGCAAACGAACTTTACGTTCAATTTAAAAGTTGCGGCAGCAACCGAAACCGATTACTGCCGCTTTAAAGTACAAATTAAGTTAAGACAACAACCGTTGTTTAGATAGGACTGTCTGCCCTAACGTTGTGTAGTTATTATGCGCCGAGTACCCAAGCAGGCTGACCGACAAACGATGTGTTAGCGCAGGCGATAATCGTCATAATAACCGCATTGATGATACCTGCAAGCCAAGCGTTGCCTGTACGGACGTACATTCTTCTTGCAATAACAGTAGCAATAGCTACGCAAGGAATAATGGGGATAGCCGCAATGTAGAACAGGTTTACAGGATAACCGACCGTTTGCGCACCCGTACGGATAAAGTAATCGTTAGATGCCCACAACAGAATGAGTATGCCGATTATATTGAATACAACATTGATAGCAACGGTTGCCCATTCGGGAAGATCCTTGACTCTGTAATTTTGGCTTAATGCAGACGTTATCATATAGAAGATGAAGAAGAAAGGAACATACTTCATCATTGCAGGAACGCGGATTAAGTCAAATACTCTAAGGTCAAATGTCCAGAAACGGAAGTCTACAGTTGCCATACCCCAAATGCCGAACATAATTCCGTAGAACAATGCAAGCAGAATAGCTGCGAGCAACGGAGTTTTAAGAACGTTTTGCCAACTTCTGATTTTAAATCCTTCAAGAGGACGTTCGTCGTATTCGGAAGCTAATTCGCCGTACTTAAAGATATTGATACATCTGTTGACGCCCCAAATGATAAGCGTTACAACAAGTCCAAATACTCCGCAAAGTATTCCCCAAGCGGCAAATCCCGCCACAGTATCGTTAACGATATACTTAGAGGTATCGCCCATCAAAGACATAAGCGTTGTCGCAATCTTCCACGGATCGCCCATTCGTCCGCCGTACATTGAATAAATGTGCGGTAAACTTACAGCCCCGAATACTGCCGTCAATATACCTCCGAGCCAGTAGGAGACGTGTTTGCGAGGACGGGTAAGAAGAACGGGTCCTTCGGTAACTTCGCCTTCGCGTGCCTTTAAGGAAGCGAACAGACGAGTATTAAGCAACATATCGAGTACGGGGAACAAAATTCCAAACAATCCAAGGAAGCCGAGAAGAGAGATTGTCTCTTTGAGCCACCAAGATTGAGAGTTCGGAGAAATATACTTGGCTCCCGTAGGAGTGCCGAATGCATTGTAGAAGAAGTCAATGATATGAGCGGCAGACTGAATCGAGAAGTGATTCATCGGGTGGGTTTCGTGAGCTTCGTACACTACTCTGATAGATTGTGTGTCGGAAGCAAGAGCAACGCCCTTTTGCTGAGTGCTTACAAGCGTGGTACGTCTAGGAACATTGTTGCTCTTATACTTAGTAGGTTGAGCAATAAGTTCGCCGTTAGCGTAGATACCGCCGTTTATTGTCGTCCACTCTTCAAGAGTCGCGCTGTCTCTGCCTGTAAAAGTAACTGCTTGCTTAGATTGCAAGTACATTGTAGAGTTACCGCTAGTTGTTAAATTGTAGTATTGTTTGTTCGGACGGAATTTGTCGTTTTCCGTTTGCTTTACATATTCGTCACCTTTCTTTAAGTACTTGCCGACATAGTTTGTTTCGGTTACAGAGCCTTTATTGATAGGAACATAAGTTGCTTCTTTCAAAGTAGAGTTAAAGAAAAATTCGTCGGAAGAAGCCTTTACAACGCCTGCCGCAATAACGTTACTGCCTATTACCGTAGGCGCGTTATTTGCCTGAACAAGACCGGCGGAGATGATACCCATATGAGTACCTTCCTTAAAGTTAGCGTCAGTTTGAGAAGCGGCAGTTACTCCGTCCTCTTTTAAAGCAGAGGTTGTTGCGCCGCCGCCCATAGAGTGTCCTGAAATACCGATTTTAGCCTTATCTACATAAGACAAATTGTACAAATACTTAGCCGCGTCAATGAATGTAACCGCAGGGAAACTACCCGTATCTGTATTGTGTCCGTGCATATTGTAGTCTATTGCAAGTACTACAAATCCGCGGCGCACCATTTCAATAGCGTTTTGCAGTTGCATTTCGCGGTTGTTGTACAAACCGTGCGTAAATACGATTGCGGGAGCAGGGTTCTCTTTGGTTGCGTTTTTAGGAACGTATAAAAGACCCGACGTTACTTTACCAGATACCGTATAAGACTTTTCAACTGCACCCTCACCGTCATCAACCGGTGTCAATGAAATTTTACCCGAGTTTGTTGCATTGCGCAAATCTTCAACAGATGCCGTCCAACCGTCGGTCTGAACAAGCGAGCTGACCATTGTAGCAAACAGAATAAGCACCAAACAGCAAGCAATCAAAAATACGTTACGCTTGTTTTTGTTTCGCCAAACTTTCAAAAACCAATTGTCTTTTTTGGCAACCGTCTGTTCAGTTTGTTGAACTTCGGCTTGTTGAGTTTCTTGAATTTGATCACTCATGTCAAATTTCTCCTTTATTATTTTTTTATTTATATATCCTTTTCTGCAAAGGACAAAAAATACTGAATTGTAAGCAGAGTGTAAATCAGTACCACAATAAACAAACAATGCAACACACTAATGCTACAAAATATGTCAATAGATTAAGTTAAATAACCGGCAAAAAATTGTTTAATAATATAGAGACTATAAAATTAAACAAAATCTACTACTATACGCCTATGATACCCCCCCCCGTCTCGAAATGTCAATATTATTTTATAAAAATAAAATTTTTGTTATGGACATTCATTTTTGAAAACGGTTTCCGTACAAAAATAAATACTATTCGACAAAACAACGCGGTAGTTTTATTATTTTTGCCCTACCCGAGCAAGCCGAATACAGACGGACAATTATCACAAAACCACTGCTAACAAAAAAAAGCAACTGCGTTATGCAGTAGCGTAATTCCGCCCAAAACGGCTTTTATCTTTTTTTCGATTACTTTTATTGAAATGATTACTAAAATAATTGCCCCGAAGTATTTATTAAATGCTGATAAAAATAACTCTAAAATCATTAAAATGATATTTGCCTTTGCAAAAAAGCGGCAAGGAATTTTTTATGCAAATAACGGCAATAAAAAAGTCCGACTTTGCGCCGAACTCGGTTACGGTTAATCAAATTTAATTTTACTTGTAATTGTTAATCTTTAAAAATACACTTTTGTTTTTTCGCACTGCAACCATATAGCAAACGGAAAACACACCTCTTTATTGCACCGCTTCCGTTGAACAAAAAAAATTGTTTTCGCTTAGGTAAAGGTTTTTGGAAACACCGATACCACAGGTTTAGTTTCACAAAAGAAAATTTGTATTCGCTTAACTGCGGCTCAAAAATCTATGTTGCAAAAGACGACAATATAAAAAGCGCAAAAACAAATTCGTCTTTGCGCTTTAATATCGGTTATCAGTCCAAACCTTCCAAAAGTCTGCGTATTTCTTCAAGCAGTTCTTCGCTGTCCGTATCGTCGGAATTTTTGCGAATCTCTTCTATCTTACGGATAAGCGTACTGTCGTTTTGCGGAATGTAGTACGCACGGGGAGCGGAATAAGTCGTTTCGCCGTTTTCGTCGGTAATAGGTACCTGAATTTCAACGCGGGTAGTAGGTTCTGCGGGCGTCGTAGTCGTTTTCACTTCCGTTGTCGTTTCGACTATTCTTCTTTCTGCATATTCATCGTCGTCATCCTCGTCGGATTCGGGTTCGACTGCTACCGGCTCGGGTTCAACGGGTTCTGCCGCAACCGCGCTTGCCGTACTTGCCGTATGGGCAGGTTCGTAGATGATTTTTTCTACAATCGTTTCGCGCGGAGTTGCGCCTTCTTCCTTGATTTCCTTTACAAGTTGATGCGTTTCGCTTGTTAAACGCTTTAACTTTTCGATTTCGCGCAACAATTCGTCTGCGTTTTCGTCGTTTTTAGCGTTTTGTTCTTCTACGCGGCGTGCTTCCAATTCGGCAATTTGTCTTTTCAATTCTGCTTCGCGCGCCTTTGCCTCTTCAAGCGCCTTTTTGCGCGCTTCTTCTTCCGCTTTTACCTTAGCAATAGCTTCCTTTTCCGCTTCCTTGCGGGCTTCTTCGTAAGCCTTTTGACGAGCTTCCTCTATTGCCTTTTCGCGGGCACGGGCGGCTTGCTCTTCGCGGACTTTCAATTCCTGTTCGGCTCTCGCTTCTTTTTCTTCCAACGCTACGCGTTCGGCGCGGATTTTTTCAATTTCTTCAGCGCGGCGTTTTGCTTCGGCTTCCGCCTTTTTGCGCGCTTCCTCTTCTGCCTTGACTTTTGCTATCGCTTCCTTTTCCGCTTCCTTGCGGGCTTCTTCGTAAGCCTTTTGACGTGCCTCTTCTATCGCCTTATCGCGGGCGGCTTTTTCCGCCTCGGCTTTTTTCTTGGCGTCTTCTTCCGCTTTAATTTTAGCAAGAACTTCTTTTTCCGCCTCGCGTTTGGCATCCTCGTAAGCCTTTTGACGTGCTTCGGCTATTGCTTTTTCGTGAGCGGCTTTTTCTGCTTCTGCCTTTTTCTTTGCTTCTTCCAAAGACTTAGAATGCGCTTCGCGTTCTGCCTGCTGACTTTCGGTAATGCTTCTTAACCTTTCGATTTCTTTAAGCAACTCGTCGGTATTGTCGTCTTGCTCGACAACTTGTTCTACAACGGTTTCTCTTACGGGCTTTACTATCTTTTTTGCCGCAACGCGTTTGGCTACGGTTTTGGGTTTTGCAGTACGGGGTTTTGACGGCGCCAATACAATTTCGTAAACTCTGCCAAGGTCGACAATCTCGTCAACCATTTCGGCACTTGCCTGTTCGTTTTCTTCCGAACTGATAATCTTGATGCCTTTACCGTGCAAGTAACTGTACAGATATACCAAGTCGCACGACGCTGTTATTACGCATACTGCGTCGATTGCGGGCGCTTTACATACCGCGTCAACTACGTCGATAAAAATACGGCTGTCAAAATCTTTACGTCCGCGGCGTTTAATACGCATAGGACGTTCTACCTTGTAGCCTTTTACTTCGGCGCTTTGGTAAATGCTCTTGTGCTTTCTTTCCTTAGCACCGTACACTTTACCCATAAGTATAGTGCCCATACCTTCGAGTTGAGCAAGTATATTGTCGTAATTCTCGCTGGAAAGTCCAACGTTGTCTACGTCGATGAAAAATGCGATATTTCTGTTACGAAGCATATCAATCTTCCCCCTAATGTTATTATCCCGCAATTGCGCGGAAGTTATTTATAAACCTTCATTTTGATACTTATCAATATATTATTTTACAATATTTACTTCGCTTTGTCTATACTTTCGCTCAAAATAAAACAAATATTGTTGGCAAAGCCCCGCGTCGGAACCGAACAAATCACAGAAAAAACGGGATATGTCGGCGTCCTTATGCCCTTGCTCGAAATAATTGTGATAAACTTTTTTTATCCAAGTGTCAACTGGAAAGACGTCTCCCCGTTTGAGTCCGAACAGCATTATACAATCGGCAACCTTGGGTCCTATGCCCTTAAAAGCAAGCAACTGTTTACGGGCTTGTCCGCTGTCCATAAGGTCAAACGCGGACAAATCGAAGTACAGCAGCGCATTTGCCGTTTCATACAGGTATCTGTCTCGGTAACCTGCGCCTATTAAAGTAAACAACTCTACCGAAGCGTTTGCCATAGCGTTTATACTCGGGAAGGCTTTGCCGTAGGGAGTATCCTCTCCCAAAGCATTGCACAAACGCTCTATTATAAGTTGTATGCGCTTTATGTTATTGTTTGCCGAAATAATAAAACTGAATATCATCTCGGTAAGGTCCTGATTTAATATCCGCACCCCTTTACCGAATTCTGCCGCCTGTTTCATAAGCGGAGAAATTGCAGAAATCCGTTTGACCTTGGCGGCGTAGTCTTCGTCCAAATCGAAAAAATGCCAAAAGTATTTGCCGTCGTCCGTTTTGACTACAACGTCGTCTCCGTCGTAATATAGTTCGGCATATTTATCCTGAGAAAAAACCGCGTACGCCCCGCTAGGCAAAACTTTGTAGCGGAAAATCTGTCCGCATTCCAGCGTGTCCTGAATATTAAAGTATTCCTTAGGATATTTAAATGCAATAGGTAAATTCATAATTCCTCTCGGGTAAAGTAAAAGCCAAGTAAAACTTGGCTTTCTTCTGTAAAGTTTTTATTATTATTGAGCAACGGGATATACGGAAACTTGACGTCTGGTTTTGTCCTTTGCTTCAAACTTAACAACGCCGTCAACAAGCGCAAACAAAGTATCGTCTTTGCCGATACCTACGTTGTTACCGGGGTGGAAGTGTGTTCCGCGTTGTCTTACAAGGATATTGCCTGCTTTTGCAAATTGTCCGTCGGCACGCTTTGCGCCCAAGCGTTTGCTTGCGCTGTCGCGGCCGTTCTTTGTGCTGCTGGTTCCCTTTTTGTGGGCAAACAATTGCAATTTAATGAACATCATTTTAAATTACCTCCAAATTGATATAGTCGGAATACTCTGTATAGAAATCGTTTATTCCGCACAGCATTGTGTTAAGAATAACGTCGGCGTCGTGCCGTTCCTGCTCGGTAAGAACCTCCGGCAGAGTAAACCTTAAAGAGCCTGTTCCTTCGTCGACAACGTATTTGACGTTGATTTTAGCAACGGAAAGAAGCCCTAATAATGCCGATTGTATCAATGTAGATAAACCTGCGCACACTATGTCTTCGCCCGACTCGCCGTAGCCCGTATGCCCCGACGCAGTTACTTCGACTATGGAATTGTTAATACGTTTTAACTTAATGTCAGTCATTTTACAAAGCGATGGATACAATCTTCAACTTAGTGTAAGGCTGTCTGTGTCCTTGACGCTTACGAATGTTCTTTTTAGCTTTGTAGGTAAAGATATTGATTTTCTTTCCCCTGCCGTGTTCTACAACGGTAGCCGTTACTTTGGCTTTACCTGCGTCTTTGCCGACAACCATTTTGTCGCCGTCCGCAGCCAAAACAACTTCTAACTCAACAGTAGAATTAACTTCGGCATTGAGCAATTCGGTTTCAAAAATAAGTCCTTCCGTAACCTTGTATTGCTTTCCGCCTGTTTTAACAATTGCGTACATAGTGTTTTTTACCTCCCGTATCAGAGTCTCGCTAAACAAGGGCGGTTGATTGTTCAACGCTTGACAAAATAACCCTTTTTATGCGGCTAGCATATATACTACACTACTTGCAACTTTTTGTCAAATAAATTGCGGCAAAAATAAGGGAATAATTCGTCAAACAAAACAAAGTCCGCATTTCAAACCCGTCATTTAAATTTACGTCTGCGAACGCCTGCTACTATCAGGATAACTACGCAAACTACCGCAATGCTGCCAACAATAATGCAGACAATCACAAGTTTTACGCGGGCTCTTTCGTCCCAAACACTGCCCGAAACTTTTGTCGGATTTTTAGAGTTACAAAACGAAAAACAGAATCCGTCAGTCGAAACGGCGCAATAATTTGCCCCGTCTTTTTCGGTTCGTACATTAGCGTCGATTAAAAACGGCGTATCGTTGCACAATTCTACAACATACGATATCGGATAAGCGGACAGTTGTTTTTGCTCTGCAATATAAACGTGCGGATTGTAAATATCGTTTCGGAATATGTTTACGGGTAAAACGTAACTGATAACCGATTCGGCTTTAAGCGGTATGCGGAATTTGTAAGCGTTAAATCTGTATGTATTTACCGAATCGTAAAACAGTTTGCCGTAATCAATCTTCGACTTTTCACGCAGTATCTTATTTACCAAAGAATAAAAGAATTCAACCCGAACGCCGCCGTCTTCGTAGTATTCTGAATTGCGCGCGTATTGCCCGTCTACAAATTGCTTACAAGATAATTTTTCTTCCGAGTAGCCGCAACTGCTTTCAAACGTATGCCCCGAGCAGTCGCCCAAAACAAAAATATGCAAGCGAAGCGTTGACGGCGCGTTGTTCAGATTCCAACTGTACTTCTCCGCCGATTGCGCAAAAGTCATACCGTTGACGTTTTCGTAAACAAAGCCGCTTTCTTCAACAAAAGACAGACTGATTGTAACACTTTCGCCGTCGGGCATTACTGTATAAAGAGTGCCGCTTATACTTTCGTCTAAAAACGGAGAATCAACCGTATCGAAGGTAAAAACGTTATCCGATAAGAAAATGCTGTCGCCATACCATACCGAACCGTCTACATTTTGTCCGTTTACATTTATTTCTATCTTGGGAGTATCAAATGCCGAAGAAATAAACGGTACAATAAATTCCGCTTCGCCTTTATCCGAAGAGACGCGGTATTCCGATTCGGTTATACCGACCCCCTGCGACAGCAAACCGCTGTCCGTAATATCAAACGTTACACTGCCGCTCTTTATAACTTCCGAATCATTGCAATACAATCCGAAAGCAGGAATATTCTGTTCAAAAGATTGCGCTTGCGAAATCTGACAAGGCAAGATACATTGAACAACCAAAAAGCAAAGTATTAACAATATAATTATCCGTTTCATTTTTTCAAATCTCCGTACCGTCAACTATATTAAATATAGTCTTTTTTCTTTTACGAGCGTATTTACAAGCATTGTATGCGCCGCCGCACCGCAGCAAAACTCCCGCAACAATAAAATCAACCGCGTCTACCAGAAGTTTGTTGGTTTCTACTATCGAATAACGTTTGGGAACGTATCTTTCCAAAAGATAAACGCTGTCGTCAAAGCACTGCGGCAAAACAAAAGCATTGTCGGAATGCTCGGCGGCTTGGGGAATATACGAAAGCACCATTGTATTGGTTATTTGCGGATAAGCGGTTTTGAGTTCCGCCACCGCTTTACTGCAATAAACGTCGAAGTCTCCGCGAAAGCCGGAATAAAACTGCGTAACTCCCTCATTCTCGATCAGGTCAATCAAAATTTGTTGCAGTTTCTCCCTGTACTGCTCAACATTCATATTACGGTGTCCGAAAAATGCGCAAGATTTCATATTTTTACCAGTCTATGTATATTATTTCAAAAAATATAGAAATAATTTATCAACGATTGTCGTTTGAGGGGTACGAACATTCTATCATAATCACGACAATGTATAACTAATGATTGTCTAATACCACAAAAAAAAGAGATTATGACAAAATGGCTATATCTTCAGCACTGCAAGACAGATTTATAGAACTTACATCTGATTTGGAAACCAAAAAGAAAACAGATATTGCGTCTATCATAGGTATAACTTATGCCACGTTTAGTAAAATTTACAACTACGGCATAGTTCCTACTGTTCCTATCCTTATGCGCATCGCAGATTATTTCGATATTTCGGTTGAGTATTTAATAGGCAATACTGACATAGACGCCTTTGTTAAATCGCCTAATCCTGCAACATTTCATCAACGATTATACGATTTAAGAATGGAGCGTAAAATTTTAACGGTTTACCAATTAGCAGAAACCATCCATATCCATAGAAACAATATTGCCCAATGGTATAAAAACAATTCTATTCCCTTAATAGGAGAAGTCGAATTGATTGCAGACCACTTTGGCGTATCAATCGATTACTTGCTAGGCAGAACTGATGACAGAGAGCCTTACAAATAGTTTTTATTACTAAGGTCTACTTGGGCAAATACAAATTGCCTGAATTAAATTTATAATTGAAGGTTTTACTTTATGTCTCTGTCTAAAGAATTTCAAGAAAGATTTATAGAACTTGCCGATAATATCGAAGAAACAGGCAAATCCCAAAGAGCGAAAATAATAGGTATAAGCAATACCACCTATTCTAACGCTTACAATTACGGCATTGTTCCCAAAACCTCGTCGTTAATGCGCATTGCAGACTATTTCAATATTTCTGTAGAATACCTAATTGCCAACACTGATGATGAGCATTTTGAAAAATCGGCACATCCAAAACAATTTAAAGAGCGGTTGTTAGAATTACAAAAAGCAAATAACATATCCACTGTTTATGAACTTTCGCAAGAACTTCACATACACCGCAATAACATCGCTCAATGGAATCATTTGGATTGTATACCCTTAATCAATGACTTAATGATTATTGCAGACCACTTTGACATATCAATCGATTACTTACTAGGCAGAACTGATGACAGAACGCCTTACAAATAAAAATTGCAAAGAATGACAAACGCCGTTTGATTTCAAGCGGCGTTTTATTATACAAAAAGTGCCGCCCCTTGCGAGACGGCACTGTAGAATACCGCTCGCACGTTGCAACACGTTATCAATTTCTGTTAGGAAACCCGATTAGCGATTGGTAAAACTACCAAATATTAGGGTTTCGCAAAAAGGGTATAATATACCCCTAGTATTGAAATTGATATTTAAAACGTGTTGCTAAATTAGTATAACACAGACGTACTTTAATTTCAATGGTTTTTTTATAATAGAAAAATAAAGTGCCGTCCCCTTGCGAGACGGCACTGTAGAATATACCGTTCATCGCTTAGTCGCCAAACTAAAACCAAATTTCCCAACGAGAAAATTAGTACGATTACCAAGTATAGTTCTACCAATAACTATACTCGTTGAGGTAATTTTTATTCGGTTTTAGTTTGGCTTATTTATTTTAGCAAAAACTATTATCTATGTCAACAGCAAAACGCATTTTGGAATTTGACAACAATTTTGCTTTAATATACAAACAAAAAGCGCAAGTATGAACTATATCAAATTTTACAAAATACGCAGTTTAATGTATTAAATCAAATTGCGAATAATTGTCGGCAATCAAGAGCATACTATCACTAACAAACTTTAGAGGTAATTACTATGACAAAATCAAGACAAATCAATCACGAGTACTATGCCAATTACGAAACCTGCCGCAACCGTTTATTCGACGAATACGACCCCGACGAACTTCAAATAGAAGACGAACACTTAAGTTACAAGGAGGCATTCGAGCAGGACGATGACTAAACAAAAAAACAACGCCACAGAACAGGAACAAACAAAACAGAAAACAGAACCCACAACGGAAAACAACTGCGACGTTGAAAAGACGCGTCAGGATATTTCCGATTTGTACAAAAACGTTACAATGGCGCAAAACAGCATAAAAACGCTTTTGCCCTATGTAGAAAAACAGGAAATAACAAAAATACTGCACAAGCAGGTAGAACAGTACGACCACTATATCGAACAGATAGGCACGCTGGGCGAAAATCTCAATTTTGACCCCACGCCTGCGCCCAAAATGTTTATTGCTATGGCGAATATGGGCATACGCGCCAAAATGATGACGGACAAGAGCATTACTCACGTTGCAAAAATAATGCTTCAAGGCACACTGAACGGAATAATAGATTTGTACCGTATGATGCGCGAAAACGAAAGCGTACACCCCGACGTAGCGTTGCTTGAAAAACAAGTTCTGCGTTACGAAGAAGGCTGTTTTGAATCGATGAAATCGCTTTTATAAATCTACTTGACTAAAATATAACAGCCCTGCCGATTTCGGCAGGGCTATAAAATTACAAATTTTCAACTTATTACAGTCAGCGGTATATTAAATTACTGCAATTTTCCGTATCAATCACACTACTTCAAACTCAACTTCAATATCGTCAACGTACAGCGTTCCTTTACCCTTTTTACCGACAGTTTTAACGTAAGTACCGAACATACCTCCCTGAAGCGCGATAACGTCGTCGCCGATAATTTCTATTGCTCCTTCCGCGCGTAATTTTACCGCTTTGTTTACATAGGGGCAAACGTTACCGTTTTGGTCGCGCGCTACTATCGATACTGCCGCCACGTCGTAACTGTTTGTTTCGTGTAACGTAGTCGATGACGGAGTAACGTCAAGCGAATACCCGTAAAAACTGCCTACCGTTTTTTGTGCTACTAACTTGCCGTCTTTGTACGCTTCGATTACCAGTTCGTTTGCCTTGCCGCCCCAGTTGTTGTCGTACTTGCCGTACAGTTCCATTACTTTGTTCATAGACAGTTTTTGAGATACCATAACCTGCGCTATTGCCAACTTGTACTTTGACGGCAGAAAGTTAAACCCGTACTTGCGTACGGCGGCAAGACAGCGTTTTGTTTTGTCGGAATTACGTTTGCTGAAACCCTCTTCCGTTATAAGCCTGTCGCCGATTAAGTCGTCAATTAAAATGGGCGCATTGTGCATATTTTTGTAGGGAGAATCCTTGTGGGTATAATTGCGGATAAACTGTCCGCCCTTGTATACCTTGATTGTATCTGCATTTGTAAGTATGTACATATCTCCGACAACGCCCTCGGGATAGTCGCCTATATCGGCGGTAAAGCACGCTTCTAAATAGGGTTCTTTCCCCATTGCAGAAAACACTCCGCTTGCCCATTTGGGATTGCGGAACATATCCAAAACGCCGTGATAGCAAATTCTGTCGCCGCTGCCGAAATCCTTGTGCGTGTTGTAGTCGAACATACACCACCCGAAACTGCCGCAGGTTTTATCCGCACCGAACACGTCGTCCAGCATTTTGGCGTATCTTAGCGTGTGAATTAACCTGTGCGGAGAATCGTCAAATGACTTTGTCGGGTACATATGTCCGTTATATTCCGTTACAAGATACGGCGCGTTTTTAGGGCAGATACCGCGCCTGTCGCTTGCGCCGTCTCTGTTAAAATCGTTATAAGTGTAAACGTCTTCGAGCAGATTAGAATTGCGGATATATCGTACACCGCCCGTCTGGCGGGTAGTATCCAGACTTCGCGCTACCGCATTTGTTTTAGTATACAGTTCGTTGTCGTCCTGCGATTCGTTAATGCGCACGCCCCACAAAATAACAGACGGATGATTGCGGTACTGAGTAACCATTTCGCGCACGTTTTCTACGGTCTGCGCTTTCCAGTCGTCGTCTCCTATATGCTGCCAACCGGGAATTTCGGTAAAGACAAGCAAACCCAAACGGTCGCACTCGTCTACAAAATAATGCGACTGCGGATAGTGAGACGTCCGCACGGCGTTTACGCAGAGTTTGTTTTTGAGTATTTGCGCGTCCTGCCGCTGCATACTTTCCGGCATTGCGTAGCCTACATAGGGATAACTTTGATGACGGTTAAGCCCTACAATTTTTACTTTACTGCCGTTAAGGTAAAAACCGTCTTGCTTAAACTCTGCCTTGCGCACGCCGAAAGCGGTTTTGTATTCTTCGCCGTCGGACACAAGTTTTAATGTGTACAATTTGGGATTGTTTATATCCCACAACTGCAACTTTGCAGGCAAACTCAGCGTGATATTCGGCACGTTTGCAGTGTAGCAACAGGAATACGCAACGCTGTCGCCGTCGGATATTTCCGCGCGCAGTTGACATTCGCCGTTAAAATTGCCGAAAGCAATTTCGACTTCTACAGGCTTGTCTGGATACGCCTTTACAAAAGCGTCGGCAACGTAAACGCCGTTATACTCCTGCAAATAGACGTCGCGGTAAATTCCGCCGTAGGTTAAATAGTCGATTACAAAACCGAAAGGCGGCTGATTTAGACTTTCGCGGCTATCGACTTTTACTACTACCTGATTGTCGCCGTCCTTTATATAGCCGCTTATATCCGCAGTAAAAGCCGTATATCCGCACTTGTGAGACACTGCAAGTTTGCCGTTTACATACACTTCGGCATAATGCGCTACCGCTTCAAAGATAAGCAAATACGTTTTGCCGACTGTATTTTGCAAATGCAGATTGCGTTTGTAACCCGACACAAACTGATAAATACTTTCGTCAAAATTGTTAAACGGAGTAACGACGTTTGTATGCGGCACGCGCACGCTTTCGCCGGTAATACTTCCGAATATATCATCAGTCCAACTTTTAAAATACTGCCAACCGTCATTGAGATAAGTTTTCATATTTCGCCCTTGTAAATTATATTAGTTAAAGTATATCTTTGTCCGACGCAAATGTCAATGCCAAATACAAAAAACAGACGGTATTTACCGACGGCAATAACGTTTTAACGGCAGAGACGTTTATACAAACCGACAAATTTTTTGTGTATCAGCATCTGTATTTTGCAAGCAAGCATACGGTTTGGCGAAATGCGCTTTACGTTACCGAAACAGACTGTCGGCATTTTCTTGCGAACAGTTAAATTATTTTAAATAAAAAAAACTGTTCCGATTAACGGAACAGTAAAAAACTTATTTGCTTTTTGTTTCTGTTTCGGTCGATTGCCTGTTAAGCAATGCCTTATTCAGGACGTTTACGCACATTGAAACGCTTTCGGCATCAATTATTCCGCAAAGCAGTTGCGCAAGTTTTTGACGCTTTTCTTCTTCCGAAATATCTTCGGAATAAATTTTAAGCGCGTTTGCCGACACTAATTTTACCTCGGAAATAAAGTCCTGCAAGGTAAGCGTTTTGTCTAACAACTGCTTACGCGCGTTGCCGTAATACAGCAACTGAGTATAAAACATTCCGAACACGTCGTCCTTTAAAAGGCTGTTGAGACTTTTGCCCGACATAGACGAAACCAACTTGAAAAGCGCAGTTGAAAGCGCCCCTATGGTAGCCGAATTAACTGCAAGATTTGCTGCGATTTTAAAATCGAAGTATCTTATGCCTTTAATGCCGAACACGTCTAAAACGGCAAATGCCGCCCCGAAAATAAAGGGCAGCACCACTGCAAAATCGAATTTGTGCTGTATATCCACCTTTACTTTGTTTACAAACAGTTTTTTTGTTACCTGCGTTAATAAGCAGGTTGCTACCGCGTATAATACAAAAAACGCGTTGTCGCCCTCTTTCAATAAATTAAAAAGCGACTCGATAAAAATTTCAAAATCCATAACTCCGTATTTCTCCTTATTTGATTTGATAAAGAAACACAGTCCCCAGATTTCTTTGCGCAAAATCAACCGTCCCCGCGATTGATTTTACAGTACCGCAAATTACAGACTTTAACAAAGCCGTCAATTACGGTACAGTTAAATTGTACCACACAAAACGATAATTGCAAGTTTTTGTCTCACGCACAATTTTTAACAAACCGCAAATATTTAAGTAAAATTGTCCCCAAAGCCAAACTGCCGATTGAACGTAAAAATCCGTTTTTTGTTACGATTTTACTCATTTAATTTTTTGTTGAAAAGTTATAATAAAAAAGTTTGCGGAACGAAGCTGCAAACTTTTTTGCAATATGGGAGATTTTAAAATTATTCAAATTTCAACAATGCGCCGAATAAAACTGATTTTTTAGTTTATCAAACGCTGAAATTTAAAATTATTGCCACATAGGATTGTGCATCGGTCCGCCGTGAGGTCCTTTTCCGAAAACGTTGCCCCAACGGTCAAATTCCAATTCGTACTGATTGCCGTCGTGCTCAAAGCCCCAATGAAAGTCGTCGTGATCGAAATTTACGTCATCTTCCCAAAACTTATCGAACATTTCAAAGAACTCGTCGTCATCGATGTCAAACATATCTTGCATTTGGTCCTTTATGTTTTCCTTTACGGCGTCTTCGTAAGAAACGGCATCGCCTCTGCTGATTGTTTTTGTAATAGCGTCGATATAGTAAGTGTACTGAATACCGTTGTTTACAAAACTTACCGTGTAAGTCAAACCGTCGTTGGTCTTTTGCGTTGTTACGCGGTATCTGTTCAATTTGTCGAGCCTTGTAAAGTTGTCGGGGTTGTTTTCGAAAAACCACTCGTCAACATCCTTTCTTTCGAGGTAATTGTTAATCGACGATACGTTTAACAATTCGTAATACTGATGAAGTACAGTTCCGTCGTTGGCAATTTCGTATGCAAAATACTTGTCTCCGCTGACGAAATTTATTTCGTACACTTTGCTTTGCCTGTTATAACGGTAGTAATGGGATTCGTCTATATACAAGTTATCCTGTACGTCGTCAGCCGAAACGCCTGCGTTTTCAAGAGCGAAGTTCAGCACTTCTTCTTCCGTCATTAAAGCAGCGGTACTGTCGGGTTTAAATCCGCCTATAAGTTGCTTGCCCCACGCTATTACCGCGCCGTCCTTTGCGGCAATTTCAAAAGCGTATTTATAATCTCCGTATACAAACTCTACAGCATACAATATGATTCCGTCTTCAAAATCTAATTTGCATTTTAATTTGTTTATTTGTTCGCTGTCGGCAGTCAGATTTTCGTCAACTAACGCAAGAGAAGTACTTATTGCCGCTTGTTCGCCGATATATCCGCCCGTACTTGCCGCGCCGTCCTGATCTACGTCGTCAACGGCAATATCCAATTCCGTAAGCAGTACGGACAAGTCGTTTACCGTCAGTTCAACAAGTTGCTCTACCGTATATTCGCTTTGCGAAGATATTTTGTGTATGAGTTGCGCCTTGCCGAGCGAAATTTTGTAAGATTTGGCAATTGCGGCAACTTCGTCGTCGTCTTGCAGCCACTGTTTAACGACAGACGCGTCTATTTGCATTTGTTTGAACATTACGCTTATTTCATCCGCTACAATGTTGGCAAGTTCGGCGTAAGAACTTTTGGCCGAATCGACGGATACCAGTACGGAGTTGGCAAGTTCGGTAAGGTATCCTTGACGGAGCATCGAACCGATAAGCGCGTTTACGCATACTTTAAGATCGCAGCCTTTAAAATTCATATCGCTTATGATATTTGCGCCGTCTTCGTTTAACGCCGTTACTTCTACCACTTTGTTTTTGCGGTTAAGCTGAATCTGCACACTGGGGTTGACGTCCAGCGAAACGGTAGACGCCGACGCGCTTTGAAAACCGAAAATACCGCCGCCTACCACTGCCGTAACTACCAGCACAAGCGCCAGACAGCAGGTTGCAATCTTCCAAAACATATTGTGATTAGCGCGCCTGTTTGACGTCCTGTTTACAACGCGGCCTTCGCAAGACGATTGAATTTTGTCAATCATATCAGGAGTTGCATTGCTGAAACTGTTTTTTATTTTTTGTTCTATGTTTTTTTTGTTCATTGTTCTTCTCCTTGAAAAACGCTTTGCAATTTTTTTAACGCTCTGTTGTACTTTGACAACACCGTAGCAAGCGGCATATCCAGTGTTTTGGCAATATCCTTGTGCTTTAAACCGCTAAGCGCGTGCATTACTACTATTTGGCGTTCGCTATCGTTTAGCGTTTTTAGCATTTGCACAATTACAAGTCTGTCCTCTGCAGATATTCTATCATCGTTTGCTAATTGATTTTCCAATTCCGTTTCGTCAACATCGCAAAATTTTGCCTGCTGACGGAATTTTGTATAACACAAATTTCTGGCAATGGTCAGTATCCAAGCCATAGGTTTGCCGTACGATTGATAATTGTGCGCCGAATCGTACACTTTAACGTATACGTCGTGCGTAACGTCTTGCGCATCGTATACGTTTTTTAGCACAGATAACGCATACGCATAGACAGCACTGCTCGTCAACTGATACAGCTTGTCAAGCGCATTGCAGTCGTCCTGCGCAATCAACAACAGACACTCGTCTATTTGGCGCGCAGATACGGCGGCTTCTTTAGTTTTTAGGGGCATAACGTTTTCCTCTTTCCATAAATACAACGCAACTTTTGTAAGTTTTATTGCAAAAATAATTTAAATTTTAAAAAAGGATAATGCAAGACATTATCCTTATAGCGGCGCAGTTATCTTTACGGTTGTGCCGTTGCTTTTATAAGATATATTAAGTTTGGTTTTTCTGCGCTTTAAAGCCTGCAGAGCAAAAATTCAACGGACAGCATTTCCGTTTGTAACCGTAAAAAACTTAAAATTATAAAAACCTGCAATTATAAAATTAACAATGCTAACCCGTAAGTCCGTCCGAACCTGTTTTAAATTACCGCAAACAACTCTATCTGTCGTTTAAAGTAAGTTTGTATATTTCGTTTTTGGAGACGTTGCGGTCTTTTGCTACGGCTTTGACCGCTTCGTTTTTACTCATTCCGCCGTTAATGTAATAAGCGATATGTTCTTCTACAGTCAGTGCGCACAGGGGATTTTCCTGCGTTTGACGGTTTACTACAAGCACAAATTCGCCCTTGTCGTCTTCGATAACGTCAGAAAGTTTACAAAAGCGCACACGTTCGTGAGATTTGGTCAGTTCTTTTACAAGACAGCATTCCCTGTCGCCCAAACGACCAAGAAGATAAGACATATTTTCCTTGATATCGTGTACGGACAAGTAGAATATTCCCACGCCTACTGCACCGTCAAGCAATTTGTCGCGGTCGCTCTTCTTGTCGGGAAGAAAGCCGTAGTAAGTAAAGGGCGGTTGATAACCCGAAAGCACAAAAGCGTTTACAAACGCGCTTGCGCCGCTTATTACCGTATAGGAATACCCGTCTTGCTTTAATGCGTTAATAAGTATATTGCCGGGGTCGTTTATACACGGCATACCCGCGTCGGATATTACGGCAATGTCCTGTCCGTTTTTACAAAATGACAATACGAAATCGAGACTCTTTTTTTCGTTAAACTTGTGGTAACTGTATGTGGGTTTGGCAATTCCGTAAGCATTGAGCAATATCTGAGAATGGCGTGTGTCCTCGCAAAAAACCGCTTGGACGTTTTTTAACGTTTCTACCGCTCTGAATGTAATTTCGCCGAGATTGCCTATCGGCGTGGCTATGAAATATACCATAATTCCTCCCGACCAAACGCGCGACGGAATTTGTACGCAGCCGCTGCGCTTAGTGCTATCAAATTTATTTACCGTCGCGGTCGGACTCTTTGGTTGCGACTCCTCGTCGCGTCTATCCTGACTTTAGTCGGGGTGCGCCTCCCCGACATCCCCCGCTTGGGCGCAAACCTGTTGTTCTAGCCAACAGTTTGCGGACTACTATTTCTTTCACGCTTATACTAATTCATTATGAAAACGAATTAGTTTGAATTAGTCAAACATACAGTTGTTCACGATACGCCCGCCCAGTCTGCGGGCATAGCCCTTGACCGCTTTGGCTACGAAGTCCGCACTGCGGACGTTCGTTTAACGCGTCGCGCCAAACGCGCGACGGAATTTGTACGCGCTTAGTGCTATCAAATTTGTTGACGACAATTATTTTCCGTCAATGTATATCGGCAAACGCAATTTACAGTCTGCGCCGCCGCATTTGACTGCGCGGATTAGCACCAGATTAGGCTCTTTGTCAGGACGCGGACAAACCGGCACTATTTCCTTGACGGCGAGATTGACTTTACTGCATTCCGTAACTATTTCCGCAATTCTCTCCGCCTGATGTACCAAATAAAATGTTCCGCGGTTATTGAGCGTTTTGGCGGCGGTTTCGATAACTTCGCGTAAAGTTACTGCTATTTCGTGTCGGCACAAAGCAATGTTAGGGGCTAATTGCCGTTCTCCGCTGCCCTGTTTGCGATAGGGAGGGTTACATATAACTACGTCTGCAGGCTTGCTGACGTATTGCGGAGCGTTTTTAAGGTCGCCGCACACGACTTCTATTTGTCCGCTCAATCCGTTCAATTCTACGCTTCTTCTTGCCATATCGGCAAGTTGCGGCTGAATTTCGATTGCCACAATGTGCGCAGGACATTTTTTGTGCGCGACAAGTATGCTGATTACTCCGCTTCCCGTTCCGAACTCTACACACAACTTTCCCTGCATATTACTGCAATAATTTGCCAGCAGTACCGCGTCGGTCGTAAAACGGTATTCTTTGCTAGACTGTATTATTTGTAATCCGTCGCATTGTAAATCTTCGAGTTTTTCGTTTGCTTTTAACACTGTTTCCATAGATGTATTGTACATTATTATACAAATTTAGTAAAGAATTTTTTGTTACGGCACAACCCGTTCCTGTCAAGACTCCGTGTCATCAGGGCTTTATCTATTGCCGTAGATATTGGAGCCGCGTCGAGATACATGCCTGTTTCGGGATCGTAGTTATTGTTTAGATAATTTAACGGCATAGGGATAGTTTGTACTATCTTCCTATGCCGTCTTTTCTGTCCGCGCTCTCGGGATCTTTTCTTGGCGTTATTCGCTTGTTCTGTTTTGCAATGCTTTTCGTCTTTCTTCTATTGTTGCTAGTATCTTCTCTATTTGTTTCTTTGTAAACCAACTCATCGCTATATACTTTACGTTTCCGTTGCCAAAGTCTATTAACAATATCTTTTTTACTCTGCAATTTTTGTAGTATTTTTTTCCTTCATTGCGATCTGTAACTTTTAAACTTATTATCTCGCTTAGTTCCTCTATCCAGCCCCAATTCCTCGTTCCATCACTGAAAAGATTTTCTAAAGATGTATCTGTTATAACTACGGCTTCACAATATCTCATTGAAACTATTGCAATAATGGCAGCAACTATTGCTGCCACACAAAAAGCCACAACAAAATTACGCCACTCACAAGGCTCAACTAAACACAATAACAGCGTGCCTACAATTATTGCCGGAAGAATAAAAATAAACACAAACAATAATATTGATTTAATCGCCACGAAACGCTTCATATATTTCTCCTAATCGAACAGCCCTACTAGCCAATCTATGAACATTGTACCTAACCAGTTTATAATTGCACCAACTATTGCTCCAACGACAGCGCCTACAATCGCCCCCGCCGGTCCTGCACTTGAGAAAGCCATCGCTCCTATCTTAGCACCAACTGCTCGGGCAATACTCGCAGTCAAAAAGTATAGTCCTACGTCTTTAATTGCTGTTAATGCAAAACTTGTTATGCCTTGCGCTAATGAGTAATCTTGTTGTACACTATTATATATGTTTAGTCCTAGGTCTAGTGCTATTAAGGCAAAGCCTATGCTTTGGCTTATTTTACCTAATGGTGAACGAAGATTATTAAGTGCGTCAAATCTGTTTATTCCGTAAGCAGCGTAATGAAAGTCTGTAAATAAACGCCCTGTCTCGCTTGCGCCCCATATTGCTTTTTCTATTACAGGTGCAAATGTTGCTGTAAAGTCTATGCCGGTTGATACAAGAGTTGTATACCACGGCAACGCTTTAAGCATACGTTTGTTATGTACAGGGACTAGTTCGGTATACAATCGTATTTTATTGCCTGTCTATGTTGTTTACATACTGCTGTTCATAGCCCTTGATTTGCGCTCTAAATTCGTATATTAGTCCAATGATTTCGTTTTTGCGAAAACAACCATCAAGACTAAAACTAAGAAAATTACCATCCTCTAGTTTGATCCACACTATTTTCTTTCCTTCAACATATATATCGCTAATTTCTTCCGCCAAGAATACGCGTTTTTTTAAACTACTTTCGTAGGCTTTATTAAGACATGCCACACCCTGTCTGACTATAATTCTATCTGCCTGAACTTCAAAATACAGAAATGACAGAATTATTATTACGGGAATTAAAAGGCTAGCACAAACTATCAGCATAATTATTTCCCATTTTTCAGACGCCCAAAATATTGCGGATATTATTGCGACTACTGTCAACATAAAAAGAATTATTATCAATGACCACGGTCTGTATTTTTTGTTTCTCACTTAAAAATTACTCCTTTTAATAAATTAGATAGCAATGTGAGCAATATTCCCACTACAAAGCCAACTACGCCTCCAACAATAGTTCCTAATGGACCACCCATTTTAGTGCCTATAAATGCTCCTATTTTACCGGAAGACCAAACTATTCCGACTCCTGTAACTGCTGTGTACGCCGCGCTACCTATAATATATTCTACGGATTTGTCCTGCTGTATGTTAGAGTAAATATCTAAAACCGTATCCAGTGCAACAAAGCCATAGGCTAGACCGTTAATAAAGTTGGTATATTTACCCGGCAACAGTGTCTGTCCGTCCAACTTCATCAAATCTTTGACGCTAGGATAGTGGCGCATATACCAAATTGTTCTTGCGTACACACTCAAAGTCAGAATGTCGTTAACAGAGCGTGTAGTTAGTGCTAGCCATTGCGGAATACTCGGCAACGCTTTAAGCATACGTTTGTTATGTACAGGAACTAGTTCGCTATTCAAGTTTTCTTGTGTATTGTTGCTGCTCAGTTCTATTGTATTATTACACAGTAACCCGTTCCTGTCAAGACTGCGCGGTATATATGCACTGTTTATTGCGTTCTCTATACTTGTTGCGTTTACATACAAGCCTGTCTCCGGGTCGTAGTAGTTGCCCTTTATGTAGTACAGGTTGGACTCTATGTCTAAGTAGAAACCTTTCCAACGGAACGGATTTACGTTCCCTATGAAGTTTTCTTTTGTATTCTCCTGACATAGGTTATCGTATACTTTGCTATTTCCGTATGAATCGTATTCGTATAATGCTATTACTTCCTTGCCTGTGTAGGACGTTATCATCGATACGTTCCCTTGACTGTCGTATACATATTTGTACATTCCCCCTTGGTAACTTATCCCTACTACTCCGTCGTTATCGTAAAAGTATGTTGTCGCTTTTCCGTCTTTTATTTCCCTCAGTATCCTGTCTCCGTTCAGATAATATATTGTCTGCTTGCCTGTCGAATCGGTCTTCTTTATCCGCTGTCCGTTCGCGTTATATCCGTATGCGTTGTTTACTCTTAGTAACAGACGGCACAAAGATACTTACCGTACCTTTATGCCGTCTTTTCTGTCCGCGCTCTCGGGATCTGTTCTTAGCTTTATTATGTTGTTCTGTTTTGCAATGCTTTTCGTCTTTCTTCTATTGTTGCTATTATCTTCTCTATTTGTTTGTTGGTAAATAATGCAAGATCAGCATTATTATTTAGTCCCCCCTTCATATTAAATAAGAGAGATTTTTTTGCACTACTTACAATTTCATATTTTTCATACTCTGCTTTATTTACTATAGTTATTTCTTCAATATCTGTAATTTGAATTGTGTTAGCACAGTATTTTATTGTTTTGTTGTTAACTACTTTAGAATAATACTTCACAGTATTTTCATCTATTAGAATTGTCCCCAAATTTGCACTTAATTTTACACATAATGGCATTAAAATTATACTAAGTAGACCAAATCCAACTGTAAATACTATAGTTAATTCATGTTTCCCCAGTAAAAGCCAGAGTACTACCACAAACACAACCAAGCATAAAAATATTCCAAGCCATAAAAACGCTAACTTCTTAGGTATAAATTTTGTTGTTTTCATATTATCCCCTTAATTAAACAATCCTACTAGCCAATCTATGAACATTGTACTCAGCCAATCGACTAACCAACCTATTACCATACCAACTGCTGCTCCTATAAACATACCTACCGGTCCAGCCGTTGAGAAGGCCATTGCTCCTATCTTAGCTCCAACTGCTCGTGCAATACTCGCAGTCAAAAAGTATAGTCCTACGTCCTTAATAGCAGTTAATGCAAAACTTGTTATGCCTTGTGTCAGAGAGTAGTCTTGCTGTACACTATTATATATGTTCAGTCCTAGGTCTAGTGCTATTAGTCCTATCGCTATTCCGTTACATATCTTGCCTATAGGCGACCTTAGACTGTCTAATGCTGTAAATCTATTAATGCCGTAAACTGCATAGTGGAAGTCTGTAAATGTAACTCCGCCTTTTGTTAGTCCCCAAGATACTTTTTCTATTGTTGGCAAAAATGAAGTTAAAATGTCAGTTCCGTAGGAAGCGTAATTTAACCATAGCGGCAACGCTTTAAGCATCTTTGGGGTGTGCACTGGGATTAGTTCCGTATGCAAGTTTTCTTGAGTGTTGTTGCTACTCAGTTCTATTGTATTATTACACAGTAACCCGTTCCTGTCAAGACTGCGCGGTATATATGCACTGTTTATTGCGTTCTCTATACTTGTTGCGTTTACATACAAGCCTGTCTCGGGGTCGTAGTAACTGCCGTTGGCATAGTACAGGTTGGACTCTATGTCTAAGTAGAATCCTTTCCAGCGGAACGGATTGACGTTACCTATGAAGTTTGCTTTCGTATTCTCCTGACATAGGTTATCGTAAACCTTACAGTTCCCGTATGAATCGTATTCGTACATACAGATTACTTCCTTGCCCGTGTAAGACACTATCATCGAAACGTTTCCTTGACTGTCATATACATATTTGTACATTCCGCCTAGGTAATTTATTCCTACTGCTTTGTCGTTGTCGTAATAGTATGTTGTGGCTTTACCGTCCTTTGTTTCTCTCAGTACCCTGTCTCCGTTTAGATAATATATTGTCTGTTTTCCTGTCGGGTCGGTCTTTTTTATACGCTGTCCGTTGGCGTTATATCCGTATGTATTGCCGTTTACGCCTTTTAGTCTTCCGCCGCAATCATATTTATAAATTGTTTTTGAACTTCCCTTTGTGCGACTGATTCGGTTGCCGTATATGTCGTAGCCATATTCAACTCCGTTAAAACCTGTAAGTTGACCTTGGCTGTTATAATTGCAAGTGCTGTTTGTTGTTCCCGTTACCGACAACAACCTACCGCTATTGTTGTAACTATACTGTCTGTCTATTCCCAGTACCTCGTTGGTTTCCTTTACCAGTCTATGCGCCGAGTCGTAAGTATAGTTTATCCGGTTGGTATGTCCGAGCGTCATATACTGCATAGAACTAATTGGCTTTATCCACTGACGGGTTGCGGTTATTCTGCTTATATCCCCGGATTCGTTGTAACCGAGCACATCCTTTACCTGTATATTCAATCCGCCGTCTAACGACGAATTTATACCGTCCTTGTAGTTATTAAATTCTACACTGTCTACCAGCGACTTACTGCCCGCTGTTTTGTAATTGTATTTATACCGAGAAGCGCAAGTGTTAAATGTTCCGTCCCGTTCGTTTACTTTTTCCGTAACTCTGCCGAGATTGTCGTAAATGTAGTTAAAGTTTAATGCGCCCAACCCCTGAACGGGAGAAAAAACGCTGTCTGTAAGCACATAGTTTTTTACGCTTGTTATGCGCGGAGCAAGAGTTTTGTTGTTGTCCATTTCAACCGCATAAAAATATGCGGATTTGTTATCGAAAACTATTTGCTGTACGTTACCTGACAATTGTTTGACGTCTAGTTGCGTTACCATTTTGCCGTTATCGTCGGTAACCATATCCTGCCAACTTGTCAAATTGCCGTCTTCATCGTAATAGAAATTAGAAATAAAGTTCTCGCTCGAAGCGCCTATTGCTTTTACTTTTTGTGCAAACTCGCTTTCCGAACCTTGCTGATACGTCCACCCGCTAATTTCGGATTTGCCGTACTTTGTTTTTCTATTGTCCGTTATTCTTCCGTATGTATCGAAAATATTTTTGACGGTCGCATATGTACGTCCGCTTTCATTGAAGTAGCGACTTTCATATTCCTTATAAATTGACCCGTCTGTCCTTTGCCCTGTTGAAGAAGCGTCGTCTTGAATGAGTTTTTCGGTGTCTCCGTCAAACTGCGTATATTCTACCCTATCGCTTGCGTTATCCTGCTTTACTCCGTATTTGACCGTTCCGTCTGTTACCGTGCGTATACGCCCTTGTTCGTAGGTTACTTCGTTCT
>CAMRUG010000011.1 GCA_947053925.1 uncultured Clostridia bacterium
GTTTCTATACTTGAATTTCATATTCGCAAATTTTGAATATATTAGTACACTGCTTTTTCCTTTGAGATATCCCATAAACCCGGATACGCTCATCTTCGGGGGTATTTTCAAACACATGTGTACATGATCTGGGCACACTTCTGCCTCTATTATTTCTACTCCTTTCCATTCGCACAACTGACGTAGAATTGCCCCTATTTCTCTACGTTTCTCTCCATAAAATACTTTCCTCCTGTATTTGGGTGTAAACACGATATGGTACTTGCAATTCCACGTCGTATGTGCTAAACTTGATGTGTCATTCATGACGCCACCTCCTATTTAATTGATTCAGCTGCCAGGCTTGAATTTATTATACCATAGGAGGTGGCTTTTGTTCATCGGTTAACCTTCACGGAACCACCGGACTATCCGGTGGTTTTCTGTATACAAAAAACTGTCGCAAATAATCTTTTGCGACAGTCAAAATAATACTATTACTTTTGTTGAGATTCGATATACTTAACTATAGCGTCAACCGTTACAAGGTCGTTAGCAATTTCATCAGGAACGGTAATGCCGAAATTATCTTCCAATGACATAAGAAGTTCGACCATATCAAGACTGTCCGCGCCCAAATCTTGAACAATATTAGATTCACGGGTAATTGTATTAGCGTCATCAATATTTAATGCTTCTGCAAGTAATTTTTGCACTTTTTCAAAAACCATCTTCGTTTTTCCTCCTAAATTAGGTTAGTTTTTATCTAACTGCCTATGTATTATATAACAACAAAACCATTTTTACAAGTCTTTTCACAAAATTTGTGCCGCTTTCATAGTATTAATTATGAAATGCAATAGAAACTGTCGCTTTTTAAACGAGCAAGAATATCTCGATACAATATGCAAATCCAGATGCCACGCACGCAAGCCGCGTAAATGCAAAAACGACGGTTGCTGTTTCGAGTGCAGTTACAAAACCCCCTGCGGCAAGCTGACATTGCGACGCGATAATCACTCAACAGGAATATGTATCGATATCACTACTCCAAAACCGCCGTGCAAATAAATTTCAAATTCAAATACTCAGTTTATATCAAATGTTCAAAAATACGCCACCGACATTATCGGTGGCTTTTTATTAGAAGGCATACGGACTATCTTTTAATGTATACCTCCATAAATATCTAACTTTTAAGCTCTCCCAGTTCCGCACGCCATTATTAAACGATTTTAGTATTTGATTGCTCTTTTCGGCGTTCACTGTTTTTACCGGTATAATTCACCCCGTATACAAAAAGCAAGATTGATTTACAATCTTGCTTCTTGCCATTCAAAATTACAGATCGTCGGCGTCTTGAACCGGGTCTGCATATTTGCCCCACCCAACGGGATTGCCGGTATAGCTCCCCGATGGGTCAGAGTCGCTTTCTTGAGAAGACGACTTTGTGCTCTTACTGTTTTTCTTTGTGCCGGAACAACCGGATTTTCCGCCGCAGCCTTTGGTATTGCTAGCGGATTTAGCGTTACTCGTTTTTGCATTACTAGCTTTGGTATTGCTAGATTTAACGCTTGTTGACTTTGTGTTGCTCGATTTTGTGTTAGAACTGTTTTTTGTAGAATTCATTATTTATACCTCCTACAATTAGTGTTAGCAACTTAATATAAATTAAACGCCGTAAAGCAAAAATATATATTTTTTAATTGAAACTTAGAAACAGCACAACAAATAAAACTAACGTAAACACTTTCTTTTCGACTTAACTAAAAAGCAATATAAAACACTTTTTAAAGTCAAATACAAACGCTTTGCCCTATATTTTTAACTGATGCTTTATGTTATTTAAAATTACTTTTTATCGTCAGTCTCACTATCAATAGCTTGTAACAATAAAAATAAAGCCGACCGAATTATTATGATTAAAGGAGCCTGCATTACCAGACTCCTTTTGCTAATATCACTTATTAAAACTACTTACATTAAAACTGCGCGTTACCCACAGTACGCGGAAACGGAATTACGTCGCGTATATTAGACACTCCCGTCAAGTACATTACCAAACGTTCAAATCCAAGACCGAAACCTGCGTGTTTTGTTCCGCCGTACTTGCGGAGTTCCAAATACCACCAGTAATCCTCTTTTTTCAAATTCAATTCTTCCATACGTCTAAGCAAAACGTCCATACGCTCTTCTCTTTGACTTCCGCCTATTAACTCGCCTACTCCCGGCACAAGCATATCGGTAGCGGCAACAGTCTTACCGTCATCGTTTAAACGCATATAAAAAGATTTTATCTCTTTTGGATAATCGGTAACAAAAACAGGTCCGCCGACTATTTTTTCCGTCAAAAACTTTTCGTGCTCGGTAGCAATATCGCATCCCCACGATACAGGAAATTCAAATTGACCGTTATACGGAGTCAATAATTCTATCGCTTTCGTATAAGACATACGCTCAAATTTAGAATTTACCAACTTAGTAAGTCTTTCTTTCAGTCCGTTATCTACAAAACTGTTAAAAAACTCTATTTCGTCCGCACAAACGGAAAGAATATGATTGATAACGTATTTGAGCATATCTTCCGCAAGTTGCATATCGTCCGACAAATCGGCGAAAGCAATTTCCGGTTCAATCATCCAAAATTCTGCCGCATGGCGCAATGTGTTCGATTTTTCGGCGCGGAAAGTAGGTCCGAAAGTGTATACTTTGCCAAAAGCCATCGCATAAGTTTCGGCATTTAATTGACCAGATACCGTCAAATTTGCCGATTTGCCGAAAAAGTCTTTACTGTAATCGACTTTGCCGTCCTGCGTAGTAGGCACATTGTCCATATCCAAAGTAGTAACTCTAAACATTTCGCCTGCGCCTTCACAATCGCTTGCCGTTATCAAAGGGGTATGAACATAAACAAAACCGTTACTGTTAAAAAAACTGTGCAATGCAAATGCCGCTTCCGAACGCACTCTCATCGTTGCCGATATCAAATTAGTACGAGGGCGCAAATGAGCTATTTCGCGCAAGAATTCAACGGAATGACGTTTTTTCTGCAATGGATAGTCGGAAGTCGACCTGCCTTCTATTTCAATTTCGCTTGCTTTAATTTCTAACGGTTGTTTATTCTCAGGCGTTAGCACTACTTTGCCTTTTACAATCAAAGCGCTACCGACATTCAGTTTAGCTATTTCTTCAAAATTTTTGATTGTGCATTGCTCAAAAACTATCTGCACACTTTTAAAACAACTTCCGTCGTTAAGTTCTATAAAGCCGAACACCTTAGAGTCTCTGATAGTTTTTGCCCAACCGCATACAGTAACTTCCTTACCGGCATAATTTTTGCTGTCCGCAAAAAGTTGTTTTATCAAAAGTCTGTCCATAATCAGCCTCTCATCTTTCTAAGAAAGGGCGGAATGCTCGGATCTTCGTCAACCGATACGGTTCCGCTTATAGGTTGTTGTTCGTTTGCAGTCGGAAAATAGGACGACGCTTGAGTCGTTTTTCCGCTTGAAATATTTTGAGCAGACGGTTGTTGAACATTAGGAGCAACATTTGTTGCATTGTTGCGTTGAATATTTGTTGCGGCAACGTGAGTTGCAGCTTCACTGCTGAAAAATGCGGCTTTATCGTCGCCTTTACCGGAAAAGCCCGTAGCAATTAACGTTACCTGCACTTCGTCTTTCATATTTTCGTCAAATCCTACGCCGAACAAAACGTTAGCGTCAGGAGAAATTACCTGCCGTACTAAATCTACGCCTACGATAACTTCGTCCAAAGACAAATCTTCTCCGCCGCGGAAATTGACGATTAACGAAGCCGCTCCCTGAATGGTCGTTTCAAGCAACGGAGAATATACTGCTTTTCTTATAGCGTCTATCGTCTTATTTTTACCTTTACCGTCGCCAACTCCCATATGAGCCATACCGCTGTTGCGCATTACGCATTTGACATCCGCAAGGTCAAGATTGATACGTCCGTCTTGCACAACTATATCGGTAATACCGCGGATACCCTGCAACAGTACTTCGTCGGCTTTGGCAAAAGCGTCCATAATCGAAAAGTTTTTGTCTCTGTTGAGTTTTTCGTTCTGGACAATAACAAGAGCGTCAACATTTCCTTTAAGGTTTTCAATACCCAAATCGGCATTTTTCATTCTGCGCGTGCCTTCAAAATTAAACGGTTTAGTAACAACGGCAACCGTCAAAATTTCCAATTCTTTGGCAATTTGAGCAACTACCGGAGCCGCGCCCGTACCCGTACCGCCGCCCATACCTGCGGCTATAAACAACAAGTCAACGCCTTGCAAAGCGGCTTGAATTTTCTCTTTACTTTCCAATGCGGCGGCTTTGCCGACTTCGGGATTAGCGCCTGCGCCCAAACCTTTGGTAAGTTTGTCGCCTATAGGCATCTTTTTAGCGGCAAGTTTAGATAACGCCTGTTGGTCCGTATTTAATGCAAGAAACTCAACATTGCGGATACCTGCTTTCATCATTGCGTTTACGGCATTTCCGCCGCCGCCGCCAACGCCGACTATCATAATCTTTGCAATGCTGCCTGTCATAGAGTTATCCATTATTATTCTCCTTTGGCGGATTTAAAGAAAGAAAACAAACCGCCCTTGCTTTTTTCACAACGTATTGCTTCGCTTATAAGTCCGTAACAAGACGTATACTCGTTACGCTTAGTTTGCGCGTTCACACTGTCATACAGTTTAACTTTTTTACCCAAAAACATAGATAAGCAATCTGCGCCGCCGCGTAAATACGCAAGCCCGCCGCCCGTCAGTATTATAGGTGTGTTTGCAGGTATTTCTTTATCGCAAAAACCGAAACTCTTGATTACATACGAAGCAATCTGCCCTATCCGCGCTTTTACGATTTCGTTAGTCTGGTAAGCGTCAATCATTCTGCCGTTTAACGAATAAGCGTCGCCTGCTTGTATTTCCAAATTAAGGTTAACTTTTTCAAGCGCTGCCATTGCAAAATTAAAATCACAGCCTAACACTTGGCATAAATCGCTGGCAAGATAACCGCTGCCTAATGCAAAGGTACGTTCAAAAAGCAAACCTCCGCCGCCGCACAACATTACGTTTGTAGTAATGTGTCCTATATCTATTACAATCGAATAGCTTTCGTTTAAAGTGGCTTGCGCAATGTACGTTGCCTGCGCTTCGCAGGTGTTAATGTAAGTTACTTTGCTTATTCCCCTGTCCGATAATACGGGAGCAACGGTATCGCGAAAGTAATTTCTCATATACGAAAACGATACTAACCCCATAAGTTTACTTGCTATAAAACCGTTAGGGTCCGCCATTTTCAACGCGCCGTCTAAAATATAGTAGACTGCTTTGCCGCCCAAAGGGGTATAATCGGAATCGCACTTATAAATATCCGCTTTACGAATAATTTCCGACATATCGTCGCGGTCGATTTTTTTCTTAGAATGAAAAGTAATAGACGCTTCGCTGGTAACCTCGGCAGAAAATGCACCTGGTACGCCAACAAAAATTTCTTTTATCTTGCTTTTCATTTTATTTTCGACTTGACTTATAGCCTGATTGACAGCCGACTCAATAGTTTCGGGTTCGTACCAACTGCTGTCTCCAAAACCGTTGTAAGCGCTTTGCCCGACGGCTTTTATCACAAATTCGCCCTTATCCGATACTTTGGTCGCCGCCATACAAGTAATTTTGCTAGAGCCGAAGTCCAAAATAGTTACAAAATTATTTTTCATTATTTCCTCTTTAGAAATTATTTGTTGTTAGGCATAATTATATTGCCGTTACTTTCTACTATTAAAACTACGCCTTCTTGCTGTAAGTTTTGTTTATCGTTAAAATACGCACTGTACGCATCTATCATACGCGAAGTCAAATTCTTTTCCGGCGTCTTTACTTTTATCGTTGCGCCTGCAACCGTGTTTATCAACAAACTGCCGTCGCTGTCAAACTTAAATACGTCCGTCATTCCCAAAACGGTCGTCATATCTTCCCACTCTATCTTGCAACGCCAACTTGCAATAATAGCTTCCAAAATAATCTTTAACGACTTATTATTGTTTTCGTCTACAAATTTAAATTCTTTACCTCTTTCGCTTGCCGTTACGTCTCGGTGTTCAAAGGCAGAAGATATATTTATGCAATCCCAACCTTCCGGTTTTTCGGTAACGTATCCGTAGGAATCGAGATATACTTCGTTGCCGGAAATATCCAATTTGACAACTGCAACGCGTTTTATATAATGAACGTTAATGATATTAGGAAAGTCCTTTACTATGTAAAAAAAGTGCCAATCGGGATATGCGGCATTGAGTTTATCTAAAACCTTATCTTTAGACATAAACAAAATGCTTTTGCCTTTGGTAAATTTTAAAATGTCGTTAGGCGAAGGGCTGTCTTTCGGCACTTCTTCAATGCCTGAAAATTTATGCGGAATAAGGGTAACCTCTTTGACTGCAAATACCGTAGCCATTATTATTATCACGGCAATAAAAACGGCAACAACCGCCAATGAAATAATGATTTTTTTGCTTTTCACAACTACTCCTTAATACGCAAAAACACTACTGCGCAATTACCCATATTACTTTTTAATATTATACAACCATTTAAAACAGCCGTCAATTACTTTAATGCAATCATTACCAATAATTAAAATTGGGTATTGATAAAAAAAGCGGTTGACAATTTGCCAACCACCCTAATAAATTTTAACTATTCAGTTACTAACTTTGATATCCGCGCCCAAATTGCGCAGACTTTCCGCCAGATTGAAATAGCCGCGGTTTATATGGCTGACATCCTGCACAACGGTAGTACCGCTTGCATTTAAACCCGCAATAACCAACCCTGCTCCGCCGCGCAAATCACCAGTCTTTACTTTAGCGCCGTAAAGTTTACTTCCTGTAATCTTGGCTTTGTTTTTGTCAACCGATATTTTAGCGCCCATTTTAGACAATTCGTTTGCGTTATGTTGCAGTCTGTTTTCAAATAGCCGCTCGTTTATTACCGTTGTACCTCTGTCGGAAAAAGCGGCAAGCGACATTACCAACGATTGCATATCGGTAGGAAAAAACGGATACGGCGCGGTAATAATTTTGCCGTAATCACTCGGTTGATTGTCAGCCTGCAAAGTTATTGCGTTATCGTAAACTTTTGTTTTAAACCGCGTACTTAACATATTGACAAATACGCCCAAATGACTGGGACAGCAATCGGTAACAGTAACTTTACCGCCTGCCGCAACAGCCGCTGAAAGATATGTAGCAGTAACTATTCTGTCGGGGATAACATCGAATTCTACGCCGTGCAAAGAGTTTACGCCCTTTATGTAAAGTTCTGTTTTACCCAAACCGTCTATTTGCGCGCCCATACAGACAAGCATTTCTTCGAGCGCAACGACTTCCGGTTCGGTTGCAACGTTTGTCAGCACGGTATCGCCTTTTGCTAAAACGGCGGCGCAAACAAGATTTTCCGTTGCGCCTACGCTCGCAAAACGCATATTGTATTCCGTACCGACAGGAACTCCGTTGCAATGTATAACCTCATCGCAACTGACTACAGTAACGCCCATTGCCTCCAAACCGAGCAAATGTATATCCATAGGCCTCGAACCTATGGCGCATCCGCCCGGCAAAGGCAACTCTATTTGGTGATATCTTGCAACGGTACTGCCAAGTATCAACGCCGAGCCGCGCAGTAAAGTCGCCAATGTTTTAGGAGCGTTTGTAGTTGCTAGTCCGCCGCTAATGTATACGCTATCGCCCTGCCGTTTTACTTTTTTGCCCATAGACTGCAACAAAGCAATCATATTTTCCACGTCCACGATTTGAGGACAATTGCGCAAAATTATTTCCTCATCGGTCAGGATAGACGCTCCCAAAAGAGGCAAGGCGCAATTTTTAGCGCCGCAAACCGCTATCTCGCCGTTCAGTCTGTTGCCTCCGTTAATTATGTAGTCCATAGTTTTACTCCTAATTCGTTTTCGTAGGCTGATGCCGAGAGATTAAGCAATATTCCCATAGCCGCAAGAAAAACAACCAGCGACGTACCGCCGTAACTGATAAACGGCAACGGCAAGCCTGTCGGAGGAATACTTCCCGTTACAACGGCAAAATTAAGCAGAGACTGCACTGCCACAACAGCCGAAATTCCGCCTGCCAAATAGCAAGTAAATTTGTCTTTGCTGTTTGCGGCTATCCGCACTCCGCGGACAATGACCACAGCGTATAACGCAAAGACAACTAAGCATCCGAACAATCCCGTTTCTTCTCCTATTACGGAAAATACAAAATCGCTTTCGGCAAACGGTAAAAAGCGGTACTTTTGTCTGCTGTTAAAAATCCCTACTCCAAACCAGCCGCCGCTTCCGAGCGCGTAAAGAGATTGTATAAGTTGGTATCCTTCGTCCTTAGGAGAAGCCCACGGATCAATGAATGCTAGCAGTCTTTGCAAGCGGTACGGTTCTATCACAATCAGCAGCGGCACCGCTACGACAATAGGAACGAGCATCAGCATAAAATACTTCCATTTCATACCGCCCAAGTAGAGCATTATAATCATAAGCATAGCCATACACATTGTAATGGACATATTTGGCTCCGCTATTATAAGTCCGCAAAACATCATCCCGATTAGCATCGGCAGTAAACAGTACTTAAATTTGCTTGTATCGGTTTTAGACATATAAACCGCGCAGAACAAGACGTATGCAAATTTAGCGATTTCGGACGGCTGAATAGAAAAACTTCCGAAACCTATCCATCTTTTTGCGCCGTAATTTTCAATTCCTATTCCCGGAACAAACACTAAACATAGCAATATTACAGCGACTATTACGCCGGCTATCCAAAGCTTTTTTATAAACTTTAAACTAATTTTGGTCATAACCAACATTACGGCAATGCCTATGACCGCACCTATAAGTTGCTTGAACAGAAAAAAGTATTTGTTTCCGTATGTTATTTGAGCGGAATAGTTACTTGCGCTGTAAACGAACAACAGCCCGATAAGTACAAGAGAAATTACCGCGCAAAGCAATATGTAATCAATTTTTTTCTTCACCACTGTGTAATTCTCTCACCACCTTTTGAAAATAATCTCCGCGTTCGGAATAACTGCCGAATCTGTCAAAACTGGCACAGGCGTTAGACATCAAAACCGTGCCGCCGCCGTTTGTTTTAAGCATTTTGTAACAGTGATACGTTGCTAATTTTATATCGTTGAATATCTTGACTTCGACATTGTATGCTCGGGCGCAAGAGGCAATTTCTTCTGCAGTTTCGCCCGCCGCAACAATATATTTTACGTTTCCGCCTATATTTTTAAATATAGGGTCAAAGGACTCGCATTTACCTGAACCGCCCAAAATCAACGCAAGAGGGCAATCGTAATTACTAAGCGCGCTTACAGTTGCATGAACATTTGTCGCTTTGCTGTCATCAACAAAAGTTACTCCGCAAAACGAATCTACAAACTGGATACGGTGAGGCAAAATTTTGTAAGACGCTATTGCATTAACCGAGACCGATTCTTCTATTCCCAATATTTTAGATACTAATATTGCCGCTAATGCGTTAGATAAATTGTGCTTAGCAAGTTGAGAAACAGGCAATGCGTCTACAATTGTCTTTTCACCGTCAATATTTACAAGTATATTTTTTCCGTCGTAATAGCAATTAGCAGAACTGTTCTTCAGCGAATAGAACAATTTTTTACAAGAACACTTATCCGACAGTTTTAGCACAGTATCATCGTCTGCATTAAATATTGCATAAGACTCTTTTTGCTGATGAATATAGTTATTCAATTTGGCGTTTTTGTATGCGTCAAACGAGCCGTGATAATTTATATGGTCGCACGCCAAGTTAGTAAATACACTTATGTAAGGCGAAAAAGTTTTGCAGTCGGCAAGTTGAAAACTCGAACTTTCCAATACGGTAATATCATCGTCTTGTATTTCAAAAATTTTGTCTGATAATGGTATTCCGCCGTTGCCGAGCAAATAAACTTTTTTTCGACTTTCGCTTAGTATATGCGCAATCATTTCGCAGGTAGTTGTTTTGCCGTTTGTCCCCGTAACCGATACTACCCGTCCTTTTAAATAACTTTGACAGAATTCCAATTCGCCGATTACTTTTGCTCCTGCTTTTTTAGCAGTAATTACGCCGTCGGCATACGGACTTACTCCGGGACTCAATATAACTAAACTGTCTTTAGAAAAACTGATATTTTTATCAAAGCCGCTATTATCATCGTAAAAACAAAACGGCTTTTTAAGTATTTCCAGCATTTTTTGCAGGCTTTTACCCGTTTTTCCGCGTCCGTATATTATTATGTCAGACATATTATTCTCCAAAACATAAAAGAATCAAGGCAATGCAAATTGTTACAACGCTGTACAGTACACATATTCTGGTTTCGCTCCACTTCTTCTTTTGAAGATGGTGATGATACGGAGCCATAAGAAAAATACGCTTCCCCTTTGTGATTTTAAAATACGCAACCTGCATAATTACCGAAACGCAAGACACTACAAACATCAGTCCGAGTATAGGAATAAACAGACTCATTCTTGTAAAGATCGCGCTGCACGCCACCAGAGCGCCTAAGGCAAGCGAACCGGTGTCGCCCATAAATACCTTTGCGTCATTTACATTGAACAGCAAGAATGCCGTAAGCGAACCGCACGATATATAACAAAGCGTAATAACGTCTTTGGTTTGAACATACGCGTAAGTATCCCCTATCTTTTCTAGCAGACGCAATTCGCGCGACAATAACGCTATCATTCCTGCAAGGAAACAAATTGTCGTACAGGTTGCAAGACCGTCTATTCCGTCGGTAAGATTAACTCCGTTTGTACAAGCAAGGTAAATGAAGATAATTAAAGGAATTATCCAAAAGCCTATTTTTACTTGAATATCGCTGAACGGAATGCGGAGTTTGTCGCCGATTGCAACTTCTCCGTAAACGTACAATGCAACCAAAACCGCTATTGCAAGTTGTATTAGTATTTTTTGGTAAGCACGCAATCCCATATTATGCTTGTAACGCACTTTGATAAAATCGTCTAGAAATCCGACAATTCCGTAAGATACAAATACGGCAACGGCAACTGCCGTAGGTCTGTTTGACCAATGACAAAAAATTGCCGAAACCAATGTGATAGCAAGTATAAACGCTATTCCGCCCATTGTAGGCGTACCTTGCTTACTGCTGTGCTCAGTTACATATTGCAGTATCTCTTGCCCCGCTTTTGCTTTCTTAAGAATCGGCAGTAATAATCCGCAAAACAGCAAGCATACCGCGAATGCAACCAAAAAAGACAACGAATTCATATTTCTCCTTATATTTCTTCATTATGTACTCTTTCCGTTTTCAATAAACTACGAACAATGTCTATATCCGAATAAGGGAATTTACGTCCTCTTATTTCCTGATATTCTTCCGCGCCCTTTCCGAGTATCGCAACGGTATCGTTGGCTTTTGCAATAGATAGCGCATACTCTGTTGCTTGACTTCGGTTTAGTATTACTTTATATTTGCAAGTAAGCCGTTCGTAAACGTCTCTTGCAATTTGCTTTGGATCTTCGTAACGCGGATTGTCATTTGTAAGAACTGCAAAGTCTGCATACTCGGACACTTTTTCTCCTATTAAAGGTCGTTTAAACTTGTCGCGATTTCCTCCGCAACCGAAAACAACTATAAGATTACCGTCCGTCGTTTTTTTCAAAAAAGACAAAATATTTTCAATACCGTCAGGAGTGTGCGCAAAGTCTATTACTATTCGCGCCCCGTCGGAACGTATCACCGTTTCGTTTCTGCCGCTTACCTCGTCTATTTTACCGACGGCATTCACAGCCGTATCTATATCTACCCCTAACGCTAAAGCGCAGGAAATTGCCGCTAGGGTATTATATACATTGAACTCTCCTGCCAAATGCGTAGACACTACCGCGCTTTGTCCGAATGCCGTCAATTTGTAGTCTGAACCTATTACGCCTATTTTAACTTCCGAAGCAACGATATCAGCTTTACCGTTAACAGCGTATGTCGATGTAGGTACAATACCTGCAATTTCTTTACCCAATTCATCATCTACATTGACTATAGCGTTTTTAATATACCGTTTATTAAATATGCTCTTTTTTACTTTGGCATAATCTTCCATTGTGAGGAAAAAGTCTAAATGGTCCTGCGAAAAATTGGTAAAGATTGCAAAATCCGCACAAATTCCCTGCAACTTACGCAATGCAATAGCGTGCGCCGAAGCCTCCATAATTACAATATCTACTTTGTTTAAGTACATTTGCTTAAACCAGTAATGCAACTCAATCGGATCGGGCGTAGTCAATGAATTACGGTGCCGCTGATTATTAAAAAATATTCCGTTCGTTCCTATCACTGCCGTATTGTATCCGGCATCGCTTAATATAGAATCCAATACATAGGAGGTACTTGTTTTACCGTTAGTACCGACTATGTAGATTACTTTTAGTTTATCAACATAATTCTCGTAAAAATTTTTAGCCATTAAGCTCATTGCGGCGCGCACGTCTTCTACAACTATTTGCAATGCCTGCGTATCGAGTTGACGCTCACAAACTATTGCCGATGCACCGTCGCCGATAACTTTACGGAAAAAATTGTGTCCGTCATATTTATTACCTTTAATACAGAAGAATAAACAATTCGGTTTAACCTCCGAAGTATCCATAGCGAGAGAAGTAATATCGGGATTACCGTTTCCCACCACTTCGCAACAAACTCCGTTTAACAACTGTTGAAGATACATAATTTGACTCCGCAAAAAAATAATCTATACGTTACCTTACCGTATAGATTATTTTATTTTATTGCGTTACTAAATATGATTAACGTATGGACAAACTATTCAAGAGGTTCAATGTTTTTATAATTTATTATTTCACGGAAAACTAATGCTGCGTACGGCGCGGCTACGATAGAACCGTAACTTTGTCCCTCTGGCTCGTCAACAATCATTAAAGCCAAATACTTCGGACTGCTTGCAGGAAAGAATCCTATAAACGAAGAAACGTATTTGCCCTGTGCCAGTGCGCCGTCAACAAACTTTTGCGCCGTTCCTGTCTTGCCGCCGACCTGATACCCTTCGATTTTAGCGTTTTTTCCGCCGCCTTCCTCTACAACACGTTGAAGCATTGTAGCAATTTGCTTGCTTGTTTCTTGACTTACAGCCCTATCCACTACTGTAGGATAAAAACTCTTTACCGTCTTACCTGTCTCGGAATCGCTGATTTCTTTTACCAAATACGGTTGCATCAGTAAACCGCCGTTTACTGCGGCGGCAGTCGCCATACACAGTTGCAACGCCGTTACGGCTATTGTTTGACCGAAACCTATGCGTGCAAGGTCTCCGTTGGTAACTGCCGATTTAGGAACAAGTATTCCCGCCTGCTCACCGCTGAAATCTATACCCGTTACAGAACCGTACCCGAATTTATTTAAATATCCGTACATTGTCTCTTTGCCCAACGACAACGCTATATCAGTAAAAATCGGGTTGCAACTGTTATTTAAAGCGTCGGATAAGTTCTGATTTGAATGCTTTCCGTTTGCGTGTTTTGTCCAGCAACTGATTTTAGAACCGTCTATTATTCTTATTCCTGACGAATTGCCGAATATGTGTTCTGCCGAAAAAGCCTTAGGATTGCCGTTTTTATATTCTTCTAAGCACGCGGCAGCCGTAAGAACTTTAAATGTTGACCCCGGTTCATAGACGTCGGTTAAGAGAGTGTTTTTAGAATACTTCATCAGATAATCTAAATCATCTCTAGGTAAATTGTTCAAGTCCACACTCGGTTTAGACGCCATAGCCAATATTTCGCCCGTTGTAACGTCCAAAACTATACAGCGCGCCGCTTGCGGTTTCTGCTGATACATTGCCAATTCAAGAACGTTTTCTACAACCGATTGAATTACCGCATCGATAGTAAGCGTAACCGTCAGTCCGTTTACTGCAGGAATATATGTCATTGCACCGTCCTGCAATTCGCTTCCGACTAAATCGGTTTCTGTCAAAAGTTCTCCGTCCAGTCCTTGAAGATACTTATCGTAATACGCTTCAAGCCCAGTCTGCCCAACTCCGTCCGACGAAACAAAACCCAACACCTGAGATAAGAAGTCGCCGTAAACGTAACTGCGTATTCCTTCCGAAGCAAGATATATTCCGGCAAGATTATGTTCGCGGATTTGCTCTGCAACGCTTTGGGAAACCTGCCTTTTTAGAGTAACTTCCGACACACCTTTTTTTGTGAGTTTTTCGTATATGCTTTGATAATTTTTTTCTAATATTTCAGACAATACTTTGGCGCAGTTATCGGCATCTAAAACGCTTTTAGGACGGGCATAAACGCTGTAACCCGTTTTTGTCGTAACAAGCAAATTGCCGTTTGTATCGGTAATATCACCCCGATACGCTTTTATCGGTAAATCCCGTTGCCATTGCTCTGACGCTTTTGCCTGTAAATCTTTACCCCAAATTACTTGTATATACCCTAAACGCAAAAATATTACTAAAAGTAAAAAAATTGCCGCCACTAACAGTGTCAGCAATCTTTTTTTAGAAGTATAATAACTTTGTTGCAAATCAGCCCCCAAACGCACCGCTTAACCAATCGCACAACGCATCAAACCAGTTTGTTTGAATATTGAAATTTTGTGCGGGTCTTGTTTCTATCTCGGTGTACGTTTGCGTGTTGGATTCGGATGCGTCGATATAACCCAACTCGGTTGCTCTTTCTGCCATAGAAGCGTAATCTTCGGTTTTAATTTGTTCTGTCAACTCTGCCACTTTTGTTGCGACATCGGCGTATTCCGAATTAAGCGCGGTTGCCACACCAAAAGAACTGCTGACAGCCACACCGCATAAAGTTACGGCAAGTATCAAACCTAAAACTACAATTGCATAACTTGCAATCATAACTTTAGTTTTAACATTGAGTTTAGACGCAACACAAGTTTGCTCCGAATAATTGCGGGCATAACTCATATTAAGCGTTTGCGTAGACGGCATAACGTCTGCGGAAGCTATTGCCGCATCGGCATTATCCAATGCGCTTAACGCACCCAGTTTTTCCTGAATACTGGACAAAGAAAATTCTTGATTATCTTGACTGAAGCGGTCAGCAGAATAAGACGTCTTTACATCAGAGTAAACGTCGACTTGCGCTTCGTTAGTTTGATAATTTGTATCATGCGTCCATTGCATTATATTTCACCGCCTTTGATTTTATCACTTTTTTTCAAAGATTCTTAGTTTTGCGCTTTGAGAGCGCGTATTTTCGTTTTGTTCCTGTTCAGAAGGAATTATAGGCTTTTTATTCACCAATTTTCCTATCGCCCTATGGTTGCATACGCATACGGGTATATTAGGAGGACATATACAATCTGTAGATAAATCTGCAAAACAATGTTTTACTATCCTATCTTCTAACGAATGGAATGTAATTACCGCTATTCTGCCTCCGCTGCTAAGTCTTTTAACAGCATCAACTAAAAAGTCATTTAAGCCGTCCAATTCGTTATTAACTTCAATACGCAATGCCTGAAAAGTTTTTTTTGCAGGATGCGATCCTTTTTTACGCGCTCCGTACGGAATAGATTTGTCTATTATATCTACTAACTGTCCGCAAGTTTCAATAACGTTTTTATTACGTTCGGCAACTATGTTGCGCGCAATTACTTTTGCAAAATTTTCTTCGCCGTAATCTCGTATTACCGTATACAGTCTGTATTCGTCGTAAGCGTTAACTACTTCTTTTGCCGATAAAGTTTGTTCGGAATTCATCTTCATATCCAGCGGCGCGTCATACGCCATATATGAAAATCCCCTGTCCGGATTGTCTATTTGATAGGAACTGACTCCTAAATCGGCTAGAATTCCGTCAACCTTGTCAATATTCAGTCCGTCTAGAATTTCCGGCAATTTTTTAAAATCGGAATGTATGTAAGTTACGTTGTTATCGCCTAGACGTTTTTTGCAAGCATTTAACGCTTCCATATCTTTGTCTATATCGATTAAGCGTCCGCATGACAACCGCTTTAAGATTTCATAAGAATGTCCGCCGCCGCCGGCAGTACAATCTACATATATTCCGTTCGGCTTAATATTTAACGCCGAAACGCTTTCTTCAAGTAAAACCGATTTATGCGCAAAAATCATTTGGACATCGCCTTGTGCAAATTACTGTACAAATCGTTTAAACCTTTTGCACTGCTGTCTTGTCCGGTACGGCGTGCAATGTAACGTTCTTCACTCCAGATTTCCACGCGGGATATTGCTCCTACAATACGTACGTCTTTTTTGATACCGCCGATATCTATCAAATCTTGCGGAATCATAAATCTTCCTTGCGAATCGGCTTCTACCGTTGCAGAATACTCTGCAATGCTACGAATCCATTCTGCCACCGCAGGATCGAACGAAGACCCCATTTCTTCTATTGCCTGAAGCATTTTCTGTTGTTCGTCGGCACCGTATACAAAAATACAGCCGTCCATACCGGGCATTAAAATATAACTGTTGCCCAGCTGCTCGCGATGTTTCGCGGGAAGACGTATTCTTTTTTTGTCATCCAACGTATGTTGTTGGTTGCCGACTAAAAACATCAAATTACACTCCTAGATTTTTTGTACCTACATTCTAGCACACATTTTAACCATTTTCAACCATTTTCAACCATTTTATTAAAATTTTTATTAAATAGTTTCAATTTGACACTATTTTACATTTAATAGCAAAAATATTCGAAGAATTATCGCGTTTAAAACAGTATTTTGTAAAAATACGCGGATTCTAACCTATTGCAGTAACGGGAAAACGCTCTTTTGTTAAATTGCATTATCAAAATACTTATGAACGGCATTGCTGTACAAGGCTAATTACGCAACCCTTATTTTTAATATTGTTTTATATCAAAACAATTTTACGATATTAAATACGAAAAAACTGTTGTCTAAAATAACTTAATTACTAAATAAAATAAAAATTAAACCTGATTCAGCCTGTTTATAATAAAATTAAATTTTCTTTAAAACAAAAAATTGCCTTGCCTAACAGCGGCTCGGCAATTTCAGGTAGAATAAATAATCAAAGAATTTGCGTCAATTTATTTCCGACTAAATCACAACTTGTCAGATAAAAGTCTATGCCGAACTTCTTAAAGTACAAATTCGCCCGACATTCTTTTCCGTGCAAATGTCCGTACACTACCGTAGGAACGTTGTTAAGCACAAATTGTTTTATAAATTCAGATTCGTCATATCTTCCGTTGAACGGCGGATAATGCATAATAGCAATTACCCTATCGTTTGGCTGACGCTGTTTGTTCATTGCCGCAAGCGACAGTTTTAATCTTTCGCTTTCGCGCAAGTATATTTTTTTGTCGTCTTGAGACAGATTGTCTCCGTCGGGACAAATCCAACCGCGCGTTCCGCATATCAATACGTCGTCAAACCGTATACAATCGTTTTGAAGGGCATAAAAACCGTTAGGAATGGAATTCCGAACTTGAGACAGTGTGTTCCACCAGTAATCGTGATTACCGCGCAAAATCACTTTGCGCCCCGGTAATTGCGCAACGCTTTCAAAATCAGTCAATGCTTCTTCCATTCGCATTGCCCAAGAAAAATCCCCCGGAAGCAACACAATATCGTCTTCCGTAACTTTTTCGCGCCAATCCTGACAAATTATTTCAAAATAATTTTCCCACGATTTGCCGAAGATTTCCATAGGCTTATCACACGCGCCGGATAAATGCAAATCGCTTATTGCGTAAATTTTCATAACGCAATTTTAACATAAAAATAGGTATTTGTCCATATATCGCTAACGGTTTTTGCGCTTTGTTCTACATTGCGCACACATAATATCGTCAATGCCTATCGGATTCTTATCACAGTAAGGACATATCAATTGATCGTAACTTTCATCATCAAAAATGCTTTTTTTGCATTCCAACTCGTCCTTGCAAACCTTGCACAATTCTTCGTCAAGCAATATATAATTAAGCCCGCAACGCGGGCATTTTTTGTATTTCATAACTCAAACTCCAAATCTCTCACTTCAAATTATGAAATACGGCAAACAAGTGTTACATTGTTTAAATATTAACGACGCTTGTTTAATTTATTATCGGTTAGTTACAGGACACAAATTAAAAGCGGTCATTGTACATATAAATTGCCATTAAAACGTCTTTATTGGTTGCGGTATCGTTTAATACCTTGATTTCCCTTTTACAATTCGATATAAAAGAATCCAATCTTTTCATATTCATTCGCAAACACAATCCCTGCCTTCTTATACGAAAGGAACGGACTTCTTTTTCTGTCAAATAACGTTTATCGAAATATACCCAGACAAATACAAAACGACTAGCTAACAATTCATGGCAATGCACGGTCAAATACGCCTCATCCCATGTCAGCACTTTGTTTTTATTTTGAATTTTACCGTTACCAAATTCAACATAACTATCGCAGTTATGATAATGCATTAAAATAATAATAGGCACAAATACAAATAAGCAAATACCCAAAATTCCGACTCCTATCCTAAAATCGTCGTTATCGGTCAATTTTACAATTCCTAAAACGAATATTACAATAGCGCAAATATACAGCGCCGCCAAACAGCCTCTTCCGTACGGAACAGTCGATATTTTTTTAGTATCTATATTCTTTGACATATTTTTTCAATACCGATAATAATTAAAAATCACGTTATATTCTAACTCTACATTGTATTTAACTGCAAAAAGAGCAATGCTTGCGGTTTTATCAATACAATTTGTTTTATACTCAATTAACTATCGATTTTTAACTCCTATTATTGTAATATAAATTATATATTAACTCATTTATAAAGTCAATGCTCCTAAAAAACAGAAAAAGTCGCAACTATTTTGTCGCGACCGTTTCTATGTTGTTATTATCAGTTGTTGTTTGTCGTTGTCGTACGTCCGCCAGGATACAGCGGCAATTCGAAATAGCCCGAACATACTTCTTCGGTATACTCTTGGCAAGGCGGAATTACGGCATAACCGTAACTCGGGACAATCAATTCTACGTCCATAGTTACTTTAAGTATTGCAGTAACACAGCAGTTAATCACAAAGATATAGTACGTTACCCCGTCGATTTCCTGCGTTTGACTGTACTGTCCTTCAGGACTTACGGCGGAAACGCTGGCTTCGATTCTGTACGGAATAATGGACGGTTCGGGCAAAAACATAACAACGTCTACAGGTACAGTTACAGTACCCATACCGCTACCTTCTACATTGTTGTTGTCTATGTATGTAACTTCTACTGGAACTACTATATCCGCTTCTACACGACCGTATTTAGGACGTTCGGAAAGACGCTCCACCACAAGATTTTCCACTCCGCCTTTTGTAGTCGTGCTTTTACAACTTACAAAACGTAACGGCGTAGCAGGATTAGCGGGATTAACGTCCGTAACGCTTACGGTTATTTGCTGTAACGTAGTTTGTTTCATACAAGCATCAAACACTTTTTTGCCTTGAATACAAATCTTTTCGCTGCAATTGTTGCCATCTAAATTGTTTACCGGCATTTTTAACCTCCTATTATAGTTAGTATATAGTATGAAGATGCTTGCTAAAATGTGAATACAAACCGAACATTACATTGCAACTTCATCTCACGTTATTTTATTCGTATCTTTGCAATAATGTTACTTGCTTATATGTAAAATCTTGCTTTTAATTTAAACTACATTGTAACAAACGTTATTTTTTTATCGCATAGGCAAAAAACTGTCTTTATTAAGAATACTCTAAACCGCTTAATACTCAACATATCAAGCATAATTTATTTTCAATGCAATAAAGCAAACGCATTAAATTAGATAATTAAAGATTTCTATTGTATTAAACACCCGAAAATTAAGATTAAAAAAGTTACTAAATATTTTCACACTAAAAAACGCCCGACAATATATCAGGCGTTTAAAATATCAAGGAAAATATAGCGGTATCAATCGACATCGAAATGATAAAATCTATCTTTCATATGTCCAAAGTAAAATGTAATAAGTTCGCGCGCGTTCCTTTCTTGTACTTCGGTAGGATCTTCGTTGCGCAAAATTTTAAATAAACTGTTTAAAAATCCTTCCGCTATTGCATTGTAAAAATTAGGATTCTTAATCTTTTCGTTAATTTCAGGAAAAGAACTTTCCATCATTTCTCTGATTTTATCGGAGATGACGCCTATAATATAATTAACAAACGTTTCGTAATGTACACTGTTGCCCTTGCGGATAATCAGTAACTCATCGCTGTACTGCATAAGAAACTTGACAAGTACTTCAGAAACTTCTTTCATAGTTCTGTCTACAAAAGTAAATTCGCTTTCAATACTCTGTTTAACGCTTTCCATAAACGGATTTATCACAGCAAAATACAAAGCTTCTTTATTGTCAAAATATCTGTAAATATTTCCAAGCGATATTTCGGCGTTATTAGCAATATTTCTTATTGAGGCATTGGCATAACCGTGCTCTTTAAACTCTTCTATCGCGGCAGCTAAAATTCTGCTTTTGATTTCTTTTTTTAAGTACTGCATACAATCTCCAAACAAAAAAATGATTGTATGAGTATTGTAACACACTATTAAGACGTTTGCAACTTATTGAAATAAAAATTGTGAACTTTTTTCATTTTTGCTCAATAAGCACATTCCAACAACATCTTGTCGGCAAGCAACGCAATAAATTCTCCGTTTGTGGGTTTCTCCGACGAATTATATACTTTAACGCCGAAAATATTGTTAATATTTTCAATTTTTCCCCTATTCCAAGCAACTTCTATTGCGTGCCTGATAGCTCTTTCTACCTTGCTCGAAGTCGTATCAAACCGTTTGGCAATAGAAGGATATAAGCTTTTTGTAATAGCGTTGATAATCGGAGGATCGTCTACGGCAAGTTTTATACCCTCTCTTAAAAATTGATACCCTTTGATATGAGCAGGTATACCTACGCTTACAAAAATATTGCTTATTCTTTCATCAAGTGTTTTTTCGGAGACACTTTTTTTACGCACTACTTTGCCGCCCAATCTATCGCCGTCAAATACGTTTTTAATGCGTTGCTCTAACACACTATATTCAAGCGGTTTAACAAGATAGTATTTTGCACCTAAATCCAACGACTTAATTACAAAAACCTCGCTTTTGAGTTCGGACGCAATAATAAACTTAACATCGCGGTATTTTTCCAATAATGCGAAGCCGTCTTCTCCGCTCATTACCAATTCGCTAATGACAACGTCGGGAGTTGTAGTATCTAAGTATTTACGAGCGTCCTTGCCGTCCGTATCGAATATTATTTTAAATTCTTCGTTTTCTTCTAATTTTTCTTTCAAGCCGTTCTGACCGATCAATCCTATGGTAATCACCGCTTTTTGCCTCCTGATTTTTGTAAATCAATTATACCACAGTGATATATGTGTTTTTCTGTAAGAAAAAGTAGGAAATTTGGAATTATTGTCGAAAATTGTCAGTTCTGTCAATTATTTGTTACCAAGAAAAAAAAAGAACTGCTATTTTGCAGTTCTAAAAATCGCTTATTGTTGCATATTGTCGTCTACAGAATTTTCAGTTATATCGTCTGATACAACTTCGTAATCGGGTTCTTCTTTCATTGCCGCCTTAAAACGTTTTATATCTGTTAATATGCAAATATAAAAGGTTTTATCGACAAGCCAAATTATAGACTTGCATAAAGTTGTAATAACTACATTTAAAACCGGTATCCAACAAAATACCATATTTACAACCGTAAACAGCATTTCTAAAACAACAGCCACAGAATAAATAGGCAGTCCGATTATTATACACAAGGTCTTAAGTATGCAATAAAAAAAGTTTTTACTAGTATAGCGGAAAATCCAACCGTATCGTTCCGCATAATACGTTTTCATATTTTTTTCATCTAACATAATTTAATTGTACATTAAACTAATTTTTATGTCAAGTTACATTGACGTATAAGCACCTTTAAACATAATGCAAACATATTATACAAATATAATAAAAAATAATACCGTAACAGAAAAAACTTTTCAAATATTATTGACAACAAGCACAAAGAAAACTAAAATATAAATATCTTAATAATCCGGTAGGTGAGGCTACCACTGGGATACGGGTTGCTACCGACTAGATGTGGAGACACGTTAAGTAAGGTCAGCAGATTATGTCGAACGCAAGGCATAATTTAACGCAACTACACAGCCCTGTGATGCTAAAGCTTGTAATGGTTGGACGCTTGTTTCCGTCAAAAATGAAACGAACACTTTCTGCGGCTATTACAAGGGCGCAGTTTTTTTTATGCCGTAAGATTATTCAAAGGAGGTCGAAATGGAATACAAAGAATTAGTAGAACTTGTAGATAAAACTTCGGTATTGCTACAAGAAAAAAACTTTCGGGCGATTAAATCTCTTTTAGAAGAAGAAATGCCGCAAGATATAGCCCTACTGCTCGAAGAACTTCCCGATAAAGATATGCCGCTGATTTTCCGCTTGTTAAGCAAAGAGTTGGCAGCAGATACGTTTATCGAAATGACGTCTGAAAGTCAGGAAATGCTTTTAAATGTCTTTTCCGACACAGAGCTTAAAGCCATTTTTGACGAAATGTTTCTTGACGATACGGTAGATATTATAGAAGAAATGCCCGCAAGCGTGGTAAAAAGAATAATCAACCAATCGGATACCGAAACGCGCAATTTGATAAACGAAATTCTTCAATACCCCAAAGACAGCGCCGGAACTATTATGACGGTAGAATACGTCAGTCTCAAAAAAAGTTGGACCGTAAAGCAGTGTTTTGAAAGAATAAGAAAAACGGCGTTAGACAAAGAAACTATTTACAACTGCTACGTTACCGACGAAAAACGGCATTTGATAGGAAGGGTTACGGTAAAAGACCTGCTATTAAACGATAACGAAACAAAAATTGCCGACATAATGGAAACAGATGTTTTAGCAGTAGAAACAACGGACGACAAAGAACACGTGGCGCAACAGATATCAAAATACGACCTAAATGCAATGCCTGTTGTCGACAAAGAATCCCGAATAGTCGGCATTATTACCGTTGACGACGTACTGGACGTTATCGAACAGGAAGCAACCGAAGATATTTCTAAAATGGCGGCTGTAACGCCTTCTAAAGATACTTACCTGGAACAAAGCGTTTGGCAAATCTGGAAAAACCGCATTCCGTGGCTGTTGCTTTTAATGATTTCGTCAACTTTTACGGGGTTGATTATCAACGCATACGAAGCCACATTATCGGCATTACTGTTTGCGTGTGTTCCTATGATAATGGGTACGGGAGGAAATGCCGGCAGTCAAGCGGCCGTTACTATTACCCGCAGTCTTGCAATAGACGAAGTAAGACCGTCAGACATTCTAAAAGTCATATGGAAAGAACTGCGAGTCGCTCTGTCTTTGGCAACTGTTTTGGCAATAGCCTGCTTCGGCAAATTGTATTTGCTCGACGGAATGCTATTTAATAACCCTTACACTTGGGACGTATGCCTGACTGTCAGCATCGCCTTATTCGTTACGATAGTTTTATCAAAACTAATCGGTTGCGTAATGCCCATACTGGCAAAAGTCTGTCGACTAGACCCCGCCGTTGTAGCCAGTCCTTTTATTACCACTATCGTAGATATACTTTCTCTTGTAATATATTGCCTGATAGCGCAAACGCTATTGCCTGCTATTTAAAAAGAGTTAAAAAGAATTAAATGCATCCAAGTGTCTGTTTTTGGATGCATTTAATTTTTACAATTGTTTGTATCGGTTAAACTATATCTATGTATAATCGTTTTCGGGAAGTAATACACAACGGTAATTATTTGAAGACAATTGTAATTTAAAATGTATGCAGTCGTTATTACATATCTCTTATAATTACACAGAAACGGTTTTCTCTAAAAGATTGATTTATCGCAATATAACGTAACCGCAAATTATTGACAGCCAATAAGTATCGTTTATTTGTCTGTCGTACACTATTAAAAAAATTTCCAGAATAACTTGTAACGATTGAATTCTGTTATCATTCGCAATACGCTTTTAACAAAACTTCCGGATAAGGTTCAAGTTCTTTTTCAAATAATTTGATTGGATTTAAATAACTCCTCTTCATATGTTCCGAAGACGTACACAGTATAATTTCCGTTGCGCCTAATTCCGCTGCCAAAGGCACAGAAAACTCGGCATTTTGCTTGGTTGTTAAAGATTTATCTTCCTTAATAATGCTTTCGGAAGGTATGCCGTTTTGTACTAGAAAATCATACATTAACTGCGCTTCGCTTATGCCAGCTTTTTTATTTGCGACACCGCCGGAAACTATAAGCTTGTCTATCGCAAAAATTTTATAGACGTTTAATGCCATACACAATCTCTTTAACATGAGCTCCGACATACTACCGTCGTCGTTTATTCTGTTTCCTAATATTACTGCAACTACCACATTATTCCTCAACCTAGTTTGATAAATACATTATATTATTTGATTAAAAAATTAGCAAGAATATAAGCACAACTTAATTTTCAATAAGATTGCAACTATCAATGCAATATGAACTTACAAATTTTTTAGACATAAACATAAAATTTATCCGACTATACTTAAGCAAAAACAATATTTGAGTTAATGCAAAGTTTAAAATTATTAAATTAGGACATAATAAAACCATAGTTCCTAATAATACAGTACAAAAAAGTTTTTTTGCTTAGAGTAATCTACAAGATTATGACTGTTATAGAAGATTTTAGTATTATATAGTATCCCAACATAACTAATAATTATTGGTTGCTTAATACTATATAATAACCGGTTGTTTAGCCGTGATTAAGTTTAATTAAACTTATTAAAATATCTTATATATACTGCTATAAAAAAATAAGAACAAAGCAAAAGCGAATATTGTTATTAAAATATTATATTTTTTTAATAATTATGTTGACAACTATGTATAATAGGACTATAATAAAAATAACGAATTAAGTACACTGTTTATTGCTTTTAACAACATTCCGTTAATATAAACTTTTGCTCATTCGTTTAAAAATTTCGGGAGGTACCATAGCAATGACAGGTACGGTAAAATGGTTCGACTCAGGCAAAGGTTACGGTTTTATTTCTAACGACGTTGGTGGCGAAGATGTTTTCGTTCACTTTTCCGCAATTCAAATTGACGGTTTTAAAACGTTAAAAGACGGACAAAAAGTAACATTCGATGTAGAGGAAGATGCTAAAAACGGTAAACTTCGCGCAGCAAATGTAATACCGGTTGAATAATTTATAATTATTTAAGACGCAGAAAATTCTGCGTCTTTTTTCTTGTGCTATTTAGTTTGATATTTCAATTTTAAGTTAAAAACTAACTTTTAGATTGCATTGTCAAGTTTTTTAACAATCAAATATCTGTTGCTGTCATTTGTCGGCGTATATGTTGTAGCAACGTCTGACGATGCTTGAAGCGTCAATACAGCGCCTGCAGGCAACGTAACTATAGTCGAGCCTGTCATCGTATGCGGAGTACCGTTGGCAAATTCGTTAATTTTAATACTGGAAGGTATTGTCGTACCGTTAGATGCCACTGACATTGTAACTATTGACGTTGGAACTGTACTACCGACCATACCGTAATCCAATTGATAGTCGCCTGCCAAATCTACAGTAACCGAATTTGCACCGTAAGTTTCGTTTAATACCGGCAATGTAGACGCCAACGGCAAATCTACATTTGTTGTGGTAAGCGCTACTGTTGACGTATCTGTCGAATAAAGTCCGCCGTAAGCCGCCAAACCGTTTGTACTTTCCGCACCTGTTGCGCCCGTGGCACCTGTCGGACCAATAGGTCCGGTTGCTCCGGTAGGTCCTGTTACACCAGTAGGACCGGTTGCACCTGTGGCACCTTGAGTTCCTTGCAATCCCTGAGGACCAGTTGCGCCTGTGGCTCCGGCAATGCCTTGGGGACCCTGAGGTCCGGTTGCTCCCGTTAAACCGGTTGCACCTGTGGCTCCTGTGGGACCTGTTGCACCACCGATTCCTGCGACACCCTGAACACCTTGAGGTCCCTGAGGTCCTTGCGGTCCGATTGCACCTGTTGCTCCGGTAGGTCCCGTGGGTCCCATTATACCTTGTATACCTTGAGGACCTGTAGGTCCGGTTACTCCTGTGGCGCCGTTTAATCCTGCCACACCTTGTATACCTTGCGGACCTTGCGGTCCCTGAAACCCTTGCGGCCCGGTTGCACCCATTATACCTTGCGGTCCTGTATATCCGCGCGGACCGCGCACGCCGCGTTCAATTATTATCAAATGTTCGTGTGCTTCGTTGTGAACGCAATTACACGGTCTTCTACAACAATTCATAAATTTCTCTCCTTGTACTTTTATTAGGTTAACACCCTACAAATATCATACGAAACTATTGTTTATTGTGTTACTTATCAGCCTTTTCAAATTCTCAAAATAATTTTATTAAAATTGCAAAAATTACTTGACATTTCGCGATATGTTGCATAAAATAATAACAGTTGAACAATTATTCAACTGTTTGGAGGAAAAACGATGGAAGAAAAAGATTTATGTTGCGAACAAAAACACATACACAACGAAATATGCGAACAGGTATGTGTAGATATGCCAAATGAAGACTTATTGTTTGACGTCGCAGAATTGTTTAAAATCTTCGGGGACTCTACCCGTATCCGTATATTGTCTGCTTTAAGCAAGGCGGAAATGTGCGTTTGCGATATTTGTTCTGTACTGAGTATGACAAAATCCGCAGTATCTCATCAACTTCGAATATTGAGACAGGCTAAATTAGTCAAAAACAGACGTCAAGGGAAAGAAATCTTTTACAGTTTGGACGACGGACACGTATTAAGCATTATAAACTTAGCATTAGAACATACGATGGAATAAGTATTATTTACAAGGAGCATTACTATGAAAAAAATGATTGCATTAGAAGATTTAGATTGCGCTAACTGCGCGGCAAAAATGGAAGAGTCTGTTAAAAAAATTAAAGGCGTAAATTCGGTTTCTATAAGTTTTATGACTCAAAAAATGGTAATTGACATTGACGACAGTAATATAACCGAAATTTTGAAAGAAATCAAATCGGTGTGCAAAAAGATTGAACCCGACTGCAAACTTAAAATTTAACAGGTGAGAATTATGTCAAAAAACAAAAAGTCTCTTATACGAATAATTATATCGTTAATAATTGTTGCGGTTGACGTAGTTTTAAAATACACTATTGCAAACGATATATCTTGGTTTATGTGGTTAGAACTCGGATTATCGCTTTGTGCTTACCTTATTGTCGGATACGACGTACTTTTCAGAGCGATTAAAAATATCTTTCGCGGTAAAGTATTTGACGAAAACTTCCTGATGACAATCGCCACAATCGGAGCGTTTGCTATCGGCGAATACGTTGACGCAACCGCAGTTATGTTGCTTTATCAGCTTGGAGAGTTGTTTCAGCGTTATGCAGTCGGCAAAAGCAGGAAAAGCATTGCCAACCTCATGGATATACGTCCCGAAGAAGCAACGGTAATCAGAGACGGTTGTGAATTTACAGTACATCCATCCGAGATTTCTATAGGCGAAACTATTATTGTAAAAACAGGAGAGAAACTGCCGTTAGACGGCGTTGTAGTCAAAGGCGAATGCAATCTGGATACTTCTGCTATCACAGGCGAAAGTTTACCTAGAAAGGCAATTAGCGGGCAAAATGTTATTTCGGGGTGTTTAAATTTAGACGGAGTATTATATATAAAAACTACTTCTACTTATGATAACAGTACTGTAGCAAAGGTTTTAGACTTAGTCGAAAATGCAACAAGCCGCAAAGCGCCCGCAGAAAACTTCATTACAAAATTCAGCCGCTATTATACTCCGATTGTAGTAATACTTGCAGTTCTTTTAGCCGTTGTACCGCCGATGTTTGAAGGAATGTCTGTCGGAACGGTTTGGATGAAATGGGCAAAGCGGGCAATGATGTTTTTGTTTGTTTCGTGTCCCTGCGCACTTGTAATTTCCATACCTTTAGGATTTTTCGGCGGAATTGCCTGCGCAAGCAAAAACGGTATACTTGTAAAAGGCAGCAACTACTTGGAATTATTGGCTAAAACTAAAGTCGTAGCGTTTGATAAAACAGGAACGCTTACCAAAGGTAACTTTGCTGTAACTCAAGTATATCCGAAAGAAAACAAACAAACTATACTAAGACTTGCGGCAATTGCCGAACAATACAGCAATCATCCGATTGCACTATCTATTTGCCGTGAAATGAAAGCCGATACCGAAGCGAATGTAACCGAAATTGCAGGACGCGGTATAATGGCAAAGACAAATCACGAAACCATATTATGCGGAAATGACAAATTGATGAAAGAAAACAATATCGAATTTGTTTCGGCAAACGGCGGTACAGTCGTTTATGTGGCTTGTAACGGGAATTTTATCGGTTCAATAATTATTAACGACGAAATAAAAAGCGACTCTTACGAAGCTTTACAAGAGTTAAAAAAGAGCGGCGTTAAAACAGTTATGCTCACGGGAGACAATAGCGACACCGCCGAACTGGTAGCAGAAAAACTGGATATTGACGAGTACTATGCCCAATTACTGCCGCAAGACAAAGTAACTAAGTTGGAGGAATTAAAAGCAACAAATAAAGTTGCTTTTGTAGGAGACGGAATTAACGATGCTCCCGTGTTGGCAACTGCCGACGTAAGTATAGCAATGGGCGCTATGGGCAGCGACGTGGCAATAGAAACCGCCGATATTGTTCTTATGCAAGATAACCCTACCGCCATACCCACCGCCAAAAGGATTGCAAAAAAGACTCTATCAATCGTAACAGAAAATATTGTAATATCTTTACTAATAAAATTTGCTGTTCTTATTCTTTCGGCAATAGGTATTTTAGATAAAGTATCATTCGGTATGATAATTGCAATTCTTGCAGATGTAGGCGTATGCGTAATAGCCATAATAAATTCTATGCGAACAATGCTTACTAAAAGAAAAAAACGAAACGTAGCTTAATCAAGTGTTATGTTAGTATTATTCAACTAGCAACACAAAAATTAAGTTTAGCATTAAGAAATAATTATATTTTTCTCAATAACGGCTAGAGTTTCATAAAAAAACTATACAAAACGCACAGAATTGTTTTTCTGTGCGTTTGCGTTTTACTGTTTATATAAATAATATAACCGTTAATTATCAAATCGAAACCATTCAGTGCTAAAGTTTACAAAATTATACGCCTTAATAAAACTCGCACTCTAGTTACCTGTTTTCATTTGTTCTTTAGAATACTGCAAATTGTACAATTCGTAGTATCTTCCCTTGTTTGTCAAAAGCTCGTGATGATTGCCCTGCTCGATAATTTGACCGTTGGACAGCACCAGTATTTTATCGGCGTGCTGAATTGTGGACAGTCGGTGAGCGACAATCAGCATTGTTCCGACATTCATCATTTTATGCAGACTGTCCTGAATCAGTATTTCCGTTTCGGTATCTATATTTGCAGTTGCTTCGTCCAAAATCATTATTTCGGGTCTATGTATTACCGTACGCGCAAACGATAGCAACTGCCGCTGCCCTGCCGAAAAATTGTTTCCGCGCTCTCTAACTTCTTCATCAAGACCGTTAGTTAGTTGTCCGATAAACTTGTCTGCATTCACATACTTGCACGCTTCAAGTATTTTATCGTCGTCAAATTCGTCTCGGAGCGTGATATTACTGCGGATTGTACCCGAGAACAAAAATACATCTTGTAACATTTGACCGAAATGTCTGCGCAAACAATCGATTTTAATATGCCTGATATTGATCCCGTCAAGCAAAATTTCGCCCTGCTGTATATCGTAGTTGCGACACAGCAACGACAGTATCGTAGTCTTACCGCTACCTGTCGAGCCCACAAATGCAACAGTGTCGTTTGCCTTAACGCAAAAACTTACGTCTTTAAGTATCCACTCGCCTTCGTTATACGCAAACCAAACGTTTTTAAATTCGATATCGCCCTTGACTTCTTCCAACTCTATCGCGTCGGCTTCGTCCGCCACGTCCGGTTCAATATCCAAAATCGTAAAAATCTTCTCTGCCGAAGCAAATGCAGACTGCAATCGGTGGAATTGCTCCGCCAAACTTTGAATAGGGTTAAAAAAGCGGGATATAAACATATAAAACGCCACTATTACTTCGCTCGATACAATCTGTCCCAAGAATTCTATGTTATCTAAATATCCCTTGCAACCCAAGAAAAACAGACATAATACAGAAGATATATTAAGCAGGTATACCAGCGGTCTAAATATGCTAAATACCAAAAGCTGACTGCGTTGCGCCTTGTAAAGTTTTTCGTTCTTTTCGCTAAACTCTTCAATCTTACGCTGTTCTCTGTTGAATATCTGCGTTATCTTCATTCCCGACAAGTTTTCGGAAAGATATGTATTGATATCCGTTGTACAGTTTTTAATTTTTCTGTAAGCCTTTCGAGAAAATTTACGGAATATTACCGTAAACAACACTATAAACGGCACAAAACACAAAACCATAAGCGTCAGCATATAGTTTACACACAGCATTGCAATCAAAACGCCCAAAATAACAAAACAATTTTGCACTAAGTTTACCAGTAAATTGGTAAACATCATTGATATTGCGTTGGTATCGTATGTAACACGGGTTACTAATTTACCTATCGGTATTTGCGACAGCTGTCCGTGAGACAAACTTTCAATATGCTTAAATGTATCTTCGCGTAATTGAGACACTATTTTCTGCCCCGTTTTTTGCAAAACAACAGATTGAATATATGTACACACAAGCGAAACTACCAAAATACCGGCATATAGCCCTACCCGCCAAAAAACATCGGCTAATTCAAAACCGCTTTTTACTATTCCTTCGATATTTGCTACAAGTAGCGGAGAAACAATACTGTAAGAAATTGAAACAATCATTACGACTGCAACTAAAATAAAACTCTTCCAATACGGCTTGGCATAACGGAGCAGACGTTTTAACAACTCAACGTCTTTAATGTTACGTTCAAATCCCATTGATTCTTTTTTATCTTTTATTGCGGCGTAAGCGATAATCAGAATCGTCGATATCGTACCTATTATCGCCCCCACTATCAATAACGGAAGATACTCTTTCATATTAAATACCCTCCTCGTCTTCCAGTTTCTGAAGCGCTACCATTTTGCCGTAATCTTTGCAACGCGCAACCAATTCATCGTGCGTGCCTACGTCTATAACTCTGCCGCCGTCCAAATAAACGATTTTATCCAAGTCTTTAACTGTCGAAATTCGGTGCGCTGTCAGTATTGTTGTTTTTCCTTTACGCTCACGCTTTAAATTATCGAGAATCTTTCTTTCGGTATCCGTATCTACAGCGGAAACGGCATCGTCAAGGATAAGAATATCAGAATCTTTCATTAATGCGCGTGCAATAGAAATACGTTGTTTTTGTCCTCCCGAAACCGTAATGCCGCGTTCGCCTAACACGGTTTCGTATCCGTTAGTAAAATTACTGATATTACCGTGTATATCTGCCAACTCAGCCGCGTATTTAATCCCGTCTAAACAGTTATTGTCGCTTGCAAACGAAATATTGTTTGCAATAGTATCGGAAAAAAGAAAATTGTCCTGCGGAACATACGCACAATGCGCACGCAGACTTTTTATCGTAATATCGTTTATATCTTTGCCGTCAACCAAAATAGAACCGTCTTCCACATTGTAACAACGCAATATAAGGTCCGCCAAAGTTGTTTTACCGCAACCTGTTTTACCGACTATCCCTACGCTTTCGCCTGCTTTAATTTCAAACGATATATCTTGCAAAACGGCGTAGTCTGACGAAGGATACTTAAATGACAGATTGTTGAAGAGCAAGTTGCCGTGTACTTTATCAACATCTACTGCCGACGGTTTATCTGCAACGTCAGCTTTCGAGTCTAAAAACTCAGAAACGCGTTTCAATGACGCCTTACCGCGCGAAGACATATCTATCAACTCTGTAATCGCCATAACAGGCCAGACAATAGCAGTAAAATAACCTATAAATTCCATCAACTGCCCTGCATTAAATTGTCCGATATAAACTAAATACGAACCGTAACCTAAAACAATACATATTACAGATTCTATAAACAAATTTACAAGCACGTGCAAAAGCATACTCATTTTTGTATAGCTAACGTTTGCATTTTCATTATGTTTGTTTAATTTGCGAAAAGCCCACAATTCTTTAAATTCTTTTACAAAAGCTTTTATTACCGCAATACCCGAAAAGCTTTCCTGTGCAAAATCAGACAAATCCGAAAAAGCATTTTGACGGGCGTCCCATCTCTTGGTCATATACTTGCCTACAACCAAACCCGCCGCCAACATAAATGCCATCGGGATTAGCGACAAAAGAGTCATAAGCCAATTCATTCTAAACATTTTATAAAGCGACAAACCGCCCATAAACAGCGCGTCAAACGCCGTCAAAATACCGCTGCCGAAACAGTCCTGCACTGTTTCCAAATCGTTGGTAAACAATGACATCATATTTCCGACTTTATTCTTGGAATAAAACTCGCAAGACAATTTTTTAGAATGGGCGAACATTCTGCCGCGCAAATCTTTTTCCACTTTATAGCCTGTTCCGAACAAACAAATACGCCACAAAAATCTTCCTACTACAAGTATGGCAATTATTATAAACATCGGAATACATACTTTATCCAACAGTAATTGAATATCAAATATGTATTCAACATTATCAATAACTACTTTACCGTCATTTATTCCGTTTATAACTATACTGTATAATTCGGGTATTTTTAATTGAAAAAAATCGACGGCAACAAGCGCAATGATACCTATAAGTATCATATACGAATATCTGAGATAATACTTGTTTATATATTTGCCGAAAATCATTTTTACCTCTGAAAAATACAATCAAAAACAATTTAACACTTGTATTAAAATTAGTCAAATAAAAAACCGTTCAATAAAGAGTAATTCCCATAGAGATTAAAAGAGCGAATACAAATTCTTCGCTCTTTTTAACTGCCCGATAAATTTTAGTAGGAATAAAAATATAAAAAATTACTGTTTTTCGTCAAATTTCAATCACTTTTCGTCGTTTTGCTCTTGCAAATATTTTAAATCTTCATCGTAAAGTTTATGTTCAATGTATGATTCCTTGCGGTTGTTGGTTATCATTGCCCATACAATACAAAAAATAGATGCAATAACTGTCAACGGTGCATAAAAAATTGCTCCTACCACCGCTAATGCAATCAAAATAAGCATTTCAATTACAAGTTCGGCACAATGGTCTTTTAGCCATTTTTTACCAAAGTAGTCCTTTTTATCTTTAAGCGAAAACACGCTTTTCCCCAAAGCAGTTTTTATGTTGCTTTCCGCTTGTTGTTGGTACTGTTCGTGAGAAGTTAACCTTTCACCCGACAAAATTTCGTTTATAGTTACAGCGTATTTGTCGCTTAGCATTTGCAACATTTCGACGGGAGGAAGATACGTTCCCGTTTCCCACCTCGACACAGTTTTATTTGTAACGCCCAATTCTTCTCCGAGTTGTTCCTGAGTAAGATTGTGCTCTTTGCGAAGATCGGCAAGAAAATTTCCTATTTTAACCATATTCATAACATTACCTCATTATAGTTAATAACGATCGTAATCTTATTCTACCACAAACAAACAAAAACAGTTACCCATAGACAGCGAATACATGTACAATTTACAGATTATGATTATTTTTGCTTATTATATTCCGCTATAAAATCCCAAAGCCAAATTACTGTTTGTCTTTTAGATATTTTACAACATATAATAAGCGCACTGACTTGATTTCAAGGTATAGTACGCTATACTTATTTTTATGTGGTAATTCCCTATGGGAACTGCGCTAAAGCAACTATATTTTGTTTTTGATATTTTGCAAAATAAATTTTACATCAGATATATTCTGAAGCAAACGAAGACAATTAATTATTCTATTCGCTTAACGCTAATTCTTAATTATTTCCACGAAAACTGACAAATTCAAAATTGCTCAAATTACGCTAATTTGAGCAATTCAGATAAACTTTTAATAGAAAAATAACTGTGTGAAACGTACTTATAACACAAATTTAAAGCATCTTTTAAAATTTCGTTTGTTGCACTAATGCGAGTTAATTTATTATACTCAATTCCGTCCAGCATCTTACAAACGGCAAGGGCGCGCGGACTGACGGCGATACTTTCGGCACTACGGCAATTATCGCACGCAAGTCCTCCGCGTTGTAAATCCAAAACATACCTTTTAGATTGTTCTCCGCAAGATATGCAACAGTCAGTCTGCAAAGCAATGCCTTGTATTTTAAAGAAAGCAAGTAAAAAACGCAAAGTAACTGCTAACGGCTCAATATCGTTAACTAACGATTGTAACGCTTTAAGCGTTTCTACAAACAAATTCGGTTCACTTTGGTTTTCTTCTGTAAAATTAGCTAAGCATTCTGCAATTACACAAGCCGCATAATACCTTACTACGTCTTCGCGCAAATTATAAAAACTCTCTAACTGCTCACACGATTTCAAAGTAAACCGTTCTCCGATATTTGCCAATTCGTATTGCCCGAAACAAAATTGGTCTGCGCAAAACTTTAATTTTGCGGAATTCTTGCGTATTCCCTTGGCGTGGACAGAAATTTTGCCGTACTCTAACGAGTACAGCAAAATAAATTTATCATTTTCCTTGTAATCCGTCGCTTTGAGAGCGATCGCTTTTGTTGTGATGTCCATCTTTAGACAGTTCCTTGTACAGCATATAATACGCGGGATTTCCCGTTTCTTTAAACAATTTCCATGCGGTATCTTTCATTTTTTTTAACCCCCTAAACTGAGTTTGTCTCAATTTCTGAAAGTTATACCGTCTTTAATAATTTTTGCGGCTGTTATATCCCAATTCATTTAACATTGACGGGTTATTACGCCAATCTTCTTTGACTTTTACCCAAAGAGTCAAAAACACTTTTGCAGAAAGAAATTTTTCTATACTTTCGCGGGCGTGTGTACCTATCCCTTTTATCATTGCCCCGTGCTTACCCAAAACTATCGGCTTATGCGAAGATTTCTCTACTATAACCGTTGCGTCTATATCCCAAGCATTTCTTTCGTATTGCATCTTGTTAATCGCAATGCCTATCCCGTGAGGAATTTCGTTTTCACAGCATAAAAGTACTTTTTCTCGGATTATCTCGCCGACTATATAACGTTGACTTTTATCCGTTACATCGTCTTCTTCAAAATACATTGCATCGCCGCTTAAATACTTTTTTAGCGCTTGTTTAAGTTCTAAAACCCCCTTATTACGCTTTGCAGATACGCAATAAACCTCTGATATTCCCTCTACTTCATTCAATTTAGACAATTCGGGCATAAGTCTTTGCGGTTGAGTTATATCGATTTTCGTAACCGCAACAACAATGGGAATATTCGATTTGGCATACTTTGTAATTTGAGATAACTCTTTATCGCTGATTCCGTCGTGCCCGTCGATAACGACAAGTATGCAATCTACATCTTTAACGGCATTGTCGATACTTCTCAGCATATAATCGCCCAAAGCGTTTTTACTGTGCAAAAAACCGGGGGTATCTACAAAAACAATTTGGCTATCATCGTCTGTCCAAACCCCCATTATATTATCTCGGGTAGTTTGCGGTTTAGGCGATACTATGGAAACTTTTTGTTGAATAAGTGCATTAAGCAATGTCGATTTACCCGCATTGGCAAATCCGACTATTGCTATAAAACCTGTCTTTCTCATACTAATCTCTCTTTATACGCATCTTTGCAAGTATTTCGTCTTGCAATGCCGTCATCTGTTGTTCGTCCTGCGGGTCAATATGGTCATATCCTAACAAATGCAACAATCCGTGAAGCGACAAAAAACATAATTCGCGTTTTAGCGAATGTCCGTATTCTTCCGCCTGTTCTTTTGCCCTATCTAAACAAATAATTACGTCTCCTATATTCAGTTTTCCCGTTTCGGGATACAAACTGTCCAACGCAAACGCACCTATATCCAGAACTTTGCGTTCGGGATTGTCAACGGCAGGAAAAGACAATACATCCGTAACTTCGTCAATATTTCGGTATTGTTTGTTTAATTGTTTAATTTCTTCGGGCGAAACAAACGCCAACGACATAGAAATATCGTTGACGGGTTGTCCCAAATAATTTAAAGCGTTTTGCAAAAGTTTTTTTATTGAAAACCTGATAGAACCGACATTGGTAAAATATATAGTCATTATTTGCCGCCTAATTTCACGTCCGGATAGGCTATGCGCTTGTGACGCACTCCCAAAAACGTAGATACGATTGTGTCTTTTATTATTTCGATTTCTTTCATTGTGATATCGCAGTCGGTAAACTGTCCGAAAGACATACGTTCGTTGATAATATCTCCGACAATTTTTTCAGCACTGTTTTTGTCTCCGCCCGAACGTAACGCCGCTTCGGACGCGTCGCAAATCATTAAAATTGCGGATATCTTGGTAGTAGGTTTAGGTCCGTCATAGCAATATCCGTCATACGGTAAAAATCCGTCGGTATACTTTTGGGCTTTTAAAAAGAAATATTTAATCGGCATTGTTCCGTGATGCTCGCAAATTGCTTTTTGGACTTCTTTCGGCAAACCGTATTCCTTGGCTATTGAAAGCCCGTTTAAAGTATGGTACTTTATCATATTAACGCTTGCTTCAGGCGTCATATTATCGTGAGGATTAAATCCGTCAAATTGATTTTCCGTAAAATACGCAGGATTTTTCATTTTTCCAATGTCATGATAATACGCCGCGGCTTTTGCGACAACAGCACTTTGTCCTATTGCCACTGCACAAGCTTCTACATACGTTGCTACCGTCAAACTGTGATTGTATGTTCCGGGTGCTTTCTCAAACAGTTTACGCATCAACTCATTGTCTGATGTTGCAATTTCAGAAAAACGGAATATTGAAGAAACATTGAATATCTTTTCAAATAGCGGAACGAGAATAAACATAAACATTACGCTGATAGGTCCACTGCCGAATGCGCAAGCAACGATAATGCCGAATTCACGCCAATCCCAAGCATTGAGGTCTTGGAATATCAAACAGTTTATAGAAGCGCAAACCGCCGAAGTCAAACCTAGCACTACGCCTGCCAAAACATAACGCACGCGTCTGTACTGCTTGCCCAACAAAAACGAAACGAAAATCGCCTCAATTACTCCGCTAAATAGCAAATAAAAGAAATTTTCCGTTTGCAACTGAGTATGTTCTTGCCAAATAATAGCTTGCATAAAGCACAGCATAATAATAACAAAGTTAGCAAAAAAACCGCATTTACCCGAAACGATAATAGTTAATACTAGCGAACACACTGCAAACGGAACAAGATAAATTGCATAAGCCCACAATTGCGAGAGTTGCAAAATTGCAAACGACACAATCATAGTAGAAAAAATAGCCCACGTCTCACGCGGATTTTCCATTACTTCTCTATCTGCAAAATAAATATATAATGCCAACGATACCAATAGCATTGCAGTCGTAACAAGTTGGACGTATATATTTACTTGATTTATTCTGCGTATGTTAGGCAAAATCGTCAGCGCAGAAAACAAAATATACGCTATCAAATAACTAGCGACAACTTGCTTCCAATTGATATTGTTTCTTTTCAATTTTCTAGCCATTATTTATCCTCTGTTTCGTATGCTTTGACGATTTTTTGAACCAACGGATGGCGCACAACGTCTCTTTCGTTTAATTTTATAATACCGATATCGTCAATATCTTTAAGTATTTTAACAGCGTGTTTAAGTCCCGAGGTCAAACCTTTGGGTAAATCTATTTGGGTAAGGTCTCCCGTAATTACCATTTTACTGTTTTCGCCTAACCTTGTCAAAAACATTTTTATCTGTTCTTTTGTAGTATTTTGCGCTTCGTCCAAAATAACGTAAGCGTTAGACAACGTTCGTCCGCGCATATATGCAAGCGGCGCAATTTCTATTACTCCGCGCTCCATCATTTTAGAAAAAGTCTCATTGCCGAACATTTCCTGTAAAGCGTCGTATAACGGACGAAGATACGGATTGACCTTTTCCTGTAAATCGCCGGGCAAAAAACCTAATTTTTCTCCTGCTTCCACGGCAGGTCTGGTAAGGATTATCTTTTCAACTTTCTTAGCCTTATATTCGTTAACCGCAATTGCAACTGCAAGATAAGTTTTACCTGTTCCGGCAGGACCTACTCCGAATGTAATGGTCTTTTTCTTCATTAAGTCGACGTACTTTTTCTGCCCTACGGTTTTGCACTTAATAGGTTTTCCGCGGTTAGTAATCGCAACCGCATCCCCCATAAGCTCGTCAACTTCGTCCAGTTTATCCGCTTTAGCGCAATCGCAAAGATAATTTACTCTGCCGATATCTACGCTGTCGCCGTTATAAATAAATTCTTTTAACTTGTTTAAAACAGCCAAAGCCTTTTCGACGTTTGCATCTTCTCCTAATACACAGCACTCTCCGTCCTGCATAATTACTCTTACGTCAAACTCTTGGCTTATTGCTTTGATATTCTCGTCAAACGGACCGAACAGCCTTACAAGTTCATCCATTGACTGCGTTTCTATTTTTTTAGATACCAAATTAACTCCTCTGTCAATATACTTCCGCATATCCGATTAAAACGGCTTCAACTCCGTTGTCGGTAATATTGTATCTTACGTCTTTGACTTCGTAATCGCAATTTGTTTGCGCTGTTTTGTACGCTTTTTCTTTGAGTTCTTCTAAACATTCGTTTAAAGTTGCCGAAACAGTAGTTTCACGCATTTCTTTGTATACGTTTGTACGCACTTCTAAATTCAAAGGATACAGTTTTACATCGGTTACGCTAACCGTATAATTTTCAAATTTACATTTAGCGCCGTATTCTTTTCCGAACAGAACAACAGATATTTTTTTATATATGTTTCCCGTTTCTTCCACAACGGTTTTATAACCGTTATACTCGGCAAATCCGCTTGCGGCAAGTTCGATAGTAACTTTACCGAGAGCATAAACGTCCTTACTTTCTCCGTCGTTAAATACTCTGCGCCCTTCTATTAAAACGTCTCCGACTTGAACAGTATCGCCCACTTTGACTTTTGCCAAACCTTGTTCGCACAATACGTTCGTTACAATACCCGCTCTTGTTGCAATAATATCGCGACGAGTGTTCATATCTATGGGCGGTTCTATTTGCTTATTCGCGACTACGTTAACATAAGCAACGCTGCCTTTTACATTAACTACCGCGTACATTGCTCCGACGCTGTTTGCTACTGCATTTTCTACATTGTCGATATTAAGCCGATAAAGATTTTTTCCTCGGCTAACCCCGACACTGCTTAACGCTTCTAACACTGTCTGAGTATCAAAATCGCCTGTTACTTCTATTTTCCAGCATATACGCGAAGAAAACGCCAAACCGATTACGGCAATAAGCAACACAATAGGTACTATAAAACGTTTTTTGATAAACTTACCTATTGCAAAATATCCTGTATAACGAATATTTTTTATATTATAGCACTTTTCGCGCAGTAATGCAACAACCTTATCGGATTGTTTGCCTGACACTTTTATTTGACAGATTTTTGCTTGCCGCTCTACTACTTGTAAGGCTATGCCTTTTTTACATAACTCGTTTAGCAGTCTTGTGATATTAAGCCCTTCAAAGGTAATAACGCAACTATTTTTCATCACGCTTTACCTCCACTTTGTGTATCTTCCCTATTACGACAGCAAAGTGTTTTTCCAAACATCTTATTTGAAGATTTGTACCCGTAACCTGTAAAAAAGTTTTGTTGACAGCAAATAATACTTCTTCGGACGAATATCCAACAATACCTTTGTGTCCTTCTACAACAACGGCATTACCCGAATAGACGGAATACTTGTAGCCGCCTGCAAGGGCGGATAACTCCATTCCGCAAATATTAGAAATGTTTTCGTTAAAAGAATTGTTCATACAAATAATATATGACGCAATTGACAATTCTTTCAAAAATTATTTTCCTATTTAAGACAAAAAATACTTTTTCCGTTTTAAACGTAAAACAAACGGTATCGTATCTGACTGCAGTTCTGCAAGCAATTACAGCAGTTTGTCCAGTACCTGTGCAATTTCGTCCAACTTAACTTTTTTGTCTTCGCCGTTAGCCTCCATTACGCAATGACTTATATGTGCGTGTAAAACTTCCTTGTTTACTCTTGCCAGTATTGCCTGAGACGCCATTATTTGGTTAGAAATATCAATGCAATAGCGGTTTTCTTCAATCATTTTTATAATACCGTCAATTTGTCCGCGTGCCGTTTTAAGTAATCTTACCGTTTTAGACGTATCTGCCGTCATAATGTTTTTACCTCCGTAACTTTGTAATCTTGTTGTTCCACCGCATTTTTAAGCGTTTCTGCCGAAACGGACGAATCCGCCGTAACAGTTGCGTTATTTTCTTCTAAACTCACATTAACCTCCGTTACTCCGTCTACGCCTGATAACGCTTTGGTAACGCGCGAAACACAATGTCCGCACATCATTCCTTCGATTTGCAATTGATACTTCATAGTCTCGTTCTCCTTTTTATTATTTTCCGATTGCTTGTTTATTTCCGTTTTTTCTTCTTGCAATAATCTGCAATTCGACTGGCAAACATCCGAATTAGCAACCGCCTTGCGCTTACCGCGCGGCTTAAATAATCTTAGCCGTAAAGCGTTTAGTACCACAAATAAACTAGATACGCTCATTGCCGCAGCCGCTATCATCGGGTTGAGTTTTAACGCAAGAGGCGTTGCAAACAGTACTCCCGCCGCAAGTGGTATGCCAAGCGAATTGTAGAAAAATGCCCAAAACAGATTTTGCTTGATATTACGTTTTGTTTTACGGCTGAGTTCGATAGCATACGCTACATCGCGTATGTCGTTTTTCATAAGCAAAACGTCTGCGCTGTCGACGGCTATATCCGAACCGTTTGCTACGGCAAAACCCACGTCCGCACGCGTCAAAGCAGGCGCGTCGTTTATTCCGTCGCCCACCATTGCGCAAGCGCCGTCTTTCATAAGTTCGGCAATTTTTTCTTCTTTTTGATTGGGCAATACTTCTGCAAAAAAGTTTTCAATACCAACCTCTTTACATACAGCCTCAGCCGACATAGCATTGTCGCCTGTAAGCAGAATAGGCTCGATTCCTAGGTTTTTCAAATTTTGAATTGCCTCGTAAGACGTGGGTTTTATTTCGTCTCCGACGCCTATTATTCCTATATACTTTCCGTTTTCCGCAACTATAAGACAAGTTAGCGCCTTGCTTGACAGAGAGTTAAGATCATCCGAATAACTGTTTTCGTCAACTTGCTGTTCTTTCATTAAGCGGCTGTTGCCGATAGCGTACGTTTTACCGTTTACAACAGCAAGGACGCCTCTGCCCGACAATGTTTCAAAACTCGCAGGCGTTGTCAATTCGATTTGCAACTCCTCGGCTTTTTCCACCACGGCTTTTCCCAAAGGGTGCTCGCTTTGCTTTTCGATACCGCCTACAATAGACAAGAATTCTTTCTCGTCCATAACGGTTTTAAATTCTTTAATGTGCGGTTTGCCTAGCGTTAGCGTTCCCGTTTTATCCAAAACGACCTTTTTGATATCGGCAAGTTTTTCCAAAGTCTCGCCGTCTTTTATAAGTATGCCGTGTTCGGCGCCCTTTCCCGTTGCCACCATTATCGCAACAGGAGTAGCAAGCCCCAATGCGCAGGGACAAGATATTACAAGCACCGATATGGCAAAATCCAATGCCGTAGAAAACGTTTTGTCTACGCACATCCAGACGATGAATGTAACAAGCGCAATTGACATAACCACCGGCACAAATACGGCAGAAATCTTATCTGCCAGCCTTTGGATAGGCGCTTTTGACGCTCCGGCTTCCTCTACAAGAGAAATTATTTGTTCCAGTATACTGTCAGAGCCGACAGAACTCACTTTGACTTGGACATAACCGCTGACGCTGACGGTACCGCCGATGACAAAATCTCCGACTTGCTTTTCCACAGGCAGACTTTCGCCGTTTACACTGCTTTCGTTTACGAAACTACTGCCGCTGACGATATGCCCGTCCGCAGGAAATACCATTCCCGCCTTGACAATTACAATATCGTCTACTTTAACGGACTTGCTGTCTACTTCGGTTTCGTTACCGTCAACGAGTTTTAACGCTTTATCCGGTGCGAGTTTTTTGAGTTTGGCAAGCGCGTCGCCTGTTTTGATTTTAGAACGCCCTTCCAAATACTTGCCCAAATCCACTAACGCCAAAATCATTGCCGACGACTCAAAATAGAGTTGATGATGATACTGCTCGACAGTTGCCATATCGCTCTTACCCAAAGCATAACTCATAATGAAAATTACGATTATACCATACAAGCCGCCTGCAAACGAACCGACGGCAATCAAACTGTCCATATTGGGCGCGCCTTTAAACAGGCGTTTAAAGCCGTTGATAAAATAACTTCTGTTGATATACCACACGGGCAAACACAGCAGCAACTGTATAAATGCAAAGGAAACGGCATTTTCAGCACCGTTAAGAAATGACGGCAAAGGCAGTTTTACCATATGCCCCATACCGACATACATAAGTACAAGGCAAATAACCGCCGACGTAATTAGTCTTGACAAAGTTACTCCGCTTGTATTTTTTTTGACCGATTTACTAGGCGTTTTTTCGCCGCCTTTAAGCGTTGCGTCGTACCCCGCTTGTACCACGGCTTTTATTATGGCATCGGGATTTGTTATTTTTTCATCGTAATTAACTAACATATTGTTAGCAAGAAGATTGACGGCGACTTTCTTAACGCCGACGACTTTGCTTACCGCTTTTTCAACGTGTGCAGAACAGGCAGAACAAGTCATACCCGTTATATCAAACTGTTGTTTCAAAATTTACTCCTAAAAACGTTTTTTTATATCTAAAACTCAGTATGAGCAGAGGTTTTGACAGAAAACAAAACGCATCCTTTAAATATACCCCCACAGAGTATATGTATAGTATATACAAAATTGTTAACAATTGCAAGTAAAAACAGTGATTTTTTATTTAACAATAATCAATGACTTATTATCAATTAAATTAGAATACCGAACCGAAATTTATTTTACTAATACACAATGTTTATGCCACAATTACCGTCAGCAAACTTTACGCTCTACCGAAATTATTTTATTTTACAATAAAACCTATTTTTAACACTTACTATATTTGACGTGATAATGCAAGTTTAAACACCGGCAAAACCAACTCCGTAATACTGATAGAAAACACCTGTTGTATATTTTTGTTCTTTATGTTAAAATAAAAGAAAAAGGATTTAAAATTTATGCCTAAAATCAGAAGAAAATTTAATTGGAAAGTTTTTTGCATAGTTATCGCGTGCATTCTCGTTGTTTACTTGATATTCGCGCTGTTGCCGCGGCATATCTGCGTAGAGAACAATCCGTTTGTTATAGAAAAAAATTCGAGACCTCTGCTGATTGCACACGGAGGAGGCAACCGTGAGTTTCCCGACAATACGCTTGAAGCGTGCTACAATGCCTACTCGGTAGACCCTGACGTAATGTTAGAAATGGACGTATCTATTACTAAAGACGGCGTAATTATTATGTCGCACGACACCACGCTCGACAGACGCACCAACGCAAGCGGAGCGATTGCCGACTGGACCTACGAAGACCTAAAAAATCAAAAAGTTGACTTTGGGTACTACAATACAAAAGTTGACGGCGAATATAAAGACAAAACAAAATACAAAGATTACAGAAATGTAGAGGTACGCCCGAGCGACGTTCCGAATTACCCCAACGGACTGCCCAACCGCGACCCCGATATTTTTATGGTTACGCGCCTTACAGACGTATTGGAAGCATTTCCGAACAATACGGTTAATGTAGAAATCAAACAGGACGGCGAAACCGGAATGAAGGCATTACACGCCGTTATTAAAATTATGGAAGAACATAACGCGTTTAACAGAGTTGTACTTGCGTCCTTTCATAACGAGATATACAAAGAAATAAAGAGAATAGCGAAAGAAAGTCATCCTGATTTATTATGTTCACCCGAATACGTCGGCGTAGGGCTTTTACTGTTTTCGGGAGCGTTAGGACTGGACGCACTGTATTCCGAACCCGTTGCAGTGTTACAAATCCCTATGAGTCTGTCGATAATACACTTGGACAAAAAATGGTTTGTAAACGTTGCTCACAAACACAATATCGCCGTACACTACTGGACAATTGACGATGAGGAAGATATGAAATATCTTATCGGTATAGGCGCGGACGGCATTATGACAAATCTGCCGCACACATTGCAAAAAGTATACGATGAAGTTTTTGAAAAATAATATGTAAAAAAATTTTACCGCCTGTTCTCACAGTTTGAGAGCAGGCTTTTTTATGCATTAAAACTGACGTTTAAAATTGACTAATAAAATTTATCTAAACGGCATATTGCTTGCATTCCGCTTTTTAAACAGCGGCTGTGCTATTTCTCATTTGTATATTATTTGATACAAGACTTGTCAAAAATAAAAATATATATTATTATATTATTTATGAAAAAAGCTTGTATTTTTGATTTTGACGGAGTTATTATCGACAGCGAAAAGTATCACTACTCGGGCTGGCTTAGAGTTGCCGAAGAAATAGGCACTACTTTAACTTACGAAGAATATGCGCCCTTTAAAAGCGCAGGAAGAACGGTAGTTATACCTTATTTGTTTAAAAAAGCAGGTAAAGCAATGTCCGCTGAAGATATGGACAAATATGTAAAAATCAGAGAAGAAAAAATTGCCGTTGAAATTAAAAAGCTAAACGAAAACGACATTATGGACGGAATTGTAGATTTTCTTAAACTTCTGAAGAGAAACAGTATTCCCTGCGCAGTTGCTTCGGCAAGCGCAAGCAGTACAGGCGTTGCCAAACGCTTTGGATTGTACGACTACTTTTCCGCATTTGTAGACGGCAACGATAAACTCCCCCGAAAGCCTAACCCAGAAATATACTTGGAAGCGGCAAAGCGTATGGGGGCGGAACCTTGCGACTGCATTGTATTTGAAGATTCTATTTTGGGCGTTACCGGCGCAAAAAACGCGCAAATGTACTGTATAGGTCTCCAAACCTATTTTACTGACAAAGCCGATAAAATCATCGACAGTTTTGTAGGACAGGATTTAACCTTGCTTAACGTATAAAGGACAATATTATGAAAAACACTGTTACCGTAGAAAAAAAGATTATAGGAAGGCTCAAACTTGCCGCAGTAGTAACGTTTATTTTTTGCTGCTGTATGATTTTTATGCTTGTTTCTACCAAAATGATAGAAAAGCAAAACCTTAACGGCAATACAAACAATGTTAAGGGAACTATTACCAAAGTCGAACACGAGGACGACATAGATTACATAACCGTCAAAACAGAAGACGGCGAATCAACGTATAATGTTGTGTTTGACAGTGATATAGACTGGAACAATTACATCGATTCTAAAAAGACCGTTACGGTAATTACGACACAGCAAACTTTTGCAATAAACAATTTGTGGGCTATAGGATTTGAAGAAGACGGTAACGTTATCGTAGACTACAACGCTACTCTTGAAACTCTCAGAGCAGAAAACAAAGAAATGATAACCGTTTCGGCAATTTGCACGGGAATACTTGCCGCGGCAACTCTGGCATTGTTTATTTGGCGCGTTAATATTAACCCCGTTACCGAACGTCCTTTAGATAAACAGTTCAGCGATTTTGCTTACAGCAGACAGCCTACTTGTCCGCAAAGAAAAAAAATGAACATTGCCGTGTGCGTATATATTGCCCTACTGTTTATTTGCGTTATTGCCTTAACAATAGTAGCAAGCGGAGACGGAGATAATTTGAGCCCCGCTACCATTGCTTGCCTATCTGTATTCGGAGTTATATGCATAGGCGGTATTACTGCAATTTTGGTACTATCGCGAATTGTTTTCAAAAAAGAAATTGACTTTTATGCGGTAAATTGCCCGTTTGATTTTACAGATCTTTCGCATATGACAATCAGAAAGAAAGTCAAGGCGGAACTGCAAAAACAAATCAAAGCGGAGCGCGAATTGTATCCCGATGTTTACGGCGAAGGCGGAAACGGATACGATGTAGAATTTACGCCAAGCGGAGTAAATTTATACATTGACTTTAACTACAACGAAACTCCGTCAAACGACATTTCCCAAGTATTTGAAGATATGCCGAGCAACGCCGACCCGTTTAGCGATACGGTTTCTCCGTCTGCTAACGTTCCGCAACTCTCTTTAAGTTACGCGGAACTTAATTTTGTAGCCGTTCCTTTTTACCGCAAAACTTCGCATCCGCTGACAATTATGGTTAAAAGTCGTCTGAACAGACGCGACGACTTCCCCGAAGAATTCCAAAACGACATACACTTTTTATTAGACAGCAATTTGCTAGAAACGTTTAAAAAGTTTAACGTAGTCGTTGAAAACTTGGATTACATTTTAGAAAACAAAAAGCAATTGATGTTAGATAACTGCTACAAAAGAAAAACAAAAAAACAATAATATTTTAATAGACCGTATAATTGAACGCACAAAGTTTTTTTTAGACAATTTTATAATAAGACGTTGAAGAATAACCGCTTCGACGTCTTTTTGTTTGCTTAGTGCTGTTTATTGGATAAAAATAATTATTACTCAATCACTATGCTTACCTATTACATACAAAATTTTGTTCTTCGGCTGAGTAAACACGCAAAAAAGTGTCAACAATTTGTACGCGAGGACAAAATTATGACTACAAATTTTTTATTGAGCAATATCAAGTGGACTTTTAATCAAAATGCTTTTGACGAACTACTCAGTCTGCCCACTACCGAAGCACAATACTTAAAACAGTTAGAAAAACTTGCCTGTAAGTATTTTCCCGAAAGATTGCAAGCAGACACGGTTACTACAGAATTCTACTTGAATAAATTAGCGTTAAAAAGCGGCAACAACGTTGAGGCAATGCTTATCAAAGACCGTTTTAATTTTTATTGGACAAATTATAAAAAACTGAAACAAGTATTTGAGAAAAAATATTTGACATTTCCTGCAAGCGACGGAAGAACGCGTTTAGAAACCGTCGCCGAACTGATTGCAAAATGCACTCAATTTGCTGTGGAAGAACAAACTTTACTAAGACTGCAAAATTCCGCAATCAACATATTACAACTAAGCGAGCGCGAAGCAAATTATTTGCCTTACGCCGTTGAACTGTACAAAATAAATTATTTTTGCGCGGCGGCAATCAAAACTCTGAAAAGCAAACAAATAGGTTCATTGTGCATTGCCCGACTTTTAAATCCGGAATTGTTAAAACAAAACTATATCGAAAACGATAAATACTCTCAATGCTCTTATCAAACAGCTAACGTGATTTCGGCGGTAGATTGTATGGGTAACTCGGCAACAAAGTTTAAAGGAACAACGACTTATGCAGACGTGAAACCGTATATTTACGCCAACGGCAGAAACGTTTTCGACACTTTTGTTAAAAGCCGTTTTGGAAACACTACTGCTGAATTTTGCTCGACGGCAAAAACGGTAGACATAAAAATGCGGTATTTTCTGTTAAACAACAGCGAAATACGCAACGTTACAATAACCAACAAAGGAAAAACTACGCGCAAATTTTCCGTAGAAATTCCCGTCAAAGCCGACAGCAGCAAATACGATTACTTCAATATGGATAACGCTTTGTGTTTGGCGTCTAAAACGGAAAACCTGTATATTGCAACGGCATTGGTATACGACAATGCAATAGCGCCCTGTTACGGTTCAAACGCTTTAAATTACGATTTTACGGTAGAAAAAAATTCGTCGGTGAGTTTTGACATAGTAACTGCTTATGCGGATAATTCTCCCGACCTTGCGCGAGAATTGGAAAATCTTTACTATTTCGGTTCAACTAAATGTCCTTTTATTTACGACGAGCAATCTCACAATATAAGGCGTACCGAGATAACGCTTAACCTTTCTTCTAAGGGATACGTATTAAAAAAACCGCGTCAGGTAATGTCCGAAAAACTGAATTACTCCTACCAACTGGGCAACGCGGACGAAGCCACGTTTATTGACAATGCGGGCAATTCGGCAACGCTTATTAAAGGCTTTGTATTCGGGTTAAAAGGCGAAAGCGTGTACACCGTTAAAAACGGACTGATAGACAAAATCAGCGGAAATAACTTTCATATTGACGTTGACAGGCTTTGTTACAGAAAAGGCGCAACGGAATGCGCTATCTATCACGAGAACGGAAAAATATACCGAGTTTCTACCGATAAACCTTGCAGAATACTGTTTCTGTTTCCGTTTGAAAAAATTTCAAAGGTTTGTTTTAATAACGGAGTATTTAATATTGACGACGGAGAAAGACAGTACACAATAGAATGCGACGGCAAAATAGAGAGTTACACTACCAGCGCACTCGAATGCAACGAAGATAAATTAAGGTACAAACTTTCTGACAATTTGGACTCAGGCACCTGCCTTGCAATTTGTTTTGCAAACAGTAAGGCGGTAAGTTTACGGATAAAGTCTCAAAGCGCCGCTCCTGATTCTACTCCTATTATAAGGGAAAGTTTGGTTTCGACCTATTTAAACTATATAAACGATAAAAACGTTTTTTGTCTCAGTAACTTTTTAAAGCGCGCAGACAGTTTGACTGTTGCCGCAATCTGCTACACAAATCCGCAGTTTGTGAAAAACTATTTGTTTGACCGCTTTAAAACAAACCAAACGACTTATTATTACGACAATACTGGGAAGAAAAAAAGTTTTTCCGACCGTCTGACCTTTCCTCTAACGTACGCATACTATACAAATTTGGTTAACGACGACTTGCCCGAAGAATTCCGTCAAGCAGTCAACGGGGTTTTATTCTACGAAAAATTTGAAGATAAAGACTTGTGCGTTAAAGCGCTTGCCTTAAAGAAATTATCGCAACTTTCAAGTACCGACAAAGTAAAATATCTTGTAGAATACAACGTAATAAAGAAACAAATTACAAGCGATGCAAAACTGTACGCATACGCTCAAGCAATAGGCGCAATTACTATGACTAACCCGTCTAAAGCCCGCCTTAAAGACTTGTGCAACCAATACGGTATTCCAAAATGCTGGTACTATGTCTCTCAACTTGAAAACTTGTACGGACTTTCTATTTCGTCGGGAAAAGTACAAATATACCCCAAAGTAACGGCGGAGAACGTCCTTGAACAGTTTGCAATCAACCTTGACGGAAAACGTATCGACACGACGTTTTTTAAGTCCACGGTGCATTCTATGACGTTAAACGGCGCGCAGTGTTACCAACCTTTTTATCCGACAAAACTTAAAAGCGACGAAAACGAATTGGTTGTGAGATATTAGAAAGCAACTTGTTTTTACAAATCGGAGGCTCGACAATTTTTATTGCAAAAGACGACAATAAAGCGTATCCCGAAATTTAGAAAAAGGGATACGCTTTTTAAACGCCGAAATTTGCTAAACAAGAATTGCTACGGAATTAAATTTTTAAACTATCAACAATACCGTATCGGAAAATTAAATTTAGCCTCGCAATACGGCAATAATTCTTTTGAAAAATCGGCGTTGTTTCACACAATTGCATTGGCTTATTGCACGGCTTTTGCCGCAATAATTTACTGTATTAAAACCTATTAAACAATGTGTTTAAAACTCGGTTTCATCAGGTGCGGCACATATTCCAGCAACTCGTCTATTACGGCTAGCTGTGCATAAAGATTGTCGAAGTCGGACTGCTCCGCATACGCCTGACCTTCGGCAAAACGCAAATTTATTTCGTACACGTCAATATGCGGCAAGAAAATTTCGCTTGTCTCGCGCAGTTTCACCCAACTTTCGCGGAAGTCGTTATACTCCTCTAAAGTCAGTGTTTCCGACTCGCATTTTACCATAACTTCCCCGCAATACTGAGAAAGTTTTTCGTATTGTCTGCTAAGCAAAACGACTTCTAAAACGCCGCAGGCTATTACCAGCACTAACGCTATAAGCCCTGCCCAAATGTTTTTTGTCATTGACGCTTTACCTCCACATTTTTAAATTGAATCGGTTTATTGCGAACCTGCAAAGTCATTCGGTTGTTTTCGTCAATAGCAAGCAAGACGACATTTTTGATTTTAAGCCGTTCTTTATTTAACAGTTGTTTAAGATTTTCCTGCGAAAAACCGTTGCTTTCGATATTTTCGGGATTCCACTTGCCTTCAAGTATAACGGGAACGGGCAGCGTTTGCTGTTTTTCTTCCATTTGCTTATTAGATACAACCGTCAGCTGTCCGTTTGTTTCCATAATTCCGTAGGTTATTTCTTCCAACGAAAAATACTCTGCCGCGCGCATTGCCTGAAGAATGTCGTTGACGTGCATATTCAGGCTTTTAAGTTGTTTTACGTCTATACCGTCGGGATTTATTACCATTACAGGTTTACCGTTAATGATACCCTGAAGTTTATCGCTGTGCGAAAGCAGTAGAATAAACTGGTGAATTACAAACATTGTAAGTATTGCCACAATACCGAATGTTATGGGAATAGACCTGTCTGCCATAGGAATACAGGCAAGTTCGGAGATAACAAGCGTAATTACAAGTTCAAACGGTTCCATTTCGCCTATCTGACGCTTACCCATAAGTCTTATTGCAAACAGCAATACCGCAAACAGTATAATTGCTCTGATAAAAATGATAATCATAACGATAGTTTGCGGCATAGTTAAATATTTATGCAAATTTAATATTGCAAATAAAATGTTTGGTAAAAATTTTGTTTTAAACTGTTTACAATGCAAACTAAAAGAATTATACTGAAATCAGCAAAGTTGACGACGCGCGTCAAGTGTTATGCTTAGGAAAAAGCATAAACGAAAGAACCCATTTGTTCTGCGGTGCGTTCGTATAGTCCGTTGCGAACAAAAGACATTGGCTTCATTTGCGAGTTTCTTTTTTAGTAAACGTGTTTAATCACACTACGGACTGCTTTTGCAAAATAGCAAAAGGAGTTTTTTTTATGAACAAAACTTATAAATTGGCGTTGACGGCAATGCTGACGGCGCTGTCTATCGTGGCGAATTTTTTAACTATTCCCATAACGCCCAGCAATGCAGTTTCTTTTACTATATTTTTTGCTTTTATTGCAGGTATCTATCTGGGTCCGCTACCGGCTGTTGCAGTAGGTTTTTTAGGCGATTTGATAGGACATTTTATTCACCCGTTCGGGGCTTACAACTGGTTTATGGGATTGTCTTATATGCTTATGGGGCTGATACCTGCGCTTATATATAAAACTAAACTAAACAGAATTGTAAAACTGATTTTATCGCTTACGACATTTTTGATTGTATGTTCGTTAGGACTGAATACTTTCGGACTGTGGTTACAGGTTATTGTAGGCGTAGATCCGTCGCCTATAGGGCTGTGGCAATTTTTTACAATGGACAAAGGCGGAATAAGAAAGAGCTTTTGGGTATATCTTATCGGGAGAATGCCCTACTTGTTTCTTAATTTGGCCGCTAACGGCATACTTGTAGGCATTGTACAGCAATCGAAAACAATTGATAAACTTTTGCTAAAAGCAACGGTCAATAAAAAAGACGATGCAGAATGTTTAAATTGAAAGTTTGTTAAAGCATACGTTGTCGAAAGGCTTTGCGGCTTTATTGGCAAATTTAACATTACCTGTAGTTAAATAGATTATATTCGGTAATTGTTCTTGTTGCAATATATCTGACGGAAGATTGCAAACGCACTCTACAATTTGCGCCGTGCCGCAATAGGGAGCGATTTGCCGTTTAAGCAGCGGGAAATGCGTACAGCCGAGTATTACCGCATCGGCATTTTCTTCCGGCAGAGTTGACAGCGTTTCTTTGATTGTCTGTAAACATTTGGAAGAATCGGTTTTGCATTGTTCTACATAAGGAACAAAACTGCTGCAAGGAAAATTTACAACTTCTATGCCGTATTCAGACAATACTGTCTTATACATTCCGTTTCGTATTGTTGCATCCGTTGCAAGCAATGCAACTTTTTTACAATTGCCGATAATTTGCTGACAAGTCGGCACAATAACGTCAAAAACGGGAACATTGTGCAATTTTGAAAGTTGTTTTGCATATACAGAGGCGGTATTGCAAGCAATTACCACCGCTTGCGCGCCTTCGGCTTTTAGAAAAGTTGTTAATTTGTCTACACGGGCAAAAACTTCCTGATTGGATTTTATTCCGTACGGACAAAACGCATGATCGGCAATATAGCAAAAATTATACTTGTAGCGACGCCGTAAACTTTTTAAAATTGTAAGTCCGCCCACTCCGCTATCTATTACGCCTATAAAACTCATAAAATATTGTTCCTTAAACAGTTTATTCATTTTATGATATGATCAAAGATATATTTACAAAACACTTGCGAAAAGACAAAAAATAAAGTATAATACTATGGCAAAGATATGCTAAACTATCTTTGACGCCTCCTTTGTTAATTGCGAAGTTTACTTTAAGTATCGCCTCGCCTGTTACTGCGGCGTGTAAAAATTGCAGTGATTTTTTTGCGTTACGGATGTTTCGCAATAAATTGCGAAGTCCCTATCGGGAAAAGGCGAAATACTCGCGTTCCGCGAGGGCGGTCGCTTCGCTCGGCTCGTGCAGACGCGCCATGCGCACAAAGTCTTTGACTTTGCACTATTTTTAACTCAATATTACTTGCGGATGTGGCGAAAT
>CAMRUG010000012.1 GCA_947053925.1 uncultured Clostridia bacterium
AGCGAAGTATAACCCGAAGGTCGTATGGTTCAAATCCTGCCCCCGCAACCAGTAAGAACTAGGATGAACTATATGGTTCATCTTAGTTTTTTTATTATCTGTTGAACTTGCAGGAACACATCAACGACTCTTGTGGGCAAGCGTCAACCCGTTCCGTTTTAAGTGTTGTTATCAAGACGACGAATCCGGTATGTACTGTATTAACGGACGTTATTATATTCCCGAGTGGGGAAGATGGCTAACATTAGACATATATTTTGGAGGTGGCAACTTTGATAGATTATAAAAAAATATTAGAGCAAGAAAACGCAGAGGATATTTTATTGGAAATTACTCAATCGGAAAAAATAGTAGATATTTGCGGTAATAGAAAGAGTTTACTTCATTTAGCTTGCAGAATATTAGAATTTGTAGAAGAAGATTGCAAAGAAAGTGATATTGCAGAAATGAATATAGATATTGGAGTAGAAGCAACAAAAGACTCATCGCAGTTATGTATATTCTTATATGATGCTCTCATTAGATAGTTCTCTCTATTTCAAATCCAAATTGTGTTGGTTCATCTTTTTTATCTAAACCATTTATTACAGACAAGTAGGATTGCCAAGGAAATATATGCATTTGTAAATAAAAAAAGTTTTTGCACTTATTTTCATTTTTCGACAATATTACAATAATGTATGTTATAATAGCATACATAAAAATAACTAACGACGTTCAACGACAATTAACTACGTCTAATCACTCGCTATTACATCGTATCACATTGATAATTTTAATTTAACAGTATATGGTGTTCGTGTACGATATAATGACGTATGTAACGACAGTTAATGACGAATAACAACGATTAACCACTGTTAAAAGCCATTATACATTGCATCACGCAAACGGTATGAATTTTGTTTTCGCTTTCTTTGTGTGTGCGATACAGTATTCTTCGCAAATTGTTTGTATCAAAGTGCAAAATATCAATTTAACGCAAGTTATAAATATTACTAAAATTCTCGAATGTTAATTTGTGTTTTGTACACACACTAAATTTGACATATAACAAGTTTTATCGTTTGATAAAACTTGCGGCAAGTTTTAAAAGCAGTTAATTGATTAGTGAAAAATATAAATATCGTTGTACTATTACGTTATTCATACCGGCAGTAAATATTAGAGTACATTATTCAATTTTTTATTGTAAACATATAATAATTAAAAGAAGGAGAAATTATGTCGGAAAAAGTTTTAAAGCGCGAAATTTCCGCCGAAGACAAACAGTTTAACAAAAACAAGTGGCTGTTCAGTGTGTCGGGATTAGGGCGGGATATGTGCTATCAGTTGATAGCGTCGTTTTTGCTTGTGTATATTCAATTCGGCACAACTTTAAGCGTATTGCAATTTACTGTGATAAGTTTGCTTATCGGCGTAGTAGGGCGCATTTGGGACGCAATTAACGACCCTATGATGGGCGCTATAATCGAGGGTACGCATTTAAAATTCGGCAAGTTCCGCCCGTGGATATTTATAGGTGCGGTGTTAACCGGTATAATCGTCATTGTAATGTTCAATGTGCAAAGTCTTGTCGGTTGGGGCTTTGTTGCGTTTATGGCAATAATGTATCTCTTGTGGGAAAGCGCATTTACTATGAACGATATCGGTTACTGGTCTATGCTCGCAAGTTTATCGAGCAAGAAAAAGCAACGCGACCAAGCGACTACGTTAACGGTAATCTTTGCGGGAATAGGCGCGTTTGCCGCTCAGGGCGTAATTTCGTTTTTGTATCCCGGACACGTCCGTTTGGCATTCAGGTGGATAAGTATCGGCATTGCGGTGATATTCATCATTATGCAAGTTATTATGTCGTTGTTTGTAAAAGAACGTCCGCGCGCGCAAATGGAAGTTAACGAAAAAATTTCGCTAAAACAAATGTGGCGTACCATTCGTCAAAACGATCAGATTTTGTGGATGACCTTGTCTATGTTGTTTTACAATGTCGGTTCTGCAATGCTCGTCGGTCTTGCATACAATTTGTATTATCTGGAAATAGGTTATGACGGAAACGCCATTGTGTTTGTTGCCATATTCGGAATATTCAACGTATTGGCGCAGGTATTCTATCCGTTGATAGTTAAAAAGTTAGGCAGAAAAAAATTGCAGATAGTATCTGTGGCTCTTGCGTGTTTCGGATATTTGGGTATAGCGTTAATAGGCTGGTGGAATTTCTTGCCGTTTAACCTTATAACTCTTAGCATCTTCGGAATTTGCGTATTTATTGGTCAGGCGTTGTTTTATATGGCAAGTATCATCAATATGACAAACTGCGTAGAGTACAACGAGTACAAATGCGGCGAGCGTAACGAAGCGGTTATATCGACATTACGTCCGTTTATGGCTAAATTTGCCGACGCATTAAAATACGGTATTGTAACGCTGATTTTAACAGTGTCGTTAGTGTACGGGCTGTCGCAGAATATATCGACATTAGAATCGCAGACAAACTATTTTAATGCCGATGATGTTACGATTACACAACAAGTAGAGTATATAAATGCAGTTAATAAATTCCGCATAGAGTGGAATGACGCAACGGAAGAACAGCGTAAGGACAAAGATTTTGTAAACGAGTTTGCAGACAGAATAGAAAATTACGAAAGCAATTCTCTAAAACCGCTTGCAGGACACCAAATTTCTCCCGATTATATCAACAGTATCGGCGACGCCGCAATAATGAAGGTGGAAAATAAAGGAGTTAAAGGACAGGAAAAAACAACGTTTGTTTCTCTGGTTAAAAATGTCGAAAACGCCAACGATGTTTTGGTTAAAGAAGATAATGTCGTATACCGTCTGTCTATGACGTATACGGATGAGGCAACCGGTACGGAATACAATGCCGCCAACAATAATTTTAAAGCGCAAAGCGATTTGTCGATGCGTCTATGGGTGCGTATGGGCGTAACGCTTGTTCCTATTGTGTGCATCGTTATTGCGTTGATTATCCAACACAAAAAGTTTATAATAACCGAAGATTATTACGATATGATGCTTGTGGAAATTGACAAACACCGTAAGGAAAACGGCGACCAACCGATAGGCGACGATTCAAATGCGGTTAACGACATTTTGCCGCCAAATGACGCTTCCGATATGGATATGCCGAAATAAAACAAATCGGTCTTGTAAATGTCTGAAAGCCCTTGAAATACTCAAGGGCTTTTGTGTTGTAAGTGCAATTTTAATGTAATCTGAATATGCTTAAATACTGATATTAAACAAGACTGTTGACAATAATAAGCGCAAATGCTAAACTTAATTGATGAAAACCGAGTCTAACCGTTCCGAAACATTTGTTTACGTTGCGCGCTTTCCATTTGAAATTAACGATACTTCTCTTTGTACGGAACGCCAAAAGGATATTGCCGGCGCATCGAATTGCAATGTTCGGCAATCTAAATTATATGTATGGAAGTTGTTGGAAATTGCGCTTTTAAAGTCATTCGGTTTAGAATTGTCGAAATTGAACGTAGTAAAGAATAGTAACGGCAAGTGGATATGCGACGAATGTGAGTTTTCGCTTTCGCATAGCGGAGATATAGTCGCCGTTGCAGTGTCTGATAAACCTGTCGGCGTGGACGTCGAAATGTTAAATCCCGAACGTTTCGGCGAACAAATGCAAAATCGTATTTTGACGGAAACTGAATTGACACAAAGCAAATTGCTCGCTGAAAAAGAAAGAGCGGTTTATGCAAATGTTTTGTTTTCACAAAAGGAAGCAGCCTTTAAAATGTCCGATTGTAAGAATTTTGTCGCGCACGTAATAGAAACGTCAAAATATAAATTTGAAGTAAAAACCTTGCAAACGGATAATACTTATATAGTCAGTGCCGTATCGTCTTGCGCACAAAAAATCGTTTTTAATGCGTTAAACGTTGAGTTGAACGATTTTGTTTTGTAATTGAATGTTAGACTATGGCAATGATATACTTTAAATACGGACATTGATTTAATAATGTACTGTAAGAAACGGATTATTTGGTTTTGATTTAAAAATCAAGTTACACGGAGAAAATATGGCAAGAAAAAAATGGATTAAAAAAAGACATAGACCTATTTTTGCAATATTGCGCGGAATATTTAGATTGCATACAAAAATCAGGTATAATTATAAAGCGGTTAAGTCGGATATAAAAGGTCCTTGTCTTATAATGTGTAATCACGTTACGACATTCGACCCTGTGTTTGCCGCCTTGTCCTTTAAGTGTCCTGTTTACTTTGTTGCTATGGACGACTTGTTTAATATGAAGGTTTCTCCGTTATTAAAATATCTTGTTGCGCCTATTCCTAAGAAAAAATCTCAAGCCGATATGCAAACTATACGCGACTGTATAGCAATAATGAAAGAAGGCGGCGCGGTGTGCGTCTTTCCCGAAGGAAACAGAATATTGTCGGGCGACCAATGGCCTATGACGGAAGCGGTTGCCAAATTTGTCAAAATATCCAAGTATCCGCTTGTTATATACAATATTGAAGGGGGATACGGTTCTGATCCGCGTTGGGGACATACAAAGCGTAAGGGTAAGATGCGCGGCTTTGTAAAACTTGTATTAACGCCGCAGGAATATAAGGATATGAGTAATGAGCAGCTTTACCGTACAATCTGCGACAACTTGCGAGTCAATGACGTATCTTCGGGACAAAAGTTTAAAAGCAAAAAGAGAGCGGAATATATAGAACGTGTGTTATACCGCTGTCCTAATTGCGGTAAGGTTTCGACAATAGTATCGGAAAACGAAAGATTTAAATGTAATAACTGTGATAGTTCTTGGGCGTATACCGAAGATTTGCATATTGTTCCGAATGACAAATTTTCCACAATTTACGATTGGCACGAATGGGAAAAAGGCGAAACGGAGCGTATGTCCCGCGATTGTTTGGGCATTATATTTGAAGACGAAAACGTAGAATTTTACAAGAGTATACGGTTTAGAAAAAAGAAAAAGATTATGGACGGCAGACTGTCGGTTACTGCGCGCGGACTTACAATTACGGACAGAACTTCTATAGCATATTTTCCTTTTGCGGATATTGACGGTATTGCTCTTGTTCACAGAAACAAATTCGATTTTTATTACAAAGGCAGAACTTACCAAATAAAGGGCGATGAGAGATTCTGCTCTGTAAAATACGTGCATTTGTACGATGGGGTGAAGAATGTATAATACTTGGGACTACGAGTTTTGGTCTGCTTTAATTCAAATAAGCATTTTACTCGTTGCCGCATTGGTCGGCAACACTATCCGTCGGGTAATACCGTTTGTGCGCAAATCATTGTTACCAAGTGCGGTTATCGGCGGATTGCTTATAATGATATTTAAGTTTATCCCTGCAGTAGACAAATTTATCGATACTAAGTTTATGGAAGGCTTGGCATATCATTGCTTGGCGCTGGGATTTATTGCTATTGCATTAAAAACAAACGTAAACAAATCGGACGGTTCGGGTATAGTTATCAAAACCGGCGCGGTGGTTGTCGGAACTTACTTGATTCAAGGAATAGTAGGCATTACGATTACAATACTTCTATCTCTGGTAATCAAGGAATTGATACCCGCGGCAGGCTTACTTTTGCCGCTTGGTTTCGGTCAAGGTCCGGGGCAGGCTTTGAATTTCGGTTCGGTTTACGAGGGAAGCGGACTTGAAGGCGGAAAGAGTTTCGGTTTGACTATAGCTACCGTAGGTTTTTTGGTTGCGTGCGTATGCGGAGTAATTTATCTGAATATTCTGAAACGCAAGAATCGGCTTTTAGATGTGGAAAAAGGCGAGTTTACAGAAATGTCGGAAGAAGCGATTGCTCCCAACGATATACCTTTGTCGGACTCTATTGACAAATTGACGGTACAGGTTGCATTGGTAATCGGTACATATTTGCTGACGTATTTGCTTATGTGGGGCATAACTTTGTTGATTGACACCGGTGCCTTGGGAAATTTCGGAACCAACACGTTGAAGCCTCTGATTTGGGGATTCAATTTCTTGTTCGGTACTTTGTTTGCATTGCTTGTTAAAAAGATTATATCTTTGCTGCGCAAGAAAAACGTTATGAAACGCGACTATATCAATAATTTTATGATGAACCGAATTTCAGGTTTCGTGTTCGATATGATGATTCTTGCAGGTATTGCGGCTATCGAATTCGAGTCCATCAAGGCGTTATGGTTGCCGTTATTACTGCTGTGCGTTCTTGGCACTGCGATAACGTTTGTATATCTCAACTTTGTCTGCAAGCGTATTTATCCGACATACCGTTATCAGGCAATGGTGTCGCTGTTCGGAATGCTGACGGGTACTGCCAGTACGGGAATGATACTTCTCAGAGAAATCGACCCCAAGTTTGAAACGCCTGCGGCAAATAATTTGATTATGCAAAGCGTTCCTGCAATGGCGTTCGGTTTCCCGATGCTGTTGTTGGCAGGGTACGCAAATTCGGGTATGACGGCAAGTTTAATTACCCTTGCCGCTTGTGTAGGATTGTTTGCGGTAATGAACGTTATTGTATTTGTCAAATTCAAACGGCGTTCAAGCAAGGGGGGGGGTAGCAAGCCTGCTGAGCCGCCTCAACAACAGGAACAAGACGGGTAATTACTACACGGTAAAAATAGTAAAAGTACGCTTACGGGTATGTAAGCGTACTTTTTAGTTAGAGCTGACATTTACAAAAAAAACTGCCGCGCCGTTGTTAAACTAATGCAATTTTTATTGTTGGTTTGTTGTGTCTTAATTTGGCGTAGCAAATTAAATTATCAAACATTGTCAATTATTATTAAGTTAAAAAATTTCTTAGTTGCCGCTCTTTTTCGGTTTACTTGTCAGTCGTTTATCGGAGCCTTCGAGTTTGGCAACAAAAGTGGTGTTTTGATCTAGCAGGCGTGAGAAAATACGTTCGTCGTATCTGTCGCGAAAATCCTGCAAAGAAAGATTGGTGCTTACAAAGGTTTGCTTTTTGCGCGCTATGCGTTCGTTAATGACTGTAAACAGGTATTCTGCAGTTACGTTTTTGTATACGATTTCCGTGCCTAAGTCGTCTATAATAAGAATGTCGGCATCGGTCAATGTGTTAAGTATATCGTTTTTTAATTTTAACTCCGACAAGTGCGCTTCTAAAAAAAGCGAGTTTAAGTTATAAGCCGTATAAAACAGAACGTTTTTACCAAGGCTTACGGCAAGGTTTGCGCACGCAAGCATCAGTGTTGTTTTGCCCGTACCTGTATTTCCGGTGATTAACATATTCTGTTGTCCGTTTTCAATGACTTTCCGCGCCTTTTTTATTACTGCCTTGTTGTGCGCGTTACTGTCGGATAAATTTTCAAATGTGCAATTTGTATCGATTATATTGCTTGCGGTAAGAAGCAAATTGCGCATTTCCGTTTCTAAACAGTTGCAAGCAGACATTCCTATATGCCCCGTATCGTTGCATTTTGTACAACTGTACTTTGGGCGCAAATCTTGTTCCGTCAAATTTAAGTCGGCAAGTATTTTGTCAAATTCTGCTTTGCATTTATCCAACTGCGATTTTGCAATAGACTTATCTTCGCCGTCCTGCATAGCATACTGTACCTGAGCCATACGGAAAATACGTTCGCACCTTTTATATTCGGGATTGTTTCGCAATTGTTGTAGTAAACTGTCGCATTGTGCTTCGGCATAAAAGCGTTTTTCGGCAATTTTACTTTGCGCTATTTGCAGTAGTTGTTGTCTGTTCATCAGTTTTCCCCTTCGTCTAACGCGGTAAACAATGCGCTGATTTCATCGTCGGTATATTGCCGTTTTTCTATGCTTTTGCCGTTAACGTTTGCTTTGGCGGTGGTAGCGGCAGATTGCGCTTGCGCCGTTTTGTATTCTTTGGCTTGCTCTGTCGTTGTGATATTGTGCTGTTTGTAGTCGGACAATATCCTGTTTATGTATGCCATCGGCGCGTTAGTACCGGCGGCTTTTTCAGCGGCGTATTCGATTACGCTTTGAGGCATAGACCAAATTTCCGTCCAGGTTTTGTATAGCTGTCTGTCGTTTGCTGTAACTTTGCGCGCAAGTCCGCACAATGTAAGTACTTTGCAAATCATTTCGTCCTTGACTGCAATTACTTGCAAATAGTCGTCTAAAGCGGCAAGGGTTGTAATTCCGTTTTTGTAAAGTTTGTCTATTACAGCCGCCATACCGTTTAATGTGCGTATGCCGCTTTTAAAACAGTACTTTGCAATAGCAAGCAATGTCTCGTCGTCATAACCTTTGCTTAGCCATTTTGAAATATATTCGTCAATTACCATATCTACGCTTTGGTAGTAAACGCCTATCGATTTATTGACCGCTTTTGCCAAATCGAACATACGGTTTTTTTCTTCGACGTAGGTTTCAATTTCTTTCAGCGACATCGCATTGCGTTTGTAGTACTCACACAGCATACCGTCCAGTTTCATCATACCGCCCGTTTTGCAATTTTTAGCAACGTTTACGATTACGTCTTGAGTAAAACCGAATTCTTTTGACCACTTATCGTAGTATTCTCTGTCGGCGTGGTCGATTTTGCGGTTTGTGGACATTGCTTTGAAAACAAGTTTTAAGTCATCATCGTATTTTTTGCGGTTGTCCAAATTGTCCGCTACCGTTGCAAGGGTAGTATTTCCTTGTTTTATTTCGTTGTATGCTACTGTCAGAATATATTGGTATTTAATGCTGTTTCCTTTGAGTTCGACGCAGTATTTTGCCACCGCAAGCAGTGCGGCGGGTTCAAACGTGGTGTTTTCTAAAAACAGAAAATATTCGTTAAACTCGTTGGGAGTAATCATTCTTCCTTCGATGATAGTTTGAATTTCTTTTGAAAACTTTGCGTATTTAGACGCCGGTATTTTTTTGAGAGAACTTACGCTGTCGCGTAAAGTGAGATAAGTAACTTTAGGCTGTTCGCCGTTTTCGATATTGACTAATCCCAGTTCCTGCCAGTAAATATATGCAGACATAACGTCGTCGCAAGTAATATTTAATTTTTGCGCTATAGTATCTACCGAGTTGTCGCTACCTTGGCTGTCGGACAAAGCAAGCCCCATAAGATAAACTGCCGACCTTACATCGGGCGCATCGGGCATATAATTGATAAAAAACTTGTTGCTGACGGTAGTGTAGCCGCTGTTTACAAGTTGTTTCTCTTTGTCGCAAAATGCCATAAATTACTCCTTTTATCGTTAAAGTATTGATTATTTTCCCGTTATGAGTTATAATAAATAATGATTGTATTTTTAGTTAGAAATAATATGGGTTTTCGTATATCTACGAAATGTTGTTGTAACGGAATCTCAGTTATTCTATTCTAACACAAATTGCTTGCCTTATCAACAAAAAATCTAAACTTAGTTAAATTCGGAGAGATACGGTATGAGATTAACCAGAGTGGTTGTAACTGATCTTGAAACAGAAAAAAAACAAGTATTTACGTTCGGAACAGCATCCCAAGGTAAAAGACTTGTAACAACCAACGGCGGAAAACTCAATTCTTATTTGGAGTTTTGTTTCCGCGAAGACGTTGAGTGCGTCAAAGACGTGGAAGTAGAATTTTTTATCAACGAAGACGAGTATTCGCTTGGAAGACTTCATAACGAAGACGGCACTGTACGCAGTGTACTCAAACATATGGAAGACGGCAGTTGGCAGGTTGTAGCGCGTTCGCACGCTATAGAGTATGTCGAAAACCTTATTAACGAACAACTTGTCGATATGTTAAAAATCGATTACGTAAATAATAAATCGGTAGAAACGTTTGGCGGAGATTTGAAAGTCTTTGACGAAATCCGTTTGCTTGCCGACGTTCAGGAAAGCGTAGTAAAGTCCTCCGCCGAAGCGCGTGCTCTTAAAGAGCGTGCAATCCGTAAAGTCAAAGAATATGCCGGAGCGGCAACTCTTGCAAATCCTGCACAGTTAGACGCAATTAACGGAGAACTTAACCAAGTATTTCACGATATAACCGTTGTTACGGCAGAACTCGGCGAACTTAAAGCCCGTCAAACGGCTGACAGTTTGCGTGAAGATATTTCTAGAGATTTGGAAGTTACTCAAAAGAAGTATACCGTTTTGACTTCCAGACAGGAAGAAATAGAAACCGCGCGCGCAAAAATAAAACTTCACGACGAAATAGAAACGCTTATTCCCAAAGTTAAAACTATGCGTTCGGTAGAAGAGCAACGCGCAGATTACGAGAAGAAACGTTATGCTATAACCACCGAACTCGAATGGCAGGAAAACGAACTTAACAGTATAAATCTGCAATTAGAAGAAAAACAACGCCAGTATGCGTTGTCGCAAGATAAGCGTAACCGCGTAGACTCTATCAATAACGAATTGAATTACGTTGCGGCGCTGTACGAAAAAAATAAACAACTCAACGAGAGTTTGTTGGAACTTAACGAAAAGCAACAACGTTTGTCTACCGAAAAGGTTATGTATTCTAACAAAATGGACGATCTTGAAAAGTCCATTACGGAAGTTAAAGAAAGTTTGGACGCTTTCAACGTTCCTGCAAAATCTGTCGGAGAATTGTTGGAAACTGTACGCGTTGACGTTAAAATAGACGAGGTTGAGGCGCAGATAGACAAACTGCAAAGCGAAATTGCGGTAAAGGAAAGCCAGATTGCCGAAAAGGAGAGCAATCTCGTAGTACAGACAAAACGTTTCCGTTCGGTAGCGGAACTGGACGTTGCAGTAACCCCGATGAAAGCAAAGGATACTATATTGCAGGTTTTGGACGCAAAGTATTCTAAATTGGAAACAATCAATCAGTCTTTACAGGAAAAAACGCGCAATCTCGAAAGAGCGTTGGAAGATTACAAATACCGTATTTCCCAAATAGAGCAGTCTAAAAGCAAACTTGAAAGCGAACATACAAAACTGATTTTGCGCAAGCAGGAAGAGTTTAAGCGCGAAGTATTTTTAAACAGTCAAAAGGTGTTCAGCGACGACGCTTCGGGCGTATTTGCGGTAACTGCTAACTTTGACGATCAGGAAGTAGAAGCGTTAGACCAAGAAATTTCTGCCCGTATTATGGACAGAGAGTTGTTGATTGAACGCACTTACCAACTGGAAGGTTCTTTAAAGGAAATCAAACGCCATTTGGAAATTAACAACGCCGAAATGGAAACGCTGCAACGGGAGAAAAACAACATCAACAACCGTTACAACGAGATTGTTTCGCAAAACAGCAATGAGACGGTATTTAATTATTTAAAAGCTTTAAATACCGACGGCGGTACAAGATATTTGTTGGACGTTCAGCAGGAAGCAGTGCGCAGCGAAGCGGAACTTTCGGAATTGAAGCGTTCGATAGAGGCTTTGCGCGCTAAGATGTCGGCGTTAAAGTCGCGATTAAAGTATCTGAAAGAAACGCAGCAGCAGTTAGATAGCGCGCAGTCTTCGGTAGACTCGCTTGTTTCTACAAACGATAAAGTAAAAGACGAATTGACTGATATAGGCGACAGACTGTCGGCAAGTTACGAACAGTACAAGTCGGTATCCCGTCAGCTTGAAAGCGTTGATTCCAAGTTGGACGACGTTAAAGGCGCAATTCTCGAAATAGAAAAGACCATCAAGGTAAACGAAGCGCAGATTGCCGAATCTAACGAAAAGGCAAAGAAGTATGCCGGCAGCGACGATATTGAGCAAGCTCTTGCAAACTTTAAGTACGATTTGGGCGATGTAGAAAGCGAACGTCAAATGTTAATCGACTCTAAGGCGGAAACGGAAAAAGCAATTTTTGTCAAACGTTTGGAAATGGAAAAAATCGAGTGGCTGTATGATTCTAAGAGCAAAGAGTACGACGAACTGCATCAGGAACTGCAATTTGAGTTTAATTTGAAAGGACTTGATATAGACAAAGTTACGGATAAAGATTTGGAAGGTAATTTTGACGATCTCCGTAAGGCTATTGCAGAGTACGATGCCACCCGTACAACTTTGGCAGACCGAATTGAAAATCTGTACGGCATATTAAAGAACAGACCTGTCGAAGTTGTCAGAGTCGACGAAATCGAAACAAAAGAACAGCAACTTGCAACGTTACGTATGCGTCAAAAAGAGTTGGAAGCACAACGTAAGGAACAGCTTGACGTTTATGTGTCGGCTAGCACGGCCCGTATGAAAGTTACGGCGGCGGCGGCGGAAGCGCGCACATTGTCTAATCTCCGCGTTACGCTTGACCATAACGATTTGATAGGTTTGCTCATTCGCGACAAAATCAGCGCAACGCTTGTTGCGGCAACGCAATATGTAAACGCGTTTACCAACGGCAATTATACTTTGACGGAAGAAGATTACAAAGTAGTTTTGAAAGACGGCGATATTTCAATGTCTTACGAAAATCTTCCTTTAAATATCAAAACGGCGGTTTATGTAGCGTTAATATTAAGTGTGCCTAATACCGATGTGTCTGACGGTAAGTGGTTGATATTTGAAGAACGTATCAATATCGACAAAAAAATTCTTGCCGATATGTTGCTCAATATGGATAATATCAGTTACGTTATCGATGTTTCCAGAGAAAAATAACAGGTAAAATTATGATAAGATTTGAAACAAAATTTAATGCGGAAAAGACCAAGCAAGCAAATTTGTTCGTAATGAAAAAAATCTGGTGGGCATACCTTATTTTTTCATTGTTGTTTGTTCTTTTGGGTGTAATAAACTTAGTTTCAGACGAGCGTGATTTAGTGTTTGCTATTGTCATGATAGCAATCGGCGTGTTGTTTACTCCGCTTTGTATACTGTTGACATTTGCAATCCAAAAGAAATTGAACAAGTCTATGTCTGTACTGAGCGACGATACTGTGGAAACGTATGTTTTTGATGAAGAAAGATTCAGTATCAAAAACGAGAAAGGCGATGACTACAAAGCAATGACAGTGGCAAAATACAGTTATTTTCACAAGGTAATATCTACGCCTACGCATTATATGCTGTACATTTCTTCCCAGCAGTGCCACGTTTTACCTAAGGACAGTTTGGTTGAAGGCAGTTTGGAAGAATTGGACAAAATTTTCAATCACAATTTGCACGAGAAATTTATCAGTAAAAACAAATAGAGATTTTTCGTTAAAGATTGAAAGTAGAATTTAATTTGTTTGAATTCAAAAATACAGTTTTGTTATACTGATACAAAATAACGCTTAATTTGAATTTAAAATGGTTTGATTTAGGATGAATCGGAAAATTGCGCCGCAGTAGTGTGGCGCAATTTTTTGAACAGAAGGAATGTTTGAAAAACGTTATGCACACTCAAAGTTAAACACTTTAAGTGTGCATATTTTTATACTGAATGTTTTAGTAACTCAAATTTTCGAGCGGTCGTTTAACAAATTCAATTGTTGTTTGACGATTAGAGAATGCTGCTAAAAATATCGTTTGTAATGTCGGTATCGGCAGTGATATTAAATACAAATTAAAACAGTAAATATGTTTACAATTTATTCTTCCGCTGCAAGCGCAACTTCGTATAACTTGCGGTACGTTACGCCTTTTTGTCCGAATACGCTTTCGTACAGTACTACTTTGTCAGCCGTAAAAGGTTTGTTGTAAACATCTACGTTTTTCGTAACTTCCGAAAAGGGCAATTCAAAGCCGTAGTTGCGGATAATTGTAATGTGCGGACGGTATGCGCGGCGTTCTACGGTAAAACCCAGATTTTCAAGATTTTCGCCAAGCGCGTCGTGCAATTTTAAAAGGTTTTGCTCTTTGTTGAATTTGGCGCATACAACGTTGCTCGCTCTGAGCACCACAAATTGGTTTACGGATAAATTAGGCGCAGACATATTGCTTACTTTATCCATTGCGCTTTGTAAATATATGAGTTTGCTTTCGTCAATGTTTCCGATAAAATGCAAAGTTATATGGTAGTTGTCTTTAGTAACAAAATTGCCCTTATTAGCAAACATTTCAAATTGCTTTGACGAGCGTTCAAAATTGTCTTTTGCTCTGTCCGGTATTTCCAACGCGATAAATACTCTCATATAACAACTTCCTACAGACATTTAAATTTAATAATGATTATAACATAATTTACAATATTTTACAAGAGTGAAATTTTATATCCATTGCCTTATTAACTGAAAAGTCAAGGTGAATATATGACATTTTAATGATAATATTTTTTTTTAAAGTATAAAGACATTGTATTGTAATATTTGAATGGGTTTAGAATTATTAACTTCAAAATAATATAGTTTTACTTTGCAATAAAAAATCAACGGCAAAACTAATGTTAAGCCGCTGAAAAAATATTGTTGTATATTTGTCAGTATGCAGCCACGATGCGCGATGTATATTCCGACTTAGGTTAGTAATCGGAATTACGTTTTTTTAACGCACTTATTGCCTTTTTCTGTATTTAATTTAGTTAAATACCTTTGAAATAATTTCTTTGCCTTCGATAAAATCTGCAAATATCTTGCCGAGTTCGTTGCCGCCCACCTTTGTAAAGCTGTTTATCATTGTCTGCGGTGTTGCAACGGTAAATTGCGCTTGGTCAAAATAATTTGATAACGCTTTTAAAAATTTTGTTTTGCCCATTGTTTCGTACAATGTATTAAACAGTAAACTGCCCTTTATGTATGTAAATATAACGTATTCGTTGTCGTTTTTGTATTGGTCAAGTGCGCGGAAGGATGTGTCTACATGATCGTAGTAGTTTGTCAAAACGTCCACATAACTGACATAATTTTTGGTGTTAGCTTTTATTGCAGTCGTCAGCGGCATAACGCCCGCTTCGTCCAGATACATAAACGTTATAAAGTCTGTCAAGCCTTCGTCTTGCCATGCGTTGGCTATTTGGTCGCTTCCTATAATGCCGTAAAACCATTGATGTGCCGTTTCGTGAGCAACCGCTTCCTTATAACTTTGCGAACCGCTTGTTACCATTGTAAGAGACGGGTATTCCATTCCTCCGTAGCAAAAGTCGCTTTCGCATACAGAGTATTGTTCGTAAGGATATTCGCCTACGTTTTTGTTTAAATATTCAAGCATACCTACTGCAGTTGCCAAACTGTCTTCGCTGTTTTGGTCGTTATAATAGTAGTAGTTTACTTGTGTATTGCCTACTGTATGAGTTAGTTTGTTAAACTTTGTAGATAAAACAAAAGCGAAATCTCTTATTGCCTGCGCCTCGTAGCAGTATGTAACAACTCCGCTTGTAGCGGGAGTCGCCTCTTTAAGGTTTCCGCTGCTGGCAACCGTATATTCTTCCGGCAAAGTTATGCTTACGTTATAGTTGGCAACTTCCGATACAAACGGGTCGCCTATATTGTAGTAGGGAGAGCAATCATAGTTGTCGTTTGCAATATTGCAAAGAATAGGGTAAAAATTGCCTAAATTAACAACGTTATCCGTATAACCTAACCTGTGCATAATGTTTGCCAACTGTATTTGATATGTCATTTCTACCGTAACTTTTTGGTCAGGGAACAATTCTTCGCTTAACGGCGCGGACAAAATATCCATATCTTTCCCTTCAATGGTATAGGCAACGGGCGTTCCGTTTACTTTAACGCTGTCAAATGTAATATCGCCGTAACTGTCGCCGTTAGGATACGCTTTTGCTTTGTATACGCTGGGAACAACGGGAGTAGATGCGCCTTCTCTGTATTGATTGGCGTAAATATGAAATTTGACTGACTGAAAAGCATTGCCGCTTCTGTTTGTCATTGTAACGGTTTGACTTGCGGATAAAATATGCGTTTCGGGGTCATATGCCGCGACTATTTCGTACGAATCTGCTTTTTTTGCCGCGTCGCGCAATTTGTTTGGCGAGCAAGCCGCAAGGATAGGCAAGCAGACGAGTATACATACGGCTAAAACTATGCACAAGATTTTTTTCATTTTATCATCTCCAAAGTATTGTATTGCTGTAAAATTATATGATACCGCAATAAAAACTATGTCAAAGCGTTATTGTTTGAGGTAAGTTGAGTTAAAGTTTTGCGGCTTAAATTAAAGTAGGTGTTTAGTCGACAATTTGCGTAAAATTACGGTTAATTCTAATATAACAGCCGATTAAGCAGAAAAAGTATTGTCAAAAAAAATTGTAGGTTAATATAATAAAAGAAAATATTTGAGTATAGAGTTACTCTATTTAAAGACGTTCGTCATAAGTTTATGAAGGCGGCTTGTAGCAATAGTGTAATTGAAGCAAGTTAATAAGAAGCGATTAAATCTAAAATGGTTTCAATATAGTTGTGATTTCTCTTTAATTTCGGTAAAGAGTAAATCAGATAACGAGTGAAAAAAGGTTAACTCAATGGTTTTGTCATAAAAATTTGATAGATAAATTATAAAAACTAAAATTTTGTATTGATATTCGTCTAAATTGCTTAAAATTTGCTTGCAAATAGTTGACTGTAAAATATTTTTTATGGTAAAATCTCTACATTATCAATTCAAGAATAGTTAACTCGCCGTTATACGCGGCTCCGAAGGTTCTTGCGGTTGACTGATTAGCTTGGAACTAAATAGTTTTTTGGTAGTGAGTAGACTCGGAATTGTTTATAGGCGAGAAGTATACTATTTTGCGAAAGATAGTTGACGTGCCTTGACGCGGTTTCGAGATTTTTTATTTAATAAACATAGGCGAACATTGTTTGCGTAAGGTTGTTTCGCTACGCTCAACAACCCACTGCCGAAATAGGTTTTCGGCAGAACGGTTTTAAAAGAAACATAGCGGTCAAAATTATTTAAAAATTCAAAGGGCGTTTTGCGTTTGACGTCCGACGGCACAAGGCAAAACGCAACAAAATAAAATGGATTGTCCCCGAGTAAGAATATCGGTAACAATAAAACAGAAATAGAAGGAGAGAGAACAATGAAAAAAGCAAAAAGACTTTTAGCGGTTGTAGTGGCAGTTTGTTTACTTACAAGCGTTATGGTAGTTTTTGCCGCCTGTGACAAAACTTTTACGGTCTCTTATTATAACGGAAACGATTTAATAGGTACAGAAAAAGTTCAAAGCGGCAAAACGGCGACAGGGCAGGTAAGCGGCTGGTCGCTTAGCGGCGGACTAAAGACTGCTGACGGCGAAGATTTTGATCTGAAAACGCCGATTACAGCGGATATAAGTTTGTATGGTAATTTTACTAAAAGCGGTAATTATACATACCGTGTAGGTCCTTCCGAACTACCTACGGCGTGGAATTCCCATACTGCTCAAAGTGCAAGCACTGACTATATTTTAGATTTTACTACCGAAGGATTGTATTCACTGGATTACAGTGAAGATTTTACAACTTTCAGAATAGTTCCTTCAATGGCAAGCGATTTCCCGACGGATGTTACTGCTGATTATGTAGGAAGATTCGGTGTTGTTGCCGGCGATACAGACAAGGTGTACAGAATTCCTCTTAAAACCAACTTGAAGTTTGATAACGGCGAAGTAATCAACGCTAACAGTTTTGTAAGATCGGTTCGTAACCTGCTTAATCCGCAAGCGGCAAACTTCCGCGCTGACGAGTTGTATGCTGCAGGCGATATGAAAATTTACGGTGCGGAAGCATACGCTAAGCAGAATTCTTATGCTTTAAGCGCATTCGTTTCGGAAAATTACGGCGCTGAAGAATACATCAATCCTACTGCCTTTACAGTAGCGTCAGATTTAGTTCAAGTTGACGGCAAAGATATTGTTATGGACTTGAATAGCGGCGGCAACTGGGGATCTAACGGACTTGCCGCTTATGCAGCAAACGGAGATCTCACCAAGAGCTTGGTAATGGACGAAGAAACGGGAAGAGTTAAGATTTTTGATACTAAAGGAGTGTGGATTCTTACAAGATCACTTGAAGAAGTAGAAATTGGTACAAATCCTGACACGCAAGAGCCTATTAAAGATTACGAGTTCTTTGATCTTGATGGAAATAAACTTCAACAAAGATATGTTAACGACGCAGGTACTGCATGGGTTTACCTTGATAAAGACGGAAACATCAAAGAAGAGTGGGCGGGATGCAGAGCGCAAGATATTTATATTGACGCTTATCAAAAACTTCTCGATGCTGCCGATGAAAAAGGTTGGGTAAAATTAACATCAGAACTTGTAACCGCAACACAAAACGTTATAGCGCATTTACAAGGATACGATTCAGTAGAAGAATATGCTGCGAAATGTGTTACGGATAATAATTTTGTCGGAGTTGATGGCGACATCAATTACGCTTATGTAGAATGGGAAGAAATGGCTTTCTTCGGTCAAACATGGGCACAGTATGATTTTGAAGACGTAGGTTTCTTTGCCGACGGCGACAATGCTTTAGTTATAGTCTTAGTTAACCCGATGGAAGATAACTTCTATCTGCGTAGATCACTTTGCACAGACTTCTATCTTGTTTATAATGAGATGTATGAAAGATTGGCAGATACCAGTACAGGTGTCTATACTAACAGTTACGGTACTAGTATGGAAACCTATGTCGGTTTCGGGCCTTACAAACTTGTAAGTTTCTTAAGCGACAGTAAATTCAGAATGGAAAAGAATCCTCATTGGCACGGTTATTCTGAACCCGAAATGGATGGATTATACCAAACAACAGCTATTGAATACATAGTTGTCAAAAACGACGCTACTCGTTTAGAAATGTTCTTAAAGGGAGAATTAGACAGCTACGGACTTCAAGTAAAAGATATGGCAGATTATGTAAGTAGCGACTACACTTACTTCCAAGATTCCGAATCTACATGGTATGTTGCAATGAATCCGGATGTGGCAACCTATGAAGCGCAGCAGAAACTTGCTGAACCTGTAAATCAAGGATATTCTGTAATTAAGACTCCTATGGCTATATTCGAATTCCGTCAAGCATTGAGTTACTCTTTAGACCGTGCGGCATTCAATCTTCAATTCAACCCGACTGGCTCTGTTGCTAAAGGATTGTTATCATCGGAAATCATTTCCGATCCCGACAAAGGAGAGTACTACCGCGGCACTGACGAAGCAAAAGACGCATTGCTCAGTTTCTGGGGACTTGAAGATGAATGGGGCGAAGGCAAAGAATATGCTACAAGAGATGAAGCAATAGCTTCAATTACCGGTTATGACATTGCAGGGTCTAAGGCTTTATTTGACCAAGCGTATGATAAGGCAGTCGAAGCAGGATATATAACTGCGGATATGATTTCTAGCGGCAAATGGGAAGTTCAAATTCTTCTCGGTATACCCGTAGCTGTTGATGTTTATACGAAGAGTGCAGAATTCCTTGCAAAGAACTGGACAGAAGCTGTTAAAGGCACTAAATTTGAAGGACATTTGACCTTTAAAAACAGTCAGGAACTTGGCGGAACAACATTCGGTAATTATTTGAGAAACGGTACTGTAGATATGTTGTGGCTTGTAGGTTATCAAGGCGATCAATTTAACCCTTACAGCATGATGGACGTTTATTCCGGCAAATTACAATACGACCCGCTTACCGATAAATCTAAAGTTAATGTAGATATCGAACTTGACGGAAAGTTGCTCCGTGCTACATTGTCCGACTGGATTGCATGCTTACAAAACCAAACCATTCAGGCGAGCGTTGTTGTGGACGGAAATGTTACAACGGAAAAAGTTTCCGTAAACGCAGGCTCCAGCGCTCCTACTGCCAAGAGAGTTGCTATAACTGCTAAGTGTGAAACTGCTATTTTAAATCTCGGTAATCTTATGCCGTTAAGTACCGACGCTTCGGCAATATTGAAATGTATGAGAATTCAATTTAAGACTGAAGATTACATTTTGGGTATTGGTCGCGGAGGATTGAAGTATAACACATATACTATGACCGACGAAGAATTTGCAGCATTTGTTAAAGCGCAAGGCGGCACATTGAATTACAAATAAAAAGTAATTTATTTACAGTTTAATTTGTTATTGCAATTTGTATCGGGGCAATTTTGCCCCGATACTGATTGTATATTTACTGAAATTTATTTTTTGTTTAATAGAGCTATTAAAGAGAAAATGAATTCTGATTTGAAGGAGAGGCAATATGTATCTTTTAAAATACATACTAAAACGCATAGGATTGATGCTATTAACCTTTTTGGTCATTTTTACAATGTGTTTTGTGTTTGTCAAATTGTTGCCTAATATGCCTGCCGAACAATTCGGTAAAGATATGGAACTTATTTTGAAAAGGCGTGAAATGTTGGGTTACGACAAGCCCATCATTGAGCAATATGTTTACTATTTGTTCGGTAGAACAGGGTATATTTACGACAAACTCGATATAAACGGCAATAGGATACAAAGCAAGGACTCACAAGGTAATCTGCTTTGGGAAAGCAGAATAGTTAAGGATGAACACGGCAATACCGTATATAAAACTGACGCTGACGGGAATTACCTGAATGCTGACGGTGCAATTACGAAAGATCCCGCTTTGTATGTACCCGTTACAGAACCTATATTAGATAAGGACGGGAATAAAATACCCGTTTACGAACAAGAGACGGTTTACGATAAGAGCAAAATTCCCGAAGGTGTGGAATACATCCGTAAGGGTATGGGGGGTATTATTCGCGGATATTTCGGTACAAGCGAAGTTTTGTATTTGGGCAGCGATGTGTGGGAAATTTTTGCGAGAAAGATTCCTTATACTGTAGCACTAAACATATACTCAATATTGCTGTCGATTCCTCTCGGTATAGCATTGGGTATTTTTGCGGCATTAAAAAAGAATAAATGGCAGGACCATGTCATTTCGACGGGAGTTATGATTTTCGTTTCAGTTCCGTCGTTTATATATGCCTTTTTGGTGCAGTATATTTTATACTTTAAGTTAGGGTGGACTCCGCCTGTCGCTAACGCTATGGGCGGTGCGTGGAGTTGGACTTTCTTTACTTCGATAATTGCCGCTATTTTGTCTATGTCTTTCGGTACGATAGCGGGTTTTGCGCGTTACACGCGTGCTGAGTTGACGGAAGTTTTAACGAACGAATACATGTTGCTTGCGCGCACAAAGGGTCTTACCAAAGCGCAAGCGGTTGTGCGTCATGCGTTGCGTAATGCTATGGTAGTAATATTCCCGATGATTTTAGGCGAGTTCATTTCGATTATGAGCGGATCGCTTATTATTGAACAAATGTTTTCTATTCCGGGAGTAGGAGAATTGTATATAAAATCTATACAAGCGCAACCCACACCGGATTATAACTTTTTTATGCTGCTGACGGGTTTTTACACTTTGATTGGTTTGAGTGCAGGAATTATAATTGATATCAGTTACGGTATTATCGATCCGAGAATCAGAATGGGGGCGAGATAATTATGGATAAAAAACAATTTGAAATATACGACTCTATCCCTAAAGAAAAATTTGCCTTTGCTAGCGGCGGAGATATGTTACATGACCAAAAGTTTGACACTAAACCGGTAGGATATATTCGCGATGCGTTTAATCGTTTTAAGAAAAACAAAGCGTCATTGGCCGCCGCTATAATTATATTATTGTTGGCGTTGTATGCCATTATAGGACCGTTTTTAGTAAATTCTAATTATCAAGATTCTTATGCGACGGAAAAAACTATTATTAGTTACAAAGAGTTATTGCCTCGTTTAAAAATTTTTGACGGTACGGGATTTTTGGATGGCAGCAAAACTGTTGATGTAACGGAAAACATTTATACCAGATATAAAGGAATTGCAATTGAAACAGGGCATAATCCTGTTCAAAAAGTTTACAAAGAGTATATTACAAAGGACGAAACAAACAGAGATGTGCAAATGTACCGTATTAGATTGAATACATATTTTGCCAATTCTGCTTTTACATTAACATTGACCAAAGATCAGTATGACGATTTACAAGCGTGGCAGGATGAAAACAAAATCCAAGTAATTTTACCGCGTGCTAATAACCCTGTCAATAACGAAAACAGAATGTTGTTGCCTGATGTATGGTATGATTGCGACTCGCGCGGAAATGCCAAACTTGATAAAGACGGTAATCTTGTTCCGTCTTACTATACAACTGGAGAAGATAACTACACGAGCATAATGCGTTTAGCTGGCGATCCCTACAATCAAGGCAATGTGGAAGGACGGTGGCGTTATGCTCAACGTACAGGCACCGCCTCAAAGGGATACAATTATGTTGTTCGCGTAAGTTCTTATAACTATTTTCAGTATAAGTTCGGCTTTGAGCCCGCGTTTGCTTTCGGTACAAATTCTAGCGGATATGATATTTTCAGCCGTCTAGCAAGCGGTGCGCGTTTTAGCTTCTTGTTGGCAATAGTGGTTTCTGTAATAAACCTTACAATTGGTGCGATTTACGGCGCTATAGAAGGATATTTCGGCGGCGCAGTGGATATGGTTATGGAACGCATATCGGATATTTTGAGTGGCGTTCCGTTTATGGTTGTAACCGTATTGTTCCAGTTGCATTTGGCAAGTAAAGTAGGCGTTGTCGGTTCGTTGATATATGCATTTATATTAACCGGATGGATAGGTATGGCAAGTACTGTCAGAATGCAGTTTTACAGATTTAAGAATCAAGAATATGTGCTTGCCGCAAGAACATTGGGTGCAAAAGACTGGCGTTTGATATGGAAGCATATATTTCCGAATACACTAGGCACTATTATCACAAGCTCCGTTTTAGTTATTCCAGGGGTAATTTTTAGCGAAACATCGCTTTCGTATTTAGGAATTATTAACCTTGACAGCGCGACCATGAGTTCTGTAGGCTCGATGCTTTCTGCAGGTCAAAGCGTAATGACAAGCGCACCGCACGTAGTTTTGTTCCCTGCGTTGTTTATAGCGTTGTTAGAGATTTCTTTCAACTTGTTCGGTAACGGACTGCGCGATGCATTTAATCCGTCATTACGCGGAGTGGAGGGATAATTTATGGATAAAAAGTTAGAAGTAAAAGATTTAGTAATATCCTTCCGCACTGACGGCGGCAAAGTGCAGGCGGTACGCAATATCAATTTTGACTTGTATAAGGGCGAAACGCTTGCTATAGTTGGAGAATCAGGCAGCGGTAAATCTGTTACAAACCGCGCTATAATAGGTATACTTGCAGGAAATGCTATTGTGGAAGGCGGCGAAATAATCTATGACGGACAGGATTTGTTGAAGATTTCAGAAGAGGAATTTCATAAAATCCGCGGCGATAAAATCGCAATGATTTTCCAAGATCCCATGTCCAGTCTTAATCCCATTATGAAAGTCGGCAGACAGCTTACCGAAGCAATGCTTTTGAAGAGTTCTGCAAGCAGACGTAATGCGCGCAGGAATTTCAACGGCAAGTTGAAGTTGTTGAATGCTATAATGGACGAGATCGACGAGGGTAATGCCGAGAAAATTGCTTCCAATAATGCAAAGTGTAAAACATTTGACAATTTTTGTATTGCAAGTACTCGTTTGGAAAATGCTTACAACGAAATTTACCGTCATGCACTTGAATTGAAGTTGGATATCGAAAATAAATTGTTTTTGCTTTCTAAAAAACAAAATTTGGACGGCAAAAAGGCTCTTAATCTTGTTTTGAAACATATTGAGAGCACTTATCATCCCGACATTGTCGTAAAAGATGCAAGATTGGAGGCAGATCTTGCCGTTATAAGCAACACTGCGTCAAATACCAAAGGTTTCGTTAAAGAGTTGCCGCAAGATTGTATTGATGCTTTAACTGATATTGTAGACATTATTGACAAGTCCACGCAAAGACCCAAACCGAATTATTTTACGTTAGGGTATTATATGATGCGCAATCCTGAGGCGAATCTTGACGATATGCCGATAGACGAGTTGACGGAAATGACGCGTAAATACTTGGACGACGAGTTTATGCTTGGCTTTATCAGCAACGGCACGGGCGCATTGGAGTATAATCACCGTAATAAAATTACTATCAAACAACGGTTACTTCCCAAAACAGAGGAAGCGTTAAACTTTTTCCGTAGCGACATATTGGATAAAAAACAATCTTATGCGTTGGCGAAGGAATTGTCTTCGTGGGTTAAAGACGCAATTGACCATTTGAGAGTAAGTAAAAACTCCGTTGAGTACACTTTCCATTCGAGTTTAACGGAAGCGTTGGACAAGTATTTTGCAGGTATTAAAAATAATCCTAAGGAACAGGCAAGATACGACAAACAGCAAAAGAAATACCAAGCACTGGTTGCGAAAGGGAAATCTCCCGACTGGAAGGTTGTGCCTGCCGCTTTGGTTGATTTGGATCTCGCGAAAAAGAATATCCGTACAGTGTTGCACAATTTGCGCGCTACATACCGTCAAGCAATTGCAGATGCCAATAAATTTGACAGCAATGCGGAAATGGTAGCGCTCATAGACTACCTCAAAGAACAAGCGTCCGCGGTTGTGTATAAGATTACTCCAAAGATGGCAAAAGCCAGAGCGTTAAAGTTATTGGAAGAAGTAGGAATTCCCGAACCGGCAATACGGTATAATCAATATCCGTTTGAGTTTTCGGGCGGAATGCGCCAACGTATCGTTATAGCAATAGCGTTGGCGGCAAATCCAGATATTCTTATATGTGATGAACCGACCACGGCTTTGGACGTTACGATTCAGTCTCAGATTTTGGAATTGATTAATCGCATTAAAGCAGAGCGTAATTTGTCTGTTATCTTCATTACTCACGATTTGGGCGTGGTTGCAAATATGGCAGACAGAATTGCGGTTATGTACGCAGGTAAAATTGTCGAGTACGGTACTGCCGACGACGTATTTTATGACCCTCGTCATCCATATACTTGGGCACTTTTGTCTTCTATGCCGGACCTTGATACTAAGGAAAAATTAGAAGCTATCCCCGGTACTCCGCCTAATATGATATTCCCGCCCAAGGGCGATGCTTTTGCTGCGCGTAATAAGTATGCGTTGCAAATAGACTTTGAAGAAGAACCGCCTATGTTCCAGATTTCGGATACACATTATGCGGCAACTTGGCTGTTGCATCCAAACGCGCCCAAAGTTGATCCGCCTAAAATCGTAACAGACCGTATTGCAAGAATGTCTAAGGAGGTAGAATAATATGGCAGAAGAAAAAGAAATTTTACTGTCCGTTCAACACCTACAACAGTTTTTCAAAATGGGCAAGCAGCAATTAAAAGCGGTTAACGATGTAAACTTTGATATCTACAAGGGAGAAGTTTTCGGGCTTGTAGGCGAATCGGGTTGCGGTAAGACAACAACAGGACGTTCAATTATACGTTTGTACGATATTACGGGCGGTTCGGTGTATTTTGAAGGTCAGCGCATCTGTGCAGGCATCAACACTTATAAAGAAGCGATAAAGGAAGCGAAAACAAAGGCGAACGAAGAAATAAAATCTCTAATGCAAGAGCCTCAAACGCTCGAACGCGACGAAAAAATCGCCAAGATAAATGCTGATTTAAACGAATTTATCGTTGTGCAGACGGCGGAAATAAAGGCGGCAAAGCGCGATCACAAATATTGCAATAAGTTTTACGCCGAACAGCAAATGCAACTTGTCCGTGAAAAGTACGCTCCCTTGATTGCGGCGGCAGGCACAGAAGACGAACAGAAATCGTTGCAAAACGAAATGAAAAAAGAATTGCGTCTTGCTTCGAAAGACAGAATTATGAACAAGATGCAAATGATATTCCAAGATCCTATTGCATCGTTAAATCCCCGTATGACGGTGCGCGAAATAATTGCGGAAGGCCTGATTATTCGCGGTATCCGTGATAAAAAGTATATTGACGAAAAAGTTTACAAAGTTCTGGATTTAGTAGGGCTTGTTCCCGAGCACGCAGGCAGATACCCGCACGAATTTTCGGGCGGACAGCGTCAGCGTATCGGTATTGCAAGAGCAATAGTATTAGAGCCGGATATGATTATTGCCGATGAACCTATTTCTGCATTAGACGTTTCTATACAAGCGCAGGTTATCAACTTGCTTAACGATTTGCGTGATAGGCTAGGTTTGACAATAATGTTCATTGCTCACGACCTGTCTGTCGTCAAGTATTTCTCCGACCGTATTGCCGTAATGTATTTCGGTAAAATAGTGGAGTTGACTACGAGCGACGAGTTATTTAAGCACCCGTTGCATCCGTATACTAAATCGCTGTTGTCGGCAATTCCTTTGCCCGATCCGCATTTTGAAAAACAGCGTAAACGTATAACATACAATCCGCTTTCTGCCCATGATTACAGTGAACAGCAACCCTATATGCAAGAAATTGTCGACGGACACTTTATCTACTGCAACGATGCGGAATTAGAGCAGTATAAGAAAGAAATAGCCGAGATTGACTCGAAACAAGTTGAACAATCAAAGTCCGACAGTACGGAAGAAGTTAAAGCTGCAAAGAAACCAAAATCAAAAAAAGCGGATACGGAGACAAAACCGAAATCTACCGCAAAAAAGAAAACAAAGTAACCGTGTTTGAAAAGTAATGAAAAAAGTGTTAAAATATCTTATACCGATTTTAATTTGTGCTTTAGTAACTGTTTTGATTTTGGTCGGGCGCGATGCGTTTGTTAAAAGCGGACAAGATTTAATGAAAGATTTGTGCGACGGATTTGCTGTATCCGGAATCGTGATGTTGGGCTTTGGCGTACTGGTTTTTGCCACTAACGGCGGCACGTTTGATATGTTAGCGTACGGAGCAATCAGATTTTTCAATTTATTTAAAAGAGATTTGACAAAAGTTAAATACCGTACTTTCTACGAGTATCGACAGGCGCAAAATGAAAAGAAACGCTCCTTTTTGCATCTTATTATTATCGGGGCAGGTTTTTTGATAGTAGGTGTCGTGTTTTTGATTGTTTACTATCAGTATTAGAATATGATTTGTTTTGAAATACAGGGAAAAATTTTTCTCCCTGTATTTTTTATATAGGGGGGGGGTAGCGATTGTACTTTCAAGTGCAACACCCTGAAATAAAAAAAGAAGTTAATATAAATTTCTGGTATAATTAGTTTACTATAACAAATTCTTGCCAAAGGAGCGTTTATAGGAACAAATCATCTTACCATAGAAGAGCGCTGTTGTATACGGGAATTTTACAAAAGGTAAAAGTTACTGAGGAATTGAAATATTAGCAGGTGGAAGTGCAAGTACCATTGTTTGAGAAGTAATATGAAACAAATCTTTTATGAACTGCAAAACCGCTTACTATCCTCATATTGCATAAGAGAAATATCTTTTACGCCATTCGTTCTGCCTCGGGGGAATTTAACAAGAAATAATATTCACACATTTATGCAATATTTGTCAAAAATAATATGGGTACAAAATAGTAAAAAAACGACAAAAAATTTAAAATTTATTTGTTTAAATTGTTTGACAGTATATTGACTGCTATGTTAAAATAGTTAAGCTGCGTAGTAGGGGCTGACGCGCAAGGTTACTGAGAAAACAGAAAACTTGTAGCCGACCCAGTAATCCCGAGAGGATTGCGACCGAACAATTTTAAGCAGTATCAGGCGTTAAGTGATGTGCAAAATCAAACTGACGCAGATATTTGTAGGCAAATTTTTATTTGCTTTATTAAAAGCCGCAGCGTGAAACACACGGAAGTGTTGTCATCACTTGAAAGTTCGGACGAATAAAACAGAAAAGGAGCAACATTATGGCAAATCAAAGAATCAGAATCAAACTTAAATCTTACGACCACAACTTGGTAGACCTTGCTTGTTCTAAGATTGTAGATGCCGCAGTCAAGATGGGCAGTAAAGTTTCGGGACCTATTCCTCTTCCTACCGAAAAGGAAATAGTAACGGTATTGCGCGCTACGCACAAATATAAGGATGCACGCGAGCAATTCGAACTCCGCACATACAAACGTCTTATAGATATCTACAGTCCAAATGCTAAGACAATAGACAGTCTTACCAAACTGGATTTACCTGCCGGTATCGACGTAAAGATTAAATTATAATATTGAATATATTTGGAGGTGAACTTTATCTATGAATAAAGCAATCATTGGTAAAAAATTAGGAATGACGCAAGTGTTCCTTGCCGACGGAACAATGGTTCCCGTAACGGTAATTCAAGCAGGACCTTGCACTGTTACTCAAAAGAAGACGGTTGAACGCGACGGTTACGAAGCAATTCAACTCGGATTTGAAAACGTTGCAGAGAGAAAGCTCAACAAGCCCGAACTCGGACATTTAAAAGCTAGCGGTGCAACCGTTAAGCACTTGCACGAATTCAAACTCGAAGGTTCTGCCCTTGAGGTTGGCGGAAAAGTAGAATGCGACGTATTTCAAGCGGGCGAATTTGTAGACGTAACAGGCACGTCGAAAGGACACGGTTTTTCTGGCGTTATTAAACGTTGGAATCAACACAGACTTAAAGAAACCCACGGCGTAGGCCCTGTACACAGAGAAGTCGGTTCTATGGGACCTATCAGTAGTCCTTCGCGTGTAATGCCTGGCAAGAATCTTCCCGGACACTACGGTGTTGAACAAGTTACCGTATTAAATCTCTCAGTAGTAAAAGTCGACAAAGAGAAAGGCGTGCTTCTCGTAAAAGGTGCTGTTCCCGGAGCGAAGAACAGTATTGTTTACGTCCGCAACGCCGTAAAGAAATAAGGTGAAAGGAGTACAAAGCAATGAAAGTTAAAGTTTATAATACTAAAGCTGCGGAAGTCGGTCAAATCGAACTTGCCGATGCGGTGTTTAATTGCGAATATAACGAGGCTCTTATTCATCAGGCAGTCGTAGCTTACCAAGCAAACCAAAGACAAGGTACAAAATCAACTCTTACGCGCACGGAAGTACGCGGAGGAGGCGCAAAGCCTTGGCGTCAAAAAGGAACAGGCAGAGCCAGACAAGGTTCTATTCGCGCTCCGCAATGGATTAAGGGCGGCGTGGTGTTTGCTCCCAAACCGAGAGATTTCTCTAAGAAAATCAACAAGAAAATGAAGTCGCAAGCGTTCCGTAGCGCAATCAGTTATAAGATTGCAAATAACGAATTGGTAATTGTTGACTCATTAACGTTAGACGCTCCTAAGACGAAACTTATGGCGGAAATTCTTAAAAACTTTAAGTTTGACAAGAGAACGCTCGTACTGGTTTCCGGAGACAGCACGAATGTTGTAAGAGCCGGCGCTAACATCGAAAAGTTAACGGTTACGGATGCTGCTCTTGCAAACATATATCAGCTTGTTTCTAACGTTGCAATTATTGCGACAAAGGACGCAATCAAGAAAATTGAGGAGGCATATTCGCTATGAATTCCTACGATATAATTAAACGTCCCGTACTTACGGAAAAAAGTTATGCCGGAATTCCTGCTAAAACTTATACTTTTGAAGTAGTTAAGTCTGCTAATAAGGTGGAAATCAAGAAAGCGGTAGAAGAAATATTCGGCGTCAAAGTAGAATCTATCACAACAGCTATCGTAAAGGGTAAGCTTAAAAGACAAGGCAGAACGCAAGGTCATACTCCTGATTGGAAAAAAGCGACAGTACGCTTGACCGCAGACAGCAAGGCTATAGAGTTCTTTGAAAGCTTGTCCTAATAGACGGAGGAAAGAAAAATGGCTATAAAGAAATATAAACCTACTTCTCCCGCGCGTCGTTTTATGTCAGTATCGACGTACGAAGAGATTACGACGACAACTCCGGAAAAGAGCCTGTTGGCGACAAATAAAAAGACCGGCGGAAGAAACTCTACCGGCAGAATCACTGTAAGACATATCGGCGGCGGCAACAGAGTTAAGTACAGAATTATCGATTTTAAACGTGATAAAGCCGTTCCTGCAAAAGTTGCCACAATCGAATATGACCCCAACCGTACGGCTAACATCGCATTGCTCCATTACTTGGACGGCGAAAAGAGATACATTCTCGCGCCTGTAGGACTTAATGTCGGAGATACCGTAGTGGCTAGTCCCGACGCAGATATTAAAGTCGGCAACAATTTGCCGCTTGAAAATATCCCCGTAGGTACGATAGTTCACAATATCGAAATGAATCCCGGTAAGGGCGGACAAATCGCGCGTTCGGCAGGTATTTTCGCTCAACTTATGGCTAAGGAAGGTAAGTATGCGACAATCCGTATGCCCAGCGGCGAAATGAGATTGATACTTTTGAAGTGTCATGCGACAATCGGTCAGGTCGGCAATCTCGACCACGAAATCGTTTCGCTCGGTAAGGCGGGCAAAAAACGTCATATGGGCGTCAGACCTACTGTTCGCGGTAGCGTAATGAACCCCTGCGACCACCCCCACGGCGGCGGCGAAGGCAAATCTCCCGTCGGACGTCCCGGACCTGTTACTCCTTGGGGCAAACCGGCTTTGGGATATAAGACAAGAAAGAAGAAAAAGGCTTCCAGCAAATTTATTGTGAAGCGTGTTAACTAATCGGAGGAAAAACAATGAGTAGATCGGTTAAAAAAGGACCTTATGTTCAACCCGTTCTTTTAAAGAGAATTAAGGAAATGAACGAAAAAGGCGAAAAGAAAGTTTTAAAAACGTGGTCAAGAAGTTCTACAATCTTCCCCGATTTCGTAGGACACACAATAGCGGTACATGACGGCAAAAAGCACGTTCCCGTATATATCACCGAAGATATGGTCGGTTTGAAGTTGGGCGAATTTGCTCCTACGAGAACGTTTAAAGGACACGCGGGAAGCAAAACCGCCGGCGGTAGATAGGAGGAATTGAAATGGCTACAAGAAGTAAAGCGAAAGCCCTTGTGCGTAAGGAAAACAAAGACAGACGCCCCAAGGCAATAGCGAAGTACATTCGTATTTCTCCGTCCAAAGTTCAAATCGTTTTGGATTTAATCCGCGGTAAGGACTATAAAGACGCTGTCGCTATTTTGAAAACAACGGCAAAAGCCGCTTCGGAACCCGTACTTAAATGTATGAATTCCGCAGCCGCTAACGCAGAAGTAAATCTTGGTATGAACAAAGACGCGCTCTATGTTGCAGAATGTTTTGCAGACCAAGGACCTACGCTCAAAAGAATGCAACCTGTTTCTCGCGGTAGAGGTTACCGTATCTTGAAGAGAACGAGCCACATTACTGTTATTATGGACGAGAGAGCGTAAAGGGAGGAAAGATTTTATGGGACAAAAAGTTAATCCACACGGACTAAGAGTAGGCGTAATTCAAGATTGGAACGCTAAATGGATAGCGGACAAAAAGGATTTTGCCAAGTTTATTAAAGAAGACGATAAGATCAGAACTTTCTTAAAGAAAAAGTATTATCAATCCAGCATCAGCAAAATCATTATCGAAAGAAGCGAGGGTAAAGTTATCGTAGATATACATACGGGACGTCCCGGAGTTTTGATCGGCAAAGCAGGTGCAGGCGCGGAAGAAATAAAAACGGAAATTCAAAAAATGGTTGGCGACAAGGCGGTAACGCTCAACATTATAGAAGTTAAACGTCCCGATATGGACGCGCAACTTGTAGCAGAAGCTATTGCAGCACAACTTGAAAAACGTGTTTCTTTCCGTAGAGCTATGCGTCAATGTATGGGCAGAGCAACCCGTTCGGGTGCTAAAGGTATCAAGACAATGGTATCCGGTCGTCTTGACGGCGCTGAAATTGCAAGATGCGAACAATATCACGAAGGCAGTATTCCCCTTCATACTTTAAGAGCAGATATAGACTACGGATTTGCGCAAGCATTGACTACGTTCGGTATTATCGGCGTTAAAGTTTGGGTATACAGAGGCGAAATACTTCCTAAAAAGAAAAAGACTGTTAAAAGGGAGGTAACCGAATAATGTTAATTCCTAAAAGAGTTAAACACCGCCGTCAATTCCGCGGAAGAATGAAGGGCACAGCACATAGAGGCAACAAGGTTGCTTACGGTGAATACGGTCTTCAAGCGGCGCAATGCGGTTGGATCAAATCTAACCAAATAGAAGCGGCGCGTGTAGCGATGACGCGTTTTATAAAGCGTGGCGGTAAAGTTTGGGTAAACATCTTCCCTGATAAACCCGTTTCGCAAAAGCCTATCGGAATCAGAATGGGTTCCGGTAAAGGCGCTCCCGAATACTGGGTGGCAGTAGTTAAACCGGGCAGAGTAATGTTCGAAATGTCGGGCGTTTCCGAAGAAATCGCTCGCGAGGCATTGCGTCTTGCCAGCCACAAATTGCCTGTAAAGTGCAAATTTGTGAAGAGAGTCGATGAGGTGAATGCAGATGAAAGCAAGTAACATTCGTGAAATGAATAATGAAGAATTGCAAGCGAAACTTGCCGATTTGAAAAAGGAGTTGTTTAACTTGCGTTTATCTCACGCAACTGGACAATTGACAAATCCTCTTGCATTGAATAACGTTAAGAAAGACATTGCAAGAATTAAAACTGTTCTCCGTCAAAGAGAACAAGCCGCAACCAGCGTTGGCGGAGGTAAACAATAATGGAAAGAAATAGCAGAAAAGAAAGAGTCGGCATTGTTGTTTCGGACAAAATGGACAAAACAATAGTAGTTGCCGTCGTAAATAAATACAAGCACCCTCTTTACAAAAAGACGGTGTCGACAACTAAAAAATATAAGGCTCACGACGAAGAAAACGTTTGCGGCATCGGTGATACCGTAAGAATCGTTGAAACGAGAAAATTGTCTAAAGACAAGAATTGGCGTTTGCTTGAAATCGTCGAAAAGGCTAAGTAGGAGGAAAGCACAATGATTCAACCACAATCAAGACTTAAAGCTGCCGACAACAGCGGCGCAAAAGAACTTATGTGCATAAGAGTCCTTGGCGGGTCTTTCCGTAAGTTTGGTAACATTGGCGATGTAATCGTCGCGTCGGTTAAGAGCGCGAACCCCGGCGGCGTTGTTAAAAAAGGCGACGTTGTTAAGGCGGTAATTGTAAGAAGCGCTTACGGCGTTAACAGAAAAGACGGAACGCACATTCGTTTCGACGACAACGCGGCGGTAATTATCGACGCGCAAAAGCAACCCAAAGGCACGCGTATTTTCGGGCCTGTAGCCAGAGAACTTCGTGAGAAAGATTATATGAAAATCGTTTCTCTCGCGCCTGAAGTGCTGTAAAAGGAGGAGACGTAAATGGCAAGTATGAATGTAAGGTCCGGTGATACCGTCGAAATAATTGTCGGAGGAGTAGAAGACTACGGCAAAAGAGGCAAAGTCATCGTAGCCGATCCCAAAACGGGAAGAGTAATCGTTGAAAATCTCAATTTGGTTACAAAACACAAGAAACCACGTTCAGCGCAAGAGCAGGGCGGTAAAGTCGAAAGACCCCGCGCAATAGATGTAAGTAACGTAATGCTCGTTTGCCCTAAATGCGGAAAAACAACCCGCGTAGCGCACGTTCTCGGAGAACACGGCAAATATGTAAGAAGTTGCAAAAAATGCGGCGCGAAAATCGACGTGAAAGAAGAAAAGAAGCAAGTTAAAAAGACAACGAAAACCGCTTCTAAATCTTCAACAAAAAAATCGACAAAAACAACCGATAAAGCGGTTGCTACCGAAGAATAATAAGGAGGAACAAAATGGCTACAAAGAAAACCGCTGAAACAAGCGTAAAACCGGTTGAATGTAGATTGAAGGCATTGTATAAAGAAACAGTTGTTCCTCAACTCATTAAAGAATTCGGTTATAAAAATATTAACGAAGTTCCGCGTTTAGAGAAAATTGTTTTAAATGCAGGACTTGGCGACGTGAAAGACAATTCAAAATCTTTCCAACTTGCAGTTGAAGAACTGAAAGCTATTTCCGGACAAAAACCGTTGGTTACTAACAGTAAACTGTCTGTTGCTAACTTTAAGGTAAGAAAGGGAATGGCTGTAGGCGCGAAAGTTACCTTGCGCCGTGAACGTATGTATGCGTTTATGGACAAGCTTGTAAGCATTGCCCTTCCCCGTGTACGCGACTTCCGCGGAGTTAACACTAATTTTGACGGACGCGGAAACTACACGTTGGGAATACGCGAACAACTCATTTTCCCCGAAATCGTTTACGACCAAGTGGAAAAGACAAGAGGCTTTGACGTAACTTTTGTTACTACGGCAAAGACTGACGCTGAAGGAAAAGCATTGCTCAAATATTTGGGAATGCCTTTCAAGGCTTAGTCGGAGGTGCAATATGGCAAAAAAATCTATGATAAATAAACAACAAAGAACACCCAAGTATTCCACTCGCGGATATACTCGTTGTTCTATCTGCGGACGTCCGCACTCTGTTTTGAGAAAATACGGAATTTGCAGAATTTGCTTCAGAGAAAAAGCGTACAAGGGCGAAATCCCCGGCGTTAAAAAAGCAAGTTGGTAAAGGAGGAAATACAAATGGTTGTTACAGATCCTATTGCTGATATGCTAACTCGTATCAGAAATGCTATCACAGCAAAACACGCCGACGTAGAAATTCCCGCTTCTAAAACGAAAAAAGCAATTTTAGATATTTTAGTGGCAGAAGGATATATAGCAGGATACGAAGTAATCGAAAAGGAATTGCAAGATTCTTTGAAAGTTACTTTGAAGTACGGTTATAAAGGCGAAAAAGTAATTACCGGTTTAAGACGTATATCTAAACCCGGTTTGAGAGTTTACGCTAAGAGCGAAGAACTTCCCAAAGTTTTAAACGGATTGGGAATTGCAATTGTGTCCACAAGCAAGGGCATTATGACTGATAAGCAGGCTCGCGGTCAAAATCTTGGCGGCGAAGTAATCGCTTACGTTTGGTAGGAGGTAGGAAAATGTCAAGAATCGGTAAAAAACCTATCGTAATACCCGCAGGCGTAACGGTTACTATGGATAACGGCGTACTGACAGTTAAAGGCGCAAAGGGAACACTTACGCGTACTATTGATTCTGTTATCGGTTGCAATATTTCCGCAAACGAAATAGTAATGGTATGCCCCGATAACGCGTCCGGCGACGTTCAGGCTAAACACGGCTTGTACAGAGCTTTGGTTGCAAATATGGTTAAAGGCGTCCACGACGGCTTTACCAGAAACCTTATCATCAACGGTGTTGGTTATAAGGCGGCTGTTCAAGGCGACAAACTTGTGTTGAACATCGGTTATTCCCATCCTATCGAAGTCGTAGCGCCGCAAGGCATTAAGTTCGAGTGTCCTACGCAAACGGAAATAGTAGTTTCCGGATACGATAAGGAACTTGTCGGTCAAGTGGCGGCCAATATCAAAGCGAAGCGTCCTGTCGAACCCTATCACGCTTACGGCGTCCGTTATAAGGAAGAAACCGTAATCTTGAAGGAAGGCAAGAAGGCAGGTAAGTAAGGAGTATAGGTTATGATTAAAAAATTAGACAAAAATGCTGACAGACGCGTTCGTCATGCAAGAGTTAGAAAAAAGGTATTCGGCACAAGCGTTAAACCCCGTCTTTGTGTGTACCGTTCCACAAACTATATCTATGCTCAAATAATCGACGATGTTAACGGCAAAACATTGGTTTCTTCCAGCAGTCTTTCTATGAGTAAGCAACTCGAAGGCAAGACTAAGACGGAAGCGGCAAAACTTGTCGGACAAGATATCGGAGCAAAAGCTGTTAAACTCGGTTTAAACGAAGCGGTATTTGATCGCGGCGGATATATTTACACAGGCAGAGTAGCGGCTTTGGCTGACGGCGCAAGAGAAGCCGGTCTTAAATTCTAGTAGGAGGCGGTAAGATGGAAAACGTACAAGAAGTAGAAGTTGTCGCAACAGAAGTTGCGCAAGAACAAGCTCCGCAAACGCAGGAGCAACAACAACCCAAACGTAATTTCCGCGACGGTCGTCCCGAAAGAAAAGGCGGCAGACGAAATAATCGCGAAAGAGACAACAGAGAAGACGACGGTCTTATCAAAAAACTTGTTGCCGTTAACCGCGTAACCAAGGTTGTTAAGGGCGGACGCACAATGCGTTTCTCTGCACTTTGCGTTGTAGGCGACGGTAAAGGTATGGTCGGAATCGGTATGGCTAAGGCTGCCGAAGTTCCCCAAGCTATTGAAAAGGCTAATTTGAGAGCAAAGAAAGCAATGGTTAAAATTGCTTTGGTAGATACGACAATTCCCCACGAAACAATCGGTAAATTCGGAAGAGGCAAAGTTTTGCTTATGCCCGCTCAACCCGGTACCGGAGTTATTGCAGGCGGTCCTGTAAGAAACGTTTTGGAAGCTGTCGGCATCAAAGATATTCGTACAAAGTCCTACGGTTCTAACAATCCGATTAACTGTGTAAAAGCTACGTTTAACGGACTTACGAATCTTCGTACGCGCGAACATATCGCAGAATTACGCGGTAAGTCGCCCGACGAAATTTAAGGAGGGAAGCTATGGCAGACAAGAAAGAAGAAGTTGTTATAGAAGTCGTAGGCGAAACAGCCGTTAAAAAGACTTCTGCTAAAACGACGAAAACTTCGACAACTACTAAAACAGCAACAGCAAAGACTACGGCAGCAAAATCTGCTACAACTGCAAAGAAGCCTGCCGCAAAGAAGACGGCGGCTGAAGTTAAGGTTGAAGAACCCGCAGTACAAGAAAGCCCTGTTACTGAAACGGTTGTTGCCGAAACGGCGCAGGCAAAAGCTCCTGCAACTAAGAAAGTAAGCAAAAAACAAGCTACAAAAGCCCCTCTTTATATTAACGGAAGATATGTAGTAGAAAAACAACTTCCCGCAAAACCCAAGAAAGGCGCTAAACCTTACGCTGATGCAAAAGGTAGCGTAAAAGTTACTCTTGTAAAGAGTACGGCGGGTTGTTTGAAAGATCAACAAGCAACTGTTAAAGCGCTCGGACTTACGAAAATCCGTTCTAGCAAGGTGTTGCCCGATAACGATGCAACGCGCGGAATGATTTTTAAAGTTAAGCACTTGGTTGCAGTGGAAGAAGTTAAGTAGGAGGCTAATATGAGAATACATACAATTCAACCCGCAGTCGGCGCAACGACCGCCGAAAAAAGATTGGGTAGAGGTATCGGAAGCGGTCTCGGCAAAACCAGCGGTAAAGGACACAAGGGACAATGGGCAAGAAGCGGCGGCGGTGTACGTCCCGGCTTTGAAGGCGGACAGACTCCCCTTGCAAGACGTCTTCCGAAACGCGGTTTCAACAATAAGTTTGCAGTTAATTACGACATTGTAAACGTAGAAGTTCTCAATATGTTCGATGAAGGAACGGTTGTAACGCCCGAATTGCTTGCTGAAAAACGTATTGTTAACAGCAAAAATAACGGCGGAGTTAAAGTTCTCGGTAACGGACATCTTACCAAAAAACTTACTGTCAAGGCAAATAAGTTTTCCGCTTCGGCAAAAGCAGCGATAGAAGCGGCAGGCGGTGTCGCAGAGGAAATCTAATAATGTTTGAAACCATAAAAAACGCCCTGAAAATTAAGGACGTCCGTAACAAAATATTAATGACAATCTTGTTTGTTATTATATTCAGACTAGGTTGTGTAATCACTATTCCTGGACTTAACAGTATTGAGTTTGAAGAAGGAATGAGTATTTTCGGATTGCTAGATTCGATTACAGGTAGCGCGCTAAGTCAAGGAACGCTGTTCTCGTTGGGAATTTCTCCCTATATTAACGCGTCAATTATCGTTCAGTTGTTGACGGTTGCGATTCCCCCTCTTGAAAGAATGTCTAAGGAAGGGGAAGAAGGCAAAAAGAAAATTGACAAGATTACGCGTTGGGTAACATTAGCATTGGCAATTATCAGCGCAGTAGGTATTTTCCTTACATTCAACAACGGTAGCAGCGTATCCGGCGAATATATCAATAAGGCGTGGTTGGGCGGTTCAGGTACTGCTATTTACGACTTTTTCAATTCGACAGGCGGCACATGGGTTATGGGCATATATGTTGTTATTATGCTTGTAGGCGGAAGTATGCTGTGTATGTGGATTGGCGAACGTATTACTGAATACGGCGTTTCTAACGGTATTTCAATGCTTATTTTCGTAGGTATTATTTCTACGGCCGCACAACAATTGTTCAAAACTTTCGGCGGCGGAAACTGGATTGAAGCGATTATCTTTGTTGTAGAACTGATATTGGTATTCGGCTTCATTGTTTGGGTTGACGGCGCAGAACGTAAAATTAAGGTTCAGTACGCCAAGCAAGTTAAAGGCAACAAAATGTACGGCGGACAATCGACGTTTATTCCTATCAAGGTAAATGCGTCCGGCGTTATGCCCCTTATCTTTGCTTACGCTATTATGAGTTTCCCCACAATGTTAATACAGACATTTTGGAACGACAGCAATTTTGCCAATTGGTGGGAAACGTGGATGACCGCAACGCAAACAGGCAATGCCGCAGGCGATGTTGTAGGAACGATAGTTTATAACGTAGTTTTGGCAATCTTGATATTTGTGTTTGCGTACTTCTATTCGCAAATCCAATTCAACCCTGTTGAAATCTCCCGTAACATTCAAAACAACGGCGGATTTGTAACAGGTATCAGACCCGGTAGAGAAACGGCAGAGTATTTGCAAAAGGTAGTATCCCGCATTACTTTGTGGGGTGCAGTATTCCTTGCAATCATCGCTTTCATCCCGTCTATTTTGTTCCAATTACCGGGGTGGCTAGGCTTAAATATGGCGTCAGGACTCGTATCGAGTTTCTCTACGACAGGTATGCTGATTTGCGTATCGGTAGCGTTAGAATTCAACAAGGCGCTGGAAAACCAAATTCTTATGCGTCATTACAAGGGCTTACTAGGCTCTAACTCTAAAGGATTCTTGAAATAATATGAACATCATCTTGTTAGGCGCGCCCGGTAGCGGCAAAGGCACTATGGCGCAAAAGATTATGAACGAACTACAAATACCTCAAATATCCACAGGGGATATATTCCGTAAGAATTTAAAGGAAGAAACCCCTCTCGGATTGCAGGTAAAAGACATTATGGCTCGCGGCGATCTCGTTCCCGATGAAATTACTATCGAAATCGTAAAGAACAGACTTGCCGAAAGCGATTGTGCAAACGGATATATTTTGGACGGTTTTCCCCGCTCGCTGGTTCAGGCTGCGGCTTTGGATACTTTCCAAAATATCGATTGTGCAGTAAACCTTGATGTTGACGAAGAAGCAATTGTCAAGCGTTTGTCGGGACGTAGATTTTGTCCTGACTGCAACGGTACATTTCATATATCAACGCTTCAAAATGCTGCGGTTTGCCCTTCTTGCGGCGGCAAATTGATTATCCGTGCGGACGACAGCGAAGAAACGATACGCGAAAGGTTGAGAGTGTACTACAAAACGACATTTCCTTTAATTGAGTATTACTCAAAACAAGGAAAACTTTTGACTGTAGACGGAAACGGTGCAATTGACGATGTCTACGGCAGAATAATGGCAGTTTTGAAAAAATGATTTTAATTAAAACCGACTCGCAAATTGCGTATATGCGCAAAGCCAATATAATTGTAAGAGACACTTTGAATTTGCTTTGCGAGCATACTAAACCGGGTGTATCCACCTACGACTTGAACAAACTGGCGCACGAATACATTGTTTCGCAAAACGCGGTACCTAGTTTTTTAAACTATAACGGTTTTCCTGCAAGTATATGTGTTTCGGTTGATGCCGAAGTTGTTCACGGAATACCTAGCAAAAAGAAAATTTTGCAGGAGGGGCAAATCGTTTCGTACGATTGCGGTGCTATATTTAACGGTTGGCACGGCGATGCGGCGCGGACGTTTGCGGTGGGAATAATTTCTCCCGAGTGTCAGCAATTGATTGACGTTACCGAACAGTGTTTCTTTAAGGGCGTCAACAGTATAAAGGCAGGCGAAACGCGTCTTGGAGACTTGGGCAGTGTTATTCAAAATTATGCCGAAAGTTTCGGATACGGCGTGGTGCGCGAGCTTGTAGGACACGGTATAGGCCGCGAAATGCACGAAGATCCCGACGTCCCTAATTTCGGACGCGCGGGGCACGGTATGAGGTTGTCTTCCGGTATGACTATTGCGGTAGAACCTATGATTACTATGGGAACGGAAGCAGTTGATTGGTCATCGGACGGTTGGACGGTAAAAACCCGCGACCGTAAGCCTGCGGCGCATTACGAAAATACAATTGCAATACTGGATAACGGTATAGAAATATTGAGTTTATAGGTGATTATGAACGATACAGGTATAGGCATAGGCAGTGTTGTTCTGTCTAAGCAAGGTAGAGACAAGGGAATGTACTTTGTCGTCGTAGCATTAGACGAAAAACTCGGTTACGTATATTTGGCTGACGGCGGAATGCGCAAACTCAATGCTCCCAAGCGCAAGAATGTCAAGCATGTGTCTCCTAGCGGCGTTACGCTTGATTCGATTGCGTCTAAATTAACTTGCGACAAAAAAGTATTCGATAGCGAAGTAAAAAGCGCGTTAAGACAATTTAACCAACAAAATATAGGAGAAACAAAATGTCAAAAGACGATGTAATCGAAGTTGAAGGCGTAGTTGTAGAAGCGCTCCGCAATGCAGAGTTTCGGGTAAGACTTACCAATAATCACGAAATTACCGCTTACGTTTCGGGCAAATTGAGAATTCACTCAATCAGAATATTGCCCGGCGATGCAGTTAAGTTGGAAATGAGCCCTTACGACCTAACCAAGGGCAGAATTGTTTGGCGTACTAAGGGCGTCCAATCATAAATCTTGTAACATACTACATTTACAATGCGGCTGTTTGCCGTATCAAGGAGGATAAAATGAAAGTAAGACCGTCTGTAAAACCGATGTGCGACAAGTGCAAGGTCATCAAACGTAACGGGAAAGTTATGGTAATTTGTTCCAAATATCCCAAACACAAGCAAAGAC
>CAMRUG010000013.1 GCA_947053925.1 uncultured Clostridia bacterium
TAAATATGAAAGTTTTTTCCGCCGTTTCACTTTACCCTGTCGGGCTCGGCGTTCGTTATTCTTACCGACTATTATTCCGTCGATATTTGCGTCAGTTTTTTAACTGCCATATTATGATACAGCAGATTACAAGATATGTCAACTGTTTTACCCAATATGATAAAGTTAAGTTTTTGACGTAATATCAAACAATTTGGCGGTTATGCATTAAATTTACACACAAAATTTATCGTTCTATAAACACATCAAATATGATTGATAAGCACGTTCTTAGCAACAGCCCGAATTATATGCTTATACAAATCATTATTAGTCTAGTTTCACACCCGATAAATCTTCACTCACATAAAAAACAACTACATATAAAATTACTGCGTGCGTGATGTATTATCTTGAATAATGTACATTTTAAGCACATTTAGCAACAACCTCTATCATTCCGAGTTTACATATCGTAATTCGGCATAAAGTCGATTCTTTCGTTATTGTATAATGTTGTTACAACCGCGGCAAAAACATTGCATACAATCTACTTTATTTCATCGTCCGGAATATCGATAGATGTTTCGTTAGATAATTGTTTTAAAAAAACCTTTTCAAGAAATACATTAATATAAGACATTGTCAAAAGCACAATATAGGATATGAAAATCTCAGCAAAAAGCCGCAAACCGACATCGTCGATTTTGTGTAATACCGGTATTAACAATGCCAACAATAGCAATGCAACAATGGTAATAACAGATACAATTGCCATCCACTTAAACGCATATTTACGATTGTTTTTTCCAATGTTAACGGCGCTAGTAAAAAAAACTATTACCCAACCTATTAAAGGTATTATTGCCAATATACACTGCAATCTTATACTAACGATTTTTTTGTCTTTCATAAATACTCCTACCAGAGTCTTATTGTCAACGAAATACCCACACCAAACAAAAAAAACAAGTTTAAGTGCACCATTCTCGGATTTTGCCGTTGCGCCAATGCAGCCCAATAAAAATTCAAGGTCAGCATTTTCGGTATATCCCCAACAGTCAGCTAGGTAGAGCAATGCAAACAATTAAATCTAATTATGTATCGCTTTTCGCATTATTTTAACGGTGCCTATAAAACAACCGCGCATAAGCAAGTCATACGGAATTACAACTAACTGCGCCACTGCTAAAACCGCATAACACCACTTGTTTGCAAAAAAATTTTCAAATACCGGTGGCATAAACAGGTACATACTCAATACCGTTAAGCCGATAGAAACTTCCAACAGCACATAATAAAGTAGCCATTTAAGCCACGTCGGCAAACATTTTTTTCCGTCTAGTTTTACCGCCACAACGTGTTTGTCGTCTCCTTGATTAAAAGGGTCTTCGAGTACGGTACTTTCTTCCACCTTTGCCGTTACGCGCAAAGATTCGCCATACGCCTTAACAATAGCAAACGGCATACAAAATGCCACAATGGGCGCGACATATACGATATTGCCTATGCCTATAAATGCGCCTAATGCGCCGCTTACAATCAACACAAGCACCGAGTACACCCAGTTGCGGTAATCGAGCAATACGGGTATGGCTACCGCCACAGAAGCAACTGCCGCGCAAATCAGCGCAACCCATTTGACAAAACCTGCAAGAGCCAAACAACCTACCGCTACTGCCGCGCAAATTGCGCTTACGGCGATTATCTTCGCCTTACTCATATTAACAGCCGCCGCCCATACAACTCATACAGTTACAGCAAGTGTTGCACAACAAACAGTCCATACAACTGCTTCCCGTACAAGTGCCGTTGCCTGCGCCAACGCGCGGACCGTCATCCATCGGGCGAGAGGTCGTTCTGAGTTGGTCGGGACTTATTGTATTAGAAGCCAAAATCTTTGTCAATTTGTCCAGACTTTGTTTATACCTGCTGTTATCAGGTTCCATCTGACAAGCAAGTTCAAGTTGCTTTTTACTTTCCAAAAACCAGTTACGCTTGTAAAACAAAATTGATTGCACATAATGCCATTCGGCATCGCGCGAAACCATATCGTCCAACTTAGTTTGCGCTTCGTCAAGTTTACCTTCCGTAATTAGTTGCTGAATAGCCGTATAACTGTCGTCTTCTTTGAACGTTTGCGCTTGATTTTCTTCTTCTAAAGAAGCCAGAATATCGCGATAAGCCACCTCAACTTGTTGAAGTTTTTCCGAGGCTTCTTCACCCTCTTCGCCGAGAGCGAATCTTGCGCGCTGATATTTGTCGCGAAGTTCTTTATAACGTTCGTCTATTTCGTTTCGGGTTGCAGAAGTTGTGAGCCCTAAAATTTCGTATGCGTTGTAATCCATTTTTTCTCCGTTTAGTTTTGTTTTAACTTGTCTATTGTCAACCGCGTTTTATTGCGTATGCTTTCGTAAAGCGCATTATCTAATATACAAGTATATTTTGTTAAATTAAGGTCGTTATATGCCTGCGCTATTCGGTTAAGCACAGAATACATTTCAAATTCTATTTCGTCAATATATTGCGCAAGTTCTTTATCGGAAGTTACATTGTAACTTTTTACAAATACGTTATAGCCGCGTTTTTTTATGTCTTTTTTTACGTCGTCTAATGCGTCTATCAGATATATCCATTTACCTACATTATAGCAAAGCGTTTCGACATATCCGTTAGTTTTATCTTCAAGTACAATTCTGCAGAAATCCTGCGACAATGCCGCAAACGAATGTGCTACCTTGTCTACGCTTGTACAGTCAGACTTTTCTAAACTTTGAAGTTCGGCGTACCTTTTAGATAATACTCCGTCAAGTTCTTCAAACTGTTCTTTTGCTTTTAAATACGACTGCTTAAACAGTTTTAAAGCGGCTTTCTTTTTGGTGCTGTTGTCGTCCAAAACATCATCGTAAATGTTCCTGTATGTTAACAAAATATTTGCGGCGGCAAGTTTATCTGTTAGTTCTGTCGGATTTAAAACCGAGCGTTTTTTTACGGGATGCGAAAAGCACCGCCTATTATCTATTTTTACGTCAAGATTAAGTACGCTATGAAACAACACGTTAAAAAAATTGACGTCGTTTGTAATAAACATACGCGGGTAATTTCCGTACAGTTTTTTTGTAGAAAAGCACAAACCGCACATAAACGTCTGCCACAAGCCGCGCTGCCCGTCGTTGAGTGTACCCTTTTCTATATCCAAATATCCAAACATTATCTGATACGCCCGACTAATCCGACTTTGCGGTAAACTTTGTCAAGAGTTTTGCGCGCTATGCGCTCGGCTTGTTCTGCGCCTTGCTTTAATACGCCTTCAAGATAACTCTTATCGGCAGAAAGACGTTTTTGCTGTTGCTGTATCGGCTCTATTACAGAAATTACCGCATCGGCAACCGAATCTTTAAACACGCCGTAACCGACGCCGTCAAAGCGTTTTTCGGCATCGGCTACGCTTTCTCCGCTACACAAACTGTAAATTGTCAATAGATTGGAGATTGCCGCCTTGTCTTCGCCAAAACGCACTTCGCTTCCGCAATCGGTTACTGCACGACGGAATTTGCGTCGTATAGCGTCATTGTCGTCAAACAGCGTTATTACCGCATTTTCGTTAGGATCGGACTTGCTCATTTTTGCCGTCGGGTCCTGCAAACTCTTTATACTTCCGCCCGCCTTAAAAGTCAAACCTTCGGGAACAACAAACGTAGGACTGTATCTTGCGTTAAAACGTCCTGCCAAATCGCGCGCAAGTTCAAGGTGTTGGGTTTGGTCCTTGCCTATAGGCACGAGGTCGGTTTGATACAGTAAAATATCGCTTGCCATAAGTACGGGATAGTTCATCAATCCCATATTTATATTATCGGCGTGTTTCCTTGACTTATCCTTAAATTGAGTCATACGGTTTAGTTCGCCAATATAAGCAATAGTATCTAATATCCAACAAAGTTCTGCGTGTTCGTGAACGTGAGATTGAATAAACAATGCGCTTTTATCCGGGTTTATTCCGCAAGCAATATACAACGCAACTAAATCAAGAGTATTCTTGCGCAGTTCGGCGGGTATTTGAGTAACCGTTAAAGAGTGTAAGTCTACAACACAATACAAACAGTTATATTCGTCTTGCAAAGGCGACCAGTTACGGATTGCTCCCAAATAGTTGCCGAGCGTTATTCTGCCTGTGGGTTGCACGCCTGAAAAAACCGTCTTTTTGACGTTATCCATAATAAGTTGCCTCCTTGTTTCAATATTATTTCATTTTATTTTACCACGCAAACGACAAATGTGTCAATAACTACTTACTGATTGCAAATTTCAGATAAGCGGCAAAGTCAATTAACTTTGCAATAAAATAGCATACTTGTAAAACAAAGCAACAATAACGAGCAGATTGTTAAAAAACACAGAAAAAAGCAATACGTTTAACTGTCGGCAAAATATAAGCGCGCCTGCTTGATTGCACTATATGCTCCACAGCCGTTTTTCTGCGATATTTTCTTTCGACTTTTAAGTAGATTTATAAAATTTAACAAATGTTTTTTGCGTGAGTTCTTTCCGCATCAAATAACAATTATTGAAATAGGTAAATTATCAAGAAACAACTTCTCTGATTATGTTTTTCTTTTCAAGTCATAAACCACCTTAGTACAACAAAGTTTAGTAATTTTTATTATAAAAACGACAATAAAAAATCTCAAAGCAATTCGCTTTGAGATTTTTAAATTACAATATTTTAGGATTTCTTATCAGGATCGTAATCTTGGAAAATCGCACCTGTTGCCTTACCTGCCACACAAGTAACATACAATGCTTTTACGCTTTTGCCGTCCTTTCTCTTTTGGTTGGCTTCTTCTATGGTTTTGCATCCGTTAACAAATGTAAGCAAACCTGAACCTGCAATGGTCAAATCTGCCGTTGGATCGCCGCAAAGTTTTTTAACGTCGGCAACGCTCATAGGTTCTCCGTTCTTGAAAGCCTCGTTAATTTTGTCTGCAGTCTTTTGACTAACGCCGCAAGATGCCAGCAACACAACGCTTAAAACTACTACCATTGCAATCGCAGTGATTTTTGCAAATTTTTTCATACCCATTCTCCCCTAAAATTTATTTACACCCAAATATGAGTTAATTCTATTGTAAGTAAAATTTTTATTGTTGTCAAGACACCATTTTAAAATAATTGCAATAATGAAAAACAATTTTTTGTTTCGCTTTTTTGATTTTTAGCCGCTTGTATTATTCTACATTTTTACTGTTTTATGTCCAAAATATGCCGTATTCTATAAATACGCCGATTATTTACGAATATGGCTATTTACATCATCTTAGCAGAATTCCGCTTATTTTTGTTATACAAATTGCATTATTTTAAACTTACTGTTATTCTCTTTGACTACGATAACTTGCCTAATTAAAATAACTTGAGTAACAACATAACATTTTACAATTTACAAATCATTTCTGTCTGCATGTAAATTTTACGCCATCACGGTTTCAGTAAACTTTTTAAATCGCGTTGCAAATCGTGTTTATAAAAAATCCCCTAACCTTCTAAGATTAGGGGACAGAAAAAAAACAAACTTATTTATTAAGCAACGATTCGTACCTATCGTCTCCGTCGGGGAATACGGTTACGATATTTTTTCCTTTATATGCCGAATCCTGCGCCAAACGTATAGCAACGGATATATTTGCGGCGGAAGATATACCGCAACAGTAACCTTGCTTATTGTTAAGAGTGTAAAACATTTCCATAGCCTGTTCGTCTGTAACAAGTTCGATACGGTCAACTACAGATTTATCATATAAATTCGGCACAAAACCCGCACCGATACCCTGTATTGCGTGCGCGCCGCGCTCTCCGCGCGATATTGCGGCGCTTGCGGCAGGCTCGACCGCTACTATTTCGCAACGGGGATATTTTTCTTTTAGTTTTTTAGCCGTACCGATAAGCGTACCGCCCGTTCCTACTCCTGCAACAAAAACGTCGATTTGATCCAACTGTTCTGATAATTCTTGCCCTGTCGAAACATAATGCGCTAAAACATTGGCGCGGTTTTCAAACTGCTTCAACCAAATATGATGCTGTTCGTTTGCAAGTTGCTCCGCCATATCTATTGCGCCTTGCATACCGAGTTTGCCTTCGGTAAGCACAAGTTCCGCACCTAAACCTTGCAGTAACGTACGGCGTTCCTGACTCATATTATCGGGCATAGTCAAAACAACCCTGTACCCTAGTTTTAAACCGACATACGCCAAAGCAATACCCATATTTCCGCTTGTCGCTTCTACAATAACGTCGCCTTGATTGAGTACACCTCTTTCTTTGGCGTCCAATATCATTGCAAGCGCCGCCCTGTCCTTTATACTGCCGCTGGCGTTCATTGCCTCGTTTTTTATGTAAATGTCCGCGTCAAAATCTTCTTCGTACGGAATAAGCGGAGTGTTGCCTATGCCCAACTCTAACGCATATTTTTTGAACAATTCTTCTTTCATGTTTTACAAAATTATATTTATAAGTCTGTTTGGAATAACGATAACTTTTTTAACAGACGCGCCGCCTAAAAGTTCTTGTACTTTTACGTCGGACAATACCAGTTTTTCTATTTGGGCAACGGTCAAAGAAGTATCTACCATAATGCGTGTTTTAGGGCGACTGTTAAATTGAACGAGCATTTCTATTTCGCTTGTTTTAAGCGCTTTTTCGTCATAGGTCGGAAATTCCGATACAACTATGCTTCCGTTATGCCCCGTTTGCTGCCACAGTTCTTCGGTAAAATGCGGCGCAAGCGGACACAATACTTTCAGTAAATCGTCCGCCGTTTCACGGTAAAGTTTGGCGTTTTTTACAGTCTTATTATCGTACTTGCTCATTGCATTGACAAGTTCCATCATACGGGCAACGGCTGTATTGAAACTAAATTCGTTATAGTCGTTATCTACCGACTTAATTGTGTTATGGCGTACTCTGTTTAGTTCCTTTTCATCTACGCCGTATTCATCACAACTTGCATAATCGCCGTAAGCCGCCAAAACATAGCGTTCTGCTCTATCCAGCCACTTGTTGATAGCCTTAATTCCGTCATCGTTCCACGGACCGCCCTCGGTATACTTAAAACCGAATGCAAGGTAGCAACGGAACACATCGGCGCCGTAAGCAGATACAAATTCGTCGGGAGAAACGACGTTGCCGTGCGATTTACTCATACGGTTGCCGTCGGGACCCAAAATTACGCCCTGATGCACAAGAGACTTAAACGGTTCGTCAAAATGAAGATAACCCATATCACGCAACGCTTTTGTAATAAACCGCGCATACAAAAGATGCATACAAGCGTGCTCTGCGCCGCCGACATATTTATCCACGGGAAGCATCTTGTCTACGAGTTCGGTATCAAAAGGTTTTTCGGCATTTTTAGGATCGACATAACGGAGATAATACCAACTACTGCATACAAAAGTATCCAACGTGTCGGGGTCGCGGGTTGCTTTTGCGCCGCATTTGGGACAAACGACATCGTGAATAAACTTTTCGTGTTTAGCAAGCGGACTTGTTCCGTCGGGTTTAAATTCCACGTCATAAGGCAGCATTACGGGCAGATTTTCGTCCAAAACTTCACCGCAATGAGGACAATGAATAACAGGAATAGGCGCGCCCCAATAACGTTGACGTGATACAAGCCAGTCGCGCAGACGGTAATTCGTAGTAAGTTTTCCTTTGCCTATTGCCGCCAATTTTTCAACAACGGCAACACGTCCTTGCTCGGTGCTCATACCGTCAAATTCACCGCTGTTGACCATAACGCCGTATTCGCAATATGGCAAACTGTCATCCACATCAGGCGAAGCCGCCTTTATTACGCGGTTAATACCCAGACCGTGTTTAACTGCAAATTTGTAGTCGCGCGCGTCGTGAGACGGTACTCCCATAACCGCGCCCGTGCCGTAACTTGCAAGCACATAGTCGCCTATCCAAACTTCTACTTTACATCCGTTAATCGGATTTATTGCGTACGCGCCCGTAAACACGCCTGTCTTATCCTTTGCGGTTGACAAACGTTCTATTTCGTCGGTTTTGGCAACTTCGTCGCAGTAATTCTGCACTGCCGCAAGCTGTTCTTCGGTAGTAATCTTGCCGACAAGCGGATGTTCGGGTGCAAGTACGACATAAGTACAGCCGAACAATGTGTCTGCCCGCGTAGTAAATACGTTAAAACTACCGCTACCGTCCGCCAAATCGAAAGTGATTTCTCCTCCGGTGCTTTTGCCTATCCAATTGCGTTGCATTGCTTTGGTTTTTTCCGGCCAGTCTATTTTGTCTAAGCCGCTTAACAACTCGTCGGCATAGGCTGTGATTTTAAAAAACCACTGGGTCAAATCCTTTTTGATAACCTGACTGTCGCACCGTTCGCAATGTCCGTCTACTACCTGCTCGTTAGCAAGTACGGTATTACAACTAGGACACCAGTTTACAGGCGCTTTTTTGCGGTATGCTAAACCGTGCTTGTACAATTCGCAGAATATCCACTGCGTCCATTTGTAATAGTCGGGCAGACACGTTTTAATTTCGTGATCCCAATCGAAAATAGCGCCGATATTTCTTAACTGCTGTTCCATAACTTCTATGTTGTGCAAAGTGGAGTCTTGCGGATGAATTCCCGTTTTTATGGCATAATTTTCCGCAGGCAGACCGAAAGCGTCAAAGCCCATGGGCTGAAAAACGTTTTTGCCTTTCATTATCTGGTAACGCGCAAAACTGTCGCTAAGTCCGTAATTGTACCAATGTCCGACGTGTAATTTTGCGCCGCTCGGATAACTGAACATCTCCAAAACGTAATACTTGTTGTCTACGTCCTTTTCGTCAAATTTATAAACTTTGTTTTCTTGCCAAAATTTATTCCATTTTTTTTCTACCGCTACTTTATCCATAAGTAACCTCGCATTTTAGTGTCAGTCAAATTGTATGACAATAAATAAAAGTTGTCAAGAAAAACCGCTAAAATACAACTACTTTTAAACCTGTATCGGGTCAAAATAAGCGTGCCTGTTTTAAGCGCGCTTAATAATCTTGATATTAAATACTAAACAAATAATTGATCGTCTATTCCTACGCTATGCAACTCGTTTTTGTCTTTGATAATACTGTTTAAAAGTTTGCGCGGCAAATCTTTGTTCTGTTCTACGATTACACCCAGTTGGTCGTATGGGAAAGGATGCGAAAATTTGTCGTTACCTACTTCGATTGTAAAAGAAGGTATTTTGAACTTTTCTATGCACCAGTCTTTATATCCGCCTACACTGTTTTGGGGTTCTTTAACGGCATATCCCGTATACTTTGCTATTGCCTGCGCATAACGTTTATCTCTGTAACGTCTATGCGATGTCTGACCGAATTCCCAGTAGATTTCTTCTCCCTTTAAGTGGTAGGACAGGGTTACGCAAGGTTTAATTCTTTCGGTAAACTCCGCAAGCGCCCTGCTTTCTGCCGCCGAAAACGGCTCCTTACCGACATAATTTGCGGACGACTTAAAAAATTCGTTTTGCGCCCCCTCGCCCCATTTTGCGTCAAAATTCACGTTTAAGTCCACTCCGTCGGCATTGGCTTTCCACAAAGAAAAATCCGCACCGCCGTTAATTGCCAAAAGATTGCTTTTACGCTGTTTGTCGTTAATAAAACCCACGCCTTCCTGACAAAGACGGACTCCGTCGGGATTGACCATCGGAACAAAATAAATACCGCCGTTTATATTCAATTCGGCATTTTTAACCAAATACTTTGCAAGACACACAACGACAAGCGCGGTTAAGTGTTCACGGGCGTGTATCGCACCTTGAACAATCATATAGTTGCCGTTTTTTTTGCCTACAAAAATATAAGGAATTTGCTGTTTCAATTCGCTTTCTCCGACTATACCCGTTTCGATTCCGCGCTGACAAAACAATTGAGTTTCTTTCAACAAATCTTTATAACTAAACAATACTTTTCTCCGCTAATTTTATATATTATGCTTATTCGCACAAAAAACTGCTTGTACAGTAAAATTGTAGTCCGTAAAATAATTCGTCGTGCAAAATGCGTGTTTAATAGTAATTAAAAAAATACAGGGAATAATTATTTGGGGTGCAAAAATAAAAAGTTCGCTTGTAGCCGACACTCAGCCTAGTTGCCTTAAAGAAAACTTTTTAAGATAATGTAATTTAAGACAAAACATCAGGCTTTATACATAAAGTAAAAATAATACACAATTTTGTTCTTTTTTGTAAAATTATTGACAACAGACGAACAAATGCGTATACTATTCTTAAACAAATCTTAAAGGAGTATTGTCATGAACAGTTTTGAAAAAAATGAAATAGAAAAACTCGACTCAAAATACAGACCTATAGGAGCATGGGGATATTTCGGTTACAATTTACTGTTTTCAATACCGTTTGTAGGTTTTATTTGTTTGTTAATATTTTGTTTTTCTTCTTCCAATATAAACAGACGCAGTTATGCAAGAAGTTTCTTTTGTGCGGCATTACTCGCTTTAATAGTTGTAGGTATCTTCGTCGGCATTGCTTTGGCGACAGGTATGGGCGCTCAAATAATTGAAGAAATAAAAAATATTATCAACCAAGCGAAACCGCAAGGCTGATATCTAAAACAGACTTTATTTTTAAAAAACGCAGAGACCTCAACATCTCTGCGTTTTTAATTTGTGATTATAATTGTAATTTATTGATTATTTCATCGAATGTAGGATATTCTTTATCAATGTAAAAGTACGAACACTCGTGTTGTTTACAGCCTTTCAACACTGCAATGTTTTCTTTTATCAATTCTTCTCTATCCGAACAATCTTGCGTAGCACGGTTTTCAATGCAGTTAGCATTAGATAATATATCGGAATAATTTTTTAGAATATATTCTTCGCTCATTACCAGAAACAGACATTTTATATTATCCAAATATTCTTTACAAAAATACGTTCGCCAATCAAAAGGAATATAACAACCTTCAACTATCAGGTTCTGTCCGTTCTCTATTGCGGTTTTAATTATTTCTTTTACAATATTCCACAAATAAGGCAACAATAAATTATCGTCATAAACCGTTAGATTTGTCAAATTGCTGCGAATAAGTCCCATTTTTAAATGGTCAATGGATAAATAGGGAAATTTATATTTTTCTAGAATTTTTTGCGAAAGGAATGTTTTTCCCGTATGGGTTGCCCCTGCAATTAAAATGACCATAATAATTCTGTTTATTTTATAACCGAAACATTTTACTGCTGCTAAAATAAGCAACTCGGCTTAATTTCCTATTTAATAAAACCTGTGTATGTAATTTTCGTACACTAATAAATTTTACTCAAACAATTATTCTGCTGCGTGATACAATGCAATAACGGTTGATTAGCAACAGTTAGTTATAGATAAGTGCCGTTAATTGTTGTTCGTATATTATTAAAGTATCAAATTTTTTGTTTTGTTATTTCTTATATACTTCTTCTTTTAAAATACATATATCTTGCAAAGTTCTGAAACGTTCTTTAAAGTCCATTCCGTACCCTACTACAAATTCATCCGGAACTTCAAAACCCACATATTTAACATCAATATCAACTACACGTCTCGAGGGTTTGGACAGCAATGTAGCAATATTTACGCTTGCCGCTCCGCGTTCTAACAGCATTTCTTTTAGATACAACAATGTTGTACCGCTGTCTATTATATCTTCTACGACTATTATATCGCGTCCTATCATATCGGTAGTTATGTCTTTGAGCAACGTTATACGCCCCGAAGACGACGTTCCGCAACCGTAACTTGACACGCAAATAAAATCTACGTCCACGTCAAGTTCTACTTTGCGCAGTAAATCCGCCATAAATATCCACGCCCCTTTTAATACGCCTACTATCAAAGGGCTGGTATCTTTGTAATCGTTTGTTATTTGTTCGGCAAGTTCCGTTACGCGTTTGTCAATTCGGGCAGAAGATACAAGTATATCTTTTACACAGGTACAGTTTTTCATAAAACATTTTCCTTTTCCAGAGATATATAATAGACTTTCGAGTCGTCGTTTACTTTGAGTTTTTCGGATATTTCCACTCCGCAAATTACCAACACTTCGTTACCGCTTGCTATCAACGGTAATCTTTGACGTTTCCTTTGCGGAATTTTTTCGTCGATTAAATACTTTTTCAGCGTTTTGGTTCCTCCGCCGAATTTTTCAAATACATCGCCCTGCCGTTTCAATCTGATAACCGCATTTGACGGCATTTTATTCAAGTCTATCATAAGAGAATTTTCGCTTTGTTTTTCCGAAACTCCAACTACTCCAACGGGCGTAACCGTTCTACCTACGGCAAACGGAATTTCAAAGTATGTAATTTCTTCGGCGTCGAATTTTTCTAATGTAATATAATTGTAATCGTTAACTGCAATGTATCCGAACGGCAAATAAACTTTTTTGCCGCCTTGACCGTTTAACAAGTCCAGTATTGCTTCTATGTGCGTTTTTTCTATATCTTTAAATACTCCCAACTCTGCAAACGTCTTGCGCAAAACCCTATATGAAATTGCTTTGTGCTGAGACAATAAGTCCAATGGTATTGCGGCTTTATTATCCGAAAACTCAACAGTGGATATATCCGCCAAACTATCCAAATATCCGTTGTCTAAAGCAATATTGTCGGCAAAGCGTATAATATTGTCCTCTGCTTCTGCATTGATTGTTTTAAGCAAAGGCATAACTTCCAACCGCATAAAATTTCGGGTGTATTTTGTATCGCTATTCGTAGAATCGTTAACGAACGGTATGCCGTTAATGTTAACATAATGTTCAATATCTTTTTTCGACCAGTCCAACAACGGACGTATATACTTGCCGCTTTCTCTGCATATTCCGCAGGCTCCGTGCGGACCGCTACCGCGCAATATATGCATAAGCACGGTTTCGGCATTGTCGCTCTTGTGATGGGCAAGACAAATGTAATCACACTGCAAACCGTCCAGTATACCGTAACGCAACAAGCGTGCGGACGTCTCTTCTGACAATTTGTTTTCTCTGCTGTATTCGGGAACATTCACAGAATAAATTTGACATTCTACGCCCAACTGCTGACAATAGTTTTTTACAAATTCGCAATCGGCTTGCGCTTCCTTACGGATACCGTGATTGACCGTTACAACGCTAAAATCGGGACGCGGCAAAAGACTAGCGAAATAATATAACATCGCCATCGAATCGATACCTCCAGATACGGCTAAAACGTATTTTTTTGTCAAATCAATTTTAAACATTTATATCCTTTGTTTTACTGTAATCCCGATTGCTCTATAATTTTGTACAAATCGACAAACTGCTCTACCGACAGTTCTTCTCCGCGGCAACTTACATCCAAATTTGAATCGCGCAATAACCGTTCGGCTTTATTTCTGTCAACGCCAAAACCCACCATAATATTGTTAACCAATGTCTTACGCCGCATAGCAAACGCTGTTTTGACAGTTTTTCTAAACAGTTTACGGTTTGAAATATCAAATTTGTTTCTGTTCATATCTATACGCACTACCGCGCTGTCCACATTAGGTTGCGGATAAAATAACGTACGCGAAAGCTGTCTTGTAAGCGTAACGTCGGCAACGGCATTAACCGCTACGGTAATAGCGCCGTAATCTTTTGTAGCAGGTTTTGCCGCAAGACGTTCTGCTACTTCTTTTTGTATTGTAAGCGTCAAGGACTGTACTTTGTCGCTGTTTTCAACAAATGTCATAATAAGCGGCGTTGTCAAATAGTACGGAATGTTTGCCACAACCTTAAAATCTCCGCCGCACAGAGTTTCTATATCTTCAACTTTATAACGCATTATGTCGCCTATAACCACCTGAACGTTAGAGCAAGTCTCAAGGGTTATTTTTAACACTTGTTCAAGATTGCGGTCTATTTCAAAAGCAATAACGCGGTCTGCACGCTTTGACAGTTGACGGGTTAACGTTCCCGCTCCTGCGCCGATTTCCAGTACGGTTCCGCCGTCAATTTTCGAGTCGTCTACAATTTCGTTTAACAAAGACGTATCGGTTAAAAAGTTTTGTCCGAATTGTTTATTAAAGCGGAATCCTTGTTCTTTAAGAATTTGTTTTATATCCATTTTACACGTTTAAATTTTTAATCAAATTTACAATAGCAATTAACGGCATTTATTAAAAATTAAATATCGCCAACCGCTTGCTAACACCCTATCACGCAACAATGCGGATTTATGTGAAATTTCGTTCGAGTATTCCGTCATACCGTATAATAAATTTGTTTGAGTTCTTTGGCATTCATCAACTTGGGTACGGGATACAGAGGATTAGCCTCCTTATCTGCGTGCCGCGAAAGCGCATCCAAATCGTTTTCAATTATTTTTCCTTCAAATGTGGCGGGAATACCGAGTTCGCGATTGAGAGTATCGATAGCGTTTATAAATTTGCGCGCCGCTTGCGCATTTTTATCGTGAGCGTCTGCAATGCCCGTTATCCGCGCCAATTTTGCCAAGCGTTTATTGACAGAAGTGCCGTAAGCGTCTAAAACACGCGGAAGCAAAACCGCATTAGCGTAACCGTGGGCAATACCGTAAGTGCCTCCTAACGCGTGCGCAAGCGCGTGTACATATCCGACGTATGCTCTCGTAAAAGCAAGCCCTGCAAGATACGCCGCCTTTTGCATATTTATGCGTGCATTAAGATTTGTTCCGTTTAGCGTTGCTTCTTTTAAATTGTCAAACACAAGTTTGACTGCTTGCTCTGCCTGCCGTTTAGTTTTGCGCGTATTTCCCCGTCCTATATACGCTTCAACTGCGTGCGTCAACGCGTCCATACCCGTTGTCGCCGTCAAAAACGGCGGTAACGTTGCAGTCAACGTCGGGTCGAGAATTGCATAATGCGGTATAAGCGAAAAATCGTTTATTGCGTATTTATCGTGCGTTTCGTCATCGGTAATAACCGCCGCTACCGTACATTCGCTTCCCGTTCCCGCAGTAGTAGGCACAGCGAAAAACGGGGGTAATTTCCTGTTTACTTTTAGTAAGCCTTTCATTTTGTTGACAGACTTTTTAGGACGCACAACTCTTGCGCCTATGCCTTTGGCGCAGTCCATTGCCGAACCTCCGCCGAAAGCAAGAATAGCGTCGCAGTTATTTTGCAAATATATATTCAGTCCTTCTTCGACCTGCTTAACGGTAGGATTGGGCATTACTCCGTCATACACGGCGTAACTCAGTATTCCTTCGGCTTTATCGAAAAAAGGCTTTAAAGCGCCTCTGTCAAGCGCAGGCTTATCGCACACTACAAGCGGACGTACAACCCCGTGTTCCGACATAAAATTTACCGCGTCGGCAAAACTGCCGCCGCCCTCAAGCAATTCTGGTTGCCGCCACGGCATAAACGCCATACCGACATACAATGCCCCTTGATAAAGTCTACACGACATTTTTCGAAATACGTTCATACTCGTTGCCTCGCTGACTATTGAAATACTCAAATACGGTCTGAAAAATAATTATTGACAATTATACAACAAAAAAACGATTGTGTAAATCAAACTAAAAGTAAAACATATTCATTTATTATATATTTATAATAAAAATATTACTATTTTCAATACGTTTCTCTTAAATAAAACAAGTCTGGCAATGCTACTAGCACAATATTGCCTTAAAACAAATTTTTAAAATTCAATTGTAAACAACGATACATTATTTCATTTGCCGCTTAATTTAAATAATAATTTGTCTGTTTCTCTTTATATTCGACTTTTGCGGCAAGCCAATGTTTTATTAGCTTATGTATTCGGCACAGGTTAACTTTATTGAAATTGTTTTTCCTGCCTGTGCTTTTCGGATTGCAAAAAATATATCCGAAACAATATGTTTCGGATATAAATTACAAATATTAATTCTACCTTACGAGCAATTAGTCTGCTACATAAGGAATTAAAGCCATTTGACGCGCGCGTTTGATTGCAACTGCAAGTTCTCTTTGATGACGAGCGCAAACGCCTGTCATACGACGGGGCAAAATTTTGCCGCTTTCGGTAAGATACTTACGGAGTTTAGCAATATCTTTATAGTCGATATATTCCGACTTTTCTACGCAAAAGTTACAAACTTTACGACGAGCAGGTCTTCTCATCGGTCTTTTTATTTCTTTGTTTTCCATTATTCAATCTCCTTGTTGTTAAAAAGGCATATCGTCGTCAACGACTTCTTTCAATTCGTCCATTGCAGTATCTTTAGGACGAGGGGCAGGCGCAGTACCTTGAGGCGCGCCTTGCGTAGAACGAGAAAGAAATTCCACTTGATCCGCACGGACTTCAAATGTAGTACGTTTAACGCCGTCGCGTTCGTAACTGCCCGTTTGAATACTTCCCGTTACCGCTACTTGACTTCCCTTTACTAAATATTTAACGCAATTTTGCGCCAAACCGTCCCAAGTTACGATATTTATAAAATCGGCTTTATTTTCGGAATCGCGGGAAAATGTACGGTTTACCGCAATTGAAAAACGGCAATAGGAATGTCCCGAATCCAACGTCGATGCCTGTGGGTCTTGGGTTAATCTACCAATTAAAAATGCTTTATTCATAATTTTCTCCTAAGTGCCTTATTTCTTGACAATCATAAAACGGATTACTGCATCTGTGATGCGCATAACGCGTTCAAGTTCGTCAGGAAGAGTTGCGGGAGCGGTGAAGTTTACAAGAACATAGTAACCTTCAGTTTTGTAGTTGATAGGATAAGCAAGCTTTCTTGTACCCCATTTGTCTACACCGTCGATTGTTCCGCCGTTATCAGTAACTACTGCGTTAAGTTTTTCAACTACAGCATTTTTTGCTTCGTCGGCAAGTTCGTTATTGATAATGTACAACAATTCATAACTGTTCATAATCATTTACCTCCTTATGGTCTGTTTGGCTACGGTAGGTTGTCCGCAGCAAGGTGCCCAAAATTTGAGCATTATTATTATATATCACAATTGTCCAAATTGCAAGCGATTTTATTCGCTAAATAATTACACAAAACGCTTTCCCGAAAAGAAAGCGTTTTTACTTATAATATTTCACGCACGGGTATGTCTACTTCTATTTCTCCGTCGGATAAAAAGTTTACTACTTTTTTTATCAAAATGTTGTCTTTGTTGGTCATAAGCATTGCGTGTCCTAAATCTTCTATCAATTCGGTAGTACAATTTGTAAAATGCTTTTCTATATACTGAACAGACGCTTGCGGTACCAATTCGTCCAATTTTCCCCACAACAACAATGCAGGCGTTTCTAAAACGTCTTTTATATCGACAGCGTTGTTTGCCATTGTAACCAACTTGCGGAATACGTTAAAAGTGTGAATGCTGATATTAGGCAAAATACGCTTTGCGGCAACCTGAGCGGAAGCCGCTATATTCTTACGGTACGGTTCCATCTCACTACGAGTTAAAAGCATCTTGCGTTTAAAGTCGCCGTTTTTTTCTTTATAACTCTGCTTTATAAACCTTAAATAAAATTTCAAAGCGGATATGGGCGATGTCAAATTCAGATATTTATTTGCAGGAGACAGAAACACTACCTTATTTACGTCGCGTTTAGCGCAAAGATAACTTGCCAAAGCGCCTCCCATAGAAAACCCTACTACGTCTACGGTATCGTGCTTTGCGCGTAATTCGTCATAACAAGAGAGTACTTCACTGATAGTATCGTTGACAGTAAATAAGGAAAAGTCTACTTCTCCGTTATGTCCGGGGACTTTGAAGGCTTTTACTTCGTCATAGAAATTCAAGTACTCGTACAATCTGCCAAAATCTTGAGTATCGGTCAAAAAGCCGTGTATCGTCATTACTGATTTCGTCATATTACCACCTTATTTCTCTGTCTTGTAATTTCAAAAATTCGTTAGCCTTACTAAAATGTCCGCACCCGAAAAAGCCGTTATATGCAGACAGGGGACTAGGATGCGCCGCCGTCAAAACCAAATGCTTGGGATTTGTTATCAACTGTTTTTTCGCATAAGCGTTACGCCCCCACAGCATAAATACCATACCGCGCTCGCGTTCGTTCAAATAACGTATAACTTGGTCGGTAAAAATTTCCCAACCTTTCCCTTGATGAGAATTAGGTTTGCCTTGTTCAACCGTCAGTGCCGTATTGAGTAGCAAAACGCCTTGCCTTGCCCAAGGAGTAAGATCGCCGCCCTCAATACTCGTTTTGTATCCTAAATCGTCGTTAATTTCTTTAAATATATTGACTAAACTCATCGGCGGCATAACGCCTTGCGGAACGGAAAAACTCATTCCCATTGCCTGTCCGGGATTATAGTACGGATCCTGCCCTAAAATAACGACGTTTACATCGTCGTAAGCAGTATTGTCAAATGCATTTAAAATCAATTTTTTAGGCGGATACACGTTTGTCGCCGCATAGCGCTCTACCAAAAATTGCTTCAACTGAACAAAATACGGTTTGGAAAATTCCTGTTTGAACAGATCGTCCCATCCGTTATAATCGCGTTCCATATACTAATCCTCTAAAGCGGTCAATATTACGGCACACGACACCGGACTTAAAGTATCTCCGTCGGTAAGCGTTACAGAATCTCCGCTATCGTATTCCCGCACAAGTCCGTTAACTCTGACGTTAAACTTTGCGCTTGCGTCATCAGCGCATTTAAGCGCATATTTACCTGCTTTGATTTGACCTTCTGTTCCTACCGAATAAATTACGTTACGCGACATAACCAATTGTCCGTCGAAATAATCATCAACTGAAACATTATCACAACCGTCAACAGTGCCATCAATATTTACTTCGGTATTTACCGATTCGTTTTTTTCCCTACCCTTTTTACTTCTACGAGACATTAAAACCGACTTTACGATTAACATTGATACTGCCAAAACTATTGCGACTATTACTACGCACAACAATACAATCTTGCCTGTATCCATAACTACAAATGCAAACATTTAACTTTCTCCTTTTACAACAGCGTAAATACATACTGGGTGCTGGAATGGTATTTATCGCCCGCTTTTAAAATCGGTTTAAGGCAATCGTCCCTATTGATAGCGTTAGGGTAAAACTGTGTTTCTAAACAAAATCCGCTGCGCTTGTTGTAAACCGATTTGCCTTCCTGACCCTTTAAAAAGTTTCCGCTGTATAACTGCATACCGCAGCAGTCTGTAAATACGTCCATACAAATACCGCTTTTAACCGAATATACGGTCGCCGCAAGATTGTCTTCTAGACAAAAGTTGTGGTCATAACCGCCTGCCAATCTCAATTGCATATCGTTATCGTCAATATTCTGTCCTATAGGTTTTGCTTGCGTAAAATCAAACGGAGTATTTGCTACGGGAGATTTTACTGTAGGTATAAGGTTTTGATCCACTTCCAAATAACTGTCGGCGTTAATTTGCAAGACATTATCTAAAATGTTTCCGTCTTCTTCTCCGTTAAGATTAAAGTACAAATGATTTGTAGGATTAAAAACGGTATCTTTGTCGCTTTCGCCGAAATACTCTATTGCAAGCGTACTTCCGTGGACAGTATACTTAACTCCCATTTTAAGCGTTCCGGGGTAGCCCTCGTCGCCGTCAAGACTTGTCGTTTCCAATATCAAACTGTTTCCATCAACGCTTGCATTAAAAACTTTTTTGTCAAAACCGTTTTCTCCGCCGTGTAAATGCGAAGCACCGTTGTTCTGCGCAAGTTGGTAAATTACGTCATTGAGGGTAAACCTTCCGTCAGCAATACGGTTTGCGCAACGTCCTATCACTGCGCCCATATAGTCGCCTTTATTTACTATATCGTCAGGGTTGGTCATACCCAGAACAACGTCTGTTTTATTCCCGAAACGGTCAGGAACGCGCACGGATAATATAGTCGCGCCCAATGTACAGACTATGACGTCTATCTTATCCGACAGTAAATACAAGTAAGTGTCTTTGCCGTTATACTTTTCAAAAAATTGATGGGTAATCATTTTACGACTTCCTGCCTTTATTCTTTATCTTTATAGCTTTTTTACAAACCATATACTGCTTGTACAATTTAAATAAATTTTTCATTACGTTACCGTTAAGCATATCGATAACCGTAAACAACATTTCGCGGGAGAAACTGTCCGAAACAAAAACTCTTAACGGAAACGCCAACGCATTATATTTTGCTTCTGCAGTTAATTTTTTGGTAAGTTTATTAACCAAAATTTTTCCGACAAAACTGGTCTTCACTTCGTTGAGCGGTGTGCTTATATTAACGGTTTTGTCTTGTTCTACAAGCTCTTTGCCATATAAAGCCAAAAAATCCGAATCCGACGGATTAAAGTTTTCGTCCACGTTATAATAACAAGAGAACTTATCCGAACAGTCGACGGTATCGTTATCCCCTTCTATTTCATAGTCAAGAGAAAAACGCTCGTCATTACTGTCTTTTGCTACATACAAAACGTATTTGCCTGCATTCAAGACAACTTCGCGTTTGTCGATGTCGTAATGCGCCAATTCTTCTATAGGCACGGATACTTTAACGTTTTTACTTTCGCCGGACTTAAGATAAACTTTTTTAAATGCCACGAGTTTTTTCTTTTCGCAAAAACTGCGGTTATCTACGTTACTAGCGTATACTTGCACGGTTTCGGCATCAAGACAGTTCCCTGTATTTTGCAAAGTCAAAGTGATTGTAATATTTTTTTTGTTTTTGCCGTCGCCGGTATTTATCTCGGGTTTAGACCACTTAATTTTGTTATAATTCAATCCGTACCCGAAAGGAAACGCCACTGGAACATCCGCAGTAGTATAATAACGGTAACCGACAAAAATACTTTCCTTGTATAGCGCACGTTTGTAGTCGGTTCCGAAACTACGGCTGAACTCCGGCAAACTTAACGGCCAAGTTTCGGCAAGCCTTCCATTTGGCGCTACATCTCCGAAAATAACGTCAAATATCGCCCGTCCGCTTTGTTCGCCGCCGTAATAATCAATCAACATTGCTTTGACGGAGTGAACAAAATCAACATTTACAGTAGAACCGCATTGCAAAACTAATACAACGTTGCTGTTTGCAGAAGTAACGGCGTCGATAAGTTTTAACTGATTTTCAGGCAAATTCCAACAACTGCGGTCGCGCCCCTCCGAATCAAGCCTGTCGCCTACAATCAAAATTACTTTATCGGACGAAGTTGCGGCTTTGCGAGCTTCTTCTAAAAGATTGTCGTCTAAACTGCCGTCGGTATGATATCCTTGCGCATAAACGCAATCTATATCGTTATCCTTTATAACAGAAAGCAGACTGTCCGTTCGGTAAGGAATAACACGACTGCTTCCGTCTCCCTGAAATACAGGGGTTTCTGCAAGCGCGCCTATTACGGCAATATTGTCTGTTTTAGACAAAGGCAACAACCTACAATTATTTTTGACTAGTACCGTGCACTCCGCTGACAGTTTACGCGCAAGTTCGTTTTGCGAATCAAAATCGACTAGACGCTCGGCGTTATCTACAAATTTCTCCGACAATTGCAATACTCTTTCGACGCACTTGTTTAAATCGGCTTCGTCAAGAGTTCCGTCATTTAACGCTTGCATAACGGCATCGGTATTGCCTTGCGGCATTTCAAGGTCCAATCCTGCCTTGATACCCTTTACCCTGTCGTCTGTCGCGCCCCAGTCTGACATTACTAAGCCGTCGTATTTCCATTCTTCACGCAATATATCTGTCAACAACGTTTTATTCTGAGAACAGTATTCGCCGTTCAACCTGTTATAAGCGCACATTACCGCACAAGGATTAGACTGCTTTATTACCCGTTCGAATGCAGATAAATAGATCTCGCGCAAAGCCTTGTCGTCTATTACGCTGTCTACTACCCACCTGCCGTACTCTTGGTTGTTTCCGGCAAAATGTTTGATACACGCGCCTACGCCCTGACTGTTTAAGCCCGATATATAAGCGTTTGCAAGTTCGGCAGTTAAAAGCGGGTCTTCGGAAAAATATTCAAAGTTACGACCGCAACGCGGATCCCGCTTGATATTAAGCGCAGGAGCAAGAAGTATATTGACTCCCTCCGCACGGCATTGCTCGCCTAACATACCGCCGACGATACGGAGCAAATTCACGTCAAAACTACACGCCAATTTTGCAATAGAAGGTACGGCAACGGCGGGAATCGTTTTGCCGTTGCGCTCACGCCGCAAACCGACAGGTCCGTCAGATACCGTAACGGACGATACATTCAAACGCTCGACCGAAGCGGTATTCCAATTACCTTGCCCTGTAGACAAGGAAATCTTCTCTTCTTTTGTCAATTGCCCCAATAAATCTTGGTGAGTATTATTTGTCATAAATTCTCTCGATTTTATTTATAGTTTAAAATTTGTAAAATTCTACGCATATATTATACATTGTTTAACACGCTTTGTCTATAACAAATTATCATTGTCTGTAATTCTGTTATATTCAATACTTTCGTTTACTCAATTGTTTCCCGATAATTTAGCATTTTTAGCCTATTATTCAAAGTGCCTTATGCCGTACTCTAAGTTTATAAAGAAATTTCCGATAATAACATTTTAGACGTTTGTAAAATTTAAGACAAACGAATAAACAAATCGACTTGCCGGTAACGCTTGTTTTTTAGCATCTAGCATATAAATTTTTATTATACAATAAAACTTTACCGACAGCCGCTTCAAACGAAACCCGGGTTTCAAAACTTAATATTTGCATTTATAAAAATGTCTGCCTTAAACAAAAGACAAGTAACTTTCAAACCGTACTACGGCTTTTAATTCTTTCAAAAATCAACAAATAATTGAGTTTTTTATTGTCAATTCAACTGTCAATCGATTGCCCGCAAACGCCGAGTATGTTAAAATTTGAACAAAGATAAGATATTCTTATTGATAAAGGAGGCATTATGTACAATTTCAAAAAAGGTTTTTACGCCGACATTCGCATCGAAGACCGCTACGAAACTAATTTACGGTTACAAAACGGACAGCTTCACGAAGCAAAGGAAGCTGTAGAGAAAAAAGCGTTTATACGCGTATTTGACGGAAAAATGTGGTACTACACTTCTACAGACGACGTAAACAACATTCAGTCGGCGCTAGAAGAACTTTACGGATATGCTACTCCGAACACTCAAATAGACAATCACCCTATTGTCGTAAAATACCAAGTTAATAAAGACAAAATTATCAAATTCGATAAAACCTGCGTCAAAAAAATTCCTTTACAGCAAAAGTTACAATTGATTACCGATACTGTTAGCCGTATGAACTCTGAACTTTGCTCATTTAAAAGCGCAACTTACCTTGACAGGTATTCCGTTTACGAATTTTATTCTTCCAAGGGCGCAGACATAAAATACGACTTTCAAACTTGCGGCGTTGCTTACGGTTTGGCATTTAACTACAATGAGGAAAATTTACAAGAACAACTGTCGAAATGCGAAACTGTTTTTGACAAATTGCAGTACAGCGAGGACGAATTACAAACATTTATAAGCCGCTGCGAAAATTACATTAAAAACGCAAAACCCGTTACCGCAGGAACATACCCCGTTATCCTTGCTCCCATTGCGACAGGAGTATTTGCTCACGAAAGTTTCGGACACAAATCGGAAGCCGACTTTATGCTGGGAGACGAAGCAATGGCAAAGGAGTGGACGCTAGGCAAAAAAGTCGGCAGCGATATTCTAACTATTCGCGAATCGGGTGTATTTGAAGGAAGCGGATATGTGCCGTACGACGACGAAGGCACAAAAGCAACCGATACATACCTTATCAAAGACGGCATTTTAACAGGCAGACTGCACAGCGCTACTACCGCCGCCGCTCTTAACGAAGAATTAACAGGCAACGCGCGTGCCATCAACTGCAATTACGAACCTATTGTCAGAATGACAAGTACGTTTATCGAAGCCGGCAATTCCACGGTTGACGAACTTATTAGCGGCATTAAACACGGCTATTATATACACTCCATAAAGCACGGTTCGGGAATGTCTACGTTTACTATCGCCCCGAGAATAGCATACGAAATCGTTGACGGCAAATTGGGCGATCCCGTTAAAATTGCAGTGCTTACGGGAAGCGTATTTGAAACATTGGGGCTTATCGACGGAGTTGCCAACGACCGTACACTGCTAAGCTTTGTTACGGGCGGCTGCGGAAAAATGGAACAATACCCCTTAAACGTAGGTTTGGGCGGACCTCACATAAGAGTCAGCCGAATGAATATTCAATAAAGGAGCAAATAATGAAAACGGAAAAAATTATAAACAAGACTTCGTCCAGATGTATAAATATAACCGCAAGCAAGGTTGATTCGCTGCGTATTAACAACAATTTAGAAAATACGGTACGCGTATACGACAACGGCGCGATAGGAATAGAGGGCGTTTTGGGCAATGCCGACTTTGACGTAATGACAAAGAACGCAACGGCAAAACTCCAACAGGGTATACCCTATCCCGAAACTCACGACAAACCCAATACCATTTCAATCGATACTACAAAACACATTTTTGACGACAAGGAATTTATACCGCAAATATCCAAACTGATGGACAGACTTTCGGCAGAAAATCCCGATTTTTTATTCAGCAATAAAGTTTTGCTTAACAGTACCGAAAAAACGTACGAAAACTCCGACGGCTCGGCATTATCGTATAAGGGCAACCAACTGGATTTCGGAATCGTAATAAAATACAAAGGCTCTGCCAATATAATGGATGAGTTTTACTCTTGCGAAAGCGACCGTTACGATGAGGACGAAATATGCCGCGATATTAAATTTCAATGCGACGCGTTTTTAAAACAATGCCCGCATATATCGGAGGACGAAGTAACTATAATAGGCAGTTTTGAACCGTTACAGTATGTTTTAAGCCACTTTGTTGCAGACTTATACTTTAATAAAGCGTCATTACTCGACGGCAAACTTGGGGAAAAACTCTTTAACGAAAAACTCAACATTGTTGTAGACCGATCGCCCGAAAGACAACTTAATATTCCGTTTTTCGATACCGAAGGCGTAATAAACGACAACTATCTTAATTATTTAGTAAAAGACGGTGTTTTTGCAAAACTCATTACCTGTAAAAAATCTGCCGCACAGTACAATACACAAAATATCGGGGCGGCAGGCGCGGCTTACGACGGGGTACCTATGGCAAGCGGAGGCGGTCTTGACGTTATGACAACCGCTCAAAATCTGTCCGAATTAGTAAAAGGCAAAGCGGTATATTTATCCAATACAGGCGGAGGAGATATGACTACGTCGGGAGAAATCAGTATTCCCGCTATTGTGGCGTATCTATACGAAGACGGCAAACTAATAGGCAAACTTCCCGAGTTTACCGTAACGGGCAGTATTTTCGACATATTAGGCAAAAACTTTATAGGCATTGCAGAACGCGGATTGTTTGAGTTCGGCAAACGTAAATATATGGTATACAAAGCCAAACTCGTAAATAAAGCATAACTACAATTTAAAATACAGATTACAATACCCGCATAGGTCAAAAAGCCGAGCGGGTATTTTGTTATACGCAATTAGAAGCACAAAAATTTATCACTTAGAAGAAGTATAATAAAAAAATTATAAACACGGAAACTGATGTGAACCCCAAACGTACACACTGCTCTTGTTTTTAATATTATTTATTGCAGATTCAAACATAATATAATGACAAAAATACATTTACTTCGTTATAAACTTTTGCAATATAAACTCAATTATTAGGCAAACAATGCTAAAACTGTGCAAAGGGAAAATCTTTGCACGATTATTCTGTTTAACAATCGATACTTAATTTAAAGCGGACATAAATTCCTTGACGGATTCAAAAAAGTATTCATACGATTTTAATTCATAAACGGTATCATCGTCAGATTCATCCTTATCGGCGGACAGAGAAAACTCCTTTTCGTCAATATCGATATTCAAAAAATAATCTTTATACTTTGCTTGCACAAGTATACCTTTTACGTTCTCAAACCAGTCAATATGAATTTCCGCGTTGTGTATTCCCGTATCGGACAGTTTTTCTTTAAAGTTGTTACCGATACAGTCTTTTAATAGCAAATCGAATGCAGTATAACTGTTTAGTTGTTTTTCATTTAAGTATTTCAATATCTTTCTTTTTTGGGTAAAAAACATTTATTAATGCCTCTTGGTTTTTTGTCTACAATCAATAAACAACTTGCATATAAGTGTTTGGACCCTGCAATTAATCCTTTGATTTATTTGGGTTTAGGACCGTTAAATGCGTAATACGAGCACTTTATTCCCGCATTGTAAATATACCGTTTTTTATCCGCTCTACGTCCGAAATCGCGTTCAAAGTCTTGATAAGGAGACAGAAAATAAAAATTCCAATTATCGAGATTTTTGTAAAGTTTGCCCATATCCTTTGCAATTTGTTTTACTTCGTCCAAGTCTCCCAAACGCTCGCCGTAGGGAGGGTTGCTTACAGTAACTCCGTAACTTTGCCTAGACACAAATTCTTTTGCGTTACGCAAATTAAATTTTACATATTTGTCAACTCCTGCCTTGCGCGCGTGAAAATTTGCAATTTCAACCGCTTTGGGGTTTATATCTCCGCCGATAATATTAAGCTGACGGTCTAAACGTATATCGTTTGCTTCTGCAAGAGCCGTTTTATACGCCTGCTTGTCCACGCATTTCCACGACTGATATGCAAAAGTACGGTTAATACACGGAGCAATTTTCAGCGCTTTTATTGCCGCTTCGATAGGCAAAGTGCCGCTTCCCGCAAATAAATCGGCAAATGCCTTATCGGGATTCCATACGGACAAATCAATCAACGCCGCCGCAGTAGTTTCCTTTAACGGGGCAGAATACGGTTCGGTACGGTAACCGCGCTTGTGAAGTCCTACGCCGGAAGTGTCTAAATTGACGCTGCACACGTCATCGGTTATATCAAGTTCTATTTTATACTCTGCACCGCTTTCGTCCAAAATACCGTACTTTTGTTGAAGACGGCTTACAATGGCTTTTTTACCTATAGCTTGTACTGAATGGTGCGCAAACAGTTTACTGTTAACCGTTTTGGTAATTACGTTGATTCTTCCGTTTGCGTCAATTATATCCGACCACTCTACGCTCTTAACTCCGTCAAACAATTCGTCAAAAGTTACGGCATTAAACTCGGCAAGTTTAATCAGTACGCGCTCGCCGCTCCGCAAAAACAAATTTAAACGCGCTATGTCAAGCCAGTTGCAATTGTCAACAGAAATACGCCCGTTTACTGCTCGCGTATCGGGATAACCTAAAAGCGTCAACTGTCTTTTAACTACGGCTTCTATACCTGTGGCTGTGGGGATAAGTAATTTCATATTTACATAATAACATATAAAAAACGCATTGACAATATTAAAATACTTCCGTTTATTGATTTTTACCGTCGTAAAGCATTTTTAATTTTACAATTCTCTAAAATACAAACACGGCAGTCAAGTTTTTCTGACCGCTGTGTTTGTTAAACATTTTAAATTAAATATACTTAACGGAAACTATTTAGTATACTTTTCTATCAAATAATCTATGTAGTAATCGGGATTAAAATCCTCACCTGTAGCGAGTTGTAAAATTTCATCGGGATACTTACTAGAGCCGTACTTGTGAACGCGGTTTTTAAGCCACTCGTTTACCTGTGCGGTGTTGCCTTTTTTAAGACTTTCCGCCACATTAAAGTCTTTGTTCATATAGTGATAAAGTTGCGCCGATATTGCACTCCCGAGCGCATAAGTCGGAAAATATCCGAAATTGCCGTACGACCAGTGAACGTCTTGCAACACGCCCAAAGTGTCGTTAGGCGGAGTAATACCGAAGTATTCTTCAAACTTATTATTCCAATACTCGGGTAAATCTTTTACCTGAATTTCGCCCGCAATTAGTTTTTGTTCTATTTCGTAACGCAACATAACGTGCAAAGGATATGTAAGCTCGTCCGCTTCCGTACGGATAAAACTTCTCTCAACCGTATTGATATACTCCATAAATTCGTCAAGAGAAACTTTTAAAAGTTGCTCCTTGAACATTTCTTGAAGTTTTGTATAATGCACTTCCCAAAAAGCGCGGCTGCGGCCTATCATATTTTCGTAAAAGCGGGATTGACTTTCGTGCATACCCAAACTTGCTCCGCCGCCAGACAGAGTTCCGTTAAGAGATTCGTCGCATTGCTGTTCGTACAAAGCATGTCCCGTTTCGTGTATGCACGAGAATATAGACGAATCGAATTTGTCGGGATAGTAATGATTGGTAATACGCACGTCATCCGTGCCGAACCCGCTTGTAAAGGGATGTTCGCTCACTTTCATAATTCCGCGCGATTTATCGAAGCACATTACGTCGCGTAGATATTCGCAAAATTCTTTTTGCTTATCGACAGAGAATTCCCTCTTTGCCCACTTCGGAGTTTTAGACGGTTTTTCCGTAACCTTTTTGACAAACGGTACCAAACGCTCGCGCAAAGCGTTAAAAAATCTGTCGTACTTTGCCTGTGTATAATGCGGCTCGTACTGATTGAGTAAAACGTCATAGCCCTTCAAATCGTCCGTTTGCAGCCACTTTGTTTGCTTGCGGCAGTAATCGACGATTTTTTCCAGATAGGGACGGAACAATTCAAAATTGTTTTCGTTTTTTGCTTTGACATACACGGGGTACGCTTTGCTTGTCAATTCGCTGTATGCAGTATACTCGTCCTGCGGAATTTTCTTTGTGTTTTGCACTTCAGTATACGCCACTTCTATTTCGTGCCGCAAAACTTCGTCAAGTTGTTCTTTGTTGTCATACAAAGTTGCAACTGCTTTTTCAAATTCGGGATCGGTCATAAGTAAATAACTCATTTCCGACACAACTGCTACTTGCTCGCTGTCAGCCATAATGCTGTTTTCCGCCGCGTCCGTTTCCATATCCCAACTTATAACAAATCCGACGTAATTTAATGCGACAATCTTTCTTCTTTGCTGTAAATAAAAATCTAATGCTTTTTGCATAAGGTACCTCTGATATTTTAAATTGTTTATAACTATAGTTTAACATAAATAAAAAAAGATTGCGTAAATTACCGACAATCTTTTTCTGATTTTATTTTATTCTGTTGCGGTTGCTTTAGCGTTAATCTTTTCAATATGCTTTCTGTCGATATAACGCACCAAAAATTTAAGCCCTATTATGATTCCTGCCATAACAAGAACGTTGATTACGACAAACAAAATTCTGTACGCATTAAAATCAGCATAGACAAACGTAGGATCATCCGGCGCTTTGTTAAACAACTTGCTTGCAAATGCCATAACGGGAGAATAGAAGAATATGCACAACGTAGTACCGACTACTCCCAGTACGCCTATGCCTATGTTTATCTTGTCGTACGGGAACAGTAATATCAGCAGTGCGGCAACTCCCGTAAATGTAAAACTGAACATTGCAATACTTGTTATCTCCTGTGCAGTTGCAAGGTTTAGTACTCCGCTGAATGCGTAAGTCATTGCAACCGACAAGAACATAGCCGTTCCGCTGGGCAATGTCTGTTTCAGTACATTGGGAATAAATTTGCCTTTGATGAGATTTTTGTTCGGCTTTAATGCCAACAGGAAAGACGCTATGCCTATGACGAAAAATTCTGCCGAGGCGAGATGCTGTGCCTGGAAGGGGAAACTCTTGCCGATTATCAAACACAATATTGTTGTAAATACAACCATTGTCGTTTTCATCAAAAACAGCGAAGCGCTGTTTTGAATATTGTTTACAACCTGTCTTCCTTCGGCAACTACTTTGGGCATTTGACTGAACTTGTTGTCCATAAGCACCAAATTTGCAACGGTTTTAGCCGCATCGGTACCGCACCCGACAGAAATTGCGCAGTCGCTTTCGCGCATAGCAAGAATATCGTTTACGCCGTCTCCCGTCATTGCAACGGTGTGTCCTTGCGCTTTCATAGTTTTTACAAGCAATGCCTTTTGCTCGGGAGTAACGCGTCCGAACACGGTATACTTTTTAGCTGCAGAAACAACTTCGTCGTCATTCATACCGTCCAGAGATATGTACTTATCTGCATTTTCTACTCCTACTTTGCCTGCAATAACCGAAACGGACAAAGGATTGTCTCCGGAAATAACTTTTATCGCAACGTTATTTTCTTTAAACCACTTAATAATTTCGGGCGCGTCTTCGCGGATAGTATCGGCAAGGGCGACTATAGCAATAGGTTCAAGTCCGTCCACGGTGCCGTTCTGTGAAATTGCTTTCTTAGAGCGTCCTATAGCCAACACGCGCAAACCTTGTTTTAAAAGCGCGTTGCATTTCTGGTTAAAGTCCTTGTTAGACTTTTTAAACATAAACTCCGCCGCGCCTATTGCAATCGTTCCGTGTCCTTTGATTGAAGCGGCAGAATACTTACGCGCAGAAGAAAAAGGAATATGCGCCGTAGAGTCTAACGGATTGACGTTTCCGAGATATGCCGTCAACGCTTTTGCAGTCATATTGTCGTCGCCGGTTGCGTGTATGACGGTGGCAATATAGGTTTTAATTTCGTCTTCCGTACTTACAAGCGGTATTACTTGCTCGACAGTCATAGAACCGTCGGTAATCGTTCCCGTTTTGTCAAGACACAACGTATCTACACGCGCAAGCATTTCGATACAGGGCAACTCGCGAACAAGCACCTTTTTACGCGCAAGTTTCAATGCGGCAACAGCCAAAGCAACGCTTGTTAAAAGCACCATTCCGCTAGGAACCATACCCAGCATAGAGCCGCTCATTGCAAGCAATGCTTCGTCAACTTTTTGTACTATCGGATTAGACTTGTTGTTTATAAAATTTGCAAAATATTCCGTAAATTCGTTTGTGCCGAACATAGAAACAATGTTAGGATGTCTTAAAAAAGTTGCTATTCCTAACGGGAAAATAATTATCGCAATAAATTTAATAATTCTGCGGATACCCTTCATCAATTCCGAAGGAGGCATTTTTGCCTTTTTAACGCGAGCGGAAAGTTGTTCGACGTAATTGTCTTTGCCTACTTTGTCGCAACGGGCAGTACAATTACCCGAAATTATGTAACTTCCGCTATACAGCGTGTCTCCCGCTTTTTTCTTGACGGCGTCGGCTTCGCCCGTAAGCATAGATTCGTCTACTTCAACTTCGCCTATTATAACGATACTGTCGGTGCAAATCTGCTTGCCCGCCGAATACAGCAAAATATCGTCCAGTACTATATCGCGCGTCTTGATAGTTTGCGCCACTCCGTCGCGCACTACTTCGGCAGTAGGCTCGGATACTAGCGACAACTTTTCGACAGCGATTTTACTGCGTATTTCCTGAAAAATTCCTATTACCGTATTAGCCACGATAATAACGATAAAAGTCTTATTTGCAAGTCCGCTATGAGCAATTAAAGAAATTATAAAAACAATAAAGCCCAGTAAGTTAAAAAACGTAAGCAAGTTAGAAGCAAAAATAGCGGCATAACTTTTACCTACTACCTTTTTGACCTTATTGGTCTTTTTTGCTTGAACGCGCATCTTGACTTCTTCGGCGGTAAGTCCTTGGTTTATGTCCGCCTGCACGCGCTGTAATTCGACTTTTTTCATATTCACTCCTGTTGAGATTTACAAAAAAATTGTAACAAATAGTTTTATGCGTTGATTTCCGTATTTACTACCGATAACAAAATTTACCGTACAAATTTTAACGGCAATATCACGCATTAGACAAACCGTGCTACTGTTATATACACATATCAAAAGTAACTGTCAATTAACTTGCTATAACGTCAATGCGGCTTTTCTCCGCGTAATTTCAACGTAGGACAGGCATTAAGCGTCATATCGGCAAATTCGTTTTGAAGATATATATAATAGCCGCGAGAAGCTATCATTGCCGCGTTATCGCCGCATAGCGACAGTTTAGGCATACATACCTTGTAACCCTCTTGTTCAAACTCCTGCATACGGCGCCTGAGATAACTGTTTGCGCCCACTCCGCCTGCAACCGCAACGGTTTTAAGTCCGTTTGCTTTGGTTTCCTGACGTAACCGATCTATCAAACCGTCAACCGCAACGGTATTAAAGGAAGCGGCAACATCGGCTTTGTTTATGCTTTCGCCCTTTTGCTCGGCGTTATGCACGAGATTTATTACCGCCGTTTTAAGTCCGCTGTAACTGAAATTTCCGTTAGATACCACTACCGAATGGAATTTATAAACGGGTTTACCCGAACAAGCCAACTTGTCGATTTCCGGCCCGCCCGGATAACAAAGTCCCAAAACTCTTGCAACTTTGTCAAAGGCTTCGCCAACTGCGTCGTCTACTGTAGAGCAAAGAACGTCGTATTTGTCGTAATCGAGCACCTTGACGACTGCCGTATGTCCGCCGCTTGTAAGCAAGCACATATAGGGCGGTTCGAGTTCGGGGTAAGTAAGATAATTTGCACAAATATGCCCCTCAATATGGTTTACTGCAATAAGCGGCAAACCGCTTGCCTGACACAAGCCCTTTGCATACGATACTCCTACAAGCAACGCTCCCACAAGCCCCGCGCCGTAAGTTACTGCAACGGCGTCAATTTGTTTTAGGGCAATATCCGCTTCCGTCAAAGCCCGCTTTACTATTTTGTCTACGACATCAACGTGATTGCGGCTGGCAATTTCCGGAACGACTCCTCCGTAAAGTTTGTGAATATCTATCTGCGAAAGCACTACGTTGGACAAAATTTCGCGCCCGTTTTTTACAACAGACGCCGCCGTTTCGTCGCAGGAACTTTCTATGCCTAAAATATAAATATCTTTATCAATATTCATTATATATTTATAATACGACCAAAACGCTTTTTTGTCAAATTTTTGCGCTAAGCAATATTTAATTTTAAGCTTTGTGCGTTATACTTTGTTTCGTTTAAATTTGGCGTAAAAATTTTGACAATTATAAAAATATTTAATAAAGGTCCCAAAAATAAAGGGGTTTAAAATCAATAATAATTGTGTTATACTACTGTATACAAAACTGACTTTTTCAAACATATTTATGTTTTAAACAAACAGCAGGTAACTCTAAACTTTACTTAGCAGGTAAAAAATATGAAAAAATTTTTCCGATTGTTTTTCAGCCGCGTTCCACTGATTCTGCTCGCGATAATATTACAAATAGGCATAGCCGTCGTTTTCACAATGTATTTCCGCGATTACTATTTTACTATACGCGTAATTACAACGGCTGTTCTTGTTTTGGTATTGCTCGGAATTATCAACCGCGACATGAGCGCCGAAGGCAAACTGCCTTGGGCAATAATCGTTACCCTGTTCCCTATTTTGGGCGTAATATTATACTTTTCATTCTCGCGAAATTACGCCAGCCACAAAGAACGCAAACTGTTTGCAAAACTGCCGCAACTTAAATTTGCAAACGAACACCCTCAAGCACCCGATAAAATTGCAGGTCAGATAAATTATCTAAAACAGGTGGGTGCGCCTTGTTTTTCTAATGCGCAAACAAAGTTTTTTAAATGCGGCGAAGAATTTCTGCCCGATTTACTCGAAGAACTCGAAAAAGCGCACAAATTTATTTTTATGGAATACTTTATTGTCGAAAACGGCAAAATGTTCGATTCGATTTTAGAAATATTGAAAAGAAAAGTCGAAGAGGGCGTAGAAGTACGCTTGATGTACGACTATGTCGGCAGTTCGGTACACGTCGGTTATTCTTTCTTCCGTAAATTGAAAAAATCGGGCATAAACTGCGTGCGTTTCGGCAAACTCAAGCCGATTATTTCTGCCGTTTACAACAACCGCGACCACCGCAAAATTACCGTTATAGACGGCATAGTAGGCTACACGGGCGGAATAAATCTTGCCGACGAATATATAAACGAAACGCACCCTTTCGGCTACTGGAAGGACACGGCGGTCAAAATCGTAGGCGAAAGCGTTTCGTCGCTGTGCGTGATGTTTTTGCAAATGTTCAGTATGGCGCGCAACAAAACGGAAAATTTTGACAAGTATATCGACGCCTGCAAAGATAAAAAACGTACCGAAGAATTAAACAGTGCAGAAAACCCTGCCCGACTAGAAAAACAGGGAATAATCGTTCCTTTCGGAGACGGACCCAAACCCATTTACTCCGAATATATCGGTCGCAGCGTTTACATTAACCTTATTAACCAGTCGGAAAAGGAACTGTGCATTACAACACCCTATCTGATAGTAGACGACGAATTTACGGAGGCTTTGCGCCGCGCCGCTATGCGCGGAGTAAACGTCAATATAATTATTCCTGCCGTACCCGACAAAAAATCGGTATATGCAATGACCAAACAAGGCTGTGCAAAACTTGTCAAAAGCGGCGTTAAAATTTACCTTTATTCCAAGGGATTTATTCACGCAAAGGGCATTGTGTCCGACGGCGTTGCAGGCGTTGTAGGCACTATCAACCTAGATTATCGCAGTTTTGTACACCATTACGAATGCGGCGCGTATATGTTCAACACGGTTGCGCTTTCTGAACTGCGCGCGGACATTATGCAAGTAATAAACGAAAGCGAACTCTTATTAGAACCGCCGAGATTGAAACTGTCGGAAAAATTTACCTGCATATTTGCCAATCTTTTCCGTCCTATGCTGTAACACCGGCATACGTTTACTGCATATAATGTTTACAAACAAAGTCTAACAAGACTTCGTAACTATCATTATATGGAGGAGAGCAATCTTGGCAACATATTACATAGGCGCAAATGACGAACACGGTCAAAACCCGTTTACGCAAGGCAAGCGTACGCCTATAATGCCCTATTTAAACGTTCCTTTTTACGAAAACCAATTTAACAGACCAACGAAAAACAAATTTATCGAAGCGTGTTTAAGAAACGGCTTTGCCGCATACGACGTAAAACCCGAACTTACCGACGTATCTATCGGAGAGCGCGTTCGGCGCATAAACAGACAGAACCTGACGCTCCTAGTAACGTTCGGATACAACGCTTTCGGCAGCGGCAACACATTTAACTCCGCGCAGGGCATATCGGTATTTTACTCTACACGCAACGTAAACGCCAACCTTTCGAGAATGTTATCGGAAGACGTTTACGAGCAACTGATTAAAGGCACAACCCAACGCGGCCGCGGCGTATCTACCCTTGCAGACGTGGGCGTACTGCAAAGCGTAAACTGCACGTCTACCCTTGTAGAATCGGGATTTATGACCAACTTCGAAGAAGCAAAGCTGATGCGCGACCCCGATTACCAAACGGAAGTTGCGGAAGAAACTTGTAAAGGCGTATGTACGTTTCTGGGTCAAAGTTACATAACGCGGGATAACCTTGCCAACTATCCTCTGCTGCGCGCAGGCAATACGGGCAATTTCGTTTACCTGTTACAGTTTATGCTTAATCAAAACGGATACAACTTAAGCGTTGACGGCGTGTTCGGCGCAAATACGGCAAGAGCGGTTACGGGCTTCCAGCAAACTAACGGCTTGGTTACCGACGGCATAGTAGGCAACAGAACTTGGCAAACGCTCCTGACACTGCCTCCGCGCCCCACCGTGAGGCGCAACAGCCGCGGAACGTATGTGAGATATCTGCAGGAAAAACTAACCTCAAAACTGTACCCCACAGGCGCAATAGACGGAATATTCGGCGCGGCAACCGAACAGGCAGTACGCGAATTTCAAAGGGAGAACGACTTGTCCGCAGACGGTATTGTAGGACCGATGACGTGGCAGGCGGTGTCCGTAATAGGCGGAGGAAGAAGTCAGCCGTAACAAAACAACAATTAAAAAGCAGTCAAAGACAAATACTTTGACTGCTTAAATATTTTAGTACAAATATTACTTTATATGCTTTGCAACAAATTCGGGCAAATCTTCTCTTGCGCCGCTGGCTGTGATGGTAAAGCCTACTTGGTGTTCGCGGGCAATCGCGTCCAAACCTTCGTACAGTTCCGCAAGTTCGGAAACATTGCAGTCAAGCAATCTCGAAAGACCGTCGATGTAAATCATTTCGATATCGAAGTTGGTTGCCAACATTCCCTTGATAAAGGACAAAATATCGCGCTGGCTTTTCAGTCCGTAGTGGGACGCGTCTACCAAACGGATATTGCGTTGTAAATCGTGCATACGGTGGTTGCTTCTGTCAAAATAAACTACTACGCCTTTCGCCGTTTGCGCGTATTGGTTTGCATCCGCAACAATTTGCTTTGTTTTTCCCGAGCCTTTTGCGCCGTAAATTACATGTATCAATTGAGTATCCTCCTAATTGTCGAAAAGCGGAAAACTTTTCTTTAGTATATTTTATATCATTTTAAAGCAAAATTCAATACTTTTTACGATAAATAATTTTTAAACTTTAAATAATTGCTGTTGCGCGCTAAAACCGTCTTGCTATATTTGTACACAATTTGCAATACATTCATCGTACAGAAACTTTACCGCCGTTATATTACCCTTGCAAATCCAAAAGCCAAAGCGAATATTGCCTTGGCTTTGTTTTTGAATTGTTATTTACATTTGTTACTCTTACAACGTTACTTCGCCGTCAGAACAGATAACTTTGGTTGCGGGAACCTTTCTATTCCAACCCCCGCCTTTTGTTATTGCTTTCCACTCGGATACTGTTCCGTTGTATCTTATTTCTCTTAAGTTTATGCAACCATATAACGCACCCGAGCCTATTGTAGTTACACTGTCTGGAATTGTTATTCTTGTTATACTTGTACAATTGCTAAATGTAAAATCCTTTATTTCCTTTACCGTATCGGGGATTATCAGTTCCGTTACTAATTTGTCGTTTAGATATAAGTTATCCGCATAATATAACGGGTTGTATTCAAAACTTATATTACACCAACCTTCTATTGTTCCCAAATAGTTTACTTTGGTTAATTTACTGCAACCAGTGAATGCAGAAGCACCTATTGTTGTTACACTGTTTGGAATTGTTATGCTTGTTAGGTCGTTGCAATTATAGAATGCCTTTTCACCTATGCTTGTTACGCTTCCGTAAGTAGGTATTACGCTTGTACTACAACCTAATATTAAAGTCTTTGTTGCTTTTTCTATCAGACAATTTCCTGCGCTGTGATACTTTGTATTATTTGGAGATACTGTTATACTTGTTAGATTACTGCAACCAGTGAATGCAGAAGCACCTATTGTTGTTACGCTATCAGGAATTATTACGCTTGTTATACTTGTACAATTGTAAAATGCATAAGACTTTATTTCCTTTACCGTATAGGGAATTATCAGTTCCGTTACTAATTTGTCGTTTAGATATAGGTTATGTGCATAAGATAACGGATTGGCATCATCATCACTAAAACTTATATTGCACCAATCTCCTATTGTTCCTAAATAGTTTACTTTGGTTAGGTTACTACAATAATAGAACGCATCAACGCCTATTGTAGTTACGCTATCAGGGATTATTATTTCGGTAAAATTACCTTTGAATAAAAATCTTTCAGGAACAATGGTAAAATGTTCATCAAATTCACAAATATTATATTTTTCCATTAAATTTCTGTCTATTACATAATTGCCGTCATTGTAAAAAGGTAATATTATCTTGTTTGAAGACGAAGCAGAAAGAACCAGCACTGGTATATCAGAGTAGGATTCACACAAAACAAAAGTGTTGCTCGCTTCGTCTGTTGTAACCGTTATACTGATAGGCACTGCAACAATCTTATTTAACTTCTTGTCGACAATAACGTCTGTTGAACTGTTACTTCCTGTTTCAACAGAAATGCCGTAAAAATTAGAATTATATTCATTGATATCAAGTTTAGTTATCAACGTGGCGTCTTTAACCAAATCGGAAAGCGCGGGAATATATGTAATGTTTGTACCGAATTGTATTGATACTATTTCATTATTTATCCAAGGCAATTCCATATCGAAAAATGTCATTAGAGTGTTAGTAGGAATTGTGCCGTCTATTCTTAACTCTTTATCATATTGATCGTATCGCCAATCAAAGCCATAATTGCTTTCGTCTACCTTTATGCTTTGGGTGTATTCTCCCCAGCCGTCGCTCCAAGCAAGAGTTGCGGATGAAGGGAAGTTTTTGTTTATTGCCCCGAAGTTAGACGTCTGTACATTGGCAGGCAATGACGAAAGTTGATAACTGCCGTCTTGATACTTGACGCGGACATTTACCGTACCGTTGGAAATATCCTCAACTGCAACGGTGTTCTTGCTGCCTAGGGTTATTTCTTTTACTTCCTTTGCCGTTGAAGTACTTGCTTTGCTGTACGCGGCGTCGTACACGACGGAAGATAACAGTCCGTCTTTATCGAACGATACGGTAATTTGTCTGCCTACCGTTGTCCGTATCTTTTCGTCCAGCGCCGCTTGCTGTTCCATAAGTTTACCCAGTTGTTCAAAATCGGTCAGATTTTCCATTTGTTTGTTCAGTTTTTCCTGCTGTTTGTACAAGTCCAAAAATTCTTTGCCGTAGTATGTCCAGACGTTATCTTCTTCCTTGCCGCTGTTGGGCGTACCGAGTACTTTACTTACGCGAGTTTTGTCGTCGCCGATATTGAGTTTAGAAAGTCTTGTAGAAGTAAATATATTTGTTGCAACAGGCACTATCACGGCAAAAACAAGTACGCATATCACCGCAACCGAGCATACGCCAATGATTGTGCCGTTTACCGCTTTTTTATGCGCGGCGTGTCCCCTTTTTATACCGCTTGAGATTTTTTGCACCATTACGGGTTTGGGAGCGTTTTTCAAGTCGGTCTTTGCTTGAAGATATTTTTCACTGCGTTTACTAAGCAACATATCTCCAACCAAAGCCAATGCGGACAGTACTGCGAATACCACGGCAAACGCTATCAGCAGTTTTGTTGCAGAATCTACAGTCCAGTCGCCCTTTTTTATGTTTATGTTAAGTATGCTTGCGGAAACAAGCATAGCAATGTACAACACAAAACTTACGGAATGGGATACCTTGGGCAGTTTGCCTATCAGCAACGGATATGCAAGCGCATAAGCAGCCGATATTGAAGACACGACTATCAAAACGGTAGCCATTACCTTGTAGTCGGCATCCGTTATTTTGTAAATATTGCCTACATTAAAGCCGAATGCACTGTACGCATTGCAGGACATAAAAGCAAAATTAAGCGCCGCAAACAGCAAAAAGAATACGCAAGGTAGCCATTTGAGCAACCTGCTTACCGTTTTGTAAAAGTTGTCGCTAAGTTCCGCGGACTGTTTGCTCTGCACAGGAACGGGCGTTGCCGCCGTATTTGCCTGCGTTTCAAAGCGGTGTCCGCAGTAGTTACAGAAATTAGCCGAACCGCTTAACTCCGCTCCGCATTCCGGACAGGTCTTCGATTGCTGATACTTTGTGCCGCAATCAGGGCAAAACGTTCCCTCAAACTCTCGTCCGCAGTTATTACATTTGGGCATATCATCTTCTCCTTTGGAATTCTTCGGGCACTTAGCCGACACTAGTATACCCCCCCCCATTCGATTGTCAAGGGATATTGTTTAAGACATCAAAAAAGTGCCGTCCTCAACGAGAACGACACCTGTAGAAAATATCCTTCTCGCTTAGTCGCCAAACCAATTAAAAACCTGTAAGATTTTTTAATACGCGGAAGATAGATATAGTTCTACCGTTAACTATATCTTACAGGTATAATATTTAACTGATTTGGCAAGTTGATTATAGCATAAACAAAATAGTTTTACAAGATTTTGATAATAAAAAGTCCTTGTATTTACAAGACCGACATCACAAAAACTTACTGTGAGTTTTGAAGGATTTTACGCTAAGCAATAGTAAATTTGAAATCTAAAAACAAACAGATATAATATTATTATTGATTTTTTAAAAG
>CAMRUG010000014.1 GCA_947053925.1 uncultured Clostridia bacterium
ATTTTAATGTTAGCGCGAGCGGCGTCACCAGCAAACTCAATGCCGCGGGGAATATCAACTACGACTTGGGCGGCGGCAGTTGGAATCCGTCAGGTTCGAAACCCGCAACGTACAATGTGTCCACAAGCGCTATCAGCGTACCTGCGCTTAGCACAAAGCCCACAAAAACAGGTTTCACATTCAGTAAATGGTCGTTAGATCCCTCGGGAACTACGACAGTAACCAATATTCCTGCAAATACAACAGGTAATATTACTTTCTATGCAATTTGGACGTTGAATAACTTCTCGGGCACTGCCACAAACAGAACGGTAGTGTACGAAAGCGACGCAACGCTTAATACACAAGGTATAACTATTCCGGGTTCTGCAGGTACCGGCGTAGGCAACGTTACCGTTACCTATCAATGGAAAAATGCCAGCGGCACCGCAATAAGCGGACAAACGGGCAGTAGTTACAAGCTAACAAAACCGGGCGTAACCGCGGGTACAAACTATCAACTTACGATTACTTCAACGCCGAACGACGGCAGAACAGCCGCAAAATCTCAAACTTATACAATCAAACTTATTGTTCAACGTAAGGGCGTTGCAGTACCTACTGCGGTAAGCGGTTTGGTATATGACGGCAATTCTAAGACAGGCGTTACGCTTCCTAGCGGAGCAAAATATACTTTGTCCGGCAATACAGGCACAAACGCAGGCAGTTATACTGCAAAAGCGACGCTTACGGACAAAAACAATTACTGCTGGGGATCGAATAACGGTACAAATACGGCAGACCAGTCTATTTCTTGGTCGATTGCTAAGGCTACCGTTGCCGTTCCGACAGTTACAACAGGCACATTTACATATAGCGGATCTGCTCAGCAACCCGTATTGAGCTACAATACGACGTTGGCTAAGTATACTGCCGTTCCGCAAACGGACGCAGGAACATATACCGCGTATGTACAACTTCAAAATACTACTAACTATAAATGGGCTTCCGTACCATCGGGTGTAACGGAAAGCGGAAACTATCCTTTGACGTGGAAAATCAATAAAGCCGACGTCAATGTCAGCGCACCGGCAATTTCTAACAGCAACGTTTATGTAGGACAGTTGCTTTCGGAAATTTCGTTTGCAAACGGCGGTGCGGCTACCGCAACTAATGCTACGACGAGTACAAATACCGTAACGGGTACATTCGCGTGGAAAACCGATACCGAAAAGGTACTTGCAGGAAGCGGTTCGGCACGCACAGCGGTATTTACACCCAGCGATACAAAGAACTTTAATAACAAAGAAGTAAGCGTTATTTTCGGCAATAAACTCGTTCAACTTTACGTTAACGTTTACGAAGCACAAGTTCAATTTGTGGTAATGGGCAGTAACGGAACGGAAACAACCAGCTTTACATTGCCTGCTATCGGCAGTAATATCACGCGCACACAACGCGTAAACAGAGCGGTAGTACAATATCCCGTAGATTATAAGAGCGATTTTACTATTGCTAATATCGGTAAAGATACGGCAAAGAATTGGCAAAATCCGTTGGGATATTCGATGCATTACTATAAGGCTCAGAACTCTGACCTTAGCGGATCGGTAGAATACGATACGCCTAATATTACAAATATTACGGCTAACCAACGCGTTTATATCGACTATGTACCGGCAAATGACGGTCAATATACCGTATTCCATATTTACGAAACGACAAGCCACGGAGTAGCGACTCTTGACGGTATTGCCAACGCTTTGCAAGCGGCTAAACCGGACGAAGCGCTTGCAGCCATCGGCGTAACAAGACAGATTGTAAAGAATGCTACAATCGGTTCTAAGGTTAACGGCACAGACGCCAAAACGGCAGGATTTACGTTTGCCCGTACTTTGACTGACGGAACAGGCGGCGAACATACCAGTGATTACCAAAGTAAATTTGTCCGCGGCGACGGCGAAACGGTACTTTATATGTACTATTCCCGTAACGGATATACGGTAACTTGGGACTTGCGCGGCGGCTCTGTCGTGATTGACGGAAGCACCAAGACAGGCACGGTTAAACAAGTTAACGTGCTGTTTGGCGATACCGTAAATACAATTCCCGATCCTACGCGCGACCAGTACACATTCGATAACTGGTACGCAGACAGCGACTATAACGAAGTTGCTACTATTGCAAAAACAATGCCCGCAAGAAACTTGACTTACTATGCTTTCTGGCGCGGAGACGAATATTACCTTAGATACGATAACATCGGTAACGGTATTGACGATAGATATAAGGCTTTGATAGGCGAAGAAGAAGCAGGCGGACTTGCTCAAATCGTTGTTGCCGATAACCCCGCAATGTTCTCGACTGACGGACTGCTTAAATCGACAATTATGTTGAAGAACCCGTCTTTGACAGGTTATACGTTTATCGGTTGGTATATCGAAGGTACAGATACAAAAGTAACGTCCATTGCTTACGGACAGACGTATATTACTCAAAATAAAGGCACATTGACTCTTGTTGCGCGTTGGTCGCCGCAAACGTATACAATTACGCTTGACCCCAACGGCGGTAGAAAACCTAACCCCAGTACGATAAGAGTTACAAATATGACAAACTACACGTCTTCGACAAGTTTGAAGAACGGTACGTTGCCTACGCCTACTTTTGCAGGTTATAACTTTGTAGAATGGTACTATGTAAACAAACTTAACGGTCAGGAAATAGCAGTTGATTCGTCTACGACCTTTAACTATCTGACAAATAACCTTACGTTGCTTGCAAGATGGGAGAAGAAGGCGTGGAACGCAACCTATACCGAAATGCTGAATAACGGAACAACGACGGAAGAACCCGATTACTATTTAAGCGACGTTGCGTATACCGTAAACGGCAAGGCTACTGACGAAAACGACCAACCATGGGTTACAGATACTCTTGCGGGCAACCTTGTTGTAGGAGACGTACTGACTGTTAACGTAACTCCTTATCCCGGATACGAAGTTGCGGAAATCCGTATTGCAGGCACGCGTGTAAACAACGGCGCAAGATATACGGTAAAATCGAGCTACGCTAACGATACTTTGAATATCGTAGTAACGTTCAGATACAAATCTTACCGCATAAGTTATGTATGGGACGGCGGTGTTTACGGATTGGCTTCCGGAACGCTTGCACAGAGCTTTACATTAAATGACGAAAAAATAGTATTCCCCAACGAAACCAACGTTTCACGTTTGGGTTACGAATTCAGTAACTGGTACTTAGGCGCTTCTGAAGCAGACGGCGGAAAAGCACTGGAACTTGACGCAAACAACGAAATTATTGTTTACGATATTCAAGACTGGTTTGAAAGCTATTTGGGTATGGATGTAAGCGACATTACATTGTATGCTTACTGGGAAGCGGCAGAAGTAGCGGTTATCCTCCACCAAAACGTAGTTAACGAACAAACTACCGTATTTATGGAAGGACAAACGCGTACAGGCGACGTAATTCAAATTGAAAAAGTAGACGATACCCTTATCCCTGCAAACCGCGAACTTGCAGGTTGGGCATTGAGTGCTGACGGAAGTATCGTTTACCCCGTAGAATACAATGCAAACTACGAAGTTTTGCCTTTGAACTACACGGTAGAAGCAAAACTCGTAAACGGAAAGTTAGAAAACCACTTGTATGCAGTATGGCGTTTGACCAACGTTCAGTTCCTTGTATTCAGCGTTCCTAACAACAATGCGGAATACGATCCGAGCAGTTCTTGGGAAGGTATAAAAATGACGGCAAGACCGAGATATACCTACGTTGCCGACCCCACAATCAGCATTGACTTCTTGTGGTACAAGGCAGACCCCGCTTGGGACAAATGGACGGAAGCAGACCTTCCTGCAGATATGGACAGCGCGCTTTATGCAGAAATTTACGCTAAATTAGGCACATATAAGATTCCTGCAGACGCAACGCCCGTAAGAAGACAGACAATCTCCAGCGTATTGGATGATAACCAATTTGATACGTTTACAGTTAAAAACGTTGCCGACAGCGGTATTTACGTATGCGTAATGGAAGCGCACGGCGAAAGATTGACTTCTAATAATACACAAGCGACATCGGTTGCAACAGGTGTAGGTCAATACGACGTAACAGTCCGCAAGGCTACGTTTAAAGGATTGCAACTTGACAGCGAACTTGATTTCAAATATGACGCAACTATCCGTACTTTGAGCGTTAAGACGTCAAGCGGCGCTACGGTTAACGAAAACAGCAACATTGTTCTTCCCGACGGAAGCGTACTTGCAGTTATTTATACTTACTTCACAACCGGTAGCGACGAAGAATCCAATATCGGCGCAATGCTTGCAGGTTCGTATACGGTAAGAGCGCAATTCAGCTGGATTAAAGATAACGGCAACTACAATTTGCCTGAAGAACTTGCCGCACAACTCGATATAGCTGAAGTTGTAATCAATCAAGTTAGTTATTCTCTTGAAAAACAAAACGACGACGGAACGTGGAGTGAAGTACAAAGTTCTCCCAAAATCATTGACGGCAACCTTGTATTTGACGAAGTTCCCTATGCTGCAGCGGCTTACAGAGTAGTAGCTAAGTCTAACGATATTTTGGAAGCTGACCGCAAGGCTAACAACCCCAACGTAACAATCGCTATCTTTACCGAAGGCGATTTGAGTAACCCCAACGGCGGAGCAGACCTTGCTTATGCAACGTATGTAGGCGAATACAGAGCGTATTGCGATGAACTTGCAGGCAGCAGAGCGTCTTGTTATTTGCTTAACAACAGCAGTTTGCAAGCAGTAGCGTACAGTATTGTAAAGGCTAAACACGACCTTGACATTACGTTTAACGACAAGACTGTTGTTTACGACCGCAACAATCCTACGACTGCTCAGGAAATAGATATAACTTCTATTCTTGACAATTCTGACGGAACTTCCGTAAACGTTCCTATGACCAAGAATGCTGACGGAACTGTTACGATTCAACTTTCTGCAGACAGAGAAGTTACAATCAGTTATACTTCTACTTACACGGCTTACAACAGCGCGTTTACGGCAAGCAAAACAAATAACGGCGGTGTAAACGCAGGTGTATATGTTGTTACGGCAAGCTTTAAGGACAGCGAAGTTAACGAGCAGAACTTTGAAGCGATTGAAAGCATAACGGCAACGCTTACTATCAAGCAAGCAACCTATGTTCTTTCGGATGACGAACTCAATAAGGACGCTACCGATACGAATGTAAACGATATTATTATCGGCTTTGTTAATAACCAATCGTTCGAGTACAAGACGAATACGGCAATTAAGTACTTTGCCCAAATGAATCTTGACAATAACTTCCGCGTAGAATACGAAGGAACGAGAACGTTTGAATCTCAGGGCAGTTCGGAAACTACTGCTTTGGACAATGCCGCTATTGTAGCAGGCGTACGTTTACCCGGCAAATACCTAATTACTGCAAAGATTTATTTGGAAAGCGAGAGTTACAAGAATAACTACCTTGGAATAAGCGCACAAACGGTAGAATTGCAGATTTCCCGCGGTAAAGTTGTTAAAGTAGAGGCTTCGTACGATCAAAAGACAGACCTGTATACATATTTTGATACGTTTGATTTTGTGGATAACGCTGACAGGGGCAACTTGCATGTTTATGTAACATACGAGAACGACAGCGGTACTCAGGAAACTGAAACTGTAGATATTTCCATTTGTAACTTCTACGGCGAAGACGGCAGTTTGTTTGAAAGATTTGATCGCGCAAGCGCAAATACGGTAGGCTCTCTCAGCGGCGATTACACAATTGTTGCAGAGTGCTACGGTATGAAGTCGGTGCTTGATAAATCTATCAAAGTTAATGTAGAACAAGCCGAGTTTAATGCAGACGCAGTAGCGTTTGAATCGGACAACAACCTTTCTTATGTAAGACAGGACGGCGGTGCTGACGTTTATTCGTTGAACTTCACTTATGACGGAACATATCACAACCCCGTTGTAGCTAATGCTGACAAAGCGTACAACTTTGTAGGCGTTGACGATGAAACAGGCGTAAACCACGGTATTACAACTAAATATATGTTGCAAAAGGGTAGTGATCCTGCTGCAGAAATGGACAAAGACGGTGCGGGTAAGTATGTAGGTGTCCGCGACAACGGAAATTATACAATTACCGTAACCTTTGAACATACCGACGGCAACTACAAAACAATAAGCAAGACGTTTAAAGTACAGGCAAGCATTGCACGCCGTCAACTTACTGCCGACGATATCATATGGCAATACAAGGAAGCCGGCGTATGGACAACGATTACAGGCGAAAACCGCAAGTATATCGGCGTTGATTACGAAGTACGCGCAGTATTCCGCAACCTTGCAGTTCCTGTCGACAACAAGAATGACCCTGCATATTACATTACGGTAGGACAAATCAAAGTAAACGACAAGAGTATTAACGGAACGAGCGTAGCTATTACCGCTACTGACCCTGCGGCGTCCGTATTGCTTAAAGACGCGGCGACGTACACAATTCAAATCAACTCGCTCGGTACCGAAGGCGTTAATGACAATTACAGCGTTCCTAGCGGTTCCGGTATGATTACCGTTAAATTTACAATCGATCCCAAAGAAGTAACTCTTGATTGGGCGATTGACGGAAACGACCTTATTTACAATGCTAACAACCAAATCGACAAGATAAGCGTAAGTTACACAGGCGTTGACGGTATTAACGGCGCCGACAAAGTTGTTAATATTCAAAACGACTCTACAAAACGCGATATTGCCGTTACAGAAGCAAGATTTACTGCAAGCGACAGTGTTGCCGTAGACGTTATCAAACACGCAGGAACATACATTCTTACCGCTACAATAACAGATACTAACTATGTGGCTTCTGTTGCAACTTACACCGTAACGGTAGCGCCCAAGACAATTGAAACCGCCAAATTTACTTATCAAGGTAAAGACGGCGAAGTTGAAATGATTGCAGACGATACGACCACGGACGTTTACAAGGGAGCAGAGTTTGAAATCACGGTAGAATTTGACGGTATTGAAAACGACCCGTTCGTTACTACATTCAAAGCCGTATCCCGCGACGGACAAACAATCCGCAACGCTAACGAATACATTATCGACGCAGGAATCGACGCAAGCGGTAACTACAAAATTACTGCATACCGTAGTTTCGTAATCGAAAAATACGCGGTAGAAATTGATTGGCGTAAAGACAGCAACAAGTTTACTTACAACGCGCAAGAGCAAACGGTAATTATCATTGCTAACGGCGTTGGCGATGAAGCAAGTATTCAGGTTGTAGCGCTTGAAGGCGACAAGGAAATTAATGCTAACGTTGATGACGATTTCTATTTGGCAAAAGCTAAGATTGCCGACGCTTATGCGGATAACTACAAGATTGCCGACAGTTCCGATAAAGAAATGAGATGGCGTATCGAACCCAAACCCGTAAGTATTACTTGGTCTGTAGATCCTATGACTTACACAGGATACGTTATTCCGTTTACGGCAACGGCAACGGACGAAAGCGGTAATGCTTTGACTCTTGAAACAAAGATTACCATTAAGAACGCACCTGACGAAACATTGATCGGCGGTGTTGTAGCCGAAATGGTTAATGCGTATACTTATACTGTTGAAGTTGTAGGTATTACAGGCAACACAAATTACACGGTAGTAAACGGAACGGCAGTAAGCCACGATTACGAAGTTAAAAAGGCAACCCCGAACGTAACGGATGTAAGTTACAATGAGTTCGGTCTTGTTAACAAGGCTTACAGAAACGAAAAGAATCCGCTTACTCTTCGTGCCGACAAGATTTTGTATAACAGCAACGGAATAAAGGGTACGATAGCGTTTGTTCAGGAATATACTATTACGACAATAGGTAATGGTATTGCGAAGTGCGTATTTACTCCCGAAGATACCGTAAACTACAATGTGGTAACAGGAATCGAAATCGTTATTGAAAAGATTAACGATACAGCCGTTAAAATCGGTCTTGAAACTGCTATCAAGTACTTTATGGTTAACTCTGACGTAAGCAAATCGTCCTTCCAATTCTACAAAGAATACGCAAGTTTCTACAAAGAAAAGGACGCTGACGGTGTTGAACGCACTTACGGTTACCGTGAAAGAATTACCGATACAAGCAACATAAGCTTTGTTATTAACGGCTTTAACGGCACTTACAAGATTAAAGACACAGACGTCGATACAGGTATTGACATTACGGTAGACTATGACAACCTTTCCGGTTCTAAATGGTTTGCAGTAACGAAGTCTGCTCCGAGAAGCATCTCGATTGCCGACCTTGACAGCTACACAGGCGCTAAGTACTATATCGGTTCTAACTTCGATTACAGCAAGATGCAATTTAACGTTGTATTTGAAGACGGCGGCGACGGAGTGCTTAATGCCGACCAAGTAGAAGTATCCAAGACATTGATGGATAAACTCGGTGCATTCTCTATTACATTTACTTACGGTACAGTATCCGTAACGTTGGATATTACAGTATCCGATAAGGAACAAGTAGTCTTGTCATTTAACGATAAGACATACAAGTATACCGGCTCGGCTATAACGCCTATCGTCCAACAAATCGACGAAAACAGCAACATTGTTCCTCTTCCCGACGATGTAACGGTAGAGTTTAAGAACCCTGACGGAACGGATATCGGCGCAATTATCAACGAAGGCGACTACGTTGTTATGGTTGTTGCAAAAGGACCGGAATACAAGTATAAAGAAATTGCATCTGCTCAAGCTACAATTAAAGTAAGAGCATTTGACCTTGCAATCGACGAAGACGAAGTATTGTATCCTTCGACCATAATCGGCGGAACTATCTCTTACCAATATAACGGAAAAGAACAACCGTTTGAACTTAAGAATATTGTAATTAAGGATAGCGACGGAAAAGTTTACGAATACGCTGAAGGCGCTATTACCTACGTTGTAAAGCGTAACGGCGCAGTTGTAACGAGTTTGGTAGAAGCAGGCACATACAATGTCCACGTTGAAGTAAAAGTTTATAACTCCAGCACGGAAGAAGACGCGACGGTTGAACACGATTACACAATTATTATCAACCAAGTAAACAACGAAATTTACAGTTTGACAATGGGTAGTTGGATAAAAGGCGATGAAGTTAAGTCTCCTTCGATCAGCGCATTGTTCGGTGCGGATAAGGTTATTTACGAATACTTTACCGCAGACGGAGTATCTCTCGGTAAGGCTAAGCCGACAGACGTAGGTAACTACTATGTAACGGCTACGATACCCGCAACCGAAAGTTATAAAGCTCACGATCCTATCAGAGCGTACTTCTCGATTAACAACGAGACATATTCTCCCGACAAGGATAAAGACGGTAACTCGTTGAAAGACGAAAACGGTGCAGATAAGATTATTATTTCTACCGAAAACGGTGTTGACCCGAGCTACAGACTTGTTGTTGACACGCTTGAAAACGATAAACTCGGCGAAATTCAAATTAAGAACAAGATCGTTCTTGGCGGTTATAACCTTGAGTTAGTGGATCAGGACGGCAACCGTGTTGATACAACTGATCAATCATACACTGTTAAGTTGTTGATTGCTCCCGACCAAAGAAACGGTAAGAAGTACGCAGTTTATGCGATTGACGAAAACGGTGTTAAAGTATTAGTTGACTCCGCTAGACGCGAAGGCGATTATATGGTATTTACTACAAGCGACTTCGCACAAGATTACGTAATCACTTGCAGAGATGAAGAAGCAATGAAGAAAATTGCTTTGATTATCGGTGTATCTGTTGGCGCAGTTATTGCCGTAGGCGCTATTTCGGCGTTGATAGCAATCTTTGTTAAGAAGAAAAAGGAGAATGACGACTAATGTTATTTAGATTACTCTTGTCTAACACCGGATATTATGTGGGATTAGCCTTAGAAGCATTCTTCACAATAGCGGCGGTAGTATTACTCATACTTTTGCTGAAATTCGGACTGCCAAAACCAAGAGAAAAACAGCCCAAACCCGTAAAGGAAAAACAACCCAAACCCGAACCGACGAAGTACGCATTAGCGTACGTCGCCGGAGAGGCAACGGGTGATGCTCCCGCAATAGAGTACTATGCAAAGGGAACGAAAATCTTTTTAAAGTTAAATATGTTTACGACTCCTGTCGGCAAGCAGTTCGACGGTTGGTCTGACGGAACAAAAAGATATTTACCTTCTTCCAAGTACGTTATGCCTGCGCAAGCGGTAACATTAACTGCCCAATGGAAGGAAATAACTAAAAAAGAAGAAGAAAAGTTTTCTTTGGTATATGTTTCGGGCGGCGCAAAAGGACACTCTCCTGCAGTTGAGCAGTACGAAAAAGGCGCTAAAATAACGCTTAAATCTAATATGTTTACCGTTCCCGAAAACAAGGAATTTGACGGATGGTTTGACGGAACAAAGAAATTCTTGGCGGGTAACGAGTTTGTTATGCCTGCGCAAGCGGTAACGCTTACAGCCCAATGGAAAGAAATTGTAAAGGAAGAACCTGTTAAAGTTGAGGTAATAACGGAAACAACTACACAAAATGATGAAGCCGCTGCCACCAAAACTGAGGGTACAAATCCCGACGGCACAAAGAAGCCGATAATAATTAACTTTTACAATTCTACAAACGGCGGTGCTACAGAAACTACTACAACTACAACGACAACGACAGAAAAGACAATTGTCGAACCTGTCAAAACTAAGCCTGAGGAACAGGAAGAAGACGACGATCCTAAGTATGCCAATTTGACAATAGGCGAACTGTACGAGTTGCTTTCTGCCGAACAAAAGCGTTTCTTTGACAAATTGAAGAAAGCCGCTCTTGCTAAACCGCAAGCTAAATTGTCCGTAGCCAAAAACTACGAAACGGTAAAAGTCGGAAAGCGTGCATTGATAAGATTGCGTATCCGTAAACTTGTTACCGTTGCCGAGTATTCGTTGGAAAACGATATTCTTAAAGAATTCCGCAGAAAGGACCCCAACAAGGCGGGTAATTCCAAGATTAAGGTACGTCCTACATTTGTTGCAGTTACTGACGCGGCTACTTTAGAAACGGCTTTGGATATGATAGACCTTGTTCATAAGCAAATACTTGAAGGCTAATACTATTTAAAGTTAACTGATAAAAGACGGATAAATATATCCGTCTTTTGTTGTATAAAAAACACCCGAAAGCGAAGCGTACCTCCTCAAGTGTCTGACTTTTGGGGTACGCCACATAGGTTGGCGAATTATTATTTTGTTCGCTTGCGTTTAGCAGATGTCTCAAACCATCCTTTAAAGGATGCGAGATGAAAAAGCGGAAAAGTTTAGTAAGAAATAAAACTTTTCTCGGTATAATAATTGCCCGATTATCTTATTGCCGAAAAAGGAAAGTTTTATGCGATCGAAAAATGATGACACAGGTAGTTTGTTTTTTTAACCAATGTAGCAGATACGAAACGGAATTGCCTGTATTTATCGTATTTATTGTCAGTTTTTGCAACAATACTTGTCAAGTTGCTGTTGAGTTAGGGCAATTTTTACCGTAAACAAAACCTTCAACGGAAAAGTTTTTCCGCAAAGATTAACCTGTCGGTAGTTTTAAAGCTAATAAGTTTTGAATACGAAAATTTTGAGTACGCAAAATCAAAACGTAAAATTGTTATCTCAACTAACTCAAAAACTATTGACATATTTTGTCGATAGTTTTATATTGTTGAATATACAATATACAGTAGATATTTTTTGCAACGGCGGTAAACGGTTTTGGGTTTTTAAAGCCATTTTTTATGTTTTGCCGAATTAGGCAAAGAATATTTATAATCAGATAATTGTTTATTAACGGAGTAAAGCCTTGAAGAAATTAACCGGAAGACAAGTATATGATTTTTTTATAGGATATTTAGTTGTTACGGTAGCGGCGCTGCTAAATGCGGTTTCGTTATACTGTTTTGTTGACCCGTCCTATTTAATAGCCGGCGGCATAAGCGGATTGTCGTCTGCAACGGCGTATATAGTCTGTAATTTTGTAGGAGACTCTTATTTTAACCTTGTCAAATGGATTTTTTATTTTGCTTATAATGCTCCTTTGCTAATATGCTCGTTAATTTATTTGCGAGGAGATTTTACTTTTAAGACTATTTGGTCCACATTGGTTTGTACGGGTGCGGGATTTTTGTTCTCTGCATACTTGCCTCAGAGTTTTCAGTTTGCCGAATCTAAAATCATAGCCGTTTTAGCAGGCGGAATAATTGTCGGATTATCTATGTATATTGCTTCGGAGTTTAACGGAAGCAACGGCGGAACGGAAATTATTGCCAAAATCGTTGCAAAAAAGAAACCCGAAATGGACTTGTCGAAAGTTATACTTATTGCAAATTTTGCCATTATGATAGCCGGCAGTATAGTTGTAATGATTATTAAGGGCGAAAGACTGGGCGTAGTAATATACTCGCTGATATACATTTTATCGGGTTCGTTTGTAATGGGAATGTTTAAGCGCGGCTTTAACCATCCGCAAAAGTTTTTGATTGTTACTACCAAATACGAAGAAATGAGCGAGGCAATTACAACCAGTTTTAAACGCGGGTTATCGTACATTCAGGTAGAAAATACCCGTGCCGACAGTCAGGACCGCAAATTAGTTATGGTGATAGTGCAATACCGTCAAGCGCCGCGGCTTAAAGCAATAATCAAAAAGTACGACCCCGAATCTTTTACTATAGTCAAGGACGTTCACGATGTATTTTCCAGACCGCTGTTCAATAGGAGTTACAAAACAAAATGAAAAACAAATTCTGGCATAATTTTAAACAGATTTTAATAATTCTTGTTGCTAGTTTGGCGACGGCGGTGTCTGTCGAATTGCTATTGTTGCCAAGTAACGTTGTTGTAGGCGGTGCTATAGGAATTGCCTCCATTTTGGATATACTTCTTACCGATTTGTCGCCTGCTATGTGGTACTTTTCGGTCGGAGTTTGGGTTGTTGCAATAAACGTACCTATAATGATTTACACGTTTGTACGGTTCCGTAGGCGCTTCGCAGTAAAAACGCTATTATATATTTTATTTTTGACTGCAGAACTTATTGTCTTCCGCGTGTGCAATCTTTCGGACGTATTTAAGAAAGTTATGGTTGCCGAAGGCGAAGATATGGACAAGGTTTTGTATGTAATTTTGGGCGGTGCGTTGCAAGGCGTATCGTTGCCTATGTTATTATACGTTAATGCTTCTACTGGCGGCAGCGATATTGTAGGACTGTTTGTTCAACGTCATTCTAAAAAAAGCGGTAACGATGCAATGCGCGTTATTTTAGCGACGAATGTGGCAATACTGTTCGTTTCTTCTCTTGCGTATTATTTTGTTAAGAAAAACGGCGTAGAGGCGATAGATATGTTTGTTTATTCCGTAGCGGCTATGTTTATCGGCGAAATAGTGCAGGAACTTATTTTTAACGGATTCTCTGCCGCCGTGGAACTGGAAGTTACAACGGAAAAACCGCAGGAAATGGCAGACGCTTTGCAAGGCGAATTAAAGCGCGGCACTACAAATATCAAGGTAGTAGGCGGATATTCCCATCAGGAAAAGAGTATGGTCGTATGTATATTGAACAAACGCCAATTAACGCACGCAAGGAGAATTATCAATAAAGTCGATCCTACCGCATTCGCCTATGTCGAAAACGTCAAAGAAGTTATAGGCCGCGGGTTTGTAAATAAAGAAATAGAGTTGGAAGACAATAACGAGTAATAATTAAATTATATGTATTATTTTATACGGGCTGCCGCGCTAAGGCGACAGCCCCTATTTTATCTTTTGCTATGTACAAGAAAAGAGAAACAACCTAACTATTTGCAGTCTGTTCCGATTTTAAGTCCGCCACAGCAAACAAGCAGCGCGATGATGAGAATCAGGCAGCAGGGGTTAACGTTGAGATTGAAATTTCTCATTTTTCCGCCGCAGCAGCACAAGAACAATATGATGAGTAAAATCCAAGTGCAATTGCAACCTCCAAAGCATCCGCCGCCGTGTTCGCCGCATCCGCCTTCGTTAAACATTCCGTTGAACATAGTGTACCTCCATTCGCCGAAGTTATCGGCTCTCGTATTTGACTTATAAGTCTGTTTCACAATATGGTTTTTTCAAAAAAAATGTTACCGTTAATGTTCGGTATTTATTATTAGCAAAAAAAACAATCATTATTTTGACGGTCAAGATATTCGATACGGTTAGTTGACAATAATTTTTTTATCGGTTAAGATAAAGCAATGCAAGTACAATTGTCCGATCATTTTACATATAAAAAATTATTGCGGTTTGTTTTAAGCCCTGTTTTAATGATGATTTTTACGTCCGTCTATTCGGTTGTCGACGGACTTTTCGTGTCTAATTTTGCAGGCGAAGATCCTTTTGCCGCGCTTAATTTTATTTATCCCGTAATAATGGTTTTGGGCGCAGTCGGCTTTATGTTCGGTGCGGGCGGTACGGCAATTGTATCTAAAACGCTCGGAGAAGGTCATAAAACGCACGCTAACAGGTATTTCACCTTGGTGGTACTAGTTACTGCGGGGTGCGGCGTTGTGCTGGGCGTAGTGGGAATATTGACTATTGAAAGCATTGCTTCCCTTATGGGCGCAAGCGGTAAGATGTTGGAATACTGTGTTTTGTATGCGACTATAATATTGTGCGCATTGCCTTGCTTTATGCTGCAAAATCTGTTTCAGAGCTTTTTTATCACTGCCGAAAAACCGCTTTTGGGATTTTTGTTTACCATTGCCAGCGGTGTTGCAAATATTGTTTTGGACGCATTGTTTGTTGCAGGACTTGATATGGGACTTAAAGGCGCGGCTATCGCAACGGCAATAAGCCAAACTGTCGGCGGCATTTCGCCTATTGTTTATTTTGCTTGTAAAAACAAGAGTTTACTGCGTTTTACAAAACCAAAATGGTACGGCCGCATTGTAGTGCGTTCTTGCGTCAACGGTTCGTCGGAATTGCTCGGCAATATCGCAATGTCGCTTGTATCTATGATTTACAACGTAAAACTGCTTAGCATTGCAGGGCAAAACGGCGTATCCGCTTTCGGCGTAATAATGTATGTTCAGTTTATTTTCGTTGCTATATTTATAGGATATTGTATCGGAACCGCGCCTATTATCGGATACAATTTCGGTTCAAACAACCGTGAAGAATTGCGCAATATTTTTAAGAAATCGTTAATTATACTGGCTGTTGTGGCTGTCGTAATGGTAGCGTTGGCAGAAGGTCTTGCCGATATTATAGCCCGAATGTTTTTTAACGAGGCGCTTTTAGATAAAGAATTGGCAAAGCGTGAAATGACTCCGGAAGAAATTGAGGCCTTTTTGCAAAATATACAACGTCTAAAACAAATGACTGCTAACGGACTGCGGCTATACTCTATATGCTTTACCTTTGCAGGATTCAATATGTTTTGCTCGTCTATGTTTACTGCGCTTAATAACGGGCTTATTTCGGCGGTTTCGTCTTTTGCTAGGACGCTTGTATTTCAAATAGCGTGTATATTTGTTTTGCCGATATTTTGGGGGCTTAACGGCATTTGGCTTGCGACAGTGGTTGCCGAAGCGTTGACGTTTGTGTTGACAATAATATTGTTTGCCGCAAATAACCGAAAATACGGCTATGTCAAACTGCGCGAAAAACAAGCGTAAGTAAGCAGCAGTAAATTAAAATACCCGCTAAGCGTAATCAGCGCTCTTCGGGTTTAATCTTGTTTTAAAAATATAACTATATAAATCTCAAATTTCAGTACATACGGCAAACTTTAAAACAATTTTTAATTATCTGATGATACTAAAAAATCCACCGTAAAAGGTGGATTTTTTTGTAATTTAATAATCTTTTCTTCCGATAAGTACGTCAATGTCTTCGTTAAAATAATCGGCAATTTTAATAAGGTTTTCTAGTGAGATTTCTCTTTGACACAATAAGTATCTGGAAATGGTAGGTTGCGGAATGTCAACCTTTTGGGCAAATTCGCTAATTGTCATTTTGCCCATCAGTGTTTTTAGGTTATTTGCAAAAGTTTTAATGTAATCGTTCATAACTTTATTTTATACCAAACGGAATAATTTGCTTGACATCATACCAAACGGTATGATAATATTAATTATACCGATTGGTTTACTGTTATTGCGGTAATTCTTACCGTTGCTTTTAGCGGAATAAAATTAACTTGCATTTGTTGTAATGCTAATTGCGCTTTTAAAGGTTGAAAGTCATTTCTGAATATATAACTGTAATCGGATTGCTAATCGGTAGTGGGAATATTTATTATCGTTGTAAGCGTTATATCGTTATTTATTAAATAGGGAACAATCGTATGCTTCAATTTGGTAAACAGTTGCCGCGGAGCATAAAAATTCCGTATGTAAACAGAAGAAAAGGGAGAGTGCTTGAATGACAGGAGTTTTTGATAGAAAAACATATGTTTTGGGAAAAGTTAAATTTATACTATCGCTTTTGATGCCTATCTTTATATTGTTGATACCTTTGCCTTTTAACGACAGCGTTATCGGTAACGTGATTTATTCTTATAATCTTCTTAAAAGCGATATCGATAGACCTTGGTATGTGATTATTATGATAATATGTCTTGTATTTACAGTTCTTTCGTGGGTACAAAACATAAGGCTATTCAGTTCTGCGCTGTCGGTGCATATGGGCGAAATTAGATTTGAAGAAGTTAAATGGCGTAATAGAATTTTATTTGTAGATTTCTCACTGCCTTTTTTGTTTTATCTTGTTTCACTGATAGTATGTTATTTGCCGTCCGTTTTTGCCGTATGGAATTTTTATGTAGCGTTGCTTTTGTTTGCGTCGGATATCACGCTTACAGTTATGTTAATCAAACGCTTGCGCAAAGTGTAACTATTGAGATTTGGAGGAAAACAAATGAACACACAACTTAATTCTAAAACGTTGATTTTAACAATTATAAAATTTGTTTTCGGAATGCTGACGCCGATTGCTTTTTTCTTTCTGCCGTTCGCCGAAGGAACGCCGTTTGTTTACTATACAATAGTTTACTTAATTGAGGTTTTAAAGGGCAATTTAGAACAGTATCTGCTAGAGTGCGTACCTATGGTAATTATGACAATCTTTACGGTTGTTGCCTTAGTTAAAAACATATTGATATTTGTCGCAGTAATCAAAGTAAGTAAGGGCAAATTCAACAAAGGTAAGATTGTTTGGAACAAAAAATTCGAGTTAGCCGATTATATATTGACCTTTATATTTTTTGTTGTTACCTTAGCATTGTGGATGAAATTTACTCTGTTTACGCTTTATCATTTTTATGTAGTGCTGACGCTTTTAATAGGCGACTTAATTGTTAAAAGTATGCTCAAAAAACAACTTAAAATAACCAAAAAAGATAAACAAACAGCAACTGTTTCTGCAACCAATACTGTACAAACGACAGAAACGCAAAGCGAATCGGAATCAAACGAAACAAGTCAAAGATAAAAGCGTTAAACCTTATAATTAAAACTTAAGCGGCAGTCTGATAAATTTTACGCAGTTTCAATATAAGTATTATTACTCAAAAAGTACTTTTAAGATTACAAAAATCTTAGGAGCACTTTTTATATAGTGTGTTAACGCTGTAAATGACGCGATTTTATCAGAATAAAAAATATATTGGCATAGTTTAAATTGTGTTTTATTCATAGTCTGATTGTGTTTTTATTGTAGAATTTAGTTGCATAAAGTTATTTTGATTTAATATTTTCGTGTTGCTAAAATTTATATTTTGTTGTATACTTCATTTATGCAGCAAGGCAATCGGGTTTTTTGCGGTTTTGAACCGGTATTCGATGAAAACAGTAAAATTTTGATATTGGGAAGTTTTCCCAGCGTTAAGTCTCGTGAAGAAAACTTTTACTATGCCAACAAACAAAACCGTTTTTGGAAAATACTTGCCGAGTTTTATAACTCCGAAGTTACGGATATTGACAGTAAAAAGCGGTTGTGCTACGGTAACAATATTGCTTTGTGGGATATTGTCGAAAGTTGTCAAATCAAAGGGTCTATGGATACGGACATTAAGAACTATGTTTTGGTAGATTTATCCGTGATACTTAAAAAGGCTCGAATAACAAAAATTTTATGTAACGGAACTAAGTCCTACGAATTGACAAAGTCTTGCTACAACGGAACGGTACCCGTGTTGAAAATGCCGTCGACAAGTCCTGCCAACGTGTCTTTTAACAAAGAAATATGGTTTGACAATTTGCGCTTGGATTAGCCGAATACTCTCGTTTTTACTGCGCTTTATCAAATTGCAATACTTGCAATATGTATACAAAGAAAATCCTTTGTTTGTATGTGATTGCGCTGTACACTTAGTGTATTGCCTAAATAAATGCGATTTGAATACTCTTGATTTTCTTTGATTTTTTTGACAAAACTCACAAAAAGTAAAGTCAGTATCGCTAAGGCAATACAAGCGTATATATCAAAAATAGTGCAGAAAAATAAGTTTTAAGCGGTAAAATTTGCATAAAGATTTAATGTCGTTAAGAAACGGTTTATTGCTTGCAGCAGCGCGCAATATACATATCAAGCACATAATATACGGTTTAGTAACCGCGTTAACGGTGCGTTTTGCAAGCAGAGCAATAAACCCCGCAGCCAAACGAAAACAACATAAACGCAAGGAGTAACATTATGGACATAAGCATTGTCAAAAACGAATTTACAGATATTTTCAATTCAAAAATAACGCGTCAAGGCGCGGACAAACTGTTGGAATATCTTTCTAACAGCGATTTTTTTACCGCACCTGCCTCCGCGCGTTTTCATTTGGCGGAAGAAGGCGGACTGTGCAAACACTCGTTAAACGTATATAAGCGATTGCTCAAACTTGTAAAAGACGAGTACGGCGACGATTACGCAAATACGATTTCGGATGAAACTATTGCCGTTTGCGGACTTCTTCACGACATTTGCAAAGTCAATTTTTATACGGTAGATTACCGTAATTCTAAGGAAAACGGCGCTTGGGTAAAAGTGCCTTACTATAAGGTGGACGAAAAGTTTCCCTACGGACACGGCGAAAAATCGGTGTTTATAATATCGCAGTATATGCGTTTGACTCCCGAAGAAGCAATGTCGATTAACTGGCATATGGGCGGTTTTGACGAACGCGTTAAGGGCGGCAGTTATTCGCTGTCCGAAGCAATGGCAAAGTATAAACTTGTTTTGCTTATGCATATTGCCGATTTAGAAGCGTCATATTTAGACGAAAGCAGAGGTTAAAATGAAAGATAAAATTTTAGAACGTTTTTTACGGTATGTTAAAATAGATACGCAATCGGTAGATGACGTTGCCGAATTTCCCAGTTCCCAAAAACAAAAAGACTTGCTGTCTCTTCTCTTGCGGGAATTGAACGGACTCGGTATTTCTGCCCGAATGGACAACGAGTACGGTTATGTTTACGCCTCTATACCTGCAAATACCAAGGGGAAATGCAAACTCGGGTTTATTGCCCACGTCGATACGTCTCCTGCCGTTTCGGGAAAAGACGTAAATCCGATTGTTACTGCCGATTACGACGGTGGCGACATTCAACTTGCCGACGGCAGAAAACTCTCTCCTGCCGAATTTGCCGAACTCAAAACCCACGTCGGAAAAACAATCGTGTCTTCCGACGGAACAACGCTTTTGGGCGCTGACGACAAAGCGGGCGTTGCGGTTATAATGCAAATGGCAGAAACGCTTGTCAAAAATCCCGATATAAAACACGGAGAAATAAAAATTGCTTTTACTCCCGACGAAGAAGTGGGCAGAGGCACAGACTTTTTTGACGTTAAAGGTTTCGGAGCAGACTACGCCTATACCGTTGACGGCGGCGGACTCGGCGAATTGGAATACGAAAATTTCAACGCGGCAGACGTAAGAGTTTCTGTCTCGGGTAAGTCCGTTCATCCGGGTTCGGCAAAGGGCATTATGGTCAACGCAAGTTTAGTACTTATGGAATTGCAATCAATGTTGCCCGCGTTTGAAAATCCCGCTTATACGGAGGGTTACGAAGGTTTTTACTTTTTAGAAAGTATCAAGGGCGAATGCGACAGCGCAACTTCGCACTATATAATCCGCGATCATGACAAAACAAAATTTGAAAACAAAAAGGCGTTATTTGCCGATATTGTGGACTTTTTGAACAAAAAGTACGGTCAAGGTACCGTAACCGTCAGTATTACGGACAGTTACTATAATATGAAAGAAAAGATTCTGCCGCATATCCATTTGATAGACAATGCGTGCTTGGCAATGCAACGTGCACGCGTAACGCCGAGAGTTGTGCCTATTCGCGGCGGTACAGACGGCGCAAGACTCAGTTACGAGGGGCTTCCGTGTCCTAACTTGTTTACGGGCGGGTATAATTTTCACGGCAGATACGAGTATATTCCGCTAGAAGATATGCAAAAGTCGCTCGAAACGGTTTTAAATATTATTGATATATACAAGGAAAGATAATATGAACCCTCCTGTTATTTTCAGGCGTTTGCCTTTGACCGATACTCCCAACGCCCGCGACCTTGGCGGATACGCAACAAGAGACGGCGGCATAACCCGTTGGAACGTCTTTTTGCGTAGCGCGTGTCCGAACAAACTTACCGAGAGCGATGTTGAATTGCTTAAACGCATAGGCGTTACTGCGGTAGTGGATTTGCGCGGCGGCGGAAACGAAGACGAACTCTTGACGGGATATACGCAAGCCCGCGCATTCCGATGCTATAACTTTCCTGTCGGCGGCGGCAATCCGCCTGCTAAAATTACGGAGTGCGGCAGGAGTTATTTGGAGATTGCAGACAACCCCAATATGTACCGCGTATTTGCTGCTTTGGCTGATAATCAAGGCGCGACGGTTTTTCACTGTTTTGCAGGCAAGGACAGAACGGGTATTGTTGCAAGTATATTGCTTATGCTTGCAGGCGTTGCCGATGTTGATATAATCGCCGATTATACTCAATCTTACGCGTATTTTTTAGAGCGTATCCGAGCCGATTTTGACCGTACCGACGCCGAGCGCGACGTATTTATTCCGCATCCAGAGCATATTGAGAGTTTTATGCGCTTGTTCCGCGCAAAATACGGCGATGCGCAAAATTACTTGTTGCGTATGGGGCTTACTCAAACGCAAATCAACTGTATTATCGGTAAATTCGTGGAGTTTAATCAATAAATGAAGAAAATACTGTTAAGGGCAAAAATCAGAAACCTTATGTTTTTTTATCTTGTCTTATTCGTTATTCTCGAATGTATACTTGCATATTTACTGTTCGGATTTGAAAATGAAGACAATACGGCATTTGCGTTGAAACTTGCAATGATATTTTTGTCGACGGTTGTTCCTGCGGCGATGTTTTTGATGTTTTACGAGTTTTTAGTTGTGTCGGACAGCGGTGTGGCAAGGTACCGTTTGTTTGTACAAAAAGGGCATATAAACTGGCGCGATATTATATCGGTAACGGCAGAAGACAGAGCAGTTAAGCAAGGCAAGACATATACGACATTTAAATATACGGTTATTCGGGACGTCAATGAAAACGAAATAATATTTGTTTACGACCCGAAATCGTTTCAGGAAATATATGATAGGGCAGAGAAATTTAAAAATTTAACAGACAATAATTATCTTAGCTAAACAGCGGCTCGGCAATTTTTTACAATAAATGATAATAATAAAGGCGACTTCATCTAGAAGCCGCCGTTGTTTTATGGTTTAAATTATTATCTATTACGCTTTGTTTGCGCTGCCGAGTACGTTGACAATCTTGTGTTTTACCATTTCTTTCATCATCGTTCTGGCATCACCCAAATACTGGCGCGGATCGAAGTGAGAAGGATTTTCTACAAAATGCTTGCGGATAGCGGCAGTAAAAGCTACGCGCAAATCCGAGTCGATATTGATTTTGCAAACAGCCATTTTTGCGGCTTTTTGAAGTTCGCTTTCGGGTATACCGATTGCGTCGGGCATACTTCCGCCGTATTGGTTAACGATAGCGACTTTGTCTTGCGGAACGCTCGAAGCGCCGTGAAGTACAATGGGGAAGTTGGGAATACGTCTTTCGATTTCTGCCAAAATATCCAAACGGAGTTTGGGGTCTTGTCCGGGTTTAAATTTGTACGCGCCGTGCGAAGTGCCGATAGCGATAGCGAGGCTGTCGATTCCCGTTTTGGCGGTAAATTCTTCCACTTCGTCGGGGCTTGTAAACAATGCGTCTTTTGCGTCTACTTTAACGTCGTCCTCTACGCCTGCAAGTTTCCCGAGTTCTGCTTCGACAACTACGCCGTGAGCGTGAGCGTATTCTACGACTTTCTTTGTAATTGCGATATTTTCTTCCCAAGGTTTACTTGACGCGTCAATCATTACCGACGTAAAACCGCCGTCAATTGACGACTTGCAAATTTCAAAGTCTGCGCCGTGGTCAAGGTGCAAAGCAATGGGGATATCCGTTGTTTCCGCGGCGGCTTGTACAAGGTGTTTAAGATATACGGGGTTAGCGTATTTTCTTGCGCCTGCAGATACCTGCAAAATAACGGGCGAGCGGCATTCGTTGGCGGCTTCGACGATTGCTTGTATCATTTCCATATTGTTTACGTTAAAAGCGCCTATTGCGTAGCCCTCTTTGTAGGCTTTTTGAAACATTTCCTTTGTTGTTACAAGTGGCATAATAGTTACCTCCAAATATAGATATATTTTATATTGCGCATAATGTTTTTATAATGTTATTACTCAATCAATTTGTTGTCAAACTTTATGCACTGTGTTATAATAGCATAGGTATTGTAGCACAGTATTTTGTTTTAGTAAAGCAAAGTACTTGCCAACAAATCAGAAAAAATTTTTCGGAGGTAAACTCACAATGGCAAAGAAAAACGTAAGAGTAGCAATTAACGGATTCGGTCGTATCGGCCGTCTTGCATTCCGTCAAATGTTTGGCGCGGCAGGTTACGAAATCGTAGCGATTAACGACCTTACAAGCCCCAAAATGCTCGCTCATTTATTAAAGTATGATACGGCTCAAGGCAACTACGTTGCAATGGGACATACCATTTTCAGCAAAGAACCCGTTCTTGCAGAAGACGGCAAAACGGTTGTTACACCCGGTTCTATCACGGTAGACGGTAAGGAAATTACTATCTATGCAGAACCTAAAGCAATCAATCTTCCCTGGAAAGCATTGGATGTAGACGTAGTGCTCGAATGTACAGGTTTCTACTGCTCAAAGGAAAAGAGCCAAGCTCACATCGACGCAGGCGCAAAGAAAGTTATTATATCCGCTCCCGCAGGAAAAGACCTTCCTACAGTTGTTTACGGCGTAAACGAAGGTATTTTGAAAGCGTCCGACACGATTATCTCTGCCGCAAGCTGCACGACAAACTGCCTTGCTCCTATGGCTAAGGCATTAAACGATTACGCTCCTATCGAGTCCGGTATTATGATTACCGTTCACGCATATACGGGAGACCAAATGGTACTTGACGGACCTCACCGCAAGGGCGATTTACGTCGCGCTCGCGCTGCCGCTCAGAATATCGTTCCCAACACAACCGGCGCGGCTAAAGCTATCGGACTTGTTATCCCTGAACTTAACGGCAAACTTATCGGTTCCGCTCAACGCGTACCCGTTTGCACAGGTTCTACAACTATCTTGGTTGCGGTTGTTAAAGGACACGACGTTACTCCCGAATCTATCAACGCGTATATGAAGAGCGTAGCAAGCGAGTCTTACGGATATAACGAAGATATGATTGTTTCTTCCGACGTTATCGGTATGCGTTACGGTAGTTTGTTTGACGCTACGCAAACTATGGTTAAACAAATCGCAGACGATACTTACGAAGTACAGGTTGTTTCTTGGTATGATAACGAAAACAGCTATACGACGCAAATGGTTCGTACAATCAAATACTTTGCCGAATTGAAATAATTTTTAAAAATTTAAACAGCCGCTCCGTCAAGAGCGGCTGTTTTATTTTGGCAGATTTTTATTTTGTAGCGGCGGTATTTAACAGTAACAAGCAATAATGTCGGCTGCTATTTGTTAAGCGAATCAGCGTGTCGTCAAATGAATATTTATAAGTTGTAACGTTATAAAAACATTGATATATTGTTAAATAAATTATTGCAAAATAATTGCTTTTTATGTGTCTTTTTTATTTGCTATATTTTGTCGAAAGTACTATAATCTTCTTGATTTTTTAAATTTAAACTACGGCAAAAAGTTGCAATCCGAATAAGCGCAAGATAGTTTGTTCGGTGTGTTTAACTGATTGCTTCATCTGAAAGTAAAAAAAATTATTTGCTTATTGAAACGAACAGTAAGAAATAAATAATATAAAAATTGTTTGTACGGTAATGAGATGAAATCACGGCACGAGATGAATCTGACCGAAGGTCCGATATTTAAAAAGTTAATAATTTACGCTTTGCCGCTTATGGCGACAAATATTTTGCAACTTTTGTTTAACGTTTCGGACGTTGTTGTTTTGGGCTTTGCCGGTTATGACGTCGGTCCCGTCGGAGCTACCGGCGCGCTCATCAACCTGATAATAGGTTTGTTTGTAGGGCTGTCTGTCGGAGCAAATTTCCTTGTTGCTAAATTTGTAGGTTCAAACGAAAAGGAACGCTCCGAAAAGGTTGTAGGAATGTCGGTGCTAATTGCGCTTGTCGTAGGTGTTATTTTAGCAGTAGTCGGGTATTTTTGCGCACGCATATTTTTGTCTTGGATGGACTGCCCCGATAATTTTTTAGACGACGCAACGCAATATATGCAAATTTACTTTATCGGTATGCCTATTGTGCTTTTGTATAATTATTGCGCGGCTATAATGCGCGCGGTAGGGGATACGCTGCGTCCGTTGATTTACTTGATTATTGCGGGTGTAGTTAATGTCGGGCTGAATTTTATACTGACATATTGGCAACGTATGGGCGTTGCAGGCGTTGCCATTGCTACTGTTGCTTCGCAGTTGATTTCGGTAATACTGGCATTGATAAGCTTGTTTAAAAGCAATGGATATTCGCAGTTTAAATTTAAAAATATGCGTATCTTTAAGACGGAATTTATAGAAATGGTAAAAGTAGGAATACCGGCGGGAATACAAGGTTGCGTGTTTGCTTTATCCAACGTGGTAATCCAGTCCACGATAAATTCCTTTGGCGATGCGGCGGTAAACGGCAATACGATAGCCGCTCAATTTGACGGTTTTATTTACAACGCAATGTTTGCAGTTGCTTTGTCGTGTATGTCATTTGTGAGTCAAAATTTAGGCGCAAGAAATATTGCCAGAATCAAACGCACTGTATGGATATCTTTGCTTACTTCTGCGGTAGTCGGCATTATTTTCGGCGGTATTATACTGATTGTTGCACAGCCTATTGCCGGCATTATGACGGATAATCCGAAGGAAATAGAATATGCGTGGAACAGGCTTATTATACTTGCCACAACCTATTTTACTTGCGGAATTATGGATGTTATGAGCAATACTATGCGCGGTTTGGGCAAATCGACTTTGGCAATGATAATAAGTCTTTCGGGCAGTTGTTTGTTCAGAATTCTTTGGATACACACTGTTTGTAAGTGGTGGCCTTCGCTTACTGCGTTATACTGGGTTTATCCTGTCAGTTGGATACTGACTTTTGTTATCTTTTTGGCAATTTATTTTCCGACAATACGTCGTGTGGAGCGGAAAATGCAAGTTACTGTCCAAAGCGTTGCCGAAAACGACATCGCTTGACACAAAATTATAAATGGTGTATAGTATATAATAGTTAAGTATCGGCATTATATAAGTAAGGATATTTGACATATAATAAAATGCTATCTATTACACTAACAGAGATAGCGGTAATAAAGGTGATTTATATGACATTTGATATATATTTAATAGTATTGGCATTAGTACCGATAGTAGTAGGTATATTATTAGGACTTATGCGCGGTTCGCGCCGTTCGGTATTACGCTTGGTATTGGTACTTTTGTGCGCTGTAGGAGCATATTTTTTGAAGAATATTGTCGCAGAAAAAATTATGACAGTGCAAATACAGGGACAAACTTTAACAGAAATAATTATTAACGCAATTTCTCAAATATCCGAACAGGCGGCTTCGCTCGGCGAAGTTTTAGTGCCTATCGTTCAAATATTGATAACCGTAGTTGTATTTCTGTTGTTATTTGAAGTTTTGCTCTTCCTGACTTGGGCAATAGTGTTCCCGCTTTGTAAACTTTTTGTAAAAAAAGGCAAGAAAAAGCACGCGCTTGTCGGCGGTTTGGTAGGCGCTGTGCAAGGCGTTGCCGTTGCGTTTGTTTTGTGCGTTATAGTAAACGGCTTGTTGGTTAACGTAGACAAAGTCGTCGTTGCTATGGATAATGCAAGTAACGGTAATTCCGAGCAGGCTACTGCGCTTATTTTACCTTCGTATAACGACGGTATTACGATAATTGCTTCCGAAAATACTGACGGCACTCAAGGCGACGGCGGAACGGGAGAACAACCTCCCGCAGGCGACGGCGATATGCAGCAGTCTATGGAACAAATAAAAGGATTGCTGACGGGATACCGCGAATCCAAAATCAAAACGTTTTTATGCAAAATAGGAGATAAACCGTTTAATTTAATAAGTACCATTACCGTTGATGACCGTAAGTTAACGCTATCGGGGCAGTTTGACGCAATTTCGGGTATGCTTAAACTTGCAAGTCAAGAGAATATGGAACTTGTTAACAATTTGATGAACGCCAGCGACTTTAAACAGAGCGGAGCGGACATTAAAAAACTGTTTGACGCATTGGATGAAATGAATAAAGGCTTGCCTACCGAAGCCAAGCAAACGGTCAGCAAGGTGGTTCAGACTTTGGCGGATTCGTTTATTCCTGCTGATTCGCCCATACAAATAGATACGTCGATACTCGATTTTGAAAAAGTTGACTTTTCAAAGGAAGGCACTGTAATAGAGCATTTGCTTGATTACAGTACAAAACCGATAAACGAGTTTACGACCGAAACCGTGGAAGATATTGTAGACAATGTAATGGCAAGCGATATAGTGCTTCCTTTGCTGTCTGCTCAAACAGAGTTTACGTTAAATCTCGATCAAGACAAACAAGATAAAGTAGCCGAAATTATCGACAATCTTGCAGGTAAGGAAAATGCCGAACAGGAAAAGATAGATATGTTACGCACATTCTTCGGTTTGAATGACGCGGCAGCAAATTAAATGGATTGATTAAAATATAATAAATAAAAAAATCTCTCGATTTGTTTTGAGAGATTTTTTTTTGCAGTTAGACATAAAGTATTTGAATCTGTAAGATATTGTATCAGAATGTACTAGCGGTATTTGCGGTACGGTTGAGTATCGGGATACGGCAAGATCGCGTTAACATATGTTTTGTCGGGCAGTGTTCAGGTATTCTACTGTTAACAATGCGCCTAATAGATAGCGGAGAAAAATTGTTAAGATGATGTTTTAATGTCAATATATATATGGATAATTTTAACCTTCCTTTTGTGTTGTTGCATATATTGACTGTTATTGAATTGTCTACGCGTCATTGCTAATTGTTTTGCATAACGGTTTGAATTATTTTTAATCGACGTAAGCAGATACTTGTAAAAGGAAAAGGATTGTTTATAGGTTTTGTTTATTCGGTATTAACAAATTATGTATAACTAATTTTTGTCTTAACCTATTGAAATTGTACTAAAAAAATGTTAAAATATATATTCTTTTTAAGAAATATATTTAAGACAGTAAAGGAAACTAACGATATGACGGTATTGGATATTATCGAAAAGAAAAAAACAAAGCAAGAATTGACAAACGAAGAAATTTGCTATTTTGTAAACGGTTTTACTTCCGGAGAAATTGCCGATTATCAAGCTTCGGCTTTGCTTATGGCAATACTTTTAAACGGTATGACCGATCAAGAAACGTATAACCTAACTATGGCAATGCTCAATTCGGGCGATGTGGTGGATATGTCCGCTTTGGGCGGCTGTGTGGTTGATAAACATTCTACTGGCGGAATCGGCGATTCTACAACTCTAGCACTCGCTCCGATTCTTGCGTGCTGCGGAGTTTACGTTGCTAAAATGAGCGGCAGGGGATTGGGTTTTACAGGCGGCACAATAGACAAGTTGGAAAGCATACCTGATTTCGATACGGCTCTTTCCGAGCAGGAGTTTTTCGACGTGGTAAAACGCGTAGGCTGTGCCGTGATAGGTCAGACGGCGAACCTTGCGCCTGCGGACAAGAAAATTTACGCCTTGCGCGACGTTACGGGGACGGTAAATTCGATACCGCTTATTTGCAGCAGCGTAATGAGTAAAAAACTCGCTTCGGGTTCGGATACGATTTTGTTAGACGTAAAATACGGTAGTGGCGCGTTTATGCCTACTCCCGAAAGCGCATTGGAACTTGCTCAAAAAATGGTGGCTATCGGAACGTTGGCAGGCAAACGTATAGGCGCGTTAATAACCGATATGCAACAGCCGTTATCCGACCATATCGGCAACAGCCTTGAAATAATTGGCATAATAGACGTTCTCCGCGGAAAGAAAAACCGCTTATACAACGAGATAAAAGAAGTTGCTGTCCGTTTGTTGGCTTTAACGGGAAAATACGATTTAGTTACTGCCGAAAAAGCCTTTCAGCAGGCAATAGACAGCGGCAGTGCGCTTACAAAGTTTGCCGAGATGGTTCAGGCTCAGCACGGCAATGCCGAATATATTTACAATCCCGGAAAATTCCGATTGGGTACTATTGACGCGGTAACCGCTTCTTGCGACGGTTATGTAACAGAAATGATAGCCGCAGACATAGGACGCGCGGTAACTCATCTCGGGGGCGGACGTATGACAAAAGCCGACGTTATTGATTTTTCCGTGGGCGTTGTAATGAAAGTTGCAATAGGCGACAAGGTCAAAAAGGGAGACGTTTTGGCGCAAATTTATCACAATGGCAAGGGATTAGAAGAAGCGAAATCTCTTATTAAAAATGCTATAACGATAGGAAACAAACAGCCTGCCGAGCACAAAATAGCCTATGCTTACGTCGATAAAAACGGCGTAAAAATGTATTAGGGCGGTTTGAAAGTATGGTTAACGTTTTACTCAATTATTATAATTTCGACGGAGAATGGGCGCGACCTAAACTGGAAAGCTATTTGAAAAACCGCAAAGTACTGATAATCCCGCTTGCGTTTCGCGAGTGTCAAGCGTGGGATTTAAACAGTTGGCAGGCAATTTACGGCAAGGGTGGAGAAAAATACGACAATATCGTCCGTCCGTTTTTAGCATACGGTTATGCCGAAAAAGATCTTGCTTGGCTAAATTGCTACGACGACAGCGACCGTTTAAAACAGATTAGAGACGCGGACTTGCTGTTTTTTACAGGCGGTATGCCCGAAAAGGCTATCGACCGAATGTCCTCTTTGGGCATTACCCACGCCGTTAAAAATTTCAACGGTATCGTTATGGGCGCGTCGGCAGGAGCAATGTTACAACTGGAAACATACCATATTACGCCTGACGAAGACTATGCGGAATACGGTATTTGGCAGGGGTTGGGTTTAGTTAAAGGAATCGACTTGGAAGTTCACTATCTTGCTACGGGCATCCAAAACGAATGCAGTGCGCGCGCGAATAAAGAATTGAAATTGCCCGTTTACCGAATGTGGCACGAGGGCGGTATTATTTACGACAACGGCAAATTAACGCTGATGGGCAACGTTCAATGCGTAAACGACTGTAAAAAACGCTGAAAGAATAAATTTATCCGTAATTTATTCGGTAGATAAACTGCAATATCGGCTTTTGACAGCAAATGTGCAAAATATATTAGGTTTTTAATTATAACGTCATTTATGTTTAATATAAATTTTATTTAAACAAATTTGTCGGTTTTGCCTAAAAGAATATAGACATTGCACAAAAACTTTGCTATAATCTATAATGTATAGTTTTTAACTGGACATTATAGATTTTTTTTTTAATGGCGTTAAACTGTATGTAAAAATTTAATTGACGTATCGGCTTAGTATGTTAAATATACCGATACGCATTTATACAAGGTGGTTATATGGCAGATAAATTTTCTAACGTACTAAGGTTTTGTACTCCTGCAAGATGGTGGGGTGAAAAATGGCGTGAAGGTCTGTATGTGGGCAACGGTAAAATCGGCGCAAACGTATACGGCGGTGCTTCGGAAGAAAAAATATTGATTAACGATGCCGAATTGTCGTGGCTGGGACGTACTACTGTTGTTCCCGACGTATCGGTAAAAATAAAAGATGCCCGTAAACTAATAGATAACGGTTCGTTTTTGGACGCGCAGGCAACTTTGCCTACAGCGTTGGCACAAAAGAATTTCCATCCGCAGGCAGAATATCCTTTGCCCTTGTGCGAATTGGATTTGAGGTTTGAACAGTCGGAAATAACGGTAGGGTATACGCGCGCGCTCGATATGGAAAAGGGCGAGGCTAACGTAACTTACAGCGTTTCGGGTACTACTTATAAGCGCGATATTTTCGTTTCCCGCGCCGATAATCTTGTGGCTTACCGTATTACGAAACAGGGTGGAGGAACAATCAACTGTAAAGCGTTTTTGAGTCTTATGCACCGTGTAAACGCCCGTACTTACGAAGGTATCTGCAATATGCCCGAAGGCGTAAAAACAGCCTACGACAAACAGTTTATTATGTTTTCGGCGCGTAACGACGATAACGGTACCGATTACGGCGCCGTTGCCAAGTTGAACGTGCTCGGCGGAAGCGTCCGTCCCGAGAAAGATTATGTAGAAATTACCAACGCGCAGTCGGTACTTATCCTACTTAAAACGTTTACAAACGGTTCACGCGAGCGCGAATGGAGTAATCTTAAAACACAGCTGAACGGCATAAAAGACGGCTACGACAAACTGCTTAAAAGCCACGTTGCTTTGCATTCTAAACTCTACAATTCCGTTCAGGTCCGTCTTGCAAGTAAGGACGACAAGACTATTGAGGACTTGTTGTTAGACGCTGATTCAAGTAAAATGCCTGCCGCTCTCGCCGAAAAAATCTACAAGTTTTCGCGCTATCTGATGGTGGCAGGAACGGCGGACGACGGAAATATGTTATCACCCGTCGGACTGTGGAACGGCTGTTACAAACCGTACAGAGCCTTTAAATGCGCTTCCGGCGAGTTGGAAATGACATATCTCCACACTTTGCAGGGCAATATGTTCTCCAATCTCGAAAAAACTTTCGATTATTACGAGAAGAATATCGGCGATTACCGCAATAACGCACAGCGTATATTCGGTTGCCGCGGAATTGTAGTTCCCGTTATATCAGCCCCTAATACGGGACGTTTGGGGTCTACTGATATTTTCGCCATTCACTTTACGGGGTGCGCGGCGTGGCTGTCTAACTTCTATTACAAATATGCAAAGATAAGTCAGAATACAAAATTCCTTAAAAGCCGACTTATCCCCTTTATGAAAGAAGTGGCGTTATTCTACGAGGACTTCCTGAAATATACCGCCGCGGGATTGGAAATCAGTCCGTCGGCTTTGCCTATGCGCATTGCAGACGGTTACAAAATAACCGATCGCCCTGTGGTTGCAAAAAACAGCGCGTTGGATTTTGCTTTGTGTAAAGACCTGTTTGAAAACTTAATCGAAGCGTGCAAAACTTGCGGCGTAAAGGGCGACATAGACCTTTGGCAAAAATACGTCGACGATATACCTGATCAACAAGTTGCGAGCGACGGTACTTTTAAAGAATTTGTAAACTCTATCATTTCTGTAGACTATACGGGCATTTCTAACGGTACGTTATATAACGCTTATTTCGGGGACGGAGTAAGTATGCTTTCGGACGACGAAACGCTGGAACAGTACATTGCTACCGCCGATAAAAAACGCGGCGAACCGTCTTCTCAAAACAGTTACAATATGACCGTATTAGGCTCTGTATACGCCCGTCTCGGCGACGGCGACAAGGCAACGCTTTGCTTAACCAATGCGGTACGCGGTTGCGCTATAAACAATTTGGTATTGCTTGATAAAGACTGGCGCGGAATGGGTATTTGCGGCAGCGGTGTTTGGACGCCCATTCAACTTCACGCCAATATGGTATTTGCTAACGTAATACAGCAAATGCTGCTTTATTCGCACAAAGACGTAATAAGCGTTTTCCCTGCTCTGCCCAAAGAGTGGACAAACGTAACTTACGAAGATTTTGTTGCCGAAAACGGAGTATTTGTATCGGCAACGTTAGACGGAGATAAAGGAACGTTAATTGTCAGATTGGAAAGTAAAAAAGAAGCAAGCGTACATTTGTATCTTCCTGTCGGTGCTAAAAAACTGTTAAAAACCAATCTGTCCGCAAAGCCCGACGGTAAAAACTTTAAAATAACCGTTCCTGCAAACAAAACAATAGAATTGCAATACAAATACGCGGTAAAATAACGATGGAATACAACAAATTATCTCTTATTTCCGAAGGAAAAACCAAACGTCTGTGGGCAACTGACAGCAGTGCTCACGCAATAGCCGAGTTTTCCGACGACGCTATGATGTATCACGCCAAGAAGAAAATGTATTTTCAAGGCAAGGGCAAATACTGCAACGAAATTAACGCTATTTTTATGCGTTTGCTGGAAGAAAACAATATTCCTACCCATTTTGTAGAAACCTATTCCGAAAATTCGATGGTCGTCAAACTTGCCGAGATGATTCCCGTAGAAGTAGTTGTGCGCAGTTATTCAGCAGGCAGTATGATTAAACGTTTAGGACTGGAATATCACAAAAAATTGAAATTTCCCGTTTTGGAATTTTGTTACAAAAACGATAAGTTGGGAGACCCCGTAATTAACGAGTATCACGCTTACGCTATGGAATTGTGTACTCAGGAAGAGATGTCGGTTATGTGTTATAACGCAATGCGCGTAAACAAAGTTTTAACCGACGTTATGAAAAAAGCCGGTATTATCGTAGCGGATTTCAAATTGGAATTCGGCAGAGTAGGAAACAGACTTGTTATTGCCGATGAAATTACGCCAAACGTCGCCCGTTTTTGGGATAAAGATACGCTCCGCCGTTTCGATTATAACGGAGTAAATCCCGAACACGAATATAGGGAAATACTTACAAGATTAAAAACGGTATTGTAGTTAAATTTGCTAGCACTGAGCGCGTACAAATTCCGTCGCGCGTTTGGTCGGATATCGGAGGAAGACTAACAATGAAATGTATGTATTGTGGTTGCGAAGACAGCAAAGTTATCGATTCGCGCTCGACGGACGACGGCAAAAGTATCCGCCGCAGACGCGAGTGTAACGAATGCGGCAGACGTTTTACCACCTTTGAAACAATAGAAATAGTGCCGTTTCTTATTGTAAAAAGAGACGGAACCCGCCAGTCTTACGACCGCTCTAAATTAAAAAGCGGAATAATGCGCTCTTGCGAAAAACGTCCGATTTCTATGCAGCAAATCGACCGTATCGTAGACGATATAGAAAAAAGCCTTTACAACAGCCTAGACGAAGAAGTAACTTCGCAAAAAATCGGCGATATGGTAATGGAAAGACTGAAAGAAGTGGACGAAGTTGCCTATATACGTTTTGCGGCAGTATACCGCCAGTTTAAAGACAGCGCAACGTTTTTTGAAGAAATGAGCAAGATATTCAATACTTCGGGCAAGGGCAAAAAGAAAAACTGATTATCCTGTACAATATGCTTGAAAGATGTTTCAAGCATATTGTTGCATTGATAATAAAAAAGATTTTTAGAAGGCAGTTAAAATGAGAAATATCGAACAGGAATTGAAACTTATTCTTAACGAACGCGAATACGGTATTTTACTCGCTTACTCCGACGTTCAACCGGTTTTGCAAACCAACTATTACTTTGCTTGCGACAATATGCCGCGAAAAAATATGCTTCGTATCCGCAAAAAGGGCAAATCGTATTCTCTGTGTTACAAAAGCAGACTGTCGGAAAACGACGGCATAACGGTCTGCGACGAAAGAGAGTGTGATATAGAAGTAAATCAAGTGCAATCTATGTTGCAGCAGGGTGTTACTCCGGAAAATCTTATGCGCTTACTATCTACCGAGTCGGAAGATACTTACAAATATATCGGTCAGTTGGATACTTACAGGGCAAAATTTCAGCTTGACGACTGGATAATAGAATTAGACAAAAACGAATATATGGGGATTGTCGATTACGAACTCGAATGCGAAAGCCGCGATGTAGAATCGCTTAGTAGACTTAAAGATTACTTGTTTTTTAATTTCGGCATAACTGCAAAACCCTCCCAACCCAAAATTCACCGTTTCTATCTTGCCCGCAACAAAGGAGAATAATATTGCTCGCCAAACAATACAAGTATTTGATTTTTGACTTTGACGGCACAATAAACGATACCTCCCGCGGCATATATGCTACATTTACCGCCGTGCTTGCGCATTTCGGCATAGACGCAAAAGGTAAAGATTTATCCGAACATATAGGTCCGCCTCTTAAATACAGTTACACCAAACTTGTAGGAAGCGAACGCTGTCAGGAGGCAATAGATTTGCACCGCAAAATATTTGCCGAAACAAACGCAATAGAGCAAAGCGCGTTATATGACGGTATAGTTGAAGTACTTGACAGACTCAAAAGTTCAGGCAAGTATCAAATGGCAATTGCGTCGTGCAAATATCAGCCGCATTTGCTAAAGTCGTTAGAACTGTTTAATTTGCAAAATTATTTTGTGAGTGTGTATGCACAAGTGCCCGACAGACTTTATAAAGCCGACGTCATACGTCAGCTTATTACCGATAACGGTTGGGCAAAGGAAGATTGTCTGATGATAGGCGACACTTTGCACGATGTGGACGGCGCAAAAGCAAACGGCATAGACGTTGTTGCCGTAACTTACGGTTTTGAACAGCGTAAAAAACTCCAACAGGTCCAAACGGTCGCGCTCCTTGATAAACCGAGTCAAATAGCAGAATTGCTTTTGTAGTCGTTTGAGTCGGCTGTTTTGTGTAAATTGAATATAATTGGCGTTTTAAGTCAATGTTTGCGGACAAGATATTTGTCCGTCAATTACAGTTTGCTTATTACGCTTAGATATAGGTACTTTATGAAAAAAAGAACAGATTACAAAAACTATTTTAAAAACGTGTTTGTCCCCGTGTTGGTATACGGGGCTTTTACAGGTTTGCTTGTAGGCACTATAGTATTCTTTTTTAAATGGGTTGCCGAATGGCTTACCGAAAGATCAATCGAAATATACCACGCGGCGCAATCTAATGTGTGGATAGCGATAGGCGTTGTCGCAGGCGCAGTGGCGTTGGCTTTTATTGCGTATTTACTCCAACGTTGGGCGCCCGAAACTAAGGGGGGCGGTATTCCCCGTGCAGAAGGCGTTTTGCGCGGAATTCTCACTTTCCGTTGGTTAAGAACGGGTATTGCCGTACTTATCAACAGTTGGATAAGTTTCTTTGCGGGTTTGCCTCTCGGCAGCGAAGGTCCCAGCGTACTTTTGGGTACGGCTATCGGCGGCGGAACGTGTAAACTGCCCCTTTCTCACGACAGTTGGGACAGATACATTATGACAGGCGGCGCGTGTTCGGGTTTTGCCGTTGCAACAGGCGCACCCGTTACGGGCATATTGTTTGCGTTGGAAGAAGCGCACAAGCGGTTTACTCCGATGATTTTTCTTATGGCTATGTCGTCGGTATTATTCGGCGTAACCGCTTCCAATTTGTGGAGTATGTTGTTTTTTAAATGCGGACTTTTAGAGCATTATCCCGCGCCCTTGTTTATAGGCGTTGCGGAAAAAATGGGCGAATTCGCAATGAAAGATATCTGGATACCTCTTTTGTTGGGCGTTGCCGTTGCAATAGTTGCTTGCGGCTACAATTTGTTTGTCTTTGCTATGGGCAAACTGTACGACACCAAACTTAAAAAAATTCCGCAATGGGCTAAACTGGTAGTAGTGTTTGCAATCACTGCAATTACGGGACTTATCGCTTTCGGTAATTTTGACGGCTCGGACGCACTGTTCGGCGGCGGCGGACTTATTGTCAAACTTACCTCTGCCGAAAAGTTTTCGTGGGGTATAGTATTCGCTCTGTTTTTGATAAGGTTTTTAACCATAGCGTTTGCGACAAGTTCGGGCGCAACCGGCGGAGTGTTTATCCCTATGCTTTCTATAGGTGCGTTACTCGGCGCATTGCTCGGCAAAGTGTTTTTGGCGTGGGGTATGGACGAATCGCTTTACGCAACGGTCGTTATGCTCTCTATGTCGGCGTTTATGGGCGCGGCTACCCGTGCTCCGCTTACCGCATTGGTATTTATGGTAGAGTGTACTTGGAGTTTCTCTAATTTGTTTTATGTGGGAATAACCGTTTTCGTATCTTACCTTATTTGCGAACTTGTCAAAGTAGAACCCCTTTACGACGTCTTGCTCGAACGTATGACCGAACAGCAAAACCACGGCAAAACACACCAAATTATCGAATTGAAATACACGGTTGCCGCAGGCGCATTTGCAGTAGGCAAGAGTATCCGCGACGTATTGTGGCCCGCCAACACTAAGGTGCGGCAAATAGAAATAGGCGACAACGTTAAAATGGACGATGACGGCGAAAAGAAGATTCACGCAGGCGACATTGTAACTCTTATAACCCAAACTTACGACGAACAGGCAACGCGCCGAGAGTTAGACGACATACTCGGCAAGCAGGATGACGAGCAGAGTAGCTCAGAACCAGATTCCGAAAATGCGCCCGAACAATAAATTTTGTAAAATAACGTCAAAAAAATAGACAAAATTTTACAATATGTGTATAATTTAGTTGTCCAAAAATATATTATGGAAGGAGAGAAAACAATGGCTCACAAAATTACTAACGATTGTATCGCTTGCGGCGGTTGCCAAAGCGTTTGCCCTTGCGAAGCTATTTCGGAAGGCGACGGCAAATTTGATATTGCTGCTGATCTTTGCATAGATTGCGGCGCTTGCGCTGCTCAATGTCCTGTCGGCGCTATCGAAGAAGCCTAGTTTTGAAGGCGTGTAAGCATCGCAATACTGCGTTATGCTTACGTTTTCGCTCAGTCGTGTACGCTTAGTACACTCGTGTCGCGAAATCCGCGCCTGCCTTGTCTTGCTCGCTTCTCCGCCTTCAAAACGGTGTAGCAAGTAAGAAACGACTACATATTAGCCTACAGCAACCGCTGTGGGCTATTTGTTTGCCTTGTCTATGCCGCGCCTATACGCTCAAAAGAGTATTACATTCTATGCGAAATCCGCGCCTGCCTTGTCTTGCTCGCTTCTCCGCCTTCAAAACGGTGTAGCAAGTAAGAAACGACTACATATTAGCCTACAGCAACCGCTGTAGGCTATTTGTTTATTTGATTTTTTCTAGATATATGTTCCCAAATTATTATTCAGTGTTTGTTGTTAAATATGCTTCTGATATTGTCTTCTTCCTTTAAAAGTCCGTTAATTCAATAAACTGCAATTATTTTGGCAATATATAACATTTATACCGTTCTTGTAATAATTGAATACAAATTTCGTTTTAACTATTATAATAGGTTTAAGTTTTAAATCAAAAATAATTTTACAAAGGGGAAAATATGAAACGGGAATCTATTTTCAGACAAGTATTTATTTATAATAATTTCGATACCGATTATATTACTATGACGGAAAAATCTATTGAGTTGGGAGATATCTGGGACGGCTTAGACAAACAATTGACAAACAAACTTGCAAGCAGCCCTGATTTGCTTGACTTATTTGAGCATTACAAGCAAGCATATCAAGATTTTGCGTCCGAACAAACAGACATTTACTACGAACGCGGTCTGAAACTCGGAATGTTGTTAGGAATGGAGTTACTAACCGATTTGCCGTCGTAATCCTTGCAATGTATAAACTCCCAATATTTAAAAAGCAAATACACCGTGCAATGGTAAAACGTAATAAATTATTTTTTTAGTAATTTAAAAGAACCAAATATATATTGCTTAAAAATTTCAAATCAAGTACAAATACAAACACGTTTAATCTTAGCGGTTGCCTTCTAATGCAGGCAGCCGTTTTTTATTGTCGCTCTTTGCGGCAAAAATTGTCGGGTGGCCGGTAAGCGAAGACAATTTTTATTCCGAGTAATTCATCTTTTGTCAGTAAAAATCAGTATATATTCCGCGAATATAGTTTTACGCAAGTAATTACTTGTCTGAGAAATAATACGAAGTAACTGATAGCAGTTAGCAGTCGGTTGACCCCAAACGGCAAAAAATGTTGTTACATTTGCAATCAACTCATAAAAAACAATTTTATTCGTCTTACTTTTAAACATTAAGAAAAAAACAAATGAGACAATTTTTTGACAATCTCAATTTCTGTGTTATGCTGTAA
>CAMRUG010000015.1 GCA_947053925.1 uncultured Clostridia bacterium
TCATCGGTTAACCTTCACGGAACCACCGGACTATCCGGTGGTTTTCTGTATACAATAAAGCGGCTTACAGATGTTAGAATGTCTGTAAGCCGTTTTTTAATAACGTATTTATTTAATTCGTATTAAATATTGATTGTCGTAAATTGTTTTGAGAATACAAATTGTCTTCGCTGAGCATCGTCCCTGCAATTCTTTCCGCTAAGTTCGGCAATAAAAAACACGGATTTGATTCCGTGTTTTGTAAGTTTTAATAAAATTGTTTTCCTGCGAGATTCAATTTAGTTTTCTGACAAACATTAAATGCTACGTTAATTGAGGTTATTATAAAAAGGTAATTGCTTCAGTAACTCAGTAGTAATAGATTTAAAAACATCTTTGCCGCTGTCGGTTTTAATTAAACAGCGAAACTAAAATATCGCATACGGTTTCTTTCATTTTTGAGTAGTTTATATACGAGTGGCTGTCAAAAACGTATTCGTGCGCAAACGACTGTACTAAGTTCATTGCCAGATGCACTTTTTCGGTCATATTTTCAACCGTTACGCCCAGTGCGCTAAGTTGCTCGGACATTTGCATAGTTATGCTGTTTTCCAATTTGATAAATTCGGCGTTTACCGCTTCGTCTGTGGCGGCAAGCGAGTGGAGCGTATTGTGCAGTTTTGCGTATTGCTCGTGCAGTTCGATAGTTTTATCGAGTATCTCATGCGCCAAGTCGGAAAGAACAACGTTGCCGTGCTTTGATCGAATAATATCAAATAGCGGTGCGGATACGTTTTCAATGTAAATTTTCAATACGCATATCAGTATATCCCGCTTGTCGGCAAAGTAACCGTACACAATACCCGTAGATACTCCCGCACGTTTTGCAATTTCTACGGTGTTTGTACCGTAATAGCCTACTTCGGTAAATAACTCGTATCCCGCTTTTATAATTTTATTTTTCTTTTCGATAGACCGTTCCTGTTGCGGTTCTCTTACTGTGTTTTTCATTTTATGACCTGTGTTAATTTATTTAATATAACTTTGCATAGTCCGCATATCCGTTATTTCTGTACGTTTAATTTTTGTTTACTCTAATTATATAACTTATTTTCCGCCTGTCAAGACTAATAGAAAAATTATTTCAAATAATATGAAAAAACTTTCGTATTTTGCTTGACAATTAAATTTTACAGTATTATTATAAACACGAAACTGAAATAAGTTTCATATTTTAAAAATATAATACTTCAAGGAGAAACGGGTATGCCCATTGTTCTTGCTCCGCGCAATAGGGAGTTGAAAATCGTCCGCATAGCGGCAGATGACAAAACTAAAAAGCATTTGGAAAGTTTAGGTATTGCTACAAACGGCACCGTTACAGTTTTAAGTTCCGACAGCGGCAGCGTAGTATGCAAGATAATGGAAGGGCGCATTGCTTTGGACAGAGATTTGTCTGCAAAAATTTTTGTCAGGTGTTAGCGTTTTTTAACATTAAAATGCGCCGCTATATAAATTTATGCAAAGTATAGTTGCGTTTGACGGCGTTATTTTGCGTAGGAAGCAAATTCTGCTGCCAAGTATAGAGTGTAATATAGTCAGCACTTAGATTGTATGCGCTTTTACAGTAACGTTAGGCGGCAATGTTTGATATATACCGTTTACTGATTTTATCGATTGTTTGGTTTGCAAAGTCAAAATCTACGGTAACGTTAACGGTTTTAAAAAACTGTAAAATGCGTGTTAAAAATTGCCGTAAAAAATTTTAAATTATTACGATATATATTCGCGGTAACCCGTACTCGGATAACTGCGGCTTATATAAAACCATTATTATCACAAGGAGAAAAGTATGGAAAAAACACTGGACCTTTTTACGGTAGGCGAAAGCGGCATTGTAAAAAGCGTTGCAGGCGAAGGCAAAATCAAGCGCCGTCTATTCGATATGGGTATTACCAACGGCGCAGAAATTTTACTGCGCAAAAAGGCGCCTTTGGGAGATCCGCTCGAAGTAACCGTCCGCGGTTACGAACTGACTTTGCGCAAAACCGAAGCGGCTTGCGTCAATATGAACGTACAAGCCGAAACGGCAACCGTTGCAAAGGAGAACGGAAAATGAAAAAATTTGCATTAGCAGGTAATCCGAACTGCGGAAAGACAACGCTCTTTAACAACCTTACGGGCTCGACGGCGCATGTGGGCAACTGGCCGGGGGTAACCGTAGACAAACGCGAAGGCGTATACAAAAAATGCGCCGAACTCGTTTCTATTGTAGACTTACCGGGTATTTACTCGCTGTCTCCTTATACGCCGGAAGAGGTGATTGCCCGTAATTACATATCAGACGACAAACCCGATTGCGTTATAAACATAGTTGACGCTACTAATTTAGAACGTAACCTTTACCTTACTACCCAAGTTTTGGAAATGGATGTTCCTATGGTTATTGCGCTAAATATGATGGACGCAGTAGAAAAAAACGGAGATAAAATAGATGCGCGCGAACTGGAAAAACGTTTGGGCGTACCCGTTGTTAAAATCTCCGCATTACGCAGTCAAGGGTTATCCGAACTTATGGATAAGGCATATAACGAAAGTAAAAAACAGCGTTTCGGTATAACCGTATTGGAAGAAAGCAATATAGCGCATTTGATTGCCGACGTTAAAACGGCATTGACCGGCGAAGATGTATCCAATCCTTTATTTCACGCCGTTAAACTTGTCGAGGGCGACGAAATCGAAGTTGATATGCACAAAGAAGTTTTGGGAGTCGTCGAAGCATTTAAAAAGACTTTTAAGGACGATATATTCGGCACCGATTTCGAAGCTCTTATTGCAGACGCGCGCTATAAGTACATATCTGAACATTTCGCGCCTGTATTCGAACGCAAAACCAAGGAAAAATTCAAGATGACCAAGTCGGATAAAGCCGACAGAGTTTTAACTCACAAAATATGGGGTATTCCTATTTTTATCCTTATTTTGTTTGCAATATTCCATCTGACGTTTTCAGAAGACTTTTTATTTTTAGGCTCTATATTCGGTTTGCCGAGTTTAGTCGATTTGGGTATGGCAGATCCTATCACCGAAGAACCTTTAACATACGGCGCAAAGTGGCTGTCGGTAGTGTATAACGGCGGAGTAATGTCTCCGGGCGTTATGATTAACAACTTATGGAATGACATAATGGTGGGCGAGTTGTTCGGTTGGATACAGGGTTTAGTGGAACAAAGCAATATGTCCGACTGGGCTGTCGGTCTTATCAATAACGGTATTATCGACGGCGTAGGTTCCGTGTTGTCGTTTTTGCCTCCTATTTTGGTGCTGTTTTTGTTCTTTTCTATTTTGGAAGACTCGGGATATATGGCGCGTATAGCCTTTATTCTAGACAGAATGTTCCGTCGCTTCGGGCTTTCGGGACGCGCGTTTATGCCTATGATTATGGGCTTCGGCTGTTCTGTTCCCGCTATGATAAATACCCGCACGCTTGCCGACGAAAAGGAGCGAACCGCAACCGTCCGCGTAATTCCGTTTTTCTCCTGCGGAGCCAAACTTCCCATTTTGACTGCTATTGCAGGCGCAATGGTTGTGGCATTCGGTGCAGGCAATGCCGACCTTATTACATTTGCAATGTACATTTTGGGTATTGTAGTTGCCATTCTAAGCGTATTGTTTATGCGCAGTACAACGCTCAAAGGCGAAACTCCTCCGTTTATTATGGAGTTGCCTGCGTATCACGCGCCGCAGTTTAAAAATCTTATGCTTCATTTGTGGGATAAAACTAAGCACTTTATCAAAAAAGCGTTTACCGTTATTCTGGCTTCGACCATAGTTATATGGTTGCTTACACACTTCAGTTTCAGTTGGAAACTTCTTGAAGACGAACAGGTAAACGAAAGTATCATTGCAAATATTGCAACGCTTTTACAGCCGTTATTTACTCCGCTAGGGTTTGGCAGTCAACTGGGAGAGTACGGTTGGGTATTCGTTGTTGCGGCTATTGCCGGACTTATTGCCAAGGAAAACGTTATCGGAACTTTCGCGACTTTGGCGGTTTGCTTGAGCGCTGTCGGAGGGTTGGATTTCGGCAGCCTTGTGCTTGACGCCGCAGACGGTGTTGACGCTGTACGGGCAATGATTACGGCAACGGGAATTACGGGACCTGCGCTGATAGCCTTTATAGCGTTCAATATGACGACTATTCCCTGTTTTGCGGCGGTAGGCACGGCAAAAGGAGAATTGCAGAACAAAAAACGCTTTAACTTTACGCTTTTGTTTTGGCTGGTGTCTTCCTATATTGTTGGCGCTGCCGTTTATACGATAGGCAGTTGGTGGTGGACTTGCTTTATTTGGATTGCCGTGCTTGCAGGCATTGTTACGTTTGTTGTACTCCGTAACAAAAAACTGGCAAAAAAGGAGGCATTATTATGACGTCTTTATTATGTGCTTCGCTCGGCGCGGGGGAAATTGTTTTGATAATAGCCTGCTCGGCTTTGGTGCTGGGGGTAATCGTTGCGGCAATAGTCCGCAGGATTAAGGGCAAGCCGTCCTGTGATTGCGGCGAATGTTGCGGATTATGCGAACATTGCAACGCGAGTAAAAAAAACAAATAAATAAAAAAATTCATAAGGTCTGCATATAATTCTGCAGACCTTGTTTTAATGTGGATTATGACCAAAGTATAATAATAGCAACATTAACATTGCATTTATAATATTTTGCGTCTGTTTTTGACAAAGTTTTACAAATTTTTTAATAAAATAAACATTGTTTATTGACAAACTGGCATTTTGTATTATATAATTTCATTGTATTATGTATACCTATGTCCTGTTGCCTGCTAGGCAACAGATATACTATATATTTAATAAATTAAATTTGGAGGCTAATAGATATGAATCACAAACTGCGTACGGCGCGTAACAGTATAGTGATTGTGCTCACAATACTTTGTATCGTATGTTTGTCTTTGGGTTTATTCTTTGCTGCGTTCAGTGTATCCTATGCGGAAGAACCTGAAACAAACGAATTGCCTTATTATGACAGTTCCAGCAATCCTTTGTGGCTTGTTACTTATGACGGTAACAATGCAGGAGTCCCGCTTATTAACGGCGCGGATATAAGTTATGTCGATTATTTAAACGGCGAATATGTTGTAGTAAGCGACGATACTTCGGAAAACGCTTTGACGCCATACCGCGGAAAGGCTCTTTCTCTTGTAATAAATAACGATTACATTTTGCCTGAAGGCGAAACTATCGGCAGCGTATATGCCAATGTCGATTATAACCATACCAACACGGTTACTCTCGGCGGCTTGTCTGACAGAAAACTGGATATTCCTACACAGGCAACCCTTTCTAAGGAAAGCGGCGAGACTTTGGTTATCAACAAAAACTGGTCGATTGTTCCTACAAGCAATGTTATCCGTAACAGCACGGGCAGTAAAGACGTTTTGACGAGATATATCGACGGCGCATTGACATATTTGGATGTTTCTACTTATGCCGAAGCCCGTCCCGAACACGGCAATACCGTAATTTACTCTATTTACAATTCTAAGGAAGAAAATTTAGTAGAAAGATTTGCCGTAGATTACAGTACCGGCAGTGCTAAATATTTCCAAGCGGACGACGTTGACGGCTTTGACGTTGCCTCGGCTACTCCGATTGAAAATACCACCGGTATGTCTTACTTGAATTCAGTTTTGCAAACTTTAATCGGCGGTAGTTACCGTTTGGAAGTTTGCGCGCCTGCATACGTTATGGATGCGGACAAAACACATACTCACTGGTGGATGGCTTCTCCTTCCGAAACACCGTCCGAAGATATTTGCTATGCCAAAACTACATACACGTTTAATTTTGTAGTGCAGTCGTACGAATTTACTCAAGACAAGTTAAATAGCGGCGTTATTACATTGACAGGCAGTGAACAGCCCGTACAATATAACGGTCAGGTAAACAATACTCCCCATATTACATTGACGATAAACGGAGTAACGCTTACTCAAGGCATCGATTATGTGCTTGAATCAGACCAAATAAATGTCGGACCTGCAAACTTAAGAATTGTAGGTCAAGCAGGCAGACTTGTCGGAACAGTTGTTCTTGAAAATGCTTACTACATTATGCAGGCAAGCAACAGTTGGCAAGACAATATAACGCCGGGCATTTTAAGTTGGACGTACGGAACATATAATAAAGTTAACAACGTACTTTCGGGAATGCCGACATTGTTAGATGCCGGTGCGGCTGTTACTTACAAAATAACCCGTGATGAAGCAGGCGAAGACGTAGTTTTAGGACTCGGCGGTTTTACTGCTGTTGACGGAATTGTGGACGACAGTATCGCTACGATTTTGGAAAAACTCGATGTCGGAACATATTATTTGAGAACGAAAGTTAACGGTAGTGCAAATTACGACGAAATTGTCGCTATTTCTCCTTTCCAAATTTTCAAAGGAGAAAACGCTTGGACATCAGAACCCAAATTCAACACTTGGATTCAAGGTAAATACGACGAAGTAGAAAACGCTATTTCGGCGGCGTCAAAATACGGCAAGGTCGCTATTCTTATAAGAGATTTGGACGGCAACAAGTATTACGAAGCTTTGGGCGACGATATAAAACTCAACAATCTTTCCGCAACTAAAAAGAATACTACATACATTCTTACAATGAAAGTTCAAGGCACGGCAAATTACGGCGAATTGGCAATAGAACCTATTGTATTTGAAGTTTTGCCATTCGGTCTTCCTTGGTGGGCAGTTACTCTTATAGTAGTAGGCGCTCTCGGCATTGTTGCAATGATATTCGGTATAATGCACCAAAAGGGCGTACTCCAAATGCTTACGGGCAAAGTTGTCCTTGCAATGCGTACGCGCGCTAATGTAGATGCTACGATAGCGGCGGTAAGAGCGGCAAAAGTTGCAAGAGACGCCGAAATCTCCATTGCGGCGGCTAAGGCACGCGAAGCGGAAGAGGCTGAAAAATCTCAAAAGAAATAAAAAGTAAGTTAATCTATCATAAATATTAAAGGAGCGAACTACAATGTCACAAAGAAGCAAACTTGCAAAAGAAATTCACATTTTAGAAGAAGAAATCAAAGCGTTGGAAATAAAGCGTTCTCGTTCTCAAGCGAGTCTTATCGAAGCATTGATTAGCCGTAGAGACCCCGATCCTACCGATGCGGAATTTTTCAGAATGTTTACGGCTGAAATAGACGTTAAGCGTGAAAATTTACAAAATCTTACACGTCAACTTGAAAGACTTATCTAATTAGTTTAACAAAGCAAAAAATTGTCTTGCAATAACGCAAGGCAATTTTTTGCAGTAACAAGATTAAATATATGAAATCGGTAATGTGGAATCCTTGGCACGGTTGCCGCAAATGCAGTGCGGGCTGTCTTAACTGTTATGTGTACTATTTTGACGGTAAGCGCGATAAGGATGCAGGCACAATAACTAAATCTAAAACCAACTTTAATTTGCCGCTTAAAAAGGACAGAAACGGCAACTTCAAGATTGTCGGCGGCTTAGAAATACCGACTTGCTTTACGTCGGACTTTTTTATTGCCGAAGCGGATGACTGGCGTAAAGAAGCGTGGGAAATCATAAAAAAAAGGCAGGACGTAAATTTTTTGATTTGCACTAAACGTATAGAACGCTTTGAAAGTTGTATTCCCGACGACTGGGGCGAAGGATACGGCAATGTCGCAGTGGCTGTCTCTTGCGAAAATCAGCAAATGGCAGATAAACGTCTGCCCGTTTTTGCCAAAATAAAGGCTCGCCGCAAACACATTTTTGTTGCGCCTATTTTGGAATATGTAGATTTAAAACCGTATCTCGGTATATCCCGTTTCGATATGGTGTCGGTAGGCGGCGAATCTTACGCAAACGCCCGCGAATGTAATTTTGAATGGGTAAAGCAGATAAAGTTTGACTGCGACAAATTCGGAGTGAAGTTTGATTTTCACCAAACAGGTTCAAATTTCGTTAAAGACGGTAAAAGATACCGCTTAAATCATCGCGATGAGTACTCTCAGGCAAAAAAAGGTCAGCAGTTTTTACTTACATTAAAATAGCATTTATTATAACCATCGATTACGTTCAGCAATAATTGAATACTGCTAATCTCACGCTATTTATCATATTTCGGTAATAGTTAATACATATATATACATTGGATATGCGCGTGATATTTAACGGTAGTGTACGAACAGCATTTAACAATGATTGACTGCAACTAACTACTGTAATCGCGCAATAAAGCAAGCGGTTGTCAAGGGCTTTTTCAGCGTAAAATACAATAAAAAACCTTGTTTTTTTTCTGATTTTATAATTATGTTTTATTTATAGTATAATTTAGTATAATTATTATATTGGTAAGTTATTTATATATTTATTTAATATTATTTAAATATTATATTTTGTGCTTAGATTTTGCTTAAAATATTGCAAATTAAACTTAAAAAACGCACAATTTAACTCAAAAAGTTGCCTTTATTTGATAAAAAGTGTATAATACGCTAGGACTAAAACGTATTAGTAAATCGCGCTGTTTTTAACGGCAATTTGCTGATAACGCTAGTAATATTTACTAAAAAAATTGGAGGTTTTATGAAATCTATAACAAAACGCGCAAGCGCTTTGCTAATCGTAGTTGCTGTTTTCGCTACAATCTTCGTTGGTTGGGGTATTGTATTTGAAAAAGCATTTGCGCAGACAAGCGATGATGCGTATAAGTATTATTATAATCATCTTTCAAAGGATCCTCTTGCTCAAAGTTTTTACAAAGCTTACGAAGATCTAATGACCAACGGAGAATTTAAAAAAGGTTCGATAGAATACGACTTGGTTGCCAATAACGTAGCCACGCAAGAACAAATTATGGCTTACGTCAACGGCACAAGCCAAAAACTTGCAAAATCTTTCGGCGCAGGTCGCGACGCTTTTTATATGGACCATCCCGATTTGTTTTACGCCGACGTTTTTTCAACGTCTATAAGCGCAGGACAGCAGGGCGACAAATACGTTGCCTATCTCGATTCTTCTAGGTCGGTTACCACTTACCTCGGCGAGTTGAATACTGCGGATAAAATTGACGCGGCAGTTCAAACTTACGAATCAAAGTTGAACGAAATAGTAGCGGGAGCAAATAAAAAAGCAACCGTTAAGGAAAAAATCGAATATGTAAATGACTATATAATATCTCACAATAATTACGGTTGGGGCACAGTTGTAGAGGGCGACAAAAATGTCGATACGCCTAAAGCCTCATTTATTTACACGTCATACGGCGCGTTAATCAATAACGAATCCGTTTGCGAAGGTTATGCAAAAAGTCTTAAAGCGGTATTAGACAGATTGTCAATACCTTGCGTGCTTGTTCAAGGTTATGTAAAACTTAAGACAAACAATTATGAACCTCATATGTGGAACTATGTTCAAGTGGACGGTCAATGGTATATGGTCGACGCCACAATGAACTCGGAATCTAACAACGAGTATATGCTTGTCGGCGGTAATGCAATTAACGATAAGTATCTCGAAGACAATGTAGTATCCTCCTCCGGTTACGAATTGCTCTATCCCGTACTTAAACCTTACAATTACGGCAGTGATGAAGATGCTAACGGTATGTCCGTTATAGGAAAGTATACGCTTAACGATGATAACAAAAGAGTCTTGTCGTTAACTGTTTCTTACGACGGAAAAGGAGCAAAGAAACTTGAAGAAGAAGGAAAATATCTAGCTTACCGTTATAGTTACGGCAACTATGACAAAGACATTAATTGGTCTTTTTGGATGAATTGCTTAGGAACTAACGAAGCATTTAATAATAATTTATTCGCTATTACGGATTACGATACGACTATAAATGTCGACAGTACTACTGAGTATTATCAATTTGCTTTAGTTGACTATCCGCCAGACTCTAATCCTTATGACTCTGAGCATGTCAATTATATGTATTCTGACGAACAGCAAGCAGCGCAGCATTTCATTGTTAATCCTACAACACCGTATCGCAACGACGGTTATACACCGACAGATAATCCTGCGCCTGGCGCTGTAAATTTTTATCCAGCAAATACAGGTGATTTGCCTGTTGATAGAACTTATGAATTGAAAGTATCTTATAATACCGAATTGAAACTTGTAGATGAAAAACAACCCGTAGATTTAACTTTCACGGTATCCGCAGGTAGCGACAGTATAGAAGGAAATGCTTTCATTTCCGATGTCAAATGGGATGGAGACAGAACTATTACATTTAAATTTACACCTAGTAAGATGTATATTCACAATATGGCTTCGTACTTTTTTACTCCGACAAATCTTGTAGGTGCATTAAGCGATAAAGCTCCCGACCCGTTTAGGTACACTTTCAAGGGCAAGAGCGTGGTTTGCGGTAAAGTATTTAACGACGGCAGACTTTATATGAACGTATTCGGAAAACCCAAAATGTTGGATGATTCCGATATCTCCGTAACCGATTTTAAAGATGAAAACGGCAAGTATTACGCCGCAAGTCAACGCAGTCAGTTAATGCTTGTTGCAAGTAAACCTTCTACCGATAAAGCGCAAAAAATGGACGAAGTATTAAAGCAGGAAACAGGCGTTAAAGACGACGAAATAATCGCTTCTGCTTCTTACGAAATCGATTTGCAAATTTGCGGACTAATACGGCAAGTTCCTAACGGAAGTTATATGCAAGTTTCATTCGGTTTCCCCGAAGGTTACAGTCCCGAAGACAAGGGAACAACGTTTAAAATTTATCACTACAAACACGATAATAAGGGCAATATTACAGGTGTAGAAGAAATTCCCGTAATAGTTACCGAATACGGACTTATTGCAAAAGTTACCAGTTTCAGCCCGTTTACTATCGTACAGGTCAAAAATACCAGTTTGGCTGTTACTAACGGTAAATCTTCTACTAATGTTTATGCTTGCGTAAACGGCGGTAAGGGCGGTACTGTTACGACAAACGGCAAGAGCGGTATTGCGGAAGTTACAGGCGACACTATAACTTACGACATCAAAGCAGACGCAGGCTATACGGTAGGCAGTGTACGCCTTAACGGTAAAGTTTTAAGCGCGTCGGATTACAAAAACGGCAAACTTACTCTTGCCAAGAAAGATATCGAAGACAGCAATATGTTAGAAGTAACTTTTGTTACGCAATCTTCTGCAAAGAGTTACGCCGATAAGGGTATTACGCTTTCTTACCAAATCGGAAACGGCGGTAACAATAATAAAACTGCCGGTATCGTAATCGGTTGTATTGCGGCTGTTGTAGTACTTGCAGGCGCAGGATTCGCCGCTTGGTGGTTCTTAATCAAGAATAAGCAACCTGCAAAGGCATCGGCGTCCGCCACAGCAACTGCTTCTAAGAAGACTGCTACTTCAAAAAAGACGACAGCGACTAAATCTACAACGTCTGATTCTAAGTCTAAAGCAAAGAACAGTACGGCGGCAACAAAGTCTTCTGGCAAAACAAACAATACTAAGAAGAAATAATATTCAATACAATCAGCAAACACCCGCGTCAAGTTACGGCGCGGGTGTTTTTTATGTGTAATTTACAATTTATTAAAGTTGTTTTATTAAATTTAATTCTTGACCGAATCAGTCAAGGTAATGGAGCGGGTAACGGGAATACTCAGCAATAGTGTTACGTCTCTTTACTGAGCAAGTTTCTTTATTTAATTTTTTCTGTTATTAGAGCCGTTGTTGCTTCGTGGCGTTCGCAACTCCGTTGCTCGGCTGAGCGGACCCTACGGGTCCTTAGTGGTACGCTAAAATAAAAAAATACCTTGACCAAATCAGTCAAGGTAATGGAGCGGGTAACGGGAATTGAACCCGTAACTACTGCTTGGGAAGCAGTCGTTTTACCACTAAACTATACCCGCATATAAATTGTGCTTAATGGATATTAAAAATCATTGTTAATCAACGGGAATACTCCGCCTGACGGCTCCGTGGCGTTCGCAACTCCGTTGCTCGGCTGAGCGGACCCGTAACTACTAGATTTAAAAGCAGTCGTTTTACCATTAAACTATACCCGCGTTTATCGGCGGTAGCGTTACTGTTTGTTTTTGGTTTTCTTCTCGGGAACTGCTTCTATGTCAAAAAGGTCAAAGTCGACGCTTTCAACAAAGTCGCGCGGTTTAAAGCGCGTGTTATTGAACAAAACAAAGTGATTGAAATTGACATAAGTCGCAACAGGCGTAGGTATATCCATCTGTCCGCATATTTCTTGCAAAGTCGCAACAAATTCGTTTTCGTTTGCAATGGATTCGTACTCGTACAGCAAATCGCGCGTGATTTTTTCTTCAACTATTGTTTTCGCCCAAATTTTCATCGTAACTCCTAAATGTATTGTAACAAATTTTTGCATATATGCAAAGTGTTTTTAGTAAGTTGCAAAAAAATACTTTTGCTTGTGTTTACTATTTACGTTTAGTATGCTACAATTTAAAAAACATATGGGTTTTCGGATTGTTTTGCTAAGAAGTCTTTGAATAGAATTTTTAATAATACGGCAGGAATTTAACTGTACTGAGAAAACAGTCGGTTTTATTCGTTAGCGACAGCAACCAATATAGTTACAATTCGGCTCAATAAAATTACTAAGGAGATAATTATGACGATAGGCATATTCACTGCAATGGAAAAGGAAGCGGCAAGTTTTTTAAAACACACCCGTTATTCAAAAATTAAGTCTGGCGCGTTTGATATTTACCGCTTTATTTTAGGCGCGCACAATGCCGTACTGTGCTGTCCGCCGTCCGTAGGCGAAATTGCCGCGGCAAGCGCCTGTCAGTTACTTATTACAAAATACAAGGTTGATTTAATTTTAAACTTCGGAGTGGTGGGCAGTCTAACAGATGACGTCGCTCTGCTTAGAACCGTATATGTAGGCGATGTTGTTCATTACGATATGGATACGTCTTCAATCGACGGTTGCGGTGTCGGACGTTATATGTGCTTTGACGATATAAACGTGCAATGTGATTTTGATATTTTAAACAAAGCAATGTCGGTGCAGAAATTGCCCGTTGTAAGGTGCGCTTCGGCAGACAAGTTTGTATCCGTCCCCGAGCAAAAGTCCGCTCTAAACGTAAATTTCGGCGCAGAAATATGCGATATGGAGTCGGCAGGCATACTTTTCTCTTGCAAATTCAACAATATTCCCTGTCTGTTGGTCAAATGCGTATCGGACAGTTTAACAGGCGGCTCGGGCGAGTATTCGCAAAACGCAGTCCGCGCGGCTAGCGAATTTTTTGACTTTGCCCAAAAATTAGTTGCCGTTTTATAAATGTAAAATATTATAGCAGACTTTAACGCCGATACTTGACTTTTGTATATCTATGTGTTAGAATGTAGCCACAATTTGCAAATGAAAACAACTTAAAGGCAAGTTCGCTTTTAGGTTGTTTTGTAACGTTTGCCCTAAAAGGAGATTACTATGCCCGAAGTTCAATTGACCGAAGCCGGTCGCAGAGATTTAGAGGAACGCTTAGAATATTTAAAATCGGTACGCCGTGCCGAAATTGCCGAAGAAATAAAGACGGCTCGCGGATTCGGAGACTTGTCCGAAAATGCCGAGTACGATGCCGCGCGTAAGGCGCAGGCGGAAATGGAGGGCGAAATTGCGGAAATCGAAGCGCAACTCCGTTTGGCAAAAATCATTCACGAAACTACCGTTACCTGTGCCGAGATTATCGACGGCAAGGAACAGCTTTGCAAAACTTACACAATCGTAGGTACTGCCGAAGCGGATTTTTCGCGCGGACGTATCAGCGACGAATCGCCTATCGGTTCGGCTCTTATCAAGTCTCAGCAGGGACAAATAGTCGACGTAAATCTTCCCAACGGCAAAATAAAACGTTTAAAAGTACTCAGAGTAGTAAGATAATTTTGTCTTAATACTTTGGGTTTATATTCCAATTTAAAATGCCTGTGTATTTACACTCGCATTTTTACTTATCAACAAATATTGTATTCAGCGGTGATAATATGAGCGAACAAAAAGTAGTAAACACAACAGAAGAACAGCAGGAATTAAGCGAAATACTGCGTATCCGCCGAGAAAAACTTGCTAAGTTAGTCGAGTCGGGGAACAACCCGTTTGAAGTTACAAGGTTTGACAAAACCCATACCTCCAAGCAGGTATTAGACGGGTACGTAGACCACGCCGAAGGCGAAGAATATACGCCGCAAATCGTTTCGGTTGCAGGCCGTATGGTGTCGCGCCGTATAATGGGTAAAGCGAGTTTCTGTCATATTTTGGACGGAGAAGGCACAATCCAGTTATATGTAAAACGGGACGAAGTAGGCGAAGAAACCTATGCCGAATTTAAAACTTGGGATATCGGCGACATCATCGGCGGTACGGGCGAAGTGTTCCGTACACATATGGGCGAAATCTCCGTTAAACTGACAAATATCAAACTGCTCTCCAAGTCGTTATTGCCTTTGCCGGAAAAATTCCACGGCTTAAAGGATATCGAAACGCGTTACCGTCAACGTTATGTCGACCTTATCGCAAATCCCGAAGTTAAGCGTACTTTCGTTATCCGTTCTAAAATTATGAAAGCAATCCGCGAGTATCTTGACAAGCGCGGATATTTGGAAGTGGAAACACCTATTTTAAATACGATAGCAGGCGGAGCCAATGCCCGTCCGTTTATTACTCACCACAACACGCTTGATATAGATATGTATATGCGCATAGCCACCGAACTCCACTTAAAGCGTTTGATAGTAGGCGGATTTGAAAAGGTATACGAAATAGGGCGTCAATTCCGTAACGAGGGTATGGACTTAAAGCACAATCCCGAGTTTACCACAATCGAATTGTACGAAGCATACACCGATTTTAACGGAATGATGGATATAGCGCAGGGTATGTTCTGCTATTGTGCCGATACTGTTCTCGGCACGCGTAAATTGCCTTACGGAGATATTACAATCGACCTTGACCACTGGGAAAGAATGACGATGATAGAAGCCGTCAAAAAATATGTCGGTATAGATTTTTCCAATATGACGGACGAACAGGCTGTTCAGGCGGCAAAACAAAAGGGCATAGAACTTGACGCAGGCAAACGTACTTGGGGTAACGCGCTTTACGAATGTTTTGACGCTTTTGTCGAAAAGGAACTTATTCAACCGACGTTTATTTACGATTATCCCGTCGAAGTCAGTCCGCTTGCCAAAAAGAAACCTACCGATAACCGCTTGACGGAACGTTTTGAATTCTTTATCAACGCAAGCGAAATGGGCAACGCTTTTTCGGAACTTAACGACCCTATCGACCAGTACGAGCGTTTTATGGCGCAGGCTCGTGCAAAAGCGCAGGGCGATGAGGAGGCGCAGATGCTTGACGACGACTTTGTAACGGCTCTCGAATACGGTATGCCTCCGACAGGCGGACTCGGCATAGGAATTGACCGTATGGTAATGCTGTATACCGATTGTCAGTCTATCCGCGACGTGCTTTTATTCCCCACAATGAAACCGATAGAAAAACAGTAAAATATTTTATATATCGCTTTTGTATGACCGAAGTATAAACACGGAAATCAGTCGCAACGGTTATTGATACAACACTCAATCGGTACAATGGTAAAACTGTTTTAAAAATTTAATAAGAAAATAAAGTATGCTCCCTTAAATCACAGTAATCAGGCGAGCATATTTTATTTGATTTTTTTGTTTAAGTTTAGTATAATAACCGATATAAGCGTAATTTATCAGGAGTAGAAAATGAAAACGAAAATCAAAACAACAGAAGCAATTTTTCCTATGCCGGTTCTTATGATTGCCACTTACAACGACGATGGCAGCGTCAACGTTATGAATGCTGCTTGGGGAACGATGGTTGATAGAGATATTGTTGCACTTAATCTTACCGAAACTCATAAAACCGTGCAAAATATCAAAGCGAGAAAAGCATTTACCGTTAGTGTAGCAGATGCAAAACACGTTGTAGAAGCAGATTATTTCGGTATTGCCTCCGGTAATAAGATTGCAAATAAACTTGAAAAAAGCGGACTTACCGCAACTAAGTCCGACACAGTAGACGCACCTGTCATAAACGAATTTCCAATATGTCTGGAATGTGAATATATCGAATATCAGTCTAATACTTACGGACTGGGTGTAATCGGAAAGGTTGTAAATACCATTGTGGACGAAAGTGTTTTGAAAAACGGACAAGTTGATATAGATGCTGTCGAAGCCATTGCTTTTGATCCGTATACGCACGGCTATTACAAAGTAGGCGGAAGAGTCGGAAACGCATTTAAAGACGGATTAAAAATCAAATAATATAATAATTCTCTTACTGAGCAATAAAAAGAGCGAAAGTTTTTTTTAACTTTCGCTCTTTTTGCAATTTAATATCAATGCCGATTTAAGTTTTGTGTCGGTTAAAATATTGCAAATTCAATTCCGGTATAAATATTTGTTAAATGTGTGTCGCCGAAAATTCACCCATAAACTGATTTATAATTTCAACGCAGTTCCCGTAAACAATAACGTGGTGGTTGCCGCAAGGGGATTTAAGCAAGTTTGTTACGGGCTTATCCAGTTTTATTACTGCCTGTGTGCGGCAAAGATTTGCTTCGTCAAGGTTTTGCAACAATGTGCCGCCCGAAACAAAGTAGTGCTTTAAGTTGGATGACATTCTGAATACGGTAACGCGGCCTTTTCTCATTTCGCCTTTTACGGCAACGCCTATTCCGCTTTCAAAATGCGTATCGAAGCGGTAACCGTCTACCATATCCAAAGGAACGGTGCAGTGGGCAAAGGTTACAAGGTTATTCTCAACATCAATTCGGGACGGGTTTGCCTGAAAGTTTGATTTATTTGTCAAGCACTTGGCAATGTACATACTAAGCATTGCCGCAATATCCCCTTCGCACGTGGCTACGATTCCTTGACTGTTCAATTCCGCCAAAGCCAGACAGCCTGTTGATTTCAAAGAGGACAGCAGATCAAAACACCTTACCGTCAGCCCGTCTAGTTTATATTTATTCCGTATACCGTTTAACGAACCGTATATGTCAATCGCTTTTTCAAGTTCTTTTTTGTCAAATTCGGGATATGCACCGTACGTTTGTGATTTTATTCCGTCATTCTGACATTTTTCTACTTCCGCAAGCGGTATGTCTACAAGCGTTATGCCAAGCGTTTCTTTTACCTTTTTGTAATCGGGTACAGATGCAACAAGCCAGTCGGACGGCTGTCCTATAACTCCTAAGCGCGCGTTTTTAAGTAAATTTTTTGCGTTCGAAACAGCGGCAAGTTGTTTGATTCTTTCTGCAATATACTTTGCGCTTCCGTGCAAAATCTCGCCTTTTTTGCCGTTGACGTTTAGATATGTAAGAATTTCCAGCGAAGCCGCCAAACTGTTATTATTGCCGTTTGTAAGCAGGTAGTACGGTTCTTTTAGTTCGTCTAGGTGTTGTATAAACAATCCTTCCGAACCGCCCGTTTCGATAAATACGAGTTTAAGGTCGCAGTCATAATCGGCAATTTCGGATATTTTCAGTCCGTATCCTAACTCTTGTTCTATGTTTTTAATAAACAGAGCGGTTTCTTTATCGAATTCCGGCGAGTGTTTAAGTCTGGATTTAAACGAGGATAATTTTATTAACATATTAAGTTCCTAAAAGTCAATAATTATCAAACACTCAGCGCTTTCGCCTGCCGCACGGATATAACAGGTGCCTTGTATGCCCGTAATTACTATTTGCTCATTATAGCCTATCTCAACGTCTTGTACTATAGAGCCGTTATTAACAACGCAAATACGCAAATTGCCTGCCGTTCTTTCGGTAGTAACCATAAACGCGTAGGCTTTGTTTGCATTAGCGGTAAAACTGTACAAGTTTTTTACGCCCGAAAATTTTTTGGCAGAATACTTTACTTGGTCGATTAAATCGCTGTAACGAGCATTAAACTCAACGATAGACGTGCTTTTTGAACATATACGTTCGTCGGTAATGGTGCAAAGCGAGTAATCTTCTTCTCCGTTGGTGTCCTCTATATGCTTAAACAAAAAACACGAGCACATTAAAACCGTAATAGATACGATAAGCAATGACACGGCAGAGAGTAAAAATTTTCTTTTGAAATTATTCATAATTGTGTTCTCCTGTAAGTAGTTTATTCTGGTTATTATTATTGTCGTTCTTTGCAATGAAAATTGTCGAGCCGTTGTTAAGCGAATACAATTTTTATATTTATTGTGTTTTTTCCAGAACCGAGCGGTATTCGCTTAAATATTCATTTGCAGTTTTGCTCCATTCTTTAGGTATCATATCCGCCGCATTGTCTCCTGCCTGTTTTAGAAGTTGCTTGTTTTTCAGCAAGTAAACAATTCTGTCGGCAAATGCGCTAACGTCGTTTTCTTCGATAAATCCCGAAACGTTATCATCGATTCTTTCACTGCTGCCTGTGTCTTTGATAGTTATAGACGGCGTATGATGAACGGCGGCTTCGACAACGGTTAACGGGTCGTTATCGAATAGGGAAGGGAAGACGAACAGTTCTCCTACGCTGTACAACGACGAAAGAAGTTTTTTGTCCGTTATCTGTCCTGTAAATACAGCGTTCTCTTTAAGCCCTTGTTCGCAGGCGTATTTTTTAAAGTAATCGTCATCGAGACCGTGTCCGACAAGCAGTATTTTAAAGTCGGGTATTTGCTGTTTGACCAGTTTTAAAACGTCAAACGTAAACTGTAAATTTTTAAATTTTACTAAATGTCCTACAAACAGTAAAATGTGATTTACGTTTTCAAGATTGTACTTTTGTACGGCAATTTGCTTCAGTTCGTCTAGGTTGGTAATCTTGTCAAACATCGCTCCGTTGCGTATAACGGTAATGTCGCCTTTGTAACCGTAACTGTTAAGTTCTTTAACCATATCCTTTGATACCGTAAATACTTTATCGGACTTAATTAACTTTTTGCGTAGATCCTTTACAAGCAAATTAACAATAGCTTTAGAGTGTATACTCCTTTCCCACGCTGTCTTAAATTTGGTATGCACCGTTGTAACAAGCGGTATGCCGTGCTTTTTCGCATACCTTAACGCATACTTCATCATCGGCGAAATAGACTGGCAATGTATAATATCGGGCGCAAAGTCTTTCAGTTGCTTTTTAAACTTGTGCGACAGGGCAGGAAAAGCGCAGGCGTCGTTAGAAGAAATCCTGATGCTTTTTGTGCGCAATACGGGAAAATTGAATACCGAATCGTCGTAAGGTTTAAGTTTAGGACAGCATACAATAACTTCCTCGCTCTGTTCTTTCAAAGCGTCGGCAAGCCCCAGTACGGCTTTTTCGGTGCCTCCTACGCCGGGAATAAAACTGTCGGTAAATAAAGCGATTTTCATTTTGTTACCTTTTATATTATGAGAATTTTTCTTCAAGTAATTAAAGCCGTTTGATATGTTTGCCGTTTTACGCTCGGCTATTTTCTTCGGCATTTCTGCAACTGACGGTTATATGACCTATGCCGAACAGAATTGCGCATACAATCAGCGGTGCTGAGCATATAACTATGCCGCAAAAACAAAAAAGAAGGGTAGGGGTAATAGAAAGCCACAGCATTTTTATTAAACTGTTTCCTTTACGGAATATTATCCACCCAAAGCAATACAGCAAAAGAATAAATCCGCCTACGGCAATATAAACCCACAGCGCGTTTTCAAACCAAAAACCCAAATAGGTATACGGAATGTTAAATATGCTGAATATCATACAGCCGTATCTGCCGATTTGTTCTACGACTAAAATTGCTTTGTTGTTAAATTTGTTTTCAAATGCGGCTTTGTTTGTTACTGCATAGATAATATTGGGTATAAGTATTATTATAACTGCAATAAGCCCGTAGTAGTTAAACCAATCCATTTGTTTTGTCCGTTACTCCTAAGTAGATTATATCAAATATAACAAGTTTTATCAATGCAATAACTATGTAATGCAAGATAATTTCTGCCGTAAGCGCTTACGTCAGTGTTATATAGCTTCATTACCGCATTTAGCGTATCCTGATTTTAGATTTACCATTGAGCGTAGCGGGGCGTATCGATAATTAGGAAATGAATGTAATGCGAGGCGGCGTTAAATCAATCTTGATATTGCCGTTATGCTGTCTTCAATCTGATTTTGCAAAAATTTAATTTTTCGTCTTTATAAAATACATCCGTGATTTTTGCCGCTCGTTTTCACACTGTACTTCGCACAAAAACTGCCAACCGTATCTTTCGTAAAATGCCGTATGGTCTGTAACAAGATATAAAGTATCTATGCCGAATTCAGCCATATCGTTGCAAACAAATTTTAACAGTTGTCCTGCTATCCCTTTGGAGCGGTGTTCTTCGTCAACGTAAACGGCGCAAACGTTAGGAGTTAAGTCCGTTCTGCTGTGAAAGTCGTTTTCAATAACGCCCAAACCGCCGATAATGCCGCCGTCTTGATAGGCAACATACCACTGAGGAACGGCGTTTGCGCCGTTACACTTAAGTATACTTTCCTTGTATATGTCGGCAGATATTCCCCATTTGGCGCTAAACCACTCAGCCGCTTGCTCCGACAAATTTTTACGCTCGCGTAATTTCAGTATTTTCATTTATAATATCCAGTTGATAAAATTACTCTAAATTAAAACTATTTTATCATAATAATAGCGTAAAATCAATGATAATCGTTTATTGGTAATTGTTTTAAGTAATATCAGTAAATAGCACAAATTTAAAACTTGCTTTATGAGCGTAAATTAGATATAATAATTACTGTATTTTAACTAAATGCAAAGGAAAAATTTAAATGCATTACACTTCTACATACAATTCGCCCGTAGGAGAAATACTGCTGGCGGCTGACGAAACGGCAGTTATCGGCGTTTGGTTTAAAAACGAAAAGTATTATGCCCGTTGTTTATCTGAACAAAACGAACCGAAAGAAACTCCCGTAATAAAGCAACTGAAAGGCTGGCTTGATGTTTACTTTCAAGGCAAACAGCCCGATTTTGAACCGCCAATTCAGATGATAGGTACTCCTTTTCAAATAGAAGTGTGGAATATTTTACATACAATACCTTACGGTACAACTGTTACATATAACGAAATTGCAAAACAGATTGCGAAAAAACGCGGACTTCCCCGTATGTCTGCACAGGCTGTCGGTACAGCCGTGGGGAAAAATAACCTTAACCTTATCGTGCCTTGCCACAGAGTAGTAGGCGCTAATAATTCGCTTGCGGGATATGCGGGCGGAATTGACAAAAAAATTTACTTTTTAAAACTGGAAGGGGCATATAAAGAAGAATATTTTGTGCCTAAATTCAGTACCGCACCGTAATGATGGACGAAAACACCGTTTACGCTATTCTTTCGGCCGTTAGCGAAATTCCCCAAGGCAAAGTTGCAACATACGGTCAAATTGCTCGGCTTATAGGGCGCGATAACAATTCGCGTCTTGTTGGTAAAGTTTTAAGTATGTCCGATTACTACGGCAAATACCCTTGCCACAGAGTTGTCAACTGTCAGGGGCGTATCTGTCCGCATTGGAATGAACAAGCCGAACTTTTAAAGTCGGAAGGCGTAGTTATGAAAGATAAAACCCATGTCGACTTAAAAAATTTTTTGTGGGAAGGATAATTTATGGACAATCAGAATAGATGTTGTTGGGTCAATTTGCAAAACTCCGTATATGTGCATTATCACGATAGCGAGTGGGGCAAACCGCATTACGACGACGCTTATATGTTTGAAATGCTTGTTTTAGAAAGTTTTCAGGCAGGGCTATCGTGGGAGTGCGTTTTGAACAAGCGCGAAGCGTTCAGGGTTGCATTCGACGGTTTCGATTATGTAAAAATCGCCTTATATACACAGGACAAAATGGACGAACTTGCAAATAATAAGGGAATAATTCGCAACCGCTTAAAGATAAAAGCGGCGGTAACCAACGCGGAGGTATTTATAAAAATTCAGTCCGAGTACGGCTCCTTTTCAAATTATATCTGGCATTTTACAGACGGTAAACAGGTAGTTAACCGCGACGGAATAGTCCGTCCGACTTCGCCTTTATCAGATACCGTTTCAAAAGATTTACAACGGCGCGGTATGAAGTTTGTAGGGTCGACAATCATTTATTCCTATCTGCAGGCAATAGGAGTAATCGACGACCACGAACCGAACTGTTTTTGCGCAAAATAAACTAAGATACTGAGTATGAAAATCTAAATAGTATTAACGGTTGCGGCATAAAACTGCAATCGTTTTTTATTGCAGACACACTCTATGTCATTCTATGAGAGCAGAATTTATCTTGTTGTGTCTAACTCTGTTTTTTAGAAAGCGAAAGCGGAAGACAAATCAAGTCCCGTCTTGGCAAGCGTTATAATGATCGAAAAGGGCAACTAAAGAAAAATTTGCCCTAAAAATGGCAATGCGGCATATAAAAAGACGCACGCATTGGAACTTTTGCACGTTTCTTTTGCGTGTGTCTTGGTGGTGCGGATGACAGAACTTGTCCGATTGTAAAGCAACGGTAAGCGTAGCAAAGCGGAGCGCTACATTATTTCAAACTATCCCAGTTATACACACTCAAAGCGGCTGATAAATAAGGAAGACATTGAAAAAGACGGGGGTTACTCCGTCTTTTCAATGGCGACTAAAAAGCTAAGCCGCTAAACTGGTGCACCGCAAGGCGATAAAAAAGAACATAGTAATATTGCAAGTGAATAGACTTGAATATTACTGTCAAGTGGAATTGCCGTTGTCGGACTACAAACTACACGGCAAACAGGTAGCCGCGAGGAGTTGACAGCTCATCGGTTGTCTTGTCGGAAAGGGCTGTCATTGCGCTTTTGTAAATGCGCTTTGACAGCCTTTTTGCTTGCTCGTTATCGGGCGGCAATTCCGCATAGATATTCTTTTCTTTGTCGTTAAAGTAAATGACTGTTAAGCCGTTCGGTATTTTACCCATAATAAATGCTCCTCAATTTTCCCACCCATACCCACCCAGCGGGGCATTATAAAAATACTTAATTCTTGCGAATTGCGACGCAGTGCCATAAGGGTAATAGTAACCTTATGGCATAAGGGGCGGCTGTCGCCGCCCCTCGTATTGCCTTATTTATGTTACACGTTACGGGGTGGCGTAGGTAATACTATACGCCACCCTTTATGTTCCGCGTTCCGTAGTGCCAATAGCGGAAAACGCTAAATCTGTTACAGTGTTACAGGGTGAATATAAAGAATTATATAGTAATTCTTTATGCGTCATAGATATTTCCTTAAATGCTTGTACACCGTTTTCATTTGTTGCGATACCGCCGAGTGCGACAAGCCTTGTTCGCGTGCTATCGCGCGTAAAGACATTTCTTGATAAAATGCTTTATGTATAAGTTTTCGCCGTTTGTCCGTCAGTCTTGACATTGCTTTATGTACGCTTGCAACGGTTTCGTTTCGTATGCAGATGTCAAGCGGGTTTTCGGTGCGCTTGTCCTCGAAGTCAATTCCCATTTCGGTAAAATAACTTAAAGAAACATTATGCTTTGCCTCTCGCCAATGTAGCCGTTTTTCTTGTTGCAATAAATATAAATGCACCTCGTAAATATCGTCCGTAATCTCGACTGTGCTTGTCGTGCCGTCGCAAAATTTGTATTGAATTTTATTCATTTAAGAAGAAAGGCGGGCGTTTGGTAAGGTTTTTTAATGAAATAAATTAAAACGCCCGACAAATGTGTGAATTGAATCAAATATTTGTCGGGCATTTACTTTGTCGCGGAAAGTTATTGCCTCTTTAACAAATGTTAGCCGCAAACGGGCGTGCGCATACAGCCCCGTATAGTTTGTAGTGGGTATGTAGCAAGTTTGTTATGAGGTATTGAAAAATAAAAAAAGAATTGAGTGTTGCATATTCGCTCCCGAAAATAAATTTGTTTTACTTTCGTACACTCAATTCTTTTATCTGATATTTGGTTTTTCGGTTTTTATGTTTTATCTGCCAATATTTTTTGAATAAGTATTTTTCCGTCCTTGATTTCGATAAGCATTTTTGCTTTGCATTTCGGACAGTATATTTCAATTTGCGAGCCGTCGCTTGCTTTTAACAATTTGTACCCACAGTCGGGGCATACCGTGTAATATGTCATTTTACGACCTCTATGTAGTCGGATAGGTTACGGCGCAGTCCTAAATTATTGCCGTATTCGTCCACATAACCAAGTCGTAATATCATTTGCACGGGAGCGGTTACGCCTAAATCGTTTTGAATTGAATTTGAAAATGGTTGCGTTTCAAGCGCGGCAGAAAGCGGTTGCACGGCTATATTATTTTCGGCACAGTCAAACCAAAATGCTTGTGTAATTCTGCCCGTATTGATAAGTTCGGGAAAAGTGTTTCCACCCGTTATAATGGCAAATGCGCCGCAATTATTTACTTGCTTTTTGGCGGTGTCTATGCCTTGTTGCGCAAATTTATCGCCTTTTGCACTTTCACGTGAGGTAGTCCAATAATAAAAAGTTTTTACTATTCCTTTTAAGCCTATCATTTCAGCGGTAATACCGTCTAATTTTTCGCTTGCCTCTTTATCGGAAAAACGCAACCACTCGGCTAACTCATTACGGTAATTTTGGTCGGCAGATTGCAGCGTTACCGCGTCTATTGTTGCTTGTTTCAGATAAGCAAAATTTTCCTCGCCGTTCTGATAGATATGCAAACCGTTATATTTTGCAAGAAAAGCGTTTGTAGTAGTTTCGTTTATTTTTTTTGTGGAATAGGCAGATTTGTCGGTATGGCGTTTGTCAATTAAATTCAGTTTATCTTTATTCACGATAGACTGAACTTTACTGTATGTTAATTCGACGGTGTTTTCATTGCAAATAATTTGCGTTTCATACCCGTAGGCACTAAATGCCGTATTCATTGTTTCTATGTAACAGCCAAGCGATATATAAGCCTCGCGTTTAGTCGCATCAACAACGGCAAGCGTTCTTTTATCGTCAAGCACTATTTGCATCTTGTTTTCGTCGGGGTACAATTTCACCGTCCAAGCCTGTGAATTATGAGAGTTTGCAGAGATAGAAGAATACCACAAAATATCTTGTATTTCCTCGCTTACACCTTCGAGATAACGCGACGGAATGACTTTTAACCGCTTACCCATAACCGCCGCAGTAACCAATACGGCAGATAAAGCAATAATTATTGCGCCCAAAATCGAAAATACGGTAATCATAATTTTCTTTTTCCTTGACATTGTTTTTTTCCTCATTTCAAAGAGAGTAGCAGTCTTTCAAAGCAAAAGCCGCTAAAATCGTTTTCGTTCAGTTTTAGAATTTTCATATAGTCTTTTTTCAATAAGGACATTCTGATAATGCCCGATACAGAACTCCACAGATAAAGAATAACGGCGGCGTTTTCAAGGTCGCTATTTATGATATTTTCATCTTTACCTTTTTGAATAAGTTGCTCGATAGTGCTGGTTAATTCTTCGCCGCGCTCGTATAATTCTTTATAGATTTTCGGGGTGTCCGAATTAGATATATCGACATTTATTTTCCCGATTAAGCCCTCGAAATACAGAGGATAGCGAACGGCAAGCCGAAAAACAAACTCACATATTTTTTTATAGGTATCTATAAACGGCAATTCTTTTGCGGCAATAGAATTTACTTGCTTTGTGATTTTTTGCATAAAATCCAAAACAAGTGCAAAATAGACCTCGTTTTTATCTTTGAAATAGCCGTATAGTGTAGGCTTGCTATAACCCGCTTCAACGGCTATCATATCCATAGTTGTTTTTTCAATGCCGTTTTGCGTAAATAGTTTATCTGCCGCTTCAAGTATGTTTTTGCGGTTAAATGAAATAGTCCTTTCCGTGCGTGTATTCACAAGCAAATCTCCTTGACTTTTTACTAACAGTTAAATTATAATACTTACAGTAAAGTTTGTCAAGAGGTTTTATGAAATTGCCGAAACACATTGAACAAACTTGCGCGGCAGTTGTGGCTTAAAGTACCACCTCTGCGGAAAACGGTCAAGGGCGGCTATTTATCTCCCGTTAGGCATAAAACGTCGCCGCGCGTGGCGCGGGTAAACCCCTTGACAGTTTTCCGCTATCGGCGGGGTGCGCTAATTAAGAGGCGGTTAAGCCTAACCGCCTTAAAAAATTAAGGCGCAGTCCACCCAGACCGCGCAAAGGAGCAAATCACAATGAAAAAAACAGTTATTTATGCAAGGTATTCGCCTGGTTCAAAGCAGACATACCAATCTATCGAAGGGCAACTTGCAGAGTGTTACGCCTATGCTCAACGAAACGATTTGACTATCGTCCACGAATACATAGACGAGCATTTGACGGGTACGAGCGACAAACGCGACCAATTCTTGCAAATGATTGAGGACAGTAAAAAGAAAGGTTTTGCCTATGTGCTTGTTTATCAATTAGACCGTTTCGCCCGCAATAGGTACGATAGCGCAACCTATAAAGCCAAGTTAAAGAAAAACGGCGTTCGCGTACTCTCTGCGAAAGAGAATATCACGGACGACGCAAGCGGTATTTTAATTGAGGGCGTACTTGAAAGTATGGCGGAATATTATTCGGCGGAGTTTTCTCAAAAGGTTAAGCGCGGAATTGCTATGTCGGCGGCAAAGTGTAAGTATTTTGGCGGCGTTATTCCTCTCGGCTACAAGGTAAACGCCGAAAAGAGTTTTATTCTCGACGAGGAGCTTGCGCCCGTCGTCAAAACGGTGTTTGAAATGTTTGTCGCGGGGAGCAACTATGCCGAGCTTATACGCTATCTGAACGGGCGCGGCGTAAAAACGACCAAAGGCGGCGAATTTAACAAAAACAGTTTTCAACGCATTTTGAGCAACCGCAGATATTTGGGCAAGTACATTTATCAAGGCAAAGAAACGGACGGCGGCATACCGCAACTTATCGACGACGACCTTTTTGAAGAAGTGCAAAGAGTTTCAGCAAAGTACGCCGCCGCACCGTCAAGGGATAAGGCGAAAGTCGAATACATTTTGAGCGAAAAATTGATATGCGGACACTGCGGCAATAAGATAACGGGAATAAGCGGCACAAGCCACAATAAGACGATATACAATTACTATAAGTGCGTAGGCGTAAGTAAATGCGGTTGCCGCAAGAGAGCGATACGCAAGCAAGATTTAGAGGACGAGGTTATAACGGCTATCACGGGCGACGGCTCGGAACGGAACAGGTACGGCGTTCTGACCGACGAATTTATTGACAGTGTAGCCGCCGAAACCTATTTATTGATACAAGCGGAGCGCAACGACAGCGAGATAAAACGGCTTGAAAGTCTTATTGCGGAAAATCAAAAGGCGATAAACAACCTTATGCAAGCCCTTATGCACGGCAAGGCAACGAACATTATTTTGTCGCAAATTAAAAAGTTAGAGAACGAAAACGCCGAACTGAACAATACCATTGCAGCGCAAAAGGCAGTGCAAATAAATTACAGTTACGCAGACATAAGGCAATGGTTGCTACATTTCCGCGCGCTCGACTATACCAAGATTAAATACCGTAAGGACTTGATAGACATTTTTATTTATCGCATTGTGCTATACGACGATAAAATGAAAATCTTATTCCACCTAAAAGGCGGGCAAAAGGAAGAACTCATTTTGAATTTGATTTTCCCCGATTACCCCGACGGGAGCAACGACGAAAACGCAAACGAGGACAAAGAAAAAGAAACCGCAAATGCGATTTCTTCTTCGGGGTGTTCGTATACCCCTGATATGGTGCGGATGACAGGACTTGAACCTGCATGGTTTCCCACATGAACCTGAATCATGCGCGTCTGCCAATTTCGCCACATCCGCAAGTAATATTGAGTTAAAAATAGTGCAAAGTCAAAGACTTTGTGCGCATGGCGCGTCTGCACGAGCCGAGCGAAGCGACCGCCCTCGCGGAACGCGAGTATTTCGCC
>CAMRUG010000016.1 GCA_947053925.1 uncultured Clostridia bacterium
TGGAGCGGGAGACGGGATTCGAACCCGCGATATCTGCCTTGGCAAGGCAGCGCTCTACCACTGAGCCACTCCCGCGAATATGACACTGTTGCAATTTGGTGCGGATAAAGGGACTTGAACCCCCACGTCGAAGACACTAGATCCTAAGTCTAGCGCGTCTGCCAATTCCGCCATATCCGCACGTCGATTGGATTGGTACACCTTCAGGGACTCGAACCCTGGACCCACTGATTAAGAGTCAGTTGCTCTACCAACTGAGCTAAAGATGCATAAATTTATTTTACCTGCGCTTGCAGCCGATAAATCTTAATGGTGATCCATCCGCGATTCGAACGCGGGACACCATGATTAAAAGTCATGTGCTCTACCGACTGAGCTAATGGATCAAACTTGGCAGGGGTAGCAGGATTTGAACCTACGAGTGTCAGAGTCAAAGTCTGATGCCTTACCGCTTGGCTATACCCCTATTAAAAATTATGGGGTGAGCTATGGGAATCGAACCCATGACCTCCAGAGTCACAATCTGGCACTCTAACCAGCTGAGCTAAGCCCACCATACATTGGCGTGCCTGAAGGGATTCGAACCCCCGACCCACGGCTTAGAAGGCCGTTGCTCTATCCTGCTGAGCTACAGGCACAGGCAAACTTGTAGTTTGGAGCGGGTGATGGGAATCGGACCCACGCAGCCAGCTTGGAAGGCTGGTATTCTACCATTGAACTACACCCGCACTTCAACAGCCTTTATATTATAACTTACGCATACAAAACTGTCAACAATTTTCGCAATATTTTCCGTAAGGATTTTAGCAAAATTTTATTTAAGTAAATTCTGCTTATATAGCGTTATCAATAAATTTTGCATTCCCGAAAAATGCGTTATCATTATCTCTTCGCCGGTATCGTCGTCATACTCACCCGACCCTATTATCTCAGGCGGCTTAACATAACTGCCCGTTCCTTCGGGTTGTTTTTGTAATTTAAGATACAAATCGTTAAAAAATTCGCCTATTCTGTCAAAGTGATTAAACTGTGCATAAAACTTAGAATCGTTTTTCCTTTCGTCAAAAATTCTACTGTCAATTTTTCCGTTTAGCTCATCTGATATTTCCTGATATTCGGGATAGGCAGACAAGATACTAAGAGCACTGCTTAAGCATTTAACCAATGTACCGTACCGCAAATAATCATTGCCGCTTGTTAAGAGTACATAACGTCCTACTATATCGGCTTGGTATTCGCGCATAACTCCCTTAGAATGTGCCAATTCGTGAGCGAGCGTATCAGGCAAGAACAATCCCTTTTCATTGCCGTTGATATTTGCCTCGCCCGTAGGCGCAAAAAATACCCCCAGTATTTGCATTTCGCTCATTATAGTCTTGTTTATTATCTTTTTAGCCTTTGGCGTATATGAAGAAAAATAATCGTTTTTAAGCTTTTTATATTCGTCTGCCAGCATATCGGAGATTTCATCAAAACTGTACGGGTACACAATATTGCCGTTATTATCGTGTTCAGTATTTAAATATGCTATATTTACGTTATCTACCACCCATGTAGCGATTGATATTGCATCTTCGCAAGTCAAATCTTCCGAAGTATACTGCGTATAAATATCTTTGGGAAGTTCTTCGCGTCCGTAAGCAAAAGAAGCCGACAAAGTATAAATATTCAAAAACGAAAACACGCAAATTACAGCAATCAACACCATTGAGACAAGTTTATTCCACCGTTTTTTTGCGATAAATATAAACAGATACACGATAAACACAATTGCCAATACTATTGCGACAATCAAAAACAGTTCGTATACACTAAACGGAAGTATGCTAAAAATATGCCCGAACAGCCAGATCCACGCACGCGAAAAAGTTTTTGCAAAAAACTCGCAAACAACAGTATTTGTTGACAAAGCATACAGTACGGCGAATAAAACCGACAAAGCGCCTATTGCTATTAACTTTCTTACAGTAGATTTTTTAGTAATCATTTTTCAAATAATTCGAACTTTTTTGCCAAATAATCTTCGTTACGTTCAATATAAGTAATAACGTCTTTTGCATTCGCAGCCCGTTCAATGCGGTCTTCTAAGCTGAAAATACGTTTTGAAATCGCATTTGTACCGCAAGCCAGTATATTGGTTATTTCTTCCATTATGCCGATATTATACAAACACTGCGTATCAGGTTTACAGAAACCCACGTTTTCTAGATTTTCTGCCATATACTTTTGCCTATACATATAATAAGGTTTATAACCGTTTGCGTACAGCCTCTTGTGAGAGTACTCTACCATTGCCGAAACGTCCTGCTCTGTCGTTTGGTAATTCTGTTCTTTTAAAATGCTTCCGCGCTTTAATGCAAGCGTATGGACGGTTATGTTATCGGGCGCAAGCGCTATCGCACTATCAACACTTTTACAAAACATATCAAATGTTTCCGACGGTAAACCGGCAATCAAATCCATATTGACAGTAAAGCCGTATTTTTTTGCAAGTTCGTACTTGTCATAAATATCTTGTACCGTATGTTTTCGGCCTATAACGTCTAAAACGTCTTGATTAAACGTTTGCGGATTTATAGAAATTCTGTCCACTCCGTATTTCTTAAATAAAGCCAACTTCTCTTCTGTTATCGTATCAGGTCTTCCTGCTTCTACCGTATATTCAGTCGGAGTAACTGCAATTTGAGATAAAACGCGTTCCAACTGTGTACACGACAACGAAGTCGGCGTTCCACCGCCTATATAAACATTAGACAACGTAATTCCGTGGGCATTTGCAAAGGCTATTGTCTTGTTTATATCGTTACACAATGCGTCAACATACGGCTCGACATATTTTTTCAAACGGTCAATTTCTCCGCTTGTAAAAGAACAGTAGCTGCACCGCGATACACAAAACGGTATGCCTATATACAAGTCGGCGCAATTCGGTTTCACGATACGCGACACTCCTTGCGTTGTCAGTATATCATCCACAAGTTGCGTTTTAGCATCAGAAACGCCTAGTAAATCTTTAAAAGTATCTTTCCAATCGAGCCCTTCGCTTTTTAACTGACAAGCAAGTTTTGTAGGTCGGATTCCGGTAAGACTTCCCCACGGCATTTCTTTATTAAAATATACCGACAATACTTTGTATAGCGCTATTTTAGCAAAGCGTTTACGGAGACGTACCGATTGTAATACGTCTTCTTTATTCGATAAAAACAGCGTTTCGTGAAAATTCACATTTAAATACAAGGCGTTGTAAACATAACCGTCTTTAATGCTATTTTCCGCAACAACAATATCCGCGTCAGGTTCGATGTCCGTCAAGCCGATATCCGCAAAATAGAGTTTTGCGACGTCTAGCAACTCTGTTTGATACTCAAAATTTGAAAACAATTTTACCATACTTTAACCTTTTGTGCGGTAAACGCTTATAACTGCGGGAATTGAACGTACTTTATTCATAAGTTGATTGACTTGCTCGTGATTGGATATTTCAACAGTGATGCTTGCAATTGCATTGCCTTTTCTATCTTTACGCGCATTTATTGCAAGTAACGGCAAGTTCTCGTTTGCAATCGTTTTGGTAATTTCCGCAAATATATCTCCGCGATCTTCCGATATAATTTCAATTGAAGCAGGAAACGTAGTATTATGATCCATATTCGCCCATTCGGCACGGACAAGACGCTCGCTTTCAAGGTTTTTAATGGCAGGACAATCTGCACGGTGAACGCATACGCCTCTTCCGCGCGAAATATAGCCGACAATTTCGTCCCCCGGAACGGGAGAACAACAACGCGAAAACCTTACAAGTAAGTCTTCTACTCCCTTAACAATAACTGTACTTTGTTTGTTATGAGACTGTTTCGCTCTTGGAGACGGGGGTTGAACATTAGTTACAGTAATACCCTTGTTTGCCGTCGCAATAAGTTTTAGCATTACTTGCTGCAACGAAATACTTCCGTAACCTACTGCGGCATACATTTCGTCAACATTAGAAAACATATACCTATCGCAAACAGCCTGAATTCCCTCCGATGTAAGCAATTCCGAAACGGCAATTCCGCGGTGCTTAGCATCACGTTCAATCATAGATTTACCGGTGCGGATATATTCGTCTTTTAACTCACGCTTAAAAAATTGGCGTATTTTTGCCTTTGCAGATGGAGTTTTGACAATTTTAAGCCAATCGCGCGAAGGTCCTTTCGCGTTGGGATTTGTCATCACCTCAACCGTATCTCCGGTTTTCAGTACGCATTCTAACGGCACTATTTTATTATTGACTTTGATACCTACGCATTTGTTACCGACTTGACTGTGAATTATATAGGCAAAGTCTAACGCAGTTGCACCTGCCTGCATTATCTTAACATCGCCAGTAGGCGTAAATACATACACTTCGTTTGTGTTGGAAATATCTTTGCGTATCAGATCCAAAAATTCGGTACTGTCTTTTAAATCGTTATCGTAAGAAAGCACTTCCTTAACCCAACCGAGTTTATCGTCCATTGCAGTTGCACCGCTTATGCCCTCTTTATATTTCCAGTGCGCCGCAATACCGTATTCGGCTATCTTGTGCATTTCGTGCGTTCGAATTTGCACTTCTATAGGATAAGTATGCTTTTCGTATTCTATAATTACCGTAGTATGCAACGACTGATACATATTAGGCTTAGGAACAGCGATATAGTCTTTAAAACGTCCAGGCATAGGCTTCCAGCAGGCGTGAATAGCTCCTAAAACGGCGTAACAATCTTTTATTGTATCAACTAACACACGCACGGCAGTAAGATCGTACACCTGTTCAAGGGTCTTATTTTGACGCTTCATTTTTTTGTAAATGGAATAAAAATGTTTTGTACGTCCGTAGATATAAAAGTCGTCTATTTTACTGTCTTTTAACTCCGCTTTAACTTGCTCGATAAAACTTTGGACAATTGTCTCACGCTCTTGCTTTTTCAATGCAATACCTTGTGATATTGCGGTATAGGCATCATTGTCCAAATATTTTAAGCACAAGTCTTCCAATTCGCTCTTAATCGAAGATATACCTAACCTACCCGCTATGGGAGAAAAGATGTCCAAAGTTTCTTTGGCGATTGTCTGTTGTTTTTCCGGCGATAAATACATAAGCGAGCGCATATTGTGCAATCTGTCAGCCAGCTTTATTAGCATAACTCTTATGTCTTTTGCCATTGCAAAAAACATTTTACGCATATTTTCCGCTTGTTCTTCTTCTTTATTGTGAAACTGAATTTTATCTAGTTTAGTTACGCCTGCAACTAAATCTGCAATTTCGTCCCCAAACTTAGAACGCAAATCCGCATCGGTTACATAAGTATCCTCTACAGTATCATGCAACAAAGCAGCACAAACCGTTGATACGTCCAATCCCATATCAATAAGAATATCTGCAACAATCGTCGGATGCGTAATATAAGGCCGTCCGCTTGCTCTAAATTGTCCTTGATGCGCCTTATTAGCCACGTCAAAGGCACTTTCAATCCGACGTACCTCGTGCGCGTGGTAATAATGCTTAACTTTAGACAAAAAATTTGCAATTGTAACTTCTGCTTTTTCCTGTTCTAAATTCATAGACTCACCGTAAAATATTAACCCTATTGCTTAACAAAGCATCTGTATATTGACGAATTAGACAAATCTTGTTTTTGAGAAGTATCGAAAGATACGTCATACTCACCAGAGAGTTTTATCAGTCCTAATTCTTGAAAAACACGCAATGATACAATGTATTGTTCATAACTAACTTTCCCCAAAAGATATTTGTCATAGACGTTCTTAACGCTGTCAAATTTACTTTTATTTTTTAACGCTAGGTACGATTTTAAACATATTTCTCGGGATAATTCCAACGCATACAATTGTGTTTCATCTCTTTTCGCCTTAACGTAAATTGTACTTTCAGAAAAACAGCGGTTTACATTTCCATCAGTAAAATACACAATATTGTTGTATTTATCAAAATTATAATCTGTAAGCGGAGAAATGGCTACCGTTTGGGAGGAGACGCTATTGTCAAAAAACACGTCCACATAGTAATAGGACAAATCGTACTTTTGCGCATACTCCAAATACATATCAAAATCGTCAAATATCAAAATTGTAGAATCTTTTTGTATAATTTGACCGACATCCTCTTCCGACACAAATTTCCGTTCTTCCGTTGTAAAGTTCTTTAACAAATTCAGTTTGTAAAAGCCGTCAAAACACACAGAATTGCACAAAGTAAAATCTTCTATTATTCCGCACAATTTCTGAGAGTAGCTGTCTATCTCCAAAGAACACAATAAATCGACATTAGCTCCGTTACGGATAAACGGTGCATATTTACCGAATTTGAAAAATCCTTTCAATTCCAAGCCGCAGGAAAGCATTACCGATAAATGCGAATTATCCTTTCCGAAAGCGTTTGCAAAGCTGACAGAATCGCGCACACGGCATATAATTTTATCTTGCGGCAGCATTGGTTCAAGATGCTCCGATAACGCAATAATATCCGTCGCCTTGCATTCGCCGCTTAACTCAATATCATAATAGTATTTTTTTTCAAAACAAGTCTTATCAAAAGTGCCTAAGACCTTTGCAAGATTATTTCTTAATTCTTGCAAACGCGACTTTTCAACCGTAAAACCTACCGATGCCTTGTGTCCGCCGAATTTAACCAAACAATCTTTGCATTCCGAAAAAATTTCGAATAAATCCAACGTATCTATTCCTCTGGCAGAACCGACATAATTATCACCGTCGCGCGTTAAGATAACTGCGGGTAAATTATATTTTTCTTTATACTTTGCCGCCACTATACCCAAAAGTCCGTGCGCCCACTTTTCACTGTATAAGAACACCATTCTTTCACGGTAAATCAGTTCGTTATTGCATATTAGGTCCGATTCGGCAACTATTTCATCTAACGTTTTTTTACGCAGATCGTTTAATGCCAATAATTTTTCGCATAATTTTGTATCTGCCTTATCACGCTGAAGCAGCAATTCAAGCGCCGCCACAGGAGAATCAATCCTACCTGCGGCATTTAACTTAGGTGTGATTTTCATTGCTATATCGCTGCAAGTTATTTTAGACGAACAACGAGACAACTCCGCCAATTTAATAAGACTCTTATGATTGTAATTATCAAGTCCCAGCTTTATTAAACTTCGGTTTTCATCCTGCATAGGCATAATATCGCCGATTGTTCCTATTGCCGCAAGGCAACTGTATTTTGCGGCCACTTCTCTGCCTGCTAGCGCTTCAACTAATTTCCACGCCACTCCTGCGCCCGACAAGTAAGGGAAAGGATAACCCAGCTTTGGATTAACGCAAATGCAATCAGGCAAAGTATCGGGCAATTCGTGATGGTCAGTTACTATAACTTCTACGCCCAGCTCACTTTCAATTTGAGCCACATCTTCGGCATTAGATATTCCGCAGTCGACCGTTATAACCAAATCGTAGTAATTACGTTTAAACGCACGTATAACTTTGTCTGCGTGCAGTCCGTATCCCTCGTCGCGGGTTGGAATAATCACATTGTTTTCTATTCCGTTATCTGTAAAAAACAAAGACAGCAAACTGCTGGCAGTCAATCCGTCGGCGTCGTAATCGCCGTAAATTAAAATACTTCCGCCGCTTTCGATTACATAGGAAATAGTTTCAACTGCTTCAGTCATATTCGTCATTTCTAACGGAGAATGAAAACAAGTTGAATTGCCGAAAAACTCATCGTAATTTTCACTAGATACGCCTCTGGCAGATAATAATTCGGCAAACTCGACAGAATAACCTTTATCTATCAAATAACCGATATCTCCGTTTTGATTTAATTGACGCTTAAAATACCTTTGTTTCATTTCAAAATTTCAACCATATAATTTAAGTTGTGCTCTACAAAAATGTAAATTCGCTTACTAACGACTCGACAATTTTTGTTGCGTAAGATCAGTAAGTAAAACACAACAGCCTTCTAAAACTAGAAGGCTGTTTATGTCAATAGTAATTCAAACTATTTTCTTGCATTAGATTTACTTGTTTCTTCATAGAACGGTTCAAGCATCTTAACAAACAACCTGTTAAGTCCGAATGTTGCCACAAATGATAATATAGCCCCGTATACAAGCACAGTTCCTAACGGTGCCGTAATAAACGTAGGTATAGCCCACAAGATAATGCCCAAGACAAGGACTGCAGCGTGAACAATCAAATTGACTTTGTAAGTATCATAAAATCCTTTGTATCTTGCCGCTCCGAAAGCTTTTTCTGCACTGTATTTGCGTATTTTTTCAAATGTATATATCGTCATTGCAGTCATCAACGCATATACCAAAATAATACCTATCAATGCAACTATATTAAGCATTGACAAATAAATCAATCCGAGAGCTATTACAAACAAAACAGTAGCTATCAGTTGCGATAAAATTGCCGCTATACCAAGTGTTCTGTAACGTACTGCAAAGAAAACTAATGTTGCCAAAATTGCTACGCCAATGATAACAAGAGCCAACCAATCCAGTTTATTCTCAACGTCAATAGTTTCTTCTAGCGTTAATTCAGCCCCCAAAGAACCGTACTTTATATAGCTTGCTACAACCTTACTGTTTTCCTTACTCAAACCGTATATTTGCATTGCACCGCTTTGATATCTTGCAGCATAAACAGCAGATTCGTCTATAGCATACCAATAGAGATTACCTTCGGAAAGTCCAGCCTTCTTAGCAGCCTCAAGTCCTTCCTTTGTAAGTTTTGCTTCGCAAATATAAAATCTGTTTTCGCCGTCAACATATGATTGAGTTCTAACTCTGCGGAAATGTTCTATAGTCAATACAACATTACTTTCGCTATATGTAATTTGAGACGAAGAAAATGTATCCTTTAAAATTTCCAACTTACCTTGTTGCGTAACGCTACTCAATATAGAATTAGCAGACGAATTATTTTCATTAGAAGTTTTAGGCATATCAATAGCGAGTACGCCGTCTTTTTCATAAACATCAACACTATAATATCCGTAAATTGATTGCAATCTGGAAGTAATTACAGATTTTATATTTTTAAACGTAACGTCTTCGTCATATTTTGCTTGATATGTCGCATGCACGCTGTCGGTAAACATTCCGCTCTTTTGAATTAAATGCAATGGAGAATAATATACATTATAATTTCCGTATTCCAGTCCATCGGGAATAAACGTAAAGACGCCGACAAACAGTATTATTACCGCCAAAATCGACAACAATACGATGGACGTAGTTTTTGTCATTGTGAAGCCTCCTTGACTTTTGCCTAACTTAACCATTCTATTATAATAGCACTTGTAAAAATAGTCAATTACTTTTCAGTTTTTTTCGACAAGATTGAATTATTTTAATATTAAAACTTAGAATAAAATCTTATTAAGTCATTTAATAATCATCAATAAACGATTATTTTCATTGTTTATTCATATAATAGTTATTTATAATCTCAATTATAGTATAGTTTCTTAATAACCTAATGCTTGCTTGCACTGCTCGCTCAAAACGTTTTGCCTGAAAAGCGGTATACAATTATTCCTTTTTATTCACTCCAATAAGTTTAATTACAGCCCTATTTCTTTAGCGTTTGCTTTCGTTTTCCGACTTATTTATTTGAATATACTATTTTCTTTATGCAGTGTTCCTGTTATGCTTAAATTTATGAGATTGATAGCCAAATCTTCTAGAAACCGATGACTTCCAACAAATTTCTTTTCACAAAAAAATAACGCCGTAATTTGAAGATGCACCCAATTTAAGACGTTATTTTTTATTATATTCAATTACTTTCAGATATTTCAATTACAACATACGATAAGCCGTTACCGTGTTGTTTCCTTGCAACTATGCCGCCCTGCGGGTTTTGATCAGCGCAACTATGATAGAAACAACCAATGCAATACCAAGATCTAACAATATCTGCCAAACATTAAATTTTCCGCCCATAATTGCAAATAACGCGAAGGAAAGTAACCAAAACAACACTGCGCCTATAACCGCTTTAAGCAAAAACTTCTCGTCTTTAACAGATATTATCATACCTACTGCAACGGCTATTGCTTTTAGAACCTGATTGATAATGGGCAATGCAGTATCACCGATATTGCATAATTTGGCAATAAGAGCAAGCAATAATACGCCTATGCACGCAAATAACAATGAAAGCACGCCCGCTTTTATCGATTGTAATATTGTACTTTTTCTAACGCTAGCATCCATAAAAAAACCTCCGAATTCTAGTAAATTATATTCGGAGGCAATTATATTTAGTACTTATTATTTAATTTCGTCGATTTCGTCTTCTTTCGCTTTTTCAGCATTTTCTGCTGCCTGTGCTTCGGGAGAACCGGGAGCGGGTTCAATCGCATGTATAGCTTGACGTACAAATTGCATTGTAGTTTTTCCTTCGCCGACACCGGTTGCAAGCCAAACATATTTATCGTCAAGTTCAACAACTTCGCCGACAATTCCGCCTATTGTAGTAACTATACTTCCTATTCCCAACTTGGACATCATTTCTTCTTGGCGCTTTTTTTGCTTTCTCTGCGGAAGAACCATTAACAAAATCATTCCCAAAATCAATACGCCGCCTACAACCCATACTATCCACTCGTTGCCTTTTTTTGCGCTATCGGTTGCTGCATCGTCAAAAAAACTCAATAATTGTAATAACATTTAATCTCCTTTCTTTACCGTTTCAATTATTCTAATCGTATCAGTAGTTACAAATATTTTGGATATTATAGAATTATTATATTATACTATCACAAAAATTGCAATAGATTATCCAAACAAAGTATTTCAATTTTATTTAAGTATTGCCTGCTTTTTGTAATATTTTGCATAAAATTCACGTTTATAATCTGCAAATCTGTCTTGCATAATTGCATCTCGAGCGCCTGCTACAAGTTTAAGAAGAAAGCGGATATTATGAATAGAAAGCAATTCTGCCGCAAGAATTTCTTTACAGTTTACCAAATGCCGCAAATATGCCTTGGAGAAGTTTTGACAACAATAACAATCACATTCGTCATCGAGCGGCGCAAAATCTTCCTTATAGCAACCGTTGCGCACGACTACTTTACCGTGAGAGGTCATTGCAGTTCCGTTACGCGCAATACGCGTAGGCAATACACAGTCGCACATATCTATACCGCGCTCGATACCTTCAAGCAGGTAATCGGGAGTTCCTACTCCCATAAGATAATGCGGCATATTCTCTGGTAGATACGGACGTATAACGTCAAGCATCTTGTACATAACATCATCCGGCTCTCCGACAGAAAGTCCTCCTACTGCTATACCGCACTCTGCATAGTCGCGAACGTATTTGACGGACTCTATACGCAAGTCGTCATACATATTACCTTGAATGATAGGAAAAAGCATTTGAGTTCCGTTGGTATGCGCATCAGCACATCTAGAAAGCCACTTATGCGTGCGGTTCATAGCCTGTCGGGCATATTCGTGCGTTGCGCCGTATGTCGAACACTCGTCAAAAGCCATAATTATGTCCGCACCCAAATCGTGCTCGGTTTGCATAACGCTCTCGGGAGTAAATATATGTTTGCTTCCGTCTATATGAGACGAAAAAAATACGCCCTCATCGGTAATTTTACGCAAATCGGAAAGAGAAAAGACTTGGAAACCGCCGCTATCAGTCAAGATAGGTCTGTCCCAATTCATAAACTTGTGGAGTCCGCCTGCTTTCCTCACCAAGTCGCTTCCGGGGCGTAAATACAAATGATAGGTATTAGACAGCAATATCTGCGTGCCTATTTCTTTTAAAGTACTCGGCAAAAGCGACTTTACGGTTGCCGCCGTACCTACAGGCATAAATATTGGTGTTTCTATATCTCCGTGCGGCGTGTGGAATACTCCTGCGCGCGCGCCCGTGTGTTTATCTATATGTACTAATTCGTAACTAAACTGTTTCATTGTTTCCCTTAATATCTGTAATATTGTTATCGCAAATTCTGCGTTTATTTTTTCCTTTGTATCGCAAGCGAAATTACAAACGGGATTACTCAAAACGCAATGTTAATAGCAATCGTAGTAAGTATTATTAGCCCAAAATCCTCTGCCTGACTATACGCAAATATACAAGAAAGCAACATTCAAACAAACGGCAAAATTGCTGAATACCTATGTTTTTAGGATTGCTTTCTCAATAGCGTTAGATACAATAAGCCGTGCCTATCCAAATAACCGACGCCAAAATAATGTCCAATCATCAATACGTTAGACACCGTAAGCTGAATACAGTGTTCATCAAAAGTATAAAGAAAAACAAAAGGCTTTTAAACAGATTAGCGTAAGCTGTAATATTAAAAGTTATTTCTACTCTTTTCTCATAAAAGATTAACTAATGCTATCGGTTAACTAATGTAAATAACTTTTATATTTTAACAATTCCAATCAGAAATAAATGTCCTTCAATTGTTTTTCTACTTTATTTTCCGTTTGTAATCATCATCGCATCGCCAAAAGAGAAAAAGCGGTATTTTTCTTCTACTGCCGTTTTATAAACAGACAAAATTTCCTCACGGCTGCACAATGCCGACACAAGCATAATAAGCGTGCTTTCGGGAAGATGAAAATTTGTAATCAAACAATCTACCACTTTAAATTTATACGGCGGATATATAAATATTTCGGTATTGCCCTTACACTCGGTCAATCGTCCTTGCTTGTCTGCGGCGCTTTCAAGCGTTCTGACGCTTGTTGTCCCCACACAGATAATACGCCTGCCTTCCTGCTTTGCGCGGTTTATAATGTCGGCAGACTGCTTAGAAACCTCATAATATTCGCTGTGCATATGGTGGTCTTTTATATCGTCTGCTTTTACAGGTCGAAAAGTACCCAGACCTACGTGCAACAAAACTTCCGTAAATTCTACGCCTTTTAATTTCAGTTTTTCTATCAATTCTTTTGTAAAATGCAAACCTGCGGTAGGCGCCGCCGCCGAACCGTCTATTTTGGAATAAACTGTGTTGTAACGGGTTTTATCGCTAAGTTTTTCTTTTATGTAAGGAGGCAACGGCATTTCTCCTATTTCGGCTAAAACCGTTTCAAATACACCGTCATAGATAAACTCGACTATGCGGCTACCGTCTTCACCTATTCTTTCGACTTTTGCTTTAAGTTTATCTCCGAAACAAAATACAGAACCGACTTTTGCAATGCGCCCCGGTTTTAGTATTACTTCCCAATGCGTCAAATCTAACCGCTTTAAAAGTAAAAACTCTATTTTACCGCCCGTACCTTCCTTATGTCCGTAAATCCGCGCAGGTAAAACTTTCGTATTGTTGACAACAAGCACGTCTCCCTTATGCAGATAATCAACAATATCGTAAAAATGCCTATGCTCAACCGATTTTGACTGTTTGTCATAGACCAACAAACGCGAATGGTCCCGCGGTTCAATGGGAGTTTGTGCAATCAATTCGGACGGCAAATCGTAATAAAAATCACTTGTCTTCATCTTTCTCTTCTTCATCGATATAAATCGATAATGCTTCTAAACGTTCTTTCGATATTTTTCTGTCCAGATGTTTGTAGGCATTAGGCATACAAATACGTCCGCGCGGCGTGCGCGCTATAAAACCGAGTTGCATTAGATACGGCTCGTAAACGTCCTCTATTGTCGCGGCGTCTTCGCCCGTTGCAGAAGCCAAAGTATCTATACCTACAGGTCCGCCGCTAAATTTGTCAATAATGGTTGTAAGAATATTTTTGTCTACTGCGTCAAGTCCTAGGCCGTCAACTTCCATTACGTTCATAGCGTGTTTTGTAACGTCGGCAGTTATTACACCGTCGCCTAAAACTTCCGCAAAATCACGCACACGCTTTAAAAGCCTGTTTGCGATACGCGGCGTTCCGCGACTGCGGCGTGCCACTTCGTATGCGGCGGCAGGCTCAATGTCCGCCCCTAACTTTCTTGCCGATTTAAGCACTATTTGCTGTAACTGTTCGGCAGAATACAAGACAAGTCTCATTTGCATACCGAATCTGTCGCGCAAAGGAGCGGCAAGATTTCCTGCCTTAGTAGTCGCGCCTATAAGCGTAAATTTTTCCAACTTTATATTAACGCTGGTTGCACTCGGACCTTTACCGACAACAAAGTCTAGCCTGTAATCTTCCATTGCAGGATACAGAATTTCTTCCAAACTACTGCTTAAACGGTGAATTTCGTCTATAAACAGAACTTCACCGGGTTTTAACTTGGACAGTATTGCAGATAAATCAAATTTACTGGGAATAGCCGATCCGCTTGTAATAGTAATAGGCACGCCCATTTCGTTTGCTATAATGTGAGCAAGCGTAGTTTTTCCGAGCCCCGGAGGACCGTACAATAAAACGTGATCTAAACTTTCGCCGCGCGATAATGCCGCCTTTATATATACGGATAAATTTTGTTTAACTTTTTCTTGCCCGACATAATCGGGAAAAGTCTTTGGGCGCAGAATATTCTCCGCATCGCGTTCCTTATCCGTTAGTGTACTTGTAAAAAATTGTTGTTCCATTTACGTTTATCCTAATTTATCCTAAATGCCATATTGACAAGTTCTTCTGTAGTTGTTGCTCCGAGTTTGTTAGCCGCATTAACTAAGCGCTCGGCGTCTGCTTGATTTTTGCCGAGCGAACTTAAGATTGCTATCGCGTTTTGCATTTCTTTGGTTAAGGGAACGTCAAGACTGTTAAGAATGGGCATTTTAACTTCCGTCGCATCCACAACAACTTTTTCTTTAAGTTCCAAAACAAGCCTTTCCGCAGTTTTTTTGCCTAAACCTTTAATCTTGGTAAGCAAATGAGTATCGCCGTTAAAAATGGCTATGGCAAGGCTGTTGCTGTCCATTCCCGAAAGTATGGCAAGCGCAACCTTACACCCCACGCCCGAAACGGATATAAGCCTCAAAAACATATTTTTCTCTTCCAAACTTCCAAATCCGAATAAGGCTATACCGTCTTCTTTAATTTGTAAATATGTATAAAGTTTTTGCTTTTGTCCTATTTGACACTCTGCAACGGTATAATTCGATACGGCAAGTTCATAACCTATGCCTGCCACGTCTACCACAACATTATTGCCGTCAATTTCAACAATTTCGCCGTTTAAATAGTTATACATTGTTTCTCCGATATTTATTTGATATAGAATTTGTCTGTAAATCCGCCTGTCTGAATATGCGTAAGCGCAACTGCCAACGCGTCCGCCGCGTCATCGGGTCTAGGTGTTTTGGCAAGATCCAAATAAATACGCACCATTTCTTGAATTTGCTTTTTATCGGCTCTGCCGTACCCTGTCATTGCCTGCTTGATCTGCAAAGGGGTATATTCGTAAAGTTTGCCGCAAGCGTGAACGGCGGCAAGCAACATTACGCCTCTTGCGTGTGCGACATTTAAACCGGTCGTAATATTTGTATTAAAGAACAATTCTTCTGCGGCTATTTCGTCAGGCTTGTATTTTTCTATCAACTCGGTTACCCCCTTATAAATAAGGGCAAGACGGGTTGGAAAACTTTCATCCTTCGGTGTAGTAATGACGCCGTAATCGACAACTGTTTTGCGGTTAAAACCCTCGTAATCTAATACTCCGTACCCTACTATTGCCAGTCCGGGGTCAAATCCGATAACTCTTTTCATAAGTAATTTTCTCCATCTAAATCATATAGCAAATATCTGTAAAAGTCAAGCAATACCCGCCAAAACGCCTAGCACTATCTATATCTCGTACAAATTAAAATTTCTTAATAACGTTATCGATATTTTTATTGTAAACGCTTGACAATCGGGGGGGGGGTATTATAATAGAAAATGAAAGCTATTAGTTACGTTTGGCTATAACTAACCATTGTCTTTTTTCGCTGATACAGCGTATCACGCAACTGAGCAGTCAGCTACATAAAACAATACACTTGTACATTATAACAATAGTTTAAATTTATTTTAAAGGATGGTAATACAAATGAAATATTGTGAACACTGCGGCGCAGAAATTGACGACAAAGCGGTCGTTTGCGTTAAATGCGGCTGCGCCGTTAAATCTGCAAACAAGCAAAACAGCGGACTGCTGTTGGCGGCAAAAATTCTGATGATAATTAGTTGTGCCGCCACCCCGTGTATCGGATTGTTTACAGGGATTAGCATACTTTCGCTAGCTGCAATAGCAGGATACGGTGCGGCTATGTATAGCTCTATCATTATCGGAATTGCTTACATTGTCGCTTCCTGCATACCTTTAGCGTGGTGCTTGCCGATGACGCTGACTCTCAACCGAAAAATAAAAAATCACGAATCGGTCGGCATAGCTTTTAAAATATGTACATTGATATTCGTCAATACGATTGCAGGCATTTTACTGCTATGCGCATCTGAGGATAATTAAAATAAGCCAACACAAAACAGCGTTACAACCGTAACGCTGTTTTTCAATTTTGCACAAATTTATCAATATTATTTCAAATATAATCACATACAAAGCCACAAAAACAACTTTTACTTATATTCTACAAAATAAAAATTCGATTTTTATTACTAAGTACAGTTTAGATTTAGTTAAAATATCGTTAGATAAAAACAATTACAACAAAGAAAACAGTTAGGTTATTTGTGCGTAATTCTTTACCTAAATTACTCCTCGTCATTTTCCGGCAAAGCAACGTTGTGGTATACGTTTTGAACGTCGTCGTTATCTTCCAAAACATCTAACATTCTTTGAAATTTAACAAGATTGTCGCCATCCAAAGTAACCATAGTTTGCGGCAGCCAACTCATTTCGGCAGATACCAGATTTAAGCCTTTTGCAACAACAGCGTCGCGTACCGAAGCAAGAGATGTTACTTCACAAGTCATTTCCAATATTCCGTCTTCAAGTTGAACATCGTCTGCCCCAGCTTCTATTGCAAGTTCAAAAGCCGAGTCATCGTCTAGTCCTTTCGTATTCTCTGCAACCACGATTCCGCGACGATCGAACATATAACTTACGCAGTTTGTCTGGCCCAAACTTCCGCCGTTTTTATCGAAAGCACATCTGACATCGCCCGCAGTACGGTTTTTATTATCCGTAAGGCACTCTACTATTACAGCACTGCCGCCGATACCGTATCCCTCGTACATAATTTCAAAGTAATCTACTGCCGAAAGTTCTCCGCTAGCCTTTTTTATACTGCGCGAAATATTATCGTTCGGCATATTGTTTGCTTTGGCTTTCTGTACAATATCATATAATTTACTGTTAGTATCGGGATCAGGACCGCCGGCTTTAACGGCAACGGCGATTTCACGCCCGATTTTGGTAAATATTTTTGAACGGGCGGCATCGCCCTTTGCTTTTTTATTTTTAATATTATTCCATTTGCTATGACCTGACATATCAATCTCCTACATTTTGCTTTTAGAATAAATTTGATACATAATAACGCTGCCAGCAACCGCAACGTTAAGGGACTCAAAACTGTTTGCCATCGGCAACGAAACAGTACGCATTGTATTTCTGCGCGAGTACTCCGATAAACCGTTACCCTCGTTTCCCAATACTAAAGCAACGTTTTTACAAAATTGCGTTTCAAATATATTGTCTCCAACCATATCGCAAGCAACTATTTCCAATTCTTTCAAATATTCAAATACTTGCTCTAAACTGTTACATTCGTGCAGTTTTATACAATAATGCGCAGACATTGCCGAGCGCAAAACTTTGGGTGAATACATATCAACGGTATTTACGGCATAAACGTCCGTAAACCCGCAAGCTACAGCCGTCCGCAGTAAAGTACCTACATTTCCGGGGTCCTGAAGACCGTCAAAAACTAAAACATTTCCAACGGGAAGCAAGTTGTCTTCTCTGCTTTTTTCTGCCACAGCCACAACGCCCTGATTATTGACGGTGTCGCATATTTTGGCAAATACTCTGTCGGCTACAACTACTTTGCCGGCATAATCGTATTTATCGGCAACACTTTCTTTTACAAAAACAGAAACAATGTTCGCTCCGTATTTAATAGCGTCGTCAATTAGCCTTACGCCTTCTATAACGTAACGCCCCGATTGTTTGCGGTTCTTTTTATCAAACAATTTAGATACTTCTACAATTTTTGCGTTATCAAGCGACGTAATTACCATATCGTTAACCCTTAACAAAAAGGGACTTTTATTAAAAGCCCCTCTAAATTACAGTTTACTTCAAATTAGATTTTGCCGTTTCAGCAAGGCTGGCAAATGTTGCAGCATCGCTTACGGCAATTTCTGCAAGCGACTTTCTGTTAAGATCGATATTAGCAACTTTAAGACCGTGCATCAACTTGCTGTACGATAAACCGTTAGCACGAGCCGCCGCGTTAATACGGGCAATCCACAAACTTCTCATATCGCGTTTTCTAAGTCTTCTGCCAATATAAGCATAATTGCCGCTCTTCATTACCGCTTCGCGAGCAATACGGTAATTGGTAGATTTAAGTCCAAAATAACCTTTGGCTGCTCTTAATATTTTTCTGCGTTTTTTAACTGCATTTACACCACGTTTAATTCTCATTTTCAGATCCTCCTATTAGTACGGCAACATGTGCTTAATCGTATTTGCTTTTGTTTCATCAACGTAAGCAGTACTACGAAGGTTACGGGTTCTCTTGGTCGTTTTCTTACCGAGTTTGTGGTTCTTGTTACATTGAGCGCGTTTTACTTTACCGCTTTTAAGTACGACAAATCTTTTTTTAGATGCGCTATGCGTTTTTTGTTTAGGCATATATTTGTCCTCCAAGTTTTATTTACTAATTTAACGGAGCAAGAAACATTGAAATATTTCTTCCTTCCGCAACAGGCTGTTTGTCAATTTTGGCAACATCGGATAAAATTTCCGCAAATTTCTTCATTACTTCTATACCCTGATTAGCGTACGCCTGCTGTCTTCCGCGCATACGAATTGTTGCCTTTACCTTATTACCGTCTTTAAGAAATTTACGCGCTATGTTGGCTTTGGTATTCAAATCTCCTATGTCTATCGTCATAGAAAGCCATACTTCCTTAATTTCGATAGTTTTTTGGTTACGCTTCATTTCCTTTTCTTTTTTATTCTGCTCGTATTTGTACTTGCTGTAATCCATTATTTTACATACGGGCGGAACGGAATTAGGTGAAATTTTTACCAAATCCAAGCCGTCTTCATCTGCTATGCGTTGCGCTTCGTACGCCGAAATAATGCCGAGCTGTTGACCGTCGCTACCAATTAGTCGAATTTCTTTGTCCCTTATTTGGGTGTTAATTTGAAGTTCTTTGATAATTGCGTCCTCCTACGAACAAAAAAAGTGTGGTACAAGCAAAAATACCACACAAAGAATACTCGCTAAAAATAATAGCGCGAATTACTTATTAGTTAACCGACATACGCTGAGTTTGGCGGTGAGAAACGGTATTTCTTCTTGATTACGTTGTAATTATAACAAAGCCGCAGTTATTTGTCAAACGATTAGCAACAAATAAACTGCGACATTTTTATTAAATTATTACAATGCGCTTAAATTATATTGCCATTCCGAGAAGTTTACACTGTCAATTTATTTTTTAATACAAATTACATATCCGAAGACTTATCGGCAATTTCTTTTTTAACTTTAAGAGCAAATTCCTTAAAAGACATTACGCCCATATCGCCGTGCTTTCTGTTACGAACGGCAACTGCGCCGGCTTCTCTTTCTTTTTCTCCAAGCACTAACATATATGGAATTTTTTGTAACTGCGCTTCGCGGATACGGTATCCCATTTTTTCGTTACGGTCATCAACACTTGCGCGTATTCCCTCTAAAATCAGTTTGTCGCAAACAGAACGTGCATACTCGATTTGATTTTCCGAAATCGGAATAATTTTAACCTGTTCGGGAGCAAGCCACAACGGAAACGCACCGGCATAATGCTCGGTTAAAATTGCAATAAAACGTTCTATACTGCCGAATACGACGCGGTGAATCATTACGGGACGGTGTTTTTCGCCGTCTTGCCCTACATAAGTCAAATCGAAACGCTCAGGCATTTGAAAATCCAACTGAATTGTTCCGCACTGCCAAGTACGACCGATACTGTCCTCCAAATGGAAGTCTATTTTGGGTCCGTAAAACGCCCCGTCGCCCTCGTTTACTTCGTAATCTTTTTTAAGCGTTTTCAATGCTCTGACAAGTGCGTTTGTAGCGGTTTCCCACTGTTCGTCTGTGCCCATACTGTCTTCGGGACGGGTAGACAATTCCAGTTTATACTTAAAGCCGAACACGCTGTAAAAACTGTCTATAAGCCTTACAACGCCTTCTATTTCGCTTTCAATCTGCTCAGGAGTCATAAAGATATGCGCATCGTCTTGCGTAAAGCATCTGACACGCATAAGTCCGTGCAACGCTCCTGAAAGTTCGTGTCTGTGAACAAGTCCCAACTCCGCCATACGTTCAGGTAAATCACGGTAACTGTGCGGCTTGCGTTTAAACGCCAACATACCGCCGGGACAATTCATAGGCTTTATGGCGTAATCTTCATCATCGATTTTTACTACATACATATTGTCTTTGTAATGGTCCCAGTGTCCGCTGCGGTGCCAAAGGTCCTGATTTAATATCATAGGGGTTTTGACTTCTTCGTATCCCGCCTTAATATGCTCCTGACGCCAAAAGTTTTCTAATTCGTTGCGCAAAACCATTCCTTTGGGGAAAAAGAACGGGAATCCCGGTCCCTCTTCGAGAATATCGAACAAATCCAATTCTTTGCCGAGTTTACGGTGATCACGGCGTTTTGCTTCTTCCAAACGTGTAATATACTCGTCTAGTTCCGATTTCTTTTCAAAAGCGGTTCCGTAAATACGCGTAAGCATCTTATTCTTTGTATCTCCGCGCCAATATGCCCCTGCTATGCTTGTGAGTTTGAACACCTTGAGTTTTCCGGTCGAAGAGATATGCGGACCGCGGCACAAATCTACATAATCGCCTTGACGGTACAAAGAAACCGTTTCCGCGTCCAACTCCGACAGAATTTCCACTTTATAAAAGTCTCCGTGCTTTTTAAAATACTCTATGGCTTCCGTCCTTGGCATTTCTTGACGTTCGATAGGTAAATCTTCTTTGACTATTCTGTTCATTTCCGCTTCGATTTTATCCAAATCTTCGGGAGATACGGTTGCGCCTTCAAAATCTATATCATAATAAAAACCGTTTTTGATAGAAGGACCGATAGCAAATTTTGCATTCTTCCAAATACGCGAAATTGCTTGCGCCATTAAATGTGCCGTAGAGTGCCGAAGAACGGCAAGCCCCTCTTCGTTTTTAAGCGTAAACACTTTAAAATCTACGTCCTTTTCTATTTTTGCAGACATATCGCACATAACGCCGTTTATTTCGGCGCAGACGGCGTTTCTTGCAAGTCCCGATGAAATGCTTTCGGCAACTTCTAAGCAGGTAACGCTTCGATCAAAACTTTTCGCGCTTCCGTCAGGTAATTTAATGCTAATTGACATAATTTTTATCTCCTTATAAACAAAAACGCCCTTATGATTATCTCATAAGGACGAAAATAATTCCGCGGTTCCACCTTAATTGACGGCAATGCCGTCCGCTTTAAATCTCTACTTTCGCAAGAGAACGCGCATCTAGCAAAGTGGTATTTGAACGGGTTCGTTTGCAACAATCTCAGCATCTGTTACTCTCTGTATAACTACATTCGCCAAACATGTCTTTACATATAATGTATTATAGGCACATTGTAGTACCGTTAAAAAAAAATGTCAACTGTTTTTATACTAATAACTAATTGACTTTGACATATTTTGTATAAAATAATTTATCCATCAAAGTGCAAAAATCGTTATGCGGTTTTGTTTTATAATATACGGTTACTTTACTCGGCTTAATGCAAAAAACGTTTAGTACCGCTTCTTCTTCGGGAGTGGAAGTCTTTGCGAGCGAATTGATTTTGTTTAATACTTCATTGTTTTGACCGTAAATAACAAAATCGTCATTATCGAAACTGACGGAAACCTCTTTTTCTTTGCTGGGAAGCGACTCTAACAGATATTGCAAAAACTCTACTATAAGTTCGTTGTCAGACAATATAAAATCGTTTTCGCAAACGAGTTTAGAAATTTCCTGCCATTTCTTTTTTATGGCTGACATTCTGAAATTGTAGTATCCGTCAAGACACAGTATTTGATCCGCATCTAAAACTTTGGAAACTATTTGTTTGTCATACTCGTTATCAAAAATACATACCGTATTTACTAAAACGTTTTGATAAAAATTATTACCGTAAATATTTAACAAATTACGAAAATATACGTTTTTATACCCTAACGATAAAGCGTCCACGACTGCACCTGATAAGCAACGCTGAATTTGAAAACGGTAAGTGTCAGAGCACGCCAAAGTAAAGTATTCCCTGAAATTGTCTTCCAATTCGGTAGATATACCGTCTATTTCAGCAAGATACGGAACAATACGTGATTTGACATAACCAAGTAAATGCTGATTATGCTTTTCTATATTAACTGTTGATTCGTACATACTTGTAGTCTATGCAAAAACACCGAATTTTATATTGAAGCGACAAATATAGTCAATGTTTTTTAGAAAATGCAAGAAAAAAAACAATATAAAAGATTGCTTTCGTTAAGCAACGGCTTAGCAATTTTTTATTCAAATGTAGACAATAAATAAGAATCCACCAGCTCAGCTGGTGGTTTTTCATTGGAGGGTAAAACCCTCCTTTGGTCGCTAAGAGAAATCTCTTTCTTGTGAGCCTGGCGGCTGTCTTGCGTTAGCGAGCCGGTTTACTTCTTGAACGGGTCATTCACTTCGAATATTATCATTTGCTCCATTCGCTTATCTTCGGCAAGTTGGCTCGCTATGTATTCTTTTATCTTTTTCGTATTTTTTCCTACCGTGTCTACATAGTAGCCACGGCACCAAAATTCTCGGTTTCTATACTTGAATTTCATATTCGCAAATTTTGAATATATTAGTACACTGCTT
>CAMRUG010000017.1 GCA_947053925.1 uncultured Clostridia bacterium
GAGCGCTGCCTTGCCAAGGCAGATATCGCGGGTTCGAATCCCGTCTCCCGCTCCAATAAATAGGCATTTTTAGGTAATTTTAACCCGAAAATGCCTATTTTTTTGCATTTTAGAGCGATTTTTTAGGAATTTTTAACCACTACCAAATATACCAACGGGAATTTCGGGGGTACGTTTGGGGGTATTCCCTATATTACCAATCGAGTTTTTCTGCTTCTTTAAGCAAAAATTCGTCGGGCAAGTCGGTATAAGTATCTTTAAGCACGCCGCCGGAATGTCCGACCATTTCGTTGATAGCGCTTTGCGCTACTCCGCAAGTTACGCAATGGGTGTAAAACGTAGTTCGTAAGTCGTACAAGATATGATTCGGCAGTATCGAATTGAATTTTTCCCGTAGGTATTTAAGCGTTACCCAGTCTATTTCGTTTATTCCGCCTAAATACGGTTGCAGCAATTTGATAATGGGAATACGTTTCGTTGCTATCTCGCCGTTTTTTCGTTTGCTGTTTTTCGCAACAATAAACTTGCCGCAGATTTTCGCCGTTTTATACTCGTTCGGTCGAAGTCCGGTATAAAGCGCAACGGCGAACATAAGTTGATAGCGTGTTCCTGCAGTTGCTGATAGTAGCAAGCGTTCTTCTTCCAAAGTCAGCGCCGAACCGTGTTTGCGTTCGTGCTGCATATGGAAAACCATTTGTACTGGGTTGTGCTGTATCAGTCCGAATTTTACTGCGCAACCGAGTATTTGATTTAACAGACTGCGAACTTCGTCGGCAGTCTTGCCTTTCCCCTGTTCGGTAAAGTCATCTAATATTCGTTGAATATCGATTGCGTTTATGTTGCGTAAATGCTTTTTGGCAAACGGTTGCTCCAACGCCCGGCGGAATCTCCACATGTTGTTTTTGTAGGTACGCTCTGCAACTTTGCGTTTGTGAAAGTGTTCAAACCAAAAATACGCAAATTCGTTAAACGTTGTCGGAACGGTGCTTCCGTCGCTAACCTTTATAGGTCTAACTTTGTCTACTTGGTGCAGCTTTTCAATAAATCTTTGTTTTGCTTCTTCGAGTGTTCGTCCGCTCGCCGTTACGTTGTAACCGTTGCGGCGGTAGCGTATTTCGTAGCTGCAACGGTAGCGATAGTCGCAACGTTTCCGAACGTGAGCGGTGCAGCCGTCCACTCGAAACTCTTTTCTGAATGTTTTGGGCATCTTTGAAATCTCCTTATCTGAAAATTTCAAAGGTCTGCAATAAACTGTTTTTTCGTTAGATCCTGCGCTTTCCGTAAGTGCTTCGTTCAGCGCGGCAATCTCTTTGGTAAGCCGCTCTCTGTCGGCTTGGTCGTTGGCAAGGCTTAACATTACCAACTTTTGCGAAAGCAAAATCATTTGTTCTGCGTTCATAGATACATTTCTCCTTGTATGTTATTCCACGGTTTGCGTGGTAACAAAGAGTATAGCGACTATGAACGTTTTTTCAAGGGCTAATTACTTTGCGCCGTCTACTAGGAAGCGAGCGTATGTAATAAGCCCTTTTTGCGCTTCCGTGCCTAATTTGTTGCCGATTTCTTCGTACAGCATTAACAGTTCTTCCTTGTCGGGCGTAATCTCGTAAGTTGATACGCCTTGTTCAATTTCGTCGATACAAGGTTCGTCGAGTGCAGTTGCCAATTTATTCAAAACGTCGGTACTGGGTGAGTTCTTAAAATACTTCAATAGCGTGTTTGTTATTGTCGTCTTTGGTAGTCCTGAACGAATAACAAGTTCATCATAACTAATTTTCAGTTCTTTTCTTTTTTTTTGTAATTTGTCGATATAATTGCTTAAATAATCAGTCATAAAGCCCCCTTAATATAAATTCTTCCAAAAAAATTGAAATTATTAACCAAAATGTATATTCAAAGGGTTGATATTCCTAAAAAAATGTAATATAATATCATTGTTATTTCGAAAATTTCGGAATACAAAGCGCCTTGAAGTCTACGGAGTTCAAGTTATTTGAAATATTCAATTTCTTGGTCGTTATTGATTATATCAAATTTTTCTGTAAACTTCAAGCGCTTTACAAAATTTTTGGAATTATAACAAAAATAGGAGCGCGAAACTATGGACGAAAAGAAAGAACATATTATCAAAATTCCCACCGAGATCTATTACACGGACGACGGTGCGCTTTCTATTTGTATTAAGTTTGCTGCCAACGAAAGCAGCGTACTTGCAAAAATTTTGAAAAACAAAGTTATCGATCACGACAAAAGTTTTTTCGATATGTTCACCTGCAGGGAATTCAATACATTATTTCAAACTTTTGTGATGTTTAGCGGTATGTTTACTTTTACAGAAACGCCGCAACGCTCCAAAGAAGAAATTACAGCCGAAGCGTTGGAACTTGCCGTGTTGCGGCTGTTGGATAAAGACGACGACCTTTGTACTGTTTGCGCAAGACGTGAAGCTTGTACCAAGGAATCGGAAGAACTGGGCGAAGCTTTGGCGCAGCTGGATTGTAACGTTTGTGCAGATAACGTTATCCAGTACTTTATGGAGAAAGCGAAAAAATGAATGAATGTTATCACAAGCTATTAGACGCAATTCAAGCGGAATGCGAAAAGAATTGTACTTGTTTTGATTGTAAGTATAGAAATTTGTGCGAAGAGATGGAAGTAGCATTGGAAGAGCTGGAAGCACAAGACGATTAGCGGTAACGTTATTACCGCCCCAAAGCGAGTTGGCGGCTTTGACAGCCATTGCATGCAGACTGATTCGCGGTCAGTCCAACGGTTTCGTACGTTGTGCCTAACAGCGTACACCAGACCCTAGCTCGGTCGGAAAAGGCTTGCCAAGCTCCAACGCATAGATTGGAGCAGTTATTGTACGTTTTACTAAAACAAACGTACACCAGTAGAGTTTGGCAAAGAACGATAACTCTAACCATATATTCTTCTCCAAGCGTCGTAGGTCGGCGACGATAAACAAGCGGCTCGTAGCTGAACTCACTAGGTAAGCAATCAGTTCAGTATAATCTAAACTTGGCTTGTCCGGTAGGTCTTTACGCCATAAAGACGCGCGCAGACGTTTAGCGGTATCGTCGGAAAACATTACCGCCCCAGCCCGTGGCACCAAGGGCGTCGACAGTGCTGCTTTTGCTTGCTTACGCGTTAAACAAGCGCCTTTGTACGTTGGGGCATTACAACGTACACCAGTCCTTGGCGGCATATTGGACAAAGTGTAATTTCACAAAGTTTCGCGCCGGGAGAGCCGCCACTCCCGAATACGCGCGGAATCGGTGATAATGGGTTACAGAGTATTAGCGGTTTTAATAATCGCGCTTATCTTAATATTGGTTTTTGTAATTCGCCGCGCAATAAAGAAACGCCGCAAAAGCGTAAAAGGCAGGATATACAAGACAACGGACGGATATTTCGCAGACAATCCGAAAAATAAGAAAAAGCGCAACGTAGTAGTTATAGAACAGCGCAAAAAAGACGGAGCGATAGCGGTTAGCAAGATATTCGGCGCAGATGAAAAGTCGGGAGATTATTATATTGACGATTTAGAACTTAAACCGAGTGAACACAGTTCGTTGACTAAGAATTCTCTTGTTGAGCGTCGGGTAAAGTTTGGCGTTAAACGTAACGGTAGTCATACGCCGATTTATATAAGAGATTTGAAACCGACAACCGACAAACTTACAAAAAAAGAAATGAAAAAAATCAATAAGCAAAAAGGCGGTAAAACTGCAAACAACAGAAAGACGTACAGAAAGACACGCAGCGATTGGAAGCAAGGTTTCAAAAATAAAAATCGAAAAAAGTAAAAAAAAAAACCGAGCCGGCTGTTACGCAAGACTCGGGGTGGGACATTCTAGAAATGTCCCTGCTTAATTGGCAATTATAGTATACGCCAATTTAGGAAAAAAGTCAACACTATTTTGAAATTTAATTAGAAGGTTACGAAATGCTATTTGACAAAGATTCAATTAAAGAAATGGAATTAGACGAGCAAGTCGAAAATGCGTTAGACGAAAAACAAAAAATTGCTGAACGTCAATTATTTTTCTGTTCGCATTGCGGCAGCAAAAAAGTAGACGTTGATTTCGTAAGCGACGATGAAGACTATCTTTGCGAATGCCCGAATTGCGGCGAAGCTTGGACGTATTCCAAGGAAAAGTTTAGACAGGAAACAAGGCGGCAAAATCGCATACTTGCCAAAGCAAAACGCTGGTGGCGTTGGCATGGTAGTAACGGCTTTGAACGTTTCAAAATTGTAATGAAATATTTTTGGGACTTTATTGGAATGCTGATTGTTGCCGCAGGATTTCTCGCTATATGTATGGCTGCAGGTGGTGTTTTATGACGTTACAGAAGGCAAGGCAAATAGAGCAGCTAATCAATGTAGAAAGCGAGAAGCCGCGCATTGGCAAAATTATTTTTTACGGTCATTGCTGCGTTTGCGGCGAAAAAATAGACGTATCCAACAAGCTGGAATTTAATCAGAAAAAATACTTGGTTGATACGTTCGGCGTTGAAAAAGTAGGCGATAAATGGGTCTGCAAACAAGAAGTCCCCCTGCCAAACTGCCCGTTTTGCGAAAAACCGCCGTTTTAAGCGGCGTTTGTATCGGTTAGATAAATCATAAAGGCGGCGTAACGCTGAAATTCAAGGAAGTATTCAAAATGGCAAAATGCGAACTTTGCGGCAGAGAATGCAAAAGCGAAATCAAAATCGAAGCGTATAATCACAGTGCAATAATTTGCGGTAAGTGTGCCGTAGATAAAGAAATAATAACTGATCCCGAAATAGTAAAAATAATCTGCAAAGCGGAAGGTTTTGAAGAAGGCAAGGCGTGTATTCTTTGCTCACGCTTACTAACTATAAATGCTCGTAAAGGCGAATATCTTTGCCAACGTTACGACGTTCCGCTGAAAGAGCATGACGTACAGAAAAATTACTGCGAATGTTTCGAGCGGGTATAGCAATGAAAAAGTTTATGTTTATTTATCAGCCGATTAGCGGCGGTTCGGCTTCGGTAAAGATTAGTGCGCCAAATCAAGGCGTGGCAATATCCCGATTCAAAAGCCAGTTTAAGGCTTTGAAAATAATCAAGATTAAAAAGGAGAAAAAACAAAATGGCAAAGAAAAATAGTAAGCGATTATCGACGGGGGGGGGCGTAATTGTTCTTTCCATATTGCTGCTTGCGGTAATCGTATGCGGAATAATTACTCACGGATTTACGACGTGGACTGTCTGCGGCTGCTTCGGACATAAGTACGGCGAAGACGGAATTTGCGTTCGTTGCAAGGAAGTAAAGCCGACGGAGAAAACCGACAGCGGTGCAGTCGTAGATAATGACGGCAACGTAATGGATTCGGACAAAATCTACGCAATGCCTGCGGGTATGGTCTTTTCATCGGCAAGGCAATTAAACGCCGAACCGTCCGAAGATACGGAAAAGAGCGTAACAATAACGGCGACAATAGAGCCTGCCGACGCAACGGACAAAAGCGTAGACTGGTCGGTTGCATTTGCAAACGCGACCAGCGATTGGGCGAATGGCAAGACAGTTACGGACTACGTTACGGTAACACCTACGTCCGACGGCTCGCTTACGGCAACTGTAACGTGCAAGCAAGCGTTCGGCGAACAAATAGTCGTTCAATGCGTAGCGCAGGATAACCCCAACGCTTCGGCAAGCTGTACGGTAGATTACAGAAAACGTGTAGAAAAGGTATCGGTGTCGATTTCTGGATTTATGACCAACGGTTTTGTTTCCGGTCCCTTACGTTTGTATACGGATAACGCACCGACTGCAAACGTTTCGCGTCAAGTTACTTATTCCGTTGGAACGGTCGGCGGCGATGAAGAAGTCATCGTCGAATATAAACTCGGCGATATAATCTATAATCAAATGTCTGCTCATTGGTGTATGGGACACGACTGGAATACCTGTACCAACGCGAATCACTTGGTTTATCAATTAAATCAAGACTGGCACGAAGTCGGCGACACCTTAACAACGGATATTTCATTTTTGGAACCGATGTTCAAGTTTGTACCAAACAATTATACAACTGCACTTAATCAGACAAGGTCTGTATTCAAAAATACTATCGGTGCGATTATTTTCAGAATAACGTGCGCAGATTGGACGGAAGAATTGACTTATCAGACCAACGTTGACAACTTCAAAATATCCGTAACAAATGTAACGTTAAATCAAGGAACATTAGAGTTTTAGACGGCAGTATGTACTTCTTGCAGTATTGCCGCTAAAACGAACACAATGCTTTTAGCGGCGATATGCCGTAAAAGTGCGTAACTGGGACACAGTACGCATATAGCCTGAAAAGGGCAAAGGAGTACATAATGAGTAAAAAGAAAACAAATAGCAATGTTGTATTATACAGCATACTAGCGATTTTGCTTGTAGCTGTAATAATCTGCGGAGTAATTACGCAGGGCTTTCAAGTCTGGACGACGTGCGGCTGCTTCGGACACAACTACGGCGAAGACGGGAAATGCACCCGTTGCGGGGAAGAAAAGCCCGCGGACAAGCCCGAGCCCGAACAGCCTGCTCAGCCGCAGGCTTCGGCTTTCTCTGCCAAACAGTTGGCGGTCGCTGCTGTCGGTCCCGAATATGACACTGTGGATAAACGTTTTAATAGTTTGCTGCGTATTAACGGCGATTCCGTTAGTTCTGTAAATGTTATTATATTACGAAATTCTACATTAAATATCTCTGCTCTGTTTCCGTCTTACGGCGATTCTTCCTGTGATAACTTTTGGGTTTGTTATAACAAACTTGGAACTAATACTTGGGAAGGTAAAAAATCTACGGTGAATATTTCTGCGTATGGAACTTACCAGGTTTATGTTCTGAAATATCCTATTTACGCTGACGATTATACACCTGTTCGTTCCGATGTGTTTACGGTTTATTATGGAATAGAAAGTGATTTACCTGCCGCGCCTAGCAAGAGAGGTTACACATTTACAGGGTGGTATACGGACGAAGATTGTACGCAGCTGTATACGGAAGAATACGTTACGTCAGATATTACGCTGTACGCTGGGTTTCAGCCTATTACATATACGCTTAACTTCTTAGCCCAGGGCGGAACAGGTACTATGCAACAAATGCAATGCACCTACGACGTAGAGTATACGCTGCCGATGTGCGGGTTTACTTATCCTAACTATCGTTTTGTCGGGTGGGCAATAGACGACGATAGCGACGAAGCTACTGTCGGCTTAACCAACGGACAGAAGTTTAGTAACTTATCCGAAGAAGACAACTACGTAATAGATTTGTTCGCCAAGTGGGAACTGGAAACCGTAACCGTCAGTTTTGACGTTGACGGGACTGTAACGCCTACGACGGTAGTTATAGGACAAGCTGCCGAACTGCCTGACGACCCGAGCAAGACAGGATACATTTTCTTGGGTTGGTATACTTCCGACGGCGAACTGTACAACGGCGAAGCTATAACGGAAGCTTGTACGTTGACGGCACGGTTTGAGATTATCCGCTGCACTGTTACGTTTATGGTAGACGGACAAGTGTATGCAGTATACGTCTGCGATTACGGGACTTCCATATCCGAAGCGTTAAAAGCTAGCGAAGTCAATACCGTGCTGTACAAGGCGGAAGACGAAAATTTTTAGTTACGCAAGACTGTATAGTCAGTCTTGCGAAAACTAAAATAGGCGAACTGCTTACTGAAACTCAGTTTTGGTGGGCGGTTGCTATAATTTGCGTAGTAATTATCTTTTTCTTGTCAGTATTGGGTGCGGTAGTTACGAAAAAAAGGAGAAGAAAATGAAAAAAGTATTAGCATTTTGGGGCGTAGTTCTAATCTTAGCGTTAATAGCTGGCGTGGTATATTTCGTCTACGTCTTTACGGGAGAGTTTTCGACCGACTTCAAGACATTTTACGTTGAAATAAGCGGGACTAAGTACGTCAAGGACGCATACGACTTAACGTTTGGCAAAACGCGCGTAGACGTACATTACACCTTTGAAAAGGTGCAGACGAAGAAGCTGACTTTTACATACGTCATAGAGCCTACGGGCAACGACTTTAATTTCACGGTGGACGGCGAAAAGGTAAGCTGGTTGAATGTTGACGGGCTTACAGAAGCGTTCGGCGTAGAAAAGGACGCAGACGGTTTAACGCTCGATTGCGTCAACAAAAAGGTGTCAGACGTGTTAAAGGCGATTTATCCGAACAGCGAGATAGTGCTGCCCGACGGAATAGACGAAGAACGGACAAGCCGCTACAAGCTAACTGTAACGGCGGAAGATAAGCGGACAAGCGTTTCGTTGACGTTTAAGTGTTCGGCAATAGTGGAGAGCATAACGCTTGACCCGTCGGAGATTACTTTTTAGGAGAAACTATGAAGAAACTGACTTTAATATTAACAATAGTAATGATAGTATCGGCAATAGGCGGCGGACTTACGTCCGTTGCCTTTGCTGCAACTAATAACATTGACGTAAGCGACGTTATGTTCGACTTACAGAACAGTCAAATAGCGGGGGAAAACTTTAACCCAGACGACTACGGCTATACGGACGAAAAGGAATTAAAAGTCTTAGCGTTCGCAGAATACGGTTTTGCATTTAACCAGGCTAACAGCGATTACAACATTTATCTGTACGTTTACAATCCAAGCGGCAGAGAGATAAAAGCGCATCGCAACTCCGTAAGCATAGCGACCGTTTACGAGAACGGCGCGGCGGTTGATTACGATAAATTTGCATTAAAGCTACTAAGCGTATCCGACGGACAATACGCAAGATTGTTCTATAAGTTCAAAGTAAAAGACCCTACTAAACTGTATACGCGTGTATCCGCAGCGACAAACGTACGGAGATACGACGTTGCGGAAATAGAGTTGAATTTTGGCGGTGAAACAAGCGAAGCGTATACGGTCGGCAATTATTACGAATACAGCGGTTACGCGCAGGGCTTCGGAGCAGACAGCAAAGCGGAAAGTACGCTTGCGTGTACTACGGACAATATTGATACATTAGAGCTTAAAGTTAATAGCACTTTTTACAGATATGATAATGGAATGTATCAATCAACAGATTTATCCAGCGTATATTTCGGAGTTCCGAAAGAAGTATTTTCTAAGTATGGAAAGCTACAACAAATTAAGGCTAATTGGTTTGAAACGCATACCGAAAGACAGATTGTTCTAAAAAGTTCTGAATACTATGAACAATTATTGCCGTATATTGGCGTTTCTACGCTTGAAAGAGCGGTACCATTGGGTAAAATCGAAGATTATCAAATGAACGCATTGGTAACAAATATGTCGTCATTGGTAGAAGACGATTTCTATTTCAAGTACAGTTATACGTTTGACGGCGACCATAGATTCAACGGTTCGACAGCAAGAGTAAGTAATTATAAGTTATTGTGGCTATTTAATAGTGCTAATGGCGTAGTGCATCCAAATGAAATTGCAGAGTATGCAAAGAATTATACGAATAAAATCGACAGTAAAAACTTGTTAATTAACAAATATTCTTCCGAATTATTCTTGAAAAATGTTGACGAAGGACGGCAATACGGTTGGCAAGGTGTAGATGGTAGTGGAATTATTATAGACGCAGACAGTCTTGTAACAATTGACGGTTTTACAACCGGTAATGATTTCAAAGATTGGTTCACAAAATTTGTTGGCTTTAAGATACAAGATGAAGCAATAAAAGATATTAAACCAATTTATGTAGTTACAGACAAAGATATTGAAGGGACTGCTTCGGCTATTTCTCAACGGCTGCTTATTTCTGAAAACGACGTTGAAACATTTAAGAATACATATTTGCAGAATAAACTTGAAGGTAAGAATACCGTCTTATTTAGATTCGCTTCTTCCAATTATGTGAGTATACCGTTGAATGCAGGAGTAATGAATCAAGGCGGAACAGGCTGGTCAATTGCTGACGGAAAAATGCACGTTTATAACGTTGGTTATGTTGCACAGCAAACAGCCTTTCTAGATTTTGACTTGATTTGGTTGAAATTCTTACAGGAAGCACAAGCAACGGTAATTCCCTGCGTATCCAGTCCGATAGACGTATTTCACGGGCTAACGCCGCCGCCAATTCGCAATTCAAGCAATTTATGGGCAATTATAGCGGCTGTAATTATTATTGTTTTGCTGCTTATAGTTGCGTTTAAGCTGCTAGGCGTTGCATTTAGAAAACGGAGTAAGAAATGAAAGTATTGAAATTTATCGGGGGAATTTTGTTGGCGTTGCTCGTCGGGGGAATAGTGCTGCAAGTACTCGGCTATATCGATAGCCCGTTGTTCAACTGGTTTACCGAGTTGCATTTATTTAACAGGTAGGTGGCTTTATGTGGTGGGGCTTAATTTTAATACTTGGACTAGTCGCTTTATCGGTAGTTATAGGCGGCGGAATCAATAAGGAATTTGTATTGTTGCTGCTAATTTTCGCTATCGGTATAGTAGTGGTTTTCGCTATAAAGAAGATATGGGACGAGTTCCACAAGTAATTTACAATGAAAACGATAAAAAAGTATCTAGCATTAGACTATCTGTATTATGCTCTGCCGTGTTTATGCTGCGTAGCGTATCTGTTGCTTGTAATGGACTATCGGACGTTGCAGTACCTTATCAACAGTCTATATGCAAATATATTCAATTTGCTAATGATTGCTTGCGCGATTGTCGCCGTTCCGAATTTCTGCCGATTGCTTTATTATAGCAAATTGACGTTGAATTTGCCTGACGACGTCCATTTACCTGCCGCGGCAACCGAACGTTTCGGCGGAGCAGGTACTGGTAAATCGTCAAGTACGCTTTTGCAATCGCATTTTGAAGCGCAGAAATTACAAGCCGAAACGGAAGAAGAGTACTACTATATGCTTGCCAACCGTGAGCGCTGGATCCGTGAAGGCAAAGAGTATTTACTCGCAGATTTCGATAGAGTAGAAAAATCTGTAAAGTTTTGGAACGCTCACCCCGAATACATACCGTATTTAGTAAGCGACGTTGAAATGACTTTGCCGGACGGACGAAAGTCAATGTTCTTTACGCGCGAACACTTAGAGCAAAAAGAATGGTTACCGATCTGCTTTTTGGTATTGGACGAAGCAGGCGCATATATCCCGCAGGAAATGTACAAGGAAAAAGAGCTGCACGCCGATATTATTCTTTTATTCCGACTAATTAGGCATTTTAGAATAAAATGTGTAATTTGCGAGCAGAAAAGCGACGGCGTGTTTATTAACGTCCGTGTTGTTCTGGGCGGTACGGTACTTTGTATCGAACAGGGAAATGCCTTAAAGCCGACGTTGCTACTAGACATAATTGATTTTTTGAAAAAGCGTTTGCCGAAGTCAAAACACCGTGAACGCCTAGGGTTTGTTATTGAGAAACTAAGCAATTTTGCTTCCTGTTTGGGCTTTCGTATTTGGAAGCAAATGTTTTTCCGTTCCTTAGACTTTACGCAGTATATACCGCCGGAAGAAAAAAGAATTGTTTGTACGAACAAGTTACCGTTCTATTACGACGATAAAGCGTTTGCAAATCTTTATTTGGCAAAAGATAAAACGCCTAAAATTGTGAAGCAAGTCGGACGTATCGAGCAAGACTCGGAAATGGGCAAAACAATGTTGGCGACGTATCACGAGCAGTTAGAAGCGATTGCGGCTAATGAAGAAAAAAAGAAAGAAGAAGAATTGAAACGACGAAATTCTATTGAAAAGAAAAAACAGGAAGCGGCGAAGTTAGAAAAGAGCAAGGCAAAAATTGCGGAGCAAGAGCCGACATAGGATAGTGAATAGTATTTTTTCTTACAAGCCTAATGCGTAGCGTTATTAGGAATTGGAAAAAGTAAGGTAAGTGTAATGTTGCAAGACATATTCAATGAATTGAATTTGAAAAGCGTAAAACAACAAGCCAACCCGAAATAATATTTTTCGTCCGTTTACGGACGGAAAATTTATTCGGGTGGCGTGTGATTGCGGTTTCAATTCAAGAAAGGTACTTGCAACAGAAACGCAACCGATTTTCCAATTCCGAAAAAGCGAAAAGGTGCAAGTACTGTTTCAAACAAAAAGTTGGATAAAGGAAGAAACCGCATATAACGAAAAAAGTTTGAAACTGTACTGGGGGTTACGGGGGCTTGCCCCCGTGTTTGAAAAAAATTTGGTACCAAAATGGGCAGATTAGTTTTAACGAGATTTAACAAATTAACTTGGAAAGCTGAGCAGCTAACTTTGGATAACGTAAGTTTGACGGCGGAATATATTGACGAGTTCGGCAGACGTACTACGTTGATTCGCTTAGTTTCAAATAACAAGGCATGCAGGCAAAAAAGTTACTTAATAACGGAAGTTACGGACGAGCGGTTAGTGGAAGGTATTCACTACAACATAGGTGAAGCAATGCAAAAATGGTGGGAGAATTATGAAAAGAAAAAATAATGACGTAGTGCCGGGGCAACTGTCAATTTGGGATAGCCCGTTTTATGAAATTCTAATGGGGGGGGGTATCTTCCATAGATAGTTCTGACAAAAAGGAAGTAAAAGAAAATGAAAGTAAGACTAATGGGAACAAAGCGCGAATGCGAAATAATGCAAGATTTCTTCCGAAAGAATTTGCAAAGCGGTAACTGTTATTCTGTGTCAGGGCTTTATCCGAACAGGGGCAGCACGGATATGTACCGCGTATACGTCGAATTTAATATTCCTAAGAATGCGGCAGACTTCTTGCTCTTAAAAGGTGGCGGTCAATAATGAGAAAGAAGTATGTACAAGTCAAAATAAATATACCGTTGTCAAATAAGAGCGTGATCGAGTATTGCGAAAAGTTATCTGCGCAGCGTATTTTGTCGGCTCGTGTTATACGTCTACTTTCGGACGACCTAAACAAAGTAAAAAAGGACAATTAGCATATGTATTACCAAAGCAGCATTTTAGACGAACTAATAGTAGACAACTTCGCCGGGGGCGGCGGAGCAAGCACGGGAATTGAATTAGCGGTCGGACGTCCCGTAGATATAGCAATCAACCACGACCCCGACGCAATAGCAATGCACAAAGTCAACCACCCGTTTACGAAGCATTACCAAGAGAGCGTTTGGGACATTGACCCGCGCAAGATTACCGAAGGGCGACCCGTAGGCATAGCGTGGTTTTCTCCCGACTGTAAGCATTTCAGTAAGGCAAAGGGCGGTAAGCCCGTAGAAAAGAAAATACGCGGTTTAGCGTGGATAGCGTTACGCTGGGCGGGTACGGTTCGTCCGCGGATAATAATGCTTGAAAACGTCGAAGAGTTTATGACGTGGGGACCGGTAAGAAAAGGCAAGCCCGTAAAGAACAAGCAGGGGCAGACGTTCCGCAAGTTTGTAAGCCAACTGGAAGCGTTGGGCTACAAGGTGGAGTATCGAGTATTAAAGGCTTGCGATTACGGCGCGCCGACGATTCGCAAACGGTTTTACTTAATAGCCCGTTGCGACGGTTTACCGATAGTTTGGGCAGAACCAACGCATGGCGATGGCAAAAAGCCGTATAGGACAGCGGCGGAGTGTATAGACTGGTCGTTGCCCTGCCCGTCAATCTTCGGACGTAAAAAGGAACTTGCCGTTAATACGCAGCGACGTATTGCGCGCGGTTTGGATAAGTTTGTTTTGAAAAATGCAAGACCCTACATAATGGAAATGAACTACCAAAATACGCCGCAAGACCCAAATAGCCCGTTGACTACGCAGACAACGGCAAATCATCATTATTTAATAAACCCGACAATAGTGCCGGTCGGTTATGGGGAGAAAAAGGGACAAGCTCCGCGCGTAAACGATATAAAACAGCCTTTAAGCACGGTAGTAGCTTCGAGCTGCAAGCAAAACCTTGTGGTTCCGACGCTTGTTCAGTACCATACCGAAACAAGCGCAAAGGAAACGCGCGGACAGAGTTTACAGCAACCGATACAGACAATCGACGGTTCGCCGCGGTACGGTTTGCAGACCGCGTACCTGTCTAAGTATTTCAGCGGAGAGCAGCAAAAAGGTTCGGACGTACAAAGTCCCATGCCCACGGTTACAGGCATAGACCATAACGCCGTAACGGTTTGTTACTTATCCAGCAGACACGGCGACGGAAGCGACGGCAGGGGCAAGGACTTAAACGAACCTGCGCCGACCGTTACGGCAGATTGCCACGAAAATCTTGTAGAAAGCCACCTATGTGTATTTCAAAACAATATGGACTGCAAGGGCTTGGACGAGCCGTTTCCGACGATTACACAGGCGTTGAAGTTCGGGCAAGTCAAGACGTACTTGTGCAAAATAGATTCCGTTCAGAACTTAGGCAACTGGGATAAAGTAAGACGGCTTCTAAACGATTACGCAGGCTATTCGATTGCCGACGACGAAATACTTATACTCGAAATAAACGGCGTACAGTATTTTATTTACGACGTCGGAATGAGAATGTTAAAGGCAAAGGAACTAAAACTTGCGCAGGGCTTTCCGACAGACTACTGTATCGATATAGAAAGCAAAATAGGTAAGCCGTACAGCGAAGCCAAGCAGATAGCGCGGCTCGGAAACGCAGTTTGTCCGCCGGTTGCTACGGCGTTGGTAAAAGCAAATTACATAGACGTAGTGCAAAAGCCGCTTGTAACAATTGCTGCGCTAAACGAACATTTACAAAGACGTATGGCAAGGAAAGCATAAAAATGAAATACGAAGAATGCTGTTATAACTGCAAGCACTGCTCCCCTAAATGTGCAGACAATGCCGACGTAGATATTAAGGAAGCAAAGTGTTACGACTTTGAGTTGCGTGATGAACTTGCGAAAATCGAGAACGGGACGCTAATCGAGCTACCATGCAAGGTGGGCGATACTGTTTACGTTGTAAACCGTTTTCGTTCCGACTGGATTATATCAGAACAAGAAGTTAGGCAGATTATTGTTTCCTATGGCGGTGCTGCACAGTTAGTATTTTACGACGAAGACGTGTTAAATCTTCCTAGTAACCGCTTGTTTTTTACGAAAGAAGCAGCCGCGAAACGACTGTGTGAACTGATAGGAGAAAAGCAATGATAAAAACGAGAGATGCGGTAAAAATATCGCAGGATATACAATTACCAATATTAGACGTCGCTTGCGGCGGCAAAATGTTTTATTTCGATAAACATGATCCACGCGTATTATTTTGCGACATTCGCGAAATTACTACGGAATTATGCGACGGCCGTCCGTTTGAAGTGTCGCCGGATATAGTTGCAGACTTTACTAACTTACCGTTTGAAGATAATTCGTTCAAACTTGTAGTATTTGACCCGCCGCACTTAACAAGATGTACAGGCAAAAGCAAGTACAAGGAGATGTACGGCAGTTTGAGTGAAATATATACACCGACAGGTTGGCAACAGATAAAATATGGCGCGCTTTATTCCGACTGGCGCGAAATGCTAACGAAAGGCTTTGCCGAGTGCTTCCGAGTATTAGAGTCAAACGGTATCTTAATATTTAAGTGGAACGAAACGGATATAAAAGTGTCCGAAATTCTAAAATTGACAAACGAAAAGCCTGTATTCGGACACAAGTCGGGAAAACAAAGTAAAACTCATTGGCTTTGTTTTATGAAAGGATAATATGAAACTCGGAGAATTTGAAACGAATCGAATATATAACGTCGATTGCTACGAAGCAATAAAGCGATTGCCGAATAAGTGTATCGACCTTATTATTACTGATCCGCCGTATGAGATAGAAGTAGCGCACGGTTCGGGCGCGTTCGGTATAGATAAGAAATTAAACTATCAGCAGATAGCGGATATTTCTTGCGGTATCGACTATTCGATACTGGACGAGTTTGTCAGAGTTCTCAAACGTATCAATTTGTATATATGGTGTAGCCGTCGGCAAATTCCTAAGTTAATAGACTATTTTGTCGTGCAGCGTAAATGCCGATACAACATTATTACTTGGCATAAATCTAATGCGATTCCTGCTGCTAATAACTGCTATATGCCAGACACGGAATACTGTTTGTTCTTCCGAGAGCGCGGCGCCAAACTTTACGGAACGCCTGCAAGCAAACGGACGTATTACATTACGCCGTTAAACGTATCGGATAAAAGGCGGTTCGGACACCCGACAATAAAGCCGTTAGAGATAATACAAAACTTTGTTATCAATAGCAGCGTGGGGGGGGTATCGTTTTTGACCCATTTGCTGGAAGCGGAACAACGGGAGTTGCTGCCAAAAACAATGACCGCCAATACATATTGTTTGAAAAGGACGAAGCGCGTTACCTGCAGGCGGAAAACCGCCTAAATAACATACAAATCGACGGACAAATGACATTGTTTACAATGTAACTAAAAAAAGTGCCAATTTTGCGAAAAATATTCATTTTAAGCAAAAAAATAAGCGGCAAAGCCAAACACTTTGCCCCTATATAAAACGCCGATTGTAGGCGAACGATTTTAACAATTTACCAACCGAAAAAGGGAGTTTTAACAAGATGAGCGCGAAATCTGCAAAATGGAAGAGAGAAAACGCTTTTTATCTGTCAGATAAGGGCAGAATAGCGTTGAATAAGAAGTGTCTAAGCTGTACAAACGATTGCAAGCAATCTCGGAAGTGTGTGCTTATAGTTTGTCCTGAATTCAATAAAAAGGAGTAGAGCGCAAATACGCGTCTTAAAACTAAATAAATGCAGTTTTATCCACGACGTTGTACGTCTGCATTCAAATCTAAAACGTATCGGCTAATGGTAAGTCCGCCGGGAGAGCGTGGCGACAAACAGGACTTCAACAGCGCAGGTGCAGCGCTATAAAAACTCGTATTAGGTCGGTTGCTTGTGTGGGTGCCGTCCGAAGTTCCCGGCAAGCAAGGGGTAACAATTCGGATAGCCTTTGAAAGCGACGGGGTTCCCTTCTGGGTACACGTCTTTTTTTCATTGTCCCAATTTACTGGGACATTTCTGCTCAGGAGAAACCCACAGGGTACGCGAGTTGCCGGGCAAAGTCAATAGTTTTTCTTGGTTTTTCCAGCAGAAATGTCAACGTTTATACCTTTCTTTGGGTCGTGGTAGTGCTGTGGAAGTGTTGGCAAGTGGTAAAGCCGTCTTTTGGCTTTTCCACTTGTCAATACGTTTTGTGGTAAACTGCTAAACGGCTAAATAGTGGAATCGGCTTGGAAGCAGTTTTCCACAAATCCATCAGCCAAAAGTCTAATAAACGTAACCATATAGAACGGAAAGGGGGTCTGGGGGAAAACCAACGTAAGACGGGAAAAGTATGGAAAAATTTTGGACGTGTGTTTTTATTCTTAAAAATAACGAAAATAAACAAAAGACTTGCATGTCGCAAGTCCTTTGAAACAGTTTATTTTGACCTTTGATTAGTGGGGGTATAGTAGGGGTAATAATTGACAAACACAATATTTAGTGGTAAAATATTCTAAAACTACTATATATTGTGCTTTTTTTGTCGGTAAATAGAGCGCGTTTTTGGTTCGAATCCCGTCTCCCGCTCCATTAAATCGGCAAATTTCGTAAGAGATTTGT
>CAMRUG010000018.1 GCA_947053925.1 uncultured Clostridia bacterium
CGGCGCAGTAGCAACCGACGGTTATGTTTCGGTTGTGGTCGGTTCGGATATTTATGCGGTACTGTCAAAGGCCGGGTTGTTAGATTGTTCGCAAACTCCCGAAAATTCAACCGCTTTAGTTACAGAGCAAACCTCAAATATTATTGTCAACTATAGACAGAATAACCGTACTTATTACAGCGTCAATGTTAATGGCGCTGCTATTATTTATAGGCTAAATGTGGAAAACGTATCTGAAGAAGTTGTAAACAAACTTGCCGATTATATTTCACAAAACGGACCAATCGGCAATCGCGCCAAACTGCGCGAAGCGTTAGGTGAGGACTACGAAAACAATTTTTACAAATTTTATATAGAGCAAAAAGATTATGCGTAAAATTATCAATTTTCGTCCGTTTCTTTTTGCCGCAATAGGTCTTGTTGTAGGTATTTATTCTTTTTACGAATTTCTTTTCGGTGATTTTTGGTTTGGATTAGTTGCGTTAATAATTGTAATTGCAGCCGGTGTACTCGCGGCAATTCTAAAAACTAAAGCGTGGCGTATTGCAATATTGTTACTTGTATTTGTTTTAGTCGGTCTCGGCATTTCACAGTTATCTTATTTTTTAATCACTAAAAACGAGTCGTTGGGAGCAGAAGTAACAGTTACCGGCAGAGTTACCGATTTATTGCGAAACAGTACGCAAGAAAATAAAACTTATTATATCGAAAATTGCGTTTTATCCGACGGTAGCAAATTAAGCGGCAAAATAGAACTTCGCTTATTCGAAGACGAATTGTCCGTTGATGCGGGCGATTACATAACGGTAAGCGGCAAGTTATATTCGAAGTATCCCGTCAATCAAAAGGTAAATTCAAATATATTACGAGATAATATCCGTTATGAGTTGCAAAACGCCAAACTGGTCAAAACTACTGACGGCAAAGCAAATTTTGACGAAAGTGTCAGAAAGTATATTTATCAGACGGTTATGCGTTATATGCCGCAAAACGGCGACGTTATGTATTCTCTGCTTGTAGGAGACAGGGATCCGCTCCGAAAAGATATCGAAGCAATATTCATAAATGCAGGAATACTTCATCTGCTTGCCGTAAGCGGTTTGCACGTCGGCTTTGTGGTTGCGGTCGTTTGTTTCTTTCTAAAAAGATTCAAACTCCATCCTCTGTTAGAGTGTGCGATAGTTTTAGTGCCTTTGATTTTTTACGCCTACATTTGCAATTTTACTCCGTCTGTTGTGCGTGCGTTGATAATGGTCGTATGTACATACCTTGCCCGCGCTGTATACGGACGCTACGATATACTGTCATCTCTGTCCCTTGCTGTTTTGTGCCTATTGCTAATAAAACCGTTATATTTATTCGATGTCGGATTCCAGCTGTCCGTATTGTCCGTTTACGGCATTGCCACAATCTATCCTGTATTAACGCGTTGGGCAAACAGGCGAAAGATACACAGAATATTTAAATATTTACTCAATTCTTTGGCGGTATCTTTTTCTTGTTCGGTCGCAACGTTTTTTACAACGGTATCAAATTTCGGTTATTTTCCCACAATGGGAATATTGATAAACATAGTTGCAATACCGCTTGTTTCGGTATCGTTTGTGATGGGCTTAGTAGGTCTGTTGCCGTTTGTATTTCACTATATACTGTGGGTGGCAGATAAGATTTTACAGCTTGTAATAATTATTGCAAGTTTTGTAGCAAATTTGCCTTTTGCAATAGTCGAGTTTCAAACGGCGGCTTTGTGCGTTGTTGCGGCTGTAATCTGGCTGTTTGTTGTAGGCGGGTATGTTAATTTTAAAAGAACGGGCAAAGCAATCGCGCACAGTATTTGTGCCATTGCGCTTGCGCTTTGTATAGGGTTGTCATTTGTTCCGTACAAAACTGATTCTCAAGTATATATCGTCTACGGATACGACGACATTACTTGTACGGTTATGTCTTCAAACGGAGAAGCGACGGTCGTGGGTAATTTCACTGATACATACGCAACAACATTGACAGTGCAGTTTTTAGGAAGATACCGCATAGATAAGTGCACTTTGTATTTTACCGAATACGCTCGGGCGGATTTGGCATTGATAGATAAATTACTTAAAACGGTAGATGTCAGCAAAGTTTATACGTTGGATTTTTCGTTTAACGGAGACGCCGACGCATATTTTTTACAAAAGGATATTCCTGTCGTACAACAGATAAAAAACGATACGACAGGGCATGACATTAAAATTTCTTCTGTATTCGATGCAGAATTGTGCGGTACGCTTATTACTGTTGACGGACTGACGGTTTCTTTGGTAAACGGTAACGAAGACAAATCTAACAGATTTCTTTCGTTGGTAGATTATTCCGATGTCTACATTCTGCATTCGGCAAATAAGTCTTATTCTCAACAAAAACTGACAACGTTGAGTTTTTATCAAAGCGGATACGGTTATAATTACGGTGCAAATAAGTACGGAAACTTTACAATAAAACAAAAAGATGGTAAAATATCAATAAACTTCAGATAGTTGTTTTTTTACGCTAATATACCGGGTCCGTAAATTGAATTTAGACGGGAGTTTAGTATATTGACGTAAACGAGTTTGTAAAAGTTGCAAAAACGGTTGTAAATATCGGCAACAAGGAGTGTACTCTTGATTAAATTTCTCGAAATGAGAGAAAAACTTAAAAATAACGCCTATCCCGTTTTGTGCGTGTACGGTAACGACAATTGGCTAAGACGCAAAGCGATAGCCAATATTTGCGAGTCGCTCAATGTTGTAGACGACGGATACAACGTCGATTATTTAGACAATCCCGTTATTGCCGATATTAAAATGGCGTGTATGACGCCCGCGCTGTTTTGCGATAAGAAAATAATCGTTTGTGAAAATTTTGTTTTTCCCGATGGCAATAAAGCGCAAAACGTCAAGCAGGAAATTGCCGATATAGTCAAATATTACGACGGTAGTTTTTGTTTGGTATTTGTTGCCGATACGGAAAAAAATTTCGATATAGCAGGCGTGGAAACAATCAATTGCAACCATTTAGATAAAGACAACGTTTCAAGATGGATAGTATCTTTTTGTAAACGTCAGCAAGTATCGGTAGACAGTCTTTGCGCAGGAAAACTTGCAATATATTGTTTGTGCGATATGTCGCGCGTTGCCGTCGAAACGCAGAAACTGATTGACTACGGCGAATTCACATTGGAGTCTATCGAACAGCTTGTGCATAAAGATGCCGAATATATCGTATACGATTTATCTCAGGTAATTGCCGCGAAAAACGGCGCTAAAGCCATAGAAACTTACCGCGGACTTGTTGCAAGCGGCGAAGAACCGCGCGCATTGTTTGCATTGCTGTATAATTTTTACCGTAGGGCGTATTATGTTAAAACTTCAGATTTTCCGACAACCGAACTTGCGGAGTATCTGGGTGTCAGAGCAGGCGCGGTAAGTTTTGCCAAAGATACGGCGGCTAAATATAAACCCATGCAACTCAAACGCGCGTTAGACTGTTTTAAAGACGCTGACGTCAAACTTAAAGCGTTTGTCGACGATAACGAAGTTATGACGACGTTGATACTAAAACTCATTGCTTTGTAAGGAGATACGGATTGTTTTCTAAACTCAAATCTAACTACAATTTATCAAATATACTGATACGCATACTGTTCGTGTTGACGTATATATTTATGCGCTGGCAGGATTATCTAGGGTCGGCTTATATAATGGATTTGTCGGCAATAACAGGCGGATATATATCCGGAACTGCCAAATTTTTGCTAGCTTTATTTTCTGCGGCGATTATGGGTACGGTATTGATGTTTTTACTTCCGCTAGTAGTCAATATAATTTTAAATATCGCGCGCTTTTACAGCATACCGCGCGCAGAATACTGTCTGTTGGCGCATTTGTATTGTACAATCGGTTTTTTTGTTTGCGGCGCGCTCAATCTGATAAATATAATAACGCCTATATTTTTAGTTTGGGGTTCGGTAATATTTCCCTTTATAGTTACTGTCGGGTGTTTCATATCTTTTTATTTAGCAACGGCTAAATTATACTTTAACGACGTAACTACAGTGCATTATTTTAAACATATGATGATCGTTTTTATAGTGATTGTAATAGGGGCGGTAATGCTATGAAAAGAATTATTCTTATAATAAGCGTATTATTGCTTTCGGCATTATTTGTTTTTTCAGGCGTATGTTTTGCAGAAACGGACGAAAGTGCCGATACTCGGTATCAAAGCAGTCAAGCGTACCAATTAACTAAATATATCTGTGAAAATTATCCGAACAGACGTGCGGGTTTGAATACTTCCGTTCCGCCGCAAAACAGTGTGCAGGAGTATTTAAAAGGCGAATTGGCTGATTTCGGATTGATAACTAAATATAAGGGTTTTCAAATCGGCGACAATACGTTCGGGTTTAATATCGAGGCGCGTTTAGATAAAGGCTACGATAAACAGATTATTATAGGCGCGCATTACGACAGCGAAGGACAGGGCGCAAACGATAACGCGGCGGGTGTTGCGGCGTTGCTTATGATTGCGCAAGAGTTGACAAGCAAGCAAGACAAGTTAAATTGCAATGTGGTTTTTGTTTTGTTTGACGGCGAAGAATTGGGCTTATACGGTTCGCAGAATTATGTGCGTGAAATGTCGTCTGAAGAACGCGATAACACTTTGGTAATGGTTAATATTGACAGCATTGCCAACGGAGACAATCTTTATTTGTGGTGCGAAAATAAGCGTACGGGTTTGGCGGATTTGTTTATCGGACAATCCAACGGCGCTATTGCCGAAAAACCGTATGCTAAAGGTACGTTTAATTTAAGAGACGTATTCGGTTACGGTTATTACGAATTTGCTCAAAATTCGGACCATTCGTCATTCAGAGTGCAAGGCATTCCGATTGCGTTTCTGTTTTCAGGGACGTATGATCTTGACCCGTGGCACTATGCCGAAAACTCCGATGTCAATAAGCAGGTATTGAATTCTTCTGACGATACCTTTGAAAATCTGGATAAGAATAACGGCGCAAAGTTTGTTGAAAAAATCGACGCGGTAGTGTCAACTGTTATAGGTACGGTTTTAAACGGCGATTTTGTAAGTATTGCAGAAAACCAACGCAGTCAACTTGTAAATTTAAATTTGTGGTATAACGTATGGTGGCCGAGGCTTATCGTTTTCGTCTTATTTGTAGTATTGGTAATTCTTGCGGTGTTTTATTACCGTAAGTTACAAAAGAAATCTATTTTAGGTACGGCGGAAGTTAAAAACAATAAAGTTTTTGAAACGCCCGAAGCAGAAGATATTTTCACATTTAAGTAAATCGGAAATATAGAGGCAGATAAATCGGTTTCAATACTAGGCCTTTTAAGTTGTCAACTTTAAATTGATTGTGTAAAATTCTGTTAATTTATAGAACAATTAAAGTTAGATAAAGTCAACTATGCTTTAATTGTATCAGACGTCAAGTTGACAGATATGGACTTACTCGGGAATAATCAGGTTATGACGAGCAAATTGCAAATATAAGTCATGACTTTGCAAAGGAAACAAACTATTTAATAAATTATGAAAAGAGCAAAAACACTAAAACCTTTAACATTTTGGCTTGTATATGCGGCAGTAATTGTTGCCGCGGTTGCTATCGACCAATTGACAAAATATTTTATGGGGCGCGCGGCTAACAACGTTGAAGGTTGGACAAAACAAATATTTCCTAATTGCGACTGGCTGTACTGGCACTGGACATTGAACGACGGCGCAACGGGCGGCATATTCGGCGGAATGAAAGGACGTAATATTTTATTCTTTATTATGACGATAGTGGGTTTGCCGATATTCGGTTATATGCTTTACCGCAGCCGTACCCGTAGCGTATGGGGACAAGTTGCTTTTGCTTTTATTATCGGCGGCACATTAGGCAATGCTATCGACAGATTGTTTTTAGCAGACGGAGGCTTTTTTACCGGTAAGGTCCGCGACTTTATACACGTAACGTGGTTTTTCGGTATTTTTAACGTGGCGGACAGTTTTTTGGTAGTAGGCGTAATATTGGCGCTTTTAGCCATTGTCTTTTTGGATCCCGACAGTTTGCTTTTCACCGTATTGGACGAGCGCAAGAAAAAAAACGCAGTAGCCGAGAGTGCCGCGCAAGCAGATATTACTACTGAAGAAAAAGCGGAACCGGACGGTGCTTTAACGGAAAAAACTGAAAGCTTGGAAAAACGCGATGAAGACGTTAAACATAGTTAGCGACGGCGAATACAGACGTTTGGACAGTTTTATAGCAGATAACAGCGGTTTGACCCGTAGTCATGCGCAAAAACTTATCGAAATAAGCGCAGTAACGGTTGACGGAAAGATTATTACAAAGCCGTCGTCAGCTGTCAAAACGGATAATGTAGTAGAAGTTGTACTTCCGCCGGAAGTAGAATTGGATATTCCTGCACAGAATATACCGCTGGATATCGTTTATCAGGACGCAGATTTAGCGGTTATCAATAAACCGCAAGGTATGGTCGTTCATCCTGCAAACGGCGTAAATACAAATACGCTTGTAAATGCGTTGCTGTATCATATCAAAGACTTATCGGGTATAAACGGCGTATTGCGTCCGGGGATCGTACACAGACTAGACAAAGATACGAGCGGATTGTTGGTGATTGCAAAAAACGATTTCGCCCACGTCGAACTGCAAAGGCAGATACAGGCAAAGGAATGCCGTCGGATTTATTTGGCACTGCTCGAAGGAGTAGTAAAACAAGATGACGGACAAATAGACAAACCTATAGGGCGCAGTAAAGCAGACAGAAAAAAAATGGACATTGTCTCTGACGGCAGAAATGCCGTAACTAATTACGAAGTGTTGACAAGGTACGAAAACTATACGCTTATGCGGTTCGAGTTAAAAACGGGACGCACCCATCAAATACGCGTTCACGCAAAATATATGCAACATCCCGTCGTAGGAGATAAAACATACGGATACAAAAATTGCCGCTTTGCATTAGACGGACAACTTCTTCACGCCGAAACGCTTATGTTTACTCATCCTACAACAGGCAAACAAATGAGCTTTACGGTGGCTTTACCAGATTACTTTAAACGTGTCTTACACTCGTTGCAAAATAAAAAGATTTAGAATTATGAAAAATTTACTTACTTTAACAGATTTAAATAAAAGCGAAATAAATCAAATTTTAGAAGTGGCGTTACAAATGCGCCGTATCGTTACCGCGAGTTATAAAAAAGGACCGCAACTTATAGGAAGTGTTGTTGCAGGCGTTTGGGATAAACCTTGCGCATCAAGTACCGCTTTTCAACTCGGGGCAAGTTATTTGTCGGGAACCGCCTGCCCTGTGTTCGGTGCGGATGACCTTATGGAGCAGTGTTTGGCATTGGACAGTATGGGCGTCAATACGGTTGTTATCGCTTGCGAAAACGACAACCTGGCAAAGACATTTTCTGCCAAAAGCCGTGCGGCGGTAATTAACGGCGGCTCGGGACAGTACGACCCGATAGGTGTTCTTGCCGACCTTATGGCAATAAGCCATAAGCTTGACGGCTTGCAAAATCTAACCGTTTTGGCAGTCGGCAATCACGATACAAACAAAATTAACGAGCTTAACCACTGTTTGCATTTGTACGGTTCGGGTTTGCTTTGGTATTTGCCTGCGGACGATTTTGTAACTCCGCGCAAAGGTATAGTAATGGACAATGCGGAAGCGGCTTTTTCGGGTGCGGACGCGGTGATAGACCTAGGATTGTCGGCATTTTCCGATCCTGCCAAATATTACGGTTCTTTGGGAGGTATTCCCGAAACGTTAATGGATAAAGCCGGTATACATTGTCCGTTGTTAGGTTCGCGCACAATTGTAGACAGAATAGGCGTGAGAGATTATCCCGACAGTATTGTGAGTTTGCGCGACAGTTGCTATATTTCCGTTGTTATGGCGGTACTTTATTTGACGCGCGGAAAGTAAAGTTTTTTGTTTGGGCGTTGTCTGTTTCAAGTCTTTTCGGTTTGAATGTAATGATGAATCGATAACGCTAATTTGCGTAACAATAGATAAAGTTGAAATGATAATATACGTTTATCAACAATATAGTGTATATTTAAAACAATGTTTAATCCGGTACGATATGGTCAACCGTATAACATTGTTTTTATTAAACGGAGTTGTGGGTACCCCCCCCCACAGTCAATACAATATAATAACAGTCTGTCAACAAAATGATGTGCAGAAAAAAAATGCCTAGTTTTTTGTGTACTCATCAAACGACAGGCTGTTTTTTTATAGATAGGATAATTGTTAAAATCAGAATTTTATTTTTATCGTCAATGCAGGAATATTTAAAGTTGGGTTTATTTGTGATGCGAGATTGATTTGTAGCGTTTATTTTTGTCAAACGGGTATGCAACAGATTTGTTTTGTGCTATACTGTCTTTAAACAGAGTTCTCGGAGAAGTAATGAAAGCAGTAATACAACGAGTTAATAACGCCGTTTTAAGCGTTGACGGACAACTAATTTCACGTATCGGCAAAGGGCTGGTGGTGTATTTTTGCGTAGAAAAAGGCGACAGTGAAAACGACTGTACTGTTTTTGCAAATAAAATAACTAAACTCAGAATTTTTGAAGATACAAACGGCAAAATGAATTTGTCGGTATCGGATATTGGCGGAGAGATACTTTTTGTGTCTCAGTTTACATTGGCGGCAGACTTAACAAAGGGCAACCGCCCGAGTTTTTTCAATGCAGAAGAACCGTTGCGCGCAGACGCATTATACCGTAAAACAGCGGACGTTTTAAACAGTTTGGGCGTTCCGACAAAACTCGGCGTTTTCGGTGCGGATATGATTATAGAACAAAGCAACCAAGGACCTGTAACTATAATTTGGTAAAATACTTTATCAAAATTTTGACAGACAAAGATAATATAGTTGCTTTTTATATTCGCGCGGCGTAATTTACCGTCTTTAAATGTTGTTTTGCGGTTGTTCGGTTTTTGTGTTATATAAAATTCTTTTCTTTAATGTTAAGTGGGTAAATTGTTATGAAAAGTTTAAAACAGTTATATAAAATAGGCGTAGGCCCGTCTAGTTCGCATACTATGGGTCCGGTCAAGATTGTCGAACGTTATCTTTCAGAATATGACGGTTGCGACAGTTATACTGTAACATTGTACGGTTCTCTTGCTTTAACAGGTAAAGGGCACGGTACGGATTCCGCTATTTTAAAAGCATTCGGCAATCGTCCCTCTCACATTATCTTTGATACCGAAACAAAATGCGTTCATCCTAACACAATGCTTATAACAGGTTACAACAACGGACAGGAAGTAAACCGTATGCAAGCATTCAGCATAGGCGGCGGAGACATTTTAGTTGCGGGGGAAACTTATGTCGACGGCGAAGACGTTTATACGCTTAATCAATTTGAGCAAATAAAAGAGTACTGCAAACAGCACAATCTCAGGTATTGGCAATATGCCGTTTTGTGCGAGGGCGAACAGATTTTAGACTACGTCCGCGAGATATGGCGTGTAATGCAGCAGTCAGTAAACGACGGTCTTAATAAAGACGGCGTTTTGCACGGAGGACTCAATGTTGTTCGCCGCGCAAAAAAATTGATTCAGGACACAGACAAAAAAGAAACCGCACAAACTCACGAAGACAGAATTGTTTCAGCTTACGCTTTTGCCGTAGGAGAACAAAACGCTTCGGGAGGCACAGTCGTAACCGCGCCTACTTGCGGAGCAAGCGGAGTCTTGCCGTCTGTATTCAGATTCGCTATGGAGCAGAACGGCTTTTCGGAAGAAGAAATTTGCCGCGCTTTGCTTACCGCAGGAATTGTAGGCAACGTAATCAAAACAAACGCTTCCATTTCGGGCGCAGAGTGCGGTTGTCAGGCAGAAATAGGCTCTGCGTGCAGTATGGCGGCGGCAGGGCTGGCGGAACTGTACAAAATGTCGCTGGACGAAATCGAATACAGCGCGGAAGTAGCATTGGAACATCACTTGGGCTTGACTTGCGACCCTGTGTGCGGGTTGGTACAAATTCCCTGCATAGAACGTAACGCTGTAGCGGCAATGCGTGCAATAAACGCGGTAAGTTTGGCAACTTTTTTGGCGGATAGCCGCAAAGTGTCTTTCGATACCGTTGTTAAGGCAATGTACGAGACGGGCAGAGATATGTCGGAAAACTACCGCGAAACATCTATCGGCGGACTTGCTAAATTATATCAATAGCGAATTTGTGTAAAGGAGCTAGGCAATGGCTAAGTTAATAGTTTTCGATTTGGACGGAACGCTTCTTAATACCTTGCAGGATTTGACTAACAGCGTTAATTACGCAATGGACAAGCTTAAACTAACTTCTTACGACAGTAAGCAGGTTCAATCTATGATAGGTAACGGCGTAGTTGTGCTTATGCAGCGGGCTGTAACGGAAGCGCATTCGGATAAGGCAGAGAAAGCGCTTGTTTTTCAACGCGAATATTATTCCGAGCATACAAACGATTATACCAAACCGTATGACGGCGTATGCGAAATGTTGCGCAAGTTAAAAGTTGACGGCTTTACCGTTGCGGTTCACACTAACAAAGACGCTAACTGCGCCGAGATTTTGTGCAATAGATATTTCCCCTCTTTGGTAGATTTTGTTTTGGGTACTACCGACAGTATAACTAAACCTAATCCTAAAAAGGTTTTAGAGTTAATGGACAAGTTACAGATTCCTGCAAGCCGAACCGTCTATTGCGGAGACAGCGACGTAGATATTTTTACGGCAAAAAACGCGGGAATAAAGTGTATTTCCGTAACTTGGGGATTTAGAAACAGGGAATTTTTGTCGGCAAACAATGCCGAGTATTTGGCGGATAATCCCGATGACGTTATTGCTATCGCAAAGCGGTTGACGTCGCTTTTATAGCGTTATATTGTTCAGTCTTATTTAAGCGTAAATAGTTATTATTTATTTACAAAAGAAAGTTTTTAGTGGGAGCATAATATGAAAATACTTGTTGTTGACGATGAAGTCAAACTTGCGGACGCTTTGGGCGAATTACTCAGACGTAATAAATTTATAGTAGACGTAGTTTATGACGGCGAAGACGGATATTTTTATGCAAAAAAAGGCGACTACGACGTTATTGTTCTTGACGTTATGATGCCGCAAATGGACGGATACGAAGTCGCTACGAAACTGCGTCAAAACAAATGCAATATTCCTATTTTAATGTTGACGGCAAAGGACGAAGTCGCAAGCCGCGTTAAAGGACTTGACTGCGGCGCGGACGATTATCTTACAAAGCCTTTTGCAACGGAAGAATTACTTGCCCGTATACGCGCGCTTACGCGCCGTCAATCCGAGCTGGTTTTCGACGAGCTTACATACGAAGATATTACGTTGAATACGTCTAACTATACACTCGCCTGCGGACAGAAGACCGTTTCTCTCGGCGCGAAAGAGTACGAGATAATGCGGTTTTTGATGGCAAATTCTTCGCAGGTAATAAGTAAAGATATAATAATATCTAAGATTTGGGGACTTGACAGCGACATTACCGAAAATAACGTAGAAGCGTATATGTCTTTTTTGCGTAAAAAACTGTTTTATATCGGCAGTAAAGTTACCATTATGACTAAACGTTTGTTAGGGTATTATTTGGAGAAATCAGAGTGATTGACAAACTGCGTAAAAAAATAATAGCCATTAACGTAGTTTCGGTTTGTATTGTATTTTTCGTTGCCGTGGTATTGCTTTTTGTAACCGGCTTTACCCGTTTGGAGCAGGAACGGAACAACCGTATTCTTAACGCGTTCGACTTCGATTACGAAACGGAAGATTTTGCCGAGAATAAGATTTTTAACGATATAGCGTTGGTTATTTACGATACCGACACATTAGAACGGAATTGCTTTATCGGAGAAAATGCCGAACTTGACGAACAAGAGCTGACAGATTCTATAAAGGAAATAGCCGAATCGTCGCGCGATAACGGTTGGGTATCTTTGAGCGTACGTTACGCCAAGCGTGTAGACGGTAATTTAGTCAAAATCGTTTTTAGTAACAGATATTCTAGACACGGCAATATTTCTCAATATTTGATTTTAGCAGTGGGCACATTGCTTATAGGTGTGGGGTGCTATCTTGCTATAAGTATGATTTTGGCGCAAATTGCGTTGAAACCTGTAGAAGAAAGTTGGAGCAAACAAAAGCAATTTGTTGCCGACGCTTCGCACGAACTTAAAACGCCTTTATCTGTCATAATGGCAAACACCGATATCATCGCTTCGCACCAAGACGAAACCGTAGCCAGTCAAATGAAATGGATAGAAAATACTCGACAGGAAGCCGACCGTATGGCAGTGCTTGTCGCAGATTTGCTGTTCCTTGCCAAAAACGATGACGGACTTAAAGTGCAGTTGGAAAAAGTCAATATGTCAGACGGTTTAGAAACAACGGTTTTGAGTTATGATGCGGTATTTTACGAAAACGGAAAACATTTTTGTTACGAAATTTCTCCCAACGTCAACGTATTGGGAAATGTCGGACAATTAAAACAGCTTACTACAATTTTGTTGGATAACGCAAATAAGTATTCTACAGGTGAAGGCAATATCGTATTGAAACTTGTTCAGACAGGTAGGCGTGTAGTGCTTACGGTTTCTAACGACAGCGACGAACTGACAACAGAACAACTTTCTCATTTGTTCGATCGATTCTACACCGTAGACAAATCCCGTAATACCGATAAGGGCGGTAACGGTTTGGGGTTATCTATTGCGCAAATGATAAGTCATACTCACGGCGGAGATATACGCGTAGACTACAATAACGGCAGAACGACGTTTACCGTAGATTTGCCTGTATATAAGGAAAGAAAAGAATATCCGTCAAAACCTTAGATAAACCCTGTCGGCAACGAGAGAAAAGAATAAAACAGCAAGCGTATTTTGCCTACCATTGTCGATATTTCACGGTTTAATATGCTGTCGCTAAAATCAATTAGCAGAATAAAATTAAAAAAATGCCGAGTACTCGGCATTTTTTATTTGCTGACCGTTTTGTGTATCGGATATAAAAATGATATAGGCAGCCCAATTGTTTTTTATTGTCGTTTTGGTCGGTATAGTAATGTTATTGCATTGTTCAAACAAAATATTTCGTTCTCGGACATTTAATTTTTTTACGGCAAATAAAGCTATTTTTAATTGAATTTTAACAAAAACTATTGAGTTTAGCGTAGAATTAGAGTATAATAAAAATTACGTTAAGTACTAATTATTTTTTATTCGGAGAAAAAAATGAGAAGTAAAAAATTAAGATTAATATCTGTATTAGTCTGTGCTATTGTTTTAATAGGTACGACGGTTTTGACAGGGTTTGCTTTTGTCCCAACACCAAAGGCTTTTGCCGATACAGGCAATTATTATTCGTCAATTACAGCGTCAAACGGAATTGCATTATTAGGGCAGATTCACGATTTAATAGTGAGTACTCATACATATTATACTTCTTACGATAATGTTAGAGACTGGTCTATTCATTCTGACCCTGGACCCAATGGTGGAATTATTGACTTTTATACCCATGAAAGTGTGTTAAAGTACAGCGGTACAGTGGGTACTTGGAACAGAGAACACGTTTGGCCTCAATCCTTATCTGCAGGTTTGTGGGGTACCAGCGGCGGCGGAAGCGATATGCATCATATTAGACCTTGCGAAAGTAAATTAAATGGTAGTCGCGGAAATAAAAAATACGGTGACGCTGGCACTGACAAGTCAGAAGAGTGGTCATATAATACTAACGGTGGAAAAGGGGCTTTGGGAGGATATTCGTCAGGCAATATTTTTGAACCGTTGGATAATGTTAAGGGCGATGTCTCTCGTATTATAATGTATGTGTATACGCACTACAATAATGCCAGAGACGTTGGCGGCACAATAGAATGCTCTAAAGCGCACGGAAAATTACAAATTACCAATGTCATCTCGGCTAGCAGTGAAGAAAATGCTTGGAAAATGTTGCTCCAATGGAATAAACTCGATCCCGTAGATGATATAGAACGTCAACGAAACGAATGGGTTTTTTCAAAACAGCATAATCGCAATCCTTTTATCGACAACGAGAGTTATGCAGATGCAATTTGGGGTGACGGCACAACAGAAGAAATCACTCTTCAGGGACTTACTATGAACGTCAATTCGCTAAATCTTGCTGTTGGCGGAACAAGTACTCTTTCCGTTAATGCTATACCGTCCAACGCCAACAATTCGGTAACTTGGACGTCAGACAATTCTAACGTTGCCCGCGTAGACGGCAGCGGTAAGGTTACTGCAGTTAATGCAGGTTCTGCAGTAATAACTGCTACAAGCACGCAAAACAGCAACATAAAGGCAACCGCAACAGTAACGGTAAAGGAAGTCAACGATATACAAATAAGCGGTACTGCAAGTAAATTGACATATAGCGCAGGGCAGAAGTTTAACCCTGCGGGACTCAGCGTAACCGCAATATACAGCGACGGAACAAGCGCAACTTTATCTCCGAGTGACGTTCAGTGGTTGGACGCTGATACGGGGCAATCGGTTTTACTTGTAACAACTACAAAAATAAAGTGTAAATACGGTGCAATAGAAAAAACTCTGGATATTACCGTTACAGTTACTGCAAATCCGAATATTACAAAATTTACTAACAGCGTAGCGGAAATAGAAAAAAAGACTACATTGCAGGCAAAGTTTATTGCAATAAAGCAAGCGCTTGCCGATTACAATGCTTTGTCATCTTCGGAAAAACAGGAAATGGCAGACGTCTATAAGGTTTTGAAAAACCATATTTCTGAGTATAATCAGGCTGTAAATAATCAAAATGCCGAAATGGACAAGGCTGCAAATTTTCTTGCCGAAACGTTGGTTAAAACAATGCCGGCATTATTGGCAATAGCGTATATAGTTACGCGCAAAATGTATTAACGGGGTGAAAATATGAAAAAATCGATTATATTTTTAATTGTCGTTTTGACGGTATTAACTCTGTGTTTATGCGCTTGTAACGACCCAAGCGGAGAAATGCGCAACATTAACAGTTTGCTTCGCGATGAGTATTCTAAAATGAACGTAACGGTCTCAACCGAATATCAAGGGTATACCTTGCTTGATACCTACGATTTGGTAACATCCGACGGCAAAACGAATATTACTTACGAGATAATGCGTTTTAATTCCTTTGAAGAATCAAACGGTAACGTAAGCGCACCCGACGAAATTGTAACTAAGCGCAAAGGCTCTGCCGTTGTCGAAAACGGTAAACTCGTTTCTGTTAACGGTGATCCCATTACTGCCGTAGAGCTGGATTCGTTAAATCTCAATATGTCTTTAAAATTGCCGTATTTTGAAAATATCAAAACGCCTAATAATACTTTCAGCGCAGACGTTGTCAATCCGCAGGGATTTTTGGGAGTGGACAGTTTTGACGGAACGGACTTGCATGTTGTAATAAGATACACCGAAAGCAGTATAAGCCGCATTAAGCTTGAATATGTAGGTTCAAGCGGAAGTACCGTTACGATAAGTTATGTTTTAAATAATTGAGTTTTATTTTATGCCGACAGTTTTATACTGTCGGTATTTTTTTATAAGCCTAAATGATTTATTATATTTA
>CAMRUG010000019.1 GCA_947053925.1 uncultured Clostridia bacterium
GAGAAAAACAAATGGCTCGTATTTCCGGTGTAGATTTACCCAGAGAAAAACGTATTGAAATCGGCTTGACCTACATTTACGGAATCGGACGCACAACAGCCAAAAACATTTTGGCGGAAACGGGCGTCAATCCCGATACGCGTGTTAAAGATTTAACAGAAGACGACGTATCAAAAATCCGTGATTGTATAGAAAAGAATCTTCACGTAGAAGGCGATCTTCGCCGTGAAGTTTCTATGAACATAAAAAGACAAATTGAAATTGGTTCTTACCGCGGAATCCGTCATCGTAAAGGACTTCCCGTAAGAGGACAATCTACAAAACAAAACGCCCGTACAAGAAAAGGACCCAAACGTACCGTTTCTCGCGGCAAAAAAGCTAAATAGGAGGGAGTGAGCAATGGCAGGTAAAAAAGTTGTCAAAAAAAGACGCGATATAAGAAAAGTTGACAAAGGACAAGTACATATCCACGCTTCCTTCAACAACACAATTGTAACCTTTACCGATATGAACGGCAATGCGTTGTCCGCTTGCAGTTCGGGAGCTTTGGGTTTCCGCGGTTCTCGTAAAAGCACAGCATTTGCGGCTCAACAAGCGGCAGAAGTGGCGGCTAAAAGCGCTAAGGAATACGGAGTACGTTCGGTAGAAGTATATGTAAAAGGTCCGGGACAAGGACGTGAATCTGCAATCAGAGCTTTGCAAGCGGCAGAAATAGAAGTTACGTTGATTCGCGACGTTTCGCCTATAGCACACAACGGATGCCGTCCGCCCAAGCGCAGAAGAGTTTAGTTAAAGGAGATTATCGAAATGGCTAGAAATACAAGTGCAGATTGCCGTCAGTGCAGACGCGAAAAATGTAAACTGTTTTTAAAAGGCGACAGATGTTATACCGATAAGTGCGCTATAACCCGTCGCGGTAAAATACCCGGAGTACACGCTGATTCGAGAAAGAAAGTTACCGAATACGGATTGCAACTTAGAGAAAAGCAAAAGACTAAGAGAATTTACGGACTTCAAGAAAAACAATTCCACAAGTATTATGAAGAAGCCGAACGTCTTAAAGGCGTAACGGGTGCGAATATGCTTGTTTTGTTGGAACAAAGACTTGATAACGTAGTTTACCGTATGGGTATCGGTGTTTCACGCAGTCAAGCAAGACAATTTGTCAACCACGGACTTATTACCGTAAACGGCAAACGCGTAACAATCCCCAGCTACTCGATAAGAGTAGGCGACGTAGTGTCTATTAAAGAAAACAAAAAAGAACAACCTTTGTTTGTTGAACTTAAGCAATCAAAAAAACCGAATAATCTTCCTAAATGGTTGGACTTCGAGCCCGCCGAACTTACAGGTAAAGTACTGGCAAAGCCTACGAGAGAAGATATCGATATGAATATCCAAGAACATATGATTGTCGAGTTGTACTCGAAATAATAGGTATATTCGATTCAGTTTGGCTTTATACTGTTGCAACCGAAACAAATCGGTTGCAGCGAACCGCGTACTACTGTTAGTCGCGTAAAAATTTAAATAATAAGGAGATTGTTGTCCAATGATGGAAATAGAAAAACCGGTAATGACTGTTGAAGAAAGCGGACAAAATGCCAGCATAATTAAAATCGTGGCAGAACCTTTGGAAAGAGGCTACGGCATCACTCTCGGAAATGCTTTGAGAAGAGTTTTGCTTGCGGCTTTGCCCGGTGTTGCTGTTGTCGGATTGAGAATAGAAGGTATTCAACACGAGTTTTCAACAATATCCGGTGTAAAGGAAGACGTAACAGACATTATACTGAATATCAAACGTCTAGCGTTGAAGTCTGATAATGAAGACAATGATTTCAGGAAAGCAATATCAATCAGTAAAGTTGGTCCTTGTGAGGTTCACGCAGGAGATATTATAACCGACAGCGAAGTAGAAGTACTTAATCCCGATTTGTACATTTGTACGTTGGAAGAAGGCGCAAGTTTAAATTGCGACTTGTACGTTGCACGCGGATGCGGTTATTACTCTATTGAAAAGAACAAGGAACGCAACAGAGAACTCAAAATAAATTACCCTATAGGATATATCCCCATCGATTCGTTGTTCGGACCTGTCAAAAAGGCAAGTTACAACGTCGAAAGCGCTCGTGTCGGACAAGATATTACACGCGACAAGCTTACGCTTGAAGTAGAAACCAACGGCGCATTTTCGGGCAGAGAAATAGTATCCTTAGCGGCAAAAATTATCGAAGACCATATCAAAATGTTTGTAGATTTGTCGGAGAATTTCAACAGAGATATTCTTATCCCCCGTGAAAGCGACAATCACAAGCGTGTTCTCGAAATGAACATTGACGATATGGATTTGTCGGTACGTTCTTATAACTGCTTAAAGCGCGCGGGAATACAAACCGTTGAAGATCTTACTTGCAGAACGGAAGACGATATGCTTAAAGTAAGAAATCTCGGCAGAAAATCGTTAGACGAAGTTATTGCAAAACTTGAAAGTTACGGTCTGTCTTTGAAAAATAAGGATGAATAGGAGAATCGCACAATGGCATCACATAGAAAATTAGGAAAAGCAACGGATTTGAGATTGGCTCTTTTGAAGAACCAAGTTTCTCAGTTATTGTGGAACGGCAAACTCGAAACAACCGAAGCTCGCGCAAAAGAAGTTCAGCAATTGGCAGAAAAGTACATAACGCTTGCAGTCAACACTTACAAAGATACCGTAGAAGTAGAAAAAGTCAAGATTGTAAACGGTAAGGAAACGACGGTAAAAGTAGTAAACGACGGCGCAAATAAACTTGCCGCAAGACGTACGCTTATGTCTAATCTTGCAGATTTGCAAGAAACACGTCAGCCTAAGGAAAGCAAAACGGAATACAACCTCCGTACAAAAGCAGTTAAGCATCCTTTGATAGAAAAAATGTTTAACGAATATGCTCCTAAGTTTGACAGAATTGCCGAAGAAAAAGGTCAGCGCGGCGGTTATACTGCAGTTTACAAAATGACTCAACGCCGTGGCGACGGAGCGGAAATGGCTCTTGTTGTTGTTCTGTAATAATTAGAATATTGTTAAATAGCAAATAAAAATCCGCATAACGTTATGCGGATTTTTGTTTTACGCTGATAACTAAGGCAAAGTTCGGCGGAAAGTTATTGTTGCTGAATATAAGATTACTGAAACGGCAAAAGTGAGTTGACCGGTGTCGGATAGTAAACGTCTGCTTTAGCCGATTTTTAATGCGTTGACGGCATTATGGATTAGTAATCGCATTATTTACAGCGGGCAAAGTAACGTACGGGTATACGTTAATCAAAATAAATATGTAAATTTTAATTTTTTTTTCAGTTAATTTTAACATTTTTATTGACGGGGGGGGGCTAGGTGTATAATGTATGTGGCTTAAAAATAACTTAGGAGGAAATATTATGGCAGAAAATTCAGTCGCTTGTGAATCCCGTTTCACAGGCGGAGCGTTTGCGAATTTCGGCGTAAATTTTGCCGTTAATTTTGTAGGCTTGATTACGCTCGGTTTGGCGTATCCGGCAATGAAATGCTGGCAGATGCGTTGGGAATGCGAACATACTTATTATGACGGTAAACAGCTTTCGTTTGACGGTACGGGAGGACAGTTCTTCGGTTTGTTTATCAAAACGATGCTGCTTTCGTTAATTACGTTGGGAATTTATTACATACTTTGCGGAAGCGTGGCTCTCGAAAAGTGGCGTACAAAGCATACGCACTTTGCAGGAGAAGAGGATATTGAGTCCGAATTCGACGGCAAGTGGTATCAACTGTTGGGAGTAAATTTGCTTACGGGCTTTGTAACGATGATTACGTTGTCTTTCGGTATTTACTGGGCGCATTGCTATTCTGTGCGTTGGCAGTATAACCATCAAACGATAAGCGGACAAAGACTCAATTTTGACGGTAAAGCTATGCAGTATTTCGGTTCTTGCATTAAATGGGCATTACTCACATTGATAACGTTTGGAATTTATTCTTTCTGGATGGCAGTTAAAACCAAGAACTGGACGTGCAAACACACTCATATATTGACAGGCACAGCAGGAAGTATCGAAGAATAATCAATCGTTCTTAGCCGCCGATTGAATGTGTTGGATATTTTTAAAAAAGTGAATGTTAATATAAAACCCGCCTTGTTATTCAAGACGGGTTTTTACTTGCTTTGATAAAATTGAAAGTTGCTTGTTAATCAATAGACAAATGCTTTATAATGTGAGATAATTTTACCGCAAAAATATTAAAGGAAGTTTTGAATATGAAGATTACGAATGATATTTTGTATGTAGGCGTAAACGACCGCAATGTAGACTTGTTTGAAGGTCAGTATGTTGTTCCTAACGGTATGGCGTATAATTCGTATGTTATACAAGATGACAAGATTGCCGTTATGGATACCGTTGACCGGCATTTCGGCGCACAGTGGTTAGACAATTTGAGCAATGCTCTTAACGGACGTACGCCCGATTACTTAATCGTTCAGCATATGGAACCCGACCATTCGGCAAATATCTTTAATTTTATATCTAAATATCCCAACGCAACGGTTGTGGGAAACGCCAAAACTTTTGTTATGATAAAAAACTTTTTCGGCAGCGAGCCTGCAAACAAGTTGGTGGTGTCGGACGGACAAACGTTAAATCTAGGCAAGCACACCTTGACATTTGTTTTTGCGCCGATGGTGCACTGGCCGGAAGTTATGGTAACATACGATTCGACGGACAAGGTGCTGTTTTCTGCCGACGGTTTCGGCAAATTCGGCGCGCTGGACGCTAACGAAGACTGGGCTTGCGAAGCGCGCAGATACTATTTCGGTATTGTAGGTAAATACGGCTTGCAAGTACAAAACCTGCTTAAAAAAGCCGCCGCATTGGATATCCAAAAAATATGCCCTCTTCACGGACCTGTTTTGACGGACAATCTCGGCTATTATTTAAACCTTTACAACATTTGGTCAAGTTACGGAGTAGAATGCGACGGCGTATTTATAGCCTATACTTCCGTTTACGGTCATACTAAGCAAGCGGCGGAATTACTCAAAGAAGAACTTGTAAAACGCGGCTGTCCCAAGGTTTCAACAACCGACCTTGCGCGCGACGATATGGCGGAAGCGGTAGAAGACGCATTTAAATACGGCAAACTTGTGCTTGCTACCACCACATACAATATGGACATATTCCCCTTTATGCGCGAGTTTATAGAACATTTATCGGAGCGTAATTACCAAAACCGCACAATAGCAATAATCGAAAACGGCAGTTGGGCGCCCAACGCCGCAAGGGTAATTAAAGGAATGTTAGAAAAGAGCAAGAATATTACATTTGCCGAACCGACGGTTACAATCACTTCCGCATTGAGCGAACAAAACCGCGCAGATATTGCCCGTTTAGCAATAGAACTCACAAAGTAAATATTTAAAAAATATCCCTCCAAAAGCGTTTAACTTTTGGAGGGTTTATCTTTGTCGTCCTTTGCAACAAAACTGTCGAACTATTGTTTTTACTTTTAAAGTCGAGCATTGCGAGTGTATTAACAAGTGTTAAGTCTTTATTTTAAAATTCACTCAACTTTGTTCCGCCATTAAGCAAAGATAATTTTTTTGCAAAAGAAAATCACTGGCGGCATAAAAAAGTTATCCATATAAAGTATTTTATTCTAACCAAACAGGAACACACGCAAAAAACAATATTATATTTCAATAAGTTAATCTAAAGGCGTAACTAACGTTATTAAAAATATCAGCAGGGCAAATAGCGCAATCGAAAAAACAAGCGTAAACACTCATTCTGTAGTTAGGACTTGTAGTATTTTTTATTTGTTTAATTCGTGTCCAACTAGTACGTCGATACTTATGCCGTAGTAATCTGCAAGTTGTTCGCAATAGGCGATGCTTGGCAAAACCTTGCCGTTTTCCCAGCGACTTAAATTAGCATTGTTAATTCCAGTATCTTTTTGTACGTCCAATAAAGTCTTATTTCTTGCAAGTCTGTGTTCTTTTAATATCTTACCATAGTCTTTCATAAATATCACCATAAGTATTTTACTACAAATATGTATAAAAAACTTGACTTCTGCATATTTGTAGAATATAATTTTTGTGAGCATATTTTATGGCAAATGTTATAGGAGAGATAATGTTATGGACGAAAAATGCAATGCAACTATTTGCTCAAATTGCAAATACTTTCAACGGTATTATGTTCTTGGGTGCAGTCGTACTTTTAAACCCACACAGTTGGGGCGCTGTGTAAATACCGATATTGCGCAATCGCTTTCAACTAAACACATACGGAAAGATGACGGCTGCGATTTGTGGCAACCGTACGAATTGCAGAAACTGAATATTCAATATAGTTTGGAATTACGTTTACAAACAATCGGTAATGATGTGGCGGATATTCTTGCTGTTTTGCGCGATGTAAAATAGTTTATAATTAAGTATAGAGAGTAAAAAATTATCTTTGCTTAATGGCGGAATAAAGTTGAGTGAATTTTAAAACAAAGAATCATCACTTGTTCATACACTCGCAATGCTAGACTTTAAGAGTTAAGGCAACGATTTGACAATTTTTCTTGCAAAGGATGACAATAAGCAAACGACTCACATATCAATTTTGTGAGTCGTTGAGTATCTGTAATTCTGTTTAATCTGTAATATTAGTGTTGTCGAACAGCGGCGAAGCAAAAAACTGTTCCAACGTTATTTTGAGTCCGTCGCATATTCCGTAGATTGTCGAAAGCGTAACTGTGTTGCTTTGCGTCATCGTTATAATAGTAGTACGGGGAACTCCGCTCAAATTTGCCAAAGCATTCATAGAAAGTTGATTTTTCTTTGCCAATTCAATTATTCTTTCATAAACTGCGTCTACCAATCTCATATCAAACACTCCTGTACGGTATACCGACAAGATTATTGTATGGAAAATGTGAAATTTTAGTCGTTGGTATACCGACACATTTTAAAGTGTTATAATTTGTGTTAGAGGCGTAAATATGAAAGAAGAAGAGTTACATTACATAATAGAACAGCAGGATTATGAAAATAAGCAACGTATATGGAAGAAAGTGGTGGAAAGTTTATCTAAAACATACCCGCAATTTAGCAATCAAGAAAAAGATATAGACAAGGGTTGCAAATCAAATTGTGATAAACAAAAAACAACAGAATAAATATCCGTTAAAAAACGTAGACTGTTGCTTTAAAAAATACAAAATTATTTTATATTGCGTTTTTGCATTACTTTATCTATGTCGGTGCCTTGCGTAAATTCGAGCAGGGCATCAGCGGCGCTGTCGAATACGGGGGCAAGCGTAGTTTTGTCGTCTTCATTCAGTTGCGACAGGACGTAATCGACAAGTTGCATAGGAGTATCTTTGCCTATGCCTATACGCACGCGCGGAAAGTCGTCTGTTCCCAGCAGTTGAATTATATTTCTCATTCCGTTGTGGGTTCCTGCCGAGCCGTTTTTGCGTATTCTCAATGTTCCTAGCGGAATATCGACGTCATCGTAAACAACTATCAATTTGCCCTTTTCAATTTTATATTTATTCGTCAGTTCCACAACGGCTTGTCCGGAAAGATTCATATACGTTACGGGTTTTGCAATTATAACTTTTTCTCCGTTTACGCGCGCGTGAGCAGTAACGGATTTACATTCGACTTTGTTAAATTCAACGCCGAGTTTTTCTGCAAGTCTGTCTACTGAGATAAAACCCATATTGTGGAAAGTATTCAAATATTTTTTGTCGGGATTGCCGAGTCCTATTACTAAATACATTTTTGCTCCGAAACCAGTTGTTTAATATTTGTAATAATAGTTTCTAAATCTTTTAGCGCCGTTGCTCCGTTATTGTCGTTATACATATTTTTAAACAAACTAACGAGATTTTTTTCAAAATCGGCAGGCAGAATTTTACATTCGGATTTGCACAAAGATATCAGGCGTTTTTCGCCGTAATGCGTTTTTTCGTTTAATGCAAAGATTAAATCGAAGTAGGAGGCTAAAAATTCCGTAATTCTGTGGTTAATGCTTACCAAATCGTTGCGCGCAAACGCTTTTTTTATTTGAGTATTATACGCTGGCATCGAGTCGCTCAACAATTTGAGTTGACGTTTTATAATAGCCGTTTTAAGTTTTTTAGGATATGGAATATCGTATTTTTTCTGCGCCGCCGTCAATTTGCCGTTTCTGTCAAAGACGATTTTGCAGTTAAGCAAATTATGCCACATACAGGTATTGTAGGCATTAGAAATTCGGGAGTATAATACCACGTTTTCTATGCTTTGGCAGAATTCGTCCAAATTACGGTACAATATATCTATATCTATTCCGCTGTTTAAGACACAGTTGTCTTCGTATTCCCAAAAACTGTTGCCTATTTCCATATAACTGCAATGCTCCGAAAGCAAATCTTTGCGTATTTCTTCGTTTATAGGAGAGTTTACATAGACATAAACGTCGTAATCGGATTTTTCGTCGAAGAATTTACCTGCGCGCGAACCGCCTATGGCAATTGCTTCTACGTTGTCTAATTGCGAAAACTTTTTGAAAAGAATATCCGGCATTTACTATTTACCTCTTAACTGTATCATTCTATCATAAAAGCGTATCTAAGTCATTAGTTTTGTCAATATTTTATTTTAAATCGGTTATGACGGTTTTTCAAAACAAATTTTTCTTGTGCAAGAAATTTCCAAAACTGTGATTTTAATACCTATAATAAATATATTTAAAATACAGTCAGAGTTTTTTAGCAGTTTGATACATTTGCCGTTCTGAAAGTATTTTTGAAAAAACTGAAATTTTAGTTACGGCAGTATTTTTAAAACGCGCCTGCTTTACATTAAAATTTTGTTGTGATACAATAAATACAGAAAATGTATTACTTTTTAGACAGAGTAAATAATAACAAAGCCTACAAGGAATTACTGTCCGCTGCCCGAGATAAAAAATTTATCTCGGCTTTTGGCGTGCAACCGAACGAAAAACCCTTTATAGTTTCGGGCGCGCCCGAATTTGCTTTGTATGTCTGTTCGGACTATGTTGAATCTCAGCGGATTTACCGTACGCTTGCGGCAATCTGCAAAGGGAAGGTCGTGTATATTCCTGCACAGGAAGACGTTTTGCTCTACAAACGCAACGCTTCCAAAAACGTGGTTTTTAACCGTAATGCCGCTCTGCACGCAATTTTGCACGGGGCGGACTGCGCCGTTTGCTGTATCGAAGCGCTTATGCAATATTTGCCCGAACGCGAGCGTTTTTTTAGTGATTGCTTTACAATAAAAAAAGGTGTTTGCTACGATACGGAGGCATTAAAAAGCAAACTTGTCCGTTGCGGTTACAAACGCGTTGACAGTATTTCATCCGAAGGCGAGTTTACTTTGCGCGGAGATATCTTGGAACTTTCTTTGCCGTTTGCAGAACGGTATCGCGTTGACTTTTTTGACGACGAGGTGGAAAATATAAAAACTGTCGGCGGCGACGGTGTGGCGGTTGGAGAAACGGACAAATTTCAAGTTTATCCGCTTTACGAAACGTCAGGACTTTCTGCCGAGAAATTGCCGCTTCTCGAAAAGTATGTCCGCAAAACAAAACTAACGCCTAACGCCGCGGCGCGTATACAGGAGATACTGTCCGACTTGGCGGTTTCGGGCGGCGAACGGGTAGATTCGTCTTGGTTGATACCATTTGTAAAACATTCGGTATTGCAACAGTATCTGCCCGCCGATACGGTAGTCTTTTGGGATGAGCCTAAGCGTTTAATGCAGCGCGTACAGTTTTTGTATAACGAACACGCAACGCGCGTTGCAAATTTGACAAAAGCGGGAGAAGTTTTGCCCATACATTTTGAGTCGTTTTGCGCACAGAACGAAGTGTTTAAAACAGACTTTCCCGAAATTTCTTTGCAAACGTTGCCGTATGCGACGGAGTTTTTTAAACCGCAGGCAGTGTTTAATTTCAAAACAAGCGCCGTGCCTAACTATGCAATGGACGAAGACGCTCTTGTACGTGATATAAAAAACTGGCTGCGTACCGATTACGAAACGGTAATACTTGCAGGCAGCGACGGCGTTAAACCGGTTACGGCAAAATTGGCAGAGCGCGGAGTTTACGTTGTCGAAACGGAAAAATTTACGCATAAACAAGCCGACGCGCTGATATTGCCGCTAAGCGTAGAAAAGGGGTTTGTTTCTCACACTAATAAACTAGTAATAATAGGCGCGCGCGATTTGGGCAGGGGCGTTAGCCAACAGTCTATTAGAAAATCTAAAAAACAGGCGTTTTTATCGGTGGAAAAGGGCGATTACGTCGTCCACGACGTACACGGCATAGGACTTTGCGAAGGCATACAAAAGATAACTTCTCCGAGCGGCGAAGTGAAAGACTACATAGTAGTGTTTTACAAAAACGGCGATAAACTGTATGTTCCCGTCGACAGCACAAATATGCTTTCGCGCTATTCCGGCGGAGAAAATCCTACCCTGTCAAAAATCGGCGGAGAGGACTTCGCCAAAGTTAAAAATAAAGTTAAAGCCGGCATTAAAGAAATGTCGGTAAATCTACTCAAACTGTATGCCGAACGCGAAAAGGCGCGCGGTTTCAGATATCATATCGACGAGTATTTAGACAACGAATTTCAGCAATACTTTCCCTATAAAGCAACGGAAGACCAACTGCGCTGCCACAAGGAAATTGTAAAAGATTTAACTTCTAACCGCATTATGGACAGGGTATTAGTGGGCGACGTGGGGTACGGCAAAACCGAAGTTGCTATGCGCGCGGCATTTGACGTTGTTTCTAACGGGTATCAGGTTGCGGTGCTTGCGCCGACAACTATACTTGCCGAACAGCACTTCGAAACGTTTAGCGAACGTATGCGGCATTTCGATATCAAAGTGGCGTGTTTAAACCGTTTCCGTAATGCCGATCAACAGCGCGAAATAATGAAGAGCGTTGCAAACGGCAGTGTAGACATTGTTATAGGCACGCACAGACTGCTATCAAAGGACGTTGCTTTTAACAAGCTAGGATTGCTTATTTTGGACGAAGAACAGCGTTTCGGAGTGGAACACAAAGAAAAGATAAAAGCCATTAAAACGAATGTGGACGTACTTACGATGTCGGCAACACCCATTCCGCGCACGTTGCATATGGCGTTGTCCGGTATAAGGGATATTTCGACAATTACCACTCCGCCCGTTCAGCGTATGGCGGTGGAGACGTTTGTAGTGGAAGAAAGCGAAGCGCTGATTACCGACGTTATTACGCGGGAACTTGCCCGCGGCGGACAGGTTTATTGCGTGTATAATCGGGTTGAAAGCATAGACCGTTTTGCACATAATTTGGCGGAATTATTACCCGATGCGCGTATAGTGGTTGCGCACGGACAAATGGGAGAAAACGCGTTGGAAGACGCTGTCCGAAAATTTGCGCAAGGCGGAGGCGATATTCTCGTGTGCACGACAATCATCGAAAACGGCATTGATATCCCCAACGTTAATACGCTTGTGGTAATGGACTCGGACAAACTCGGGCTGTCGCAACTGTATCAATTGCGCGGCAGAGTTGGCAGAAGCAACCGCCTTGCTTACGCATATTTTACTTACCGTAGAGACAAAGTTTTGAGCGAAGTTGCATACAAGCGGTTGTCTTCTATTACGGAATACAGTGAACTCGGAAGCGGTTTCAAAATAGCTATGAAAGACTTGGAAATACGCGGCGCGGGTAATATTCTCGGGCGTGAACAGCACGGGCATATGATGAAAGTCGGGTACGATATGTATGCGCGGCTCTTAAAAGAGAGCATTTCCGAATTGAAAGGCGAAAAGACGGAGCAGCAGATTGCTACCGAAATTACGGTTGATATCGAGGCATACGCTCCCGACAGTTATATTGTGGCGCAATCGGACAGAATGAATTTTTATCAACAGTTAGCGGCTTGTAAAACGGTAGAAGAAGTCGAGTCTATCGAAAGTCAAACCGCAGACGTTTACGGAGTGGCGCCGCGGCAGGTTAATAACTTGTTTGAAGTGGCAAAGTTGAAGATTCTTGCAAATAATGCAGGCGTAAGCAACGTTACCGCCAAAACAGGCAGAGGCGAGTTGACTTTTGCTAACCGCGACAGAATGATGTGTAAAAAAGTTTTTGACGCATTGTCCGAAGCAGGAGACAGAATACACGCTTTATCAGGCAGTTACGGGGTAGAATTTGTGTCTACCGATTATATACAAAAGGACAGATTACTAAATTCAATCAAAGAATTTTTGTTAAAAATTCAGCCTTAAGCCCAAAAGACAGCAAAAAATCAATGCTTGCGTTAATCTTAATGTTAAAATGTAAACAAACTGCTTGCCAATTGCAATAAGAAAATGTATAATAGATAAGTATATGTGGCGATATGCCCAAAAACTAACGCCACAAAGGTCAGGAGCATAAAAAGATGAAAAAAGCAAATAAAATACTTACGCTAATACTTGTTGTCGTTCTCATTTGCGGAGTATTGTCAGGTTGCGCAATGTTCGGAAGAAATTCTGCCAAATACCGCGCAATAGTGGCTCTCAAAGTCGGCGACGAAGAGATTACGGTAGGTAAAGTGTTGGATACTTTCAACAATCTTTATAACAATAATCAGGCTTATATCAACGCCGGTTACATTACGATTGACAGTTTGTTAGAATCGACAATGACGTCATTGTATAACCAGTATATGAAAGTCGACTCGTATGTAAAAAACCATACTGCCGATAATCACGCATTGGCTTCGGAATATCATAATGCCGGTTATTTGACAATGGAAGAACTCGAGTATTGTTTAAGATATATCAAGTATGTTTCTTTCCAGACTTTTGACAGCAGTGTTTTAAGTCAGCTCTCTGTTAACCGTGAGCTTAAGGATGCCGAAACAGAAGATACTTCGAGAGATTTTACCAAACTTGACGAAATTCCCGAAAATCAAAAGTATTCCGAATATCTTTACAATCAAAACTTTGTAAACAAAGATATGGATGAATACTATGATAAATATTTTAAGGACGTAACTATCGGCACAGATATTTCGGTTGAAGAGTATATCTATCAAAACGAAGAAACGGCTAAGGTTATAATTGACGAAATAAACGAAAGAATCGAAGACGGCGACCCGATTACTTATTCGGAATATCAATCTGCGCAAAAGAAAGTAGTAGAGCAGTACAAGAGATCTGTCAAGACTACTTACAGCATTGATTTTGATACTTTTATCAAAAATCAAGTTGAAGATATGATTGCAAGCGTAATAGCGGCTAAGTATAATTTTGAAGTATACGGAACAATCGACTCTGCCGATAATATCGGAACGACTCTTTCTAAACTTCAATCGGATTACGAATTGAAGAAAGCCGCTACCGCTAACGAATATGCGTTAAAGAAAAACTTCGTATCATTTATCGAAGGTTTAAGTTCGTCTAGTTATATCTATGACATTCCGGCAGAGTATGCTGATTCGTATGTCTATGTAAAGAATATTCTTATTCCCTTTAACGATAAGCAAAAGACAGTTTTGTCCAGTATTTCCGATTCTATGGGCGGAGAGACGACTTCCGACGAATATAAGAAGTTGCGCAACTATTATGCAACTCAAATCGTAGGCGACGACTTTACATCCGACAAGGACGATGACGGCAAATATACAACTCAAATTAAGGATATATTTGTACTTGAGGGCGATCAACTTGTTATAAATCAAAACGGTCCGTTGAAAGATTACTTTGATGCGAACGGACAAGTGCTTGTTCCTGCCGATAATGATTATAACGACAAGACGGACGTAATCATCGACTTGATGAAAAAGTACAATACCGATACCGCTCAACATACGGCGCAATACGATTATGTTGTCCGCGTTGATAAGACTCCTGCAGGATATAAACACAAGTGGGTTACCGAATTTGTTGACGCGACAAAATACGCGGTAGAAAACGGTAAAGATTACGCGCTTGCCGTTTCGGAATACGGTGTTCATATCATTTATATCTCCGGAAAAGTTCAGGCTCGCGATTTTGATTTTGCAACAAACTATCTCAAAACAGATATGCCCGAATACAGACTGTTTAAAGATTATTTCAGCAAACAGCAAACAAAACTTCTTAACAAATCTTTGGAAGAATTAAAGAAAGATTATGTTGAAAAGAATTTGATAGTAAAGAACAAGATGTTTGACAGATTCTTGAAAGATAACAATTTGAAATACGACTTTGACAAAGCGTTGAAAGACGAAGATAAGTAAAACAAATTTAGAAGACACGTCAATTACGGCGTGTCTTTTTATGTTTTACAATGGATATTTATTGTCGGACATTGTTGCATTGAACTCCGTCCTGTGTTATAATAGCATACGAACAATAACTAACGGGGTTTAACAGTAATTAACTACTGCTAAATACTCGCTATTACATCGTATCACGCAATAAAGTAATTGTTTGCGTAAAAAAATATTCGTGTACGATATAATAGCATACGAACAATAACTAACGGGGTTTAACAGTAATTAACTACTGCTA
>CAMRUG010000020.1 GCA_947053925.1 uncultured Clostridia bacterium
CGGCATTGTTACATTCCAATTTCACAAGACAATCAGTCCACTTTGCTGTGTATGTAACGTTTTCTGCAGGCATAGTAAATGTATAACTTAATTCATCTGTAAGTTTTGTTTCGTCATTGTACCAACCGACAAAAGTATATCCTGAATTTGTAGTTGCCGTTACGATAACTTTTTCTCCTGCTGTTGTTTTTACTGCATTTTTAGTTGTAACAGTGCCTGCTGCTATATTATCTGAATTTGTTGTTAATGTGTAGTAAGTCCACTTGGCTGTATAAGTTACATTTTCTGCAGGCATATTGAAAGTATAACTTAACTCATCCGTAAGTTTTGTTTCTCCATTATACCAACCAATAAATGTGTATCCTACTTTTGTTGCGGCAGTTACAGTAACTTCTTCGCCCACAGTTGTTTTTACGGCATTTTTAGCTGTAACGGTACCTGCTGTTGTATTGTCGGATTTTGTTGTTAAGGTGTAATAAGTCCACTTTGCTGTATAAGTTACATTTTCCGCAGGCATATTGAATGTATAACTTAACTCATCTGTAAGTTTTGTATCTCCGTTATACCAACCGACAAAAGTATAACCAACGTTGGTAGTTGCTGTTATTGTTACTTCTTGTCCTGCGGTATATTTACCGCTTAGCGTAGTTATCGTTCCTGCAGAAGTATTGTTTCTTGACAAAGTAACTTTACTCCATTTTGCCGTGTAAGTAACATTCTCCGCGGGCATATTGAATGTATAATTTAACTCATTCGTAAGTTTTGTATCTCCGTTATACCAACCAATAAATGTGTAGCCTGCTTTTGTTGTGGCAGTTACAGTAACTTCTTCTCCTGCTGTTGTTTTAACGGCATTTTTAGTTGTAACGGTACCTGCTGTTGTATTGTCGGATCTTGTTGTTAACGTGTAATACGTCCACTTTGCTGTGTAGGTTACATTTTCCGCTGGAATTGTAAACGTATAACTCAAATCCTTTGTAAGTTCCGTTTCTCCATTATACCAACCAATCCAAGTATAACCTTTGTTTGTTGTTGCAGTTACAGTTGCTGTATCGCCAACCTTGTATGTATCGGTAAGAGCCGTGATACTTCCTGCGTTTGTATCACTTTTTGCTAACGATACTTTTATCCACTTTGCGGTATAAGTTACATTTTCTGCAGGCATATTGAATATATAACTCAATTCATCCGTTAGCTTTGTTTCTCCGTTATACCAGCCCACCCAAGTGTAGCCTAAATTCGTACTTGCCGTTACCGTCGCCGTGTCGCCAACCTTATATGTATCGGTAAGCAACGTAATATTTCCTGCGTTTGTATCACTTGTTGCTAACGTTACTTTTATCCACTTTGCGGTATAGATTGTATCAGCTTGCGGAATGGTAAATGTATAACTTAACTCATCTGTTAGTTTAGTTTCTCCGTTATACCAACCTACCCAAGTGTAACCAACGCTTGTTTCTGCCGTTACGGTTACGCTTTCGCCTATGGTATAAGTTTTTTGAATATAATCAAAAGAGCCACCTTCACCGACGACGACATTTTTCCATTTTGCAATATATAATATTTCCTGCGCAGGAAGATTGAACTTGTAAGTTAACTCACCTGTAAGTTTTGTTTCTCCGTCGTACCAGCCGAGCAACGTATAGCCGTTTTTGCTTGCGGTAATTGACATTTCGTCGCCGAATGCGCAGGAATTGCTGTCCGTCAATTGAATAACGGAATTATTACCGACTGCTTTTCCGTCGGCAGAGGGATAACTCGCGCCTGTAACATAAAAGGTAAACGTTGCGCTGTAATTATTTTTATAATTCCTTACATAAATAACGTCGCCGGCGTTTGCAGTTATATTAACGTAAGAATAAGAAGTTGAATAACAACTTGTGTTTGACCTTATTACCGTTCCTTTGGTTACGTTATATACATAAACGTATGTTCCGTAACTTGAACTGGACGAACTGTTTTTGTAATACAAAGTGTAATTTCCGTCGGTTAATGCTGTAAAATATGTGTATCTTGGACTGCTGCTGGAAGTTCCCGTAGTAGATACGGTATAAACACTCGAACTACTGTTATAGTTTACTGCATTTATATATTCTCGACCGATATAACCCGAAGTTACCATTTGTTTCCAACCGGCATAAAGAGTTAAATCTTGAGTAATGGCGTTTGAAAAATTATACAAATTTCTGCATTCGGGTTCGGCATACCAACCTGTAAATGCGTAACCGCTGCGTGTGGGTATGTCAGGATAAGCCAAGCCTGCCGTTGACGTTACCGATTGAGAAGGTACAGAACCGCTACCGCCGTTAAGATTGAACGAAACGACAACAGGTTTTCTGTCCGCAGTTGCGCCTGTAAGGGTTATGCTTACACTGCCTGTAACCGACTTGACAGACATAGAAATATATCCCCTGCCAACAAGCAGCGAGCCAAAGTTATAGTAGTAGTTGGCAACGGTTATTGTCTGCGAGTTACTGCTTGTTGCGGTGTAACTCTTGGCGGATTCCGCACCGCAAGTTACGCTAAACTCCACCCTGCCCGTTGTTTGTACTTTTAGCGTGTAAGTTTGGCGTGCAGGCAGGTACATACGGTATGTGCCTGTTTCCGTTACAGTTGTCGTGTTGTTTAACGCTACGATATTGTCCGTTGTGGACGTCATTACGGGTGCAAGTGCAAGAGGAGCAGTTACGTTGCCGTCAAATTCGTAGTCGGACAGAGTCGTACGGAATTTGTTGTCCGAATTGAGAGTATATCTGCTCCAACCCGTAAACACCTTGCCGTCTGCTGCGGGTACGTTTGTAGGTACGGGACAGGGAGTGTCCTTGACGACATACAGTATTTCCAAAATTTCGCTCATTGTACTGTCCGTATAGGTTACTACGGGCAACGTTTCGGTTGTTTTGAAAGTTTCGGTATCTTGCGTGTAGTAGAACTTCTTTGCGGCAAACTCCGCCGTCAATTTGCCGTTGCCGTAGTTGTCGTCAGACAGATAGTTGACGCCCGAATATCCCTCTATATTGGTAATGTATTTGCCGCTAGGCAGTTTCCACCCGATAAAGTCGTAACCCGTTCTTGATGGAGACGGCAGCGTAAAGTACTGCGTGTACGGGGTTATAACCAAGTCGGTTTTTATCGTTCCGCCGTTAAGTTCAACCTGCATTGTTGCAGGTTTGTAGGTTGAGTACAAACTCCAATTTTGCGTTATTGCGGTAGAATACACAAAGTCGACGTATTCGCCCTTTTTGTCGTTGTAGTACACGCGGCTATTAAGTTCAAAATTGCTCTCGTATTCGGGGATGTCTTTTACTTGCAGTCTTTCGTTTTCTATCACGCGCACTTCGGCGTAAGGCTCCTTAGCAAACAAATTGCCGTACAGACTTATGTAATAATCGTGTTTAAGGTAGATATCTACAAGGTATGTTTTTACAACGGTACCGCCGCTGTCGCTTACCGTTACAAGTTGGATATTACTGCCGTAGTTAAGAGTAAAACGCTGAGTGCCGTTGGGCGTGTTAAAGTCGCCTTCGTACCACAGCCAAGTGTAACCCGACTTTTTAATTTTGTACTCGAAGGTGTCTATCGTGCGCAGATTGAAATTGTTTTTTTGTCCTACTCTCTCTACGCCGCCGATGTCGTCGCTGGTAATTTCTACATATACATATTCGTCAACGTCATCACTGCCCCACAGCAGTTTTATGGACGGATCTTTTACGCCTTGCGAAGCAGGCTTTAACGAAACGTATTCGTCGGTGTAGTTTGTAATTATCTTTTGCCACTTTGCAGTAAGAGACAGATTGCGTGCAGGCATTACGCTTGCCGCGGTGTATTCCGTACCGAAAGAGTCTTCCCAACAAATAAAGTTGTAGCCGTTGCGGGTAGGCACAGGCAAGTTAGACATAACTTTGCCTTTTTCAAATTTCATACTGTCCTGCTTGCCGTTGCCGCCGTTAAGGTCAAATGTTACGGTGTACGTTTCGCCCGACGGGTTGGGCTTGGGGTCGGGAGTATCGCTGCTCGGCTTTTTGCCTTCCTTGCAGTAATAAACGTAGTTATCTCCCATAAACGCAATACACATTACTCCGTCGGAAATTGTACCCGACGCGTGTATCTGCTGACTGCCGAAAAAGTCGATATACAAAGTAACGTTGTTTCCTTCCACTTTGCATTTGCCGCTTTCGCCTGCATCGTTAGTCCAAGTATCTTTTTGCAACTTGAAATAATTACTCTTGTTGTAATTGCCGTTGCTGTAATAATAGTAAGTGCCGTCGTTTTTATAGGTTTTGCAAGCAACAATGCCGCTTGCCACAACGCACATTACTAACAAAAGCGATAAAATTACAACCGTTTTTGCCTTTAACGTTTTCATAAAAATCTCCTTTTTGCAATAAAAAATGCGCCACCGCAAAACGATGACGCATTGTAGAATGCACTTTTCGCTTTGCTGCCACGCAAACTCGAAAACCCTAGTATATGAATAAGATTTTTTTAGTGCGAAATAAGCACACTTCTACCAAGAGAAATTTGCTTAATCATATACTATTGAGTTTCGTGGCAAGTACATTTTACAATTTATGTGGTAAAAAGTCAATAAGTATTATTACAAAAGCCGCCCCTTTTAGCGTGATTACGCATTAGCGGACGGCTTGTTAATTATTTAGTTTTTAACGGAAAAGCAATTTGCTAAAAATCTACCACTACTTCTGTAAAATATCCGCTGTCAGTTTTGTTGTTCTAGCCCTGCGGAACGGTTGCTTAAAAAACCGATTGACTACAAAAAACAACGACGTAAATTTTACGTCGTTGCAAATTTTTGTTTTACTTGTTTGCAAAGGTATTGTATGTTTCGTAATAAATTGTAATCGAAACGATGCGCGCCTGACTGTTATCGGCATTATACTCAAAGTATGCGTATTCCTGAGATTTGGCAAAATTGAATTCCGCTTTATTTTCGGCATCTATAGATTGCTTTGAGGTTTCAAGATACCCGTCCTTTTTCTTTCCGACTTTGACGGTGTTTTTTACTACCTCCGTCAGTTGATAATCTTCGTACTCTATACTAACCTTTGTAATATAAGCATTATCCAAATAAAACCGAGTAATCGAGCCTTTGTACAGTCTGCCGTCGTCGTTAGGGCTGCCCGAATAGTCATACTCGTACGAGAGATAGGGATTAACAACCTGAACGGGCGCATTCCATACCGACGTATCTATTTTGTTAATTTTGGTAAGTTGCAATACATATTGGGAGGAGTATGTAAACTCGGCAACTATGTCTTCGGTAACTACGATATCTTCGGTTCTGCCGTTTGTAAGAGTATACGATTTGCCGTTTATTACTAAACTTTTTAGCAGTTGATTGCCGTATACTTCCAACTCAAAATGTATAACGTCGTTTTTATTTAACACATTGGGGAAGTATTTGTTGTCGTAATAATAGTCGTTATCGTATTGGTCGACGCTATTAACAACGGCTTTTATAAGCCCTACTTGGTTGACGTTATTTTCTAGCACCGCGCTAAAACGCAACGAAAATTTATCTTTTTCAACAGGGTCTTTATACTCTACGTTTATAAGTTCGGCATAGTAAACAACGTTGTCGCCGTTTTTATAAATACGCAGATTTACCGTTGCAATACAGCCTTCCATAGATACGTCGACGTCGGCATTATCGACATAAAATTCCAAAATATCTTCGCCCGCTGCGTCTTCGTAATAATACGACAAACAGCCGTTTTCGACAGCAAACACTTCAAAGGTAAATTGGTACTTTCCGTAAGCGTATTCGCCGTCGGGAGTTTTGTTTCCGATTTTCAGCAGTTGCCGGTAATCTTCTACAAAGGTAAGAGTGCGCGGAATAACTATTTCTTCCCACGTTAATTCGGTACCCTCCTTGCTTGTAAAATACCTGTTGCAAACCTGACATTGAAAATATCTGATATTGCCGTCGGCAGTTTCTGTCGGGTCTTTGGCGTCAAACTCTTTGTTGTCGTGTTTGCCATAGCCCGATACTTCGTCGGGATAGTCGATATCCTGATTACACTCTATACAATGATACGTCCACACGGCATAGTGCTGACAGTCGGCAGGAGTATGTTTAACGACTGTTCCGTCCGTTACGTGAGGCAGACGCGAATTTTCCATTTCTTGATTGCATACCGTGCATAAACGCCAGTGATATTCACTTCCGTCGGTTACGTATTTAGAATAATCGTGGTCGCTTAAAGGAAGCATTTGCGTATTCTGCTTGCCGCACACGCACGACTTTGTTTCAAAACCTTGGCTTTGACAGGTTGACGGCTGACTTTGAACAAGCGTCAAATAACTGTGTTCGGCTTCCGCTGCCTTATATTCGCAATTTGTGCATTCCGCCCTATGTCCCGTTTCGGTTTGCTTATAAACTATGCTATGCTGTGCAGTCAAAACTGTTTGCTGTTTTTCTCCGCATACGCACGCTTTTACTTCGAGACCGTCGGCAGTACAGGTCGGACGGCGGCTTTCTTCCGCAATAAAGACAGAATAAGTATGCTCTGTCTTAACCGTTTGGTAAATACAACCTTCGTTTAAACATTTTTGATAATGTCTGCCGTCTTCGACTTCGTATTTGATTTTGTGCCCTAATGCGGGAATTTCTTCCGAGTAATGCTTACCGCATTCGCATTCGTAATATCTGTAACCCTTGTTTTCGCAAGTCGCCGTTCTCTCTTCTTGCAGAACAAAATTATCTTTGTGAGCGCACGCAGACGCGATTAGAATTACCGTCGTCAATAATACTAATGTCAGCACAATCCTAAGAGTTTTTATTAAACGCGAAGCCTTTAAATTTGTCATCGGGTGCTCCAAACAATTATAATATATTCTATTTTAGCACAAATAATTTTTTTTGCAAGTTATATATCTGCATTTGCAAAATAACCTTGCAATTTAATAAAATTGCTTGCAAATAATTTACAATACTGATATAATACATAAGCAGCAAATTACGGGCGATTAGCTCAGTTAGCGCGACGCGTTAAACGAATATCCGCTGTGCGGATTTTGTAGCCCAAGCGTAGAGCAAGTTTACTTGCGATCGGAAGAGCGCGCAGTGCTCTACCAACGCCACTGCTTAAAATCGGCTTCGAGAATTAGTTTTAAATGTAAAATAATTGAATACGGGCGATTAGCTCAGTTGGTAGAGCGCTGCGTTCGCAACGCAGAGGTCGAGGGTTCGACTCCCTTATCGTCCACCACCCTTTTAAATCTTTTCTCATCAATATATGGTGTGCATTCTTGCGTCGCTCACGCAGCACTCTTGCGCTTGCGAACACGCGTTTTGCTTCGCAAATTCGCTGAGGGGCGGAGTTTTCAACTCCTTGCACGCAACGCAGAGGTCGAGGGTTCGACTCCCTTATCGTCCACCACCCTTTTGAATCTTTTCTCATCAATATATTGTGTGCCTTTTGCGTCGCTCACGCAGACAAAAAAGAAAACGGTACACACAGCGTGAACACAGCAAATTTAATATACGGGGCTATGGCGCAGTTGGCTAGCGCGCTTGACTGGCAGTCAAGAGGTCAGGGGTTCAAATCCCCTTAGCTCCACCAAATAGCGCCTTGCTTTGGGTCAACAAAAGGAACGCATCGTTTTGCGTTCCTTTTTTATTGTTTTCTTATTCTACATCGCTTTGCTTTTTGAGGTAATGCGGACAGTTTGAAATGACGTAGCGTTCCGATTTGCTTCACTTACCGTTGCTCTGCAAACAGACAAATTCCCTTGGATCCTCCAACAATATATTCGCTAATTTAGCTCAAATTTAAAAGGAGAAATAAATCTCCTTTTTTCATTTCAATCTATTGTTAATATACCGAAACCGCCGCTCTTAAAAAAAATATTGCAAAAACACGCTTTCTTTTGGTTTGTTATGTTAGCAACAGACTTTACTAGTCTAAAAACGTATGTTCTGTTTCACCAAATTGCCGCCTATTTAATAAAGCACTCCAATTTAATAAATCAGTCCAACCAATATAGCACCCGTCAAAGCCCCTAACCACAAATATTTATTACAATTTAATCGACGTTTTTTTTTATAAATACGCCATTTTACAGTGCTATATTTTACATATATTCTGGCAATTGATATGCTCTCAAATAATCCACAACAAAGTCGTAATTCTTACTTTTGTCGTTTAATTCCAAATCTCCTGCCCAACCTCCGCGAAGTTCTGTAGATAGAATTAAGTATTCCGGAACTTGCGAAATAATATTGTGTGAAACAAACTTTTTATTCTTGTCGACATATCCTTTATCGTCAAACTCTACGGTTAATTTACCGTCTATATACATTCTGTACGCATTTTTTGTCCACAAGAGACCGAACGTGTGAAATTGACCGTCATAAATATCCGATTCGGTAGTCGTTTGTTTGCTTGTACTTTTTAGGTACTTTCCGTAATCGTAATGTATTGTGCTGTTTGCATTGTGCCCGTTTTTATCGTATCCCCACCACGCTTCAAAAATATCTATTTCGGCGCCGTCTGTCGCCGTATTAAGATTTGGATTTTTTTCCGGAGCCACATATTCGGGGTCATCCAACGGTTTACTGCTCAAATAATCGCCTCTAAACTGATTGTAAGGCATTAACCAAAAAGCGCCCCAGCCGCCATGGAACAACGGAACTTTCGCACGACATTCAAAATATCCGTAAGTTTGTTTGAAATTATACATCGTTTCTATCGAACCGTGATACCAACCTGAACCGCATTTGCCGTTTTCCTGATAATTGATTCTCTCAATCAAATTGCCGCTTTCGATAAAGCATGAATCTTTACTGTAATAAATCTGATTTTCGTTTGTGGTATCCGAGTCTTTCCATTGCCAATAGTTTTTCAATGTATTTTCATCAAACTCGTCATTCCAAGTCATTTTTAAAGTACCGATAAATCCATCTACAGTCGAATAATCCGTTTGCTTATTGCAAGCGAACAAACTTAAACACGTTACTGATATAAATACCAAAACAATTAACAGTAAAATACTTTTTTTCATTTTTATTACCTTTTGTTTGCAATAATATCGAAGTATACCATAATAGTCAAATTTAATCAATTGACTTGTAATCAAATTTAATACTCCAAAGAAATACGTATACTGTTACTGCATAACTGTTGAATTCTGACAAAAAAATTTGAACACTTATATTTGATTAAATATTTATATTGTTTGTATAACGATTAACTAAATAAAATAGAAATAATATTTACTACCCTAACATTCTGTTTCATATCAAAATTTGAAAACGGCTACTTTTGTTAATGTCTTTACGAATAACTACTAATGTAAAATAATAAAAATTATTTTATAATGAGTTGGTGTACATTTAATATAAATTTTTTGTATGCTAAAAAATAATGATTAATTAGCACTTACCTTAAAACATAACTGTACAGGATATTTTCGTAAAAATTATACAAAATAAAAATATGAAAATATTTCATTTTGTATTACCTTGTATAATGGCACTACTATCAACCTGCTCTTTAGCAGGCAGCGGTTTTTTGATTGACAATCAACAAGTCAGTCAGGTTTATATCTGCACTCAAAACAAAAGCCAATTCAAAGAAAACATTTCTATAAAAGTCAAAACAGGAGACGAAGAAATCCGCATAGTACCGACAGTTAATTACGGATACGAACCGAGCGTATTTTTAGGAGATTTCATCGGCAACGGACTAAACCAAATATTTTATTGGGTCAACAGCGGAGGAAGCGGCGCGTATTCTTCCAGTCAAGTTATATCTTTGCAAAACGGCAAACAAATTACAATTTACGACAGCGAAAATTTTAAAAACACTGCTAAGGCAGAACTTAGAGATAATCTTGTACAGATAAAGTATTTAAACAACAATTATTATTTAGATGCATCTTTTGCAGATTTAAGCGAAAATAAAAATGTGTATATTTCCGACGTAAACACTGTTATGCCTGTCTACAACGGCGGACTGGGCAAATACCAAATAATGCAATTTCAAAAAGTTTATATAGATTATACCGCTAATAACATAGGCTATCTTACAAGTATTATAGATTTGACATTAGACGGTTGGAACATTGTGAGCGTAGGAACTTTGTCAAACTTCGGATATTAACAAAGATTATATTTGCAAAAAACAGGTTTTACAGACATACATTGCAAACGACGGCAAGAAAGATTTTTAACGACAGTACAAAAATCTACGCACAAAAAGTCATCAAAAGACATTATATAAATCGTATAATATTATTTTCGATTTGCAAAACTTATAAAAAACGTTGAGATTTTGTCTGCCTCAACGTTTTTTAGTTTAAATAATTTGATTGTATAGAATAACAAATGCTTCCGTAATTTTAAGTATTAAACTATTTTGTTGTCGCTCTTTTTGATGCACAGCGATACTTACCGATTGACTTACAGTCAATAAATGTCTGATGCTGCAAGGCTGCGTTAATATATACCGTTTCGTAAGTGTGCAAAGCCGCGTACTCTATTACTAACCGCGAACCTATTAAAACGCTGTAAAGTGTTTTTATTCTGCAACGTCCGTTTGCTTTGTATCGGTATCGGAAGTAATTTCTCCTGCTTTTTTAAATGCTACTTTTGCAAGAATAACCGCTATAATTTCGTTGATAATCGCCGCCGCAACTATTGTGCCGGAAATAACCGTTGCCAAAGACGCATCTATGGTCGAAAAAGTGCTTACCGCTATCCCTGTAAAAACTAACGACACGCCCGAATGCGGCAACAGTGTAAAACCGAGCCATTTTGTAACACGCGGGTCGGCTTTTGTGATTTTACCTCCTAAAAATGCGCAACCTACTTTGCCAATTCCTCTAGACAAAATATATATAACGGTAAATACTCCTGCGCCTGCAATCAGTCTGTAATCAAGCGGCATTCCCAAATTGACTATTACTATAACAAGCGAAAGGTTAAGCACGGGGGCATACAACTTCATCATATTTTCCAGTTTGCTTTCGTCAATTAAATTTGCAACTGTGGCAGAAAACGCCATACCGATTAGCAAATAATTCAACACAAAAGACTCAAATAAAAAAATATCTACAACGACGCCTATAACTATGCAGCATACTAACCCCGTCAAAAAGACAGCAAGGCAACCTATAACATTTTTTATTTTGCGCAAAACAAGTCCTGTCAATGATCCTAATCCTATACCGATAACAAAAGGAAAAAATATCATTCCGACAGTAGTAAGCGCCGAAGCAGACTGTCCGCCTTTTACCGCACCTATAACGGATATAGTAGTGAAAAATACAATAACGCCTATAACGTCGTCGATTGCGGCAAGCGGTATCAGTGTTTTAGTAACCGGTCCGTCTGTATGGTATTCGTTTACAATAGAAAGCGCAGGTGCAGGCGCCGTTGCAAGAGCAATGCCTCCAAACACAAACGCCAAATAAACAGGTATTTTTGCAATTAAAAAAGTTATTGCAAAAACAAGAGTAACAAACAAAAACGTACCTAAGGCCTGTATTACGGTTATACCGATAATTTGCTTGCCAGATTTTGCAATTCTTTTAAAAACAATCTCGCGCCCTATCATTACTCCGGCAAAACATTCAAAAACCTTAATAAATATTTTGTACCACACGGCTTCGGTAATTTCTAAGGAAACGATTTGCACAAGATACGGTCCGAACACAATTCCTGTTATCAACCAGCCGAGTATAGCAGGTAACTTTATTTTAGAAACCAATTTGCCTACTACAAATGCAATACTAATTATTGCAAACAATCTTAAAATATCTACTATCATAACAACCGCTCCAGTTTTACGGCTATTTGTTCGCTCAGCGGCTGTCCGTTGAGTTTTTCAAATACGCTGTTTACAATAAACAATACTTCTGCCGTATCATTTGTTCGCAAAACACTTGCAAATTTTTGCTCTATTTCAAAGTGTTTTTTTAATGCGATATCTCTTATTACTTCGTTTAGCGCAAATTTATTAAAAACGTCTTCTCGTACCATACAGTACGATTGATAATACAAATTTAACAAATCAATAAACTTATTGCCCTTTTCTGCGGCAAGAATACTATCGTATCTTATGCCTGCATCTTCGTAAAATTTTTCGTACACCGCCACAGCCAAGTCTTCTTTACAAGAGAAATATTTATAGACAGTTTTTTTTGAGATTCTCAGCTCTTTTGAAATTGTATCAACCGAAAAACGCAAGCCGTCTTTTTGCAAGCCTGATACAGATACTTCTAAAATTTTAGTCTTCATAATGGAAACGAAATCTCCTATATTTTGTTTCCATTATATAATATTTTAATTCTAAATGCAACCAAAATACCGTAGAATTTTAAATTTTACCGAACAACGGTATTTTTATGCCGAATAATTATCAAGCGTTTGCTGCTAAAAACACGAAAAAACTATAATTAAATGCCCGTAAGATACTTGTTTGAATACTTATAACCAATTTGCCGGACTTAAAACCAATGCTAGAATAAATTTTTAACTATAAAATATATGTAAATTGAAACTTAGCGTACCAGAAAACGCGACAACGCCTTTATAAAAACTCAAAAGAGGCGCAAACAATATGTCTACACATAGTTACGCCTCTTACTGATATATTTGTATTATTTACTATCGGTAATTTATAACAAATTTTATTGGCTGAATCTAATAGTTATCAGTTTGACTGTTCTATTTAGCTGTTATACCGTCTCCGCGACCGGTGTCGGTATTTCCTATACGGTCAAGACTGCAAACCGTGCTGTCGTAAACGCAATCGGAATAAACATTGCTGTATGTTCCGCCCACAGTGTTGCCCACAAATGCGCCTGCGTTTATATTTGTGCTTTCCGTATTGTATTCAACAATACAAGAAACGGAAACGGAACTATGCGCCAACCCGTTTGGAAAGGATTAAGAGTCGATGTATGACGGCTTATAAGCT
>CAMRUG010000021.1 GCA_947053925.1 uncultured Clostridia bacterium
ACCCAAAAGAAAGTGTTAGAGAACGTTTTACTATTCTGTAAAAGCAAGCAAAGAGAGCGCCTGATAACGGGCGTTATTTTTTTTGTATACGATAAAAAGGATATGTCGCAACATATCCTTTTTTTAGTAATTTATTTGTAAATGTTTTACAGCAAACAGCGAATAATAAAGTTTATTCGTCTGTTTCGTCTTTGGTGTTTGTTTCGGCGTTTTGTGCTTTGGCTTTTTTGAACAAACTTTTACTTTTCTTTTCGTTCAAGTCGTTTGTAAGAGGTGTTTTTATATCGTGCAGTTCCAAATCGGTCAAATCGCCGTTTTTGCGTTCTATTTTTATTTCCCATTGAATCAGGAACGTTAACGCCGCACGCAACAGTATAATTGCGCCAAGTATCAGAAGTTCGTTCCACTCGCGCACAATAACGGTACGCAGTAGTTCTCCACCCATTTTAAATTCCAACGCTAGGGCAATACCTTCGGCAAGTTTAAGACGGACGTGCTTTTGCCTTTTACACAATCCTATAACGGCGGAAACAATGGCATATACCAAGATAACAATACCTATAAATTCTATTATAAGTATTAAATAGTTAACTACGATGTCGAAGTATCCTTCTATGTTTTTGAAAACTTCTTCCCCCGGCATCTTAGAAGTTGTATTGTCTACGTTTACAAACTTAGCAGTCGAAGTTACGCTTAGGCGGACATTGGCAGGTTGGTCTATTTTCTCGATAATAAATATATATCGGGTACCTTTTTTTACATTAGTTAACGTTGTTTCAAATTCTTCTGTTTTGTCAGCCGTCTTTTCCCAAACGATTTGTTCGGTTTTATCATTTCGGATTATTATTTTAACGTTTCCGTCTTCTAATTCGATTTTTGCATTTAATGTAACGCTATCATGGTCTTCGTTAAAATAAATGGTCTTTTTCTCAAGAGAACTGCTATTTTCATAAGTAATATCGAGCACTGTTTTGCCGCTATCGTCGGCGCACGCGGCGAATGATAATGTCAGTACTGCTATTAAACAGATTAAGATTGCTAAATAAAGTTTTTTCATAAAAAACTCCCGTAGTTTATCTAAAGATAAGTAAACTTTTTTATTTCTTATATACTGTCAGACAATACGGTTTGCAAAATATCCGTATTGTAAATATTTTCAATTCTAAGTTTTTAATCTTAGTTGACTGCCTTTTACGACAAATTAAAACTTGCTAGTTTGTAATAATTACTATAACACACCGTAAAACAAATTGCAATACCCAAAATTTAGAAATTAAATTCAAAGCAATAAACGTCGTTTTGTGTCCGTTTTAAAAATGTACTTTTAATTTAAAATTACAAAAACGAAAACATTTTTAATAATACGTATTGTTCAGTATTTGCGCCACATTTAAAAATAGGCTTGGTTGGATTTTGTGCGGCGAAGTAAATGTTTAGAGCAAAAAACGTTATGCCGTTTATTAAAATTCCTGCTATATTAAAATATACTGTTGTACGCAGTTTTTAATATGGTAAAGTCTTGCGTTAAATTGTACAAGCATATTATTTAAGTGCGTTTATTACTAAAATTCTATTATGGGCAGTATTACAGCTGCGGGCAAAGGTCATCGTAAATAGCGCGTAGCAATGACTGTCCGTCGTAGCAATTAGCAACCACCGATATGACTGCGCTTTTATCGGGAAAGATAATTGACAGTTGCGAATACATACCGTCTGCTCTAAAAGAGTTGTATTCTCCGCGCCAAAACAAATAGCCGTACGGCGGATTTGTAACGTGATCTTTTGCAGTTGCTTCTATCCATTCGGGCGCGAGCAGTTGCTGTCCTTCCCAATTGCCTTTGTTAAGATACAGTAATCCGAATTTGTGCAGTTCCGAAAGAGACAAAAACAGTCCGCCGCTTCCGAACGAGTTTCCTTGATAATCCGTTTCCCAAGTAGGGCGTTTTATGCCTAGCGGTGCAAATAAGCGCAGCATAAGATAATCTACAAGAGTACATTTTGCGCGGCGTTGGACGAGTATTCCCACCAAATACGGTCCTACATTGCTGTATACGAAATGAGTTTTCGGTTCGTAGTCAAGTGGTATTGCAAGTGCTTTTTTTTACCCAGTCGTCCTCCTGATAATGCAGACGTTGCGCCGCCATCAAGTGTGCGTCTTTTTGCCCCAAGCGCATTGTCAGTAAATCTTCAAGGGTTGCTTTTTTCAGATTGTCCGAAACTGTTTGCGGCAGGTCGTCGCAAAAAGCGTCTACCACCTTTTCATCAACGGACAAAAGCCCTTCCTGTACGGCGAAACCGACAGCGCAGGAAGTGAAGCTTTTGGTTGCAGAGTATATGTTGCGCCGTATTTCGTTTTCTGAATACCATTCGTTAAGCAGTATACCGTTTTGAGTGATTTTAAAGCCCAATACACCGAGTTTCTTTGCTTTTTCTGTAAATACCGATATGTCCATAATGTCCCCTTAAATTGTATTTTGAAGTTTTAATTTACAAGATGCAACAGATATTTATTTTATTTTAAATTATTAACAACGTAATTGCTCAATAAGATTAAGGACTTGTTGTAATTGTTTTATTTATGTATTGTATCATATCTTAAAACCGTTGTCGATACTTAAGTTTTTAAAACAAGTAACAGAAAAGTTATTGTATTTAATTGATATCTAATAAAAATGCAAGTGTAAAATATCCAATCTTGACACATAAGCAACTACAGTGATAAAATAAATTGAAAATAAAAAAAAGAAGACAATAAGTATGAAAATATCCGAACCTAATATATTGCAATGCGTTGAAAGAAGTTTTGAACAATCTGTTTTAGCAAACGCTTTTAGTAACGGTATCTATACGGCGGGTGTAAGCGGCGGTTGCACGATAAACGATGCTACCTTTGAGTGTTGTATTTTTAATGGGATTGACTTTTCTGATACGCAATTTGACGGCGTGGATTTGATAGACGTAGTGTTTGAAAATTGCGACTTATCTAACAAGGTGTTCGATAATAAACTTATCAAGCGCGTGAAGTTTGAAAATTGCAAATTGACGGGAATTTCGTTTGTTAAATCAAGTATTCAGGATGTGCAATTTGTTAATTGTAAAGCCGATTATATAAATTTTGCCGAAGCGTCTATAAAATTTATGAGTGTGATTAGCAGCAGTTTTGAAAAAGCATTTTTTTGTTCAACAAAGGTTAAAAATATAAATTTTAACGATGTAAATTTGACGGGAACGGAAATTTTTGAAACTAATCTTTCGGGAGTAGATTTTTCTACCTGCCAAATTGACGGAATACGGTCCGATTTTAAATCTCTGCACGGAATAATAATAGATAAGTTTCAAGCGCATAATTTGGTGCAAATGCTGGGAGTCAAATTAAAATAGTAATATTTTATTAAATGATAATAAAAAAGGAACGGAACACGTTCCTTTTTTATCTTGTCGTCATTTACAATAAAAATATTTAGCCGCTGATAAGCGCAGATAATTTTTATTATTGCTTTGGTTAATTGCTTGCTTCTTTTAATTTGGTCTCGTAAATAAAGTTTTCGTTTGCGTCTCTGCTTGTAACAATTTCATACGTTGCCGAGCCTACAACAATATTCAAAGATTCGTTTATATCTTTATTTACTATCAACTTTGCGTGTATGTGTATATTATTTGAATCAACTACGGTAAGTACGATATCGCTATCGAATGTTCCTCCGTTTATGGTAGTGCAGTATGTTGCAATAACTTTACCGTAAAAACTTCCGCCGTTTAATACAATGTATCCTGTACTTTCGGGATCTTCATTTGCCGTGGAATGTATGCAGGCAATTTCGCCGCCGTAATATTTGCCGCTTTCTACCGTAATTGTTGAATGCTGATCTGCCCAAAGAGCATAATATGTGTGTTCCGAAGCGTCTACCGTGCAATCGTAAAATGTGGCGTTGCAATTATAAACGTTAAAACCGCCCTTTGTTTGAAGATTTTTTACCGTTACCGAATTGTTTTAACCCTCATCGCCTATAAATACCGCATAACCTTCTTTGGGGTCTTCGTAATCGGTTACTATTTTGCCGTTTTGCAATGTTACATTAGTTCCTTCTACAAGAAAACCGCCGTTGTATTTGACGGTAACGGTGTAGCCGCCCAGATCCAATGTTCCGTTATCGGGCAAAAGCAAAGTCGGATAATTATTGCCTACTATTTTAGAAAATACGGTTATATCTTGAGCTAGCTTAATATAATCACCTTCCGACGCGGCGTTTACAACTTCTTTCAATTCATCCTCGTTTCTTACAAGCAAGGGAAATTGTTCGCTTCCGGCATTTTCGCTTTTTGTTTCACTGCAGACAGAACAAGTGCTGACGTAATTTTTAGCATCGTAATCGTAAACGAACTTTCCAAACTTATGCCCTTTAGGTATAGTAACGGTTGTAAGTTCGTTGCCGTCTGTGTCAAAGTCCTTTCCGCATAGAGTACAGTGATTGTGCTCTATTATTCCGTCGCTTTCGCAAGTGGCGTCTACTTTACTTACAGGTTGCAAATTGTGTTTAGTTGAATCTGTCGGTATAGTTACTTCCGTTATTTCGGTTTTGTTACCGTCAAAGTTCTTTCCGCACAGTGTACAGTGCTGATGCGCTACGGTTCCTTCCGTTGTGCAGGTTGCGTCTACTCCGTCAACAGGCTGTAAATTGTGATTATTCTCATTTACAGGTATCTTTTCTTCTTCCTTTTTGTTACAGGAAGAATCTGTACAGTATCTTTCTTTAAGTCCTTGCTCTGTGCAAGTGGGTTCTTTAACTGTCTGCCACTCTCCGAAAGTACACTTGTGTTGGCAGGCAACTAATGTTGCCAGACACGACAGTACTGCTACTACTAGTATAACTATCGTTAGCTTTCTTTTCATTTTCGTCTCCTTTTAATTTGTCGGGGATTTTAACGGTAATTTGATTACTACTTATGTCGTATGGGTAATCAATTACACTGAATTATTTTTGCATTATTTATAATTAACTATTTATATAGTAACATAAACAATAAATAATGACCACAGATAATATAACAGTCTTGTTGCGATAAGTGTTTGATAGCAGGGTTTTATTCCGTACGGGAACCTAAATTTACAATTTTGTTATTTCGTATATCAGCTCGCTTAAAAACACTTATGCAAAATGCAGATTGTTTTTGCTTACCAGTAGCTTGACAAATTTTATTGTAAAGGACAAAAATAGAAAATCATTGTTGCCTAGTTGCGGCTTGTAAATTTTTATTTTAAAAACTAAAAGTAAAGTGCGGACTCGCGTTAAATTGAGTCCGCCCTGTGTATTAAAATTATTGATTAAAAATATTGTGCTTAGTAGTGTGAACTTTAGATTGGAACTAATGTAAATTACAACGGTTGGCGGTTTAGATACTTTTTTGCATTTTTGCCGAATGTAATCAGAATTGTTCCGTCATACTGTTTTTCGCAATATCCGCCGATGTACGAGTCATTTGGTATGTTTTCTTCCTCTTCCAACCGTTCTAATTTTTGCAAAACCGATTGGTCGCGTATGTCGTTTACCTCGATACATTCTCGTCTGGATAATTCGAAGCCGGCGTAATTATAATTTATATATAGGCGGCAGATGTTATGTTTGTTAATTCTTTTATTCGGCAGCAATCTTTTTTTGAGATTTTGTATTGTTGCGGATTTATGGAAGATCATAAACCACGCATTAACGTCGCGCCATATTATTTCCTTGTCTGGACGCCATACAATATATCCGTTTTTTATTTGTCGGCAAAAATCGTGGCTGCTCCAAACGAGTTCTGTTTCTGTAACTATTTGCATATCTACTATTTCATTTTGATATATTGTAAAACCTTCGCAGTTTTCAAAATCTAAGTATATGCTGTTAGTAATAGATTTTTTTACTTCCGTCAAACAAATTGAATGTTGACTGCCGTTACAAGGTTGTCTTATCGGTAACGGAATGAAATTTATTATTAGTGTATTCTTTACTTTTTTTGCCGTAGTGTTTACCAAAAACGACTTGTGCCAATTATCTTCGTTAAAAGTGCAAATGCGAGTAATGCTTTCGTTGCATATTCGGTTTTCAATGTATGCTTTTCTGTCTGTATTGTAGTTTTTTAAATCGCAGACAAATACATCGTTATAAATAAAATGTTCGTTTGTATTTAGCGATAATATCAGAAAACCGCTTTCGGCAACGGGGTACAAGTCGTCGTCCCAAGGTACTAGTTTGTCGTACAGATTTACTTCAAAGTTTTGAATTTCTTTTTTGGAAATTGCAATAAAATCTCCGTTGTCGAAAAATATTCTCAAAAACTTAATATCTTCTTTTTGCATTGGTTGCTTGGCAATAGTATACTCTCTCATATCTAATTCCTCCTTAATAATTTGTTTGTTCTGTTGGTAATGGTTGTTGCAAAAGCGAATTAAATATGATTTTGACGAGTTCCTCCTGCGGTTGCATAAATTTTTACAAAAAAATAGTCCAAAACGAACCTGTAGGCACATTTTGAACTATTCTGTTTTGGTGGCGGCACGTCATCATCCGCATTTGAACTTTTTATGTATAAAGATCATTTCGGTATGAAACTAAATGTAAAATGACTTCGTATATTCTAAAAACTTTAATGTGTTTGCTAATTTACAGGGGACATCTTTTAACGCAACTTTATACAAATTTATCATACTTTCATAGGGAATATCATTAAAAAGCGTAACGGGCACTAAAACCAAATTGCCCAAACAAGAGTCTTCTTTGTAAGGGATGTTTTCATAAGAAACTATATTTAATTCTCGCAACTGCTCAATGGTATTATTTACTAATAGAGCTTTTGCTAATGAACTTGTAAGTATTACACCAGACCATTCCGTTTTTTCACAATACTTCACAGCTTCATAAAAAGCATCGCCAACAAAAATATTGGTAAGAGAATTTGTATAATATTTGCCACGGCTAATTGCGCCCCTAAATGCAATATCTTTTTTCAGTGCTTCAACTAAAAAATTACTTATCTCATTGAAGATATTTAATTCATTATATGGTGAACTATGATTTATACAAATGACAACGGTGTCAGAGAGAACTATAACATCAATATTTGAATCCGCCAACGTATCACAGTTTCTTAATACTGTATCGTTTATTTTAGAACGTAGGCTATTAACCAAATCCATAAACATCTTAATGGTCTTTGGAGATGCTTTATTTTTCCAGCCCAAAACATCTAAAACTAAAATAGTACCATATTTCTCGATAATATCCCCATCATGTTGGTGTTTCTCGTAATCTTCATATATCGCATTTATATCTCGTGACGATAGTGTTCCGATTTTTTTGTTTTCCATAATTAGTCTATCAATCCATTTAATGCGGTTTCTTCGTCTGTTTCAATTGCCATTTCGATGGCTTTGATTGCATTATCCAAAAGCCGTTTTGCTTCTTTACGCAAACGGAACGATTCTTGTACTTTAACCGAAATTTCTTTTTGTACAACATTATTGATAAGTGGTAACGGCATATTCAGAAATTCGTCTTTTGATATTGCCGTTAATATCGTGCCCGAGCAACGCTGTTTCAAAAGCGATTGTATCGGTTCGGATTTGAATAGAACTAACAAAGTTTCCGAATTGATTTTGTCTGAATTAATAACATAGAAGCCCGTTGAACATAAAGCACCATCAAACTCGCTGTTAATCAAAGCACAGCTACTCAAAGACCCTTCAACGGACGAAACTATTACTTGTCCTTTCTGCACAATTCTGCGTGCTCTCGACGGTAATTCACAGCCAATTATTTTTTCTACACTTGAAATATCGCCTGATAATCCAACATTAGACAATTCGATATATTCATATTCAGTGTTTGTATCGGGGACAAAATTGCTGTCATATAAATTGCACAAAGACGATATGGTTTCTTTTGCATTCAACTGCAAAAGAATTTTTTCATACTTTGGTTGATAATACTCGGCATCCAAACGTCCTGATTGCATAAAACTGTCGGATAAAGTTTTAATTGAGCAAGACTCATCCGCAAAATCCGCAATGCCCAAAGAACTATTGAGTATATCTTCCGCTAATTTATATTCTTCTTGTGCCGCAACTAAATTTTCGTGTGCAGAGCGATAGTTGCTTTGAATTGCCTTTTGTAATTTTTCACTTAATAACGGAATCTCGATTTCCTTGACTTCTTCAGGATTGACGTTTGTTTGGTTAATAGACTGCCTTGCACGGGCTTTGATTTGCCGAACTCCGTATGTTGTATTAAGGAACGCTGTCAGATATTCAGGCAAGACTTGCTTGGCATCGGGGATAAGTCGTACAAGGTACGAAGCAAACACTTTTTCGTCTTGCTCGGTTGATTTATAATAAATACCCGTTCTACCTACCCACTCAAAAGAGTTTGTCCGGTTAAACAGTACGTCGCCGTCTTGAAGTTTGAATATTGCGAGTTCCTGCGGTGTGATGTTTGCATATTTCTTAACGTCTAAATCGCAAATGGAATTATGTATTTCATTCATTCTATAAATAGGATAGCCGATCCCTTCTTCGTTCATTTCAAGGGAAATACCATATTGCGATTGATTTAGAATTGTGCCGATTTTGGCATAAGAATAATTTGGATTACGAGATATAGTTGTAGTCCAAAACTGACTGTCGATACGACTATCTTTATTTTCTATGACTTCGGATAAACTTTTTTCTTGTATTTCAAGCCCGTCCGTTAAAGCCTTGTATTTGGCTTCATCGAAAGGTTCAACAGACGGGCTTATTGAAAAAAACTTAAACCTTCCTTTTTGGCAAATTCAGCAAAGGCTTCGGCAATCCCGTCGCCCGTAATTCCGTCGTGGTTATACAAATCTTGTTCAACGACCAAATGTCCGTGTCCGTCGAGTGCGTTAGTGCCGTCGGCTTGCTTTATATAAATTTTATCGCCGCTGTTGTCTTTGCCTTGTTTTTGCTGTGTGGCAAAGAAGATGTTATAATCGTCTTTGCGTGGGCAAAGATCATCGTCCCATTTTTGCACAAAAAGCACGCTTGTTTTCGTCCCCGTATGCGGCTTGAACGTATTGCCATGAAGTCCTACTACGGCAAGAATACGGCAACGCTCGGCTATGTACTGACGAATATATTTATCGCTACTGTTATTGAATCTTCCTTGCGGCAATACGATTGCCATTCGTCCGCCGGGTTTCAAGAAGTCAAGATTGCGTTCTATAAATAGTACATCACGTCCGACTTTATTTTGCGTTTTGCCTTTATCGTTTTTGCCGAGCTCGTATCTTCCGAGTATGCGCGTTTCCTTTATGTCGCCCGCGAAAGGAGGATTCGCCATAACGATATCAAAGTCAAATTCGCGATAACCTTTTCCGCGTTGCAATTCTTTTAGACGATAAAACCCTTCGTGATAAATTCTCATCCAATCGTCTTGTTTTGCTGTTTCATCCCAACGGTCATAGTCTAGGGTATTAAGGTGCAACACGTTTGTGTGTCCGTCGCCTGCAATTAAGTTGAGAGTACGAGCAACACGGACGGCTTTTTCGTCGAAATCAATGCCAAAGATATTGTCTTTAACATATTCGGTATAGGTGTCAGGTTTTCTATCAAGAGAAAATAGTTCGCCTTTGGGTCTGCCTTCCGCGTCAGCCATTTTATCCCACACGTTGAAAATCGTATGCACAGGAAAACCGCTACTTCCGCAAGCAGTATCAATCATTTTTTCATCTTTATGAGGATTGAGCATCCGCACGCACATTTCAATTACATAACGTGGAGTAAAGAACTGTCCTTTTTCGCCTTTGCTCGATTTGCTCATCAAATACTCAAAGGCGTCGTCAACCACTTCGAGATTACTGTTAAAGAGTTTTACACTTTGTAACGATGCAACGCAAATGGAGAGATGAGAAGGCGAAAGCATAATCTTTGTGTTTTCTTCAAACACGCCTTTCCATTTCTTATTCGCCGCATTGAACAAGTCTTGTATTGCTTCTTTCAGTTTGTATTCGGTACGTCCTGCATTCGTAAATTCGAGATAGCGCGACTTGTTTTGTCCGCTCATCAGCTCGTCGTATAGTTTTGCAAAAATGAGTTTGAAACATTCTTCAAAGACGTCCACGCCGGCATTGGCGAGAACTTCGTCTTCCAAATCTTTGATTTTGTCTTTTAGCGAAATTTTATCTTTTTGCAGTACGTCGTTTTTCTTTAAGTCTTCAATAGTCCAACGCTCGGAGATAACGTCCATAAGCGTTAGCGTCGCTTTGGGGATGTCGCGTATATCTTCAAAATAGTTGGGATCTTTACGGTTATAGTAGGCAATTTGTTCGCCGTTGCACCATACTGCAATGGGCGCGCCCGTGCTGTTGCAATAACTCTTTAACTGTTCTTTGCCGTCTTTCAGTTTGGGCTTCTTGACTTCAATAATGATATATGGCACGGTCGGACGGTCTTCGTCCATAATGACTATATCGGCACGTTTCACTTCGCGCCCGAAGTACACGGGATATTCAAGTTGCATACGCGATACGGGATAACCGTAGTCATTGATAAGTTTATCAATTAGAAGTTGACGCACGACTTCTTCGGGTTTGAGTGTAATTTGCTTTTTGCGTACAAGGCACTCTACAACAGCATAAGGCTTTCCTTTCTTGTCCGCCTTTTTGATAATGCGTCCGTTTAAGTTGTCTATACTTGTTTGGCTGAACTGTTCGGTTTTGTATGCGCTGTCTTTGAGAATATCGTATATCGTCATTTTCGTGTTCTCCGACTATCAAATATTTTTTAACTATTATAGCATAAAATGTCGAAAATCGCAAGAGAAACGATTAGAGCATTCAGTCTTATATATTGGCTATCGCTTATTTTTTACAAGCAGGTAAAGAAAATAGCCAAAAACAAGTTTTAGCATATTTTGAACGAACAGCAATCGGGAAACCCAATTCTGTTTTTTATTTTTCGTCCACAAAGGGAAATCGGGTATCCCGATTGTTCCATACGTCAGTTTTTCAAAATCTTTGGATTTTGGGAAAACTCTTTACCTGCTTGTAATCGTGGTGCGATTCCCAAAATAATTTTTGCTGTTTTGGTTGTGAAATGCAAAAAACTGTCCTTGGTTATATAGAGGGGTATGAAAAATTCTTTGAAGAAATTTGAGTTCAGACCATCAACTTTTACGGAAAACTGTGCTTGGTTAAGTAGAGAGAAAATTTTTTGAGAAACTTTCGTCCACAGATAAATATTTTCCGAAAAAGTGTGCTTGGTATAGTAGAGGGAAAAATATTTTGAAGGAAATTTTACGTTAAACCCCGAACTTTTTGAAAAAAGTGTCCTTGGTTAAGTAGAGAGATATTTTAAGGAGGTGTTATTATGAGCGGATAAACTCTTGACAAACAACTCCCAATAGAGTAGAATATATACGGTCGTATATATACGATTACATATATTTACCCTACGGAGGAAGTACAATGGCAACA
>CAMRUG010000022.1 GCA_947053925.1 uncultured Clostridia bacterium
CGTTTAAGGGGCGTGTGGGAGACCGTGTGAGTTCAAGTCTCACATCTCGCACCAATGCAGCGACCGCGCTTTTAGGTCGCAACAAGGACACGCAAGCAGTGCGTGTCTTTTTTGTTGCTCCTTATTGCTTGCCGACTGCTTGTGCTCGCTGTTCGACTCTGAAATAACGTAGCGCTCCGTTTCACTACGCTTACCCTTCGGCGCAAACGCCTCGGGACAAGTCTCCTTAGCCAAGCACAGCAACTGCCACGAAGTGAGTATAACGAACGGAGTACATCGCTCCAATAAAGTAAGACATTAGGTGTGTTTTTTATATACTAACTGCTATGCAATATCAATTTATTAACTCAAAACACTTCAATCTTATTGCAAACTTTGTTTAGTGTGTTATAATTTATTTTGTTATTTTGTCAGTAATTATCGGCAGGAAAATTTGTGTTAGAAACTTTCAAAAACGACAATGTTAAATACAGCCATAATCAAGCAATCGACTTACTAAAAGGCGTTTGCATAATTTTTGTCGTCTTTACTCATTTTTCGTGGACGGCAAAAGAACGCCTTGTTATGGGTATTCCGTTTTGGATAGATATGGCTGTGCCTATTTTTATGCTGATATCGGGATATGTAAACACCCTTTCCTATAACCGAAAGCAAATCAAATCTTTTGCCGATGCCTATGCGGTCAAAAACTGGTTAAAATCTTTTGTAAGATACACCGTGCCGTATTTGATAATTTTTTTGCTGGAAGCGGTGGTAATCTGTATTGCATCTTCTCTTAAACTCGTACCCGATATGACAGTCAAGTGGTACGAATATATTATCGCATTGTTTACGGGCGGATGGGGTCAAGGCAGTTATTATTACCCTGTACTCTTGCAGTTTTTAGTGTTTTTCCCTTGTATATATTTTGTCGTTAAAAAGTATGCCGTCAAGGGCTTACTTGCCTGTCTGCTTGCTAATTTACTGTGGGAAGTTGTCAAAATACCCCTTCAAATTTCCGTTGCGTTTTACCGACTTAACTTTTTCCGATATATTTATCTTGTTGCATTCGGAGTTTATACGGCGTTGTACGGCGCAAGCAACAGAAAAGTAACAATCGCCTCTGTAATAGGCGCATTAACGGGAATTTTATTTCTTATCGTAACTCAGTATCTAAATTATAACGCCGTAATAATTACATATTGGCAAACAACATCGGTAATTGCCGTTATGACGATTATTCCCGTGTTTAACGCAATAGTGCTTAATGTTAAAAAGGTACACAAAATTTTTAAGCCGCTTATGTATCTGGGCGGCGCGTCGTATCATATTTTTCTTGCGCAAATGCCGTTAAGCGCAATTTTATCAAACGTAAGCAAAATAAGAATAGTTTCGTTTTTGGCAGAATTTATCGGCTGTCTCGTGATAGGCGTGATATTTTATATCGCCGAAACGCCCCTAACAAATAAAATAACCGATGCGCTTTACCGAAAACTAAGTGTAAAAAATACTAAGCTTGCAAAACCCGACAAGGCTTAGCGGCGGGCGTATAATGTAATAAGTGTTTTGTTGAAGTTTTAGTCTCATAGTGTAAATTTAATCTTAGAATTTACAGTTAGAGTTTATTTCATTCGATTGTTTGTAAGCGGCGCTAAGTAATGATAAAAAGTATTTTAAAATAGGTTGTTTAAAAGTTAAGAAGTTTCAATTTTATTCTAGCAATACCGTATAGCGGTAAATTGTTTGACCCGTTACCGTTTTAATTTAATCTGACAAAAAACAAAACAGCGGCTGAATCGGTGTATAGATTCGGTCGCTGTTTTAATCTATTAAGGTGTCGGAAATTTTGCTGTAAACAGTGGGGGCTTTTTCCTGCCAACTGCGTTCAAGATACTTGGCAATGTTGCGCGTCATAACGTTAAGTTTAACTTCGAGCGTCGTTTTTGTGGGCTCTACGATTTTCAGTACTACATCGTAACTGCCGTCGGGGCATTTTGTATAGGTTGCAACGTAATCCTGACGTCTGCGGTAGTCTATGCGTTTTTTCTTTATGTCGTCGGCAATAAGCTGACGTACGCTGGAAGGAATACGCGTATAAAAGTTTTTAAGACACCATCTGCCTTCTGCCGTTAAGTCGTAAAGTTCTTCTCCGCCGCCCATAGGCGCGCTTTTGTAAATAAAGCCGTTGTCAACCACGTCAAAAAGCGTTTGTTTGCAGTTTGTATAATCTATCCAGTTGTTTTTGTAACTACACAAGTCCAAAATGGTCGCCTCGGTAAGCGCCGTTTCCATTTTGTCAAACACAAACAACAATATTAACTTGTTCATTGTGCTGTCCTGCGTAATACCCGCCTGCATAGATATACCTCCTTACAAATTCCTCTTACCCTAAAACGTCAAAAAATAAAACAACATAAACAAGCGGATTATTTGCAGAAAAACAACCCGCGCTTGTTGCCAAATATATCTTTCCGTTTGCGGTTATAGTTAGCGGATATAATTATACAACAAAATTGTATTATAAACAACAGTTTTGAATGTTTTTGACAAAAATACTTTCAAATTGCCGATAAATATGCTAATATATAAACATAAAGTAAAATTATAATGCATAGTTTTTTTATTGTTTGGGAGTACTTATGAATACTAACGAACTTGCTTTTTTTACAAGCAGTGTAAACAGACTTATAGAAGGTCAACTTATTTTGGTAGATAAACACGTTGCAACGGTACTTAAAAGCGTTGCAACTTCTCCCATACTTTGCCGAACGCTTGCCGATACGGTAAAAACAATGTCTTATGCCACCGAATTTTCGCGTGCGCGGGTAACTTGGACAAGCGTAAACGGCGTTGTTGAGAACAGTTTAAAACTTCCCAAGGATACCAACCGTTTGTTTGCTTTCGTTGTATGTTTACTCACGGAAATTGACAGCGGCAGACGTAATTTTCTCGATTTTTTGCGCGATTATTACCACGACGTAAATGCAGACGCTTCTTATGCGCGTTTTGCCAACGAAGTACTTAAAAAGTTTAAAGCCGCAGGCGAAAGCATACTGCGCAATATCGACCCCGACAGTTTAAACGCCGAATTCGTCGATCAGGCGGAAAAGTATTTTGCCGCCGAGAAAGTATATATAGAAACAAACACAATGGCTTCTATTTTTACTTTGATGGAAGAAGTACGTTTGACCCTTATAGACCAGCCGCTTCCTGTCGACAAACTTAACGAAGTAAGCCTTGTAAGCGAGTATTTGGTAAACGCATTGTATCTAAAAAATCCCAAAATTCTAAAAGTGTCTTATTTGGCGTATAAAAATACGCTGAAAGATTTTGCAATAGTATCGGACAAGTTGGAAGCGATAGTCGGTCTGTTCAATACTTTGTCAATTAAGTAATCGGAGTAAGATGAAAGAAAAAGTCGGTTTTTTCCGTTCCATTAAACAGCGCGACCCTTCTGCGCGGAACAGTCTGGAAATTTTGCTGTTGTATAGCGGAGTGCACGCGCTTATACGGCACAGGATTGCGCATTTCTTTTATAAAATAAAGTTAAAGTTTATTGCGCGGTTAATTTCTACTGTAGGTCGCAGACGTACGGGTATAGAAATTCATCCTGCGGCAAAGATAGGTAAAAATCTTTTTATAGACCACGGTATGGGCGTTGTTATAGGCGAAACGGCAGTAGTCGGTAATAACTGTACAATTTACCAAGGCGTAACTCTCGGAGGAACGGGCAAGGAACACAACAAACGCCATCCGACTTTGGGAGATAACGTTATCGTGGGCGCAGGCGCAAAAGTTTTGGGAAACATAACAATAGGCAATAACGTCAAAATCGGCGCAAATTCCGTTGTATTAAAGGACGTTCCGGATAACTGTACGGTAGTGGGAGTAGGCAGAATTATCTACTCTGACGACAACAAGCAGTTTTCTGTAAGCGGCTGCGAAGGTTGCGACGGACAAAGCGGTTGCTGTAAAATGAGTTAAACGACAATTGTTACTTTTTCAGTTTGTTTTAGGCAATACGATATATAATTGTTTTACAAAAGATATACTAAGTTGCATTATCAGAGGTTGTATATGAAAATTAAAATTTGTGCTGACAGTACTTGCGATTTATCACGCGAGCATATAGAAAAAAATAATATCGGCATTATGCCGTTGCACGTTGCTTTGGGCACGGACGACCGTTTGGACGGCGTTACTATTGCTCCTGAGGATATTTACAAATATTATTCTACGGAAAAGAAATTACCGCGTTCGGGCGCGCGCAGTGCGGAAGAGTACAAGGAATTTTTTCAATCGTTTTTTAATGACGGTTACGATGCGGTAGTGCATTACGACATTTCGTCCGATATGTCCAGTTCGTACGATAACGCTTGCGTTGCGGCAAACGAACTTAAAAATGTTTATGTTGTAGACAGCCGCAACCTTTCGACGGGTACAGGATTGTTGGTGCTTGACGCTTGCGATATGGTCAATCAAGGCAAAACAGCACAAGAAATCTACGAACGCTCTAAGTCGAGAGTAGGCGCTGTACGCGCATCATTTATTATTGATAAATTGGAATTTTTGTACAAAGGCGGCCGTTGTTCATCGTTAGCGTATCTAGGAGCAAATCTTTTGCAAATTAAACCCGTTATCGAAGTTAAAGACGGACTTATGGGAATTGCTTCCAAACCTATGGGACGCTATATCCGCTGTGTGGAAAAATATGCCGCTTGGGTTAGAAATAACTGCACAAATGCAGACAAAACCCGTTGTTTCGTTACACATACCCAAATGGATGCGGGAATTACCGAGCGCGTAATAGAAATTGTAAAATCGTGGGGTATATTCGATGAAATTATAGAAACTACGGCAGGATGTACCATAACGACCCATTGCGGAGCGAATACCATAGGTATACTGTTTATTAACGATAACGGAGAGGTTAAATAGATTACCGTGTCTTTCACGGCTGTTGATTGCTTTAAAAACAGCCGCAAAAAATCTTACTGTAACAAAAATAGTAATTGTCAATTTAAAATTAGTATTTAAGTAAATATAGTTTAAAAAGTTATTCTGCAGACACTGCAAATTACCGTAAAATAAATTAACTAAGAAATACGTCCCGGCTATATAAATCTCCGGGACGTTGTTTGTTGCGGTGCATTTGATTAAAACTTAACAGTATTGCGATACATACCTTAGCATTAAGCCTTTATCTCGACTCACAGCCGTAAATTACTATCTATTAAACCGTATCACGCAATAAAGGAATATTTTGCGTGAAATTTTATTTGTATACGGTTTTTACGTTTATACCTTATTGTTGTATTAAAATATCTCATATAAGCACTTGTTTATTAGCAAGATTGTAATTTGTCTTACAAATAAATTGTCTTGCGGTTTTATGCTTCAGTATAGTGCTATGTCAAATTTTCGTTTAAACCGTTTTGTGTTTTTAGTGGTTAAAGTTTTTAACTACGACTTTTTCGAGAACGGCGACTATTGCGTACATAACTCCTGCAAGCGCGCACAGCACAATGGTGCAGGTCATAACAAGGTCTAATCTGAACACTTGCGAACCGTACACAAGCAAATACCCCAAGCCTTCTTTGGACGCAAGGTATTCGCCCATAATGGTGCCTATCCAACTCATACCCACGTTAATTTTGAGCGTAGCCATAAGAGTGGGAACGTTAGCCGGCGCAACGAGTTTTGTAAAAATCTGCAAACGGTTTGCTCCCATCGAGCGCAAAAGAAGCGCTTTTTCTTTGTCCGTTTCCGCAAAGCCGTTAAGGATCGTAATTGTTGTGATAACAACGGAAATAAGCACTGCCATAGTTATAATCGAGGCTTTGCCCGTGCCTACCCAAATTATAATTATCGGTCCCAGCGCAATTTTGGGCAAACTGTTTAAAACGACGACGTAAGGCTCGAATACGTCTTTCAAAAAGTTGTTCCACCACAAAATTACCGCAATTATATATCCCAGCGACGTACCGATTGCAAATCCTGCAAGCGTTTCAAGGGTAGATATGCCTGCGTGTTTCCACAGTGTTCCGCCTTGCGAAATTTCTATCAGCGTAAGCCATATTCGGCTGGGGCAACTCATAATAAATACGTCTATCCACTGAAGATGCGCGGCAAGTTCCCACAAAGCGAGAATAAACAGCAATACTCCGACTTGCGTAACGTGTACGAGAATTTTTTTTGTGCGCAGTTTTTTTAGATACAGCAAATGCTCCCGCGTAAATGTCTGTTTAGCGTTTTTCATTTTCATCTCCGTGTAAGTATTTGTGTAACAGTTCGAATTGAGGGGAAAAATCAGGCGACTGTCGGCGTTTTAACGGCGTTTCTATATCCGACATATTCGTTTCGTGTATTGTCAGCACGGTTGCAGGGCGTTTAGTCAAAACCACGACTTTATCCGCTAGCGAAATTGCTTCCGAAATGTCGTGCGTTACAAGTAACGCCGTTTTGTTTTCCTTTTTTATTATCGAATAAACGTCGTCGCAAACGTCTAACCGTATTTGAAAGTCCAATGCGGAAAACGGTTCGTCAAGCAACAGCAGGTCGGGGTTTGTAGCCAAAGTGCGTATAAGGGCTACGCGTTGGCGCATACCGCCCGAAAGTTCGCAAGGATAGTGTTTTCTGAATTCCCACAAGCCGTATTTTTTCAGTAAATCGTTTGCATATTCAACGTTTTCTTTGGTTTTTTTGTTTTGTATTTCAAGTCCGAGCGTAATATTTTTTTCTATTGTCCGCCATTCGAATAATTGGTCGCGTTGCAGCATATATCCTACGGCGTTGTCCGACTTTTGTTCAGTATCCGAGTTATTTTCTTTTCGGAAAATATTGCGAATGCGGGAAAAAACATTGCTCTTGCTTTGATTGTTTAAAGACTTTGTACCGTCAGAATGGTCCGCGCGGATTATTCTTCCGCTTGTAGGCTCGATTAAACCGCATACAAGCGACAAAATAGTTGTTTTTCCGCAGCCCGACGGTCCGATTATGGCAACAAATTCGCCTTCGTTTACTTCAAACGAAAGTTTCGATACTGCTGTCGTCTGTTGTGTCTTGGAGTAGAAAACTTTACTCACGTCGTCAAATTTCAATATGGTCATTTTATTTCTGCTCCTTATTAAACAAGCGTGTAACCGCGTTGTTTGTATTCTTGTAGTTCTTTGCAACAAAAATTGTTAATCACCGTCTGCAATATTAAAACCTAACATTGCGTGTACAGAAACAAGTAATGTGTTTTTAACTTAAAATTCGCTAAACATTGTTCTGCCTTTAAGCGAAGACAATTTTTCTTGTCGACCTTACGCAACAAAAATTGTCGAGCCGCTGGTAAGCGATGACA
>CAMRUG010000023.1 GCA_947053925.1 uncultured Clostridia bacterium
TGGTCTTTCCGCCTTATATTTTATTTTTGACGATAGCGCAGGCGGGTATACCTGTGGCTCTGTCTAAATTGATTGCGGAAAACAATCAGTTGGGAAGATTTGACGAAAGCCGTAAAACATTCAGGTTTGCGTTTGTGTTGCTTACGTTATTGGGATTGCTTAGCGTCGGACTTATGATAGGTCTTTCCGGCGTAATTGCCAAATCTCAGGGTAATTCCGAAACGGCAACGGCGTTTATAATAGTTGCGCCTGCGCTGTTGTTTGTCCCGATAACCAACGCGTTGAAAGCTTATTTTCAAGGCAATATGAATATGGTTCCGTCTGGCGTTACTACCGTTATCGAGCAAATCGTAAAACTGGCGGTAGGACTGTTTTGCGCGGTGAAATTTATGCCGGACGTTAAAAAAGCTGTAATGGGCGCCGTGTTTGCTATTACGGTATCGGAATTCGGTTCAATGCTAATAATGTCCGTGGTGTACCTTGTGCATATAAAAAAGCGTAAGGTTGGTAAAATTTCCGTTAAGACAAACGAAGTAAAGGGACTTGCAAAACCTATATTTGCGTTGGCAATACCGGTTGCGCTTGGCGGTTTCGCAATGCAAATGTCTCAGGTTATAGATTCTGTAATGGTGGTAAACTTGTTGACCGTGCCTAATGCTACGGAAATGTACGGTTTGTGGACGGGTCCGGTCAATTCTATGTTGGGTTTGCCTATTGCGTTATCCAGCGGTATTGCAGTTTCGGCGTTGCCCAGTATCACAAAAACGTATTATTCGGGCGATAAGGAAAAACTGTCCGTTGCGTTTAACACTGCAATGAAGTTAACGCTAGTTATTTCTCTGCCGTGCGCATTCGGAATGATAGTGTTATCACGACCGATTTTGCAACTGTTATACGGCAGCCTGCCGAGTAACGAAATTTATATTGCATCAATATTGCTGTCGCTTTCGGGGCTTTCCATTGTGTTTCTTGCAATTATGCAAACGGCGGTATCGGTATGTCAGGCAGTCGGCAAGCCTTACGCATCGGTAATTATTATTTCCTTTGCTATAGTCGTTAAGGCGTTGGTAAACTTGTTTACTTTGCCCAATGCCAAAATAAATATTTACGGTGCGGCAATATCGGAAACTTTGTGCTATCTTTTTGCGACGGTTTATGTTATAATTTATTTAAAGCGAAAGGTAGGGCTTAAACTGGATATAAACCAATGCGTTGTAAAGCCGATGGCGGCAGGAGTATTGATGACATTGTGTATCTTAGTCGCTACGCTGTTTACAAACGGCACGTTTAATTCTTCGTGGGGAACGTTACTGCTGATTGCATTGTCGGGTCTGATATACTTTGCAACGGTCTTTATGTTGAAAGTGTTTGACCGCAGTGAACTTACCTTTTTGCCTGCCAAACAAAAATAACGGGAAGGTATACTGATGAAAACCAATGCCGAAGCGCGCAGAGAAGAATTGCTAAACAAAACAACTTTCGATTACAATGATTGCTACGACGTATTGCAAATCTTAAGAGGAGAAAACGGCTGTCCGTGGGATAGAGAGCAAACGCACAAATCTATTGTTAAAAACGTAATAGAGGAGGCGTACGAACTTGCAAATGCGCTAGAGCAGGAAAACGTACCGAATATTATTGAAGAACTCGGCGACTTGCTAATGCAATTTTTATTCCATATTGAAATCGGGGCAGAAAGCGGGGAATACGAGCCTAGGGAAGTATACACGGCTTTGTGCCGAAAATTGATAGACAGACATCCGCACGTTTTCGGGAATATTAAGGCAGATAACGCAACCGAGTCTTTGGACGTGTGGAATGAGCAAAAACTGAAAGAGCACAAAATTAAAAACACTGCGGAAAACGTAACTGACGTACCGCGCGGAATGTCGGCATTGATGCGTTCGCAAAAAATACAGTCGCGCGCAAGTAAAGGCGGATACGATTTTGCAGATATAACGCAGGCAGCGGTCAAAGTAAAGGAAGAACTTGGCGAATTTTTAAATGCGCCTTCTGGGCAAAAACAAATTGAAGGCGGAGATTTGTTGTTTGCCGTTGTAAATTTGCTAAGATTGTCCGGAGTGGACAGTGAAACGGCATTGCTTAATTCGACAGACAAGTTTACGCGTCGTGTGTGCGAATGCGAACGTATACTTGATGACAAAGGACAAAAACTAAAAGAATTGCCGCAGGAACAATTTGACGTAATATGGACGGAGGCAAAGCATAATGTCGGTTGACAAACTGTTTGCCAACGCGCCTGCAAAAACGATACTCGCGCCAATGGCGGGATATACCGATTTTGCTTTCAGGGATATTTGTCGCGATTACGGAGTAGGGCTTACAGTTACGGAAATGGTCAGCAGTAAAGCGCTAGTTATGGGAAGCGAATTGTCTAGGAGAATGTTGTACCGTTTGCCGTCCGACACGCCGTCTTTTTGTCAGATTTTCGGACACGAACCGAGCGTTATGGCAGAAAGCGTTTTGGTAGACGAAGTTAAACAATATGACGGAATAGACATAAATATGGGATGCCCCGTACATAAAATTGTTTCTAACGGCGACGGCTCGGCATTACTTGAAAAACCCGATTTGGCGGCAAAGTGTATTTCTGCAGTTAAACTGGCTATAAAGGACAAGCCTTTATCCGTAAAATTCAGATTGGGTGTTGCGGACAGTAATCACGTTATTGACTTTGCAAAAATGTGTAAAGACAGCGGCACCGATTTTATTACCGTGCATTTCCGTACACGAAAACAAATGTATTCGGGCGTTGCCGACTATTCGTTGTTGGAAAATATTGCCGCTTGCGGTTTACCCGTGTTTGCCAACGGAGACATTACTTCGCGTGAGCAGTATTTAAATCTGATTGACAGAGGCGCATACGGAGTTTCTGTCGGTCGCGGTGCCGTGGGAAAACCGTATTTGTTTGCACAATTGGCGGGCAGTCCTTGGGAAATCAATTTGTATGATGTGATTTCTCGGCACGCTACCGAATTAGCGAAGGTATTTAGCGACAGAGTGGTTTGCAATGAAATGAAAAAACACGTTGCTGCATATTTGAAAGGTATGCGTAATGCAAAGAGTACCGTTGTGGCTGTAAATTCGGCTAAAACGACGGAAGAATTATTAAAACTCGTATGCGGATTTTTATCTAGAGATTATGTCGTTACTTCAAATATAGAGTAGCACAAATCGGTTAAAAGTTTTCTGTATAAAACGCATTAACTTGTAAGTGGTAATAATTTTTATTTACCTAATTGATTACTTTTTAAAACCGATTTTGAAACGAATATTTTAAATTATTAGCTGGAGCTAAAAGCAAATGATAAATATTGTGTTGGTAGAACCGGAAATACCTCAAAATACCGGTAATATCGTGCGTACTGCGGCGGCAACGGGAAGCGTAGTGCATCTTGTCCGTCCGCTGGGTTTCGATACGAGTGATAAAATGTTAAAGCGCGCAGGGCTAGATTACTGGAAAGACTGCGAAATACATTATTGGGACAGTTTTACCGAGTTGCAAGCGTCATATCCTGACGGAAAATATTATTATTTTTCTACAAAGGCGCAAAAAAGCCATTGTTGTCCTCAATACGGTAATAATGTGTTTTTGGTGTTCGGCAAGGAAACGAAAGGACTTCCCGAACAGCTTATTCACGATAATTATACAAATGCAGTGCGCATTCCCATGATTGCCGATACGCGTTCACTGAATTTGTCTAATTCGGTAGCCATTGCCGTTTACGAGGTTTTGCGTCAGCACAACTTTGAAGGACTGAATTTTACAGGACACTTGCGTGAGTTTGACGACTAGACTGTAAGTTGCAATGATAAATTAAAATATTGTACATAATTTGTATGTTATAATTCGACATAAAACTATCAAAAGATACTCGCCCGATTTTCGGTAAATTTATTGCGTTAAATCAATTTGGTAAGCAATTTGTTTAAGATAATATGCGGCAAAATACTACTGTATTATTTAAGAATGTGTTTCAAACAGATTTGTTGCGAGTGCAATGTTGTCAAACACAAATGTATGGTGTATAATAACAAATACAAACCGTTGAACTTTATTGTTAAAAACTCTCGTTAATTTTTGTAAGGGTTTTAATGAGAGGAACGGTCTTTAGGTATTAGTTAATAGTAAAAATATATTTCAACCAAAGTAAAGTAGTGCGCAATGCGCATTAAAGGGGTTAATATGTCAAAGATTGAGAGTTTTGAAATTGATATACCGCAACTTAAACGTGTGCGTACAGTTTGGGTTTATTTGCCCGACGACTATAAACAGGTGGGAGAACCGAGTCCTGTAATATATATGCACGACGGGCAGAATTTGTTTTACGACAAACTTACTGCTTACGGAACGGCGTGGCGTGTTGACAAGGTAATGGACGATATTTACAAAGCAATAGGTCGCGGTGCTATTGTGGTGGGAGTAGAGTGCTACGACAGGCGCAGGCTGTCCGAGTATAGCCCTTGGAAGATAAGCACTATGGCATTGATGAAATCTCGCAAAGACTTGGCAAAGGACAAGGAAAACCGCGGCGGAGAGGGTGCGTTATACGCAGAATTCTTTACTAAAACGCTTAAAAATGCAGTTGACGCCAAATACAACACAAATAAAGAACGCAATGCGACTGCTATCATAGGCAGTAGTATGGGCGGACTAATCAGTTGTTATATTGCGCTAAACCATCAACGTTTGTATGAAACAATGGGTTTGTTTTCAACATTTTCGCAATTTAACCGAAATGCTTTCGGTAAGTTTATCAAATCAACTCCTCAGACTTTACCGCAATACGCATTGATATATTGTGGCGGAAAAGAAATGGAAGAAGCGCACGACAATAAACGGATGCTGGACGATTCTCTTAAATTGTATGAGCAGTTGTCTAAACGAGGTATTTCCTGCGAATTGTTGTTTAATTCCGAAAATAAACATTCCGAAACTGCGTGGGGAGAATATTTTTATAAATTTGCAAGCGACTTTTTAAACAGATATTACAACGGAAAACAGTAATTGGTTATCTGCGTTGGCATATTAATAGAATTAAAATCGTGTAATTTATGGCTTTATCTTGTAAAAAATCAGAATATTTAGTTGCAAAAATTATGCTAAAGCAATGGAAGGTCAACGGTAATATCCGTTGGCTTTTTTATTGTCGCCATTTGCAACAAAAATTGCCGAGTTCGCAATAAGCGAAGGCAATTTTAATTGTTGCTTAAAATATCGGTTGGTAAATGTTGTAAAACCGATTTTGAGTTTGTGTTTGACAATGAGATTTTATTGGCGCTTTACAAATTGTTACTTGTGTTGTATAATTTATTAATGAGATTGATATTGGCAAGTAACTCGCCGCGCCGCAAAGAGTTGCTTAAAGACTTAGGATATCCGTTTGAAGTTATTCCTGCAATGTGCGACGAAATTACGTCTGCGCAATTGCCGCGTGATATTGTGGCAGAACTTGCTTGCAACAAAGCCTTAAACGTGTATTTAAAGAATAAAGATTCCGTTGTTATCGGATGCGACACGGTAGTCGATTTAGACGGCGATGTATTGGGCAAACCGAAAGACCGCATCGATGCGGAGAATATGCTTACAAGTTTGTCTGCGCGTACACACAAAGTGCATACGGGCGTGTGCGTAGTCTGTAAAAACGGCGTGTACCTATTTTGTGTAACGTCTGATGTTAAATTTAAAAATTTGTCTAAAAAACAGATTTTAGATTATATCGATAGCGGTTCGCCTATGGACAAGGCGGGCGCATACGGAATACAGGATAGCGGTTTTGTTGACAGTATAGACGGTAGTTATACAAATGTAATGGGTTTTCCGGTTGATGAGATAAAAAGCGTTTTGCAAAAAATATACAAAAGGTGAACGATATGGCAAATTACGAATTGATATTTGATATGGGCTCGGCTTATATTTCCGCAGGACTTAAGAAAGACGGATTTTCCGATAAAATTCCGTCGGTAGTTGCTTTCGGCGGACAGGATAATAATCAAATAGTTGCCGTCGGTGTTGAAGCGGTAAGAATGGCATCGGCTTTTAACGGGGGCGGCGTAAGATTGAGCAGACCGATTTTGGAAGGTGCAATTATTGATGTTGAGGGCGCAAAGGCGTTGATATCCGTACTTTTGGAACGGCTTGTAAACTATAAGATGAGTGCATTTTCGCGCTATAACGTTACTTGCGTTGTGCCGTGCGGTATGATTAGCAGCGACAAGAAAACAATCGAGTCGGTTTTTTTGGCATTGGGAGCAAAACAGGTAGTGTTTTTGGAAACTCCTATTGCCGACAGCGTGCAACTCTTTAAGGAATTCCGCGCGCGTCAGGGAGTTGTTGTAAATTTGGGATACGATTGCGCAGATATTGCCGTGGTGTATGCCAATTCGATAGTAAACGGATGTACATTGTACCATAGCGGTAAGCATCTTACCGAAGCGATAGTTGAACGTATTAAGAGTAAGTATATGATACAGTTGTCTTTTGCTCAAGGAGAAGAATTGAAAATAAACTGTGTAAGTTTGTACCCCAACGATTCGACGACAATGGCGCTTTCAGGACAGAATCTTCAAAGCGGCGGCGAAGAAAACGTTACAATCAGTTCAAAGGAATTGTACGATACCGTAGTGGAATTTTCACGCAAATATGTAAGAATTATTCAAAGTCTAGTTGCAAATATCCCTAACGAACTTGCCGCGTCTATTAAAAACGACGGAGTTATGCTGTGCGGCGGCGGAGCAAAACTTGCAGGGTTGGATATGTTTTTACAGAGCGAACTGGGACTGCCTGTCAGAGTTGCTTCTTTCCCTGAGGACGTTACAATAAGCGGCTTGCTAGATTACGATAATAAGTAGGTTGTTTCAATATATTTCGGCTGTTCTACACATAGTTTTAGTAAAAAATAAGTTTTTGGTAGTGAGCGGTTGAGTGCAGCTGAATAATTTTGGCAAGCAGTGTTTTGTAATTAAAAGTTATCGAGTCTGTATCTGTTTTGCGGTCTATTTAAGAAATTGATAAAATAACGGTAGTGTAATTGTTTTAATGTTTAGTAATAGTAATTATTTAAAATCTCGTTGCAACAAATGCAACGAGATTTTTTGAAAATACTTATATTTTCTTTCCAAAAACAGTTGACAATGTTTAATCAATGTAGTAAGATAAATAGGCTGTGC
>CAMRUG010000024.1 GCA_947053925.1 uncultured Clostridia bacterium
GTCGTATATATACGATTACATATATTTACCCTACGGAGGAAGTACAATGGCAACAGACAGGTCTATTAAGGACAAGCGTTATGAAGAAAAGCATAAGGAAGAAAGAAAAGCTAAGTATATGATTTGGGGTACAAGTGTATCGCGAAAGTATGCCGAAGAAATAAACGAGTTCTTGGCGAAGTACGGTTTTACCAAAGTGCAACTCATTGAAGCGGGCTTTAAGGCTTTGATTGACGAAGCGGCGGAAACGGATACTTCTCTTGCCAAGACTATTGACGGCTACGACGATTTCTTTGTATCGGAGAAAAAGTAACTCTTCTTCCTTATGGATGGTAGCGAGGAAAAATAACAGGATTGCTCGACGTCCACAAAGGACTAAACTATTTTCAGCAAGAACTTTTTATCCGTAGATTTGGCTACGGGTACAACACAACAAACAGACTATGAAATTACACAAGAACAGATAGAAACAAGCGCGCAGATTTTAGCGAACATCTTACTTGACTATGTTAAACAATACAACACTTCTATCTTATCTCCCGAAGGAGTATTCGGCAAAGGAAAACATAATGAATAAACGCGCGGTTATATATGCGAGATTTAGTTCGCACACGCAAACGGAACAATCTATAGAAGGTCAGCTTCGGGAGTGCTATGACTATGCCAAGCGACACGACCTACTTATAGTCGGAGAATACATAGACCGAGCATTAACGGGAACGACGGACAAACGCCCTAACTTCTTGCAAATGATTGAGGACAGCAAGAAAAAGACTTTTGATTACGTTCTCGTTTACCAATTAGACCGTTTTGCTCGTAACCGTTACGACAGTGCGAACTACAAAGCCAAGTTAAAGAAAAACGGTGTGCGCGTACTTTCGGCAAAAGAGAATATAACCGAAGATGCGAGCGGTATTCTTATAGAGGGCGTACTCGAAAGTATGGCGGAATACTACTCGGCGGAATTAAGTCAGAAAGTACGTCGCGGTATTAGAGAAAGTCTTTCCAAAGGCTATTTTATTGGCGGTTATAAACTGTTCGGTTATGACATTGTAGATAAGCGTTGGACTATAAACCCGATTGAAGCACCGATAGTAAAAGATATGTTCAAGCGGTACAAGAACGGAGAAAAAGCGAAAAGCATAGTCAACCGCTTGAACGATATGGGCGTCCACAACAAGAGCGGCGCGAAGTTTACAGTCAATTCATTTGCCAAGATTATCCGCAACACCAAGTATATGGGCGTAGTCATAAGTAATGGAACGACCTATACAAATATAGTGCCTGCGATTGTGGACGAACAAACCTTTACTCTTTGCAATAAAATAATGGATAATCAACGGCATAAGCAAAAGACTGTTCAAGGACATAGTGAATACATACTTAGCGGAAAACTTTTTTGCGGCAACTGCGGTACGCTTATGACTGCCGAGGACGGAACAAGCCATACGGGAAAGGTTTACCACTACTACAAATGCTTTAACCGCAAACTCCACAAAGAACAATGTAACAAGTCCAACATTACAAAAGAGAAGCTAGAAGATTTGGTATTCGGCAAGACAGTTGAATATGTGCTAAAACCTAACATTATAGACAAGCTCGCACTTGCCGTTACTGAAAAGTTTAACGAAGGATTGCAAAAGTCTGATACACTTGCTTTACTCGAAAAGGAACAAAAGCAAGTGCAAAAAGCGATAGACGGTTTTCTTTCGGCGATTGCCGCAGGTATAGTTACCAAGTCCACAAAAGAGAAATTGCTTGAATTGGAACGGCAAAGCGCGGAATTGGAAAGCAAGATTGTAGTTGAAAAAGCACGGCAAATACAGCCGCTCGATTGCGAAAAAGTAAAAGCGTTTTTGACTTACTTTGCGCGGAAGCAATACAAAAACGGCGAAGAAAAGAACGAATTTTTCAACTCGTTCATATACCGTGTGGTGTTATTCGACGATTGCGTTTATATCTTCTACAACACTTCGCCGCAAACGCCAACGAAATTCAAACTCGATAAAGATGACTTGACTGAACTCCGCGAATACCGCGAAAATAGAAAAAGCACCCGTTTTCAACCGCTTGGGTTCAAATTGGGTGCTCTTGGCGGAGAAAGAGGGATTTGAACCCTCGCTACGCTTACACGTACTACACCCTTAGCAGGGGCGCCCCTTCGGCCACTTGGGTATTTCTCCGTGTCCGGTTTATCGGTTTTATTCGATTGCCTATGTATTCTATCACAAATTACGGCGCAAGTAAAGTTTTTTAGACATATTCGCTATAAACTTTTCCCGTTAGTTTAAATTATATTCTATTTATTTAACCAGATATTTAAAATATCGATATTAAATGTAACGATATTTGTTTAGCGCTAAAAAAACAAAAATTTAGGTATTGCAGCGGTAACACACAATTAATAGGAACTTAATAAGGAATTGTTTTTATTTTATTGCCTGTCGAAAAATGAGAATTTATATGAAAATTATTAAAAGCAATGCAAGGTTACTTTATTAGTGTTTACACTTAAAACAAATTATGATACAATAAGGGCATCAATTAAAACGGAAGTAATTTATGGCTAAAAATAAAAGCAATCCTGCAATAGCGATATTGATAATAGGTTTTATTATGTTTTTGGTTGGCGCAGTTCTTGTGGCGGTATCGCTTATTTTAAACAGCGATGCGCAGCAAGATTCGCTAGCGGGCGATATTATGCTTTACGGCGGCGGTGCACTTGCGGCACTCGGGCTTGTTATGGCAATTATCACGATATGCGTTGCAAACAAGGGCAACTCTAAAAAAAGCAAATCAAATAAGCAGGCAACCACGCAAAACGTAAATGCCGAAGAAGTGCTTACATACGATAATGTCGAATACTTTGCCACACCTGCCGAATACGAATTTGTCAATGTCGGTAAGCATCAGTCAACGGAAGATAAATTTGACCAAATCGGCAAAATGGGCAAAACGCAATTTGTAATTTATATGGCTCGGCTGTTCAGCTTGCGCGGTTACGAAGTTCAGCTTACTCCCGTTATAGATAATCATGGAGTAGATATGCTTGTTAAAAAGGACGGTGCAACTAGGGCTGTAAGTTGTGTGCTGGCAAACAAGGTGCTGTGTGCAGAAGATATAAAGTATGCAAATGAAGGTAAATCTTTTTATCAAATCAGCGGTGCAATCATTATAACAAATATGTACTTTGACCGTACTTCGCTCGAATATGCTAGGTCTCACAATTGGACTCTTGTCGACAGAAACATTTTAGCAGAGCAGTATATGAGATAGACAATGAACTTAAACTTTATCGATTCGGCGGTTAATAGTTAAAATTACGATACAATATAAATATAGCGCGCTATATTTAAAAGTCAAACAGTAATTGTGCGGAGAATGATAATTATGCCACAGCATATCATTGTTACGGAATATAATCCAGAATGGACGGCATTGTTTGAAAAAGAAGCGAAACTTATCAAAAGTATTCTTAAAGAAAATTGCGTTGCCGTATATCATATTGGAAGTACCGCCGTTATAGGATTAAAAGCAAAACCCATAATAGATATAATGCCTATTGTATATGATTTGCAAAAAGTAGATGATATAGCAGAAGAATTTGTGAAAATAGGATATGAATATATGGATAAATTCGGTATTGTGGGAAGACGGTATTTGCGGAAAGGCGGAGATGAACGAACACATCAAATACATATATTCGACATAAATAATAAAATAGATATAGAAAGACATTTGGCAGTGAGAGATTTTCTCCGTGTTGTAGGTTAAATAAACACATTTTTTATTATTGTTTTTTTGTTTCGTAGACACTGCCGTTTTTGAACGGCAGTATTTTTTTTCTTATTTCTTATTCAAAATTTCTGTGATTTATCAATTAGATACAGTAACTTATTCTTTTATTCGGCTGAAAAGAAAGGAATATTCTTTAAGAAGGCTTTTGCAAAATGCAGATTGCTGTTTTTATTGTCGCTCTTTGCAACAAAAATTGTCGAGCCGTTGTTAAGCGAAGACAATTTTTATTAAATACAGATTTAGTGCAATATGTGTAATTACAGTAACCGTAATAGGGCAGCAATGCCTTGCTGCTCGGTTGGTGCATTTTATTTATTCTTGCAATTACATTGTTATAGAATATAATTCTTCAAGTTTAATGCCGCATTGTGCATTTGGCGCAATCTCCGCAACACTTACGGTGTTTAATTGCATAAACAACTGCTAAAACGGTTGTTACTGCAACTGCGGCAATACAGATAACAATAACGGCGGTTTGCGTATGCCGTGCAAATGTCAGTCCTATTTGGTATACAGCAAGCGAAACGGAATAGGCGGTTACAATTTGGAATGCCGCACTTTTCAGCCCGTTTTTGATATTTCCTTGCTCGGTAAAACTTGCGGAAATTGCGGCGATGCAAGGCACTGTTAAAAGATTGTATGTTACAAAGCAAAATGCGCCTAGTGCAGATATGCAGTTAGAAATGCTTGTAGGCAAAAGTATTTCAAGTGTAGTAATAACGGTTTCTTTTGCGAAAATTCCCGTAAGCGTAGCCACTGAAAATTGCCAGCCGTATCCTTTGTCGTTAAAGCCCAACGGTACAAATACGGGAGATATGAATTTTCCTATTTCAGCCAACATACTGTTGTCTATATCGGCAAACTCAAACCGAAAGTTAAAAGTCCTCAGTGTCCATAATATGACGGACGCGGCAAAAATAATCGTTCCGGCTTTTAGTAAAAACGCCTTGCCGCGTTCCCACATTTGCTTTAACACGTTGGTTATATGCGGAACTCTGTATTCCGGCAATTCCATAATAAATGCATCGTTGCATTTATTGTTTTTTCTGTTAAACAGTTTTATTATGTAACCGCCCAAAATAACCGCTAAGATACTTACAATATAAAAACTTATTGCAAATAACGCTTTGCCGCCGAAAATATTCGCGGTAAAAAAAGATATCACGGCAAGTTTTGCCGAGCAGGGCATAAAGGGCGCAAGCGTTATGGTCGCGTTGCGTTCGTTTGTATTCTTAATTGTGCGTGTCGACATTATTGCAGGCACAGAGCAGCCGCATCCCAGTATCATAGAAACAAAACTGCGTCCGCCCAGTCCCAATTTGTTTAAGAGTCTGTCGGTAATGAACGCTATGCGCGACATATATCCGCTTGCTTCCAGCGCCGATATAAATCCGAATAGAATCATAATTTGCGGCGTAAATCCGACAATACTCATCACTCCGGAAACGATACCGTCTACAATCAAAGATGACAGCCACTTTGCATTAACGTCGGCAAGTAGATTTGATAAGGCAGATTTCAGCAAAGGCGTAAAACGCTCGTTTATCAGATTTGTAAGTAACCCGCCCGGTCCGTCGATGGAAAAATAAAAAATCGCAGCCATTACGACAAAGAAAATCGGAAAAGCCAACCATTTGTGTAATACGATTTTGTCTATTCTTTCTGTTAAATTTGTGCGCTTTGTCTGTTTATCGTTTTTTACTAGGCTTTGCGACAGTTTTACTGCTTCGGATATTTTTAAATACCGTTCTTCCGTAATTTGCGTTGACTGTATTCTATTGAGCGAAATCGCGCGCCAACGTTTGTTGTCTGTCGGCGTGATTGTCGTGTTAATATTTTTTAATTCTTTTTCTATCACTGCAGAAAAAGCAATGCGTTTCTTTTTTAAAAAGTCTTTTGCCGGTTTGGTGCAAAAATCCATCAACTCGTTTATACCGTTTCCGTTTGCCGCAGATATGGGGAAGAATTTGCATCCGAAAAATTGTTCCAATTCTTTTTCGTCAACTTTTATTCCTTTTGCTTCCGCCTCGTCTTGCATATTCAGCGCTACGATAACGGGCGCGTCAAGTTCTAACAGTTGTGTGGTAAGAAGTAAACTGCGTTCTAGATTTGTTGCGTCGACTATGTTGAGAATTAAATCGGGCTTTGAATTGAGTAAGTATCCGTTTGTGATTTGTTCGTCCACCGAGTAGGGCTTTAACGAATAGACTCCGGGGGTATCTACCACCGTTACGTCAGAATTATTGCGGTAAACGCCTTGCTTTTGTTCGACGGTAACACCCGGCCAGTTCCCGACTTTTTGATTGCTTCCCGTAAGTCTGTTAAACAGCGTGGTTTTTCCGCTGTTCGGGTTTCCGCACAAAGCAACCGTCAGTTTTTGTTTTTCGCTATTAGTCATCTTTTAACCTTGTTATTATAAAATATTTTGCCTCGCTTGCGCGGATACACAGTCGGTAGCCTCGCAGTGAAATCTCGAGTGGGTCTCCAAGCGGCGCTTTTTTGTCGACTTTGATTCGTGTGCCTGTAGTCAATCCCAACTCGGCAAGTCTGTCTTTAAGTTCTCCGTTTAAAGTACTGGCAGTTATGATATAGTCCGTATTTGTTCGGGCTTTATCTAATGTTAAAGCGGTAGGTATATTTTGGTCGGAAATTGTAGAAAAATCATTTGACATATCAGTATTCACCGTAGTATGATATGAAAGCTTGTCGCCCGATAGAGCAATTTGTTTAAATTGATAAGTAAATTGTTGAAGGCAGTCGGCAGTCTTATGTGAACGCCAAGAAAACAACTGTATTTTTAGGATATATAAAATGCCTTAAAAAACTTTAAAAAAGTTAATAAAAACAGTTGACACTAAATGCGCGTTATGATATTATAAGTAGGCTGTCGACAAGATAGCGCCACTGTTGTGGCAGAAAGGAACATTGACAACTG
>CAMRUG010000025.1 GCA_947053925.1 uncultured Clostridia bacterium
AAGCAGTGTACTAATATATTCAAAATTTGCGAATATGAAATTCAAGTATAGAAACAGAGAATTTTGGTGCCGTGGCTACTACGTAGACACGGTAGGAAAAAACACGAAAAAGATAAAGGAATACATAGCGAGCCAACTTGCCGAAGATAAGCGAATGGAGCAAATGACAATATTCGAAGTGAATGACCCGTTCAAGAAGTAAACCGGCTCGCTAACGCAAGACAGCCGCCAGGCTCACAAGAAAGAGATTTCTCTTAGCGACCAAAGGAGGGTTTTACCCTCCAATGAAAAACCACCAGCTAAGCTGGTGGATTCTTATTTATGTACTTGCTTAAACTATCCTTCTTCCGTACCATCGCCGCGGTTGTCATCATTTTCCGCGCTATCCGCGTCGTCAGAATTATCTGCGCAGTCTCCGTCAACATTATCGATATCGGAATTGCCGTCGTCGATTCTGTCGTTTATCTGCTCGAACGTAGTTGTATCGTTATGCGGAATTGTCTTCCAACCGACGTCCTTTTTAAACAGACACAATACTTCGAGCGGAATAGACACGAACAGAAACAGCGGCCAAAACAGTAACGCGCCCAAAAGCACAAAGAAATTTACATTTTTTACGCGCTTATGCTCCGCTATCAGCAATACCAAACCTGCAAGAAAATTAACAGCGTAAAATCCTGCCGCACCGTAACCGAAGTTTATAGCCCAATTTGTCCATACTTCTGCCGCGTCAAAACCGAACAGCGGCGCAAGCGCAATACAAATAACGTTAGCCAAAAACAGCACCGTAGTAACTATACACAGAGGTAAAATATTGACGGACATATCGTAAAGCGAAAATTTAAAATTTCCGCCGCCTTTGCGCTTGGGTTTAAAAATACCTTTTAGCAAATCGAGGTAACGGGTAAGACAGACAAGCAAGTGCCCCTTTGCCCAACGCAACCGCTGTCTTAGCATTATTTTAACGCTTGTAGGCTGCTCATCGTAAAACACCGCTTCGTCACAGTACACTATTTTGTTGTTGCGTATAATTTGGTCGGCAGAAAATTCCCAGTCTTCCGTAAGCGTAACATACGGCCAACCGTCCTTGACGATTTCGCTTGAAATAACGTATCCCGTACCCTGAACACGGGTAGAACAGCCGCATAACGTTCTTCCGCGACTTTCAAAACGGCAGCCTTGCATAAAGTAAATGCCGTACATTGCCGATATTACGTTAGAACCGAAGTTTTTGGAATTACGGAAAGAAGTAATGACTTTCGTTTTGCCGTTTGCGACAAAAGCGTCGTTCATTTTGTTGAAATACTCTTCGTCTAAAATATTGTCCGCATTAAACAGAAAAAAGCCGTCGTAATTCTCTACTCCGTAATCTTCGCGGATTCTGTCGAACAAATATCTGAACGCATAGCCCATCGTGCGTTCGTCAGGATTGTTATACTCGTAAACGGTTGCTCCCAACCCGCGCGAAATCTCCGCCGTTTTGTCGTCGCAGTTATGCGCTATTACAAAGACGTGGAGTTTATCCTTAGGATAGTTGTTTTTATATACGCTCTTTATCAAATTGCCTACAACGGCTTCTTCGTTACGGGCAGGAATAATAATACCGTATTTTAATTTTTCATCCGTTTTTGGGAATTTCTTTCTTCCGAAAAGTCCCACAATAGAAAAGAATGCGAATTGGATACAAATTAGCGCAGACACACAAGATAATATAAAAAATACCAGATTGACGATTTCTATATAATTCATACTTTCCTCATACGTTAAAATGTTCTAAACCGTTTATCGATTGCCGTAATAAGTCAAATAAAGCATTTTTAAAATGCGCTTATACAACAAGATACCCCCCCCCATTTGAATTCTGGAGAGAGTATCTTTTTGAAAATTCTTTTGTTTAGTTAGTAATAAGTATATCAAGTAATCGGCTATATTTCAAGAAAATAAGCAAAAATATTTAAAAGTAGCGCGTAAATTTACACTTTTTAGACGTTTTTTTGACTTTTAAAAGCAAAACGGTTTAAATGTTATAAAAAAATCATATCAGACGTTTATTTTTTTCAGAATTGCCTGTCGGAAAAAATGAATGCAATACTACTATTACCGTCAAAAGTACGCTTAATTTATATACAAATCACACACTAAGCAAGCCGATAGGAAACTCTTAACCGTTCGCGTGATGTGATGATAATGTTTCTCGAACACTTAACTATACCGCGAGATTCGATATAGCAGCGAGTAATTGGCAGTCGCCGCCGAACGTCGCTTGTTGTTGTCCGTAAGCTATTATATTTTGTAATTTATCAATAGTTTAATAACCGTCCGTTATCGTTCTATTCTACGAAAATTATTCCGATTTTGTATTTTCAATAAATTTTTGCAATCGACTATTGAATAAATTAAACTGTTTTTTATTTGTACGATGTGTCTGTGCATACCCGTTGATATAAAGGCGGAAAATCGTTATTCTTGCTATTTTTGTTTATACAAGTCCTTTCTTTTGCAAAGATTGCAACTCATCCAAAGTGTTAAATGAAAAGTCTTTGTAATCTTTACATTCTAAAATTACCGCTTCGATATCCGTTTCGTTAAAAACATCCATAAACTCCATTTCATTACCGTGTTTATGACTATATGTTCCGTTTTCTTGCAATAATCTGCGACGGAATTGTCTGAGTTTTTCTAATAATACCTGAGTAGGAGCATAAAACAAACTTAAATCGTGAAAACCCGCGCATATATCCTCGTTAAATTTAGAAAATTTAACGCTCAACTTACGCTCGCCGCTTTGCAATACTTGAACGTAGGGTTTCTGTTCATAAACACAAGGTACAATTGTTACTCCGCAATAACTTTTACTTAATTGCAGAAAAATATCCTGCGAATGAAGCGTATCTCCCCACATAATAAAGCAAGAGTCGTATTTATTGCAATCAATCTTTTCTAACGCTTGCCATACAGCATCTCCGCTCCCCTTTCCGGAATTTATTACTATTTTATCTTTTGTGTCAAAATAATGTTGATTGTCAAACGAACAAACAGTAAAAACTTTATCACATACCGAGTTCATAGCGGCGATATTCCTTTCCCATAGCGACTGTCCGTCAATCTTCGCCAAAGCCTTGGGAATATCGCTGTGGAAACGCGACTGTTTTCCTGCACTAACGATTAATCCGCAAACCATTTTAATCACCGTTTAACAAAGATAATATCAAGTTTGTTTCATACACATTTGCAATTCGAATCACTGCACTGCATCTGTCGGCAATTCTGACATCGTTGCCGTATTTAACCTCATCGCCTATATAAAGCGTTTTTTGCGATTGCAAATTTAAGTTGTCAAACACCGTTTCTTTGTCGTTATCTACACTTACTATATCAACGGTTGTTTTTCCAGTTAATTTAGCACAGAACTTCTTCCCGTACTTTTTGTTGATTAACTTAGAAATTTCCTCTCGCTGCTTCTGACCTAGCGGTTTGATTTTGTAATTAACGGGAGGGTTACCGACCGTTTCGACTTTCAAATCATATTTTTTGATAATATCTGCTAAAAGGGACAGAACATCGCTTTGGATGATATGCTTTTCGATAGTAAATATTTGCTTGTCATTACGATACAGCACCGAATTTGCATCGGCGAAAATATCGACATTCCAACCGTCCAATGCAGAACCGTATATCCGCTGCAATTTTTCACGAATGCTTTTATACGAATTTCCGCTAACGATTAACGCTTTATCCGCAATAGCATTCAATAACTTAACGTTCGCTTCGGAAACTTCCCGATATGCGGAATCTCTGCTGTAAATAGTATCATCAAAATCAAACAATATCTTATCGTATTCCGCATGTAAACCGTAGTATAAGAACAATAGCGATTTAGCATATTTTTTGGCGTCATGTTTGCCGTTTACGTTACCCATAGATAACGTTACGAAGTTGTGCTTGGACTCCGTCATTTTCATAGTAGGATTTGCATCTTCATTTAACAAGATAACAAACTTGTCGAGATCCAAGCCCGTTCTTTCCATAGCACTCACAAGATCCAAATCCGATACTCCGAAAGAATCTCCGTCCTCTTCGTTATTCATAACCCAAATCTTTTTTGCGTCGGAATCATTTATAAATTTGTAAAAATCCAAATACTCAATCGTAGGTTGCAAAGAGCTGTAGAAGGTGCCGGTCGAGACGATAATCAAATCCGCATTGCGAACCAAATCAACTGCAACGGGATTTAATCCGACGCTGCTACGGACTTCGTAGATAGTTTTAACTATTTTATCATCGGGGTTATTCCAAAATACTGTTTCCCCCTCGTCGTCTATAATATGACCTGACTCTGTTTGCGCTTTAATATAGACATTATCAAAAGAATTGAGAACGACAAAATCGTCTATGCCTAATTTATCGCAAAAATGTTTGTTAGTGTACTCGTAACCGTACAACTCATACATCTGAGAATAAACTATGTTAGATACGCTAAAATTTTTATACTCGTAGTCGCAGGCATTGTCATGACTAAAAAACGCATCTACATAACGAATATAATCATCCATACCCCACTTAATTAAAAGATCAGAAATCTGCTCTACTTCACGTCCCTTATCGAAATCGAAACGTCCGTCGTAAAACTCCATAATATTATTATTAACCTTATCCGCGTAAATTGCTTGATACATACGCGAATGGTTCTTGCGTATATCGGATACGCCTAGGGTGTTCGTAACCGCGCGACAAACTCCGGTTGATTTACCATTGTCATAAGCATTGACAATTACCTTTAAATCGAATACCCCCCCCCGATTGCTTAATGCATTAAGTCCTTTAATCATCGTATCGTTTCCGGAACCTCCGGACAATACCACTATTTTCATTTTTTCACTCCTTTCGCTTTCGTGCGCTTGCTCAGAAACGCTATTAAACGTTTCAAAATTCGATTCGTTACTGTGAACTATTTGCGTCCATTCAAATTTTTTCGTAAATATTGCAGCTATTTGCAGTGGAATAATCAATGCTCCGAATAACGGAAAAATAAAAACCGATAAAATTTTTCGCCACAATGAAATCTTCCGTAACCGACGTTCTTTGACATAGCAAAATATTCCGCACAATACCATAATTGAATTTCCGGCAACAGTACTGATAGCAAACAATATCGCCCAACCTTTCCAAATTTCGGGATTGTAGTTGGGAAATAGCGGCGCTAATCCCAATAGGCAAAGATGCAATGCTAATACGATTATACTTATCGCTCCTATCGGAAGTACACACCCTATTAAATCGAAAGATGAAAATTTTACGCCGCGTTCATCTCCCGCTTTTTTGCGTCCGAATAACTTGGCAAATAGGTCTTTGAACCTTTTTTTGCATACGACTAACGTTCCTTTTGCCCAACGGAATCTTTGACGCCACATAGCTTTAAATGTGGTAGGATGTTCGTCGTAATACATAGCGTCGCCGCAATACATTACTTTTTTTCCTTGCAAAATTTGTTCCGCAGTAAAATCCGTGTCGTCAGACAAATTAACTATATTCCAACCGTCTTTGACCATTTCGGATGAAACCAGAAAACCCGAGCCCAAAATTCTTGCCGAACAATTCAGCGCCATTCTGCCTTCGGACTCAATTGTGCATCCTGCCACATAAAGTAGTCCGTACATTGCTGTTTGAAGATTTTCGTCAAAATTTTTCGCATTACGAAACGACGTTATTGCATTCTCGCAGTTATAAAACAGAAATGCGTCATTCATTCGGTTTAAATATTGACCGTCTAAAATATTATCTGCATCAAACACATGGTATCCGTCAAAACTCTTGATACCGTAATCGCGCTCGATATATCTGAAAATTTGCCGTAATGCGTAGCCCTTTGTCCTTTCGGCAGAATTGGTATACTCATATACAATAGCGCCGTTCGCACGGGCAATTTCGGCAGTTCTGTCGGTACAATTGTGCGCAATGACAAAAGTTTGCACTTTATCTTGAGGATAATCCGATTTTTTGATACTTTGTATCAAATTACCGATAACTTTTTCCTCGTTTCTGGCACAGATAATAATTCCGTATTTTAATTTTTTTTCGGCAACAGGATATTTTTTTCGCTTGCAAAATACGCCGCAAATACAAACAATTACATATTCCAGCGGAAAAATGAGAATAAAAATTCCCAATATAAACATAATTAAATCAACTATATTTGTATATACCATATTAAAATTACCTAATGCAGTATTATACCATAATACTCTTGATAGTCAACTGATTTACCGCACTTCTAATCAAAATAACGCCGTTTTAAATACAATTTTCGACAAATCGTGCGCTTTTAAACGCACCCGTTTTGATATTTCTAAAAAAAACGCTCAATTCACGGAATTAACTAATTTAAGAACGCAAACGGGATACGAATTGCGTACTATTGACTACTTCGATAAGTGAGCCTGAAGGGAGATACGTTATCGAAGTCAAAACATAAAAAAGTGGCACAAAATGCCCCGTATGTACTTTACAAAAAAAATAACGCCCGTTATCAGGCGTCCTCTTTGCTTGCTTTTACAGAATAGTAAAACGTTCTCTAACACTTTCTTTTGGGT
>CAMRUG010000026.1 GCA_947053925.1 uncultured Clostridia bacterium
CTGTCTAGCCGTCTTGCCGAGTTCTACGAAAGAGCAGGTATCGTCAAGGTTTTGGGCAGCGGCGACACGGTAGGCGCAATTTCCGCAATCGGCGCAGTTTCGCCTCCGGGCGGAGACTTGTCCGAGCCTGTCTCGCAAGCAACGCTCAGAATAGTCAAGGTTTTCTGGGGACTTTCGGCAAGCCTTGCATACAAACGCCACTTCCCCGCAATCGACTGGCTTACAAGTTATTCTCTTTACGACGACAAACTGGAAGAATGGTATGTAGATAACGTTGCGGACGACTTTAATGCGCAAAAGGCAGAATTACGCTTTGTCTTACAGGAAGAAAGCCAACTTAACGAAATTGTACGCTTGGTAGGTATGGACGCTTTGGGCGCGCGCGACAGATTGACTATGGAAACGGCAAAGTCTATAAGAGAAGACTATCTGCACCAAAACGCCTTCCACGAAGTAGATACATATACTTCGCTTAACAAGCAATACAAGATGATGAAACTTATACTCGGTTTTTACCATACGGCGTTGGACGCGCTTGAACAGGGCGTAGAATTAAAAGATATTTTAAATTTGCCCGTGCGCGAACAAATAGGACGTTCTAAGTATATAGAAGAAGCGCATATCGACCGCTTTGACGAAATTCAGCGCAATATTAAAAAAGAAATTACCGCTCTTTTAAATAGAGGAGATTTAAATGTTTAAGGAATACAAAACTATCCGCGAAGTAGTAGGACCGCTAATGCTCGTTGACCAAGTCGAGGGCGTAAGTTATAACGAACTTGTGGAAATCAAGCAGGAAAACGGCGAGGTCCGTAAGGGCAAAGTGTTGGAAATTAACGGCGACAGAGCGTTAGTGCAACTTTTTGAAGGCACGCAGGGACTGAAAATTTCCACATCAAAGGCAAGGTTTTTGGGCAGAAGTCTGGAACTTGCCGTATCGGAAGATATGCTCGGGCGCGTATTTAACGGTATGGGCGAGCCTATCGACGGCGGTGCGCCTATAATTGCCGATATGCGCTTAGATATTAACGGTCAGCCCATAAATCCCTACGCGCGCGATTACCCTAACGAATTTATCCAAACGGGTATATCGGCTATAGACGGACTTAACACCCTTGTACGCGGACAAAAACTGCCGGTATTTTCGGCAAGCGGTTTGCCTCACGCGCAACTTGCCGCACAAATAGCGCGTCAGGCACGCGTTTTAGGCGATGACGAAAAATTTGCCGTTGTGTTCGGCGCAATGGGTATAACCTACGAAGAAGCCGACTTCTTTATAAAGGACTTTAACAAAACGGGCGCAATCGAACGTACCGTAATGTTTATGAACCTTGCTAACGACCCCGCAATCGAGCGTATTTCAACTCCCCGTATGGCGTTGACCGCGGCGGAATATTTAGCGTTTGAAAAAGGTATGCAGGTTTTGGTAATTTTGACCGATATTACCAACTATGCGGAGGCTCTGCGCGAAACGTCTGCCGCCCGCAAGGAAGTACCGGGTCGCCGCGGCTATCCGGGATATATGTATACCGACCTTGCCCAGATTTACGAACGCGCAGGACGTATTCACGGCTCTAACGGCAGTATAACGCAGATTCCCATACTCTCTATGCCGGAAGACGACAAAACACACCCGATACCCGACCTTACGGGATATATTACCGAAGGACAGATAATTCTTTCGAGAGATTTGTACAAGCGCGGTTACAATCCGCCTATCGACGTATTGCCGAGTTTATCCCGTTTGAAAGATAAAGGTATAGGCAAGGGCAAAACCCGCGAAGACCACGCAAGCACAATGAACCAGTTGTTCTCTGCCTATTCGCAAGGTAAGGAAGCAAAGGAACTTTCTGCAATTTTGGGCGAAGCGGCTCTTTCGGACGTAGACAAACTGTACGCTAAGTTTGCAGTAGAGTTTGAAAAACAGTACATTGCACAGGGCTTTACTGCCAACCGTACAATAGAAGAAACGCTCAATCTGGGTTGGAAACTGCTCGGCATTTTACCGCGCAGCGAACTCAAACGTATAAGCGAAGAACTGCTTGACAAGTACTATCAACCTTGGCAAGATTAGACTGTTTAATGCGTAATAGCGGCGACATTGTTTGGAAATAAACTAAAAAAATTAAGACGTCGGAGATTGGCGTAGATGCGAGGCATGCGAGCACGGTTGAAGGAGTGTACTAAGCGTACATAACTGAAAGCGCGCACAGTTTAGCATTGCAATGTATCGATTGTTAGCGTAAGTAAACTTTACGTCTGAATAAAAAAGATTCTGAGCGTCTACTTGTAATAAAGTAAAAAAACCAACCGCAAAGTACGGGCGTGTACCGAACTTTGCGCCCTAGCGGGGGATGTTGGGGAGGCACACCCCAACGAAGTAAGGATATGACGCGACGTGCAGTCGCAACCTTAAAGTCCGACCGCGACGGGAAAAAAGTTGTTAGCACAAAGCGTAGCGACTGCGTACAACGCCGTCGCGCGAGTGGTCGGAGGGCTATATGGCTATAATGAACGTCAACCCAACGCGTATGGAAATGAAACGCCTTCAACAGCGTTTAAAAACCGCAACGCGCGGGCACAAACTTCTAAAAGACAAAACGGACGAAATGATACGCCGTTTTATATCTGTTGCGGAAGAGAACAAACGGCTTCGCGAAGAAACCGAGCAGGAACTCGGCAAAGCGCTTGCCAGTTTTGCCGAGGCAAAATCTATCACCGATTCGCGCGTGGTGGAGGAAGCGATACTAATGCCTTCGCGCGCGGTAGAAATCACCTGCTCTAACCGTAAGGTTATGGGTATCGACGCACCGTCTATCGAAATAAAGGATAACGGCGGCGAATTGTATCCGTACAGTTTTCTTACCGTTACCGAGCAGTTGGATAGCGCAGTTCGCGGTTTAAACGAAGTAGTCATCAAACTTATCAAACTTGCCGAAACGGAAAAAACCTGCAATATGCTTGCAGAAGAAATCGAAAAGAACAAACGCCGCGTAAACGCGCTGGAAAACATAATGATTCCGCAACTTACCGAAACAATCAAGTATATCAAGATGAAACTTGACGAAAGCGAGCGTTCGGCAACCGTGCGCCTTATGAAAGTAAAAGATATTCTCAACAATTAACCCAAACGAATAATAACATTATGAATCTGTCTGGCGTACTATGCCTGTGCCGTACCGTAAAGTACGGCGCTTTTAATTTTACTCAGTAACACGGAATCTTACATTTTAACGGAAACAAAATCAGAAACTGCAACAAATATAGCAATAACGTCAGAGTATTGATGTAAACCTATAACTTTAATAAATAATAAGTAGTGATAGGGCTCAAGATAAACTAATAAACAATAATATTTAATCGTAATAAAACGACCTTACAAGGTGTAAGGTCGTTTTTTAATCTTCTATATCGAGATTGTCGAAATCAAATACGGGACTGTCGAAGAAATCGCTTATGGATATTCCGAGTTCTCTTATTATCAAAGCCATACTTTTGAAATTGGACGCTTTTGTTTTAGCGTGCAAAATATAGTTCATAGTGCTTGGATACAGCCCTGTCAGTTGACAGAGTTTGTACTGAGTTATTTTCTTTTCTTTCAAAAGTTCTTTAACTCGTATTGCAAATGCTTCGTTAAGCGTCATAGACAAATAATTCCTTTCGTTTTATACTAATTACATTTTATCATATGCACAAAAATAAATAATTAGTATAAATTGGTATTTTGCTTTATTTTTCAATTTACTCGTGCTATAATATATAGTATAAATCGAACTATTGAGGATAGTATATGCAAGATACTAAAGAAAATGCGTTAGAACAAGCAAAGAGAAAGATCAACGGTATTATTCAATTTCTTAATTCTACGACGGCTTGTTTTACCGGACATAGAAGTCAGAAACTGCCGTGGGGAATCAACGAAAAAGACAAGCGGTGTATAGCAATGAAGGTTGAGTTGCGTTTTGAGATAGAGAAAGCTATACAAAGAGGTTATAAAACATTTTTATGCGGTATGGCTCTTGGCTTTGATACGATATGTGCCGAAACTGTGCTTGACTTGAAAGAGAAATATGACAATATAAAGATAATAGGCGCATTGCCTTGTAAAACACAGGATAGAAACTGGACAAATAAAAATAAAGAGAGATATAGAAATCTATTAGCTCGTTTAGACGGAGTAAGATGTCTATATGATGATTATATAGGCAGAGAGTGTATGTTTGAAAGAAACAGGTATATGGTAAATAATTCTTCATTGATGATAGCATTATTTAACGAAGTAACGGGAGGTACAAAATCGACGATAGATTATGCGAAAAGGCAAGGATTGGAAATAGTTATTATTAAACCTTAAATTCGGTATCAAGGCGCACCGCAATAAGAACCTTATAATTTTTTTTACGTGAGCAACGCATACGTCTGTTCATAAGGTCTCCGATTAAATTCGAGAACTAATGCGGTATGAGTTTCAGCCACAAGTAGACACATTCGGTGCAGACCTTATACAATAGCGTAGCGGCAAAATGCCGTTGCGCTATTCGTGTATTTGCAGAGTTTTAAAAAAGTCATTATAGCCAACACAAAGCCAAGGCAATATCCGCTTTGGCTTTTGTGTTTGTATGCAAAAGCAATATTAAAGTAACTTTTCAAGCATTATCGATATAGTTGCCGTTAGATTGTTTGTTGCGTCAAAAGCAAGTCCTTTCTGCACAAAAATTTTCAAAAAATATGCAGATATTCCCGTAATTCAATTGATATTCTCATAAAAATTTAATAATTTACGGGAAAGCAACGTTTTATACCCGCAATAATTAAGCATATCGGTAATTTAAGGCAGTCTTTAAAGGCTGTCTTATTTTACAATGTTTTCTATTCTGTATTTTTTTATTAGTTTTTTGTTTAAAAGCGTTAGTATATGCAAAATTTTAAATATTATGCAAAAACTTTCAAAATTTTAGGGGAATTTTGCGCTTTGCGTAGTATTTAATTGTAGGAAAATGTTGCAAACAGCGCAAAAACAGGACACATTTTAAAGAATATGGCAGATTTAACCGATTTTATTCAACAGGTAAAACACGCCAACGATATTGTTGACGTCATAGGTTCGTATTTAGAATTGCGCCCCAAGGGTACCACTCACTGGGCGCGCTGTCCTTTTCACGGCGAAAAAACCGCCAGTTTTTCCGTCAACCGCAATTTACAGATTTACAAGTGTTTCGGTTGCGGCGAAAGCGGCGACGTCATCAAGTTTGTAGAAAAGTACGAAAGTCTTACCTTTATCGAAGCGCTGGAAAAACTTGCCAAACGCGCCAATCTCAAAATGCCGGAAACGGCAATGCAAAAGCAGGACAAGGACTACGCTACGCGCAAACAAAAGCAGGACGTTTACCTAGAAATCTGCCGCGACGTTGCGGTGTTCTATTACAAGGCGTATTATTCCGAAAAGGGCATTGTTGCCCGTAACTACGTTGCCGAGCGCGGTTTTACAAACGATACTGTCAAAAAGTTCGGCATAGGGTATTCTCCCGACAGGTACGCGTTGGTTGCGTATTTAAAGGGCAAAAACTACGATATAGACGACTGCATAAAGTGCGGCGTATTACAGCGTTTGCAAACGGGCGATATTGTCGACGCGTTATCCAACAGATTGATAATCCCCATCTTCAATATGCAGGGCAAGGTTATAGCCTTTGGCGGACGCGGAATTACCGACAAGGAAATAGCCTTCGGCAAGTACAAAAACACTTCCGAAACGCCGCTGTTTGCCAAAAAAAATAATTTGTTTGCTTTAAATATTGCCAAGGAGCAAAAACAGCAGTCGGCATTGCCCAACATTGTAGTTGTCGAGGGGTATATGGACGTTATCGCTATGTACCAAGCAGGCTTTAAACGCGCCGTTGCAAGTATGGG
>CAMRUG010000027.1 GCA_947053925.1 uncultured Clostridia bacterium
TATTGCGGGAATACGCTTTTGTATATTTTGAGTGTGCTGGGCAATGTCCTTTTCGGTCGCTTTGCGGATAACGGGCTTTAATTCGCCTTTAATTTCGTCGTCGGTAACTTCGCAGTTAGCAAGCGTAACGTCAACGTATTCCGCTCCGCGCGTTGTTTCTACAATGGCTCCGTCTCCAATGTTGAATTGCGCGTCTTTCGGGTCGAAAAAGTATGTTTTACCTTTGTTTCTGAATTTAACTCCTATAATGGTTGGCATTGTTGTTTTTCTCCTAGTCTCTTGTCAAATAACGTATTTGCAAGATAGAATTGAGTAGTAGGTCGATAGTCGCCGTAACGTTTGCGCCGTCGGCTATTTCCTGCGCGGCGGTGTCGATACGCTCGATACAGGCAGTTGCGGCGGGTAGTGTGTAGTTTGCGCAAATTATGTCAATATTATTTTTGAAAGACGGCAATATGCACAGTTCGCTTTGTAAACGGTATACTATACTTTCGCGAAGCAGTAACGAGTAAAAAGCAAGATAGTCGGTAATGCCGTCGCGTAATGCCATTGCCGCCGAAGCGTATTTTAACGCATTTTTAGTGGAGGTCATATTTTGCGCAGTATCAAGAGCCGCTTCGTATGCTTTAAAGATTTGCGGATTGGCAAGTAAGCGTTCTCCCGCAGAAATTACGCCGCCGCTCATTGCCGCCGCCATTTCGCAATAGCGCGCTTCAAAGCCTTTGTTAATTAGTGTGCTTTTGACGTCGTTTAAAGTCAGTTTTGTCTGTTTGAGTATTTGACAACGCGAACGTACTGTAGGCAAAAGCGATTCGCTGTCGGTAACTCCTATAAACAGGTAAATACCGTCCGCTGGTTCTTCAAGCGTTTTAAGTAATTTGTTTTGCCAAATTTCCGCACCTTGTCCGCTTACGGAATTACTTGCGTTTATCAAAAATACACGGCAGACGCTGTTGTCTACCGGACGTTTAAAACTCTCTTCCGTAAGATAAGAAATATCGGCAACGGTAAGACGGTTTTTAACCTCGTCGGTAGGTAGTGTTATAACGTCTTGGTGTGCGTTAAGTTTAACTTTGTTGCAAGTTTCGCAACCGTCGTTGCCGTTATGGTCGGGACAAATTGTAATGATAGCGCATTCTTGCAATAGTGCAGGGAGAACTTGCTTCTCGCCGATGACAATGTAGGCGTGCGCGGCAGAATTGCTTTTGAATGCGCGACGTAAGTATTCGCCTATGTTTTGGTCGAAGTTCACTTTAAAATTCCCCTTTTTACAAGAGCCTTGCGGATGAGCTGTTGTGTTTCGTCCGCAGTGCCGCCAGCGTCTATTACTTCAAATTTGTCGGGTTCTGCCGCAATAAGGTCTTTGTAGCCTTGGTAAACCTTTTGATGGAATGCAAATTCTACCGCTTCCATACGGTCGGTTTTGTCTGCTCCGCCTTTGCGTAAAAATGCCTGTTCGGGAGATAAATCAAGAAAAATCGTAAATTCGGGCATATATTCGCCTACGGCAATTTCGTTAAGCGCAACTATTTTTTCTAAACCCAAGTTGCGTCCTAAACCTTGGTAAACGTAAGACGAATGAACAAAACGGTCGCAAAATACAGTTTTTCCTTGCGAAAGCGCAGGCTTAATAATATCTTTTAGGTGCTGAATGCGCGCCGATGCGTAAAGAAACGCTTCGCACATATCGTCCATTGCGCTGTTGTTGGCGTCAAGAATAATTTTGCGAATTTGTTCTGCAATGTCGCTTCCACCCGGTTCACGGGTAAAAACCACGTTTAAACCCATTTGCTCGCAGTATTCTTTTAAACGGCGCGTTTGGTGAGTTTTACCTACGCCGTCGCACCCTTCGATTGTAATAAAATTACGCATAGTAAGCCCTTGCCTTGTTTAGTAAATAGTTTGTAAAAACAGTTAATAATATATTAGCACAAACCAACGGCAAACGCAAGCGAAGTTTTGTTAGGTTAGTAAACGGGATAATAATGGTGTGAAATTTAAAAAGCTGTATTGAGCGGATGTACCTTTAGAATATTATCGGCACATTCTTTATGTAAATATGTACATATATGCAGTCGGTAATAGATTTTTGTTTATTCAAATTACGGATATCATTACAAATAAATATACTTTTAATGTAATGCCGATTGAAATAATTTTGTAAAGTTTGCTGTTGACAAAAGCAATATAAAAAAGTATACTTATCTTTATTAAAACGGTTTTTAATAAAGTATAAGGTAAAGTGAATAACTTGCGGACTGCCATATACGTGCAAGTCGTCTGTGCGGTTGCGTAAGAGAAAAACAATCGTAAGGTTTGAACGCTATTGTACATTATAAAATGCATCATTAAAAGGCACAAAAGCATAATGGGGTAGTATTTTAGTTATTCATTTGGTGGCGGCATTTTTGCAGACTGTATTTGCCGCGGTACGAAACAGCGCGTTCAAAATAAAGATTTTAAGTAATAACGGAGAAAGAGAAATGTTGGATAAAAAATCCGCCGCCTTGTTAGAATTACTTTTCGACAAAACGGGCAACAGTTACAAGGTGCTAAATAAAAGTCAGTTGCTTTCGGAATTGCCTAAAAAATTAAACGTCGACGGGCAGAGTTTGTCGGCAATCGTTACTTTTTTGAAAGAAAACGAATATGTCGATGTAAAATATCAGGATAAGGAAGAAATTTGTATTGCTACGACAGTAAAGGCAGAAAGTTATTTGGAAGGGGAAAAAGACCTTCAGCAAAAAGCAAAGATAACAAATACTCAGGCAACGCTTTTGTTTGTGGGCGTGTTTTTGTCGGCATTCTTAGGAGCGTTGGTTGCAATTTTAGTAGGTAAACTGTTGTAAGGGGAGGGCGTTATGTTAAATAAAAAGGAAGTTGCCGTTATGCGTACCGTGTACGATCTTTGTAAAAAGAATAACGACAGTTGTATAATGTCCGACGAATATATAATACAAAGTACACCGGAAAAATATAAGCTTAAACCTGCGCAAGTAGACGTTATTTTGCACCAGTTAGAATATGACGGATATTTTGAATGTACCAAGTCGGATAGGGACGGAAAAACGGTAAACGTAATTACGCTAAAACAAAAGGGCAAAGCGTTTCAGCGCGAGATGGTTCAACGCCGTAGAGAATTAGTAAATTCGATGATTATGCGTATTGTATTTGCCGCTTTGGGCGCGGTAGTAGCCTTGATTGTAAATAAAATATTGGGAAAATGAAAGTATTGGCTGTAGTTGACAGACGAATTTTTTTAAACGCCTAAAAATTGTATAGGCGTTTTTTTATTGTCTGTTTTCGTAACTAAAATAGTGGGTTGCTGTTGGAAAATAAAATTCTTGTTGTTTTCATTTGACGGGCTGCCGTTAAGCGAGAACACAATTTGTCGTCTTTTGTGCCTAAAAGCGTAGTGTAAGAAAAATAAACTTGAAAATAAATATGTAACTAATACTTTTGTTTTGAGAGAGAAAAGATTTGAAAGGGGGGGGGTAAAAAGAAAACAAGGGATAGGATATAAAATCCGAACAAGCGGTCTGCTCAAAATAAATATAGATTAGCAAAAAGAAAGACTGTTGTTTTGAGCTTGCTCGCAATAAAAGGCGACCCCGCGACCGGAGGGGTTGGAAAAACATCTATATAATACAATCATATTAAAAAGATAGACAATGGGACGAGATAAAATGGCTGTTGTTTTGAGCTTATTCTAAAAAAGATAAATTGTAAAAAAAGACTTTTGTTTCGAGCTTGCTCGCAACAAAATGCTAGCCCGCGCGTAGAGGGATAGTATTTTGTTATAATTGGTTCCGTCAATTGGTTCCGCTTCCCAGTTCCCGTCCCCTCCCTTTATTATTTCCAAACCCGTATAGGTGTCAGTGGCAAAATAAATTTGTACTTAGACTTATCAACAAAAAACAATTTAAAAAGCGCCCAGTCCACATATAAAACAAATCCATAAAAGAGACTAGTAAAAAAAGGCATATAGCGCAGTGTACGAATCCTATATTCCCCGTGCCGTTGAGCTTGCTGGTGGGTACTCCGGTCGAAGAAATTGTAAAGTAATTTGAAATGTTGGTGTCGGCGTTGGCTTTTGCAGCAACCGCGCTATCCGATCCTGAGTTGGTGTAATTTTTGCAGTCATTCAGTGCGGCACCCCATTGTGTTTTTGAAGGAGCGGCGCCGTTACAATAGATATTGCTTGACTTCAATGCAAAGTTGCAATAAGGTCCGCCGGTCGTTCCGCAAAGTTGTCCTGCATGGTTACCGGTAATGTAAATGTTTTTGTAAAAAGATTTTGTAGCGTCGGTGTATACAACGTCGCCGTTCCATCCGATGATTGAACCCCAGTCGCAACTTGAGTCGTATGTGCCGATGTTTATGTCGGACATTATATTGCCAGCCAAATCCTTTTTGTATAAATTGCAGTTTATTGCAAGATTAGAAAACTGGTTAGTAAGTGTTCCGGTAGAAACACCCAATACGCCTCCGACCAATGCGCTATGTCCGCCTACGGTAATGCTTACTCTGATTGCACAGGATTGAAGAATGAGGGTACCTGTACCTGTACTGCCGGCAATTCCGCCTATGTTTGCAGAACCGGAGCCTCTGACTTTGTGTTGAGAACTGAACGTGGCATAAGTCTGGCATTTGTAAAATTTACCGCCTGTTGCATACGCAACTAAACCGCCCCAAATATCTGAACCGGATGTTGCAGTTGTAGTTGTATCGTTACGGTTTGCAGTAATGGTAGTAGAAACATTGCATAGTAACGTATTAGAATCGCATTGCACAGCCAAACCGCCAATATACGGAGCTGAACTCGTGTTTGTCGAATTGGTAATGGTAATAGTAGGATTTTTTACAGTTAAGTCGTAAATTTTAGCACCGACTAAACGGTCAAATAAACCGATGCGAACAGTTCCTGCTTTGTTGGCAGTGTAAACAGATGAAAAATTGAATGACTTAACCGAATGTTTATTACCGTATAGAGTGCCATAAAAGCCTGATGAAGAGGAGCCAACAGGGTTAATAGAGTTGTTTGCGAAGTCTAAATCGTTAGCTAAAAGGAAGAATTTATTAGAATTGAAGTTAGAGTCATTAGCGTTAATCTTGTTAGCGAAAAGTAACCATTGAGAGGTGGAGTTAATGACGAGGAGGGGGCGTTGTGCAAAGCACAACGCCCTAAAATATCAAAAAAATAAAAAAACGAAAAAACACTCCAAACAAAATAAAGCCACAGAAAGAGAAAAAGGATATAAAAAGAAAAGCGGGGTAAAGAATTACGCACAAAAAAGCCGAATAAAAAATGAAAACAAAAAAGCAAGTAAAAAATCGCCTGGTTTACATATAAACAAATCTGCAAAAGAGACCGGTAAAAAAAGTGCAGATTGCCGGGCGCGCGGGTATCTTATATTCCCCGCGGCATTGAGTTTGCTGGTGACGCCGCTCGCGCTAACATTAAAA
>CAMRUG010000028.1 GCA_947053925.1 uncultured Clostridia bacterium
AACAGTAATTAACTACTGCTAAATACTCGCTATTACATCGTATCACGCAATAAAGCAATTATAAGCGTTGAAAGTTTGTCCGTATACGATATAATAATTTGTGTATGATATATCATATTTATATTTAACGGCAGAACGAGATTAGGTGTTTCACAATGCAGTAGTTGTAAATAGAATATTATAATTTAAAGTGCAAATTTGTTTGAGCAGACGTTTGAAAATCAAATTTTTTGCGTTCAATCAAGTGTAAGTCGGAGAACTCCCACAAAAATGTCCAAGAAAAAAATAAAACGTAAAATTTTTACAGCCATCGCCATAGTTATACTTTTGGCGGGGCTTTTAGTGTTACTTTTTTCGGGCGAGAATAAAAAAATTGTAGAGGACTTATTTAACGGTAATGCGTCGCTTGAAAGTATTTTGCAAGACATACAATCACTCGGTTGGCAGGGTATGGTTGTTTTCGGCGTATTATCTATGTTGCAGGTCGTTTTGACATTTTTACCTGCAGAACCCGTACAAGTGCTTGCGGGTATTTCTTACGGGTTTTGGGTTGGCGCCGCAATATGCGCCGCAGGCGTAGTTATAGGCAATACAGTAATATATATTTTATATAAGGTTTACGGCGACAGACTTAGAGATTACTTCCAAAAAAAGATAGAGGTCGACTTTGAGGTTTTGGCGGCGTCTAAACGCGTAACGCTGATAATCTTTATTCTTTATTTTTTGCCTGCTATTCCTTACGGTTTAATATGTTTTTTTGCCGCTTCAATAGGAATGAAATACCCCAAGTATATAATTACAACTGTTTTGGGCGCTATACCGTCAATATTTATCGGAGTAGGACTCGGACACTTGGCAATTAACCAAAGTTGGATAGTATCCTTGTGCGTTTTTGTAGTATTGGTAGTAGTTCTTATCGTTATGTATTGCAAGCGCGGGGCATTGTTTGCAAAGCTAAACAAATTTGCAAAAAAATCTTTCGGTTATACATCTAAAACGCAGGTGCAAGAACCGAGTGCCGCATTGACATCCGTAATGTACAGCGGAATGCGCACATATCTTAAATCTAAAGTGAAATGTAAGTTCACAAATAATGTCGGGCAAATAGATCACCCTGCGATTGTATTGTGTAATCACGGCGCATTTATAGATTTTTTGTGTTTTTCTATGTTTTTAAAGAAGGATAAGCCGCACGTTGTCTCTAACAGACAATATTTTTACGGAAAGTCTCTTGGTAATTTACTCAAAAAGTTGGGTTGTATCCCTAAGAGTATGTTTACAAGCGATATTGAAAACGTTAAAAACTGTTTGCACGTTATAAAACATAACGGAGTTTTGGTTATTTGCCCCGAAGCGCGTTTGTCTACTGCAGGTAAATTTGAGGACATTCAAGCGTCGACGATGAGTTTCATCCGTAAAATGAACGTTGCTGTTTATACAATAAAATTCGGCGGCGACTATCTGGCAATGCCTAAGTGGGCGCGTAAAGGCAACAAGCGTTATATCCGTAAAGGCGCGCTTGTCGAAGCGGAATTAAATTTGTTATATAAAGCGGGCGAAAGTATGACCGTCTCGGAAGAAGAGTTTTCAAATACGGTTACAAAAGCAATTGACTACAATGATTTTGAATGGTTGGAACGTCATCCCGAACTGCATTATAAATCGGGTAAATTAGCGTTGGGATTGGAAAATATTTTGTATCGTTGTCCAAAGTGCAATGAGGAATTTACGTTGTCAAGTCATGGCAATGCGCTCAAGTGCAGTAATTGCGGTTTTGTTGCCGAAATGGATGACCGTTACGGATACGATGCCGAAAAAGTCGGTTTTGCTAATTTACAGCAATGGTATGATTGGCAAATGTCGGTATTAAAGGAACAAATTGACGGCGACGGCAATTTTGAGTTGCGCGACGAAGTGGTATTAAAACACTCGTCGACAAACGGAAAAACGCAATTGCGCGAAGCAGGACAAGGCGTGTGCGTATTGAACAGGCAGGGCTTGACTTATACCGGCACAGACAGCGGCGAAGAAATAGTAAAATTCTTTCCTATGACGCAAATTTACCGTATACTATTCGGCGCGGACGAAGACTTTGAAATGTATGACGGGCAGGAAATATGGTACTTTGTTCCGGCAGACAGGAGAACCTGCGTCAAATGGTATATGGCTAGTATTTTACTGAGTCATCAATAATAAAACTAAATAACGGCATAACGTGCATTATAAAAATAATTGCTTGTTGCCGTTATTTGTATTTATTTGACCTGCAAGTCAATATGGATATCAAATTATTGAAAAACATTTGTGTTTGTGGTACAATAATAGTATGTATAACAACAGTGTTGACAGATATCTACAACTATCAAATGTTGATTTATGCGGTATAATGGATATTTAATTTGCAAGTTAATAATTGTCTTTGTGTATTAAATAACAAGACAGAGTTGCGTTTTTATACATTAAATACTAGGGCGAATTGCTTGTTAAATATAAAATATTAAGAAATTATTTGCGACAATGTCGTAATTTCGATGTATAATATAAATAATGAATATTATTAAGCGATAATTCACAAATATTTATTAAACAATGGTAAAACAGTTTATGCAATCGTATTTAATAAAATAATGCTTTTTTAAAATACGGATTGTGGTGTGTCGGCGTGATTTGTTTAACAGTAATATGGCAAAGCGCTGTCAAAACGAATAAAAGATAAATGTTTAACGTAAGGTAATAAAATGAGAAAAACAACAAGTGAAATAATAAGAGACAGAAAGATAAAACAGCAATCTTCTTTAATCAACGGGTTATTACGTCTATTGATACGTCCGCTATATAACCGTCCGTGCAGCGTTAAATATATCCGCAATGTGGATATGAAGAAATTTAAAAACGAGCCGTTGTTGTTGCTTGTAAACCACGCCTCGCGGTTTGACTATGCTTTTGTGCAAGGCGCTCTCGGCAAACGGAAGTACAATTTTGTAGCGGCGGAAGAAGAATTTCACCGCACTAAATTCAAATTGGTATTCAAGTTGGGACACGCTATACCTAAAAAGAGTTTTGTGCCCGACCTTAACGCTATTAGAGGAATATCAACGATATTGAATAAAACTAAAAACGGGTGTGTGGCAATTTGTCCTTGCGGACTTAGCACAGTAGGCGGCGCTCAGCAACCTATTATCCCCGGAGTAGGCAAGATGGTCAAACATTTCGGAGTAAGGGTGCTTACCGTGCGTATATACGGCGCATATTTAGTATGTCCCAAGTTTGATTTAAAGGAACGCCACGGACATGTAGAAGTCGTGCTTGACGAATTGTTCAGTCCTGAGCAGTTGAATCAATACACGGCGGAAGAAATAGACTTGAAGATAGACGAGGCATTGTTTACCGACGACTACGAATGGAATGCAACCCGTCAACACAGTTATAAGCGTAAGGATAAAAAATACGCAGAACATTTAGAACAGATTTTGTATAAATGTCCTAAGTGCGGCACGGAAATGGAAATGTTGGGACACGACAATGTTATAGAGTGTCTTCACTGTAAAAACGCGGCAACACTGGATGACAAATACAATCTTGTTCCCGTAGGCGAAAGCGTCATACCCAAGAATCCGCGGGAATGGTACGATTGGGAACGCCGAGAAATGCGCAGGGCAGTTAAAAATCCCGATTTCTTTTTGGAAGAACACGTTACATTGGGAATGCAACCTACTTACGGATATGTAAAACACGGTTTGCAAACTTACCCTGTTGGCGAGGGTACGTTGCGGATTGACAGAAAAGGTTTAACTTACAAGGGAACACGCGACGGCAAGGAATGGGAAGTATTTATTCCAAGCGACAAAATTTATACGACTATTATCAATATAGACGCAAGCTTTTTGTGTACCTATGCCAGCGGAGAATTTTTGATGTTTACTCCAGATAGATACAGCGCAATCCGTATGAATTTTGCGATAGAGGAAGTCCACCGCGAAAACGGCGGCAAGTGGCAGAATTTCCCGTGGTTCGATTACGATAAACTAGGATTTGAAGAATATAAAAAATAATTACCTCATAACAAGGAAAATGTACCGAGCAGTTGTTCGGTACATTTATTTTTAAGCACATTTTATTTGAGAATATAAAATTTATTATTCAATTATTTATCGTTTGAAAAGTGTAAAAGATTGTTCAACCCGATGTTCAAAACTCCATTCTTTGATGAGTATTGTTTTGCAAAAAGTATAGAATGTATATGTAACATATATTTTGTCCTAATCAGACATACTATATTTAGTATGAAGAAAGCAGAAAAAAGTTTTATTTCGGGAGCGTTAATACTGAGTCTCGGCGGTTTATTTGCAAAGATTCTCGGCGCATTGTACCGTATACCGCTTACAAATATTATCGGCAGTTACGGTATGGGTTTGTATCAATTGGTCTTTCCGCCTTATATTTTATTTTTGACGATAGCGCAGGCGGGTATACCTGT
>CAMRUG010000029.1 GCA_947053925.1 uncultured Clostridia bacterium
GATATGTACGGTTATCTGCCGTACGAGGTTCAGCGTATAATTGCCGAAGAACTTGATGTTACTTTGTCCGAAGTATACGGCGTTGTTACGTTTTATTCGCAGTTTTCGCTGTATCCAAAGGGAAAGTATCAAATAGGAATATGTTTAGGCACGGCGTGTTACGTTAAAGGTTCAGGCGAAATATACGATAAGTTAAAGAATATATTGGGAATAGAAAGCGGCGAATGTACTGCGGACAGAATGTTTTCTTTAGACGCAACACGGTGTATCGGTTGCTGCGGACTTGCTCCCGTTATGTCTGTCAACGGGGAAGTGTACGGCAATTTAACGGTTGACGACGTTGAGGGCATTATAAAAAAGTACAGAAATAAGGAGTAGTTATGGATATAAAAACCTTAGATAAAATCAAAGAAAAATTAGCCGTGGAAGTCAGTAACAGACAGGCTCACGCAACCCAAAACAAAATAAAATACGAGAGGCAGGTTTTAGTTTGCGGCGGTTCGGGTTGTTCATCAGGCAATTCCAAAAAAATCCATGACGAATTTGAAAAAGAAATAAAAGAAAAATCTTTAACAGGCAAGGTAAATCTTGTATTAACGGGCTGTTTCGGACTGTGCGCGTTGGGTCCTGTTGTAATAGTGTATCCGGAGGGTTCGTTTTACGCCAAAGTAAAAACCGAACACGTTAAAAGCATTGTTGACGGGCACCTTATCAACGGCAAACCCGTTAAGGAATTGTTATATTCCGAAACAGTATCCGATGACGGAACAATAACTTCTCTTGCAGATACCGACTTTTACCGCAAGCAGCACAGAATGGTTTTGCGTAACTGCGGAGTAATCGACCCCGAAAATATCGAAGAGTACATTGCGCGCGACGGTTACAGAGCGTTATACAAAGCGCTGAATATGAGCGGAGAAGAAGTAATAGACATAATTACTTCGTCAGGACTCCGCGGAAGAGGCGGCGCAGGTTTTTTGACGGGACGTAAATGGAAGTTTACGCATGACGCAAAAGGCGACATAAAGTACGTTGCTTGCAATGCCGACGAAGGCGACCCCGGTGCATTTATGGACAGATCTATTTTGGAGGGCGATCCCCATGTAGTGCTGGAAGCAATGAGTATTGCGGCGTATGCAGTCGGCGCAAGCCGCGGATATGTCTATGTCCGTGCGGAATATCCGGTTGCCGTACACCGTTTGCAAATTGCCATCAAGCAAGCGCGCGAGTACGGACTTTTGGGTCAGAATATTTTCGGCAAAGGCTTTAACTTCGATATAGAAATCCGTCTCGGCGCGGGAGCGTTTGTCTGCGGAGAAGAAACGGCTTTAATGACAAGTATTGAGGGTAAGCGCGGAGAGCCTCGTCCAAGACCTCCGTTCCCTGCCGTTAAAGGACTGTTCGGAAAGCCTACGGTGCTCAATAATGTCGAAACCTACGCCAATGTGCCGCAGATTATACTTAACGGCGCCGAGTGGTTCGCATCGTTAGGAACGGAAACAAGCAAAGGAACAAAAGTTTTTGCTTTGGGCGGTAAAATTCACAACACGGGTTTGGTAGAAGTTCCTATGGGTACGACTTTACGCGAGATTGTGTACGAGATAGGCGGCGGTATTCCCAACGGTAAAAAATTTAAAGCCGCGCAAACGGGCGGACCGAGCGGAGGTTGTATTCCTGCCGAAATTATCGATACCGAAATTGACTACGAAAGTCTGCAGAGAATCGATTCGATGATGGGCAGCGGCGGTCTTATCGTTATGGACGAAGATAACTGTATGGTAGATATTGCTAAATTCTTTTTAGAGTTTACCGTTGACGAATCGTGCGGAAAGTGTACGCCCTGCCGCGTGGGCACAAAGCGTCTTTACGAAATGCTTTGTAAAATAACGGAAGGCAAAGCCACGCTAGAAGATTTAGACAAAATGGAAGAACTGTGCCACTATATAAAGGACAATTCTCTTTGCGGTCTGGGGCAATCTGCTCCTAATCCCGTGTTGTCTACATTAAAGTATTTCAGAAGCGAATACGAGGCTCACGTTATAGACAAAGTATGTCCTGCAAACGTATGTAAATCGCTCATCCGTTACGAAATCGACCCCGACAAGTGTATAGGCTGTAATATGTGCGCGCGCAACTGCTCGGCAAACGCTATACGCGGAACAATCAAAAAGCCGCATCAAATCGATCCCGAACTGTGTATTAAATGCGGTATATGCGAAACGGTTTGTCGGTTTAACGCTATCAAAAAGGTAGGTGGCAAAAAATGATTAGTCTTTCTATTAACAATGTTCCCGTAATGGTGGAGGAAGGCAGTACTATACTTGAAGCGGCGCGCAGTATAGGTATCAAGATACCTACGTTATGCCATATGAAGGAACTAAGTGAGTTGGGCGCGTGCCGTGTGTGCGTTGTCGAAGTCAAAGGTATGCGTAACCTTGTCGCCGCTTGCGAATATCCCGTATATGAGGGTATGGAAGTATTTACTACGACTCAAAGGGTTTTAAACGCGCGTAAAATCACATTAGAATTGATTTTGTCCGACCACCGTAAGGACTGCCTCTCGTGCGAACGCAATACTAATTGCGAATTGCAGAGATTGGCTTATAAATACGGTTGCGACGCAAATAAATTTGCAGGAGAAACGCGCAACTTTGTATATGACGATTCAACGGACTATCTTGTGCGTGATAACAGTAAATGTATCTTGTGCCGCAGGTGTATTGCCGTGTGCAAAAAGGCTCAGGGCGTAGGCGTTATAGGCGCAAACGAACGCGGTTTTAAAACTCACGTTGCGTGCGCGTTCGATATGAATTTAAAAAACACCCCGTGCGTAGGGTGCGGACAGTGCATAACGGTTTGTCCTACTGGCGCGCTAAAAGAAAAGGAAGAAATAGTGCGCGTTCAGGAAGCGCTTTCCAATCCCGAAAAATATGTCATTGTGGGCACTGCTCCCTCTGTCCGCGCGGCGCTTGGCGAAACATTCGACCAACCGCTGGGAACAAACGTTCAGGGCAAGATAAACACAGCGTTGCGTTATTTAGGTTTTAAAAAGGTATTTGACGTAAACTGCTCGGCAGATTTTACCATAATGGAGGAAGCGCACGAACTTGTTGAACGCATTAACGGCAACGGCACTCTGCCTATGTTTACAAGTTGCTGTCCCGCTTGGGTAAGTTATGCCGAAAAGAATTACCCCGAATTACTGCCCAATTTGTCAACCTGCAAATCTCCTCAGCAAATGTTCGGAGCATTGGTAAAGCATATATTTGCCAAGAAAAACAATATCGACCCGTCAAACGTATTTGTCGTTTCGGTAATGCCGTGCACGGCAAAAAAGAACGAAAAAAAGCGTACCTTTACCGAAGGTCTGCCGGATATTGACGCGGTGCTTACAACGCGGGAACTTGCGCGCCTTATACAGGAAAACGGCATATTGCTGAACGAACTTCCCGACGGCGAAACGGACAGCCCGTTTGGCGAATATACGGGCGCAGGCATAATTTTCGGCGCTACGGGCGGAGTTATGGAAGCGGCGTTGCGTACTGCCGTAAGCGTATTAGAACCCAACGCAAATTACACCAAGTTGGAATTTAACGAAGTCCGCGGACTTAAGGGCGTCAAGGAAGCCTCGTACCAGATTGCGGGCAAAAGTTTAAAAATTGCAGTAGTCAACGGTCTCAATAACGCAAAGGCTCTGTGCGAAAAAATTAAGTCGGGCGAATGCGACTATCATTTTGTAGAAGTTATGACTTGCCACGGCGGTTGCGTAATGGGCGGAGGTCAGCCGATAAAAGCAACATTCGTTAAGCATAAAAACGAAGTTGCGGCAAAGCGCGCCTCGGTGCTTTACGATGCGGACAAAGCAATGTACAACCGCAGAAGCCACAAAAACAGTTCGGTACAAAGCGTCTATGCCGAGTTTTTAGACAAACCGTGCGGAAACTTAGCGCACAAGTTGTTGCATACTTCTTACAGCGCCAAACCGCCTTATGTAAAAGAATAAACCAAGCGCCGCTTAATTTGTCAATTGCACAAATTAAGCGGCGTATTTCATTGCCGACATTTGCGGCAAAAGACACCGAGCCGCCGTTAAGTAGAGATAATTTTTGTTGCGGTGTGCTTTTAAAAAATCAATAATAATATTATATCTGTTTGTTTTTAGATTTCAAATTTA
>CAMRUG010000030.1 GCA_947053925.1 uncultured Clostridia bacterium
GCCAACGAAATCCGCCGTATGTATTATATGTTTGCAGAAAAAAACCGTTGGAAGATAGAGGAAATCGACGTGGAAGAAAACGAACTCGGCGGACTGAAAGAAGGCTCGTTTATGGTAGTAGGCGACGGCGCGTACAGTAAATTTAAGTTCGAAAGCGGCGTTCACCGTGTTCAGCGTGTGCCCGATACCGAAAGTCAGGGGCGTATACACACCAGTACGATAACGGTAGCGGTCTTGCCGGAAGCGCCCGACGTTGATATCGAGATACTTGACAAAGATTTGAAAATAGACACTTACCGTAGCAGCGGCGCAGGCGGACAGCACGTCAACAAGACGGAAAGCGCTATCCGCATAACCCACTTGCCTACGGGTATTGTAGTAAATTGTCAGGACGAACGCAGTCAAATCAAAAACCGCGAAAAAGCAATGAACATTTTAAAAAGCAAACTTTACGACCATTTTCAAACGCAGGCAGACGCAGAGTACGCCGCCGCGCGTAAAAGTCAAGTCGGCACGGGCGACCGTAGCGAGCGTATACGCACATATAACTTCCCGCAAGGGCGCGTAACCGACCACCGCATAGGATTGACTCTGTATTCTATCGAAAACTTTATGAACGGCGATATAGGCGAAATGGTCGAAGCATTGCGTATTGCCGACCAAACCGCCAAATTGCAAGACGCAGGCAATTAAAAAATCAAGCAAATAACCTCTTTCTCAATGGGTATCGGAGAGACGGATCGTTAATTAAATTTTTATTTCACAACTGAAATTACGGTTTTGGTTGGCAAATAAAAAAGTAAGGCAACGGTACAAGTTGTTTCTTATTCAACAATTAACGGCGTTTTCGGTATATGAGAACGCCGTTTTTCTGTTGTGAGTAGGAAATATATTGTATTATATTTTTAAGCTAAACAGTCCGTTAAAATGTAATTTAGAGATAACCTATACCGATATATTTGTAAATATAACTAACCTAACGTTGTTTGAAGAATCAGGTTAATAGACACTTAGTAAAATAACTAGAAATATTGGTAAAATTAAAGTAAGCAAATTTCAAATGAATTTATTTTTTAAGGAGTAACGTATGGATAGCAGAACGGGAGTAGTAGCAATAGTAATCACTCAGAAAAATGCAGTACAGTCTGTGCAGACGGTGCTGACTAACTATGGCGAAATTATAGTCGGGCGTATGGGTGTGCCTAATCACCAAACGGGACGTAACGTAATCGCTCTTATTGTAGAAGGACAGGTAGAAAAAATTTCTGCTTTGGTAGGCAATTTGGGACGAATATCGGGCGTTACGGCAAAAAGTGTATTAACGCCTGAGGGGATAAAGGAGAATTAAATATGAAAAAAAGCTCTTTTGCCGTCATTTTAGTATTTTGTATGTTACTGCCGTTAATATTCGTTTCGTGTAAAAACGATGAACGGATACAAATTTTTGTACCCGACGGCGCGCCCGCTTTGGCGGTTGCAAATATTATCGAAAGCGGTAAAGCGGGTGGTTACAATGTAAAAGTGAATATCACGACCGGCGCGGACGTTACGGCAAAGTGTTCGGGGGTAAATCCCGAAGCGGATATTGCAGTGCTGCCGACAAATGCCGCAGTAAAAATCTGTTCTGCAAGCGGCGATTACTCGATTTTTACCGTTAATGTTTGGGGATTGTTATACGTTCTGGGCTGGGATAATATAACCGATTTGTCCGACCTTATCAATAAAACCGTTAAAAGCATAGGTTTGGGTAACACAGGCGAATATTTGTTCAAAAAAATACTGGATGAGCATAATGTGAGTTATGCCGACGGAGGAGTTAATCTCGAATATGTCGATGACGGCTCTGAAGCGGTAGGGTTGCTTTTAAACCAAAAGTGCGATTATGCACTTGTAGGAGAGCCTGCCGCAACTAATGCCGTTAACAGGGCAAAAGCAAACGGCAAAACTTTATACAGAGTGTTCAATCTTCAAGAATTGTGGCAGCAGGTAACGTCAAAAGAAATTACAGGCTATCCGCAAGCGAGCGTAATCGTCAAAAAGTCTCTTTTGTCTAAACAGGGTTTTGCAGACGCTTTATACAATGACTTATTTCAAAACAACGCATATTTGGCACAAAATACAGAAAGATTGAAAGATCTGCTATTATCGGCGGGCAGTACTCTAAACATTGATTATACTACGGATATTATTGAAGGCTGTAACTTGAAAACAGTAAAAGCGTATGAAGTAAAACAAGACATTTTCGACTACCTGTCGCAATTTAAAGGTCCTTTTGCAGGACTGTTAAAGGACGAACTGTATTATGAATTTAAAGGGTAAAAAACATTTATTTAATTTGTTGTATGTTATAGGTATGATTGCCGCGATATTGCTTGTTTGGTATATCGTGTCTATAACGGTCGATAAGGAACTCATTGCCCCGTCTCCGTGGACGGTTATTGCTCTGACTTTTACATTGCTTGGTAAAGGTACGACGTATTTGGCGTTATTGTCAACTTTGTTACGTTCTTTAATTGCGTTTGCCGTTTCTTTAATAACCGCGCTTTGTCTAAGTCTGTTTGCAGGTTTATTTCCTATAGCCAAAAGAATAACAGATAATATCGTAACCGTTTTCCGCGCTTTGCCTACTATGGCAATAATTTTGGTAACGTTGATTGTGTTTACGTCCACAACCGTACCTGCCGTAGTCGCGTTTTTAGTTGCGTTTCCGATAATTTACAGTGCGTTTCAAAGAGAGATATATTCCGACTTAAAACTGCTTGAGTTATGTAAGATATACGGTGTTTCGCGGCGTAACAAAATACGTTATGTGTTGTTACCGCACATAGGTTCGGCGGTAGTTCCGCAAACAAGAGATACGCTTCCGCTGTGTATCAAAGTCGTTATAGCAGGCGAGGCTATGTCATTGCCGAAACTCGGTTTGGGACGTGATATGTATATAGGAAAAGTAAATCTTGATACGGCAAACGTGTTGGCTTTAACTTTGCTGGCTTTAGCAGTGTGTTTTGTTATAGAAGGAGTTGTTTCGATATGTGTCAAAAAAGCAACGAAATAGTACTAGATAATGTCAGTTTTGCTTACGGAGATAACGTTATATTTAAAGATTTCAATACCGTTTTTTCACGGGGAATTAACGTCGTATTAGGTAAGTCCGGTTGCGGCAAAACAACTTTATTAAATATAATAACGGGCGTTGTCGATTATACAGGTAAATGTTTAAGTGCGCCGCCGTCTGTCGTGCTGTCTGAGCCGACATTGGCGCCCGTTTCCGTTGAAAACAATGTCCGTATAATTTTTGGTAAAAATTGCTCGGAACAAGTTGACGAAGCGTTAAAATTAGCTCATATTGCCGACAAGCGCAAGCAAAACGCTTTGACGCTGTCAGACGGCGAAAAACAGCGCGTTTCTCTTGCTCGTGCTTTTGCTTGCAGCCGCTCGGTAATGCTGTTGGACGAACCGTTTTCGCGGCTGGACTACGGAGTTAAACGGCAATTATACGATACATTGATTGAATACTTACAAAACAAAAATATCACCGCTTTGTTGGTTACGCACGACGTAGACGAAGCGCTTACGCTTGCTGACCGCATTTATTTTCTTTCAAATAAGCCTTGTACGATATCGCAAGTTGCCGAACTTACTGAATTACGGGGAGAACGCAATATTTATGACGGACAGCACAGTGAGATAAGAAAAAAACTTCAAAATTTATTGTTGGATTCAACGTCGGAAAGTTAAACACCGACGTTACTTTTTTACTTTTAATAAGAAAATTCGATAACCTTATAATTTTTATGTATTGTAATAAAGCCCGTTTTTATTTGTCGAAAACAGCGCGTTTTGATAAAATCTTAACTGTGCGTTTTTCGCAATTCCAAATCGGAGGTAAATAAATGAAAGGTTCGGCTTTGCCGTTTGAAGGCACTAAAGAACAAGAAAAAGTTTTGCGCGCAAAGTTAGCGGAACTAAAAGCGCAAGGCGGAGCATTGATGCCTGCATTGCAGTTTGCGCAGGATATGTACGGTTATCTGCCGTACGAGGTTCAGCGTATAATTGCCGAAGAACTTG
>CAMRUG010000031.1 GCA_947053925.1 uncultured Clostridia bacterium
GCGGCAGAGATAGCGGCGTCAGCAGGTAAATTAGGCTCCGAAGAGAAGGTGGGAACTTTAAAAATAGTTACTAAAAAATACGAATAGAAAAAAAATATAATCAGCGCAGCGTTCGCCGAACGCTGCGCACATAGAGCTTGTCCATAAATATATATAATATATATAATAATTAAATTAAAACAATATAAAAAAGCGCAATTTGTAAATAACAAAAACTTTTCAAATACAAATGTGGAGCCCGATTCGAAACATATAAATATATCAAAATTTAAGCGATAGAAATTGGTTGTAAAATTTTTATTTTGGCATCGATAAGATAACGGTTGTCAATGTAAATAATAAAAAGGATGTAAATAAGTATAAATCGAATTTGAATATTGTATGTAGGCTGTATTGTAAATTGATTGTAAGGGAATAGTGCTGTCGATTAAGTGTATTGTCAATATATTTGTCTTTGTTATTTAATTAGTATGTTTGGCGGACTTTTGTTTTATTAGTCTGCTTTAAAAATATAAACAATAAAAAAAGACTGTTGTTTTGTGAGCTTGCTCTAAAAAGATAAACAATAGAATAAGAAAAAAAAAGACTTTTGTTTCGAGCTTGCACGCAATAAAGGCGACCCCGCGATTGGAGGAGTTGAGTTTTTGTTCCGAGCTTGCTCGCAACAAAATACTAGCCCGCGCGTAGAGGGATAGTATTTTGTTATAATTATAGCACCCCAATAACAAAATTACAGATAAAAAGGGGTTGTGTTTGTGATTTTTTCATAAAGGAGGTCTTCGCCGCCAAACTTCTTTTTAAATTATTGCTCAAAAGCCAATTTTGTTGTTTGCGTTTAATCAATATCAGAAAGGTTCGTTTGTATCGTGGCACGGTTCTGTGCCTTGTCGCGCCGCCGCTTGTTAGCAAACTCTTCCAAATGCCTAACCGGTTGCTGTACTAAGGGCTTGCCTGTATGCCGCGCGGTTTGTTCGATAATCAAAAATTCGCTCGGTAATTGTATTAAAAAAGCACTTCTGACTGTGCGCTCAAACCGTTGCTTGACCTCTCTCGCCGTTGTTTCAAGCTAGAACCATGGGGGAAAATAAAACAGACCTCATTCCTGTTCTTGACGCTTTAAATAAGCCGAATGCAACCTCTAAAATATCACAAAAATATCTTTCTTTTGACGTCGACTTTTCAATATTTGTTCAGCCCCTGTTGGCTCCTCTTCATCAGGCTTTTATGGCACTCTATACGGTAATAAACATACTATTAAAAGAGCTAAACTCAGTTCTGTAACCGACCCTGTAACAAAAGCGGATAAGAACGTTGGTTTGTTTGCTTATTTGAACAGCGCTTCGGTATACGATTTAATATTGGATTCTTCCAACGTTTTCAGCTATGCCGAAAATGCGGCAACGTTTGCAGGTACACTTGCAGGCAGAACGCAAAACGCTACTCTTACAAACGTTGTTTCTAAAGCTAATCTTACAATCAATAACAACGGCTTGACAACAGCCGCAAACAATAAGTATCTGCATATCGGCGGACTTGTAGGTTATGCGGCAGGCGCATCTATCAAATTTTACAAATGTACCTACACAGGAACAATAACCGCAACGCCTTGGGCGACTTCGCTCACGGCAGGTATCGGTAACGACTGCCATATCGTAGGCGGCTTTGTCGGCAGTGCAACCGGTTCGCTTACGACTTTCGATATGCTTAACTGTAACGTCAATTTAAAAGCCGTATATCATGGCGGCGGTATCAATATTGCCGGCGTTATGGGACGCGTCAACAGTACGCAAGTCAAAATGACTGTAAAAGACTCGGTTATTACTGTTAACTATACCGCCGACGGAATAACGACGTCTCCCGACATCGCTCCGATAGGTAACTTGGGAACGACGGCGTCCGAACAATTGACAACGTCAGTATTTTCAAATCTGTATATTACTTGGAACGGTACTGCCAAACCGAAAACGGGCGGCGGTCTGGTCAACGGGTGGAACAGCACTCAGGGAGACCCCGCTTCAACGCGTACTACAATTGTTACTAACTTAGATACCACAATCATCAGTAACGCAACCGTCAATACAAACCCGATGGGCGCGGCGGCAAGTAACAGCGGCATAACAACATATTATACTGTCAGCGGCGGCACTGCCACCAGCAAACTCAACAAGTTGTGATAGCGAAAACTCAACATTGACGTCGGGCGCGCGTCAAGACTGCTTGCAGTCTTGAACGCCGCCCAAGTCGTAGTTGATATTCCCCGCGTTGTTGAGTTTGCTGGTGGCGGTCGCGGAAGAAGAAGTAATATTAAAATATTGTTTTAGCGTCGAGTTGGCTGCGGCGGCCGCGCCTACTGCTGCTTTTGTGTCTACAGGGTTTGTAACTAAGTTAGCATTGCCTGTTTCAGCGGGATATTTGTAGGTGCCGGACGGTGCTGTGGGCCAGTTCGTTGCTCCGCCGTCATTGTGGAAGTAAGTCCCTATGTAAGTTTCCGAGCTGAAATAAATATTTTTTAAGTAAGAACCGCTTGCGGGTTTTGTTGTTGCACTGTGGCTCATCCAGCCTGTCAAGCCGTAACAGTCGGGAGAGTTCATTGTGCCGCTTGTGGTAGATTCGCAGTTGGCAAGAACGTTAGAAATTTTGTACAGAGCAGAACCTGAACCCATTCCGCCAATGAGTGCGCCTGAACACAAGCCGCCGTGTTTGGCAGTCAGTTTAAAGTTGACATAAGCGGCGTCAAGCGTAAATTCGGATAAGCCGTTGTTACTGCCTAAAAGTCCGCCAACGAAAACATGGTTGTCTCCGTAAGCCGTAACGGAATCTGCACCTGCTATTGTGCTTAAATTGGCTTGATGCATAACTTTGTACATTCGTGCGTAGCCTTGAGCGTGTCCAATAAGACCGCCGATTAACATATATTGATTGCCGTTGGTAACACCGGCATTGCTTACGGTCATGTTTGCACTGTTAGAAACGTTTACAATAGTAGCGTTTTTAGAGTTGGCGGCAAGCATACCTGCGGCAACAGAGGCGTTTGGCGTATAAGAATAAGTGTTAGAAGAGTCGAAAGTAAGGTCGTATACCGATGCGTTATTTAAAAAAGCAAACAATCCTATTGCTTTGTAACCGCTGTCTACAGGACTGTTAACGACATTAAATTTAATTCTTTTAATAGTATGTTTATTACCGTATAGAGTGCCATAAAAGCCTGATGAAGAGGAGCCAACAGGGTTAATAGAGTTGTTTGCGAAGTCTAAATCGTTAGCTAAAAGGAAGAATTTATTAGAATTGAAGTTAGAGTCATTAGCGTTAATCTTGTTAGCGAAAAGTAACCATTGAGAGGTGGAGTTAATGACGAAAGGG
>CAMRUG010000032.1 GCA_947053925.1 uncultured Clostridia bacterium
AAGGCTAACGTTTACGCTTACGCCGTCTACTTCTACGTTCGCTTTGGCAAACGTTACCATTCCGTCAACTCTATCGAACTCTGCTTGTGCGTAAATATTACCTAACGATATGCCGACTTTAAATCCGTTTTCTGTATCTGTTAAGAAAATTCCGTCAAGCAAACCTTTAACGTCAATATCAATGCCGCCGTCCAAATCAACAAAATTACTTATTAGGACAACAAGTTTGTCTATTTCGGCAACGTCAATGTATGCTTTTATATTTCCGTATTTAACGTAAACTTTATTGTCGACATAAGTCGCAACAAGTTTTTCCCCAAAAATATCTGCATACGCACGGACGGTTTTGTTCAACATATCCAATTGAACATAAGCAAATATTCCGTTTACGTCAATTTTCAGTTCGGTTATATAATCTGAGGCATTGGGAACTACAACGCAGTCAACGCCGCTTTCTACGCTTGCCTTTACGTCAAGACATACATTTGCAACTGTTAAATTACTTAATGTAGCGGTAATTTTGCCGTCTACAACAGAAACGCCTATACCGAATTCGCCCAAAGCAAAGTCTTGAGCATTTATTATTATATCAATACTACCGCTTTCTTTATCGTAAGCAAACGATTTTACAAGGTTTACAAAGTCGAATTGCGCAATATCGAATTCGGCTACCGCGCCGATTATACCTTCGACAACGTCGATAAATTTATCGACATTTTCGTCGATGCCGCTAAGTTGTTCAACAATACCGGCAAAGTCAATCTGTGCGTTATTCTTCGGTAATTCAAACGCCAATTTTATGCCGTTTAAATCTATGTAAAGATTGCCGTCTGCAAAGACAACGTCAACGTTAATATAAGTTGCTTCGTTATTGCCTATCGTTGCATTGACTTGTATATTGCCGACATTGTCGTAAGTAAAGTAACCGTCAAGCAAGTATCCCTTGCCGTTCAAATTGAGCGCTGCGGCAAAGTCTACGCCGTAACTTCCGCCCTTGATTAACTTGCTGATAGGTTCGGCAAACGTATTTACAATATCCGTTATATCTGCGTATTGCGTGCCGTCTACAACGGGGATAACGTCAACAAATTTATCTTCGGGAGTAACTTGTAAATCAAGTCCGTTATAACTGACGTTAATACCGGAAACATTCCATCCGTTTGAAGCGGCTTGAAGTTCGATGCTTGCCGAGATATCTCCAATCTCAATTACAAACGCCGTAACGCCGTTTGTATTAACAGCCTTTATATTCGATAACATTGCAAGAACAGTATCGACCGATATACTCGGCATTTCCAAATTGATGCCGCCGTCTACAAATAAACCTATCAAGTCTACAAGCTCGTTTATATCGCTTAAAGCGAGTTTGAGTTTTACTTCGCCGTAAGTTAAATACGCTACGTTATCGCGCATTATTGCAGATAAGTCTCCTGCTTTGGCATACAACGATTTACTGCCAAGTTCAATCATCGCGTCAACAGACAATCCGTTGACGTTAGCATTGACTGCCACAACGCCGTTTTTAACCAAATCGAGCAAGCCCAAAATTTCGGGATATTCGCCCTTGATTTCGGGAACTTCCCACTGCTCGGCGGGCTTAACGTCAATGCGCAATTCGCCGAGTTTTGCATCAGCCCCCGTAAACACATACTTGCCGTCTACAATGTCGGCATATATATTAGCTTCGAGATTTATGTCGCCTAACGTAATAGGCATATTGACTACGCAGTGTCCGTCATTGATTGAGTATGTAAACTTCGAGAGAATATCGTCGCCGATTTCGCTTTCTCCGCTATCGTCCGCTCCGTCGTCTTGCTTAGGCAACAATGTTTGAACCAACCCCATTATTCCGTCAAGCGTTGTACTTCCCTTAAAATCTTGGTAAGTAACAAACAGTTTGCCTGCATTATATGACAGATATAAGTCTGTACCCACCTTGATATCCGCGGTAATGTTATCGAAATTGTTTATATCTATATTTGCCGACACCAAAGCGGAAACAATCTTTGTTTCGTCAAGTTCCACATTTAACGAAGCGTTAAGTTTTTCGCCCGTCAAATACGGTTGGAATATCTCCATTAAAACGGATAATGCGTCTGGTTCTTCGTCAATCGGAGTATCGATAGAAGCGTCAAAAAATTGTTCAAAAAATTCCTTTTCGGGCAAATCTCCCTGTGTGCCTATACCGCTGAAAGTCTCTGTGATATCTTCTACGCAATCGAGTCCGCCGAGCATAGGTACTTTGTACTTGCAGTCGGTTCTCAAACTCTTGACTTGCCAGTCGGCGTCCATTGTTACAACTATTTCTGCCTTTTCAAAAGTAGAATAGTTCGACATACCCGAATTTGCTTTCATTTCGCGCAACATTCTGGCAGGCGCGGTATTTATATCCAAAATATAGCGGTACGAATACAGTCCGTTTTCCGTACTTTCAATGCGTGCGTCTACTATTGTTTCGTCATTTAAAATATAACCGGTTAAAGCATCCGAACGGTGTCCGAATTTATCCAAGAAAGCGTCTTCGGTAAATTTCTGCGCGGTATCTGCCCATTTTATTACACTTGTACTGGTAATTTTGGCAGGCTTACGGTAAAGATAATTGTTACCGTACAAATATAACTGGTAAGCGTTTTTGACAACGCCGACCGTTGCCATTTCTTTAAATACGTTACCGTTTACGACAGTGCGTTTGTTAGATACTTCCTGCGCCATACCCACAGATGTAGTTGTACCGTGCGAAACGCCCACAAAACCGCCGCTCCGTTTGAGTTCTCCTGCCGCTATATACAAATTCTGTTTCAAATCGTATTGCGAAGGATCGCCCTCAGCAGGCTTATCTAAAACGGTATTTTGGTCATCGTTAGGCAAAACGATAGTAGTATCCGGTCCGTCGCCGAAATTTTGGGCGACGACTACCGTCCCTACCGAAGCCATTACCATAGCCACTATTAAGCATAATACCTTCGCTTTTTGCATTGAAACTTCCTTTAAAACGAATTTTTTAGACGCAAAATGACACTATTTGTCATTTTGCCAGTTAATATTACTATTTAAAAGTAAACTTTTAGTAAACAAAGTGTATTTTTTGACAAAAAAAGCA
>CAMRUG010000033.1 GCA_947053925.1 uncultured Clostridia bacterium
GACTCGAACCAACGACCCTGCGGTTAACAGCCGCATGCTCTACCGACTGAGCTATAGAGGAATATTTGCAATGCTTAAATATAGTAACACTTGCACAAATAATTGTCAATTGTTTTTTTAATAATTTTTCACAAAATTTGTTATCTTTCTGAGTACTTCATTAAAAAAACTTTTAACTTTTTCTTTTATTCTTTGCCGTAAGGACATTTTTGTAATGTGTTGTCTATTATTACTGTCCATACTTTCCCAATCACAAGTAAGCAGTGTTAAAAAACATATTTATTTACTCTTAAAAGCATTATTTAAAATGTTTTACATATTGTCGGAAAGCAAATATTTTAAATTTCAAATTGTAATAGTGTACATTTTAAATGCGTATAGTTTTAAAATATCGCAATGACTAAAACTATTGACATTTAACTACAACTAATTACTGCTGAGCACTCGCTAGTTCATCATTCACGTTGACAATAAAATATCGAAAATAATATTGTTCGTGTACGATATAAGAGCATTACAGCCTAAAACAGCAAAATAAACGGGAACAAAATACGTCGCTTTGTTCCCGTTCTGCATTAAACTATTCGGTTTTGTACAAATTGTAAATTGTTATTTAACTTCAGTATATTCCGAACCGTTTGCTTTGTAGTACTTTATTTTATCTGTTTTAGTATCGTAAACGCCGACGTCGTATTTTTCGTTATTTGCAAATTCAAATATATAGTTGCCTGCTTTTGCAATGCTGTCATACTTGCCGTCGCCCAAGTCCTTCTTGTTAATTACAAACTTTGTGTACGGACTGTATGTTTTAAGCGCGTTATCCAATGTTTGATTGAATATACCGCCGACTTGATTGTCATTTAACGAACCGAACGTTGTCGAACTGTAGCCTGTCGTAGCAATATCGGGGTTAAAGTAGAATATCAATTCTGCCGCTATACTCGAATCAACGTCGATAAGTCCCATTTCTTCGAGTTTTTCTGCCTTAGCAGGGTCGGAAGCGGTAGGAGTCCACGGGTGTCCTTTGTAGTAGTAAATATACTCGTCTCCGTAGTACGCTTTTGTCGCGGCAACATATTCTTCAAAGTTGTTAGAATTTTCGTTGGTAGTTCTTGTTCCCAATATAACCATAACTTTCTTGTTCTCTGTTACGGCTTTTTCAAATAAACTGTCGCCCAAGTTATACAATGTTTTAAGTCTGTGTTGATCTGTTTCGGATAATGCGTTTAGCAAAGTGTACAGATTTACAACTTCGATTTTCTTTTCCGCTTTAAGTTCGTTTACATATTGTTTTATCGTCTCGTGAGTGTTTGCATTGTTGCTGTCGTTAAAGTAGTCGCGTGTAAGAATCAATCTTACATTAGGCTCTTCCTTAAGCATAGGCAAAATCCAGTTGCGCGTACGGTCGTTTTCGTTTAAAACGTTTACGATATTGTACAGATTTTGATTGTTTTTATCCCACAAGTTTTGTTTGTATTTGTTGTATTCCGTAACCATATCGTTATAATCTTCGGCGGCGGATTCCTTTATATACAAACTTTCAAATACAAAGTTAGAAGCCGTACCGTCCGTAAGCAGTGTAACGTCGTAGTTATCGGTGGGGATTCTGTTCAAATATGTGCTTTCTAGCCAAACAAAGGGATGGTAATCGTTGACATAGAAATGGAATTTTGAATTATTGTTCATCTTGTATAATTCTCCTACCCATTTGCTTGTTTCAACATACATTTTCCAATAATTTGTACCGAGATAGCCTGCCATTGTATCCAATGTATCAACGGGTATCAAATGAACGTTTTCGGGCATTTCTTTATAGTTCCATGCCATTCCGCGTTGCAACCAAACAAATGTAGGAATAGTGTAGTTGTTTGTAATTTCACTCAGTTTAAGCGAAAACAACGTTACGGGCATTGTCGCAACTAGCGGAGCAATAACGTATTCGTCGGTATAAACTTCTGCCTGAATAGTCTTTTTGTCCGAATATCTTCTGTTGGAGATTTCTATTTCTATATCGTTCAATCCGTAACTCGCGTCTATAGTCGTATAACCTTTTGCAAGTAAAGTAGCATTAGTAATAGTGGTCATACTGTCCACAGTTCCGTTAGACTTTTTTACAGTTATTACAACTTGATTGGGAGTTCCTTCTACGTCCCAAGATACTTTTACGCGTTGTTCTTTGTCGATTTGCTCGGCTTTAACGTTGTTTAACGTAAGTTTGTCGCTTTTGTTGCAAGCCGTTAAACCGCAAATAGCCAGCGCAAATACTACAACACAAATACAAATAACCAAAACCTTTGTTCTTTTTGTCATAGGTACACCCCTGTTTTTTATTTTAAGATGAATTAAACAACACACAATTTTAATAAAATAAGTTACTTATATTTTAATTTAAATACTAACAAATCAAAATTTAACAAATTTGCCGTATCATTTTATTGTATATTGTTGTTCATCTTCGGTCATTTAAGTATGCCATATACCGACAAAATAGTCAAGGTTACATTTAATAAATTATTTAATTACGTTATATAATAGATATATTTTAAAACATTTTGTAAAACAATGTTATAACAAAGATTAAATTGCAGTAAAATACTTAAAAACGATTGACAAATCAAATTGTATAAACTATTATAAGTAAGCAATAATTGAGTTTAGTTTTGCGAGATTGGCGGAATGGGCAGACGCGCACGTTTAAGGGGCGTGTGGGAGACCGTGTGAGTTCAAGTCTCACATCTCGCACCAAAGTAGGAACACACCTTAGTGTGTTCTTTTTTTGTCTGCCTTTCCGCCAACTCGAAAATAGTTTGTTTCGGCGGAATACTCCGCTTCGCTCCGTGGCGTTCGCCTCTTCTTTGAAGCGGCTCGGCTGAGGGGCAGACGCGCACGTTTAAGGGGCGTGTGGGAGACCGTGTGAGTTCAAGTCTCA
>CAMRUG010000034.1 GCA_947053925.1 uncultured Clostridia bacterium
AAAAAAACAAATGAGACAATTTTTTGACAATCTCAATTTCTGTGTTATGCTGTAAGTATAGTCCAAACAAATGTTCTATTATTCAAACAAATACAAACCGTTGTTTAGAATTGTAAACTCAAGGTTTAAGTACTGTTTTTTTACTTGTTTTAATCAGGCAGTATGAAGTTATGTACTAAGCAGTGCAATAAACCGAGAAAAATAAGGAGAAGGATAATGAAATATGTATTTTGTCCGGTATGCGGACACAAGTTGCTAGAGGGTGCAGCGGGCAGTCAAGTACGCGTAAAATGCGCCAAGTGTAAGGAGATAGTAGAAGTAGCAATAACCGAAACAAACATCAACCTGCTTCCGCTAAGCAGTAAGCAGAGTATATCTTCAAGGGAGTAAAAAAGAATGTATAAAGGAAATTTAGATCAAAGTATGGTGTCGGATTCGACAGGCGGTTCAGGCAATAAACCCTTGCCGCAGGAAGCAATCAAGGAGACAAACTATTCAAAGGCAGACGAAAGGGGTAACCCCTGCGTCAATCTGGCAACGGGCAGACTCAAGTATGTGTTGGACGGCATAGCAGTCGGTCGGGGCAACTTTAATATTGCCGTCAGCCACGTTTACAGCAGTAAAGGCTACGGAGCATTTGCAAACAAAATAAAGGGTTTAGGCAATAACTGGAAGTTAAACCTGACCCAGATAGTTGTGCCGGACAATTACGACCAAAACAACGCCAAGGTGTACAAGTATCTGGACGGAGCGGGGGAAGTCCACCGTTTTGTACAGTTCGATACAAACCGCTACTACGACGACCGTAACGCGCAAATCACTTTAATTGTAAAGGAGCAGGAATATGTAATAAGAGACGGCTTAGGCAACAAGTTATATTTTAACTTAGACGGCTTGCTTACAAGGAGCGTTTCCTGCCATAACGCAAGTATACAAAAGATATACAATTACGATACGCAAAAGCGTTTAGTCTCCGTTTACGACAGCCGAACGGTAACAAACGGCAAAGCCAAAAGCCGAATAGAGTTACAGTACGGTAACGGCTGTTTAACTTCGGTTACGTCTTACGGAAACTTTAACAGTAAATTGTTTAGCCTAGCATACGGTTACGACAGCGGAAACAATCTTGTTAGTGTCAGTCAGGTTGCTTTTAATAAGGCAGGCGAGCAGTGCATAAGCAAGCCGTTGTTGGAGTTTGCTTACTCAAACGGGCAGTTAAGCGAGATAACGGACAGTCAAACCAAACAGGGATATGCAATAACTTACGACGGAACAAACGGCAAAGTAACAACGTTGTCGGCAGGAGCAGTAACGGAGCAAACGCTGTCGTTGGGAATGACCGACTCTAACGGACAGGCATTAAGTTTAGGACAGGCACAGTGCGGAACGTCGGTATCCCGTCGGTTCGTAGAAAAATCTTGTAACAAATATATTTACAAGTATATTAAAGACGGAGACAAAATTGCTTACGAAACGGACGTAACCAACAAAGACGGCATAACGCTGGCATACTTTATAGACCGTAACGCCTGTATTACAAGCACTTTCGAAAAAGACGGGAATAACCTAAAAACTCTGAATAAACAGGGCGCAAAACGTACGGCAACCGCAGGGTCAGACGACGCGCAGACAATAAACGGCAGCCGCGGAATAATTGCCAACCAAAACCCTTCTACTGCCAGTCGGTTCGATGTAGGATTTGGCATCACAGGCGGACTTGCTCGTAACGAAGCGGAAAAAGCGCTCCGTCATTACGAATATTCATTTTGGTTAAAGATTAAAAACGCTTATAAATATCCAAAGGTTAGCGCGACGTTTGTTTTCTCCGATACGGCACAGCAGATTACCGAGCGCGTGCTTATAAACGGCAGTGCAGTAAACGCTTGGCAAAGGGTAAGCGTACCCGTAACGTTGCCGGTCGACTCAAATGAGAAGCCCTTTAACGGTACATTGCAAATTTTCGTTTCGCTTCTTAATAATAACGTTACTGTCGGCGATACGTTTGAAATAAACGAGATAGGGTTTGCACCAGCACCGCGCACCGTATTGCAGTTTGAAACGGAAACAAACGGATATGTCTCACTGGACAAAATTAAAACCGCTATGGTAGAAACTAATAAAGGTGTATCTAAGATACCAATAAACGAAGAATGCTTTTTTACCGAAAGAGACGTAATAGCGAGTTTTACCAATAGACAGGGAAACGACTATATATACGAAGGCATAGAATGTTTTGACGTGGTATGCAATAACGGAACAAAACTGCTTACTGACATACAATATCTGTCGTTCTGTGTAGACAAGGAAGACACAATGGATTTCCGCATAAATACAACACTGGTAAACGGCAATGAGATAAACGTAGAATATAACTTTAAATATAACGGTTTTACGGTAAAAACAACGGGAGTAACCGAAAGCGGAAAGACAAGCAGTAGCGAGACGACGGTAGACTACAAGGGCAAGACACTGAGCCAAACAGACGAATACGGAGTAACAACGGAATATTCCTATGACGCATACGGCAGCCTGACAAGAAAACGTGTGGTAGCGAGCGACGGAACGGTAGGGGCGGTAGAGAACTATGCGTATAATGCGGACGGCAGTTTGTTTAGTGTAGATAACGGGCTTACAGGACAGAAATACGGATATACGGAACAGGGACAGCCTAGAGTTGTAGCGGAACAGATAAAAGCCGCGAACGGGGAATTAACGGAAACGGGGCATAAAACGGAGACGGAGTACGGTGTATACAAAGATAAACCGCTGAATGTAACCGAAAGTATAGAGACGGAGACAATAGGCAAGAACGAAGTAACCTACGAACAAGGGCGTATACGCACGGTAACAGACGGAACGGT